>CAZLDI010000001.1:0-276303 GCA_964558415.1 uncultured Dehalococcoidia bacterium
CACTGAGCGTAGGGCATGGCGCCGGAGTCGAACCAGCAGTCCATGACCTCGGGGAGACGCTGCATCGTGCCCCCACAGCCGGCGCAGCGCAGCTCGATGCGGTCGACGTAGGGCCGGTGCAGGTCGGCGAGGGCGTCGACGGCGGCCGGGTCGATGGCCAACGTCCGCATTTCGTCGAGAGAGCCGACGGCCTCGTGAGTGGCGCAGGAGGCGCACTGCCAGACGGGCAGCGGCGTCCCCCAGTAGCGCTCGCGGCTGAGCGCCCAGTCCACGTTGTTGCGCAGCCAGTCGCCGAAGCGCCCGCGCTTGATGTGCTCAGGGTACCAGTTGATCCGCTCGTTTCCGGCGATGAGGCTGTCCTTAACGGCGGTCGTGCGGATGTACCAGGTAGGCTTGGCGTAGTAGAGCAGCGGCGCATCGCAGCGCCAGCAGAACGGATAGGTGTGGCGGACCGTCTCCGAGCGCAGCATAAGGCCCCGCTCCGTGAGGTCGTCGATGATGCCGGCATCCGCGTCCTTGACGAACCGCCCGGGCCACGGCGAGCCTTCCGGCAGGTTACCGCGCAGGTCGACAGGCTGCAGGAAGAGGAGTCCGTGCTGCTTTCCGAGCTCGAAGTCCTCGCCTCCGAAGGCCGGGGCGACGTGTACGATGCCGGTACCGTCGTCGAGCGAGACGAAGTCGCCGCCGAGGACGGTATACGCGAGGTCTCGGCCGGGAACTTGGACCGGCACGACGCGCGCTTCCTGCGCCGGGTCGAACCACATGGCCGGCACGCCCCATTGCGTGGGGTCGTACAGGTGCTCGTAGTTGAGGCCGACGAGCTCGCTTCCAGCCAGCCGTCCCACGATCTTGAGGCCGTCACCGAGCAACCGGGCGGCCAGCGTAGAGGCCAGTACGAGCCGCTCGCCGTCCACTTCAACCACCGAATACTCCGCCGCCGGCGATACGGCCAGCGCGGTATTGCCCGGGAGCGTCCAGGGCGTCGTGGTCCAGGCGAGAAGGTAGGTGGGCATCTCGCCCGCGAGGGCGGGGCTTGAACCTGCCCCTACATCCCGCAACTTGAATTTCACGAACACCGAGGGGTCCGGCGTGTCGTCCTTGTACCCGAGCGCGACTTCGGCGTCCGAAAGGGACGTGCCGCAGCGCGGGCAGTGCGGCGTGGAACGGTAGTCCAGGTAGAGCAGACCCCCCTCCCATAGCCGCTTCACGATCCACCAGCCCGACTCGATGTAACCGTTGTCACACGTGACGTAGGCGTCTTCCATGTCCGCCCAGAAGCCGATGCGCTCGGTCAGCGCCTCCCACTCCTTTACGTAGCGGAAGACGCTTTCGCGACAGCGGCGGTTGAACTCCTCGATGCCGAACTTCTCGATGTCGGCCTTGCTCTTGAGTCCCAGCTCACGCTCCACCTCCAGCTCGACCGGCAGGCCGTGCGTGTCCCAGCCGGCCTTGCGCTCGACGCGATAGCCGCGCATGGTCTTGTAGCGCGGGAAGAGGTCCTTGAAGGCGCGGGCGAGGACGTGGTGGATGCCGGGCCGGTTGTTGGCGGTGGGCGGGCCTTCGTAGAAGATGTAGGGCCGGTCCTGCGGGCGCTCGTCCACGCTCTTGCGGAAGATGTCGTGCTCTTTCCAGAAGCGGAGGACGTCCTCCTCCAGCTTCGGGAGGCTCTGTCTGCTGTCCACAGGTTTGAACATGATCCGGCTCCCTTTCGTGGTATAGAAAAAGGCCCGTCCCAAGGGACGAGCCTTGCTCGCGGTACCACCCTGATTTCCCCCGCGCGGGGCGGAGGACACTCGTTGCGGGCCACGTCCGCCTCAGGCGGATTATGCCCCTGCCTCTGTTAACGGTGGCTTCCGGCCGAGCCTACTGGTCCGCCTCAGGCGGACGTTTCGGTCGGCGGCTCGGGAGTGATCTTCGGGCGGCGGCTCCGTGTCCCCTTGCACCTTCGGCTCTCCCCGGGGCAGGCCGCGGGACTCGCTGGCCGGGTTTGCGCAGCCGTACTCGTCTCCGTCTTTGCCTTTACGAGCTGTTTGATTGTGCGATAAGTGTATCGACGAGGGCCGAGGCTGTCAAACGAGTGGCCCGCCCTAAACTGCTCTCTGGCGCGCTGCGCGAAAGCACTCAGAGCAATAGACGGGCCGGTCCGGGCTGGGCACAAACGGCACCTCCGTCTGCTGGCCACACTGCGTGCACACTGCCGGGTGCATCTGTCGCGCTTCGCGACCGCCGAAGCTGGCGAAGGGACCGTACGTCACGAACCCGCCGCCGAGCGGGGAGCCGTCCTTCCTGGATGTCCGGCAGCCGGGGCACCGCCCAGGTTCGTGCGCCAGGCCGCGACTCAAATAGAACGCCTGCTCGCCGGCGGTGAACGTAAAGCTGGACCCGCACTCGCGGCAGGGGAGCAGCCTGTCGGCGTGAGGCATCGCGCGACTCCTGAAGCTGTGAGCGGCCTGATCCAGGACGGGCGGGGCTGATTTCGGCCCGAATTATATGCAAGCCGCCCGGCGAAATCAATGGCCGGGTATTGGTATCTCTATCAGCGGACCGCCTTCCCTGGCCACATGGCGGCGCCGGACCCATTGCTTGGCGCACTTGCAGTTCACGACCGGCGCTCCCGACCGCGGTATCCTCTAGCTCGCCTCGTCCCGCTCAAGCAAGAGCTCCACCACTTTCGCGAGCGCCGTGTGCGCATAGATCAGATAGTCTCGCGGGTGCAGGTCCAGTGGCTTCAGCTCCTCGCTGCGCAGGGCGACCGGGTCTGCCATCTCGAAATCGAACTGGGGCACGTCGTTACCCATGCGCATTTCGTAAAGCTCGCCGTCGGGCGCCAGGACGACGCAGCCGCGCTCCGGGGATTCCGCGCCCGGCGCGTCGACCTCAATGCCGTACGAGAAGAACGCGCCGGGGAAGGGAGGGAACGGATCGAGCAGGGCCGCTGCCTCCTG
This sequence comes from uncultured Dehalococcoidia bacterium, assembly GCA_964558415.1. GTDB lineage: Bacteria > Chloroflexota > Dehalococcoidia > SM23-28-2 > RBG-16-64-32 > CAZLDI01. Next base: position 2,946 of record CAZLDI010000001.1, read on the forward strand.
CAGCAGCGCGCGCAGGCGATCCGCCGCGCGCTCCAGCGCCGCGTCCGCCTCGTGCTTGTAGTCCAGCGGTCTCTGCGCCATCTGATGGCTTAATCGCGTTTCTACAGCATCTACTTACGAATCAACGCGCGAAAGGTGCTAACATCTATGCATGGTCAACCTGCAGATGCAGTCGACGCGCCAGCAGATACTGGAATATCTCCAGCGTAATGCGCGCGGGACCGTGAAGGAACTGGGCCAGCTGCTGGCTCTGACGTCCACCGGCATCCGCCAGCACTTAACGGTACTGGAGCGGGACGGCCTCGTCCAGTCTCGCGAGGAACGAGGACGGGTCGGCCGGCCGACGCTGGTATACTCGCTGACCGACAAGGCCGATTCTCTCTTCCCCAAGACGTACGACGTCCTGGCCGGCGTGCTGCTGGAGGAGATCAGGGCGACGGACGGGAACGAGAAGCTGCAGAACCTGCTCCAGCGCGTGGCACACCGCCTGGCCTCCCCGCATCTAGACCGCGTCCAGGGCAAGAGCATGCCGGACCGCGTCAAGGAGACGGCGCGGCTGATGGAGGAGCAGGGCTGCCTGGTGGACTACAGCGAGAACGAAGGCGAGTACTTCATCGACGAATACACGTGCCCCTTCCCGAAGACCGCCGCCCGCGACCGTGCCGTCTGCGCCCTGCACGTTGAGTTCGTCCGCATTCTCAGCGGCGGCGACACGCGTCTGACGCGCAGCCTACTGCGCGGAGAGCGCGCCTGCACCTATCGTATCCGGCCCGTACCCGCGAAGGCCGCGAGCGCCTAGCGCCGACCCGACCAGAGCATCCAGGCAGCGAAGCAAAGAGCATGCTCCAATGCCCCATGCCATCATGCCCGCTACAATGTACGCGATGCTCTGGGTAGGACAGTTCGGCATCGTCGACGGCGAGGCGCGTGAGGACACGCCCTGGGTCGGCGTGTTCCGGGACCCGGGCCGGGGCGACGAGCCATCGGACCTCTACGCGATCATCGAGCCGGCGCTGCCGGGCAGCGAAGAGTTCTGCGCCGAGCTCAAAGAGGCGCTGGGTCGCGTTTTTCACCGGCAGAAGGTCTCCCTGACGGGAGGCCTCTTGAGGGCACTGAAGGCCGCTCACGAGAACCTGCGGGATTGGAACCGGCGCAGCATGAAGGACCACCGGGTGGCCGCCGGCGTCTCGTGCCTGGCGGTGCGGGAGGGCGAGGGTTGTCTCGCGCTGGTAGCGCCCGCCAGCGCCGTCCACTACTCGCGCGGGGTCCTCGACCAGCTCGCACCGGTGATCCCGGACGCGTTGGAGCCGCTGGGCCTGCACGACGAGTTCTGGCCGCAGTTCTACCGGTTCGACTTCTCGCCCGGCGACAGGCTGCTGATCCTGTCGCCGGCTTTCGCGCGTACGCTGACCCACGAGGAGCTGGAATCAGCGCTCCAGCTGCCTCCCGAGGAGGCGATTCCGGAGCTGTACCGGCACGCGAGATTTCTGGCGAACTGCGGCGCCCTGCTCGTCGCCGCCCAGGCGCCCGCCGGGGAGCCTGCGGGCGCGTGAGGCTGCTGGGGATCGAGACGTCCTGCGACGAGACAGCGATCGCCGTCGTAGAGGACGGCCGGCACATCCTCTCGAACGTCGTCGCTTCGCAGGTGGAGCTGCACGCCGAGTACGGCGGCGTTGTCCCGGAGCTGGCTTCGCGCAAGCACGTAGAGGCGGTCATTCCCGTGCTAGATGAGGCTCTGTCACGGGCCGGCTGCGGGCTTGATCGGATCGACGCGATTGCCGTCACTTACGGGCCTGGGCTGGCCGGCGCCCTGCTTGTCGGCGTCAACTTCGCCAAGGCGCTCGCCTACGCCTGCGGCCTGCCGCTGGTGGCAGTAAACCACCTCGAAGGCCACATCTACGCGGCGTGGCTTGATAGCGAAAATGAGCCGTGCTTTCCGTTGCTTGCGCTGATCGTCTCCGGCGGCCACAGCGACGTGGTGCTCGTGCATGGCCACCCGCCTGAGGCGGGCTACCGCCGTCTGGGGGAGACCGTTGACGACGCCGCAGGTGAGGCGTTCGATAAGGTGGCGCGCCTGCTCGGTCTGGGCTTCCCCGGGGGGCCGGCGATCGATCGCCTGGCTGCCGCGGCGCCGGCGCCGGCGTTCTCGCTGCCACGGGCGCGCCTCGCGCGGCAGTACGATTTCAGCTTCAGCGGCCTCAAGACGAAGGTCCAGCGGATCATGCGGGGCGAGGAGGGCGCAGCGCCGGATACGGCTGAACTGGCGGCCGCCTTTCAGGAGTCGGTCGTGGACTCGCTGGTGACAAAAGCGCTCCAGGCCGCGCGTGATCACGGGGCGCAGCAGATCGTCGTTGCCGGCGGCGTCGCGGCCAACTCACTGCTGCGCGCTTCGTTGTTGGAGCGCTCGCCCCTGCCAGTTGTGCTGCCGCCTCAGGCACTCTGCACGGATAACGGCGCGATGATCGCCGCCTGCGGTTGGCACCGCCTGCGGGCGGGCGCTGTGGCACCGCTGGACCTGGACGTGGCGCCGGGGCTGCGCATCGGCTGATGGAGCGCTGCGGGCGTTCAGGAGAGCGGGCAGCGACCGCAGCCGCCTTGCGTGCAGTATTCTTTGAGCAGGTAGAGCATCCCCTGCTGGCGGCGCGTGGTGATGCGCACGTCCGCGCCAACGGCCTGGTGCAGGTGCCGGACGGCGCCGTAGCGTGCGGAAAGCGGCAGCCGCGCGTATATGCGTTCCGCCCGGCCCGCGGGCTCAGGGCCGAGCGCGGCCAGTAGCGGCAACACGGCGTTCGCGGTGATCTCCAGCGCGCGCGACCGGCCAATGGCGCCGGGGACGCTAAGCAGTTTCAGCAGGCCGGGGCCTGCTTCTTCTTCGCTGTCCAGTGGCCGGAAGAGAGCGTCCGGGAGACCGGCGCCGGCGAAGCGCGCGGCGAGCCGGGCGGCGCCGTGCAACCTGGCTTGCGGCGCATTGCCTGGCCGGGCCGGGCGAACGTCGCGTTCGGCGCCGGCGAGTTCAGCCAGCCCGGCAGAGAGCAGGCACAGAGCCTCGTCTTCGCGCGCGGAGCTGCTCAGCGTCAGGAGGCGTCTGCGCAGGCGGGCCCAGGGCACGCCTGCGGCGAGGAGCCGGAAGGAGGCGCTGTCCCCGCCGTAGCCCAACCCTTCCAGAATGCCCTCCCAGAGGAGCTGTCCGGGCTCTTCGACGGCGGCCAGACGCTTCGCCAGCTTTGCGCCCTTGCGGCGGAAGCGCGTGACGCCGAGGCGGTCAAGCGCCGCTCCGGTTTTCCGTTCGCCGAGGCGGGGCACGGCGCTGCGGCAAGGCTCCTCCCACTGCACGGGCCGCATCAGCCAGATCCTGACCTCTGCGGTTCGGCCGTCAACCCAGTCTGCGAGCGCCACGACCGGCACAGACCGCCCGCTGGATACGACCGTGTCGCGACCCTCGTCGTCGCGGAACACCAAGTGCAGCGCCAGCCCGTCGTATGCCGGATCCCGGTCGTGGCCGTGGCGGCGGAAGTCGCTGCTGCGGACGTGCAGTTCAACGTCGCCCTGAAGCAGACCCCAGGGAGCAGCGACGATGGCATCACGGAAGTCCGGCCCCGCGCCGGTGTTCCGCCGTCCCCGGTAGACGACGCGCAGCGACGCCCCATCGCGCGTCGACAACGCCCCCGCTGGGAAGCGCTGCCCGTCCCAGAGATGTGACAGCTCGGCCTCCGTTAGGCCGGCGGGGGCGAGACGGGGCAGGGGACGCGATCGCTCGACGGGCGCTGTCTGCGGGCGGGACGTTAACACGAGGGTCACGCGCTACTGTCCTCCTGGGCCTCAGCGCCGGCCGCGCCCGGCGGCGCGCTACCGTATTCGAATCCGGCGCGCTCCGCGATGATGCTGAGCAGCCGCGAGGAAGCTCCGCGGGGGCCGTAGCGCCCCGTCTCCCATTCGCTGATCGTCTGCTGGCGGGTGCCCATCTCGTCAGCCAGCTCCCGCTGGCTCAGCTGCAAGTGCTCGCGCAGCGAGCGCACCTTGTCCGCGTCCCAGCCGTACTGCGCCCTCCGTCCCGGCATGCGTATCATTTTACACGGAAGCGTGTAGCGAGGGCAACGACCAACAGGGAGCAACAGCAAAGCGACCGCCGGCTGTTGCCTTGCCGCTTGGTCCTCTGTTAAGATGCCTCTGGTTAGCACTCTCAGCATGCGAGTGCTAACGCGTCCCCGACGCCCATCCCCGGAAAGTCAATTAGAAGGAGGACCCACTAACGTGGCTACAGCTACGAAGACGAACGCCAAAAAGGCCACCGCGAAGCTCGTACCCCTGGGCGACCGCATAGTCGTCAAGCAGAGCAAGCAGGAAGAGGTGCGCGCCAGCGGGCTCGTCATCCCGGACACGGCGCGCGAGAAGCCGCAACTCGGCGAAGTGATCGCCGTCGGCCCGGGCCGCCTGGACGATAACGGCAAGCGCATCGCGATCGACGTCAAGTCCGGTGACCGCGTGCTGTACGCCAAGTACAGCGGCCAGGAAGTCCCGCGCGGCGTCTACGGCGACACGGACGACGAGTACATGGTGCTCAAGGAGTCCGACATCCTCGCCAAACTGACCTAGCGACCAACACCGGGGGACGGAACCCGGAGCCGTTCCGTCTCGCCTTTCAGGGATAAAGGAGTTGTTGATGCCTGCGAAGCAGCTATTATTCGATGTCGAGGCGAGACGCCATCTGAAGGACGGCGTCGACGCGCTGGCAGACGCCGTGCGCGTCACCCTGGGGCCGCGCGGCCGCAACGTGATCCTGGAGAAGAAGTTCGGCCCGCCCGCTGTCGTTGACGACGGCGTCAGCGTCGCCAAGGAGATCGAGCTTCAGAACCCGTTCGAAAACCTGGGCGCGCAGCTTGCGCGAGAGGTGGCCAGCAAGACGAACGACGTGGCCGGCGACGGTACGACGACAGCGACTGTGCTCGCCCAGGCGATCGTGCGTGAAGGTATGCGTATCGTCGCCGCCGGCGCCAATCCGATGACGCTCAAGCGCGGCCTCGAGGCCGGGGTTGCGACGGTCGTGGAGGCGCTCCGCGATATGGCCAAGCCGGTGGCGGGCAAAGAGCAGATCGCCCAGGTCGCCACGATCTCCGGCCACGACCCGGAGATCGGCGACATCATAGCCGACGTCATGGAGAAGGTCGGCAAGGACGGCGTCATCACCGTCGAAGAGGGCAAGGGCATCCGGATGGAGACGGAGTTCGTCGAGGGCATGCAGCTGGACCGCGGCTACGTATCGCCGTACTTCGTGACGAACCCGGACCGCATGGAGGCCGTCCTGGACGACCCGTACATCCTGATCACGGACAAACGGCTCTCCAGCGTTCAAGACCTGCTGCCGGTGCTGGAGCGCACCCTTCAGGTCACCAAGAACGTCGTCATCGTCTGCGACGACTGCGACGGCGAGGCGCTCGCCACGCTTGTGGTCAATAAGCTGCGCGGGACGATCAGCGCGCTCGCGATCAAGGCGCCTTCCTTCGGCGACCGCCGCAAGGCGATCCTCGAGGACATCGCGATCCTCACCGGCGGCACGTTCATCACGGAGGACATGGGCCACAAGTTGGAGAACACTCAGGCCAGCGACCTGGGGCGCGCCCGCCGCGTAGTCGCGACGAAGGAGGACACGGTCATCATTGAGGGCCACGGTTCCGACGAGGCGATCCAGTCCCGCATCAAGCAGATCAAGGCGCAGAGCGAGGACGCGTCCTCAGAGTTCGACCGCGAGAAGCTGCAGGAGCGCCTAGCCAAGCTGGCCGGCGGCGTCGCGGTGATCAAGGTCGGCGCCGCGACCGAGGTGGAGCTGAAGGAGCGCAAACTGCGCGTTGAGGACGCCCTTTCCGCGACCCGCGCTGCGGTCGAAGAGGGTATCGTTCCCGGTGGCGGCGTGGCGCTGATCCGCGCCCAGAAGGCGCTGGACAAGCTGGCGAAGAAGCTCAGCCCTGAAGAAATGACGGGCGTCGGCATCCTGCGCAAGGCGCTCGAGGAGCCGCTGCGCATGATCGCCGAGAACGCCGGCCAGGAGGGGATGGTGGTGATCGACGCCGTGCGCAAAGGCAAGGACGCGAACTTCGGCTACGACGCCGCGGAGGACGTATACGGCGACATGCTGAAGAAGGGGATCATTGACCCGGCGAAGGTCACCCGCACGGCGCTGGAGAACGCGAGCTCGATCGCCACGCTGTTGCTGACGACGGAGTCGCTGGTGGTGGAGATCCCGTCCGAGACGCCGGCGATGCCGGCGCCGCCGCCGATGGACTACTAAGCCAGTAGTCAGGGGACAGCAACCACCGTAGGGGCGGGTTTGAAACCCGCCCCTACGACGTTTCGATCGCCGACCGGACCTCGTACAGGCGTACCGGGTCTTCGAAGCCCTTGAGGACGACGTCCCCCACGTCCGAGAACAGGAAACCCTTGCCCATCGCCAGCTCCCGCACGACGTTGGAGACGAGCACCTGACCGGCCTCCGCCCGCGCGCAGACGCGGGCGGCGAGCTGCACCGCCGCGCCGAAGATGTCGCCGTCTTCGGCCACGGGTTCGCCGGCGTTCAGGCCGATGCGCACGCGGATGGGTTCGGGTGTGGCGCCCTCGAAGGCGCGCTGAATGGCGATCGCGCATTCCAGCCCACCCGAGGCGGAGGGAAACGAGGCCATGATGCCGTCGCCGGTGTGCTTGATCTCGCTGCCGCCGTGGGCCTTGAGGGCATCGCGGATGATGGTGTTGTGGGCGCGGAGGAGGTCCTGAGCCTTCGCGTCGCCGAGGCGCTGGGTGACGGTCGTGGAGCCTTCCATATCCGTGAAGAGAATGGTGACCAGCCCCGCTCCGGGGGCCGTTGGCTCGCCGAAATCTTCGCCGATGAAGTCGCCGATCGCGCGCAGTACAGCCTCCATGTCGCCCAGCCCGGGGACAGGGGACGCTCCTTCGAGCAGGACCAGGCGCGCGCCGGGTATGGCCGCGGCAAGACGCCGGGGCACGCTTTCGTCCGCCCAGGGAACCTGCCGCCTGTGCAGAACGAGAGTCGGGCAACGGAGCGCAGGAAGCAGCCGCGTGACGTCATGCGCATCCATCTGCCGGAACATCTCGCGGGCTGTCTCAGGATCGACGGCCTCCTGCATGTATCCGGCCAAACGGTGCGCCTCTTCTCCCTCGGACCAGCCGAGCAAGACGTGCGCCGCCGTCTCCGTATACGTGTCCCAATCGGCGTCCATAAGGGCCCGTGTCGCCTGCACTTTCGGCGAGCGCGCGTAGTCAGCGCGGTCCGCATACGAACACCAGAGAATGAGGTGCGACACGAGTTCCGGGTGGGTCGCGGCGAAGTGGATCGCCATCGGGCCGGACGAGAAGTAGGCGAACAGGGCGAACCGACGCAAGCCGAGCCTGCCGACGACGGCTTCGAGGTCCCGCGCCATCCCTTCCACGGAGAAGTCGGATATGCCGCGATCGGAAAGGCCTGAGCCGCGGTTGTCGTAGCGGACGACACTGCGTTTGGCGGCGAGCCGCAGGAACCAGCGGCGCATCTCCGGAATCTGCCTGGCGACGGTGCCGTGGCTCCAGGGCGGGTTCGGCATGTGCAGGAACGTCTCGCCCTCGCCGACGGCCCAGTACGAGATGTTCACACCGTCCGGCGTCGTGACGTACTCGATGGGTACTTCCAATGGTGTCCCCTCTACTCGGCCCGGCGCACCTCGTACAGGCGCACGGGGTCCTCGAAGCCCTTGAGGACGACATCGCCCACATCCGCGAACAGGAAACCCTTGCCCATCGCCAGCTCCCGTACCACGTTGGAGACGAGCACCTGGCCCGCCTCTGCCTTCGCGCAGACGCGGGCCGCGAGCTGCACCGCCGCGCCGAAGATGTCGCCGTCCTCGGCCACCGGCTCGCCGGCGTTGAGGCCGATGCGCACGCGAATGGGTTCCGCTGTGGCAGCGCCTGCTTGAACGGCGGGGCGCAAGGGCGCGTCATGATGCGCCCCTACGGCGTGCCGATTGCGCTCTTCAAACGCCCCTTGTATCCCGACAGCGCACTCCAACGCCCCGGAGGCCGATCCGAAGGAGGCCATGATGCCGTCGCCGGTGTGCTTGATCTCGCTGCCGCCGTGGGCCTTGAGGGCATCGCGGATGATGGTGTTGTGGGCGCGGAGGAGGTCCTGCGCCTTCGCATCGCCGAGACGCTGAGTGAGGGCGGTGGAGCCTTCCATGTCCGTGAAGAGGATGGTGACGAGGGCCGAGGCAGTCGTGTCCGATTCCACCTCCGCTTCCCTCTCTCGAAGGAAGGTGGCGATGGCATCCAACACAGCCTCGCTGTCGCCCCACTGTGCCGGGTGATCATTGCCCTCTAAGGGCTCGAGGCGAGCTCCCGGAATAAGTGCGGCCATCTCGCGGGCTACCGCAAACGGAGCCACGGCATCGCCCCGGCGGTGCAAGACGAGCGTGGGGACTCGAATCTCCTTGAGCCAGGCTGTGACATCGACGCCCATGTTCACCTCAAGTACTCTGGCAGCGTTCTCACCGGAGGCCGAGACGCGCTCCATATCGGTCCACCAGGCCGTTTGGATGGGGTCGCGGGAGGGCACGAAGGCCGCGGAAAGGGCCGCCGACCCCAGCCCCCACTCTGCGCGGATCAGTGCCAGAAGGGGCTCAACAACTCGGCGTGGGTGCGGCCAACGATGGTACGACCCGTATAGAATGAGGTCCGACACGCTCTGCGGGTGGCGGGCTGCATACATGATCGCGGTGGGGCCCCCCTCGGAGAACCCCATGAGCGAAAAGTGATCCAACGTCAGCGCGTTTAACACGGCCTCCAAGTCGGCGAGGTGCGCCTCCATGGAATGATCGTAGACATCGCGGTCGCTAAGCCCCATGCCTCGCTTATCGAAGCGAACCAGAAGGCGTCCCTTGGCTAGCCCTTCCAAGTAAGCCCTCGTCTCCGGTTGGTTCCACCCAACCTGAAGATGGCTTAGCCAGCCCGTCGCCAGCACCAACGGTGGCCCCCGTCCTACGGTGGCGTAGGCGATGCGTACGCCGTCGGAGGTTGTGCAGAAGCGGATCTGTTGTTCCATGCGCCGTCAGTTTACACCGCGTGGCGTAAGGGGGCGAGAAGCGCGGTGGTGGATTTCGCGGCTCTGAGAGGGCGCGGCTCCGGCTATGCCTGTAGTGCGACGTCGCCCGGGTCTCGGGATCTGTGGGGCGTGCGGCTATCCAGAGCCAAGCCTGGCCGCTACAGGTGCTCCGGAGGGTCTCCCTAAATTAAGGCGGCGAAGCGCTTGTCGGAGCGGTAGGGGCCGACGACGGCGACATGCAGGCCGGCCGGGTCCAACACCTCTCGCCCAACACGGCGAAGGTCGTCCAGCGTAACGGCGTCCATCTCGGCGACGGCGTCGTCGATGCTGCGAACGCTGCCGAGCAGCAGCTCCTGGCCGCCGATCCAGCCGCTGACGTTGCGGGTGTCTTCCATGCGCAGCATCAGGCGGCCTTTGGAGAGCTCGCGGGCTTTGGTCAGCTCTTCCCCGGAGGGGCCGTCCACGCGGAGGCGCGAGAGCTCGTCGAGCACGACCTTCAGCGCGTCCGCGGCGTTTTTCGGGTCGACGCCGGTGTAGACGTTGAAGGAGCCGGCGTCACGGAAATGCGCGACGTAGCTGTGTACGTCGTAGACCAGGCCCCGCCTCTCCCGCAGCTCCATGAATAATCGCGAGGACATTCCTTCGCCGAGGATAACTGACAGGTACGAGAGGGCGTGCCGGTCCGGGTGACTCAGCGGAAGCGCCGGGACGGCGACGCTGACGTGCGCCTGCTCGGTCTTTTTGTACTTGACGGCGCAGCGCGAGCCGTTGACCGCGGGCGCCGGGAGCCAGGGCGACGGCTCGCGGGCCTCCCAGTCGGCAAAGGCGGAGGACACCTGCGCCACGAGCTCATCGTGCTCGAGGTTGCCGGCGACGGCGACGATCACCGTGCCCGGACAATACTGCCGTTGCAGGTAGTCGAAAGCGAGACCGCGGCTGATCCCCTTGACGGACTCCTCCGTGCCCGCCACGTCGCGACCGAGCGGATTGTCCGGCCAGAGGATCGAGTCCAGGAGCAGGTCCGCGATCTGCGCCGGGGAGTCCGCAACCATGGCCAGCTCCTCCAGCACCACCTGGCGCTCCTTCTCCATCTCTCGCTCGTCTAGCAAGGGGCGGCGCAACATATCGAACAGGACGTCCAGCGCCATGTCCATGTGGGTGCGAGCTACTTTAGCGTAGTAGACGGTGTATTCGCGGTCCGTGCCCGCGTTCAGGACACCGCCGACGCCGTCGATCGCCTCTGATATCTCCTTCGCCGTAGGGCGTTTCTGCGACCCTTTGAAAAGCATGTGCTCCAGGTAGTGCGAGACGCCCTCTTCGCCGTCCTTCTCGTTACGCGATCCCGTCGCTACGTAGATAGAGAGTGAGACGGAGTGCGTGTGGGGCATGGAGGAAGAGAGCACACGGAGACCGTTGGGGAGAACGGTGCGCTGGAAAAACGGGGCGTCTGTCATCTGCGGACTACAGAGCCCAGTTTACGGGAGCGGCGGATAATGGGGAATGGGAAGGAGGATTGAGGAGTCCGGCGTTATCTCTGCCGGGCCACCGAGACGATCCCCGCTATCGTGGCGACGGTGAGGACGGGAACGAGGACGAACGGACCGAGGTTACCAAACGCCAGGCCGACGAGCGCGAAAACGGCGGCGAAGACGATCCAGATCGTCAGCAGGACGTAGAAGTACTGACGGACGCGGTACCAACTAATCACAACTGTTTGACTGCGCTCAGCTCGCCCATGTTACATCGCCGCAGAGGTCCAGCGGGTGCTCCCGTGCGGCGAAGGCGGCGTACTCAAGCCTGGAGTCAGCGATGTGTGTGTCGCCGCCGTGGCCCGGGAGGACTGCGGACTGGTCCGGCAGCCTGTACAGGCGTCCGGTTATCGAGCGGATCGCTTCCTGAAGGTCCGGCGGCGAGATGGTGCGCCCCGGACCGCCCGGGAAGAGCGCGTCTCCAGTGAGGATGAAGCTGCCGACCAAGAAGCACGTGCTGCCCGGCGTGTGCCCCGGCGTGTGTATCGCTGTGACCGCCAGGCCGCCGATCGCAATCTCGTCCCCGTCGGCGAGGGGACGGTCTATCTTGTCCGCCGGCATAATGCGCTCGGCCGGGTGGCAGTGCACCGGCGCGCGCGTCGCCTGTGTCACCAGGTCGTAGTCCGCCCAGTGATCCGGATGGGTGTGCGTCAGGGCGATGGCCTTGACGCGCAGGTCGCGCACCGCCTGGAGCACGCTCTGGCTTTCAGCGGGCATGTCCACGATTAGCCCCTCTCCGGTAGCCCGGTCTGCGATCACGTAGGCATTGTTGTCGTACGGGCCAAGATGCCCGAACTTGATCAGGTCAAACTGGCCGGTGTGGAGCGTTTCCACAGTTAGCCTCCTCGAGGTAGCCCGCCCATCGCCGCCGCCGGATCCGGTTTCTTGTCTCCGTCCCCTGTTATACCATAGGCGCACCGTGATCTCCGAAGCGATCCTGGAAGGCGAACTCGTTCGTCTGCGCCCGATGCAAGAGAGCGACCTGCCGTCGTTCGTCGCGTGGCTGGCGGACCGCGACGTGACGCGATGGCTGGCAGAGATGGGCGAACCGCCGACGATCGAGGACGAGTTCGATTGGTATCAGCGGAAGCGCGAGGACCCGGAGAACGTTCTCTGGGCGATCGAGACGCTGGAGGGCCGGCTGATGGGCAACATCGAGCTGCGCCTGGCGCCACATGCGAAGCGCGCTGAGCTGGGCGTCGCGATTCACGATAAGACGCAGTGGAACCAGGGCTACGGGACGGACGCGGTCTGCCTCGTTCTGGGTTACGCCTTCGACGAGCTTCACCTCAACCGCATTGAGCTGACAACGGACGAGAAGAACCTTCGTGCGATCCGAGTCTATGAGAAGCTCGGCTTTCAGCGCGAGGGACTGCTCAGGGGCCACCGCCTCGTCGATGGCGTCTACGGCAACACGCTGGTGATGGGACTATTGCGAGACGACCGGAAGCGCGGTTCGGCATGAACGCCGTCGTCACACTTGCCGGAACCCTGGTCCGCCTGCGGCCGATTATTGACGCCGACATCCCCGTGATAACGCGCTGGTTCGCTGATCCGGACGTCCGCCACTGGCTCCATCACTCTGATCGCGCTGACGCGAATGAAGATGATGTAAGAGAGCGTTACGGCCCCGCAGCCGCTCGCGAACGCGAGGTGCGCTGGGCGATCACGACGGCGGGCGGCGATCTGATCGGGACCGTGCGGCTGGAGGGGATTGACCGCGACCACGCCCGGGGCGAGCTGGCGATCACGATCGGTGAGAAAGACTACTGGGATCGCGGTTACGGGACCGACGCGATCAAGCAAGCGCTACGCTTCGGCTTCCAGAATCTGGGCCTGCGAGTTGTGGTGCTGATCACGGACGCGGATAATGTGCGCGGCATCCGCTGCTACGAGAAGTGCGGATTCGTGCGGGCGGGAGTGTACCGGCAGCACCGGCTGCGTTACGGCCGGCCCCTGGACATGGTAATGATGGACGTGCTGCGCGAGGCGTGGGAGCGACCATGATCGCTGATGTCGTTCTCGAAGAAATGCCCGTCCGCTTGCGGCCGGTGGGGGAGGATGATCTTCGGCCATTCCAGCGCTGGCTCAGCAATCCGGAGGTCTACGAGTGGCTCGCGGCGGGTATCTTGTCGCCACCGACCTGGGAAGACGAACTGGCCTGGTGGCGGCGCGCGCAGTCGAGTGACGGCGAGCTGACCTGGTCGATCGAGACCAACGATGGTCGCCTCCTCGGTAACGTGACTCTGCTCTGGACGCCACCCGCAAGGAGCGCGTCGTTCGGAATCTTCATCGGCGAGACCGCGCAGTGGGATAAGGGCTATGGGCGGGCGGCTGTGCAGGCCCTCGTCAGGCACGGATTCCGGGTCCTCGGCCTGAACAGGATCGGCCTGAACTGCGATGCCTTGAACGTCCGGGCCATCCGCTGCTACGAGAGAGTAGGCTTTCATCACGAGGGCGTGATGCGGGAGCATCGATACGTCCGCAGGGACTTTCACGATTCAGTCGTGATGGGTCTACTAGCAAAGGAGTGGAGCGATGCCTGACTCGCTAGAAGTAACCCCGCACATCTACTCTATTCCCGCGGAGCAAGCGTTCTACACGGGACCTCAATCGCCGAACGTCTTCCTGGTGCACGACGGCGGCGAAGGGGCGCTGATCGACAGCGGATTCGGCGACGAGAAGTCGATCAAGACCCGGCTTGATTTCGTGAAGGAGCACCCGGAGATCAATGTCCGCTACATCATCCTCACGCACCACCACTTCGATCACTCCGCGGGAGCGCAGCAGTTGCGGAAGGCGACCGGCGCGGAGGTCGTGCTGCATCCGCAGGAGGAGAAGTTCCTGCTCGACTGGCAGAGCGAAGCGCCGCAGGACATCGAAATACCGGAAGGCCAGGAAAAGCTGCGGGAGCAGATCGAGAAATTCCGCAGGCAGGCGGCGGAAGCGGTCCCGGACGGGCATATTGAGGGGGGCGACACGCTGAAGGTCGGCCGCCTGACGATAGAGGTCGTGCACACGCCGGGCCACACGCTCGGCTCCGTCTGCCTCTACCTGCGCGAGGAGAAGGCGTTGTTCACGGGGGACACGGCACTTGGCCTCGGGACGGTGGCCATTTCGCCGCCGCCCCACGGGGACATGGGACTCTACCTTGAGTCACTGGCACGGCTGCAGGGCTACGACTGTGCAGTAATGCTTCCGGGGCACGGTCAGGCAGTGAACGAAGTGTCGCGCAAGCTCCAGGAGCTCATCGACCATCGGCTGGAGCGAGAGGAGCAGGTGTTGAAGCTGCTGGCGGACGGCAAGCGAACGCCGAAGGCGATGTTATGGGCGATTTATGTTGAGCTGGACAAGCGAATCGTGCCGATGGCCTTGCGCCAGATAGAAGCGCACCTGGCGAAGCTGGAGGCAGAGGGCCGCGTGACCCGCTCCGGCGACGTTGAGTGGACCGCGAAATCGTAGAGGGTCAGAGTCGCGCGGCAGAGCGCGTGGTGACAGCGTGCGACGAACCAAACCCGAAGGATGAAAGGAGAACGGATGGCTGACGAACAGGAGATACCCGACCTCTACAGCGACCAGTTCCGGATCAACACGACGCCATACGGCGCGAGCCTGGTGTTTGCGCGCTCGTTGCCTGACCCGAACCCGGGGCAGCCACCGCGGGCGAAGGACCAGGTGGTGGTGCGGATGAGCCTAGAGCACCTGAAGGTGATGATCATGGTGCTGCGCAAGAACCTGAAGGGGTACGAGCAGCAGAGCGGCGTCAGCGTTGAGCTGCCGTTCGACATGCTCAACAACCTGGGGATGTCGAAAGAGGACTGGTAGGGACAACGGCGGCACGGCGGGGCGCCTCGTGCGTGTATAATCGCCTCGTACAATCGGAGGGGCGCCTCATTGCTGAAAGCGACTGATATCCCGCTTGCCAACGTCTTGCCGCTGACGGCTGGCGTGAGCGATCAGGACCACCTGACGCTGGGCGGTTGCGACGCCGTCGAACTGGCTCGCGAGTTCGGAACGCCGCTGTATGTCTTCGACGAGGAGACATTGCGCGGCCAGTGCCGCACGTTCCAGCGCGAGTTCAAGTCGCGCTACGAGGACAGCGAGGTCGCTTACGCGGCGAAGGCATACCTGGGACGTGCGCTGGCGGGGATCGTATCGCAGGAGGGGATGTCGCTGGACGTGGTCTCCGGCGGGGAGCTGGCGATTGCGGCCTCGGTCAACTTCCCGGCGGAGCGCATTCATTTCCACGGCAACAATAAGTCGGAGCAGGAGCTGCGCGAGGCGCTCGAATACGGCATCGCCCGCGTGGTCATCGATAACTTCCACGAGATGCGTCTGCTGAGCGGCGTCGCGCAGGCGGCCGGCAAGCGTCAGAAGGCGCTCATTCGCCTGTCGCCGGGGATCGATCCGCACACGCACGCCTACACGACTACGGGCACGCTCGAAAACAAGTTCGGAATCCCGATGCCTGACGGACAGGGCGAGGCGGCGGTGCGCCAGGCGCTGGAGATGCCGGGCATCGAGCTTGTGGGTCTGCACGTGCACCTGGGGTCGCCGGTGTTCGAGCTGGACCCTTACGCGGAAGCCGTGGACGCGGTGCTGGAGTTCGCGGCGCGGATGCGCAAGCAGTACGGGTTCGAGATGCGGGAGTTCAGCCCGGGCGGCGGCTTTGCCGTAGCGTACACGCCGGAGCAGGCGCCGCCCGAGCCCGGTACTTATGCGGAGACGGTGGTCTCGACGCTGCGGGAGGCGCTCTGGCGGTATGAGCTGCCGGCGCCGAGGCTGATCGTCGAGCCGGGGCGAGCGATCGTCGCGCGGTCGGCGATCGCGCTCTACACCGTTGGCGCGTGGAAAGAGGCGCCCGAGAGACGGTTCGTTTCTGTGGACGGCGGCATGGCGGACAACATCCGGCCGGCGCTGTACCAATCGAATTATGCGGCTCTGCTGGCGAACCGGGTCAGCGACGAGCGGCGAGAGACGGTGACCGTCGCCGGGAAGTTCTGCGAGTCGGGCGATATCCTGCTGCGCGACGCAGAGTTGCCGCCGCTGGCGCCGGGGGACGTGCTGGCGATGCCAGCGGCGGGCGCCTATGCGCTGGCGATGGCGAGCAACTACAACGCCTTCCAGCGCCCAGCGGTGGTGCTGGTGGCGGACGGGGAGGCGAAGCTGATGCGGCAGCGGGAAACGTACGAGGACATCATGCGGACGGATGTTTGGCCGCTGGAGTAGCCGATTGTACGGCTGATGGAACGGAGTGAGCGGGTACGGGAGATCGGCAGTACCGCGTTGATTATCGGCCTCGCCACTGTCTCCGGATTCCTGCTAGGACTGGCGAGCCTGCTCCTTTTGATTATCGGCTTTGGAGCGAATGACTCACTGGTATGGGGAGGAATGGCAGGCTCGGTGCTTTTCGCCGCGCTGATTTGGCTACCATCGTTGCTCTTGAGAGAGAACGAGTACTGGGGCGGATGGACGGTAGCCGGCGGATCGGGCGGGTACGGGGTCTTCTGGCTCTCACTGGTGATTCTGGTGGCCTGGCTAGGGGCCCCGTTCGGGGATTGAGGCTTGCCCTCGCTCATCAGTAACGATCGCGCCGTCGGCGCCGTTTCGCGCGCTCTGGCGGGCGGGTCGCCGCCGCATGCGTGGCTGTTTGTCGGGCCGGAACGCCTGGGGAAGGCGAGGCTGGCCCGCTGGCTGGCGCAGGCGCTGAACTGCGAGCGGGTTGGTGTCGCGCCGGCGGGGGCGCAGCATGCCCTGGGTGCGAGCGTCGAGCTGCCGGCGGACGGTTTCACAAGGAGTACTGGTGTCCCGAAAGCAGCCGGTGCTGCGCCCCTACAGGACGCACCCGATCGTGGTGATCCCTTCGTACCCTGCGGCGAATGCGCGGCGTGCCGGCGGATCGCGGCGGGGATCCACGCGGATGTCCAGACGGTGACGGTGGAGCAGGCGCCGCCGGAGGAGCCGCAGCGCAAGGCGATCAGCGTGGAGCAGCTGCGCGAGGTGCAGCAGTCGGCAGCGCTGAACCCGTTCGAGGGGCGGACGCGGGTCGTGATCATCGATCCGGCGGACGCGATGCTGCCTCCCGCCCAGAACGCGTTCCTGAAGACGCTGGAGGAGCCACCGCCGAATGTTGTGTTCGTGCTAATCGCGACGCAGGACCAGCGACTTCTGCCGACCGTCCATTCTCGCTGCCGGCGCATCGAGTTCTCGCTCGTGGCGGCGGCGGCGATAGAAGAGGCGCTGGTGGAGCGGGGCGTTGAGCCCGAGCGAGCGCACTTGCTTGCGAGGCTAGCGGGTGGGCGGGCTGAGTGGGCGCTCGAGATGGCCGCCGACCCGGCGAATCTTGAGGCGCGCCGAGAGGTGCTGGAGCAGGCACACGAGCTTGGGGCGATGGCAATGGCCGACCGGATGGAGCTGGCCGAGCGACTGGCGGACCAGTTCCGGAAGGACCGCGATGCGGTACTCGATCGTCTAGACGGATGGCTCGGCTGGTGGCGAGACGTGATGCTTGTGTCCGCGTCCGGCGGAGCCGCGGCGGATGGTGTCGCCAACGTTGACATGCTCGAGATGATTCGCGATGACGCGGAGCGCTGCGAGCCCGCTGAGGTGGTGCGCTTCGTTGAGGCGCTGCGCGAGTGCCGGCAGCAGCTCGAGCAGAACGTGCAAGCACGCCTCGCGCTGGACGCGTTGATGGTCCAGGCGCCGCGGGCCACGACGGCTTCAAGACGCGTCTAGAGACCAGGTCGGCGTCCACTGAGGCGGAGGGCGCGCGAGTGTACTTCAAACGTATTTCTAACACTTTCATACTTGTCCTTGCGTTTGACGTTTTATGACAATGGTTGCTACGCATTGGATCGTTAAGAAACGGTAAAGAGCAGCGTCGGCCTGGAGGAGGGGGTGAAGTCGGCGCGGCTTGTCCGGAGAAGAAGGGAACGCGCCCCAACCAGTCCCGTGATCGTCCCAGAATTGCGTTCGGAAGGAGGTAGTGGAAATGAAGAAGATCATCGCGCTGACCGCGGCGGCGTTGCTGGCGTTGGCGACAATCGGGCCCGTTTTGGCAGGCAATAATGGCCAGAACGGTTACGAGGGCCAGCCCGGCAATCAAGGCGGCGGCGGGAACGGACAGCACGGCTACGAAGGCCAGCCCGGGAACCAAGGCGGATAAAAGCGGATTCGCCCCGACGAAGTAGTGGGTCGGCGCGGCGCGTTGCCCCAACCCAGAAGGAGGAAAGAGATGCAACTGATAGTGGAGAAGCGTGGCTACAGGGTGTTGCCGCTGCTGGCGCTGGCCGTGGCGATTGCGCTGCTGGCGTTCATCGCCCGCGACACGCTGGCCGTCCATAACGACGAACAGCTCGAGATCGATGGCAACACCGCCTTCGACGGCGGGCAAGGGTTCGACCCGGGTGTGGGCAACTGTCCGTACAGCGTAGCGGTCTCCTCGAACGCGGTGGACTGCATCCAGCCCGCCACGGACGCTAACTACGACTGGGCGGACGACGGCAACGCCGCCAACGGGGACCAGGGCGTCTGCACCAAGGACGGAACCAACCTGATCGTAGAAAATACGGCGTCCCCCAAGGGCGACCTCAGAAGGTGCATCCGCGACTTCGTGGTCGCCAGCACGGCCGACACAAGCTACCACACCGGCTCCGACAAGGACTTCCAGGAGATCTGGAACGGCGGTCCCGATGACTGGGGCTGCGTCAAGCTCAACAACGCCACGAACAAGGCTGACCTGAAGAACGCCTACGTCGTGCAGGTAAGGCCCACGTCCGGCGCCTCTGCCGGCGACCAGGTCATGTACTTCGGCGCCGAACGCGACACCGAGAACGGCTCCGTTTACAACGGCTTCTGGTTCCTCCAGAAGGCCGTCAAGTCCGACTGCCCGCCGTCTCTGGACGGCGACTTCTGTCCGAGCACGACTGCCGTGGACGCTACCTGCAGCAACCCCGGCATACACAAGTGCGGCGACGTGCTGATCCTATTCAACTACGACTCAGGCGGCAGGATCGGCAACATCGGGGCATATCAGTGGGTTGACAACCCCGCTATCGTCGGCTTCGATCCCGCCGATGGCTGCGACCAGATACCCAGCAACGCGGACGACTGTACCGCCACCCAGCTGGCCGATTCCGAAACGCACGACACGCCGAACGGCGTCCTCTGCATCAAGACATCTTCTGGTCTCGGAGATTGCAGGTCCGCAGTCACCCTATTCGACGGCCTGTGCGGGCGGGTCAACGGCACCACGACCTGCACGATCGCCGCGAAGCAGAACGATCCGAACCCGCCCCCGTGTAGCGGGCCGGGTGCGGTGACGACGCCATGGGCGCCGGGCTGTGCAACACCGGGCACCAACTGCGCGGGACCGCGCCCCTCGCCGACGTTCTCGGAGGCCGGCGCCAACCTGACCGCGCTGAACCTTGAGATCGGCTGTGTCGCGAGCTTCGTCGCTGAGTCGCGCTCGTCGCCTTCCGTCGACGCAACGCTCAAGGACTACGCCGTCGGTGAGTTCCCGGCGTGCGCGCTTGGTTGGGAGAAGCGCGACGAGTCGATAGCCAGCCACCCCCTCCAGGGTGGGGCCACGTTCACGGTTGACGGAGCGGACGGCAACCAGCCCGGACCGAACACCGGCGAAGACGGCCCCTTCGGCTGCTCGGGCGACCTCACTGACCCCAAGACCGTCGTCGATGACTCTGACGGGACGACCAGCGGCAGCGATGTGGACAAGAACGCCGCCGCTGGCAGGATCTCGCTCCCGGACGTCTGTCCGGGCACGTACAGCGTCTGCGAGTCCGCCGCCCCAAGCGGCTACGCGCGGGACAACAGCCTCTGCCGATCGATCAGCGTGAGCACAGGCGACCCCAACGCGAACATCGGCACCCCGGACGTCGACGACTGTGCCGCCACACCGGACGAGCAGGACTTCTGCAACCGGCTAGGCAGCATCGAGTGGGAGAAGCGCAATGACACGGGCGCCCTTCAGTCCGGCGCCACGTTCAACATCTCGCCGAACCCGTTCGCCTGTCACGATCCTGCGGGCACCAACCCGTCGCCACTCAGCGACGACGCTGACAACACCGACGGCCCGGGCCCCGACCAGGACGGCACCGGCGGTCAGCTCAAACTGACCCGAGTCTGCCTGGGCAACTACACCATCACCGAGGCGACGCCGCCAAGCGGCTTCGCCCTCGACGACGACACGACCCGCCCTTGTAACGTCACTGAGGCGGCGGTCAGTTGTGTGGTCGGCGCCCAGGGGGTGGCTGACGACTGCCCGGACACGACCCCGGCCTCTGACGGCGACGAGACTGACTTCTGCAACCGCATCGGTTCGCTGGAATGGGAGAAGCGCAGCGACGTGGACGGCTCCCTTCAGGCCGGCGCGACGTTCAACATCTCGCCCAACCCGTTCGCCTGTCGCGGAGGCACGGACCCGTCGCCCCTGGCCGACGATGCGGACAACGTCGACGGCCCAGGCCCTGACCAGGACGGGACGGGCGGACAGCTCAAGCTGACGCGCGTCTGCATCGGCAACTACACCATTACCGAGGCGACTGCACCTGCGGGCTTCGCCAAAGACCCGGACGACACCCGTATCTGCAACGTCACCGCCGCGGCCCTGAACTGTGTCGTCGGCACCCAGGGAGTGGCGGATGACTGCCCGGATGCGAACGACCCGGTCGACACCGATGAGGCCGACTTCTGCAACCTGGTAGGCAGCCTGTTCTGGGAGAAGCGCGGTAAGGATGCCTCTACTCCGGAGACGGGCAATGAGCTTCTGCCCGGGTCTGTCTTCAGCGTCACCGGAACCGGTGTGAACCTCACGAACATTACCGACTGCACGTCCGGCCCTTGTACGGCGGGCGCGGGTCTCGACCAGGACCCACAGAAGGGACAGTTCTGCCTCGACATCATGCCGATCGGCGTGCTGCTGACGATAGACGAGACCTCGACAGCAACGGGCTACATCCAGACGTCTCCGGCCAACAACGGCAACCTGACGACAACCCTGTCGTCATCGAGCACCTGCGCCGGGACGCCGACGGATGCCGGGGACTTCATCAACCAGCCGCTGTCGAAGTTCGAGATCAAGTTCATCTGTCTCGCGCAAAGCCCCAGCGACGTGACGAAGTGCGCGACCGCGGCGAAGATCACGTGCCCGACGCCGGCGATTTCGCCCACACCGGATGACGTCACACCCAACAACTTCGACGACGTCAGCGAGGTCTACGGAGATGCGCTCTCAACGCTGCTGGAGGGCACCTACAACTGCACGATCGTAATCGATCCATAGGAGGAGATGGATAACAGCTAGAAACGACCCCAGGAATATCGAAGGGGGGCCGCCGGATGGCGGCCCCCCTTCTGTTATCGAGTTGGTTCGGCTTGAACCGAACGATCTGCCGAAGAGGCTACTGGCAGGGATTCGTGGAGCAAACCGTGTAACTTGTCGATGCCAGAAGCACCTGGCTCCTGCCCTTGTATCCCCAGGCCTGCATGGTGGCAGTTTCAGGCATGTCAAATGAGTGATAGTAGGTAAACGAGAAGGAGCCATTGGCACCCGTGATGACGGTGGGAGAGGGGATGGCCCCCGTGTTAATCCAGAGGTCCTGGTTCGCACCGAATCCGGAGCCGCTGATGACTACGCTCGCGGCGCCGAGGGCCACACGATTCGGTGTGACGGAGAGCACCGGCGTTGACCCGCTGGGCTTACCGCCATTACCGCCTTTCGCCGCGAGCGCTGGGCCGGCGGCGACGGCCGAGAAAATGATTCCCGCGACCACAAGGGTTGCGGCGATTCCGATCAACTTATTCTTGCGCATGATGCTCATGCTCCTTCCGAAACTGAGATGGGCCTGGGCGAAACCTGTTCACGAATAAAGACACCCAGTGAGGCAGAGAGATTACAGGGGAAAAGTGAAGATCCGTTAACCGAACCGGGGGCGGTCGGCCGGCGGCAGGCGGCACACGTCGTCGTCTGTCGTCGCATATATTGTGTGTAGGGTACGCCACCACATTGCGTTATGACAAATCAGGATCGCGGAGGAGATGCGAGGAGGAGCGAGTAAAAACCCACCTGACGCACATCCCGCAGCGGAAGGGCAGAGAATACCGCGCCTCGCCCGAAGCCGCCGCCCGCCAGAACAGGGTTGACAATGCCGCGATCCGGCGTGCGGCGGAAAGCGCGGACGGGGCGGCTATTGCCGCCCCGTCCGCGCATCAGTCTCGGGACCCGAATGAGCTACTCCACAATGCTAAACGTCACTGTAGCCCTGAGTGAGCCGCCCTGGAAGGCGTCGTAGCGGCAAGTGCCGGGGTAGCCTGACGTGCGGGTGAACGACACGTTGCCGTTGGCGTCCGGCCAGCGGTTGAACGAGCCTGCGCACGTCGTCGAGAACGCCACCCAGGAACCTGCCTTGAACCCGCTGCCACTGACGTTGTACGTGGCGCCCCAGGCAGGGACCGGGTTTGGTGTCACCACCAGGCTGCCGGATGTCGCCGACCCACCCGGCTTTCCGCCACCACCACCCGGCTTGCCAGCCAGCGCCGGGCTCGCCGCGACTGCCAGGAACAACGCCGCGGCAACAACCAATGTCACCAGTAATCGACCCTTCATCGAATGACCTACCTCCACGAGTGTTTGCCGAATGCACGCCGACCCTCGGGGCGAAGGGCGGTCGAGCGCTCGACAGTTTATAGACGACTGGAGGGGGTCAGAGGTTACAGTTTAGATTCGACCGGCGTGGAGCCCCGTGGGTTCATTGCATACCCCCCCACCCTGTGTTACCATGCTTCCGTTTGAGAACCCAATAAGCGCCTGTCCGTGGTGGGCAGGTCCTTCCGTGGTTGTTCCCCGTCCTGCGGGGGAGGCCATTCGAGCAGCCGCCGGAGGCGGTTTCCGCCGACGGCTACAAAGGAGGGATCGATGCACGTCATCATCGACGGCTACGGAGGTGATCCTAACCAGCTCGCCGACGAAAATGTCGTTAGCGTGATTTTGGATCAGTACCCAGAAATGATGGGGATGACCAAGATCACGCAACCCAAGGTGCTACGGTATAAGGGCACCAAACCAGAGGACTGGGGCGTCTCCGGTTACGTGATGATCGCCGAGAGTCACATCTCGATGCACACGTTCCCGGAGCGCGGCCTTGTTTGGGCGGATATCTTCTCGTGCAAGGAGTTTGACGCCACGACGGTCCTCGATGACTTCAAGCGACGGTTCAGTCTCCGGGAGATGGACGTGACGAGCCTGGAGCGCAACCTGGAACCGCTCGCCTTAGCTACCGCGCCATGAGCGCCCACCCCGGTCCGCCCGGCGGATGGGGCACGCACATCGACAACCCTCACGAGGACCCGCCCGGCGCCGGCTCCCTGCGCCCGTTCACGGTCCGTGCAGGTGCCACAGCGTCTGACCTTGTCCAGCGCATGGGCGATACGGCCTTTCAGGCCCGCAACCTGGGCCAGGCCGCACGCATCTGGGAGGGCGCGTTACGGGACGAGGCAACGATCTTCTTCGGCCTGGCCGGTGCGATGGTGCCTGCGGGGATGCGCCCGCTGGTGGTGCACCTGATCGAGAACCGGATGGTGGACGTGATCGTCAGCACCGGAGCGAACCTGTACCACGACGTCTACGAGACGCTGGGCTTCCCGCATTCTCAGGGGGATCCCGAGGGGGATGACGTACGGCTCGCGAACCTGCGCGTCGTCCGCTTCTTCGACGTGCTGGCACCCGAGCATGAGTTTGCGGTGGGCGAGCGCTTCTGCTCGGAGTTCTCGCTGACGCTTGAGGAAGATCGCCCATACACCACGCGCGAATACTTCTACCTGCTCGGGAAGACGCTGGCGCCGGTAGCCAAGGAGGAGGGCATCCTGACGGCGGCGGCGAAGCACGGCGTCCCCATATTCTGCGCCGCGGTGGGTGACAGCGTACACGGTCTGGCGATCGCTGAGGGGCGGTTGCGCACCGGTAAGCGCATCCTGTTCGACATCGTCGGCGATCTGCTCGAGATGGCCCACCTTTCGCTCACGGCCAACAAGAGCGCGGTGATCTACGTGGGCGGTGGGACGCCGAAGAACTATATCCAGCAGTGCGGCGTCGCCGGCTATCTGTTCGGTCGCCAGCGGCCCGGGCACAGTTATGGTATTCAGATCACGATGGACCAGCCGCAGTGGGGCGGCCTCTCCGGCTGCACGTTCGATGAGGCCGTGTCCTGGCGCAAGATCGACCCGAACGCTCAGTCAATCACGCTCTACGCTGAGGCGACGATTGCGCTGCCACTCATCGTGAGCGCGCTGGCTGAGAGCGCGAAGGACGCAATTGAGAGCCGAAAGCGGCCGGAGCTCGACTGGGACTGGCAGAGGAAGGGTACTCGAGCCGAGCGGGCGGTGATTCAACCGAGACCGGAAGGAGCGGCGAAATGACGGCAGATGCTGTGGAAACGGTCAGGCACTTCTGTGATGCGTTCGGGCGCAGAGACCCGGACGAGATCCTGGAGTTTTTCACGGAGGACGCCGTCTATCACAACATGCCGATGCCGCCCGTGAGGGGCAAAGTCGCGATAAGGTCCGTCCTGGAGATGTTCCTGAGGCCAGCGTCTTCGGTGGAGTTCGTCATTCTGAATGTCGCCGCCAGCGGAGAAACCGTGCTCACGGAGCGGATCGACAAGTTTGAGATCGCCGGCAAGAACGTGGAGCTTCCTGTCGCGGGGACGTTCGAGCTACGCGACGGCAAGATCGGCGCATGGCGGGACTACTTCGACATGGCTGCCTGGACGCGGCAGACCTCCAATCCCTGAAGCAGCTCGCTAGTTGGCGGAATCGCCCGTCAGATGAAGTAGTTGGCGCAGGCTTCGTCGATGGTCTCGTTGGTCAGAGCTCGCGGCCTGTCCTGGTAACGTGCGGCGGCCGCGATAGCCTCGACGATGTCGCGGGGCTGGCAGCCGCGCATCTGGCGGGCGCCATCGGCAAGATAGGTGCCGATCAGGTATCTCGCAGCGCTATCGTCATAGGGGATCTCATTGCGCTCGCATTCACGGCGCAGGATCTCTTCGAACAGCTCGGTCGTCGGGCTGGGGATCTCCACCTTGTAGCGGATGCGCCGGAGGAAGCCTTCGTCGGCAAGATCGGCGGGCTGTCTGTTCGTCACGAAAAGCGGGATGACGTCGAAGGGGACCTGAAAGCGCGCTCCATTGCGGAGGGAGAGGTTATCGACGCCCTTCTCCAGGGGCACGATCCAGCGGTTGAGGAGATAAGCCGCGTCGAGGTGCTGGCGACCGAAGTCGTCGATGATCAGGATCCCACCGTTGGCCTTCATCTGAATGGGCGCCTCGTAGGTCCTCTGCGTGTCGTCGAGGATTAGTTCTAGGTGATTGGGTGCCAGCTCACCGGCGGCGAGGATTACCGGGCGCTTGACGACGAGCCAGCGCCGGTCCACCATGCGGCCGCCGGAGTTCCGTTTGGGCTGGTCCGTGACCACCTCGTGGGAACTGGGGTCGTAGACCTGGATAACCTGGTGCATTGCCTCGACGGCGTAGGGGATCAGAATCTCGCCGGGCAGGGCATGGCGCAGGCCCTCGGCGGCGGTGCTCTTGCCGTTTCCGGAGGCGCCGTAGATGAGTGTGGCGCGACGCGAGCTAATCGCCTGCCCGATCAGGTCGATGGTGCGTTGCGACAACACCAGGTTGGACAAGCTCTCTTCAATGCCGTCTCGCGTGATATCGACGCTGGTCACGGACTGGCGGCGTACCTGCTCGAAGTAGACGGACAGCGGCACGGGGGCCGGGCCGACGTAGCCGCTCATCGCGAGCGCGGCCGTGGCACGCTCCAGGCCGGCGACGGACAGGGTGTACTGGAAGGTGGCGGCGGAAAGGCCACTGCCGCCCGTGACCTCGCAGAGGCGCTGCTTTCGCAGGAAGTCCAGCACGTCACCAACGACGTTGAGGGGGAGCAGGAGGCGCTCCACCAGTTGGGCGCCGGATACGTTTCCGCCGAAGTACAAGACCTTCAGAGTGAGATCGGCGAGGAAGCCTGGGTCCAGCCCCGTCTCTTCGACGGAGGCCGGCGCGATGGGCTGCTCGAGTTGAGCTTGTTGGACTTGCAAGGGCTGAACTCCCGTCCCTGTTTTTCTTTACGCTCCTTCTGATTATGGGATAAGGGAGGGCCACAGAGAACTGGCGCACGGGAAACACGAAAGATAAACTGAGTGAACAGTTCCGCCGCCGCGCCCATCCTTGACGTTATGGACGATCGATTTTCTCCGCCGAAGAACTTCGCCTGGCTGCCGCCAGAGCACAGCCATTACGATCGCTCGCGTGTCGTCGTGCTGCCGGTGCCGTATGATTCCACGGCGTCCGGCTGGGTGGGCTCGCGAGAAGGGCCTGCGGCGATCATCGAAGCCTCAGGCAACATGGAGCTCTACGACATCGGCATCGACTGCGAGCCGTATCTCGCCGGCATCCACACTTTGCCGGAGGTCGCGCTCCACAGCGCCGGCCCCGAGGCGATGGTGGACCGGATCGAGCAGATCGTCGGGGACCTGGTGGGCGACCGGAAATTCGTCGTCACATTGGGCGGCGAACACACGGTCGCGGTTGGCGCGGTGCGGGCGTATGCGAAGCGAACGGCCAACCTGTCGGTGCTGGCCTTCGACGCCAACGCCGACATGCGTGATTCCTACCTGGATTCGCCGTACAGTCACGCCTGCACGCTCAGGCGCATCAGCGAGGCGGTGGGAACGGACCGTGTGGTGCAGGTAGGGCTGCGCAGCGCCGAGCGGGAGGAGCACGACTACATCCGCGAGAAGGGGATGCGCTTCTACGGCCCGCGCGAGTTCCGCGCTCTGGGCCCGGAAGGCGTCGCGGCGCTCCTGACAGAGGACGTGTACATCACCTTCGACCTGGACGCCTTCGATTCGTCCGTCGTCTCGGCGCTGGGGACGCCGGAGCCGGGCGGCCTGCAGTGGGACGAGGTGAGCGACCTGCTGGAGACAGTCGCGCATCAGAGGCGCATCGTGGGGTTCGACGTGACGGAGCTCGCGCCGTCGCTGGGGCCGCGGGCGAACGCGCAGCTTGCGGCGAAGCTGGCGTACAGGATTATCGGGCTGGCGGTGCGGGAGTAGGGGGGAGGCGCGGGAGCGTTCGGCTAACGTAGTCGACGATAGTTGCCGCGTTGTCGTCGACGAACTCGATCAACCCCTCGTCACGAGGGTGCTGAAGAACCTGGCGCAACTTGGCGCGCACGTGGTGATTGCTGGGGAATAGCTTCGAGAAATGGCTCTCCAGAGCGTAGACTTGATCGAGACTAAACGCTTTCCCGACACTCCAGCGTTTCTCGATAACGTCCCTGACAGACTCGTCCCAGGTCATTAGCGGCCTCCAGAAATCACGAATGCTTGTTCGGCCTGCAATCGCCGACTCATCACCCCACCGCCTTAATATCCGGGTGTTCCTTCAGACGCTTTTCGATCTGGTCGCGGGTGGGGATGGCGGCGATGCCCTCGCCTTCGACGGCGAAGGAGGCGGCGCAGGCGGCGAAGCGGGTGGCCTTCCAGACATCTCCGCTCTCCTTCAGGCGAATCAGAAAGGCAGCGGCGAAGACGTCGCCCGCGCCGGTGGGGTCGACGGCGTTCGCGGGGAAGGCTTCGATGTGGCGCCACTCGCCGCGGTAGCAGACGTCCGCGCCGCCGTAGCCGCGAGTAAAGGCGATGATCTGGACCATGTCCGACCAGTAGCTCAGCGCCGGGGCGGCCTCGCCTGCCGGGATGTCTTCGTCAGAGAGGAACAGGGCCCGCGCCTCGCGAAGGAGGGGCCGCGCGTCCCACTCCACGGGCGCCAGGTGTCGCACTGAACCATCTTCTTCGATCCGGCGTAACCAACCCTGGGCGCCGATTCCCAGCAGGGCGCCGGGAAAGCAGTGCGCGAGTGAGTCATCTATCTCGCCGACGACGGGACCGAGGAGGACGATGGGGGTGTGGCGCCAGGAGGAAGGAAGGTGAAGTTCGCTCAGGGGCACAGCCAGCTGGGGCACGGTCTGACGTCGCCGGTCACCCTCGTAGACGTTGCGTATCTGGGTGGCCCGATCGCTGGGGATCACGCGGCATTCAACGCCTGGCAGCAGTTCCCGGAGGTCCTCGGAGAACGACGTGAGCACGGCCGTACGCAGTCCGAGCTTGCGGGCGAGCAGGGAGGCGTAGGCCGCCGCGCCGCCCAACCGCCACCCGGCCGGATCCGACTGCGGAAGCAGGTCCTGGACGGCGTGGCCGACAACCAGGAACTGTGGGTGCATGGCGTGCGCTAGTAGCGGCGCCCGTATTCGCGGTCGTCGGAGTGCTGTCCTCCGCCGCGGGGCCTGATCACGATCTTCCGGTCTTCTCCGTAGCCAACCGAGTTCGTCATCACGTTCGGGTCGTCTGCCAAAGCGATGTGGATGATGCGCCGTTCCGATGCCGGCATTGGCTCAAGGGTCACGGGGCGCCGCGAGCGGCGCACGCGGTCAGCCATCCGGCCGGCCAGCCCCTGCAGCGTCGCCTCTCGCCGCCGGTGATACCCCTCAACATCCACGGTCACGAGAACGCGGCTTTGCAGCTTGCGTGTCACGAGCACGTTCACGAGATACTGAAGGGCCACGAGCGAGCTGCCGCGGCGTCCGATGAGGAGGCCCAGGTCCTCGCCCTCGATGTCCAGCACGGCGGTGGCGCGCCCGAGGCCGTCGGCCGGGGTCTCCGGCGCGCGAACGGTGACCTGCGCAGAGACGTCCATGAGTTGCAGCAGCTCAGTGAGGAACTCCTCCGCGGCCCGGACTTCGTCCGAATCGAGGTCCTTGACCTCGACGCCACTATCGAACATCTCCGGCGGGCCTTCGTCCTCTTCGCGCGGCGGCCGCGCGTCCACGCCTTCGAGCGCGGCGACGCGCACCCGCGCCGGCTCTCCGCCCAGGCCAAACAGCCCGGGCTTGCCGGGCGTCAGTATCTCGATATCGACCTGGCTGCGCTTTAGGCCCAGCTCTTCCAGGGCGATATCGATCGCCTCATCGACGGTCTTTCCGCTTACCTCTACGCTTTCCATAGCGCTCCCTCACTCGAACTTTCTTGACCGGAGCCACGCCGTCATCAGAGTTGGACTGCTCCGAGTCATCCTCCTTCTTCTTGTCCTCTTGGGCTTTGGCGGCTGGCGCCGGGGCCGGGGGTGGCAGCGGCAAGAGGATGTGTTTAAGGTCGAACGATCTCCCGTATACACGATAACTGACGAAGAGGCTAAAGACGTTTGTTGCCACCCAGTAGACGCCGACGCCGCTGGGAAGCGATAGCGTAATCCAGAACAACATGAGCGGCATCATCCAGGTCATCATCTGCTGTTGTTGCTGCACCTGGGGGTTCGCGTTGGGTGTGACACTTACACGCTGCTGGACGTACGTCGAGAGCCCAACGAGCAGGGGTAGGACGTACGTGGAGTCCGCCGCGCCCAGGTTGAGCCACAGGAAGTGCTGCTCCAGAGGTATCGTGTCCCGGAGAAAGCTGATCGGGTACAGATGCTCGGAAAGCCCGATCAGACTCTCCGGGCTGCCTCCCACCGTAAACGACAGAGCTCTGTACAGCGCAAAGAACACGCCGAACTGGATGATCGTGGGGACGAGGCAGCCCAGCGGGTTGATGTTGTACTCGCGGTAGAGCTTCAGCATCTCTTCCTGGCGGCGCCGCGGGTCCTTGTACTTCTTGTTGAGCTCTTGCATCTGGGGTTGTGCGGCCTGCATGTTCTTGATGGACTGGTACTGTCGCACCGTGAAAGGTAGGGTGGCCAGACGCAGGAGCAGCGTGAACAGCAGGATCGCCAGGCCGAACTGTCCGAAGACGACGATGTCCAACAAGATCAGGGCGTTAATTAACGGGTTGATGAGCAGAATACTCCAGGCCCGCCCTGTAGATAGCTCTACAATGACAAGCGTCGCGACGAGGACGGCCACGAAGAGCATGGGCGCGGAGTTGCGCGGGCGGGCGGGCAGAGCAGCGGGGGCGGCGGGCCGGCGGCTCAAGGCTTCACCTCGAAGCACACGCGCGAGTCGAGCACGGAGCCATCCTCAGGGTTAAGGCGGCAGAGATCACCGCCCTGGGCAACGATCAGCACTTCGTCGTCGAGCAGCAGGGGGTCTGACAGAACTCTCTTGCTGAGATACGTCGGGCGTTCCAGCCCGCCCCATATGGTCGTGCCTGTCTCCGGGTCCAGGCCGTAGACGTTGCCGTCCTTGTCGACGATGACGAGGACGCCGCCCGCCATGAGGGGAGTGGAGCGCACCGGCGCCTGGGCGGAGAACGCCCACTTCTTCGCGCCGGACTCCAGGTCCAGGGCGTAGACGTTACCGTCCAGGTTCGGAACATACACTGTGTTGTGGTCGATCAAGGGCCGGCCCCAGAACCAGTTTCCTGCGCTGAAGGACCAGGCCTCCGCGCCCGTCTCGCCATCGAGGGCATACAGGGTTTCGTTGATGCCGCCAACGAACAGAGCGCCGTTAGCCGCCGGCAGGGGGTCCATCAGCAGGCCGGCGTCGACCTTGAAGCCCGCTCCGTCGACGGGCGTGAGGTCTACACGATTCAGGATATGCAGACGCCCATCCATGGACGCCACGTAGACGGCGTCGCCAGTTACGGCCGGAGCCGCCCAGATGCTACTGCCTGTGGAGTATGTGCGGACCGCGCCCAGCGGACAGGACGTCGTGCACTCCGCGACGTCAATAGCGTACAGCTTCCCATCCGTCGAGCCGGCATAAAGGACATCATCCTCGTCCAGGACCAGCGCGCCGATTATCGGATCGCTCGTCTCGAAGCGCCAGAGCTCAGCCCCGGTTTCCGTGTCCAGGGCGTAGACGTTACCGTCGTACGCCCCGAAGTAGAGCGTACCGCCGTCCACCACCGGAGCGGCGTAGATGCCATCCAGATCCAGCTTCTTCCCCCGGTCGGTGTTCGGTGGGAACACCCACGCCACGGAGTGATCGCCGGGGTCCACAGCCGCGATCTTGCCACTATCGATGCTCACGTAGAGGACGCCGTCCACCTCCAGGGGGCCGGCCCAGCCATCCGGGTTAACGGTCCGGCCACAGGCGACTGCGAAGAGAAGCAGAGGCAGCAACAGTAGCCACGCCGGGCGACGCGTGCGCCCCGTCGGACTGGGGCCCTGGGCGCCTAAGTCAGTGGCCGATCGGCGTGAAATCAAGGTACGGGGTCGAATCCGCCCCTGTTGAACGGGTTGCAACGGACCAGCCGCCAGAGGGTGAGGCAGCAGCCCTTCAGCAAGCCGTGCCGCTCGATCGCCTCGTACCCGTATTCGGAGCACGTCGGCTGGAAGCGACAGGCGGGCGCCAACGCCGGGGAGACGCGCCGTTTATAGAAGCGGATGGCGGACAGGGCTGCGCCCTTCACGCTGGCCCCTCCGGAGACGCGAGGGCAGATAGTATCTTCGCGCGGACGAGCAGTTCTTGAACGGCCCGGTTCAGCGCGTGAAAGTCGGCGGCGGCGGTGGCGGTCTTGGCGGAGACGACCACATCCCAGCCGGCCTCCAGCGTGAGCACGCGGACAGCCTCGCCCAGGCGGCGACGCACTCTGTTGCGGACAACGGCCTTGCCAACCCGTTTACTGGTGACGAAGCCGAAGCGGTTGTGCTCTAGGTCGTTGCGCAGGCTCCTCAGCACAAGCAACTCGTTATGCCACGCGCGACCCTGGCGGAACACGGCATCGAAGTCAATTCGGCGGCGCAGCCGGAGCTCTCTACGCATCGACGTTGCGGCGCCCCAAGTGGTTGATGGGGGCCACTCAAACGGTGAGCCGCCACCTGCCCTTGAGCATCCTGCGCTTGAGAACCCTCCTGCCGTCTTTGGTGCTGCTGCGCGCCATGAAGCCATGCCGCCGCTTACGGCGCCGCTTCTTCGGCTGGTACGTTCGCTTGGGCAAGAGGGGGCCTCCACGAGATTAGGACTATCCGCCTGGCGGCAAGCCGCGCAGTGGACCGGCCCCTCCATGTGGGGCCGCGCTAATTATAGGATTGAGCGCCCACAGGGGTCAAACGAGCCGAGGAGCCCCTCTTCTATCGCCAGACAATCGCTATTCCAGAATCACGTCTCCGCTTGCCCCGCCGGTCTTGCGCACCAGCCTGATATCGCCGATGCGCATGTCCTTCTGAGACGCCTTGGCCATGTCGTAGACTGTCAGCGCCGCAACAGCCACCGCCGTCAGAGCTTCCATCTCGACACCGGTCTTCGCAGTCGTGCGGACGGTCGCGGTGATGTCGATGGCGCCGCGTGCCTCATCCGGCGCGAGTGCGACGTCGATGCCGGTCAGGGGCAGCGGGTGGCAGAGCGGGATGAGCTCGTGCGTGCGCTTAGCTGCCATCACTCCGGCAAGCTGAGCTGTGGTGAGCGCGTCACCCTTCGCGCCGCCGCCGGAGGCAACCAGCGCAACCGTCTGCGGGTTCATGTAGACGCTGCCCTTCGCAGTCGCCTCGCGGGCGGTGTCGGGCTTGGTCGAGACATCCACCATGCGGGGGCGGCCGGAGGAATCGAGGTGGGTCAGGGTATCAGGCGATCGCCTTCTCACGTGAACTAGCGCACCTCCAGCAGCTCGACGTCATAGATCAGTGTGGCGTTTGGTGGGATAGTCCCGGGTCGACCTCCGGCGCCGTAGGCGAGATTTCCCGGGATGATCAACCTCCGCGTGCCACCTACTTTCATCGTCGAGAGTCCCTCAATCCAGCCCTGGATCACCTCATCGAGAAGGAACTCAGCCGGCTCGCCCCCGTCGAGCGAGCTGTCAAACTTCGTGCCGCCGTCCTCGAGCCAGCCGGTGTAGTGCACTCTCACTGTCTGCCCGCGGGATGGGGACGCGCCCGTCCCGATCTGCACGTCTATATACTGCAGTCCGCTGGCAGTCGTCACCACGTCTCCCGCCAGTGCAGGCGGGCTGGCCGGCGCCGCCGGTGTAGGCGTCTCAGGTTTCGGCGTTAGCGGGGTGGGGGTTCGGTCCCGCGCCACCCGTTCCGCGGCGAGCGCGACGAAGTAAGGGTGATCCTTACTCGTCACGAACCAGCGTCCGAACTTCTTTACCGTCGGGGTCGGATGCCCTGAAAGTATGTCCTCCCGACCTAACGCTCGGACTCGTCCAAACACAGATACCGTAGCAAAGTCTGAATCTTCCTCGTACTCTGTGTCGAACGACAAGTCTCGAAACGATATTTCGGGCTGATCGATCTTGGCCCCTGTGAAGATAGAGAAGAGTCCCTGGGCAAGGATTCCCAGATTCGCCGCCGCCGAGAATTCGCCTCTGTAATCGGGGTCGGTTGCGTCAAGAACCTTGTCTTGGTCGTTCTCTGCAATCCCGTTCAAAAGCAGCCTAGCGGCACCCTCTGGCGAATCGGACCCCTCCTCTTCGTAGGACCTACTAAATGCGTCACCGGTATTCGCGGCTTGGTCACCGACGGAGTCCGCCGGATCGCCACTACATCCCAGCGTCAAAACGCCAAGCACTGAGACCACGGCGGATAGACGGAGAGCTAGATTTCTGATGATGCTACCCCCCGATGTACGACATCTCGACCTTGCGCTTGAGGGCGGGTGTCTGCGACGAGCGAAGCTCTGAGTACCGGTCCTTGCGTCGGGACCACACCCTGCCGAGAAGCGCGGCGATCTCGTCGTCCGAACTGCCTGAACGCAGCGGTTTTCGCAGGTCATGGCCGATTGCGGCGAAGAGGCAAGTGTACAGCTTGCCGTCCGCGGACAGGCGCGCGCGGGTGCAATCGCCGCAGAACGGCTGCGTGACGGAGGCGATCACGCCGATCTCACCGCTGCCGTCAGCATAGCGGTAGCGGTTGGCGACCTCACCCCGGTACTGAGGGTCGAGCGGCTGCAGCGGAAACTCACGGTCGATCATGGCGACGATCTCTGAGGCGGGCACAACGTCGTCCAGACGCCAGCCGTTGCTACTGCCGACGTCCATGTACTCGATGAAGCGCACTATGCAGCCGCTACCGCGGAAATGGCGCGCGAAGCCAGCGACGGTGTGCTCGTTGACGCCGCGCTTTACCACCATGTTCACCTTGACCGGCGTCAGGCCGACTGCTGAGGCCGATTCGATCCCGTCCAGCACCCGGGAGACAGGAAAGCCGACATCGTTCATCGCCCGGAAAACGGCGTCGTCGAGCGAGTCCAGGCTCACAGTCACACGATCAAGACCGGCATCCTTGAGCTCACGGGCCATTTCGGCGAGCCGCGAGCCGTTGGTTGTCAGCGTCAGGTCCTTCAGCCCCTCGATCTGCCGCAGCATCGCGACGAGCCGGGGCAGATCGCGGCGCAGGGTGGGCTCGCCGCCGGTCAAACGCACTTTCTCGACGCCCAGACCCACGAAGACGCTGGCAAGGCGCGTGATCTCCTCGAACGAGAGGATCTCGTCGCGAGCCAGGAACTGGTAGTCGCGACCGAAGACCTCTTTGGGCATGCAGTAGGTGCAGCGGAAGTTGCAGCGGTCCGTCACCGAGATACGGAGGTCGTGCAACGGCCGCCCGAGGGTGTCGATGGGAGGTGCATTTGTGCCCCGCTCAACCTTCGACGGGCTCAGGATGAGCGGTACGGAGTCGTTACTTTGCGTTCGCATATCTGGTCTGCTCATAGAGTAGCTCTTTGAGTATCTGCCGCGCCGGGGCTACCGCCCGCGCGCGGTGGCTGACGATGTTCTTCTGGTGCTCCGGCAGCTCCGCCATCGTCGCGTTCTGCTGGGGCAGCCAGAAGATCGGATCGTAACCGAACCCTCTTTCTCCCTGCGCCGTCTCCGAGATCAGGCCGAAGACCTCGCCCTCCGCGGTCTGCACCCTGCCCGTCGGCGGGTCCGCTATCGCGATCACGCAGCGGAAGCGCGCCCGGCGCTGCTCGCGGTCAAGGCCCTTCAAACGCCGCTGTATCTCCGCAAAGCGCTTTCTGTAGGTCGCTTCCGGCCCCAGGAAGCGCGCGGAGTGGACGCCCGGCTCGCCGTTCATCGCAGCGATCTCGATCCCGGAGTCGTCCGCCAGTGTCACCAAACCGCTCATCTCAGCCCCACGCAGGGCCTTTATCTTAGCATTCGCCGCGTAGGTTTCACCAATTTCGTCGTCGGGGAGTTGGATGCGAAGGTCGCGAGGCGTCACGATATTCCAGCCGCAGCTCGCCAGCAGAACGCGGTACTCCGCAACTTTGCCTTCGTTGTTCGTGGCGAGCAGGAGTTGGGGCACACAGAGAAGGTATCAAACAGGCAATCCCGCGAACAAGCGATTGAACGGTCGGGCGCAGTGTGCCACGGTCCTATGGCCGGAATATCCGGGTGGCTAGTCCACCAGCGCCGCTCGCGTTCCTGTGTCGGTGTGATACACGAAACTCTGTCCGCCGGATTCCAGTGCAATCTTGAAGCCGGGAGTGATTATTTCAGCGCAGGCCTCGTCGGGTTGGGCCGCGCCGATGCAGGCGTCCGGCCACTGCACGAACTCCGCACTGATAACTGCGATGCTCTCCACTTCGACGCCCAGGCGCGCCGACAGGTCTTCGAGGGCAACCAGCGTCGCTTGCTGTTCGCAGGCGTCGATATTGTGGACGAGGTTGCATTCGTTCGGATCGATGTCGTCAATGGAGGTTGGGGGGTCGTTGCTGACGGGTTCGTCAGGGCTGACCCACCCGCCATCGCCGCCGCACTCGGGGGGAACCGGGAAGATCTGAATACAGACGTCGTTGGAGGGATCGACGACCGTATCGACGCAGTCCACCACCCCCCCAATGCAGACGCCAAGCGCGCCATTGCCTGGGTTGGCGACGCGCTCGTCTTCGCCTGAAACGTCTCTCGTGAGGCTGTTCGTGGCGTCGTCCGAGTCGGTCGCGGCGACGGCGACGCCGACGGTGACGATGACGGCGACGATGAGCGCGCTGAGTGCCAGCAGGTCCTTCTTCACTGGTGCTCCCTCCTCTGAATCATGGGTTGACTATCACCATGACGGATAGGGTACGGAAAAGGTTCCCTGGGGCCACGGGCGGCTTCGGCGCGCCGCTACGACGACCCTTCGCTATGGGTCAGGTCTCCAACGAAGCAGCGAGGTTGGGGTCTGACGACCCCAACCTACGGTTCATGTCGCTATGGTCGGCGGGAGCACGCAGGAGCGAGCGACTACTCCACCTCGCTGGTGGCAGCCGCGAGGACTTTGGCGGAGGAGGACTCGCGGATCTGCTGCCAGCGGTCCGCCAGCTTGGCGGCGACGGCGGGCATCGTGGTGTACTCCATCTCCTCAAGCGGCAGGCGGTGCGGTTCGAAGGGGCCGTGCTTGCGCAGGTAGTCCGCGATGCGGTTGGCCTCGTCGCGCGCGCCGTTATAGCCCGGGTCGTCGAACATGTCCTGAGGGCCGACGAACATCCCGTTGGCGATCTGGAAGCCCAGGGCAACGAGCCGCGGCGGCCCGTCGAAGCGGCTCGGGTGGGCGTCCCTCAACGCGACGGGCATGAGCGGGCCGTGATGCGAGCCGCGCATCCATCCCTCCACGGTCCAGGCTGTGGTAAAGGGTTCAATGACCTCGCCGACGGCCGGGAAGTTGCCCTGACAGCGCACGATCATCGTGGGATCGTCCTTGCCCACGTAGCGACCGGCGATCAGAGAAAGCTTGTCCGTACTGGAGACGGCCGCTATCTCGCCGGTGAGCCGGTTGAACACGCGCTTGATGGCGTAGCGCTGAGGCGAGCCGATGAACACAAGCAGGTCGTAGATCTCGTCAGGAGCGTTGAGGGTGATCTGGACGTGCTCCTTGACGTCCTGGACTTCGAAGGAGAAGCCCCGGTGTAACGGCTCGCCGATCACAAGGCCGGGTGTGTTGAACGGGTCGGCGAACATCTTGTAGAGCGGCAGGTTGAACGCGCCGGCAGACGTCTTGTCGGCCATGAAGACGATAACCGGCTCGGATGGGCGCTCCTCGATCTCCATCTCCGCCGAACCCGGGCCAGCGCCCTTGATGTTACCGGAGAAGGCGTCCGTCAGGAGGTCCTGGCCAGCACCATACAACTTCAGCTTCTTGGCAAGCTCGGTGCCCTTGACGAACGTGTCCCAGGCCAGCTTGTGGACGGACTCGTTGTTTTCGCCATGGTCGTGCGACATGATCAGGAACATGTCGTCGCCGCAGTTGCTGACGTGGTAGTCGATAAGCAGGCCGCGGCGCTTCGCCTGCTCAAGCTCATCGCGCCCCAGCGCCAGAATGTCCGGGTGGGACGAGGAGTGACCAACGAAGCCGCCGATATCGGCTTTGATACAGCTCAGGGTAACCATGCAGACATCACCTCCAGTGTTATCCGGTGAGAGTGGGCTCGTGATTCGGGCCACTCAGTCGCAAGCGGCGGGCGGGGCTGCCATAAGGCGTTCGCATTGCCACGCAAGAGAGTAAATCCGGCGGGGCCGCGCGGTCAAGCTCGCCGTATGAACCGTGGTAGTCACCCGGAGCAGTCTACCTGTGCGAGGGCCTCCAGCACATAGCGAGCCCTGAGTCGCGCCGGCGCCAACCACTCCCCACCACTCTCCGGTCGCGCGAGGAAGTGGCGGAGTTCTGCGCGCAGGCGTTCTTCCTTGTCTGCGGCGATCTCAGCGTTCAGCGGCTTGAAGCCCTGCAGCTTGCGGGGCCCTTCGCGCCCGCCCTCCGAAATGTACCAGTTGCGATAGGACCGGCAGCCCGCCCGAAACATCAGGTAGCCAAGCGGCGAGGTAGCGTCCGGACAGTCCGCGGTGAGCACTCGCTCGGTCTCCTTCTGGCCTGGGGAATCGTACTCCACCATGATGTGGCCGCCTTCAGGCACCATCTCTGACAGCATCTGGAAGAGCGGCAGGTCCAGTTCGTCGCGCGTCAGGTCCAGAACCGCTCCTGTGAACGAAAGGGCAGAGTCGTAACGCACGAGCTCCAGCCAGTTGTATCCGGGGTACTGACCGGAGTTGTGCAGACCGAGGGCAAGCGCGGGTTCTGCCAACCCGCCGCCGGCTCCCAGCAGCAACAGCTGGAAATAACGCGACCCCACGTTGTTCTTCGGACCGAGCAATACGATCAGGCGGTACTCGCCAAGCGGGCGGTTGTCGAGACGCGCCAATGCGTGCTCTGCGGGAAGCGACCAGCCCTTCGCGAGCAGGGTGTCAACGCGCGCGCGGGCATCATCTGTCAGACTCTTCAACGTCTGCGCGCCAGCGGGTTCGCTCACGCGGTCATTATAGGGGAGCGGGAGCGGGTTCGGTGCTATAATCCAGCCGCCAGACGGGAGAGTAGACGGTGCCACAAGGAGGAGGTTCGATATGACTTATCAGCAGATACTTGTCGAACAGCGCGGCCGGGTGGCCATCATCACGCGCAATAACCCGGAGCGCCTGAATGCCCTGGGTGAGCCGCTGGAGACGGAGATGCGCGAGGCGATCGAGGCGGCAAACGGCGATCCCGGCACGGGGGCGATAGTGCTGACCGGCAGCGGACGCGCGTTCTGCGCGGGCGCCGATATCAGCGGCTGGGATCGCGGCATCGATCGGGCGGAGGAGCGCGGAGAAAACATGAGTCTGCGCGGCGAGCAGGAGAACTGGGTGAGTTTTGTGCAGCGGAGCAAGCCGATCATCGTCGCGATCAACGGTTTCGCGATCGGGGCGGGGTTGACGATTACACTGCCCTGCGATGTGCGCATCGCCTCCGACAAGGCCCGGATGTCGATGCGTTTCGTCCGCGTGGGGGTCTTTCCGGAGCTGGCGAGCACCCGGATCCTCGTGAACATCGTGGGCCTCACGCACGCCCTGGAGCTGATGGAGAGCGGACGGATCATCGACGCGCAAGAAGCGGGGCGGATTGGTCTGGTCAATCGCGTGGTTGCGCACGATCAACTGCTGGACGCAGCGATCGAGACGGCGGGCGAGATCGCGTTCAACCCGGCGGAGTCGCTGGCGGGAATAAAGCGGGCAGTGTGGGCCAACCTAACCGAACCGGACCTGATGGAGGTGATGAAGCGCGAGGTCGTGGAGTTCAACGCCACGATGGCGCGACCGCACTTCAAGGAGGCCGTTCGGGCGTTTCTGGAGAAGCGCGACCCGGACTTCCACAAGGTGGCGGTGAACTAGCGGCTCCGCGGCGCGGCGCGTTCTCCATCGCCGTTTCGGAGCCTGCCGGCAGCCATCACGTCCGCGAACCTTCGCACCTACAATAGACACGTGAACTACCCCGAAGCGATCGAGTATCTCCTCTCCTTCGCGGACTTTGAGCGGAGCGGCCGCTTTCAGGACCGCCCGGACGTGGCGCCGATGCTCTCGCTACTGCACCGGCTCGGCGACCCGCACCTTGGGCGTGTGACGGTGCACGTGGCGGGGAGCAAGGGGAAGGGGAGCGTGGCGGCGATGATCAGTTCGGTCTTGTCCTCTGCGCACGTGAGGGCTGGTCTCTTTAGTAGC
This sequence comes from uncultured Dehalococcoidia bacterium, assembly GCA_964558415.1. Lineage (GTDB taxonomy): Bacteria > Chloroflexota > Dehalococcoidia > SM23-28-2 > RBG-16-64-32 > CAZLDI01. The sequence goes on from CAZLDI010000001.1 coordinate 41,995, forward strand.
CCGCACCTGCATTCGTATTGCGAGCGAATCCGGCGCTGTGAGCGAGACATCTCCGAGGAGGACTTCGCCGATCTTGTTTCAGCGCAACTACGGCCCGCGGTCGACGAGGAGAGGAAAGGCCCCGGCGACCGCCAACTTGTCACTTTTGACCTGCTCACTGCGCTGGGCTTCCACGCGTTTCAGGGCTTGCAAGCGCAAGTGCTGGAGGTTGGCCTGGGCGGCCGCGTCGACAGCACCAACGTCTTTGAGACGAAGGAGATCGCGGTCATTACGCCGATCTCTCTGGAACACACGGCGATCCTGGGCAACACGATTGAAGCGATAGCGCGGGAGAAAGCGGCGATCATCACTCCGGGATGCGCCGTCGTCATGGCGCCGCAGTCACACGGCGACGCCGAACGGGTCATCCGCGAGGTTGCGGAGTTGGCTGGAGCGGAGATCGTCGACGTTGCGGCACTGTACCAGTGGCAGAAGCTTTCCCACGACCTGAGCGGACAGGAGATACGCATCGACGGGCCACACGGGGTGCTTGAGACGAAGCTGCCGCTGCTCGGCAGGCACCAGCTGGGGAACGCGGCCACGGCATTCGCGACAGTCAACGCGCTCTACAACCTGCATCCCGAGCTCGGCGCTTCCGAGGCCGGAGTTGCTCACGGCCTCGCCGCCGTCCAGTGGCCCGGTCGCATGGAGGTGCTGCGCGAACGGCCGCTCGTGATCGCCGACGGCGCGCACAACCGCGATTCAGCGCGCTGCGTGCGCGAAACGCTGGTTGAGTACTTCAGCAGCGACGGTGCGACGTTCATCGTCGGCTGCTCCGCGGATAAAGACATTAAGGCGATCGCGGAGGAGCTCGCGCCGCTGGCGAGGTGGGTCATCGCCGCTCAGGCGAAGCACCCGAGAGCGATGCCGGCGCAACGAATCGAGGAGGCGTTCGGGGCGTTGGGAATCGAGGTGGAGGTTGAGGATAGCGTTGGCGGGGCCATCGATCGAGCAATGGCGGCTGGCGGCCCGGCCGGGGTAATATGTGTCGTAGGTTCGCTCTTCACGGCGGCGGAGGCGAGGGTGCGCATGCTGGGGGTTGCCGAAAAGCGAAACGGTTGAGACAGGAGGCAGATATGGGCCGAAACGGCCGCAACGGTACCCGTGTGGTTGTGACCGGAATGGGCGCCATCACCCCCATCGGCAACTCTGTGCCGGAGTTCTGGGAAAGCGCCCTGGCCGGCAAGTCAGGCATCGGCATCCTCACCAGCTTCGACCACTCCAACTACCCGGTGCACATCGCAGGCGAGGTGAAGGGGTTCGACCCCGAGGAGTACATGGAACGCCGCGACGCGCGGCGCATGTCTCGCTTCAGCCAGTTCGCGATCGCCGCCACGCGGCAGGCCCTGCAGCACGCCGACCTCGACCTCGACCAGACAGACCGCAACCGCGTGGGGGTGCTTATCGGCAATGGAATCGGCGGCCTCACTGACACTCAGGAGGCCGTGCGCACGATCGATGAGAAGGGCGGCATGCGGATCGACCCCTTCTTCTTCCCGAAGATGCTGCCGAACATGGCGGCGGCGCACATTAGCCTCGTCTACGGCGCGAAGGGTTACAACAACACCGTGATCACCGCCTGCGCGGCCGGCACTCAAGCGATCGGCGACGCAATGGATGTGCTGCGCGCCGGGCGCTGCGACGTGATGATCACCGGCGGGTCTGAGGCGTCGCTCTGCGAGCTGGGACTTTGCGGCTTCGCGGTTATCCGCGCCCTCTCTTCGCGCAACGACGAGCCGCAGCGTGCCAGCCGTCCCTTCGACGCAGACCGCGACGGGTTCGTCGCCGCGGAGGGCTCCGGCGTCTTTATTCTGGAGAACCTTGAGCATGCGCGTGCGCGAAAAGCCCCTATCCTCGCAGAGTTGGCCGGCTACGGCGCGAGCAACGACGCCTTTCACGTGGTCGCTCCCTCTGAAGACGGTGACGGGGCGATGCGCGCGATGCAGTCCGCGCTGGATGACGCCCACGTGTCGCCAGCCGACATCGACTACATCAACGCCCACGGCACGTCGACGCAGCTCAACGACAAGTCCGAGACGCTGGCAATCAAGCGCGTCTTCGGAGAGGATGCGTACCGGGTGCCCATCAGCGCCACCAAGTCCATGATCGGCCACTCCTTCGGCGCGGCCGGGGCGATCGAAAGTATCGCCGCGGTGCAGGCTATCCAGACGGGCGTGATCCCGCCGACGATCAACTATGACACGCTCGATCCGGACTGTGACCTTGACTACACCCCCAACGAGGCGCGGCGGAGCGACGTGAACGTCGTCCTCAAGAACAGCTTCGGCTTCGGCGGCCAGAACGCGTGCCTCGTGTTCAAGCGCTTCGAGGCTGGAGCGCTCCTTCCAAAATAGGGTTCCCATGCACGTTCTCGTAGTCGGCGGCGCTGGCTACGTCGGCTCCGTCACCGTCGACGAACTCGTCGCGGCTGGCCACGAGGTCACAGTCATCGACACCCTCGTCTCGGGCCATCGCGGCTCGCTGAACACGGACGCCGCGCTCGTCCAGGCGGACGTGCGAGATGAGGAGGCGCTGGGACGGCTGTTCACCTCCAACAACTTCCAGGCCGTCATCAATTTCGGCGGGTATATCCAGGCGGGTGAGTCCGTGCAGCAGCCGGGCCGCTACTTCGCGAACAATATCGGCGGCGCGATAGCCTTGCTCAATGCGATGGTCACGTATGGCGTCAGCCGCTTCGTGTTCAGCTCCAGCGCAGCCGTGTACGGCGATCCCGAGCGAGTGCCGATCACGGAGGACGCGCCGATGCGGCCGATTAACCCCTACGGCGAGTCCAAGGCGGCCGTCGAGCGGCTGTTGGTCTGGTACGAGAAGCGATTCGGCATCCACCACGCTTCGCTGCGTTACTTTAACGCCTGTGGAGCGACAGAGCGGCGCGGCGAGGACCACCGGCCGGAGACGCACCTGATCCCTAACGTCCTGGCCGTTGCTCTCGGACAGCGGCAGGCCGTTTCGCTCTTCGGCACTGACTACCCGACTCCGGACGGCACCTGTGTGCGCGACTACGTCCATGTGTCCGACCTGGCGACGGCGCACCTGTTGGCGCTGGAGAAGACGGCGACGGGCAGCGGCGCGTATAACCTGGCGAACGGACGGGGGTTCAGCAACCGCGAGGTGATCGACGCCGCGCGTCACGTTACCGGTGAGGCGATCGCTGTCAGCGAGGAACCACGGCGCGGTGGCGACCCCGCCGAACTGTACGCCTCATGCGAGCGCGCCAGGGCTGAGCTGGGTTGGAATGTCCGCTACACGGACCTGGAGGAGATTATCGACACCGCGTGGCGCTGGCACCGAGCGCATCCGAACGGCTACGAAGGCTGACAGGCCATACAGTTCAGAAGATGCTCTCGAACAGCGGCCTGATAACGATCTCGTAGAAGCTGCCCAGGACGAGACCGGTCCAGAACAGCGAGTGGGGTATGCTACCGCCCGCGGAGATCACATACGCCGGTACGCGCGGCATGTGGAACAGGTGGAACGTCACCGCGCGGAAGAACGGGCCCATGAACCAGACGACGGCTGGAATAGCAAGCCCTTTCTTGATTGCGCCCTCACGTCCTCTGCTCTCAGCTATCGGCAGCGCGTAGCGGCGGAACCAGCGCCGCCGGCCCAACCAGTCGCGGAGACTGTCCATCGCTCTTTCGCCGTCGAGGAGGAACAGGAAAACGACCGAGAAGGCCGCCATGATGCCGCCCATCGCGAAGGCGCCGGGCCACCTGCCTAGGGTGGCGATCATGAGTAGCGCCAGGGGGGTGGCTAGTCGTGCCTCGATGCGCCAGATCGTCAGGGCGGCGCCGACCTTGGGAGTGACGTTGCGGCGCAGTGCGGCGAAGAGGGCAGCAGGCTTTGCGCCCTCTGTGGGCTGCGCTTCGCCGGTCAGCGTCGCCTCGTTCGCCATCAGGTATCGCGTCTATTCTACCAGCGGAAACGCAGCGAGTCGCTCGTACACCGCACCGCCAGGGCCCAGCGTGCTGTGCATCAGGGAGACCTCGCGAGCTTGAAACTCGGTCGCGGGGACACTGAGCGAAGCGAGCGCGGTCTGGAGCGGCCCGGCGTCTTCTCGCGTTGCCTCCGGTCTTACCCGCGCGAGCGTAAGGTGGGGCGCAAAAGCCCGCCCTTCACGCGGAAAGCCGATCCTGGCGAGCGCCTCATCCACGCGGCTTTGGAGAGAATCGAGCGTCTGCGAATCACCTGTCAGGTCTACCCAGAGAACGCGCGGGTTGCGGTTGCCACCGAACGTCCCGGCACGTCCCAGAGAGAGCGAGTGCACGCGCATCCCCTCCGCCGCTCCCGCGAGAGCCTCTTTGATCGCGGGTACCCTGTCCGAAGGCGTCTCGCCCAGGAACTTCAGCGTCAGATGGATCCCCTCCGGCCGTACCCACCGCAGGCGCTCCAGCCCGCACCGCCGCAGCTCCGTCTGGAGCCGGCCGAGGGCGTCGCGTACGTTGTTCGGCAGTTCGATCGCGACGAACAGGCGCAGTTCTTCGTCGCGCGTCGTCAACGCTCACCCAGCCCCAGCAGGCGCGCAGCGCTGCCACCGAGGACGCGCGCCAGGTCGCTCGGATCAGGAACGGCCGCCCGCATCTCGTTGATCTGGGCGGCCTGCGAGACGAGCGGGTAGTCGCTGGCCAGGAGGAGGCGGGAAGCGCCCCAGCGGGCTATGAGATCGGCGTAGGCCGTTTCGGGGTAGAGGTAGCGTCCGGCCGCCGTATCGGCGTAGACGCCGGCTGGGGGTGCGCGGCCGTTCGGCATGGCGAACGGCAAGCCGCCCGCCAGGTGTGCGCCGACGACTGTGATGTCCGGGTGCTCGACGACGAAGCGGTAGAACGCGCCCAGCCTCAAGCCGTCCTTGCCCGGATACTCGTGCCCTCCGGCCTCGGTGACGTGGAAGAGCAGGATAAGCGCGTGTTCAGCCGCCAGTGCCGCCAGCCGCGCGCCCGCGTCGCCGCTGAGGTCCCAACCCTGGCTGTCCGGCCGCAGCTCGCCCAGGCCCTTCGCGCCGGCGCGGGCGCAACGTTCTGCCTCCACCGTCGCCTCATCGCCCGCCGACATGTTCACGGTACAGAAGGGGATGATGCGCCCGCCGCTATTCGCCGCCGCTTCCAGCAGATAGTCGTTGTGCCGCACGCACAGCTCGCGGTCCCTCCACGCGAACCCGAGGGCCACGCTGACGTCTACACCGGCCTCATCCATGCTGCCCAGCAGGTCTTCCGCGGTTGCGATCTTCGCCTTGGGGCTGGCGTACATCTCGGCGAAGGTCGGATCGCGGGCCAGGAACTCCTCCCGCTGTTCGCGCACTTCCGGCGGGAAGATGTGAGTGTGGAAGTCGATGATCACGGGGCGATTCTAGCACCGCGTTGCGTGGCTTAGCGGCGGATTTCTATAATTAGGCCGGATCATCGTAACTACGCGCGTAAGGCACGCCCCGCAGGAAAGGCACCATGACCCAGGCCCCAGGCCGCAGCAACGAAGAGCTTGCCGCCATCGCCCGACGGGTGCGGCGGCACATCGTCCAAATGGTCGCGTCGGCGAACTCCGGCCACCCGGGCGGTTCGCTCTCCGGCGTCGAGATCATGCTGGCGCTGTACTTCCGCGTACTGCGGCACGACCCTGCGAAGCCGCTCTGGCCGGACAGGGATCGCCTGATCGTCAGCAAGGGCCACGCGACGCCACTGGTGTACGGCGTGCTGGCGGAGGCCGGTTACTTTCCGCTGGAAGAGCTGAGAACGTTCCGCAAGCTCGGCGGGTCACTGCAGGGCCACACGGTGATGCAGAAGCCGCCCGGCGTCGAAATGTCCGCGGGGGCGCTAGGGATGGGCCTTTCGTTCGCGCTCGGCTGCGCCCTGGCTTCGCGGCTCGATGGGCGCGATTCGCACGTCTACTGCCTGTTGAGCGACGGCGATTGTCAGGAGGGACAGACGTGGGAGGCCGCGATGGCGGCGGGCCACCACAAAACGCGAAACCTGACGGCGATCGTCGACCGCAACCACATCCAGAACGACGGCTACTCCGACTACGCGCGCTTCAGCGTACCGAACGGCGACCGCCCGCAGCGGCCCGGCGGCTGGGTGCTGGAGGACATGCACACCGCGAACATCATGAACATGGAGCCGTTCGACGAGAAGTGGCGCGCCTTCGGCTGGAAGGTGAAGTCCGTGGACGGCCACGACTTGCAGGCCCTCATTGAAGCGCTTGAGGACGTGCGCTCGTCAAAGGAACAGCCCACCACGATCATCTGCGAGACCACGAAGGGGAAGGGCGTCAGCTTCATGGAGAACAACGCGGATTTCCACGGGAAGGCGCCGTCGCCGGAGCAGCTTGAGCAGGCGCTGAAGGAGCTGGCGGACTAGTGGTGCAGGCGGCGAAGGCGGAGGCGACACGCGCGGCGCTCGGGCCAACGCTGGCCCGCCTCTGCCGCGAGGGGCTGGATATCGTCTGCGTCGATGCGGACCTCGGCGTTTCGACCTCGGCGGTGAAGTTCGGGCGGGAGTTCCCTGAGCGATTCTTCGCGGTCGGCGTGGCGGAGACGAACATGATCGGGGTAACCGCCGGCCTCGCGGCGTGCGGGAAGGTCGCCTTCTGCAGTACGTTCGCGGTGTTCGCGCCGGGACACTGCTTCGATCAGCTGCGGATGGCCGCGGCGCAGCCGAACCTGGGCGTGAAGCTGGTCGCCAGCCACGGTGGGCTGGTCACGGGCGAGGATGGGGCGTCGGCGCAGTCGCTGGAGGACCTGGCGCTGATGCTCTCGATGCCCCCGTTCCGCGTCCTTTTCCCGGCGGACTACGTGGAAGCGGAGCAGGCGATCGAAACCGCCGCGCGCACGCCCGGGCCGTTCTACATCCGTACGATGCGACCGAAGACAGCTATTCTCTATGGCTCCTCATACAGATTCAAGCTCGGCCGCTGGGACATGCTGCGGCCGGGCACGGACGTCACGCTGGTCGCCTGCGGCTCGCTGGTGGCGAGCGCGCTCGCCGCGGCGGAGTCGCTCTCGGCGGGCGGCGTCGAGGCGCGCGTGCTGAACGCGTCCTCGCTGCGGCCGGCCGACACGGACGCTATCGTCGCGGCGGCGCGTGAGACCGGCGCGATCGTGACAGCCGAAGACCACTTCGTGCACGGAGGTCTGGGCGGCGTTGTGGCGGAGACGCTAGCAGAGCGCTACCCGGCGCCCCAGGCGTTTGTAGGCATGCGGGACCGCTACGGCACCAGCGGGACGTGGGAAGAGGTGCTGGACCACTTCGAGCTCACTCCGGAGGCCATTGCGAGGGCGGCTCGGGAGGTCATGGGGCGCAAGCTGCGCTAACCGTCACCGCCCGCAGTCGTTCCAGCAGAAGAGATGGACCACTCGCCGGTTCGCATCGCCGCGATCTCACTCCTGGTCACCGCTTGTCTGCTAGGATTCAAGCTGGTGCTGGGGCTGATCAGCAACAGCATCGCGGTTATCTCGGACGCGGTCGATAGCGGGACGGACCTTACCGCGGCGAGCGCAGCGCTGATCAGCGTGCGCTATGCGTTGCAGCCGGCAGATAAGGCGCATCCGTACGGTCACGGTAAGGCAGAGGCGGTATCCGCCGGCGTGGCGGCGACGATCGTCGGTCTGGGCGGCGGGTTCGTGGTGTTCCAAGCGCTACGGCGCCTGTTCGGCGAGCAGCCGGACATCGACGTTGGAGTTGGTCTCGCCGCCGAGTTCGTGTCCGCAAGCGCGAACCTTGTGCTGGTGTTCTTTATGCGCCGCGAGGCGCGCCGGTCGCGCTCGATGGCGCTGGAGGCCGAATCGACGCACCTGCAGACAAACGTGGTGCAGGCGGTCACGATCATTCTCGGTCTCTCGCTTGTCGGCGCCACCGGTGAAGAGGTTTTCGACCCAATAGTGGCTCTGGGCCTGGCAGCGTACATGGGCTGGACGGCGCTCGGTCTCGTCCGCACCGCTCTTGCGGACATCCTGGACGAGTCTCTGCCGGCTGATGAGACTGCTGTTATCTACGAGGTGCTCGTCGCCCACCGGGGTGAGGTGCGGGGCTTCCACCGCCTGCGTACCCGCAAGTCCGGGGCGACGCGACACGTAGACATGCACCTTCTCTTTGATCCAGATCGGACCGTGGCGGAGACCCACCACGTCAGCGATAGCATCGAGCACGAGATCGAGGCGCGACTTCCGGGCAGCGTGGTTGTCATCCACGCGGAGCCGGACGACGGACGGCACCGCGGCGAGCTGGACGAGCTGGCGCGAGAGCACGGGGGCGAGAAGTAGGGAGCCCCCTATCGCGAACGCCGCACTACGGCGACCGCGACTCCGCACCCCGCGAGCGCGATCCCGATTATCAGCGCTATCGCTACCACGAGTGCGGCCGGGACCCCGCCACGCTCATCCTGGAGTATCTCCTGCAAGCGCTCCATCTCCTCGTCAGACGGTAGATCGCGAGGCGCGCCGCCTTCGATCACGACCTCGATCTCAGCCTCCCCGGCTGCGCCGGCGCTGTCGGCGGCAACAAGCCTGATGCGATGTCTGCCGGGGGAGAGACCTCTCGTCTGCAACTCGAGGCCTTGGCCTAGACGGCCATCGAGGTCGGACTCCCAGCGCAGCGATGCCTCGGAGAGGGGACCATCCTCCCAGTCAGTTACACTTGCCGCTAGAATGACAAGGGCGTTCCGCGCGAACGTAGCGCCATCGCCCGGAGAGTAGATGGCTGCGGTCGGGGCGGTGTTCGGCATTTTAACGGAACCATCGGAATCGTCTGCCCCCGTGTTGGCGCCGTCGTTTGCAACGACGCGAAAGAGGGCGTTCTCGCTGCCGGGCAGGTAGGCCAGTGAGTGCAGGCGCAGCGAGTTCCCGTGCACGCCGTTGGCGATCATGCGCCAGGTATCCCCACCGTCCGCGCTGTACTGGACCATGAAGGTGAGGATGTCGCCGTCGATGTCCGAGGCTTCCCAGCGGATGTCTAGTGGGACGCTGATTTCGTCCCTCGGTGCGGGCGAGAGGAGCGTGACAACCGGAGCGTTGGCGCTGACGGCGCGCTCCGCAAGAATGCCGTCTCCCCGTTTCACCCGTATGAACGCGGTGCCAGCGGGGAGAGGTACGAGCTCAGAGAACGTCTTGACGTTGGGCTCGCCTTCGAGCTCGTGTGGGGTCGCGTTCATGTCCAGCAGAGGCTGCGAGAAAAGTACAGCGTGGTCGGCGTCCTCCAGACTAAGCGCGACGGGGGAGGTCAGCCCCTCGGCTTCGATCTGGGCGCGGCGGGCTTCCGCATCCGATAATACATGTGGGCGAGGATCCAGGGTGTGTCCGACATTAATGAAGCGCGCGACAGGGGCGCCACCTTGCAACTCTGATAGCAACACCTGTATCTCAAAATTGCCAAGTTTGTCAGCTGGGGTCGGAGACGCGGCCACGCCAGCGCGCGCTTCGCGCAAGGCGTAAATCGAGCGTCCCGGCTGCGCCTCTGTTACGTATTCGAGAGCACGGGGTAATCCAATCTGTGGTGTTAGCTTGACAGCGCATGGGACGCCGTAGCCGACGAGCATCTTGCAATATACGTAGGGATCGGTCCATTTCGGACTGTTGTAGCCCATCAGTGGCCAGGCCTGGTTCGGATCGGCGGCGCCTGGGTCGTTACTGATCACCGTAGGGACAGTGAGATACGGCCAGTTCTGGTAGTAAACGTCGAAGCCCATGAAGCTACTCTCGGCCACCTCTGCGATGCTGCAGTTCGGCGTCGGGAACGGGTATTTTGTATCGATGCCGCCACCAGCCTCCTCAGTACCTTTGCAGTTGACGTGCGCCATGAACTTGTGCGCGAGCTCGTGAGCGATGGTAGCGGCCTTGGATATGTGCCAGGGGGAGTTGGCGTCCTGCGCTTTGCTCATCTTCCCGTAGGCGCGCCCAAAGCCCGCGATCCCGCTGAGCGAGATGGGGTCGAACCCCTGCTTCTGCATCTTCATTGTCACGTCGTTCTCGACCATTCCGTACCAGCGCAGGTCCGCGACCCAAGGGTCGGTGTTGTCGGCCATCACGTCGATGGCCTCGTTCGGCAGCTGTACCTGAAAGGGGTCAGCCAAGTCCCACTCGCGAGGTCCCGTTGGCCCTTCCTGCTCAAGGGGGACGTCGTGGACCAGCGGAAAGACTTTATGCTCATCAGCGCCGCCGTAGATATACACCTTCGCCACGGGATTCAGACGGAATATGTCCAGCATTATCTCGATGGTCTCGCCGAAGTTCTCCGGCCAGGTGTACGTGTGTTCCGGCGCGCCCGCTTCCGGCGTGTCGTGCAGGTGTACCGGCACCAGCATGACGTGCGCGTTCTTCCCCTGGTGGAATTCGACGTCCACCTGGAAGAAGTTGTTTGCGGCATCAGGCTCGTGATCGTACGGCGAGTCAACGTCGCCCTGGTAGACGTATGCTTTCAGGCGGACCGCGCCCGTGCGCCAGGCAGGCGGGAGATAGAAATAAAGGCTGTCGTCCACGTTGACGCGGTCGCCGCCCGATTGACTCGCCAGGATGGGGCCGTTGTCGGGCGCGACGACGCCGAGAAAGTTAGCCCCGCGCCAGGCACCGAGCGCGCCCTTTACGATCTTGAACGTATCCTCGCCGTCCGTCCGCACGTAGACGCGCACGACCGTCTGACGTTCCGCGACGAGCGGCATATCGTTAGCGAGGTTCTGGATACCCTGGGTGACCTCCATCGCCCAGACTTGGAGATCGACAGGCTCGACCCCTGGGGCGACGATGTCCGGAGGCTTTGGCGTGGAAGTCTTGGCGATGACACCGCCGATGGGCGTGGGCGCGATCGTGACGGCCGGTGGAAGGGTGGGCGTGCTAGGCATTGGTGTCGGCGTCACGGAGTGTGTGACGGAGGGCGGAGGCGTGTCAGTCACCTTCGGCGTCGCGGTCGGGGCTGGTGTTGGAGTGGGCGGCGTTGTCGGTGTAGGGGTGGGCGCCGTCACACGGAAGCGCTGAATGCCCGCGAAATGGGGCACGCTGTTACTACAGAAGTTGCAGACGCTGACGTTATGATCGCCGAGCGCAGCACCGGCTGGAGCGTTGAAAGTTGTGGCTATATTACCCGTTCCGCCACCGACGAGCGTCCCTTTGCTCCCGGGGCTGACGTAGTCCCAGTAGACCTCATAGTCCTGGCCCCCGGGAATCCCGGAGGGCATCACGGTGATCAAGGTCCCGACCGTCCCGTCACCTGGGGCCAGAGTAAACGAGTGCGAGGCGTCCGCCACCGGCGCGGCGATCAGGGTGATCCAAACTGCCAGCATTGCACCAAGGGCGTAACGTGCCCGTCCCATGGCGAGAACGAGGGCTGCCTTTCGCATCTCGCCCGGATTATATAACCTACAACCCCCGGTGGCCGTTGCCCTCCGACTCTTCGTCGTCTTCGTCGTCATCGCCCTCGAAGTCCTCATCAGAGTAGACACCGGACTCGCGACCGGCCCATACCGTGACTACGAAGTCCTCGCGGAACGGGTCCGTCGTCAGCACCAGCCTTTCGTCGAGTTCGCTCATCAGCTCTCGGATGTCCTCCTCTGTGAGGCTTTCCGGGACACACAAGGTCGCGTAAGCCACGGAGGGCGTGAAGTGAATGTCAACACGGCCGATCTCTTCCTCATTGAGCTCGATCACATAGCTCTCTGACTGCGCCGTTCGGCACTCGCGCTCGAATTGGTAGCCACTCATGCGGCCTCCTTTCAGCCGGTCACCAGGGATGTACTAGGGGCGAGTCTGGCCGTCGCCCATCACGATCCATTTGTAGGTCGTGATCTCACGCAGGCCGACCGGCCCGCGGGCGATGGTCTTCTGGGTCGAGTCAATGATCTCTGCTCCGAGGCCGAACTGCGCGCCATCGGTGAACTGCGTGCTGGCGTTCACATAGACCACGGCGGAGTCGACTTCGTCAAGGAAGCGCATCGCCGCCGAGTAGTCCTCCGTTACGATCGCGTCCGAGTGCCCGGTGCCGTAGCGATAAATGTGGTCCAGTGCGTCGTCAAGGGAGTCGACAAGTCTAATGGCCGCGGTAAGGGAGAGGAATTCGTGCCCGAAATCGCCCTCGCCGGCTGGGACGGCGTGCAGGCCCGGGATCGGCGCGGCGTTCAGGATGGCAAGCGACTGCTCGTCACAGCGCATTTCGACTCCTTTCTCACCCCACAGCCGGCCTATCTGTGGGAGGAAGGCCTGCGCCACATCCTCATGCACTATCACCGTGTCCAGCGCGTTGCAGACGCTGTACTTGCGAGTCTTCGCGTTGTTGACGATAGCGACAGCCTTCGCCAGGTCAGCGGCGCGGTCTACGTATGTATGGCAGACGCCTATGCCACCGGTGAGCACAGGCATCGTCGCGTTCTCGGCGACGTACCGGATTAGTTCGGCGCCGCCTCTGGGTACAACGAGGTCGATCACGTCTTTCATCTGCAGTAGCTCGCCGATCAGCGCGCGGTCGGTGTTCTCGATAAGTTGCACTGCGTCAGGCGGGCCGCCTGCGGCCGATATCGCCTCGCGCAGGACATGCGCTATCACCTTATTGGAGTGGGCCGTCTCCTTACCGCCGCGCAGGACGCAAGCGTTCCCCGACTTGAGGCAGAGGGCCGCGATGTCGACGGTGACGTTGGGGCGGCTCTCATAGATCGCGGCGATGACGCCCAGCGGCACGCGGCGCCGGCCCACCCGCATCCCGTTGGGAAGGGTGCGCATGTCGATCATCTCGCCCACCGGGTCGGGAAGGTCCGCGACGTGGCGTGTGTCGTTGGCGATCGCTTGCAGGCGTTCGTCAGTAAGTGTGAGTCGGTCGATCACGGATGGGGTGAGGTTGGCGTCCTGAGCGCCCTGTACATCGTGCTGGTTGGCCCGCATGATCTCGCCTGCCCGCGCCATGAGAGCATCGGCGATTCTGAGCAGCGCTCGGTTCTTGACGTCCGTAGACGTTCGCACGAGCTCGCGCGAGGCGCGCTTCGCGGCGGCCCCTTTGGTCTGAAGTTCGTTAGCTGTGGTGGTCATCTTGATTTCGCCACCACCCTCCTGACGCGCTTACTTGTGGCGGCGCTGCCAGCGGGTCTTCTTCAGCATCTTGCGATGCTTGTGTTTACTGATCTTCTTTCGTCGCTTTTTGACGACGGAACCCATACAACCTCCGGGACATGGACAAGAGACAAGGAACACGGAGCAGGGGCCTGCGCCCTTGTTCCCGTTCCTTGTCCCTTGTTCCCGCTCTATTCCGGCTCGAACTTCAGCAGACTGATTTCGGGCGTGATGCCATCGTATACCGCGCGAACGGGCATGTCTACCCTGACGGCCTCCGCTGGGCAGTGGATGACGTTCGTCGTCACGCGCGGCCCCTCTTCAAGCTCGACGATAGCGAACACGTACGGAACATCCTCACCGAATGCGGGGTTCATGGCTCGCCGCACGATGGTGTAGGAGTAGACCTTACCGCGCCCGGTAGCCCTCACCCAGTTGAGCCGGTCCGACAGGCAATGCGGACAGATGGTCCGCGGATAGAACACCTTACGCGCGCAGTCCGCACAGCGCTGGAGCCGAAGCTCGCCCACTTTCAGCCCGTCCCAGAACGGCTGCGTGACGGCCGATGGGGTGGGAACGGGTTTGCGGTAGTCCGGGAGAGCGCCCGTCATTCCACAGCCAGGACCAGCGATACTTGTTCGCTCATAATCCCCCCGTTTCCATTGACATAGGCCAGCTGGCACTGCACCTGGCGCTCGCCGGCGTCGCCCCGCAGCTGCCGCACGGCTTCCGTGACGTGGGACATACCGCCCGCCAGCCCGGGCTGGCCAAACGAGAGTTGCCCCCCGTGCGTGTTGAGCGGCAGGTCGCCCCGATACGTGAAGTCGTGGCCTTCGACGAACGCGCCACCGCGGCCCTTCGCGCAGAATCCCGCATCCTCCAGAGTGATGAGCACCGTAATCGTGTAGCAGTCGTATACGGAGATGAGGTCGATGTCCTTGTGGACGACTCCCGCCATTGCGAAGGCCGCCGGCGCCGCCTTCGCGATCGGCGAGGTCGTGATCGTTTCGTACTGCGACAGGGTCAGGCCGGTCGAGGCTTCGCCGGCGCCAAGCAGCCAGACGGGCGGCCGCCTGGAGTCGTTCGCGAGCTCCGGCGATACGACCAGGAGCGCCGCGCCGCCGGTGCAGGGCATCACGATCTCCAAGAGGTGCAATGGATCGACGACCATTGGCGACTTCAACACATCGTCCACCGTGAGCGGCTTTCCATAGAACATCGCTTCCGGATTGGCGCATGCGTTCGTGCGCTGGTCTGCTGCGATCTTCGCGAGTTGTCTGCTCGTGGTTCCGTATTCGTGCATGTGCCGCATGGCGATCAGGGCATAGCCGGAGTTCACACCCATGGGCCCGTACGGCGCCTCGAATTCTCGGATCGGGAGTTGCTGCGTGGGCCGGCGCGCCCGCGGCGCGTAAAACGTCTCTACGTCGGACGCCTCCCCCGTAACGCAGAGCACTGCGCGGCAGATACCTGCCTGGATCGCCGCCGCCGCGCGCCAGACCATCCCACAAGCCGAAGCGCCGCCGAGGTCGACAACATCTTCATACGAGGGATGGATACCCAGATACTCGCCCAGGTGCGCCGGCCACATCGCTGTCATCTCGACGATCGGCGGCCCGATCAGCAGTCCATCAACGTCAGCGAGCGTGAGACCTGAGTCGAGAATCGCCTGGCGCGAGACGTCTGCCCAGATACCGAGCGTGCTCAGACCGTCGGATGACCGCTGGGGCTTCATCTCAGCGATGCCGGTGATGGCAGCGGCCCGCTTGAGCGTCACTGCTCCACCACGCTAGAGCACCACCAGGTTGTCGCGGTGGACGACTTCGCCGCCGTAATGGTGTCCCAGCACCTCCTCAATCCGGTCCGACCGCACGCCGCGAATGCGCAAGATCTCCTCCGAGGCGTAGTTCGCCATGCCGCAGGCGACACGCTCGCCATCGGGATCGACGATTGCGACCGCCTCACCACGCTGGAACGACCCCTGTACGTCCTTCACGCCCGCAGGAAGCAGGCTGCGACGGTCTTCACGGAGGACCCTGGCGGCGCCGGCGTCCACGACGATACTGCCTCTAACCGACAGGCCGGCAAGCATCCAGCGGCGGCGGCTCTCCATGTTGTCAACGGTTGCCGGGAAGAGCGTGCCTATGTCATCTCCCGCCACGAGCCGCAGCAGGACATCGGGCTCCTTGCCGGACGCGATGATGGTGTCGGCACCGCCGCCGGTGGCCAGGCGCGCCGCCTGCATCTTCGTCTCCATACCGCCCACCCCGCGCCCTTCGGCGTTCGTCCCGCCCGCAAGAGCCTCTATGCGCGCATCGATGCGGTCGACCCGCGGGATGAGCTGGGCCGCCGGGTCGAGGCGCGGGTCGGCCGTGTACAGGCCGCCGGTGTCCGTTAGCAGGACCAGAACGTCAGCATCGACGAGATTCGCGACCAGAGCGGACAAATTGTCGTTGTCGCCGATCTTCGCCCCTTCGATCTCGTCTATCGCGACAACGTCATTCTCGTTGACTATCGGCACGACCCTCAGTTCAAGCATGGCGAGCAGGGTGTTTCGGGCGTTCAGGTACCCCTGCCTGTCCGCGACGTCGCGGCGCGTGAGCAGGATCTGGGCCACGGTGACATCGTGCTTCGCGAAGAGGTCCTGATACGCTTGCATCAAGTCGCTCTGCCCCACCGCCGCCAGCACCTGCCGGAACGGCATGTCCTTGCGCTCCTTCGCTGCTCCCAGCCGGTGCTGCCCGGCGGCGATTGCGCCCGAAGTGACGACGATGACCTCCGCTCCGCGGCCGTGCAACTCTGCCACCTGTCCGGCGAGCGTCGCCATAAGCTCCAGGTTCAGGCGGTCCGTACCCGCTGTAAGCACGTTGGTACCGAACTTCGCAACAATGCGGTGGTAGTGGAGTGGCCTTTGGCCTGCGCTCCGGCGTCCCGGCGTCCGTTGGTTAGTCATTGATCTCATTCTTGAGCGGTCGACTGGTGTCCGCATTGTACCCTTGGCCCTCTCCTGCTCTCAATGCACAGGGCTACGACCACACAGGCGGGTGTGTTACATTGCCCCTCAGCAAACGAAAGGAATCGGAATGAGGACTCTCAGCTTCTCGATTGCGTTCCTGACCGTACTCGCAATCGCGCTTGCGGGATTCGTACTCCCGCTGGGCCGCGCGAACGCTAAGGCGCCCGAGATCACATACATGTTCCCGGAGGACGGGGACACCGTCGCCGAGGCGCTGACAGTAATCCAGATGTGCTTTGCCGAACCGATAGACGTGCGGGACAAGCAGGATGGCGGCCAGTGGGACTTTTCGCTCACAGCGCCCGGTAATCGCGGCCTGGGGATGCGGATCGTGTTTCAGCCGGATGGTTATGGCGCGGCGATCTACCCGGGCCTGATCGACGACGATGGGCAAGGCACCTGGACGTTCACCTTCCGTATCGCCGACCGGCAGACCGGCGAGGAGACCAAGGAAACGACCAGCTACGACGTAGGAGAGGGAGGCATTCCGCCGTTGGAAGCCCCGCCGCCGATGTGCACCTCATCGGGCCCGTCGGCGCCCGCGACGACACCCGCCGCCAGCAGCCCGGAGCCGACGCCGGCGAACAGTCTTGACGGCCGGGACGACGACGGGCTGGGGGTACTGGAGCTTGCGCTTATAACGGTCGGAGTCGCCGCCGGCGTGCTGCTCCTCGCCGTCATTGGCTACGGCATCCGCAACAGAGTCGGCTTCTGGCTACACCGGCCACCGCCTCGGGACGATGGAAACGGCGATGGCCACCACTAGTCTGGGGCAGGTGCTCTGATGGCGCTGAAAGTGGGCGATACAGCCCCGGACTTCACCCTTCGAGACGCGGCTCGGCAGGCGGTGGGCCTCGATGGTTTCAAGGGCGAGAAAGTCGTCGTGCTGGCCTTCTATTTGCTCGCCTTCACCCCCGGCTGAAGCATGGAGCTGAAGTGCTTCCACGATGTCGTGAGCGACTTCGAGGAAGCCGGCGCCCAGGTCCTGGGCGTAAGCGTGGACCCCTTCCCCAGCCAAGGGGCGTTCGCGAAAGAACTGGGCGTGACGTTCCCGCTACTATCGGACTGGCCGCGCTACGAGACGGCGAAGGCTTACGACGTCTGGCGCGACAATATCAACCTCGCGGCCCGCGTCACGTATGTGATCGATAAAGAGGGCATCATCCGCGGCGTTGTCGAGAGTGAGACGGACATGGAGTCGCACTCACGAGAGGCGTTGCGGATTGTGAGGGAGCTGTAGTAGGAGACGCTGCGAAGCTTTCGGTTCGCGTTCAGCTAGGAGGCGACCGGCGCCTTATCTTCCAGGCGGTCCAGCTCGACCGACCAGCGTTCGAACGTCTTCAGGCGCTCTTCCAGTTGGGCTTTCATCTCTTCCATTTGCGTGGTCTTCTGCCGGACGATGGCGTACTGCGCCTCGACTACCTCGGTGGCCTTCACCAGTTGGCGCCTTTTCTCATTGACGTCTGATTCGGGCCTGTACTGCGCCCTGATCTCTCGCAGCATCTCCTCAGCGTCCACCATGTCCTTGATGTCCGCGAGAGAGATGCCCAGGAGGTCCTGGAGGCGGCGAATCTGTTCGACCCTCTTGACGTCTGACTCCGAGTAGAGGCGAAAACCGCCGTCCATGCGGCTGGGGGGCCTTAAGAGTCCCTTCTCCTCGTAGAAGCGCAGGGTGCGCTGCGTTACGCCCGTACGCTCTGCGACTTCGCCGATCTGAAGAGATGCATCACCGTTATCAGTCACAGGACGCCCCTCCCTCGAGCGCTACTCCGTACACTGCTACTCGACTGCAAGATATGCTTCCTTAACGCCTACGTCAAGGTAACAGTTGCGGGTTATCGCGTCGGCCGGATCGGACCGTGTTAGTCGTCGTCGTCGTGGTCATCGTGATCGTGACTCGCGGTCGCGCCGGCGGGTATCGTCGCATCGGTCCGCTCCTCGCGTTTGCGACCCCGTGCAGGCAGCGCCGATATCGCTTCGCGAAGACGAGCGAGCTTGGCAATCGACGAGCCATCGACGATCACACCCACGGCGCCGGAGTCACGAACTGCCTTCAGCGTGGCTGGCTCGGCATCCACCGGGAGATCCACGAGAAGTGGCGTTCGCGCCAATGAGGCGGCACGCCTCAGGGAGAGCATTCCTTCGAGTGTCAGGGGCAGACGAGGAATACCGAGCGCCAGCGCGTCCAGCCCCAGGTCGCCGAGCAGGCGGAGGTGTGTGTCGTCGGCATCCATTCTCGGCGTCAGCACGAAGCCGATCCTCTCCTCCACGAGCGCCTCCGCGGGCGCGTCTCCGTCCAGCCACACGAAGTCCGCCCCGGCCTCGCGCAGGGACGAAACGGTATTCGCGTCTACTCTGGCCGGATGCGCGCCGATCGGGGCCTTGCCTGCCTTCTTCAGGGCATCCTTGGTCTTACCGGCATCGCCGTCAATGATCAGCACGTCTGCGCCCTGTTCCACCGCATCCGCAGCCTTGCCGGCTTCCTTATCGGATAATCGCACGACGCAGAGCATCGAGGCCGCCCTCACTTCCCTCGCAGCGGGCGCGAAGCCGAGCGGGGCCGGCGCTTGATGCGTTGTTTTTCGGATAAGGTCCGCAAGCTTGCTCATGGCATCTCCTCGCGAGTCATTATGGCAGACGCACCCGGCAACGGCGATGGCCCTGCATCATGCCCAATCCGTCTTGCGCTATGATGTTGAACCTAGAAGGAGGCTCCGTATGGCACCGTCCAGACTCGAGGGTAAGACCGCGCTTGTCACCGGCGCGGGCTCAGGCATCGGCCGCGCGATCATCACGCTATTCGCACGCGAGGGGGCGAAGGTGATGGCGTCAGACATCAACGAAGACACGGCCCGCGCGGTTGCCGCGCAGATCGAGGATTCCGGCGGAGAGGCGCGACACCTGAAGACCGACACTTCGAAGGAAGACGACGTCAAGTCCGCGATCGGCACGACAGTTGCAGAGTGGGGACGGCTGGACATCCTGGTGAACAACGCCGGCATCGGCGGGCCGCAGTACAGCTGGGACCAGATCATCGGCGTCAACGAGTCCGGCGTCTACTACGGCTGTCTGCACGGGTTGCAGCAGATGGTTACGCAAGGAGGGGGAGGCGCGATCGTGAACCTCGCTTCAATGGCCGGACTGATCGGAGCGCAGGCGCCGGGGGGTTTCTTCGGTGGCTTCGGATACGCCTACATCGCAGCGAAGCACGGCGTTATAGGGCTGACGAAGCAGTTTGGTCTGGACGGCGCGTCCAACAACATCCGCGTCAACGCGATATGCCCCGGCTGGGTCGATACGCCGCTGATAGAGCCGCTCAAGCAGATGCAGCCGCTGATCGACTGGGCTCTCGAGAACACGCCGATGGGCCGCCTGGGCACGCCTGAAGAGATGGCGAAGGCCGCGTTGTTCCTGGCGAGCGATGACTCGTCGTTCATGACCGGCGCGTACCTGGTGGTGGACGGCGGCTGGACGGCCCGGTAGGCCCTCGGCGGGCGGCGGGCGCACACACAAGCGCAGCGCCTACAGGATGCGGCTGAGGAAGGCCCTTGTCCGCTCCTCACGAGGGGACCCGAACATCTCGGCAGGAACACCCTCCTCCACGATGACTCCACCGTCCATGAACACGGCCCGGTTAGCCACTTCGCGGGCGAAGCCGATCTCGTGCGTGACGACGATCATGGTCATCCCTTCGCGAGCCAGGGCCTTCATCACCTCCAGCACCTCGCCGATCAGTTCGGGGTCGAGGGCGGAGGTAGGTTCGTCGAACAACATCAGCTTGGGAGACATCGCCAGGGCGCGGGCGATCGCGACCCGTTGCTGCTGTCCGCCCGAGAGCTGAGACGGATACGCTTGCAACTTCGCGGCCAGGCCGACCTGGGTCAGAAGGCTCTCAGCCATCTCTCGAACGTGGGCGCGCGGCAGATTCCTAACACGCAACGGCGCTTCCATGACGTTTCCCAGCGCTGTTAGGTGAGGGAAGAGGTTGAAGCGCTGGAACACCATTCCGATCTCCGACCGCTTGCGCGCGATCTCCGGCTCCCGATCCTCAACCAGCCCCCCTGCCCTCTCTCGATATCCGACCAGTTCGCCGTCCACGCAGATGCGTCCGGCGTCCAGGGTCTCCAGGTGGTTGATGCAGCGCAGGAGCGTGGTCTTGCCGGAGCCGCTGGGACCCAACAGTACGACGACCTCCCCACGGTGCACTTCGAGCGAGACGCCGCGCAGTACTTCGAGGGGCCCGAAGCGCTTGCGCGCGTCAACGATCTGGACTATGGGGTCGCTGGTCAAGTGCGCCGCCCTCCCATGACGTTCATCGCACGCGATAGGAGTGTCTGCGGCTGGTCGCGCTGTCCTACCGCCAGCACGCGTTCGAGTTCCGCCTGAAGGAGGCTGAAAACGGTCGTGAACGCCAGATACCAGATAGCGGCGACGACCAACAGCTCCATCACATCGAAGTTCCTGGCGTAGATCAGTTGCGTCGCACCCAGTAGCTCAACCAGGGCTATCGTCGAGGCGAGCGAGGTGTTCTTCAGCATCGCGATGAATTCGTTCCCCGTCGGCGGCACAACGACCCGTATGGCCTGCGGCAGGATCACGCGTCGCATGGCCTGAAACTGCGTCATGCCAAGCGATTTAGCCGCGTCCATCTGTCCGCTTTCCACTGAGAGAATACCGGCCCGCATGATCTCGGTCATGTAAGCGCCCTCATTAATCGCGAATGCGATTATGGCGGCGCGAAATGCGGTGAGCTCGGTCGTGAACGTATGGCTGCCGATGAGTTGAGGAAGTCCAAAATAGAGCAAGTAGAGCTGAAGCAACACGGGCGTCCCACGGAAGAACCATACGTAGAACCCGGCCGCGCCGCTCACGAGCGCGTTTCGCGATATGCGCATGTAGGCGAACGTGAGGCCGAGCGTTATCCCGATAGCCTGGCCCGCGACCGCGAGCTGGAGCGTCCGCCAGGCCCCCTCCCGGATAAGGGGGTTGAAGAGGAACTCTCGAACGGTGCCGAACTCGAAGTCGAAAGCCAGGATGATCATGGTGCCTCACCTCTGCGACGGGGCCACGCCACCCCCCGAAAACAAGGGCAGCCCTCGGGGTTTTGCGTACCCGAGGGCTGCAACGGCTATGGAGCCACACGCGCTATTCTATACCACCGTCCGAAAGCCCCCAGGTCTCCAGGATGTCGGCGTACGTGCCGTCATCCATTATCTGCCGGAGCGCTGCCTCGACGGCCTCCTTAAGCTCCGTGGACCCCTTGCGCACGCCGATTCCGTACGGTGCGGATTCTATTGCACCGGCGGCGACCTCCAGCTCTCCGTCAGAATTCAGAGCGGAATCGGCCACCACGGGGTCGTCGGCGAGGTTCGCAGCCACTCTACCGAGCTTCAATTCCTGCACGGCTGTGGGATTGTCGGGGAACGCCTTGATGTCGATCGGGTCGTCGGCGCAGACGCCGTCATTGGCGGCCTCCATCTGGTCTATCTGAACCGTACCGCCCTGCGCCGCCGCCGCCAGACCACAGAGGTCTTCGATCCCGGCGATTCCTTCCGGGTTGCCGGAGGCAACGAGGATGCCGGTACCGGCTTCAAAGTACGGGATCAGGTCTATCTCTGCGGAGCGCTCGTCGTTGATTGTGATGGCAGACCAGACGATGTCGTAGCGCTCCGCCTTGAGATCTCCGACGATTCCGGCGAAGTCCGCGACCTGCTGCGTCCTGACCTCCACCCCGAGCAGTTCCGCGACAGCATTCCAGAGGTCCACATCCAGCCCTACGGGATTCTCCGTCCCTTCCTCATAGGACTCGATTGGCGGGTAGGTGAAGTCCGAACCGATGAACAGCTCTCCGTCCTCCAGCTCGGGCACGTCGGAGATGTCGATGCCGCCTCCGGGCGACGCGCTGGCGGTCGGTGTTTCGTCGCCACCGGCGTCTTCGTCCTCGTCGTCTCCGCAGGCTGCGAAGGCGAGCGCGGCGATGAGCGCCAGGGCTACGAGGGGTAACAGGAGTCGAAACGGGTCTCGTCGCAGCATGATTTCCCTCCTTCTTAAAGGGCTCTACGCGTTGTCCCCACGATTCGCAAGGATTATAGAGCCGGAAGCGGCTAAGCACCAAGGCGGCGAGTTTGTTTGGCAAAATCGGGGTGTGGCCAGCGCCGCCGCACGAGGCCGTCTTGACCGCGAGTTGCCTGCCGACTTATTCTCACCTTCGCGTTAAGGTAAAGCATGGCAAAAAACCACCCCGTACTCGTCGGCGCCGGGCAACTTACCAACCGCCCGAGGACGCTGAGCGATGTCGTCGAGCCGGCCGAGATGATGGCCCGGGCCGCCCGGGAGGCGGAGGTGGACGCCGGCGTGGCGGGTCTGCTTGCGAAGGCGGACTCCGTGCAGGTGGTGAACATCCTCTCGTGGCAGTATGCCGACGCGCCTGGGATGCTGGCATCGCGCATCGGGGCGTCGCCCGCGCACACCCTGTACTCGAATATCGGCGGGGAGACGCCCCAGCGGCTGATCAACGAGACCGCGCAGGCCGTCGCCGACGGGCACATCCGGCTCGCGCTAATTGCGGGGGCGGAGGCGATGGAGAGCCGCCGGCTCGCGCGCAAGCTGGACGAGAAGCTGCCGTGGGTGCGTGGCACCCCGGAGCGAGTCGAAGGCGAGGGGCGGCCGGGCTTCACGGAGACCGAAGCGCGACACGGGGCGACGATGCCGGTGCGCATGTACCCGCTGTTCGAGAACGCGATCCGCGCACACCTGGGGCGGGGCATCGAGGAGCATCAAGGGCGGGTGAGCGAGCTATGCTCGCGGTTCGCAGCCGTGGCGGCAGGCAACCCATACGCATGGTTCCCGGAGGCGCATTCCGCCGGTGAGATCGCGACGGTCTCGCCGGAGAACCGCTGGGTCTGCTTCCCGTACCCGAAGCTGATGAACGCGATGATGGAGGTGGACCAGTCCGCCGCGGTGATCATGACCGGCTCGCAGACCGCGCGAGAGCTGGGCATCCCTGAGGACCGCTGGGTCTACCTGCACGGCTGCGGCGACGCGATCGACAAATGGTTTGTCTCCGAACGCGTCGACTACCACTCGTCGCCGGCGATCCGCGCGGCCACGCAGCGAGCGCTGGGGATGGCGGGCATCACGGTGGACGAGGTCGGGATGTTCGACCTCTACTCCTGCTTTCCGTCTGCCGTTCAGATGGCGCTGGACGCGCTGGGTATATCGCAGGACGACGCGCGGCCGCTGACGCTTACCGGCGGCCTGCCGTACGCGGGCGGACCGGGGAACAACTACGTCATGCACTCCATCGCGACCGCTGTCCGACGGCTGCGCGAGCGGCCGGACGGCTACGCGCTTGTCACCGGGCTCGGCTGGTTCGCGACGAAGCACTCCGCCGCGGTCTACAGTGCGAGGCGGCCCACCGGAGACTGGCGGCGGACAGATCCGGCCGCCGATCAGGCTAGCCTGGACGAGATGGAGAGCCCGCCGTTCGTGGAGCGAGCGGAAGGGGATGCGCTGGTGGAGACGTATACGGTCGCGTTCAACCGAAACGGCGAGCCGGAGCAAGGGATCGTGGTGGGACGCCTCGGCGGCCGCGCGGGCGCGCGCTTCTTCGCTAATACGCCGGCGAATGGGGAACTGCTGTGGGAGATGACGCGCCGGGAATTCATCGGGACGCGCGGGCGCGTGTGGCACGATGCCGAGACGGGGCGGAACGTATTCGCGCCGGGGTAATAAACGGAGGCGCATCCCGGTTATTGAAGTTAGATGTAGTAACTGATACAGTTAATATATATAGATTGATTAGCACAGTTTGATCAGAGGAGTGTGTGGTTGGCGATGAAACGCATACTTTCGGCCATGGAGGCGCGCAGGCGGTTCGGCGAGGTCATTGAAGGTGTTCATTACCGCGGCGACGAGGTTGTGATCGAGCGGGCCGGGAAAGCGATGGCTGTCATCATTCCCAAGGAACGCTATGACGCGATGGAGCGCAGCCGCCAGCGGGTTCTGGAATTCATGGAGGCGAACTGGGAGCACAATAAGAACGTCTCTGCTGATGAGATCGAGCAGGAGATAGCCGAGGCGATACGCGAGGTGAGGGCGCAGCAGGCGGTAACCCCGAGCGGAAGCTAGTCTTGGATTTGGTACTGGATACCAACATTGCGGTTAGCGCGTCCATCAATCCAACCGGTCCGCCAGCACAGGTAATTCTCAGATGGCGGGCGGGAGAGTTCACCTGGGCAACCTCTCTTGAACTTCTGACGGAGCTCGACCGGACGCTCCGGTCGCCGCGCGTCGCGAAATACCTGTCTCCAAGCGCTACCACGGTCGCGCAGTTCTTCATGGATGTCCAGAAGTCCGCGCGAATCGTCGTTCCCAGTCGGAAAATCGACCTCGTTCAGCGCGACCCTGCCGATAACCGCGTTCTGGAGGCCGCCCTTGAGGCGCAGGCAGATTACATCGTTTCAGGCGACCGCGATTTGCTGGACATCGGCAACTACGAGGGGATTGAGGTGGTAACCGCCAGACGCCTACTGGCGATTGTTCAGGCGGGGATGTAGGTAAGCGGCTCTTCGTTGCCTCGGACCAGCCAGCGACTCGGTGGTAGCCGGCCGGAATGGGAGGAGGGTTATCCACAAATACAGCGCCCTCGCCTGCCAAAGGGACTCAAGCGTGCTTGCGCGTCCGCTCTGTGGCCGCGTATCCTGCCATCTGGCCGAGCGGGCGTATGCCGCCGGTCATCGTATCTCTCGAGGAGGAGAGAGTATTATGGTATCTGTGAACCCGAAGGCCGGTCACAAGTACGTCTACCGTTTCACCGAAGGCAGCGCCCAGATGCGAGAGCTGCTGGGCGGCAAGGGGGCCAACCTTTGCGAGATGGCCGGGCTGGGCCTGCCGGTGCCGCCGGGCTTCGTGATCACGACCGAGACCTGCCGCGACTTCTACGAAAACGGCCACGTTGTGCCGGAGGGGCTCTGGGACGCCGTCCGCTTAGGTCTGGGCGAGGTGGAGCGGGCGCTGGGGCGCGGCTTCGGGGACTCGGACAACCCTCTGCTCGTGTCTGTCCGATCTGGCGCGAAGATGTCTATGCCCGGGATGATGGACACGATCCTGAACCTGGGACTGAACGACGAGACTGTTGAGGGGTTCGCACGCGCCACTGGCGACCGGCGGTTCGCGCTCGACTCTTACCGCCGCTTCATCCAGCTGTTCAGCAAGGTCGCCCTGCGCGTCGATTCGGAGCCGTTCGAGGAGGTGCTCTCGCAGGCCAAGCTGCGCGCAGGTGCGACGTTCGACGCCGACCTGGACGCAGCTTCACTGGAGGAGGTCGTCAAGCACTTCCTGGAGATCGTGGCGAAGAACTCCAGCACCCCCTTTCCCAAGGACCCCTGGGACCAGCTACGAATGGCCGTGCAAGCGGTGTTCGAGAGCTGGAATAGCGAGCGCGCGATAGCCTACCGAGACTACCACGGCATCCCGCATGATCTGTACACGGCGTGCAGCATCCTGGCGATGGTCTTCGGGAACAGCGGCTGGGACAGCGGGACAGGCGTCTGCTTCACGCGGAACCCCAGCACGGGCGAGCGCATGCTGTACGGCGAATACCTGGCGAACGCGCAGGGCGAGGACGTCGTGTCCGGGGCGCGCACACCGAAGCCGATCACGGCTATGGCCGACGACCTGCCGCATGTATACGAGGAGCTCATCCAGCTTACGGGGAACCTCGAGCGCCATTTCCGTGACGCCCAGGACATCGAATTCACGATCGAGCACGGCAAGCTCTACATCCTGCAAACCCGGTCGGCCAAGCGCAACGGCATCGCCGCGGTACGGATCGCGGTCGAGATGGTGCGAGAGGAACTAATCAGTAAGGAAGAAGCGCTGCTCCGTGTGCCGGCCGACGACCTTTCTCATCTCTTGCTTCCGCGATTCGACGAACGCGCCAAGCGAGAGGCCATGAGGGCAAGACGTCAGATTGCTTCCGGCCTCAACGCTGCTCCGGGTGCTGCGACAGGGAAAGCAGTCTTCGAGTCGGCCTCGGTCGGAGCGATTGCGCAGTCCGGTGCTTCCGTCATCCTAGTACGCCCCGAGACGAGTCCCGACGATATGCCGGGCATCTTGCGCGCCGCAGGGGTTCTGACCAGCCGCGGTGGAAGCTCGAGCCATGCCGCTGTGGTGACGCGTGGGCTCGGAAAGCCCGCGGTAGTAGGCTGCGCGGACATCGTCGTGGAGCCCGAACACCACCGCATGTCCGCCAACGGCCGGGTCGTTGCAGAAGGCGAGGAGATCAGCGTCGACGGCTTCACCGGCGAGGTGTTTGCGGGGGCCATCGAGACGATCGACCCCGATCCCGACTCCCTCCGCCAAATGATGGAGCTGCTCAGTTGGGCGAACGAGATCAAGCGCCTCGGGGTGCGCGCCAACGCCGATAGACCGGAGGAAGCGATCCGTGCACTGGAGTTCGGAGCGCAGGGGATCGGCCTCTGCCGCACGGAGCACATGTTCTTCCAGAAGGAACGTCTCCCGTTCGTCCGCCAGATGCTGATGAACGCCAACGACTTCTACGGGCTCGAGCGCGAGGTGGAAGCGGCGCGCGCCGCGCTCGCGGGGGCGAAGGCGGACGTCCGAGGCGAGGCCGAGAAGAGGCTACGCGAAGCCGAAAAGCAGTTCGGCGGCGACAGTGCGGCGAAGGCTTATCGCGCCGCGCTGGACCGTCTGGCGGAGTACCAGACCGCCGACTTCCGCGACATCCTGCGCGTGATGGACGGCAAACCGGTCGTCATTCGCCTGCTCGACGCACCACTCCACGAGTTCCTGCCGCCGTACGAGGAGCTGCTGGAAGAGGTCGCTGTCCTGCGGGCGACGAAGGGTGACGCAAAGCGCCTTGAGGAGAAGGAGCGACTGCTACTGGCCGCGAAGTCGCTGCGCGAGCAGAACCCGATGATGGGGCACCGTGGCTGCCGGCTGGGGATCACCTACCCGGACGTGTACGAGATGCAGGTGCGGGCGATCGTGCGTGCGGCAACTGACCTGACGAAAGAGGGATTGGACCCGCAGCCGGAGGTGATGATCCCGCTGATCATGGACAAAGCGGAGATAGTGGCGCTGGAGGGGCGGCTGAAGGCCGTTACGGCGGAGTTCAAAGGCAAGCACGAGATTCACCTTGGCACGATGATCGAGCTGCCGCGAGCGGCGTTGACGGCCGGGCAGATCGCACCGTCCGTCAGTTTCTTCTCGTTCGGGTCCAACGACCTGACGCAGATGACGTTCGGGTTCAGCCGGGACGACGCGGAGGAGAAGTTCTTGCGCTTCTACGTGGAGCACGGCATCCTGCCGGTGACGCCGTTCCGCACGATCGATGAGCGAGGAGTGGGGCGTTTGATCCGCATCGCGGTGGAGGAAGGGCGCGCGGCTAACCCGCATCTCGAGCTGGGCCTTTGCGGCGAGCACGGCGGCGACCCGGAAAGCATCGACTTCTGCCATCGGGTGGGGTTGGACTACGTTTCGTGCTCGCCCATGCGCATCCCGGTCGCGCGGCTGGCGGCGGCACAGGCGGCACTGGGAGCCGGCGAGCGGCGGGACGTGTGAGCCGCGTCGGGCTGAGAGCCCGACCCCCAGAATAGAGCGCGACCGATCCAGGGCTCAGTGTTCCAGTCTTTCGACGCTGGGCGGACTATCCTTCCGCGACGGACCCTTCGCTGCGCTCGAGGGTGACAAACTAAGGAAGGCCTGTATGGGGGCTTGATTTGCAGGCAGGTTAGGCGTATTCTCTTGCGCAAATGGCGAATGATCAGACGGCGACCGCTCTGCTCTCGCAGCTTGACGGCATTGCGAACGCGCCACTGACCGCAGCGCAGCGTGATGCGCGGGCGCGGCAGCTGCTGGAGGCTGCGGGGGTGTCGGCGGGGGAGCTGGCGAAAGCGATGTCGCGCTTCGCACTCACCTGGAACCAGAGAAAGGCGTCGGAGTGCGAAGTCACCATTGAGATATGGCTGGAGGCCGTGCGTATAACGGGGCAGTCGCCGGGGAAGTCGATCCTCGATCTGCTCAGCCGCATCCACCAGAGCGAGGTCGCGGCCAAGATGCTGCGCGCCGGCTACGTCTCGGGCCGGGACGTTCATGGCCGGATCGTCTGGACCCACCAGGTGAGGACGGGCACGCGGAGCCGCGCGTAGCGGCAACCCCCGCGCGACTTCGGAACGCCAGGGCGTCTGCACCCATCGGCGTGCGTTCGAGCAGTCTGTGGCCAATAGCCACCGCAGCGGCTATAATCAACAGTCGCTCAAGCGAACGGACCAGGCAGGGACAACCCATCAGCGTCTGTCCCCAGAAGGAGACCCAACATGGCCGACGGCGACCGCATCCTCCGCGTTGACATGACCTCGCAGACCGCTTCGTTTGATGCGTTCCCCGCCGACAGGAAGCTGCTGGGGGGACGCGCGCTCTCCGCGAAGATACTCCTCGAAGAGTGCGATCCCAAGTGCGACCCGCTGGGCGCGGACAACGTCCTGGTGATGGCGCCGGGGGTGCTCTCCGGCACTTCCGCCCCAACCTCGGGCCGCATCTCGATGGGCGGCAAGAGCCCGCTCACCAACGGCATCAAGGAGGCGAACTCCGGCGGCAACCCGGGCCAGCACCTGATGAAGCTGAACATTCGCGCTATCGTCGTCAAGGGCAAGCCCACCGACCCGGAGCGGCGCTACGGGCTCGTGGTCAACGAGCAGGGAGCCAGAGTCGTCCCCGCGGACGAGTACAAGGGTCTCTGGAACTACGCCGCCTGTGAGAAGCTGCTGGCGAACTACCCGGCGACGGCTTCCGCCATCTGCATCGGGCCGGCCGGCGAGCTTCAGTTGAGGGGCGCCTCCATCCATTGCACAGACCAGGAGAAGCAGCGTCATCCCGCCAGGGCCGCCGCTCGTGGTGGACTCGGTGCGGTGATGGGCTCGAAGGGCCTCAAGTGGGTCGTGGTGGACCCCGCGCGGGCGCGCCCGCGGCAGCCCGCGGATGCGGCGGGTTTCAACGCGCTCGTGAAGAGCTTCAGCAAGGCGTACCTGGACGGCCCGAAGATCTTCAAGTACGGCACCTCGGCGATCCTCCCTACCGCCAACATGCTCAACACGCTGCCCTACAAGAACCGCACCGAGGGCCAGTCGCCGGACGCCGCAAATCTCGCGGGCATGAAGATCGTCGAAAGCTTCGAGACGCGCGGCGGCGGTATGCACAACTGCATGACCGGGTGCATCGTGCAGTGCAGCAACGTCGTGCACGACGCGGGAGGAAGCTACCTGACCTCGGCGCTCGAGTTCGAGACGCTCGCGATCCTCGGCTCCAACTGCGCGGTCGGTAAGTGGGAGGACGTGGCGGAGCTGGACAGGCTCTGCGACGAGATCGGCGTCGACACCATCGAAGCGGGCGCGGCGATAGCCGTGCTGATGGACGCGGGGCAGATGGAGTGGGGCAACGTGGAGGGGATGAAGAAGCTGCTGGCGGACATCGGCAGCGGGACGGAGCTCGGCACGACCGTCGGCAACGGCGCGGCGAGCGTCGGCAAGCGCTTCAACCACGCGCGCGTGCCGATTGTGAAGGGGCAGGCGGTGCCCGCCTGGGACCCGCGGCCGCTGAAGGCGACCGGGGTCACTTACGCGTCCAGCCCGATGGGAGCGGACCACACGGCCGGACTGGTCATCAACCCGGGCCTGCCGCCGGACCAGTTCGCGCGCGCCTCGCGGGAATCGCAGCTCGTGAACGCGGTCTGCGACTCGTCGGGCTTCTGCCAGTTCCTGCAGCCGTCGATCAACAACATCCGGGAGTTCTACGGCCTGTTCGTGGGCGAAGAGCTGACGCGGGAGCAGATCGCGGAGATCGGCTGGCAGTGCCTGGAGAACGAGTGGGAGTTCAACAAGCGGGCCGGACTGACCGAGGCGGACGACGACCTGCCGGCCTGCCTGCGCGAGGAAGGCGTTGGGCCGGGCGGGGTGATGAAGTTCGACGTCTCGGCGGACATCATCCGGCAGGCGAAGGTGAACGAGCCGTGGCGGGAAGAGATGTTCGCGATGAGGGCGACGGGGTAGGGGGAGCCCTCACCCCCGGCCCCTCTCCCGTGCGCGGGCGAGGGGAGATGAAGGTTGCGTGCGAAGGGGCGATCCGAGTGGGTCGCCCCTTTCGCTTTGGTCGTACCGGGTGATGTGGGGGTGCGAATCTGGTCGTTTTCCCGAATTAGTTCGGGTTAGGGCGGGTGCCTACGAAAGGGTTGAGGGCATTCTTTTGGTCGTTTTAGGTTTGGTCGTTTGGGCCGTTCCTCCGCGTTCCGGCCCTCGTTCGGGGTTGATTTCGCGGCGCCGCTCGTGACTGGGAATCGTTCTCGCCGGGGAGAGCTTGGCGCGGAGCGCGGGCCAGGCCTGGGTTGTTAAGATGCCACGCCTACCGGCAGGCAGGCGATGAGGCCAAGGGAGGCCTTCCGGATAGAGGATAGCGGAAACGGACGGGAGGTCTAAGGGGGAAGTGGCACTGGGGCGCGATTTGACATGTCGAAGACGTATGGCGTTGACCATTGTATACAACTTGTATACAATTCGGGCTGGAGTGATTCTTGCGCATTGAGGCTATCGAGATCGATGACAATGTGTTGGACAAGATCGAATCGAAGCATGGAATCTCGATATCCGAGGCGAGACAAGCATCACTGTCACCCGAGCGGCATGTCCGGCGAGCAAGAGAGGGAATATACGTGGTGTTCAGCAGAACTGAGGCGGGACGCTACCTGGTCGTCGCTCTTGCCCATGCGGGTGCCGGCGTCTTCAAGGTCGTGACCGCGCGAGAGATGACGCTGGCTGAGCGAAGGCTCTACCGCAAATCAAGAGGAGGTTAGACGTGGAAGACATCGAGAAGGCCGTTCAGCGAATCGAGGCCGGAGATGCCTGGCGCGAGGACGATGAGGTCGTGGAGCTGGAGGTGAAGCTGCCGCTGGACCACGTGATACCGGTGCGGCTATCGGCCGACAAATGGGACGCCGTGCGGCGTGAAGCGGCGGAGTTGGGCGTGGGCCCGACGACGCTCGCCCGCATGTGGATACTGGAGAAGCTACGCAGCGTGCGGGCTAGCCGCAAGTCGGCTTAGGGTGGGTAGCTGCTCGTCCCTTTAGTGAGGCCGCGGGCATCGCGCGCGCCGGGACGGCAGCGGGGTTAACGCGTGTTTGGCGTTGACGAACCCGCGTGGCGGGTGTAGGCTGCGGGCACGATGAACCGCTGGCTCGCGGTGGCCGTCGCGGTTGCCGCTATCGCTCTCATGTTCGCGAGGGACGCGCCGACCGCTTATGGGGCAACGTTCGCCGTCACAAAGACGGCAGATACGGCCGACGGTGTGTGTGACGCAGACTGTTCGCTGCGCGAGGCGATCATAGCAGCCAACGCCGCGCCCAGCGCGGATACGATCACTGTGCCAGCCGGCACGTACGCGTTGAGCATCCCGGGAGCGGACGAGAACGCCGGCGCCACCGGTGACCTGGACATCACCGCCGCTCTAACCATCAACGGCGTCGGCGCGGTCACCACGATTATCGACGGCGCCGATCTGGACAGGGTGTTTGATATCGGCTCTGGCGTTACTGCGGTGATCTCCGGACTGACCATCCGGAACGGCACGTCCGTGGGGGGTCTCACCGGCGGCGGCGGCATCATCAACTTCGGCACCACCACCCTCATGAATAGCACTGTCAGCGCCAACTCGTCCCCGCACGGCGTCGGCGGCGGCGGTATCTACAACAGCAGCGGCACGCTCACCCTCGCGAACAGCACCGTCAGCAGCAACTCGACCATCGGCACCAGCAGCGGCGGCGGTATCCTTAACGGCGGGACGCTGACCCTCAACAGTAGCACCGTCAGCGGTAACTCGACCACCGGCCTCGGCGGCGGAATCTACCACGGCAGCGGCACGCTGACCCTCACGAACAGCACCGTCAGCGCCAACTCGTCCACCGGCGTCGCCGGCGGCGGCGGCATCATCAACTACGGCACCACCACCCTCACAAACAGCACCGTCAGCGGGAACACGGCGGGATCGGGCCCCGGCAGCGGCTTCGGCGGCGGCATCGTCAACTACGGCAACACCACCCTCACGAGCAGCACCGTCAGCGGAAACTCCACGGCGGGAGCCGGCGGCGGCATCTTCAACAGCAGCGGCATGACCACCGCCACGGTGACCGTCACGAACGGCACGATCAGCGGCAACGCGGCGGGAGCAAGCGGCGGTGGCGGCGTCTTCAACCTCAACGCCATACTCACCCTGACGAACAGCACCGTCAGCGGCAACTCGACCACGGGCCTCGGCGGCGGCATCCTGGCTTCTGGCGCCGAGGATATCAGGAACACCATCGTGGCGGGCAACGGTCCCCCCGGCGCCGACTGCAGCGGCGCCATCACCTCGGCCGGTCACAATCTGGACGGCGACGGCTCCTGCGGTCTCACAGGTCCCGGCGACCTGAGCAATGCAGACCCCATGCTCGGCTCCCTGGCCAACAACGGCGGTCCCACCAGAACCTATGCCTTGCTCCCCGGCAGCCCCGCCATCGACGCCGGCGACAATGTCGGCTGCCCTTTGACAGACCAGCGTGGCGCAGCGCGGCCCTTGGGTTCGGCCTGCGACATTGGGGCGTATGAGTTTGGCGACGCCGACGCTGACGGTATGGCGGACGCCAGTGACCCGAACGACGACAACGATATGCTCCTCGACACCACGGAGGCCGCATGCGGATCGAATCCGCTCTTTTCATCTTCTCTTCCCGAGCGTCTTGACGGTGTCTTCGCGACGGCGGACGACGACGGCGACACGCTGGTGGACGAACCGCTGCCGCCGGGCGCGGTGGCGTACGACTGCGACGGCGACGGGTTTGTGGGGACGAGCGAGATGCACGTGTTCTCGGCGGGCGGGACGGCGAACGACCAGGACGCGTGCGGGGGGACGGGGTGGCCGGCGGACCTGGTGCCGGGCGGGTTTCAGCCGAACGCGCTGAACATCCAGGACCTGGGGTCGTACGTGGCACCACTGCGGCGGTTGAATACGTCGCTGGGCGATGCGGGCTATGACGTGCGCTGGGACTTGATACCGGGGACGGTGTTTGGGGAGACGATTAACATCGCGGACATGGGGGCGTTCTTCTCGGGGGCGACGGGGTTTCCGCCGATGCTGGGGGCGCAGCGGGCGTACAACCACGTGTGCCCGTGGGCGCCTTAGCGTCAGGCTGAGAGCCTGACCGTTGACGCGCCCGGGCGGCGGGTGTAGATTGCGGGCACGATGCGGCTGCGATCACCCAGTGTAATTTTCGTGGTGGCGGTAGGAGGCGTCGATATACCCGTGACTTCGGGGGCGTTCCTTGATCCTTGCGGGTCGGAACGGATATCTCGTTGCCCTTCGGGGTTTGCTACGTCTTCTTGTCGGTCTAGTCTGAGAATACTCCGTGCGTGATTCCTGGTGGCTCAAGTTCAAGCGGGCTCAACGACACATGGTAGAACTCCGGCGCATGGCCCGCCACTACGCTGAGAGCAATCCGTATGAGGTCGTCCGTATCAGAGAGCCAAAGGGAAAGGGCAACCGCTGGCGATATCGAATCACTCTCGACTCTACTGATCCGATGCTGGCTATGGCGCTCGGTGACTTCGTGCATAACCTCCGCACGGCCCTCGATCATGTCGTTGTCGCGTGTGCTCCACCACGGGACCGCAAGGCGGTCAGCTTCCCCGTCGCGTACGAAAACGTGTGGGTGAAAGACCCAAGGGGTCATTACGTTCATCCAGACACGGAAAGGCGGGACGAGTACGGCCGGATTGCCCGGATACTCCCTTTCGGTGCCTTCGCCGTTATCGAAGGGGCGCAGCCATACCGCAGTGATAGGGCGGCCTATCAGATCATTGGCATCGTGAGCCGCCTCGAAAACACGGATAAGCATCGAAAGCTCATCGCCGTGGGGACGGGCGTCGAAGATGGCATCATTCGCTTTCGCTATAGGGATGCGGTCTTAATGGAGGAACGGTTCTTTGGGCAGAAGTTTCTGAAGCACGATACAGAGATCTTTAGCATCGGGGCGCCTCGCCCCGGCTACATCGACGAATCCGAACTGGAGATGGAAGTTAGCGGCACCGCATCGATACACATCCAAGTAACTGGGATAGACGGGGGCAAAGATTTGTTTACTCTCCCGCTTCGCGGCTTTCTGGTGCGAGCGCTCAGCGACACGCGACATTTGCTGAAGAGACTGGAAGACTTCGTCGTCCGCGCTTAGCTCACACCAGGTCACGCGGTCCGCATCACAATCGTCTTGTCCAGTCAAGGGATACTTACCACTGTTTCAAGATGATTGTCTTTGAGGTATAGACACCGCGTGGTAGACTCTTCACCACGATGCGAAGTACCCGGCATTAGCCGTGCTTCCGGACGGATCCGCGATGACCAAGAAGCTGCCAATATTGCTGCTGTTTGCATCCATGGCGTTATTAGTGCTCGTTGCTAACGAGCCAGCAGAGGCGCACCTCACCTTGAGTGGCGATGACGGTTACATTTGGAGTGGGAATTGTGGCACTACCACTCGAAATCAGCCTGTGAATTTGATCTTCTCGGGGGTCACGTACGAGTCCGAGTTGGTCGCGCTGATGGGCGCTATCTTGCCGAATTGGAGCATTCACGGCGGAACCGACTTTAACTTCTCGCAGGATAATAAGGCGCTCTGCTCACAGCAGGACTTACATCTGGCCACCGGCCCAGCTACTGATCCTATTTTTTGCAATGATCGAGATCACATCAGGCTGAAGCAAGGTCATGGGTGGGACTCAATATACGGGCGGTACTACTTGGGGGCGGTCCATCACGACACTTGTTGCCCCATTCCCCTATCACCGGATTTTCACCATGGAGAACTGTTCAACGAGACCAGAGACGTAATCGCCAATGCTTTCCGTGCCGCCGGGTACCCCGTCACGTATATCGATGCAGATAACGAGTTGTTCGCGGAACAGGCTCAGACCGACGCGTACTGCGGACCTGATCGCGGCGACGGTAACGTCGCCGCGATCTGGAGCAAGACCCAACGTGTGAGCGTAGACAGCGCGGGGAGTGAGGGAAACGGCGGCGTCAGCCCTTACTCGGTGCCTTCATTTAGCGCGGACGCCCGATACGTCACGTTTGACTCCGACGCCACAAACATGGTACCGCAAGACACTAACGGCTACCATGACGTCTTCGTGCACGATCGCTTAACGGGCACCACCGAGAGGGCGAGCTTGAGTAGCATAGGAAGCCAGACCAACGGAGGCAGCTATGACCCCGTCATCAGCGCGGACGGCCGCTACGTCGCATTCGAGTCCGTCGCTTCCAATCTCGGCGCGACCAGCAGTAACGGTTATCTGCACATCTATGTCCACGACCGCCAGACGCATATAACCGAGAGAGTCAGCGTAAACAGCGCAGGTACCCAAGCCAACGCCGGTGGTTATGGGCCCGTAATCAGTGCAGACGGCCGCTACGTGGCGTTTGACTCCGAGGCCTCGAACCTTGTGGCGGGAGACACGAATTCATGCGACTTTCCTATCGGGCCGACATGCTACGACGTTTTCTTACGTGATCGCCAGACAGGTACCACGGAGCGGGTGAGCGTGAGCGGCGTGGAGAGCCAGGCTAACGATAACAGCGGAGATCCGGCGATCAGCGCCGACGGCCGCTATGTCGCCTTTTCATCCGGCGCTACAAATCTAGTCTCTGGGGACACCAACGCCGCCTCCGACGTCTTCGTACGTGACCGCCAGGCCGGAGACACGGTGCGGGTTAGCGTGGACAGCGATGGGGATCAGAATAGTAGCGATAGCTACGCTCCCCATATCGACGCTGATGGCCTACGCGTGGCATTTAGTGCCGAGGACTCCAATCTCATAGCTGGTGATACCAATGGCTATACGGACGCGTTTGTCCACGACCGCTTCTCGGGTATCACAGAGGCGGTTAGCGTTTCTAATGACGGTAATCTT
Organism: uncultured Dehalococcoidia bacterium; assembly: GCA_964558415.1. Lineage (GTDB taxonomy): Bacteria > Chloroflexota > Dehalococcoidia > SM23-28-2 > RBG-16-64-32 > CAZLDI01. The sequence goes on from CAZLDI010000001.1 coordinate 78,086, forward strand.
GGTGATGGCTACAGCTATGCCTATGGGATTAGCGGAGACGGAAGATACGTGACTATCGAGTCAGCCGCTCAGAATCTTGTTCCCGTAGAGGTGGGTTTTGATAATTATTTCGACGTCTTTGTACGCGACCGCCTAACGAACATAACCGCGAGGGTCAGCGTGAACGGCGCGGGCGATCAAGGCAACGATCACAGTTACCAACCGGCGATCGACAGCAGCGGCCGCTACGTCGGATTTAAGTCCTGGTCGGCGTCGAATCTTGTTCCAGGCGACACGAACGGTTCCTGTGAGGGTCCCTCCTGGGGCTGCGTGGACGTTTTCGTCCGCGATCTCGGTGACGGCGACACCGACGGTCAGTGGGATCCGTTCGACGTCGACGCAGACAGCGACGGCGATCGAGTCTTCGATCCGACCGAAAGCAAGTGCGGCTCTGACCCGCTCTCCGCCGCCTCCATCCCCGAACGCGTTGACCTGCCCGCGGATGATGACGGGGATGCGCTGGTGGACGAGGCGCTACCGCCTGGCTCGCAGGCCTACGACTGCGACGGGGACGGGTTCGTGGGGATGAGCGAGATGCACGTGTTCTCGGCGGGCGGGACGGCGAACGACCAGGACGCGTGTGGGGGGACGGGGTGGCCGGCGGACCTGGTGCCGGGCGGGTTCCAGCCGAACGCGCTGAACATCCAGGACCTGGGTTCGTACATCGCGCCGCTGCGGCGGTTGAATACGTCGCTGGGCGACGCGGGATTCGACGTACGCTGGGATATCGTGCCGGGAAACAGCGCGCTGCCGAAGACGCTCAATATCGTCGACCTGGGGGCGTTCTTCTCGGGGGCGACGGGGTTTCCGCCGATGCTGGGGGCGCAGCGGGCGTACAACCGCGTGTGCCCGTGGGCGCCTTGGAGGTCAGGCTGAGAGCCTGACCTCCAAGGCGAAGGCGGGGTGGCTCCGCTTGTCCTACGAGGGCCTCAGGACGAGCGGGACGGAGGGAGGGGCGGACAAGCGGGACCGGCGGACAAGCGGACGAGCGGGACGAGCGGGCAGGCGGGACGAGCGGGGAGGGGCGGTGTGCGCCGGCGAGCGCGGGCGGGGGCGATGTTCAGAATGGCCAGTGGGGAGATTCTTCGCCCTCAGCCCCGCCTTCCTTCCGCCCCTCTGGGCTCAGAATGACAAGAGGGGGGGAGGGCGTTGGGCGACGCGGGCGCGAGCGAGACGGTGGTCGGTGTCCCGGTGGTCGGTGCTATGGAGTAGGGGCGCGTTCGGACGGGTTCCCTCCGCTGCGGTCGGGATGACGGGCGCGCGTGAGGTTAACGCGGGTAGGGCGGCTGCGTTTCAACGAGGGTAGAAGTCAGAAGACGTCGTCCGGTTGAAGGGGGTTCCCGATGCGAAGCGCAGCATTTATTCTCATCATTGCCATGGCGACGGCGTTCGCGGCGCTCCCGGGCGCGCAGCCGGGCGGGGCGGGCGTGGCGGGGTTCACGGTGAACACTACGCTCGACGACCCGGACAACTTCCTGGGTGACGGATTCTGCGATACAGGGGAGGGCGTGTGTTCGCTGCGGGCGGCGGTGATGGAGCTGAACGCTTTCGGTGGAACGCATACGATTACGCTGCCGGCCGGCACCTACTCCCTGAGCTTCGGCGCGGCCGGTGAGGACGTCGCGGGGACGGGCGACCTTGACCTCACCGCGGACGGGCTCACGATCAACGGCGCGGGCTCAGGGACGACGTTTATTCAGCGGGGATTCGGGGTGCACCGCGTCTTCGAGCTAATCGGCGGCTCGCACACGATCAACGGTGTCACGATCCGCAACGGGCAGGGAGAAGCGGGCGTCGCGTTGAACTGCCACTGCGGCGGGGCGATCCTGCTCAACGTGAGCAGCAGCCTGTCACTGAACAACTCGCAGGTGACTGGGAGCGGCGCGACGTCCGACGGGGGCGGCATCTACGTCTCATCGACGGCGTCGCTGAGCATGTTCAACGTCGGGGTGACGGGCAACACGTCGTCGACGAACGGGGGCGGGATCATCAACTTCGGAGAAACGACGATCAACTCAAGCACGATCGGCGGCAACATCGCGGGGCCGAATGGCGGGGGGATCGAGAACGAAGGCACGCTCATCGTGACGGACAGCACGATTAGCGGGAACGACTCGACGAGCCTGGGCGGGGGCATCAGCATCAGCCAGCTTGGAGGCGCCACGATCACGGACAGCACGATCGCCGGCAATGACGCGACGAACTTCGGTCTGGGTGGGGGCATCCGCACGCGCGGGGGGCTGACGGTGACGAACAGCACGATCAGCGGGAACAACGCCTCGGACGGGGGCGCGGTCTCGGTCATCGATCCGGGCATAGCGACGATCAGCAGCAGCACGATCACGGGGAACACGTTCACGGGGCTGCTGGTATCCGGGACAACGAACCTGCGGAACACGATCGTCGCGGCGAATGGTGGAGCGAACTGCAACGTCAGCGGAGGAATGAACTCTCTGGGGTACAACATCGACAGCGGGAATACGTGCGGCCTTGTGGGGACGGGGGACCAGATCAATACCGACCCGGACCTGGGCGGGCTGGCCAGCAACGGTGGCCTCACGCAGACGCACGCGCTGCTGGTGACGAGCCCGGCGATTGACACCGCAAACCCGGCGATTGTGGGCAGCGGCGCGGACGCGTGCCCCACGATGGACCAGCGCGGTGTCACCCGGCCGATTGACGGCGACATAGTCCTGGGCAACAGGTGCGACATCGGCGCCTACGAGTTCGGTGACGCCGATGCGGACACGATCAAGGACGCGACGGAGACGGCGTGCGGCTCTAACCCCGGGAACGCCCTCAGCGTGCCGGAGCGGCTGGACGGCGCGTTCGCCGGCACGGATGACGACGGCGACACGGTCGTGGACGACGGGCTACCGCCCGGCTCCGAAGCGTACGACTGTGACGGCGACGGCTTCACGGGGACGGCAGAGAACTACGTCTACGTTGCGGCCGGCACCGCCAGGAACCAGGACCCGTGCGGGAACAACGGCTGGCCGCTGGACCTGGCAGGCGGCACGAACAGGGTAGATATCGTTGACCTCGGCTCTTACATCGCGCCGACCCGGCGGCTTAACACGGACCCGGGTGACCCGGGCTATAACATCCGCTGGGACGTGAAGCCGGGCGGGATCGTGAAGGATATCGACATCGCCGATCTCGGGGCGTTCTTCAGCAGCACAAGCGGCTTCCCGCCGATGTTCGGGAGCGCGCGGGCGTACAACAAGACCTGCCCCTGGGCGCCATAGGGAGCGTGGTCGCTCCGCTCGTCCTACGAGAGCCTCAGGACGAGCGGGAAGGGGTTGTGTGCGCGGGGCGAGCGGCGGGCGATGTTCAGAATGGCCAGTGGGGAGATTCTTCGCCCTCAACCGCGCCTTCCTTCCGCCCCTCTCGGCTCAGAATGACAATGGGGGAGGGCGTTGGGCGACGCGGGCGCGAGCGAGACGGCGGTCGGTGTCCGGGTGCGTTGTGCGATGGCGGATGGGCGCGTTGGGACGGGTCCCTCCGCTGCGGTCGGGATGACGATTCGAGGGGATAAAGCCAGAGGCCCCGATTCGCCATATCGGGGCCTCTTGCGGGAGGGGCGGCGCCGTTGTGCGGCTGCGCCTTGCAGAGTCATAATATGACGGGTTCGCCCGGCATTCTGTGACGGGCGTCACAGTTGGCGAAAATAGGAGCAAGGAGCAAGGAGCAGGGGACAGGGAGCAGAGGGATCCAAGCGTGCGGGGCATGGTCGCCCCGCTCATCCTACGAGGGCCTCAGGATGAGCGGGTAGGGACAAGGCGGCAACGGGTAGGCGCATTCCCCGTTGCCGTTGGCGCTCGTATCATGTGAGAGGTGACGTCTCACACGCGGACCGAGCGCGACTCTATGGGAGAGATGGAAGTGCCTGCCGACGCCTATTACGGGGCGTCGACGCAGCGCGCGGCCCTGAACTTCCCAATCAGCGGGCTCCGCTTCACGCGGCCATACATTCGCGTGCTGGGCTTGATAAAGCTGGCGGCGGCGCGGGTGAACGCAGAGCTGGGGCTTCTGGAGCCACGGCTGGCGGAGGCGATCGAGAAGGCGGCGCGCGAGGTGGCTGACGGGAAGCTGGACGATCAGTTCGTCGTCGACATCTTTCAGACAGGGTCGGGCACCTCCACGAACACGAACGCGAACGAGGTGATCGCCAGCCGCGCGAGCGAACTGCTGGGGATCCCGCGCGGGGCGGCGGGTGTGAAGCCGGTGCACCCGAACGACCACGTGAACAAGTGCCAGTCTTCGAACGACGTGATCCCGACGGCTATTCACGTCGCGGCGCTGGTGGAGATCACGGAGCGGTTGGCGCCGGCGCTGGAACACTTGCAGGCGGCGCTGGAGGCGAAATCGAAGGAGTTGTGGGGCGTGATAAAGACGGGCCGCACGCACCTGCAGGACGCGACGCCGATCCGGTTGGGGCAGGAGTTTCAGGGGTACGCGGGGCAGATCGAACGCGGGCTCAGGCGGTTGGGGGCAGCCCGGGACGAGCTGTCCGAGGTGGCGCTGGGCGGGACCGCTGTGGGGACGGGCATCAACGCTCACCCGGAGTTCGCCTCACGCGTGTGTACGGTGCTTTCGCGGGAGCTGGGGGTCACGGTGCGGGAGACGGACAGCCACTTCCAGGCGCAGAGCACGCTGGACGGCGTGCTCCAGACGAGCGGCTGCCTGCGCACCGTGGCGGTAAGCCTGTACAAGATCGCGAACGACCTGCGCTGGCTGGGCTCGGGGCCGCGCGCGGGCCTGGGCGAGATCGCGCTGCCTGAGGTACAGCCGGGAAGCTCGATCATGCCGGGGAAGGTGAACCCGGTGATCGCCGAATCGCTTATACAGGTCGTGGCGCAGGTGGTGGGGAACGACGCCGCGATATGCGTGGCGGCGCAGGGAGGGTACTTCGAGCTGAATATGATGCTCCCCGTGGCGGCGCACAACCTGCTGCAATCGATTGAACTGCTGGCCTCCGCGACGGACAACTTTACGCGTCAGTGCGTGGAGGGGCTGCGGGCGACGGAGCGCGGGCCGGAGATGGTGGAGCGGGGGCTGATGCTGGCGACCGCTCTGGCGCCGGTCGTGGGCTACGACGCAGCGGCGGAGATCGCGAAGGAGGCGGCGAAGAGCGGGCGGACGGTGCGCGAGGTTGCGCGGGAGCGGACGCAACTTTCGGACGAGGAGCTGGCGCGCCTGCTGGACCCGGCGCAGATGACGGAGCCGGGTCTGGGAGCGGGGCCGGCTTCCGGCTGATGCTGCGGCTTGTCCTGGTGGCTTCCGCGCTGGCGATGCTGGCTGCCGGCTGCGGCGGGTCGAGCGACGAGGATGGGGGAGACGCTGCGGCGACGCCAACGCCCCGGCCGGGCCCGGAGACGCCGATGCAGGTGTGCCGCGTCACGGCTGACCACATCACGCCGCTGATCCTGAGGGCGACGGTGCTGCCGGCAGGAGTCAAGCTGGTCAGGGCCTGCTCGACGGTGCCGCCTCTCGGGATACCGGACCCGCAGATCGCGGACTTCTTCTATGAGGACTCCGTGGGCGAGCGGAAGTTTCAGGTGAGCACGATCATCATTGACGTGAAGCCGGGCGACCGGGAGCAGATACAGCTGGGGGAGGTCACCGGTTACAAGACGAGCACACCGCGGGACGACGGGACGCAGGTGTATGGCGTGGAGTTCGCCAAGAGCGGGCGGGCGTACACGGTGATCGCGATCCTGGGCGGGAAGAATACGCTGACGCCGGAGGACCTGAACGCAGCGGCGCTTTCGATCGCGGAGCAGTAGCGGCGTCAGCGAGAGCGGGGGTCGAGGGCGTCGCGGAGGCCGTCGCCGATGAAGGTGAAAGACATCATTGTGATGGCGATAGCGACCGATGAGAACAAAACGAGATGCGGTGCACTCCTGATAGCGCTGAAGCCGTCCGTTACGAGTCGACCCCAACTTGGAGTAGGCGGAGGTAGGCCCAATCCGATAAAAGCCAGCGCCGCCTCGGCGAAAATGGCGAACGGGATCCCGAAGACCGCTGCCACGATGACCGGCCCCAGCGTGTTGGGCAACACGTGAGTGATCAGGATACGGACGCGAGTCGCGCCGATCGCCCTAGCCGCTAGGACGAAGTCTCGTTCCTGGATAGAAAGGATCTGTCCTCGTATCAAGCGAGCCAGCGTCGGCCAGGAGACCAGACCGATAGCGAGGAAGATCATAACGAAGCTGGGGCCAAAGATGCTTAAGAGAAGGATGAGCAGGAGCAGGTCGGGGAAGGCGTAGGCGATGTCAGTGGCGCGCATCACTAAATTGTCAACGCCGCGACCTCCCAGCCCGGCCGACAGGCCCACGGCCGCAGCGATCGCCAGCGCGACGGTCTGCGTCAAGAAGCCGACAGAGAGCGAAATGCGGGCGCCGTTCACCAGCCTGCTCCACTGGTCTCGGCCGAGCAGGTCCGTGCCCAGCCAATATTCGCTGTTGGGGGACTGTTGGAGCGAGTCATAGTCCTGTGCGGAAGAGCTGTGTCGCTCGATGACCGGCGCGACGGCCGCCATCGCGGCCAGGATCAGGATGATGACGAGGCCGACCATGGCGATGCGGTTGCGGGAGAAGCGGTGAACCGCGTCACCCCAGAGTGAGCGGTACGCCCTGCTGAGCTCGGACGCCTCTTCAAGCGCCTCCAACCGCTGGATCGTCTGAGCCATATCAGCCGTACCTGATCCTGGGGTCCACGACCGCGTAAAGGATGTCAACAATGAGGTTCGCGAGCACCACCACCGTGGCGTAGAGCAGCGTCGTGCCCATAATCATGCCGTAGTCGCGGGCGGCGATGCTGATCACAAAGAAGCGCCCGATACCCGGGATGGCGAACAGATATTCAATGATGAATGAACCGGTAACCAGGGCCGCCGCGACCGGCCCGATGACCGTCAGAACCGGAATGAGCCCGTTGCGGACCAGATGTCGCAAGACCACGACGTTCTCCCTCAACCCTTTCGCGCGGGCCGTGCGGATATAGTCCTGTTGCAACACCTCCAGCATGGAGGCTCGGGTCACGCGACAGATGTAGGCGGTGGGCAATACACTGAGGGCGGTCACAGGCATTATCGCCTGCTTCCAGGACCCCCAGCCGCTAGTCGGCAGCCAGTGCAGGTAGGAGGAGAAGACGATTAGCAGCAGCATCCCCATCACAAAAGAAGGGACGCTCGCCCCGAAGGTTGCGACAGTCACGCTGGCATAGTCGAGTATAGAGTTCTGGCGTAACGCGGCTAAGACGCCCAGGCTAACCCCGAGAGAGACGGACACTGCCAGAGCGAGCAGGCCGAGCGTCGCGGTGGTAGGCGCCTGGTCCCAAAGAATGTCTCGGACCGGGCGGTTGAGCTGACGGTAAGAGACGCCCAGGTCTCCCTGGGCGAGATTCAGCATATAGTCCCCGAACTGGCGCCAAATCGGCTGGTCCAGCCCGTACTTCTCGTTCAGATTCGCCTCGGCCTGCGCGGGCAGCTTCCTCTCTCTGCTCCAGGGGCCGCCCGGCACCAGGTGCATGAGGCTGAACGTTATCGCCGCTACGATGATCAGGACAGGTATCAACGCGAGCAGCCTGCGTAACGCGTAAGCAAACATTACCGTCTACCGTTTTCGTCCCGCATGAATGGCGTAGGAAGCGACCGAGATCATCCGGTCAGCGGCCCATCGCAGTCCTTCGGGTACGCGCCCGTTCTAGTGCTCCAAGATGCGCACGTTAGTGTAGAACCAGTCCCCCATGAGGTTGCCGTCCAGGCCGGTGACCTCCAAGCCGTCAACGTATGACTTCTTAAGCCAGTTCCTGACCCGGTTGAAGATAGGGGCGACGCCCATGTCATCGTCGATGATGATCTTCTCGGCGTCCTGGTAAAGCTTGATCCTCTTATCGTTGTCGAGTTCTGCGGCCGCCTGCTCGAACAGAGCATCGACATCGGAATTGCTGTACTTGTACTGGTTGCCGCTGGCGCCGGTGCCGAACAGTTGCGGCAAGAAGTTATCCGGATCCGCGTAGTCGGCGCCCCAGCCGCCGAAGACCATCTGGAAATCGCTCTCGTTGTAGCGCGTCTCGTAGGTTTCGCTCTCTAGAATCTCGATCTCGACGTCGATGCCCAGATTCTGCTTCAACTGCTCCTTGATGAACTCACCGGCGAGACGACCGCCCTGAGTATCGGCGATGGTCACCTTCACTCCGGATGGGAAGCCTTCACCGTTAGGATATCCGGCATCCGCGAGGAATGCCTTGGCGTTATCCGGGTCAAACTCATAGGCGTCGCCGCGGGTCTCGTCGTGCCCCGGGAGACCCGGTGGCAACCACTCAGTTGCGGCGCGGCCCACGCCGCCGCGTACGCTCTGTACGTAGGTCTCGCGGTCGATGGCGGTGCCGAACGCCTTGCGGACGTCAACGTTGTCGAATGGGGCTGCCGTGTTGTTGAACTCCAGGGCGAAGATGCCGAGTTCGGCGCTCTTGATCTGCTCCGGGTCGCCTTCGAAGTTGGCCGAGTCGGGCAGCGGGATGCGCGTCAGGTCGAGCTCCCCGTTTTCGTACGCGATGAGAGCGGCAGCCTCGTCCGGGATTATCCTGTAGACGAGCGTCTGGAGGGTCGGCGTGTCATCCCCCCAGTAGTTCGCGTTGGCCTCGAAGGTCAGGTGGTCGTCATGGAGCCACTCTTTGAGTGTGAACGGGCCGTTGCCGATGAGATTGCCGGCCTCCGTCCAGCTGTCGCCGAACTGTTCGATGATGTCTTGTCTCACGGGGTAGGACGGCCACATGGCCATCAGAGACAGGAGAGTGGGTAGTTGTCTCGTGAGCTTAAATTCGAGAGTGGTGGCGTTAACCGCGCTGACGCCGATGTCCTCAGGCGCCGCATCTCCTTTTGCCGCTTCTTGTCCACCTTCGATCACGGTATAGAAGCTATAGTAGTAGCCTGTCGCCCCTATCTCGGGGGTGAACAGGCGCTGGAACGCGTAGACGAAGTCCGCTGCCGTTACCGGCTGACCGTCGCTCCATGTAGCGTCGTCACGCAGGTTGAACGTGTAAGTCAGGCCATCTCCGGAAATACCGCCGTTATCGGTTGTGGGGACCTCCTCCGCAACAGCAGGCACCAGATTGAGGTCAGCGTCGTAGTAAAGGAGTCCGCGCCAGAGTTGTTTGACGATGGAGATGTCGACGTCGAAGCCGGTCTGCTGTGGATCAAGGGTCTGCGGCTCTCCGACTGCGCTGATGCGCAGCGTCTGGTCATCCGCAAGATTGTCACCTGCTGTGGTTGCGCCCGGCGACCCATCGCCGCCGCCCTCTTCGTCATCGCCACAGGCGGCGAACGCCAGCGCCAGGACGGCGATGGCGAGCAGCGGCAGGTAGCGCCAATGCTTGGACAGGTTCATACGTGTCTCCTTTCGCAGATCGCCCCGATTTGCGTCGATATCGGACAAAATATATGCCTATCGATGCTGCAATGCAAGAGACGATACGATTGCGGAATTCTTGTAGACGCCTGCTGCCCGCGCCTGCGTTACACACTCTGTTCTCTTTATACAACGCACGAAACGACAGTGTCGTTTGTGTTTTCGCCGCCTAACTCGGCAATCCGCGGGCGCGGGTCACCCTGGGCCGGACGATCTCCGCGACGGCGATGACGACGCCGGCGGCGATGACGACGTCGCCGATGCTGTAGACCCAGTCGAAGAACGGACCGTCGAGGACAAGGCGATCGCTGAGCCACTGGATACGGGTGTCATCGCGCGGGCGCAGCACGTTCTTCGAGCCGGAGATGGCGTCGCCGGGCTCGAGGCCGTCTATGCGGTCCAGCTCGCCGATTTCGGCGAGGGCCTCGGGGGCGATGGGCATGAGGCCGCCGTTGGCAGCGATGGGCGCGAAGTTGAGGATGAGGCCGGCGCCGATAATGACGATGCCGACGCGCCGCCAGTTGACCGCGACGAAGGCGAGCAGCAGGAGGTAGGACGCGAGGAAGAGGATGGGGCGCAGCGGGCCGGTGTCCGTGGGGGTCAGGATGACGGCGATCTGGACGCCACACGCAACAAACGCCACTACCCCGAGGTGGATGGCCACCTTCGGGAAGTAGAGGCGTCGTTCGTCGCTCATCGAGTGTATGCTACCGGGTGAGCGACTTCCCGGGAGGAAACGGGTACTACCGAATGAACGGAGCAGCGGCGGCAGCAGCCACAGCGCCCACGATCATCAAGCAGTACGTCACGTAGAGCATTCGCGCTCGCATCAGCAGTCCCCCTTTCCCTACATGATTCCCCGGTAACGGGTACGCACATTAGTATCTCAATACTATAGGGATGTCAAGGGTCTGCGTTACGTATTCCGATTAATTCAAACCTCTCTCTTACTTATGAGGCGCTTACGGTAAACAAAAAGAACCGGGGGCGGACTTTGAGTCCGCCCCCGGTTGCCTTCTGGTCTCTATCCGGCTAGCCGCACCAGGTGGCTACAAGCGGCCGGCCGTCCGTGCTGTCCTCCGGAACGTATTTCAGGACGTGCAGATCAGACTGCGGGCAGGCATCCTGAAGGACAGCGTGGCTCATCACGGTGCCCGGGGTGCTGCCCAGGGAGGTCCGGGAGCACCGGTCTCCCTGGGCAGCGCAGGCAGTGATGGCCGAATTGGAGGTTGATTGCATTAGTTGGGGGCTCGACTGAGCTTCGGTGGTATCGAGCAGGGAGTTCTGGGCCGCTATTGCCGCCAGCAGGACTGCGGCGGACAAGGCGAATACTCCTGCTCGCATGCGTGGGCTAGAAGAACGGGCTCTGCGCGGCGATGGTGGCGAGAGTGAGTGCCAGGAGGGTGATCGCCCAGTTCAGTCGTGATGTCTTTGCGTTCATGTTCATGTCGGTCTCCTCTCTGGTGCCAGTGTCTCAGGCGGCTCTCGCCAGAATCTCGCCGGAAACTCGCCGGGCGGTTCCAGTGAGGGGAATCTCCTGTGTCTGGTAGTCGGTTTGCCTAGAAGAACGGGCTCTGGGCGGCGACGGTGGCCAGGGCTAGGGCGAGGGCTATCCAGTTGAGGCGGGTGACGTTAGTGTTGATCTTCATGTCCGTTCTCCTCTCTGGCAACAGTGTCTCAGGGCGCTCTCACCAGAATCTCGCCGGAAAGACGGCGTCCTCACCGCGACCTAGAAGAATGGGCTCTGTGCGGCCACCATGGCCAGGGCCACGGCCAGTGCCGTGAGCAGCCAGTTGAGCTTGGTCGTATCGATGAGCTTCATCGCCGCTCTCCTCTCTGTGGCCACAGTGTCTCAGAGGGGTCTCGCCGGAATCTCGCCGGGAATCGGTTGGGCGCGCGGGGATGGGCCTCGTGGCTCCGCTCGTCCTACGAGAGCCTCAGGACGAGCGGGAAGGGGCGGCATGTGTGGGCGGGGAGGGCATGCTGGGACGGGTCCCTCCGCTGCGGTCGGGATGACGGACGCGAGGGAAAGGCGGAGGCTTGTTTCAGAATGGCCGGTGGTGAGATTCTTCGCCCTCAACCCCGCCTTCCTTCCGCCCCGCTCGGCTCAGAATGACACGCGTTGGAGGTGGTCGGGGCGTGTGGAGGTGCGTGCGTTCGGGGCGGCGGGTTAACGGGCGGAGGTTATTTCCTGGCAGAGAGTGTCGAAGTCCGATACGTCTGCTGCGTCGAAATCTTCGTCCCTGGCCAGGACCTGCACGTAGCGGCTGTAGCAGTATTTCGCCGCTTCCAGCTGGCCGGAGTGGACGTAGCTGCTCATCAGGCGATACCAGGCGGCCTCGTTGAACTCATCGAGCTCGACGATGCGCTGACAGATGTCGGCGCTCTTCTTGTACTCCTGAGCGTCCAGGTAGGCGGAGGCGAGGCTGCTGAGGAGGCTGGTGAACTGCTCTTCCAGTTGCCAGCGCAGGGTCTCAGCCCACTCCGAGTAGAAGTCGGGCGCGAACTGGCCCTTGTACAGTTCCAGCGCCTTCTCCATGAAGGCAATGGACTCTGCGCTGCCCTTGGCGGCGTCCGCGGTCTGGAGCGCCTGCTGGAACTCCTCGACGTCGAAGAGGAACTTGCCGCGAGGGTCCAGGACGTAGCGGCCGGAATCCTTGGCGATGCAGTCCTGGTAGAGCGCCTTGCGCAAGCGGTACATGTTGGAATGAAAGGCGCTGGTTGTTTTTGCATCGGGCAGGTCCGGCCAGAGCGCCGCGACGATCTCTTCTTTGCGAAGCGGACGCCGGTTGCAGAGGAAGAAGAAGAACATCTCCTTGCTCTTTTCGCTGCGCCACTCCAGGTCAGATATTTCCTGGCCGCCGATTTCCGCTCTGGGCTGCCCAAGCCCGAAGGCGTGAACTGCAGTGGCGGCTTCCGCAGCAGAGATTTCGCCGCCGTCGTCGCTCGTCGTCGACGGGCCGCTGGAGCCCTTGACGAGCTTCAGGATGCGCGCGTAGTAGCCGTCGGCGAGCTTGTTGGCTGCGGCGTATTGAATGAGCAAGGGGTTGTGCGCAGCCTCGACGAGCAGGAAGTGGTCGTAGCCGAGTTCGCCGGCGAGTTTGGAGGCCAGCTCCAGGTAGTCGAGAGCGAAGCGCTTACGTTTGAGCGAGAAGTAGGCGCCGGCGAGATGGAAATAGGCGGCTGAAAGCTCCCGCTTAGCGTCGGCGTCCTTCAGGTACGAAGTGGCACGCTCCAGCTCCTCAACCGCCTCCTTGAGGTCGCCCTGGTAGCGCTTGAGCAGCCCTGCGGTCACAAGGCAGACGCCGAGCTCCAGCGCGCCGCCGGCGTTCTCAGCTTCGGCCATAGCGCGCCTGGCCCAGGACTCTGCGTTGGTAATGTCACCGGAGAGGCGGTAGGCGTTGGCGATGGAGTCGGTGATATAGATGCGGACGTAGGCGTCATCGAGCGTCCACGCCTGGTCTAGCGCCTGGTTGTAGAGGCGCAGCGCTTCGGCGTGCTCACCTTGATCGCGCTTGACGTCGCCGAGCGTGGCCATGAGGTAAACCTCCGGCCTGGCGCTGCCGGCGCGTTGGGCGATCTCCAGCCCTTGCTGAATGACGTTACCGGCGTTGGGGTAGTCGCCCTGGAGGTAGTACATCATGCTCAGATTGATCAGCGTTTCCACCAGGCGGTGGTCGTTGCCGAGCTTCATCCAGCGCTGACGGGACTGCTCGAGGTACGTGGTGCCTTCGGCGAGACGGCCGGCGAGGCCGAGAGTGGAGGCCAGCCTATCGCTGGTGTGGGCGATATTGTAGGTGTCGCCCTGCGCCTCAAAGACTTCGAGGACGCCGCTGAGCTCCTTGATGGACGGGTTCAATTCGCCGCACAAGCTGAGGGTGATCCCCAGCTCCTTTCTGGCATCGGTCAGGGAGGAGGTGGGGCCGTCGTGCTTCATCAGAAGCGCACGGGCTTTGGCCAGGGCTTCCTTGGACTCCTGGTAGTCGCCTTTGGCGCGAAGGCACATGCCTTTTGTAACCAGCGCCTCCGCAAGCGACGCCCAATCCTGGCCGGCCTCGAAGCCGACGATCGCCTGGGCGAGCAGGGAGAGCGCCCGATCGATCTGGTTGAGGTGATGAAGGATGCGCGCCTTCCAGAGCACGAGCTTTGGCCGGGAGGAGAGCTCTTCCGCGGGAACGGCTTCCAGCCAGTCGGCCAGCGTATCCCAGTGCCCTTCTTCGAACATGCGCGCGCCGACGCGTTCTGTGACCTGGACGATGCGGTCCCAGGCGGCAGACTGGATGTAGTGGTACACGGCCTCGCCCCAGTCCTCCTGCTGTTCGCGCAGCGACCCGGCCTTCACGTTCAGCTCACGAAAGCGCTGCGGGTCCAGGGCCCGCAGGTGGCTGACGAGATAGGCGCGGAAAAGGCGCTGGTAGCGGTACCTGCCCTGTGCCTCGCGGAGCACAAACAGGTTCATGCGCTCCAGGTAGTTGAGCCTCTCCTCGGTGTCGGTGATCTCCAGCAGCTCGTTGACGGTCTCGAGGTCCATTCGGCGGAGCACGCCGCTGCCCATGAGGAACTGCTTGACGTCGTCCGGCTGCGGGTCGAACTGCTCCAGCGATATGTACTGGGCCAGCGTGTCCGAACGCCGCAGGTGCTCAAGGGAGATGGATGTCCGGCTCAACTGCACTCTATCGGCGAGCAGAACGAGCGCTGCGGCCCACCCTTCGGTCACATTCGCGAGGTGCTGGGCGTCATCAAGCGTGACGTCCTGCCCGAGCACGTCGCGAAAGAGCTGGACGACCTCCTCGCAGGTGAAGGAGAAGTCAATCGCAGTGATAGCCTCCACTTCCTGCCGCACGGACATCAGGGGCAGGATGCCGAGCTGGGGACGAGTGCGGCCGGAGATGATCACGTGGCAGTTGGGTGGAAGGCGATAGAGCCAGCCACCGATAGCGTCGCGCAGTTCCTGCGGGCCGTCATCGAGGAAGTGGAAGTCGTCCAGGATGAAGACGTAGGGATCCGTCACAGACTGGGCGGCGGCCACGAGCAGGTCAGTCGCGTCTTCCGGAGCGATCTCGCCGCCCTCGGCGAGAGTCTCGGCCAGCTCCGCGCCGAAGGCGGGGAACTGGCACTGACCGGCAGCGAGGAAGTAGCGCAGGAACGTGCCGAGATCGCGGTCACGTTCATCCAGGGCGTACCAGCAGACCGGCTGCTCACAGGACTGAGCAAAGTCCATCAGCAGGGTCGTCTTGCCGTAGCCGGCGGGCGCGCTGACGAGGCCGATCCTGTGCTCGACCGCCTCGGCAAGAGCCTCGATCAGACGCTGACGGCGGACGATCGGCGGCCGGCGCGCGGGCAGCGTGACCTTGGAAGGATACGGGATCCCCAAAGGCTCCTCGCCCCTTTTTCGAGTATGTGTCTTTTCAGCCATCTCACCCCGGTGCCGGGAAAGCTTCTGCCCGGCGTCTGAAGATAAGACGCCTCAGTAACGCTCAGGTTACAGTTGGGTAGAAATCGGAATACCGCCGCGAGGGCCGCTCGCCCTATCCGTCGATAGGTTCAGGGGCGGGGGCAATGCGGAAGGAGGCGGCGGGAGAGACGGGGGGCGGTCCCGGCAGCGAGATCACGATATCCGCGCCGTCCTGGCGCCAGGGTAGCGGGGCGGCGTGTCCCAGCATCGAGATTTCGGCGCCTTCGCGCGCACGCAGATCTTCGAGTGAGAGCTCCGGCGCCGGCGGTTGGCCGAGCACGATCGCGTAGACGGCGGCGTCCGTGCATGTGAAACGCAGCGCCAATCCGTCTCGCGTGCGGCCCTCGGCGCGCAGCCACGGGCGGGTGTCGTAGACCGCTTCGCCGCTCGTGCGGAGCCAGTCGCCGAGGGCGAGGAGGCGGCTTGTCTGCGTCTGCGGGAACGTCCCGTCCGGCGCGGGACCAATGCCGAGGAGGAGGTTCCCGTTTTTGCTGACGATGTCCGCGAATAGGTGTACGAGCTCAGCCACGGACAGCATGTCCTCGTCTGTTTCCGTACGGTTGGCGCCGAACGACGGGCCGAGCGCACGGACGGCCTCCCACTTGCGGGCTGTGATGCCTTCGTACTGAGCGTACTCTGGAGTTGTGTAGTCAAAGTGCCGTCCGTGCTGGACCTGGAGACGGCGGGCTGAGCGGGGGAGGAAACGCCAGCCGGCGGAGACCGCGCGGGCCAGCGCGAGGACAACGCCGCGCCGGAAACCGCGCAGACGGACCTGGATCCAGCGGTCATTGATGACGCCTTCGGACACGGTGTTGTAGTAGTGCGCGAGGACGCGCGCCAACTCGCCGCCGGCGGGGTAGGCGATGTCGTTCCAGAGCACGGACGGCTGGTAACGGTCGATGAGCTCGACCAGGTGGGCGTCGCAGTACGCGGCGTATTCCGCAGAGCGGGGGATAGCGGTCACGCCGGTGGCGATGTCGTGGATGACGGTGGGGTCGAAAGTCTTGTCGTAGCCGCCGGAGTAGTACAGGCCCATCTTCAGGCCGCGGGAACGGACGGCCTGCGTGACTTCGCCGACGATGTCACGCGGCGAGGCGTAATCGGGGCGGTTCGGGTGCGGCACCCCGCTGGGCCAGAGGACGAAGCCGTCATGGTGCTTGGTGGTGAGGACGACGTAACGCGCGCCGGACTGGGCGAAGAGGTCAGCCCAAGCGCCCGGGGCCAGCTTTGCCGCCCCTTCGTTGAACATCGGAATGAAGCCGTCGTAGTCGAAGTCCGGGCCGTAGGTCTGCTCGTGATGCCGCTGTGTCCCACTGCCCGAGATGTGCATCGTGTTCAGATACCACTCGGCGTAGGGGTTGTGCTTGAAGAAGAAGGCAGGGCCCTTGTCCGCCCAGAGCTGCTGGAGGGTGCCCCGCTTCTCGGCCCAACCGGGCACCGAGTAGGGGCCATAGTGGATGAGTAGCCCCAGCTTGGCGCCCGCGAACCACTGCGGGACCTGATGGCGGCGCAGGGAGTCGAATGTGGGTTGGAAGTTCAGGGAGCTAACCGCGGCCTTCCTTTTCCAACCGCCGCCGGCGCTGCGCCAGCAACCGAGTGTAGAGCAAAAGGTCGCCGTCGCTGTACACGGCGTCGCCCATCTCCGCGCCTCTTTTCAGGGCCTTCATCGTGGCCTTGGTGAGCGCGACCGGGAGCGCGGGACGGGCGAGGATCTTCGCGGCGAGGTCGCGCGCGGTCTTCGCTTCGTCGCCGTCAGCGCAGAGGTGAGTGATGAGACCGTAGTCAGCGGCCTGTTTCGCGCTGAAGCGGTCGCACGTGATCGTCAGCTCGAGGGCGCGCGCGTGACCCATCTCCCGCGCCAGGCGGGGCAGGGCGTTCCAGCCAAGCGGCAGGCCGAGCTCGACCTCCGGGATCGAGAACCACGTGCCCTCTCCGGCAACGCGGAGGTCGCAGCAGGCGGCGAAGACCAGCGCGCCGCCTATCGCGAAGCCGTGCACCGCCGCGATTGTTATCTGGTCCAGGTACTCGATCGCGGTTGAGGTCCGGCTACCGATGGCAGAGTTGTGGCGCACCTCCAGCTCGTTGATCGAGCCGGCGTCGGACCATTCGCTGGTGTCAGCGCCCGCGGAGAAGCCCGCGCCAGCGCCGGCGAAGATCACGACGCGCGTCTCAGTGTCGTCACCAAGGTCGTGGCAAAGGGCCTGGATTTCGCGATGCATCTGCCGGTTGATGGCATTGCGTTTGTCCGGGCGGTTGAAGTGGACGGTCATCAGCGCGCCGTCGCGGGTTACGGTGAGGGTTTCGTAGGTCATGGCAACGTCTCCTTCGGAATGCTGGGTACGAGTCTACGGAGCGGGCGGCGGCTTGTCCACGCCGGGGCATGCAGGGATGGCGCGGACGAACACAGGGCAGGGCAAGCCCGCGCCCCTACGGCTCGGAGGGCGGCGTGTTAACGGCGGATGGGCCGAGGGCCACGTCCCTTATCCGACGCGCCGGTGAGGCGAGAAGCCATGTGGCGGCGAGCAGGACGCCGCTCCCCGCGACGACGAGAGTGGCGCGCAGGCCGATGGTCTCCCCCAGTACGCCGCCGGCAACCGCGCCGGCGAGAGTCGCGGCCATGCCACTGAGGCGCATGCCGGCGTTCACGCGGCCCATGAACTGCTCCGGCGTGATCGATTGCCGCACGCTGACCTGGGAGATGTCGTAGACGGTGAACCAGCCGTCGCCGAGGACCTGTTGGGCGATGAGGAGCGAGGCCGCGATCAGTCCAGCGCCGGTGGCGGCGGGCACGAAGAGCATCGAGACGCCCGTCAGAGCCAGACCGACGACCATCGCGGGGCCCGTGCCGAGGCGGCGCGTCGCGCGGCCCGCGAAAAGCGCTCCGGCAAGCGAGCTGACGCCACCGACCGCGAAGATCATGCCGAGCACGCCCGTTCCGAAGCCAAGCTCCTCGACGACGTAGAGCATGAAGACGACGCCGAACACGCGGAGAGAGAAGGCCTCGGCCATGCCGGTAATGGCGATCGCGCGAAGGATGGGGTCGCGCAGCAACGTTCGGGCGCCTTCACGAGCCTCGTCCCAGAGGCGCTCCCGCTGTTCTGCGGGCGGCGAGATTTCCTCCTTGCTTATCGCACCGATGAACAGTGCCGAAGCGACGAAGGTGACCGCATCGATCAGAACGGCGGCAGGCCCGCTGAGCAGTTGCACAAGCCAGCCTGAGGCGCTGAAGGCGCCCACCTCAGCGACGGAGGCGGTCGCAGCGAGCTTGCTGTTGCCTTCGAGCAGTTCGTCCTTGTGGACAAGTGAGGGAAGGTACGACATGTAGGCGATATCGAAAAGCATCGTGAGCGTCCCGGTGAGAAAGGCGACCACGTAGAGCTGCTCGATCACAAGCGCATCGAGGGCGTAGGCGAGGGGTACGCTAAGCAGAATGCCTGCACGGCCGAGGTCACAGGCGATCATCACGGGGCGGCGCTTGAGGCGATCCACCCAGACGCCGGCGAACAGGCCGACGACGAGTCCGGCGATGATGTCGGCCGAGCCGAGGATCGCTATCTGGTATGGACGCGCGTCCAGGGCGAGGATGGCGGTGAAGGGCAGCGCTGTGCGGGTGATGAGCGAGCCGAAGACGGAGACGGTCTGGCCGCTCCAGAGCTTAACGAAGTCCGGGTGGCGCCAGAGGCCGTCAAGGGGCATGGGAGGACTGTTCCGGCCGCGGGATATGAGTCATGCAGTACTGGTGGTTTCGGGCGGGCAGGGCAAGGAATGTGTCCCGATGCGCTGTGCGATGTCGAACGGGGGTGCCGGGACGGGTCCCTCCACTGCGGTCGGGATGACAAGAAGCGCGGGTGTGCGAGTGTGTCCCGAAAGGACGTGCGCGGCGGGGTGTCGTGCCGGGACAGGCCCCTCCACTGCGGTCGGGGTGACGGTGGAAGCGGCTATTCTTTGTCGAGCCAGCGGTTGAACTGTGCCGGGCGCTTCTCCTGGAACGCCTTCATACCTTCGCGGGCGTCTTCGTGGTGGTCGCTGATCGCGGTCTTGGTGGCGATGTCGTCGAGCGCCTGCGCGAAGCCCATTTCGGCGGCGTTGTAGACGGAGCGCTTGAGCAGGCGCATCGCGACCTGGGGGCCGTTCGCCAGCTCGCGGGCGAGCTCCAGCGCGCGGTCCGCGAGATGTTCCGGCGGCACGACTTCGTGCACGAGGCCGAGAGTGAGCGCTTCGCCGGCGCTGACGATCTTGTTGCGCATCAGGAAGTCGATCGTCTTGGGGACGCCCATGTGCTGGACGAGGAGGTACTGGCCACCTTCGTCCGGCATGAAGCCAAAGCGCAACGTGCCGCTGCCGAGTCGCGCGTCGCTTGAGGCGACTCGGAAGTCGCAGGACAGGGCGAGCGAGAGGCCGGTCTGGATCGCCAGGCCGTTGATGGCAGCGATCGAGAGCTTATCGAGGTTCCGGACGGCGACATTGAGCGACTGCGACAGGGCGCGCAGCGCGTCGTAGGTGCTGATGGCGTCGCGATGGCCGGCGTGGACGTCCGGGACGAGCGCTCCGCCCTCGTACTGGACCGGGCGGCCGGTGATGTCGTCGCCGGCGCAGAAGGCGCGGCCGCTGCCGGTGATTACGACGACGCGGACCGTGTTGTCCATCTGCGCCTGAAGCAGCGTCTCGACGAGGTCGCGCTTCAGCGCCTGGGTCATGCCGTTGAGGCGCTCCGGGGTGTTGAAGGTGATAAGCGCTATGCCGGGATCGTGCAGCGCGACCTCAAAGCCGCGGAACTGTCCCTCGCTGAACGCCACGTCACTCTCCCTTGAAGACGGGCTTGCGCTTCTCGACGAATGCCTTGGCGGCTTCGCGGTGATCTGTGGTGCCGCCGGAGAGGCGCATGTTCAAGGCCTCGTGGTTGAGGACCGTGAGCAGGTCATTCGACTCGCCGAGGTTGAAGTTCTCCTTCATCCGCCCGTAGGCGAGCGTTGGGCCGGCAGCGAGCTCGGACGCCAGACCGAGCGCCTCTTCCTCCAGGCGGTCGTGCGGGACGACGCGGTTGATCATCCCGGTGCGCAGGGCTTCTTCCGCGTCCAGGATCTGGCCGGTGAAGTAGAGCTCCCGCGCCTTGCCCCAGCCGACGAGCTTCTGAAGGAAGTACGAGCCGCCGAAGTCGCCGCTGAAGCCGACGTTGCGGAAGGCGGTGCCGAACTTCGCCTGGTCCGAGGCGATGCGGATGTCGCAGGAGAGCGCGAGGCTGAGGCCGGCGCCGACGGCGTAGCCGTTAACCGCGGCGATCACGGGCTTGGGCATGGTGTGCATCATGAAGCTGGTGCGGCGCTGCGATTGGCGCAGCTCGTCGACACCGGCGGCCAAGCTTGCGGACGGGGAACGCTGGCCGTCGCCACGGTCGGCGCGGGACGCCATGCCCTTGACGTCGCCGCCGGCGCAGAAGCCGCGGCCGGTGCCGGTGAGAACGACGCAGCGGACGGAGGGATCATCGGAGCAGTCCGCGAGGTGCTTCATGAGCAGGGGCATGAGTTCGCCGCCCATTGCGTTCAGGCTCTCGGGGCGGTTCAGGGTGATCAGCGCGACGCCATCGGGGCGCTTTTCGAACAGTGTGTCGGGCATGTCGGGCCTCCTTCGGACAGAATCTGCGGGGGACAGTGTATCACCTGCGGGAGTCGTCAGTGGGCAAGGGTCAGTGGTTAGTGGTTAGTGGGCGAGCGGGGAGGGTGTTGTGTCCCGGTGGCGCGTATCCAGGCGGAACGCCTCGCACGGACAGACCCTTCGCTGCGCTCGAGGGTGACAGGGGTGCGGGAGCCCGTCCTCCGCTCACGGTACGAGGGCCTCACCATGAGCGGGACCGGGAGGGGGTCGTATGCGAAGCGGTGGGAGTGCGGCGCGTCGCGCGCAGTGGGCGCGGCGAGCAGCGCCCCTACAGGCCTTTGTAGTTGATGAACTGGGTGAGAACTGTTAGCGGCTCGATGAGGTCCGCGGAGTCTTCGATCACTTGCTCGATCGGTTTGTAGGCGGAGGGGGCCTCGTCCAGGAGGCGCCTGGCGTCGCGGTCGAGCCAGGTCTTGCCTTTCATCTGGTCGCGGAAGTCCTGCTCGCTGAGGGTTTTGCGGGCCTGGTTGCGGCCCATCACGCGGCCGGCGCCGTGCGGGCTGGTGTGGTAGGCCTCGGGGTTGCCGCGGCCCCGCACGATGTAGGTCGCGGCGCCCATGCTGCCGGGGATGATGCCCATTTTGGCTTCGCTTGCGTCAATCGCGCCCTTGCGGGTGAGCCATGTTCCGTCGGCGAGCTGCTCGGCGTAGTTGTGGTGGCAGTTGATGCGCTGGACTTCGGCCCAATCGGAACCGAGTTCGCGAGATACGGCCTCCATCAGCGAGTCCATCATCGCCTCGCGCTGGGCGTAGGCGTAGCGCTGGGCCCAGAGCATGTCGCCCAGATAGGCCCCCGCCTCTTGCGTCTCGGCGGGCAGGTAAGCGAAGTCCCGGTCTTCCAGAGCGATACCGTGGTCCGCGCAGTGCTGTTTGGCCACGCCGACGTGCTCCGAGGCCAGCAGGTTGCCGATGCCACGCGAGCCGGAATGCAGCAGCAGCCAGACGCGGCCACGGCTGTCCTCGCAGACCTCCACAAAGTGGTTGCCTGCGCCCAGGGTGCCGAACTGGATCAGCGCCTTGCGCCGCAGGTCCTCGCCGCGCTTGGCGAGGGCGGTCTCGTCGAGCCCGGCGGGGAAGCCGTTATCAGCGACGAAGCGAGTCGCCTGCGCCAGCGGGGTCTTGTGGCTGGTACCGACGCCGGACGGGATGAGCGCGCAGATGTGCCCCATGACCTGGCCCTCCCTACCACGGAAGGCGTCGCGCTCGAGGTCCGTCTCGACGGCGATCATGCCGCAGCCGATGTCGACACCGACGGCGTACGGCATGACCGCCTTCTTCGTCTTGAGCGCGCTGCCCACGGGCGGGCCAAAGCCGTAGTGGGCGTCCGGCATCAGGGCGAGATAGCCCTCGATGACCGGCACGCGGCTGATCTTCTCGGCCTGGCGCTGCGTGGCGGTGTCGATGATGGAGGCCCAGGACTTGACGACGCCGCGGCCGTATTCGTTTTCGGTTTGGATTGTGTCGATCATGGATTGACTACCCCTGCCGCTTGAGCTGGCCGGTCTTGCGCGCCCAGCGTTCGGCGACGGCGAAGACGGCGATGCCGCCGGGCACGAGGACGGCGCCGAAGAGGACCAGCGTGAGCAGCGTCTCCCACATGTCCGTCACACCACGGCCCTCGATGATCGCTCCGCGAACGCCGTCCAGCAAGTAGGTGGCAGGCGAGATGTAGGAGAACGCCCGCAGCCAGTCCGGGAGGACGTCGACGCTGTAGTAGACGCCGGAGACGAGCAGGACGATCGCCTGGAGCATGAAGCTCATCTGCGTACCCCGCTCCGGGTAGAGCAGCGGGAGGACGCCGGCGAGGATGCCCAGCCCGGCGACGCTGACGCTGCCCACGGCGATGACGCTGGCGGCGGCGAACCAGTCCGCCTGACCGAGGTCGACCGTGAAGAACGGCACGGCGATGGCGAAGATAAGCAGCGTCCGGATGATGGCGTGGAGCACCCCGAAGACGGACATGCCGATCAGGTGGACGGCGCGCGAGACCGGGGCCATCAGCGTGTGCTCGATCGTGCCTTCCCAGCGCTCCCAGGTGATCACGAGGCTGATGTCGTCCAGCACCGCCGAGAGGTACGCCCAGACGAGCGTGCCAAGGAGCAGGAAGATCACGAGGCTGGAGGCGTCGGTAGCCAGTCCGGCTTGCTCCGCCTCCTCCGCGATGAAGGTGATCGCCAGGGTGTTTACGACGCCGTAGACGAGCCAGACTAGCTCCCAGGCCCAGTAGCGCTTCCAGAGGTTGGTCTGGCGCTCGACGAACGCCCAGCCGAGGGCGGCGCGGCCGGCGCGGCCGGGCAGCACGATATGTTGCGGGATGCTAGACACCAGCCAACGCCTCCTTTCGCACTTCGTCCTCTTCGATGCTCTTGCCGGTTAGTTCCATGAAAACGGTCTCCATCGTCACATCTGCCACCGGACGCCCACGGGCCACGCGCTCCCGCAGCTCCAGTGATGTTCCTTCGGCGACGATGCGGCCGCCGGCGATGAAGGCGATACGGTCGCAGAGGAGCTCCGCTTCGTCCATGTCGTGCGTCGTCAGCAGGATCGTGCTGTCGTGCTCTTCCCGCGCGCTGCGGATGAACGCCTGGACGTCCCGCTTGCTGCGCGGGTCAAGGCCGGTAGTCGGTTCATCGAGCAGCATCAGGACCGGCGAGGTCAGGAAGCTGCGGGCGACCGCGATCTTCTGTTGCTGGCCGCGCGAGAGGTGGCTCATCGGCTCCGATGCGCGCTCCCATTCGAAGCCCAGCCTCTCCAGGATACCGGGCAGGCGCTTGCGTATCTCGCGTGGCGAGAGGCTGTAAACGCGACCGAAGAACAGCAGGTTCTCCACCGCCGACATGTTGCGGAAGAACGAGGGGTCCGCGGAGACGCGGTTGATCAGCCGACGCACGTCCGCGGACTGCTGCACCACGTCGAGCCCGAAGACGCGCACGCTGCCGCTGTCCGGCAGGAGTAGCGTGCTGAGGACGCGGACGAGGGTGCTCTTGCCGGAGCCATTCGCGCCCAGCAGGCCCCAGATCTCGCCGCGGCGGATCTCAAACGATACGTCGGTCAGGACCTGGAAGCGGCGGGCGTCGCCGTTTCCGTCGCGGCGCCAGGGCAGGACCCTACGATAGTCGAACCCGCCGCCGAAGTATTTGTTTAAGCCGTGGGCCTTAACCGCCAGGGTCTCCATATCTCTCCTTCACTGCAGTTATCGGGTCGATCACGACCCTCTGCCCCTTCCCTGCGCCACGTGCCGGACCAGACCCTGCTGAATGCGTCCTTTGAACTGGGCCGCGTGCGCGCCCTTCGGGTCGGACCCGCGGGGGCCTGGCTTTCCAAACTTGGCCTTCTGGCCGGTCTTCTTATGTTTTCCTCGCGACATTTTTAATCGCTCCTTCTTGCCGGCTCACTATACTGTTGTCGCTTGACATCGCCGTGTCAGCACCGCCTGGGGGCAACAAAAAAACCCACCGCAGCCATCTGCCGGCGGTGGGTGGAACTGCTGCGTCCGAAGACCTAACTCAGAGGCTGTCTCCCGTGAAGGGCGCACTCGTCCCACCCATGCGCAGTCCGCCGATGGGGTTGGTTATCTCCCCGCGGCGCGCACCGGTGATGGCGATGTCGTTCATCCTGACGAATGCCTCTCCTGTAGATTGCTCGGATGTCAGGAGGATGCTATCACCGACGGTTTGGCCTGTCAATATGCGGGCAGGAAGGAGGAAGGAGGGAGGAGGAAGAAGGAAGGAGGAAAGGCGAGGTGTCGTTGTCAGCGTTGCGGAGGTCGCTTTAATATAGGTTGGGGGGCCAACGTAGCTCAGCGGTAGAGCAGCTGTTTCGTAAACAGCAGGTCGGCGGTTCGAATCCGCCCGTTGGCTCCAGAAATGCACACGATCGATAGATGCCCACCGCCCGTCATGCCGCTGTGATCGCGGCGCCTGTCAGCGACTTGTGGAGCCTGCTGGCGAGCCTTGAGTCGTGGCCGCGCTGGATGCACGTGCCGTACGTGAGCGAGTCGGTGCGGGTGACGTCTGAGGGACCGGCGGGCCCGGGGGCGGAGTTCGAGATGAAGGGGCGGCTCGGTTCGCGGCTGTTCGCGCGGGTGACCGCGTGGGAGGAAGAGCGACGGCTGGAGTATGAGATCTACCGCTCGGAGTATCCTTCGGACCGGCTGACGTTCGGGCGGGCGGTGATTACGATCGTGCTGGAGCCCCTCGGCCCGGACCGGACGAAAGCGACGTGCGAGCACCGGCTGGAGGGGAAGGGGTTGGCAGGACGCGCCTATGCGGCGACTGTCATGCGGCCGCTGATCAAGGCGAACGCTCAGCGGATTGTGGACAGCCTGGCGGCTGCGGGGAGAGCGAGAGGCAAGTGGTAATCGGCAATTGGGGGCGGCGTTCCGGCAACCGCGATCGCTGATGGTGGAGTGGGCGGTTGGGCCGTGGCCCGCCCCTACAGCCCGGCGGTGGCGGCGTCCAGCGCCGCGATTTCATCCGGCGACAGCGTTAGATCCACCGCCGGGAGCAGGTCCGCGAGCTGGGCTGGGGTGTTGGCGCCGACGATGGGCGCGACGACGGCGGGTCTCGTGAGCTGCCAGGCGAGGGCGACCGTAGCGACGCTCGTGCCGCGTGCTTGCGCAACTGCGTCGAGGGCGTCGAGGGCGCGCCAGCCGCGGTCGTTCATGTACTTCTTGACGCCGCCGGCGCGCATGCTCCTGGGCGGCGGTTGGTCGCGGCGGTACTTGCCGCTGAGGAAGCCGCCGCCCAGCGGGCTGTAGGGGATGGCGCCGATGTTCTCGCGAGAGCAGAGGGCGGCGAGGTCAGCCTCGTACTCCTTGCGGTGGACGAGGTTGTGGTGGGGCTGGAGCGTCTCGAAGCGGGGCAGGCTGTTGCGGCCCGCGGCGGCGAGGGCATCCGAAAGCTGCGCGGCGGTGTAGTTGGAGGCGCCTATATGGCGGATCTTGCCGGCGGCGATTAGCTCCGAGAAGACGGTCAAGGTCTCCTCGATGGGCGTCTTATCGTCGGGCCAGTGGCACTGGTAGAGGTCGATCGTGTCGACCTGGAGGCGGCGCAGGCTGTCCTCGACGGCGCGCTGGATGTGGGAGCGGCTGAGGCCTTCGCCGTCGGGCCCGCGCCACATCGGGCCGCGCACCTTCGTCGCGATGACGATGCGGTCGCGGTTGCCGCGGGCCTTCAGCCAGCGGCCGATGATCTCTTCGGAGACGCCCCCGGGGTTGCCGCGCGCCCAGTTGCTGTAGATGTCCGCGGTGTCGATGAAGTTGCCGCCGGCTTCGACGAAGGCGTCCATGACGGCGATCGCGGCGGGTTCGTCCGCGCTCCAGCCGAACTGCATCGTGCCGAGGCAGAGGTTGGAGACCTGGAGGCCGGTGGCGCCGAGGGAACAGTGCTTCATGGGGGAGATGATACAGGAGGTGGTGGATTGCGCGGCCAGCCCGTGCGCTGGCGATACGGTTAGCGGGGTCCGGACGTATGTGCTGGGCGAGGGATGCGTTGGAACGGACCCCTCCGCTGCGGGCGGGGTGACGGCGCGGGGGAGGGGTGGTGTGCCCCGCGCCGTGTGTGCTGGCGCGGGGGTGCTCCGCCCGGACAGACCCTTCGCTGCGCTCGAGGGTGACAGCGCCTCGTCTACGGCCCACAGCCAAGGTCGGCACCGTCGAGCTGGGTGTCTCGATCGTTATCGAGGCCGTCGATGCATGTGATCGCCGTGAACTGTATATCGTAAAGGCTGTGCTCGGGGGTGCTGGTGGCGTCGTTCGGGTCTGATCCGAAGGTGGCCTCGACGTTGTCCGGCACGCCGTCTGCATCCGTGTCCGCGGGTGGGGGAGTTGGCGTAGGTGTTGGCTCTGCCGTGGGCTCGGGAGTTGCCGTTGGCTCTGGGGTGGGTTCGTCTGTCGGTTCCGGCGTGGGCGTTTCTGTTTCGTCCGGATCGGGGGTGGGTTCTTCGTCCGGTGTGGGGGTTGGCTCCCCGCCATCGCCGTCCTGGACGATCTCGAATGGGCCGACGTGGATGGTGCTGGTCCAGTCGCCGTTCTTGCCCTGGGTGCGCAGGTGGAAGTACCACTCGCCGGGGGACAGCGGCAGGCTGCGGACAGTTGTCGCCTCGCCGCGCAGGTCGGCGTCGGCGTCGGGGAGCTCGAGCGGCTCCTCGCTGAAGACGAACGAATAGGCGGCAGCGTCAGAGTGGGCGGACCAGGAGATGCGGATTATGCTCTCGCTGGACGGCTCCCCGGGCTCGTGGCTAGTGCTGCGCACGTCATCCGGGTCCTCGATCGCGCCGCCGCCGCCCGATGAGATGAGGAGGAATAGCACGACCGGAACGACCACCGCGACCGCGAGGGCAGCAGCAGCGGCGATCGTGAGCCACGACCGACCGCCGAGCGCTGGACGGCCGGAGGAGAACGGCCGCGCGGGTGCGGCGTTTATCTGCGCGGAGATGCGCCCCCAGACGCCGGCCTGTAGCCCCGAGGGCGCTGGGAGCAACGCCAGTCCGCCGAAGATCTCCGCCGGCGCGACGAAGCGGCGTTCGTTCTCGCGGCAGCGCTCGCACTCCGCCACGTGTTCGGCGACGGCCTTGCGCACATCGCCGGTCAGTTCGCTGGCGCCGAGGCGGTAGAGGAGCGCGTCCAGGGCCGGGCACTCGCGACGGCCGCGGCGCATCAGGAAGATGGAGGCCACGGACTCCTCCAGCGAGTCGCGCAGGCGGGAGAGCATCGTGTAGACGTTACCCTTGCGCAGCCCGAGGTTCTCCGCCAGTTCGTCGGCGTTGAGCCCCTGACGGACGTGCATGTCGAGCAGGGTGTACTCCTTTGCGGTAAGGGCGGCCGCGGACGCCCAGACGAGCTCCGCCATCTCCTCGTCCTGGAGGGCTTCCTCCGCGCTGTTCAGGCGGCTGGGGTCGACCCGCGCGAAATCGGGCAGGTGGCCTTCCTCCAGGCCGGTCTCCCCGGCCGGGACGAGTTTCTTGCCGCGGCGCAGCTCGTCAATAGCGTTGTTGCGGGCGATCGCGTAGAGCCACGGTTTCACGTTGCTGCCACCCTTGCCCTTGCCCAAGCTCTCCCATGCTTTCGTGAACGTGTTTTGGACAACATCGGCGGCCAGGTCGGCATCGCGGACGGTGCGCATCGCGAAGTCGTACAGCGGCTGGAAATAACGTCCGTAGAGCGCCTCGAAGGCGCTCTGATCGCCGCCGGCTGAGCGAGCGGCGAGGTGCTCGTCTGACTGCCCCTGGAAGCGGTCTGCGGTTTGCATGGAGTGCGCGTCCTCATTCTACTCCGATTGGGCGATGGCTTCCGGGGAGGAGTCAGTCCCCGGAAGCCATCGCTGCAAGCTATCGCGCGGGCTGGCACGCGAGTTCGGGACACGGCTGGTGGACCGGCGAGGGGCAGCCGCCGAGCTCCGGGTAGCCGAACTCCTGTGGACAGAGGTCGAACTGATCGGGAACGCCGTCGGTGTCGGAGTCCACCTGCGCAGGCGGGGGCGTCGGCGCAGGGTCGGGGGTCGGCACCGGCGCCGCGGGTGGCTGCGTGGGCGGTGCTGCCTGAGGGCCGTCGATTTGCGGGTCGAGCATCGGGTCAGTCTCCGGCGAAGTGGGCGTAGTATCCGCGAACGGCGTCGCGGATGGAGCGGGCGTCTGCTCGGGCTGACCGGGCGTGGCGCCTTCTTCGGTGCAGGCGCCGGTGCAGTCGGCGCGGGCCGGCACGCCGCCGCAGCCGTCGTCCGGACAGTCAGCGCAGCGGTGATCATCGCAGGGGGCGTCGGCAGAGCCGTCGCACTCGTCCGATGCGCACAGGTCATCCGGCGAAGCAGCGCCGTCGCAGGGATCGCGGGAGCAGCCTCCGTTGTCATCCGAGCCGCCGAGGCCGAAGAGACCGCCGACGAATTCGAAGAAGTCTCCGGCCATGCTGCCAATCCCAACGGCGCCGCTTTCGACCAGGCTCCAGCCAGATGCGAACGGGTCTGAAAGCGGGCCGAAGAAGCTGCCGTTGTGCTGCGGCGGGCAGGGATCGTCCTCGAGCTTGCCTTCGGCGTGCTTCTTCTCGCACTCTTCGAGCTGCTTCTTGAGGTCATCGATCTGGTCGCGGAGGGCCTGTTCGGCGGCCTGGAGAGCGGCGAGCTGGCCCTGGAGCGCGGCGAGCTGCACCTGGGCCGCGGCGATCTGCGCCTGGAGGGCAGCGATAGCATCGAGGTCCGACTGAGAGACCCAGATCTGCTCCCACTGCGCGGGGTCGACGCCACCGGGGTTGTCGGTGAGCAGCCCGTGGTTGGGGTCGCTGCGGTTGCGGTAGCCGGTCAGGATGCTGTCCTGCATCTCCTGAAGCTGCGCCTGCATCGCGGCGATCTGCGCCTGCAGGGCGGCGATCTGCGCCTGCAGCGCCGCCTGCTGAGCGAGGTTGGCGGCGAGCGCGGCCTCGGCGGCGGCCAGCTTGTCGCGCAGCTCCTTGCAGGGATCGCACGGGTCTTCGCCGGCGCCGCTGCCGCCGGGGTCGTTCGCCGAGCCACCCGGCGTTTCGGGAGGCTGCGGGTTGCCCGGGTCGGCCGTTGAACCGCCGGTCGTCCCACCGCTGGCGCCGCCTGACGTTCCACCGCCCGAATCACCGCCCGGTACGGGCGCCGGTGTTGGGGTGGGCGTCGGTTCTGGCGCGATCAGGCCGGTGGCGCGCTTGAACTTGATGATCGCGTCGCGGATGGCGGCGCGGGCGGTCTCACTGCCCCCGCAGGCGGCCATCCACTGTTCGGAGAGCACGCGGAGGAGCTCCTGGCGGGCGGCGGCGTCGCGTCCCTCTTGCGTCCGGCCGTCGGGATCGCTGGCCATGATCGTGAGAGCGCGTATCTCTTCCGCGCGGACAGCGGACGCGATGGCGCCCCAGTAGGTCTCGCAGGGGTGGAGAAGGAAATGGAAGCCGATCTCTCCGGCGGGGCCGGTGAGATGGCCGACGACACCCCCAGCGACGGTCTCGAGCCATTCAGCCATGCCGCCTTCGTCCGACTGCGCGTCTGCCGGGGCGGTGCGCAGGAAGGGCATGAGGGCGGCGAGAACGATCGCGAGCGTGACGACGATGACGCTGAACGTCTTCATGGTGTTTCCCCCTTTGTTGGTCGCCGTGGCGACGAGCGTGGTGGTTGTGGTCCCTTGTGCGTTCATGACTTCCTCCTTTGAGCTAATTCCGCCGGTAAGACGGAGCAGGACGAAAAAGCTTACAGAGAAGGGGCAAGGGGGCACAGAGGGACAAGGGGGCACAGGTTATCCTTAGTAGCGATGTTCTACGCGGAGGGGGTACACAAATCTTTCGGGGGGCTGGACGTGCTGGAGGACGTCTCGTTCATCGTCGGCAGCGGGGAGCGCGTGGGGCTGGTGGGGCCGAACGGGGCGGGGAAGACGACGCTGCTGCGGTTGCTGGCAGGTGAGGAGGAGCCGGACCGGGGCAAAGCGGGGCAGCAGGGCTCGCTGGGGTATCTGCGGCAGGAAGCGGGGCTGGAAGCGCGGCGGCAGCTGGTGGACGAGATGTGGAAGGCGTTCCCGGAAGCGCACGAGACAGAGGCTCGCCTGCACGAGATCGCGGCGAGTCTGGAGCGCGGCGAGGGCGCGATGGAAACGCTGATTACGGAGCAAGGCGAGCTGTTCGAGCGGTTTGAGGCGCTGGACGGATACCGGATCGAGTCGCGCATCGGGCGGGTGCTGGAGGGGCTGGGGTTCGCGCCGGACGACCGCGATAAGCGCTGTGGGGAGTTCAGCGGCGGGTGGCAGATGCGGATTGCCCTGGCCAAGGTTATGGCGCGGCGGCCGGACTGCCTGCTGCTGGACGAGCCGACCAACCACCTGGACAAGCGCTCGAAGGACTGGCTGGCGGAGGACCTGTCGACGTACCGCGGTACGGTGCTCATCGTGACGCATGACGGCGAGTTCCTTGACCGCGTGGCTACCCGCATCCTGGAGTTGCGCGAGCGGGACGTCGAGAGCTACGCGGGCAACTACAGCGACTACCAGCGACAGAAGGCCGCCCGTCTGCAGCAGCAGGATGCCGCGGCTTCGCGGCAGGAGCGAGAGCTGGCCAAACAGCAACGGTTCATCGACCGCTTCCGGGCGAAGAATTCGAAGGCGACGGTGGTGAAGAGTCGCGAGAAGGCTCTGGCGAAGATCGAACGGATCGAGCACACGCGCAAAGACGCGGAGGTGCATATCGCGCTCTCCGCGGACGGGCGCACCGAGAACGACGTCCTGTTCCTGCGCGGGATCGACCACGCATATGGCGAGAATGTCGTGCTCATCGACGTGGCCCTGCACGTCGAGCGCGGGCAGAAGGTCGTGCTCGTCGGGCCGAACGGAAGCGGGAAAAGCACACTCCTTAAGATCGCGGCGGGGATGATCGAGCCGACGGCGGGCGACGTGGAGTGGGCGGAGAAGGCGCGCTTCGGGTACTACGACCAGCACCAGGACGAGGCGCTGGACCCGGCGTCAACGGTGCTGGAAGAGGTGGAGTCGGTCGCGCCCCTCGAGCCGGAGCTAAGGCTGAGGACGGTGCTGGGGCAGTTCCTCTTCCGAGGTGACGACGTGTTCAAGACGGTGAGCGTGCTCTCCGGCGGCGAACGCAGCCGCGTGGCGCTGGCGAAGCTGGTGCTGCTGCCGACAAACGTGCTGGTGCTGGACGAGCCAACGAACCACCTGGACCGCAGCACGCGGCGGAAGCTGCTGGAGGTGTTGGAGAAGTACGACGGGACGATCCTCTGCGCCGCGCACGATCCGGGGATCCTGGACCGCGTGGCGACGCGGGTGTATGAGGTCGCGGACGGCGGTATACGGGAGGTGATGGAGCGGCGGAAGGAGGGCGTTGGACGGCGGCGGTAGACGGTGGTATCGTCCGGCAATGGAATGCCAGGATGGAGCGGGAGATGAGTGACAGGGCAGACGTGATCGTGGTCGGCGCCGGTTTCGCCGGGCTGACCGCCGCGCGCGAACTCGTGAAGGCCGGGAAATCGGCGGTCGTGCTGGAGGCGCGGGAACGGGTGGGCGGGCGGGTGCTGAGCCACGTCCTGGACGATGGAACGGCGCTGGACGTGGGCGGGCAGTGGACGGGGCCGGGGCAGGACCGGATCATCGCGCTGGGCCGCGAGATGGGCGTCGAGAGCTTCCCAACGTACGGCGGTGATCAGACACACATCGACTACTCAAACGGCGCCGCAGCGCGCTATGGCGGCGGGTTGCCGGATGCGGACAGGGAGACGTTCAACGAGATGTTCCAGGCGATCATGGCGCTGGAGCAGATGTCCCAGGCGGTGCCGCTGGATGCGCCCTGGGACGCCCCGAAGGCGCGCGAGTGGGACGCGCAGACGATGCAAGGCTGGATAGACGCGAACATGGCGCACGCCGCGGCGAAGGGCCGGATGGGACTGGCGATCGAGGCGGTGTTCGCGGTGGAGCCGCGCGATCTCTCGCTGCTGCACATGCTGTTCTATGCGCGGTCCGGAAACGGGTTCTTGCGGCTCGTGGGCACGGAGGGCGGCGCGCAGCAAGACCGCTTCGACGGCGGCGCACAGCTCGTTGCGATCCGGGTCGCGGAGAAGCTGGGTGACGCGGTACGCCTGGACTCCCCCGTGCGGCGAATCTCGCAGGACGGCGGCCAGGTCAGGGTTGAGGGTGACGGCTTCTCGCTGTCGGGGCAGGAAGCGATCGTCACAGTGCCGCCGGCGCTGGCCGGCCGCATCGAGTACCGGCCCACGATGACGGCGCTGCGCGATCAGCTCACGCAGCGGTCGCCGATGGGCATGGTGATCAAGGTACAGGTGGTGTACGAGACGCCGTTCTGGCGCGAAGAAGGGCTTTCCGGGCGCGTCGTCAGCGACATCGGGCCGGTGCGAATCACGTTCGACAACACGCCGCGGAAGGGGACGCCCGGTGTGCTGGTCTCGTTCATCGAGGGCGGCGATTGGCGCAGGTACGGCGCATGCACCCCGGCCGAGCGGGAGAAGGCAGTGATCGGCTGTCTTGAGCGATACTACGGGCCCGGGGCGCGCAATCACGTCGCGTACGTTGAGCGGGACTGGTGCGCGGAGGAGTACAGCCGGGGATGCTACGGGGCGGTTCTGCCCGCGGGCGCGCTGATCGCTTGCGGGCCGGCGGTGCGAGCGCCGGTGGGGCGCATCCACTGGGCGGGGACGGAGACGGCAGAGGTGAACTGCGGGTATATCGACGGCGCGGTGCGTTCCGGCGAGCGGGTCGCGGCGGAGGTGCTGGCGGCGCTACCTGCCTGAAAAAAGCCGAATCCACGCTTTCTATACCTAATATTAGGTATGCCCATGCGTCTAACCTGTAATCGCCGGTCTCAGCGTTGTAGAATTATTCACACTCTCCTCGACTGCCCAGCCGGGAGAGCGCCCAGAAGACAAGAGGGGATACATTGCCAGACAATCTGTCCGGTGGCAGTTCCCACGAGCGAGTGGACGTGCCCGTCCCGTTCGTCGGGCGTCAGGCGGAGCGCGGCCGCATCGAGGCCTGCCTGAAGGATGCAGCGTCCGGACGGCCCCGAATCATGCTCATCGGCGGGGCCGCTGGCGTGGGCAAGACTCGCCTGCTGCGCGAGATGCGTCCGGTGCTCGAGCAGACCGCCGTGGTGCTTTACGGGCGGTGTCACGAAGACACTCGCATCGCTTACCTGCCGTGGGTGGAGGTGCTGCGTCGCTGCTTCGAACGATACCCGTCGGCCTCAGACTCTCTGGAAGGGTCCGAACGGGAAGCGATCTTGCGCCTCACAGGCGGCCGCGGCCCGTCCGGAGTGCCGGAGCAGTCGATCGGAGGGGGGCAAGAGCAGCTGGAGCTTTCGCTGGCGGTAGGCAAGCTGCTCCGCTCCCTGTGCCGCCAGGAGCCCGTCGTACTCGTGATCGACGACCTGCATTGGGTGGATACACCTTCCCTGGAGTTATTGACGAGCGCGGCTTTCGCGCTGGCGGACGCCGGCGGCGGCGAGCGGCCGCAGTTGCTGGTGATCACAACTTACCGGCCGGGAGAGACTGACGAGCGGACCACGCGGGCGATAGCGCGGCTTGAGCGCGAGGAGATGTGCGCCTCGCTGGACCTCAGGGGTCTCAACGAGATGGAGATCGATCAGATGATCCGCGCGCTGGGGTTCGCCAGGCCGTCCCATCAGCTGGTTGCCACGGTCGCGGAGGCGACGCATGGCAATCCGCTGTTCATCCAGGAGGCGATGGACCACCTGGCGGCTCGCGGACAGATTGAGGAGCGCGGAGGGTATCTCGTAACCACGGTCCCACCTTCGGACCTGAAGCTGCCGGACGAAGTGACCGACGCGATCGCCTCACGCATAGCCGGCCTCAGCGATGTGCTGCGGCGGGTGCTGACGATCACCGCAGTCGCAGGCGACGAGATCGAGTTCGAGCTTCTGCAGGCGGTGAGCGAGATGGAGGAAACCGCCCTGCTCGACGCGCTGGATGCGTGCGTTCGCGACAGACTGCTGACGAGCGCGGGGACGCGCTTCCGGTTCGCGCACCCTCTCGTCCGCCGGGCGCTGTATCGCGATATCAGCGGCCCGAGGCGGCAGCGCCTGCATGAGGAGATCGCAATGGCGCTTGAGCGCCTCTATTCAGACAGGATCGAAGACCACATTCCGGAGATCGCCCGCCATTTGATCGAAGCGGGTTCGTTAGCGGACGGCGAAAGTCTGGTGGAGTACGCTAAGCGAGCCGGAGACCAGGCGTTCGGCGCGTTCGCCTGGGGGAGTGCGGCCTACTACTACGAGAAGGCCGCACTCGCGGCTGAGGCCGCCGAAATCTTCTCCGTCAGAGACCGTGCTCAGCTGCGCCATCTGGCCGGAACGGCTTACCACCACGACCAGGACGTGGGTCCCGCGCTCCACCAGTTAGACCTGGCGATCAGCGGGTACAGAGAGGTGGGAGACTCCGCCGGGGTGGTTGGGGCTCTCACGGAGACCGTCCGTATCGGTATCACCCTCGCACCGACGGCCATCGGGACGCTCGTGCCAGAAGTGGCACCACTAACGGATGAGTTGGAGCGCCTGGGCAGCGACGACACCGAGCTGCGCGCGCGCGCCCTGGAAACCATAGCGCAGGCACACTTCCACGCGCGTGATAGCGAGCGCGCGGAGACGATGGCCCGAGAAGCTCTGGAGATGGCGCAGCGTATTGGCGATAGCTCTCTCCAGGCAGACGCATACGGCGCATTATCGCTGGCACAACTGCAGAGCCTGCGATTAGAGGAGGCTCTGACCTCCCAGGAACGAAGCATCGAACTGGCTGCCATCGGAGGGAATCGGCTGGCTCTTTGCTGGGCCACGGTGCGTCGCAGCCTGACGCTAATGGCACTGGGCAGGCTTCAGGAGGCGGCGAAGTTGGCGGAGGAGGCGTGCGAGATCGCGGCCCGCCATCACAACTGGTCGGAGCTGTCACTGGCTCTGGCTTACCGGGCAGCGGCAGCCTATCAATGCGGCGAGCTTCCGGCTGTTGAGACGTTCACATCAGACAGTCTGTCAACCTCACACCGGTCACACTATCCGTGGGGGCCGCTGGTATCGCTGTCCACGCTGGCCAACACTCGCTGCTCGATCGGGGCATTCGAAGAAGCGGACGACGCCATCAGGATTATTGAACAGCCAGGCTTGCTTTTCGAGAGCCCGGGCATTGCCGTCCTCGGGATGGCCGTTATCTATCGGGCGCGCATTCGCGCCGCGGCCGGTGACCTCGATGGCACCCGCTCGCTCCTGGCCCCGGTGCTCGGGCCGATCCGGCAGCTGGCGGGAACGGACCAGCAGGTCATACCCACCTACTGCGCGCTGGCCGAGCTGGGAAGACTCCTCAAAGATGATGAATTGACGGCCGTGAGTCTGGGTCCACTGGTTGAGGCACGGGACCGCGGCGCCGTGCTATGCGCCAGCTGGGGCTTCCTGATCCCACGTGTGCTGGGCAGCGTCTATGCGACGCAGGAACGATGGAACGAGTCCGACCGGCACTTCAACGAAGCCATTGAGTTCTGCCAATCCGCCGGCGCGAAAACGGAACTGGGGCGAAGTTACGCGGACTACGCGGAGATGCTGGTCGCTCGCGGCGTCGCGAGCGACCGCGCGAGGGCGGGCGATTTGCTCGCGCGGGCGAGCGCTATCTTTGCCGAGCTGCGGATGGAGCCGTACCTGCAACAAGCGGAACGCGTGGCCTACCAACTCGAGGCGCCTGTCAGCGTCGCGTCCCCGAGCCGGGTGGTCTATCCGGACAGGCTGAGCGAGCGCGAGGTTGAGGTGCTGCGAGTGGTGGCGCGGGGACGCAGCAATCAACAGATAGCGGACGAGCTTGTCTTGAGCCCAAAGACGGTGGCCCGGCACATGAGCAACATCTTCGACAAGATCGGGGTGGACAGCCGGTCGGCGGCGACAGCGTACGCGTTCGAGAAGGGGCTGGTGGCGCAGCCTGCAGTTGCGCCGGCTCAGCCCGCTGCGGCGGCGCAACCGGCCGCGCCGGCTCCTCCCACTCCCGCCGCACAACCGGCCGCGCCAGCTCCTCCTGGGACGGCGACGGAACCAGCCGCCCCGCAGCTGACGCAAGCTGCGCCGCAGAGCAGTCAGCGGCTGTTTGTGATCCTGTTCACGGATATGGAAGGCTCAACGGCCCAGACCGAACGCCTGGGCGACGCGAGGGCGCAGGAAGTGATGCGCGCGCATAATCGAACGATAGAAGTGTGCCTCGATCGATTCTCCGGCACCAAGATCAAGCACACCGGAGACGGGATTATGGCGTCGTTCGCGGCAGCATCCACCGCGGTCGAGTGCGCGATCGAGATACAGCGCGCGTTCGCGCGCTACGGGGAAGAGCACCGGGAGGAGCCGATTCAAGTGCGCATCGGCCTGAACGCCGGAGAGCCGGTTGCCGAGGACGAGGACTTGTTCGGAACCGCAGTTCAGGCGGCAGCACGCATCGCGGGACACGCCCGGCCGGGGCAGATCCTGGTCTCGGACGTGGTCCGGCAGTTGGCGGCCGGCAAGGGATTCGCCTTCGGGGAACGGGACGAGGCGTCGCTCAGGGGGTTTATAGAGCCGTTCCAGCTATATAGTGTAAACTGGACGGCCTAAAGGAGGGGATCGTTATGGGCACGATGCCGTTTCATCTGGAGAAAGGCGTGTTGGGCCTGCGGTTCGACTATCTGACAAGGGACGCCGATGTAAGGGATCACGTCTTGGCCCGGCTGCAAAGCGGCAAGAACCCCTTCCTCGTCGCCGGAAGTATCAACGTACGCGGAGTCGGTATCAATGCGCTGACCGACAAGAGGGCAGTTTTCGCCAAGAGGCTGGATGATCTGTTCGCGACAGACTCGACGCTCCTGGCTCCAGGCGAGAGGAGAACAGGCGCAGAATACCTGGAGGACGATGCACTGCTGATGGAGCGCAATCGCGACAGCACCGGGAACAGGACTGCGTTCCTCCAGTACTGGATCGACGGCGGCGTCGAGAACGCGAACCTGATCGATGAGGTGAGACAGGCCATCATAAAAGCCCTGGTCTCGGGACGAACGCGCATCGATTACTGGTGGAATTGCACTGAGGACGACACGCCACCGACGGCGGTCTGCTCTCTGGACGTGCCCGGCGTGGCGCGGGTATACTTCTGCACCGATCACAACCCGGTGGAACACCCGCCCACGTTGCCCGCGAGGGCGCCGCTGGACCCCTGACCCACCGCCATAGTCAAAGAAAACCGAACGGGTCGTTGTTGCTTGAACTCGATGCCCCAGCGGCCCGCCCAAGACATAGCAAGGCCGAGAACCATCCGGCCGACGAAGGAGGGTAAATATGGGCACGATGCCGTTTCACCTGGAAAAGGGGGTTATGGGGCTGAGGTTCGATTACCTGACGAGGAGCCCGCAGGTGAGGACGTTTCTGCTGGCTAACCTTGGGCCAGGCGCGGACCCCTTCGTGGTCGCAGAGAATATCTCGGTCCCGAACGCCACTGGCGGCTTCATTCAGATCAAGGCGCTGACGCACACGATCCAGCAGTTCAAGGCGGCGTTGCAGGACCTGTGGAACCTGGACCAAACGCAGTTCGACGCCGAGGAACGCCGCCAACCCCATGAATATCAGGCCGACCAGATACCGCTGGATACGAACAACAAGGATACCGGCGGCAACCGGTTGGCGTTCGCCGGGTACTGGACCCTCGCGGTCGCCACCAACCCGTACCTCAAGGAGGAGATCCGGTTGGCTATCGTTAAGGCCCTGACAAACGTCGGCCCGTACCGGCCGCGGATCGACTACTGGTGGGACTGCACGCTTCCGGACGGGTCTCCACCCCGGGTCATCTGCTCATTGGACGTGCCGGCGGTCGCGCGGGTCTTGTTCTGTACTCCCCACGAGGGGGCGGTGGAGTCTCATGTGCGCAACGAACTTGGACCGCGGGCGCCGTTCGACGAGGACGGCCCTGCACCGGGTTAACGAGCGCGCGTTAGCCACAGGTTGAACTGAAGTGAGTAGCGCTACCCATTGAGGGTAGCGCTGCTGCGTTATGGAAAATGGGTAATTCGCCCGATGGCGGCGGTTTGCCTGCGCACTACGCTCGAACCATGAAACAGAACAGGCGCGAAAGGAGGTTCGAGATGTCTGTGGCGCAGAGGACCGCGACAGCAGGCAGCATCGTGACGGCGAGACCGCGAGTGGGCGCGCCCCGGGTCAGCGCCGCGTGGCTGACGAAGCCGTTCTCGCTGGCGGGCCGGTGGCTCCTCGATTCACGTGAGGGGCCGCGCGGATACCCGCGGGAAGGCTTCCCGGAGATCGAGCTGCACCAACTCATCGCCGGACACAGGGACCGCTTCGACGGTTTCGCGTAGCTGTGAGTTCGCATTCAGAATGGGTATTTCTGCGGATGTCAAAGCCTGGGGCCGGAAGTAGCGTAGGCGATGGAAGACAGAGGTCTGCCCCTTAGGGCCGATCAGGCAGGCGGGTCCCCTCCCCCTGTGGGCATCCCGATGAAGATCGGGGTTCCTGACCGGCCTCAAGGGGCAGACCTCTTCTAGCGCCGACAACGAGCCGACCGGGGTTGCCAGACGCCGGCCTGGCGAGGGGGCGGGTTTGCGAGGGCCCGTCCCTTCGCTCTTTGTTCAGGTGATGAACCGCGCCGCGATGGACGGCCGCATGACGATGCGTCGAGCTGTTTGTCCCGGGCGGCATCCGCGCGTATAGAATGGGCCGATGCCTGACGAACCGAAACAGCCCGCCCGTCCGAAGAACGCGATCGTCATCCTGCTGGACAGCCTGAACCGGCACATGCTGGGCGCCTACGGCGGGACGGAGTTCGCCACACCGAACCTGGACGGGTTCGCGAAGCGGGCGTTGCGATTCGAGAGGCACTACTCCGGCTCGCTGCCGTGCATTCCCGCGCGGCACGATATCCTGTGCGGGGCGCTGGATTTCCTCTGGAAGCCGTGGGGCTCGGTGGAGATCTGGGAACACTCACTGATCGCCTACCTGCGACAGGCGGGCGTTACCACGATGCTGCTCTCGGACCACCCACACCTGTTCGAGACCGGCGGGGAGAACTACCATACTGACTTCGACGGCTGGGAGTACGAACGTGGCCACGAGGGTGACCCGTGGAAGACGCGGCCGGACCCCAGCTGGATAGGCGCGCCGCTATTCGGACGGCGTTTCGTCGCGTACGACAACTCGCGCGGCTACTTCCGCGACGAGGCGGACTTTCCAGGCCCGCGCACGATGGCCGCGGCGGCGCGCTGGCTGGACGACAACGCAGGCCACCACGACCGTTTTCTGCTGTTCGTGGACGAGTTCGACCCGCACGAACCGTTCGACACGCCGGAGCCGTACGCCTCGATGTACGACTCCTGGGACGGCCCGCACCTGATCTGGCCGCCATACGTCAACGGAGGCGTGAGCAAGGGGCTACTCAGCGAGCGAGACGCCCGGCAGGTGCGGGCTTGCTACGGCGGCAAGCTCACGATGATCGACACGTGGTTCGGACGCGTGATCGCGGCGATCGAGCGCAAGGGCCTCTGGGACGACACGGCTGTTATCGTCTGCACCGACCACGGGCACTACC
Organism: uncultured Dehalococcoidia bacterium; assembly: GCA_964558415.1. Taxonomy (GTDB): domain Bacteria; phylum Chloroflexota; class Dehalococcoidia; order SM23-28-2; family RBG-16-64-32; genus CAZLDI01. Next base: position 117,708 of record CAZLDI010000001.1, read on the forward strand.
TGGGCGAGAAAGACGTGTGGGGCAAACCCGCGGTGCCCATCTACGAACCACTGGGCCACATCCCGCTGATGATTGCCTGGCCCGGAGTGGAGGCGGGCGCGTCCACAGCGCTGACGACGGCCGTGGACATCTTCGCGACGCTCGCCGACGTGTTCGGAGTGCAGGCGCGGCAGCGCACGCACGGGCGGTCGCTGGTCCCGCTGATCGAGGGCAGTGCCAAGTCCGTACGCGACTACGCGGTGTCCGGCGTGTGGGGTCGGGAGGTACACGTCGTGTACGACCGCTGGAAGTACGCTCGCGCGCCGGAGGGCGCGAATGCGCCGCTGTCCATGTGGTCGAACCGCTGGTCGACAATGCCGGTTCATTCGATGCCGCAGCTACGCCTCCCCCTGCCGGATGACCGCGCACTGCTGGACCGGATGCCGGGATCGAAGGTGCCGGTGATCCGGCAGCCCTTCGTGGCCGGTGACCTGCTACCGTACTGGGCACTGGGTCCGTTCAGCGGGAACCATCTGTACGACCTGAGCGACGACCCCTCGGAGGAGGAGAACCGCGCCGGCGAGAGGGCGGAACGCGAGGCTGCGGACGTGCTCCGCGCGGCACTGCAAGAGATGGAGGCGCCGAGCGACCAGTACGAGCGACTCGGGCTCGGGTAAGCTGGCTCGCCGGACCCGCCAGGTCAGTGCATCGGCATGAGCGCGTGAGATACGATAGCGGACGCTCAGGGCGAGGCAGGCCTCGCCACTACGATTGAAGGAGGCGCCCGAATGACCAAGATCGCGCGGTTCCCGAAGGACTTCGTATGGGGGACGGCCACGGCTTCGTACCAGGTGGAGGGCGCGTGGAACGAGGACGGCAAGGGCGAGAACATCTGGGACCGCTTCAGCCATAGTACCGGGACGATCCTGAATGGGGACACAGGAGACGTCGCGTGCGATCAATACCACCGCTTCAAGGAAGACGTAGCGATCATGAAGGAGCTGGGGCTGCGGGGGTATCGCTTCAGCATCTCCTGGCCACGCATCTTTCCGGACGGGAAGGGCAAGGTCAACCAGGCGGGGCTGGACTACTACAACCGCCTTGTGGACGAGCTACTGGCCAACGGAATAACGCCGTTTCCTACGCTATATCACTGGGACTTGCCGCAGGCGCTCCAGGACGAGGGAGGCTGGGCGAACCGCGAGATTGTCCGCCATTTCACAACGTACGCGGAAACGTGCGTGAGGACGCTGGGCGACCGCGTGAAGCGATGGATGATCTTCAACGAGCCATGGGTGTTCACTTTCCTGGGCTACGTCGTCGGCATTCACGCGCCCGGCATCCGCGACCGCGCGATGGGGATGCGGGCGATGCACGTCGCGAACCTGACCCAGACCTCCGCGCTGCGGGCGATGCGGGCGATCGGGACGGCAGAGGCGATCGGGACGGCGTTCAGCATGTCCGCGAGCTACCCTTACACGGATTCGGCCGAGGACCGCGCGGCGGCGGAGCGGCACCATGGCTTCAACAACGACTGGTTCACGCGCCCGATCATGCGCGGGGAGTACCCGCAGGCGTACGTGGACCAGGAGAAGGCGCTGCGCGAGGCGGACGTGCGGCCCGGCGAGGTGGAGGGGTGCAAGGAGCCGCTGGACTTCATCGGGATCAACCTCTACACGCGGACGCTCTGCGCGAACAACCCGGACGAGCCCTACCTGGGCATCCGGCAGGTGCCCGGCCCGGGTGCGAAGACGGCGTTCGGGTGGGAAGTCTGGCCGGAGGCGCTGTACACACAGATCATGCGCACGCACCGCGACTACGGCGTACCGATTTACGTGACGGAGAACGGCTGCTCGTACCCGACGAGCCCCGGCGCGGACGGCCGCGTGCAAGACCAGGAGCGAACCGACTTCTATAACGGCTACATCGGTCAGGTGGGCCGCGCGATCGCGGAGGGCGCGGACGTGCGCGGCTACTATGCCTGGACGCTGATCGATAACTTCGAGTGGGGGATGGGGTACAGTCAGCGCTTCGGGCTGGTGCACGTGGACTTCGAGAACGGTCAGAAGCGGACGATCAAGGACAGCGGGTACTGGTACCGCGACCTGATCGCCCGCGGGGAGATTGAGTATGCTGGGTAGTAGTGCTCATCTCGCTGTAAAGCCTCCGTAAGCTGCCCTCTGGGTTACGATATCTACGTGAAGGAACGATACGTGACCACTGTAAACACAAGCGAGGCGCGGACGCACCTATCGGCGCTGTTGCGCCGCGTGATGGCGGGTGAGCGCATCGTTATCGCGAAGGCGGGTAAGCCGGTGGCGGTGCTAGGTCCTGTCGAAGACCGGCCCGCTCGACGGGTGGCGGGTATCGACAAGGGTAAAGTCTTCATTCACGACGACTGGGACGATCCGCTGCCGGAGTTCGAAGAGTACATGTAGGGAACTCGCCGAACGCAGGGCAGGGCGCGGCGAGCAGCCGCCCTACGCGCGAACCCCAGCCGCGGACTTCTTGCCGCGGGCGCGGTCCTGGGCGCCGAGGCCCGGCTTGGGCAGCGCCTTCAACCTGCCGCCAGCACGGCCAGGAACCGCGCGGGCGTGACGATCGAGACGCCCTCAAAGGTCTGTAGCGCAAGCAGCGCCGCGTCGCCGGTCACGATGTAGCCGGCTTCTCCTTCCAGAGCGGCTTCGAGGACGCGGTTATCGTCGGGATCGCTGTCGACCGCGCTGATCGTGCGGGAGGGTGAGACTATGGTTGAAGACTCGGTGAGACTGTGCACGAAGGCTCGGCGCTCGGCGTCTGACCAGCCCAGGCGGTCGGCGATGCGAGCCCTCGCCAAGACGCGGCTCAGCTCGTCGAGCAAGGGCTGCGAGATCACTATCTCGAACGTGCGGCGTAACCCTGCCGCCAAGACGTCATCTGGAGGACTGTCCGCGCTCAGCAGGGCGCTGACGAATACGTTCGTATCTACCACGGCCTTCATCTGGCCGCGTCACGATGCCTTCGCTTGCCGCCGCCGCTCCTCTCGGACCTCGTGGATCGCCTCGTCGACTTCTCGCTGGATATCTTCGTAAGGAACGTCTCTGTTCCGTGCCTGAGCCTGTTCGATAAGCTCAAGCAGGCGCTGGCGGGACGCGTCGATCTGCTTGTAGCGTGCTTCCGGAACTACTACCGCCATCACCTTCCCCGCTCGCTCGATGACTACTTCGTCGCCCCGGTAGTAGACTCCCTCCAGGAGCTCGCCGAGGCGCTGCCGGGCCTGGACTGCCGACACGGTTCGCTTCATTGCAGCATTCCTCCACGACGTAGCATACCATAGCGACCATGCTGGTCGATAGGGTCAGCATGGCGTTTACGCTGCAGCCGGAGTGCCGCTAACCTACGCGCGCACGCCGGCCGCGGACTTCTTGCCGCGGGCGCGATCCTGGGCGCCGAGGGCTACCTTGCGCAGGCGCAGGTTCAACGGCGTCACCTCCAGGCACTCATCTTCGCGCAAGAATTCGAGTGCCTGCTCGAGCGAGAGTTGGCGGTGGGGGATGAGGCCCTCGGTCTGCTCTGAGGTGGAGGAGCGAATGTTGGTGGCTTTCTTCTCCTTGGCCGGGTTGACGTCCATGTCTTCCTGGCGAGCGTTTTCGCCGACGATCATGCCTTCGTAGACCTCGACGCCCGGGCCGACGAACATCGTGCCGCGCTCCTGGAGGTTGAGGAGCGCGTAGGAGGAGCTGCGGCCGCGGCGGTCGGCGACGAGGCTGCCGGTGGGGCGCGTGCGCAGGTCGCCGTGCCAGGGCTCGTAGCGCTCGAAGACGTGGTGCAGGATGCCCGTCCCACGCGTCTCCGTAAGGAACTCCGTGTGAAAGCCGATGAGACCGCGCGCGGGAACGACGTACTCCTGACGCACCCAGCCGGTGCCGTGGTTGACCATGTGCTCCAGCCGGCCCCTGCGCAAAGCGAGGAGCTGCGTCGCAACGCCGAGGTAGTCCTCCCGGATGTCTATCGAGAGGCGTTCCATCGGCTCGCAGAGCTTGCCGTCGATGAGGCGCGTGACGACCTGTGGCTTGCCCACAGTGAGCTCGAAGCCCTCGCGGCGCATCGTCTCGACGAGGATGGCCAGCTGCAGCTCGCCTCGCCCCTGAACCTCCCAGGTGTCGGGACGGTCTGTGGGATACACACGGATGGAGACGTTGCCGACGACCTCGGCATCCAGCCGGTTCTTGACGAGGCGCGCAGTGAGCTTCGAGCCATCTAGACCGGCGAGAGGCGCGGTGTTAATACCGATGGTCATCGAGAGGCTGGGCTCGTCCACGTGGGGGATGGGCAGGGGGCGCGGGTCGTCGGGGTCGGCGAGTGTCTCGCCGATTGTGACTTCGGAAAGGCCGGCGATAGCAATGATCTCGCCGGGGCCGGCTTCGGTGGCGTCAACACGCTCGAGCGCTTCGGTTACGTACATCTCGGTCACCTTGACGCGCTCGATCTCACCGTCGACGCGGCACCAGGCAACCATCTGGCCGCGGCGGATGGTACCGTGGCGCACGCGGCAGAGGGCCAGACGGCCGACGTACGGGGAGGCGTCCAGGTTGGTGACGAGCGCCTGGAGCGGGTGGTCCTCGTCGTACACGGGAGGCGGAATGTGCTTGAAGAGGGTATCGAACAGGGGCTCGAGATCCGTTCCATGCTCGGTGGGGCTGAGTGAGGCCCAACCGGCACGGGCGTTGGCATAGAGGATGGGGAACTCGATCTGGTGCTCGTCGGCGTCAAGATCGAGGAAGAGCTCGTAGACCTCGTTGACCACGTCCTTAATGCGGGCGTCGGGGCGGTCTACCTTATTGATCACGAGGATGACGGGCAGGTGCGCCTCCAGGGCTTTGCGCAGGACAAAGCGCGTTTGGGGCAGCGGGCCTTCGCTGGCGTCGACGAGCAGGAGGACGCCGTCGACCATCGTCAGGCCGCGTTCGACCTCGCCGCCGAAGTCGGCGTGTCCGGGGGTGTCGATGATGTTGATCTTGACGCCGCCGTGGCGGACGGCCGTGTTCTTGGCGAGGATCGTGATCCCTTTCTCGCGCTCCAAGTCCATCGAATCGAGGACGCGCTCGGCGACGTCCTGGTTAGCGCGAAAGGCGCCGGACTGCCAGAGCATGGCGTCGACGAGGGTGGTCTTGCCGTGGTCAACGTGGGCGACGATCGCCACGTTGCGCAGGTCGTCTCGGGTGGGCATGGGGCGGCCGGGTCAGGGGACCCGAAGACCCTCCTTCAGCGCGGCAGCCCGGAGTTGAGAGTCCGCGCTGGAGAACGCCGTCGGTCCGGGCGCCCGGGACCGGACAACCAGAGCGGCGGCGAGATGGATAGCGTCGAAACCACGGAGTAAGTGGCGTTCGGCCAGGTCGCCGGCGTGGCGGGTGTTTGGGCCCGTGAGTTCGATGACCATCATGCTATCCCAGCGATTTTCGAACTCCCGCAGCGCAGCTATGTAAGAGGTGTCGTCAAGGCGTTGCTGGCTTTTGGCCCTGGCAAGAGCTGCGCGAGATTCAGCGTATGCTACGCGCGACGTGACGGACGATTCTGCTCCATTCACCAGCGTCCTCACCGCGTCGGAGTCCGGCTCGCCGATGAAGAGCTTGAGGAGGCTGCTCGTATCGAGATAGAGGATCAACGCCTGTCCTCAATCACCATCTCCGATATTCTGGGGCCATCGCCGTGCAGACTTATGGTCGTCAGCGGGGGAACGAATTTCTTACCCGACCAGCTTACTGCGCCCTCGTCAACGAGTGCCCAGATCGCCGCTTCGTTGGGGCCCGGCGCCTTGTCGCCACTAGCTGTCAGGAGCGCGATGGGTTTGCCTCGCCGCGTGACACGGATGCGTTCGCCCTCTTCCAGCCGGCGCAGGTAGCGGGTGAGGTTGTTCTTGAGTTCACGAATGCTGACCTCGATCATTGTGGCAACATTGTACGACCAATGTGGCCACTTGCGCAAGCTCTAGATGACTGCGTGACCGACGTCACCCACGTGGGCGCGGAGCAGCCGACTGGCAACGCGCCCGAAGAGCCCCGGGTCGCCGGTCGTGTAGAAGCGGAGCGTGGGGCTCGGACTCTGAGCCAGCGAGTCGCTTTCGCGAAGGAGTTGGCGCACGCGGCGGGCGACGGGGCGGGAGGGATCGTAGACGCGCACGCCACGGCCTAGCATGCGCTTGATGCGGTGGCGCAGGAACGGGTAGTGCGTGCAGCCGAGGCCGACGACATCGGCTTGACTGCCGCGAACGGGCGCAAGGTGCCGTTCCAGGAGCGCAGTCGTGCGACGGGTGCGCACTTCGCCGGACTCCACCAGGTTTTCGAGCCCGTCACAACCGACGTTGATCACTTCTTTTCCCGCGGCGAACTCCTTAATCAAGCCCGCGAGGTACGGGCTGCGGGAGGTGGCTGGGGTCGACAATACGGCGATGGTGCCTGTACGTGTGCGGCGCGCGAGCGTCTTGACGACGGGGACGACGCCGACAAACTGCACGGCGGGGAACGTCGCGCGGAGATGCGCGATGGCGTGGACGGTGGCCGTGTTGCAGGCCACGACGATCAGCTTGCAGTCCAGGTCAAGGAGGAAGCGCGTGGCGCGCTCGGTGAGGTTATGGAGCTCCTTCGTGGACTTCTCCCCGTAAGGGACGTGGCCGCTGTCCGCGAAGAACACGAGGCTCTCCTGGGGAAGGAGCTTGCGCATCGCCCGCCAGATCGAGAGCCCACCCACTCCGGAGTCGAAGACGCCTATCGGCCTGTTATCCATGAAACCCCCGCTTAGACTGCGCCGTACATCGTATCAGTGTCTGCAAGTATCAACGTCCTGCCGGGCCGTTCGGATACCACTCCTTACTTGACCCCTGCGAGAGCGACACCAGACAATAGCCAGCAACGCATGCGAGAGAACACCCGCCACATCTCCATAGTCCTACTTGTGGCGGCCGTCGCTTTCGCCGCTCTTTTGCTCGCCTGCGGGAGCGGGGACGAAGAGGATGACTCGCTGTTTGCCACGGACACGCCCGCCGTCACCGCCCCTGCGGCCACACCAACACCAACGCCGCTAATCTGCCCCGACGCGTCTGGCACCCCACCGGAGGTCACGATGAAACAGTATCCAGCGCGCCCCGCGATCAGCATCGATGCCGCGAAAAAGTACACCGCCACTGTAAAGACCGTGCGCGGCGACTTCACGCTGGAGTTGCTGCCGGGCATCGCGCCGGAGCACGTCAATTCGTTCGTCTTCCTTGCCCGTGAGGGGTTCTACAACGGGACGCTGTTCCACCGCGTGCTCCCCGGGTTCGTCGCGCAGGGGGGCGACCCCGCCGGCACCGGGATGGGCGGGCCGGGGTACAACGTGCCGCTGGAGAAGAGCGATGAGGCGTTCGTGCGCGGCGTCCTGGGCATGGCGCGATCTCCTCAGTCGCTGGACAGTGCAGGCTCGCAGTGGTTCGTCACGCTTGGGGACGCCCGCCACCTCGACGGCACTTATACGTTGTTCGGCAAGGTGGCAACCGGTATGGAAGTGGTCGATTGCATCGCTCAGGGCGATGCGATGATCAGCGTCGAAATCAGCGAGTCGTAGCCACGCAGGGCGTGGCGGCGAGCAGCGGGGCGCGGCGAGCAGCGCCCCTACGGGACCGTGGCCGTGGCTTCTCTCGGCGGGCCGACGTGGCGCTCGGCGTGGTAGGAGGAGCGCACGAGGGGGCCTGACTCGACGTGGCGGAAGCCCAGGGCCAGCGCATCTTCACGAAGCTGGGCGAATTCGTCCGGGTGATAGTAGCGGACCAGGGGCAGGTGCTTCTGGCTGGGGCGCAGGTACTGGCCGAGAGTGAGCACGTCGACGCCGTTGTCAACAAGGTCCGCGAAGACCGTCAATAGCTCGTGCTTCGTTTCGCCCAGGCCCACCATCAAGCCGCTCTTCATGAGCGCCTCCGGGTCGAGCTCTTTGGCGCGGCGAAGGAGCTCCAGGGAACGCTCGTAGCGCCCCTTCGGGCGGACGCGGCGGTAGAGGCGGGGGACGGTCTCCGTGTTGTGGTTGAGGATCTCGGGCCGCGCCGCCATCACTGTGGCCAGGGCGTCCCAGTTGCCGAGGAAGTCCGGTATCAGCACTTCCACTGTCGTCCCCGGCGAGAGGCGGCGGATCCAGCGGATCGTCGAGGCGAAGACCGAAGCGCCGCCGTCCGGCTCGTCGTCGCGGTTCACGGAGGTGACGACGGCGTGGGCGATGCCCATCTGGCGCACGGCGTTGGCGACTCTCACCGGCTCCAGGCGGTCGAGCGCGAGGGGCCGCCCGCTCTTGACGGCGCAGAAGCCGCAGGCGCGGGTGCAGGTATCGCCCAGGATCATGAAGGTGGCGGTACCTGCTTCCCAGCACTCGCCGATGTTGGGACAGTGCGCCTCCTCGCAGACGGTGTGCAGGCGCTCCTCGCGCATGATGGACTTCAGCCGCACGTAGTTTGGACCGCCGGGGAAGCGCACTTTTAGCCAGGGGGGTTTGCGGTCGGGCGCGACGGACGCGGGGTGGATGGCCACGGACTGATTGTACCAGCCGGCACGGGCAGGATGGATGCCTGACGCGAGACAGGACGCGCGGCATTTCTCATTCCGCGCCCGCCTGCTATCCTTCTTCCATGCGAACAGTGCTCCTCATCGGCGACGCGCTGACGGCGTACGCGCAAGCGCTGGGAGCGGACGGCATGGAGGCGACCCTGCGCGAGCCGTCCGCTGACGACACGCTGGCGGGCGAGTTCGACCTCGCGATCATCGATCTTTCGTCCGCCGCGGAAGATGCCGCGGCGAAGCGTCTGCTGGATGCGGCGAAGGCGGGTGAGGCGCCCGCCGTGATCACGGTGCTCGGGGCGGGGCAGCTTGCGGCGTTCGATCCCGCGCGGGACGCGGACGATTTCGTGCTGTCGAGCACTTCGCCCGAGGAGCTATGCGCGAGGGTGCGACAGGTGCTCTGGAAGCGGCACCGCGTGGACTCGAAGAACGTGCTGAAATGCGGGGACCTGGTGATGGACCTGGCGAACTACACCGTGCACGTCGGCGGACGGCACGTTGAGCTCACGTACAAGGAGTATGAGCTGCTGCGCTTTCTGGCGACGAACCGCGACCGCGTATTTACGCGAGAGACGCTGCTGAGCAAGGTCTGGGGCTACGATTTCTACGGTGGCGAGCGCACGGTGGACGTGCACATCCGCCGGCTGCGCGCGAAGATTGAGGACCGCCACGCGCCGTTCATCGAGACGGTGCGGAACGTCGGGTACCGCTTCCGGGCGCCCTGAGGCGACTGAGTCTCCAGAAGTCGCGGATCCGGCAGCGAATCATAGGCTTCGGGAATCCGCCGGACCTGTCGGTGCTGTAGCGCCGGCTGCGGCGGTACACTCGACCAGGGAATGAGCGTGTCACGCATTATCTCTCAACGCTGGTTTGGATACGCGGCCGCACTCGTGTTGACGGCTGGAGTGTCAGGGCTGATCGCCCTCGTGCGATCGATTGCGGACGTGTCGAACGTGTCCATGCTCTATCTGCTGGCGGTGCTCGCCAGTGCTGTGATGTTCGGGAGTGGCCCCGCGATAACCAGCTCGCTCGGCTCTTTCGTTGCTTTCAATTTTTTCTTCGTTCATCCGCGGTACCAGCTTGCGGTGTCGGCCGACGAGGAATGGGTGGCTCTCGGCCTGCTGCTGGTCACGGGGATCATCACCGGCCAGCTTGCGGCTGCACTCCGCGACCGGGCGCGGCAGGCGGAAGGGCGAGAACGGGAAGCGGTCGTCCTGTATGACGTCGTGCGGATCATGAGCGACCCGAATCTGGAGAACGCCCTCAACCTGGTAGCCGAAAGGTTGCGCAATGAGCTGCGCCTCGACGCTGTGGTCATCGTTGTAGATCTGGCTCAGCGGTTGAGAGCCCGGGCTGAAGTGGGTGACCGCGAAGCCCTGGAGGGTGTGCGAGCGTCAGGTTTCGTCCCCACCTCAATCCTCGGAGGTGGAGTAGCCCCGACAAGCGCGCAGCGAGGGTCCCCGGGGCGTTGGATCCGACTTGTCCGCCCGGATGCGCGGAAGGAGCCGGCGATGGTCCGGCGCGGGCGCCTGTACAAGGTCTCTGTGAACCTGAACAACGCTTCCGTGGGGTCGGTGGTGCTCGCCCGGCGGCCAGAAGCGCCCGCCTTCAGGCCCGAGGACGATCGGCTCGTTTCGACTGTGGCGAACCAGTTGGCCCTCGCGCTTGATCGCGTGCGCCTTGGTGAAGAGGCCACGCAGGCGGAGATTCTGCGTCAGACGGATTCGCTGAAGACGGCTCTACTAAACGCGGTATCTCACGACCTCCGGACGCCGCTCTCGTCCATCATCGCGTCGTCCGGTAGCCTTCTGCAGCAAGATGTCAGATGGACTGGAGACGAGCGGCGAGAGTTCGCACGTTCTATTGAGGAGGAGGCGCAGAGACTCAATCGGCTCGTTGGCAACCTCCTGGACCTCTCAAGAATTGAAGCCGGCAGCCTTCGGCCGGACAAGGCCTGGCATGATCTGGTGGACCTGATCGATGGTGTGCTCGGGCGTCTGACGACAGTCACGGCGCAACATCGAGTCACAGTCGACATCTCGGAGAACCTACCGCCGGTACTCATGGACTACCTTGAAATCGACCAGGTCCTGTCCAACCTCATCGAAAACGCCGTCAAGCACACGCCGCCGGGAACGTTGGTGCGCGTCAGCGGGCGCCTCCTCGACAGCGAAGTAGAGGTGGCGGTCTCGGACGACGGGCCGGGCATCGCACGGGAAGCCCTGCCGCGCCTCTTCGAGCCGTTTTACAGCGCTGCGCGGTCACGGCATCCGCGCGGCACAGGACTTGGCCTTGCCGTCGCGAAGGGAATCGTCGAAGCTCACGGCGGGCGGATACGGGCGGAGAACCCGCCCCGCGGAGGCGCGTGCTTCACCTTCAGCCTGCCTGTCTCGGGGGCCGTTGACGCGGACGCCCTGGCTGCGGGACGGTGCGAATGAGTCAGGCAAGGGGTGCCCGCGTACTGGTAATCGAGGACGACCCCGCCATCTCGCGGACCCTGAGGACAAACCTCACGAGCCACGGGTTTCAGGTCCAGACCGCCGCCACCGGCCTAGGCGGCGTGGAGGAAAGCGGTCGCTGGCGCCCCGACATAGTACTGCTGGACCTCGGGCTACCGGACATCGACGGGCTGCAAGTGATCCGGGAGATCCGGTCTACGGCCAGCACGCCCATCATTGTGCTATCGGTGCGCGGCGCCGAGCGGGAAAAGGTGGCAGCACTGAATTCGGGCGCGGACGACTACATGACCAAGCCCTTCGGCGTGAACGAACTGCTCGCCAGAATCCGTGTGGAGTTGCGGCATTCTGCGAGGCCTCCGTCCGGGAGCGCCCCCATATTTAACGCCGGAGAACTGGAGGTTGACCTTCAGCGCCGGCTGGTCCAGGTGAGCGGCAGAGAGGTCCACCTGACGCCAACGGAGTACGACCTGCTCCAGGTCTTCATCAAGAACCCGGACAGGGTCTTGACGGACCGGATGCTTCTGCGAGAGGTGTGGGGTCCCGAGTATGGGGAGGAGGACCACTACCTTCACGTCTACGTGGCAAGGCTGAGAAAGAAGATCGAGGTAGACCCGCACAGGCATCGCCGCTTGCTGACAGAACCCGGGGTCGGCTACCGGTTCGTCACCGACGAGTAGCACCCACAGCATCGTTGAGACGGTATTGAGCGAGGGGGCGATAATGTTGAGCCGCCGTTGAGCGGCCCGGCGCGATCATTGACCTGAACCTCGGGAAGGGAACCTCCCCCGGTTTAGAGAGCAATGGATCGAACGAAAAAGCCTGCCTTCGTCCGCCTCGCGCGCAAGCCACTACCGCGCACCGAGCGTAGCTCAGAGCGCGACCGGCCAAGCAACGAGTCGCGCCCCAACTCTGGCCGCTCCGCGGCGGCCGGGGTCCGGCCGAGTGGCGGTCAGGACCAGGACCTGCACACCCGGATCGTGGTCCCGCGCCACGGGCGCGTCGGCGAGCCGGATCGATCTATCGCGGACGTGGAAGTGCGAGAGATCCGCTATGGAGCGACAAGTCGCGGACCGTACCTGCGAATAGTGCCGCGACAACGACGGTTCACGATGGCCGGACCCGGTCATCTGGAGGCGACCCGCCTGGGCAGCGTACCTCGCGGCGCCATCGAGCGGGCTGTAGCCAGCGTCAAGGGTGTCGCCCTCGGCAACCCGTTCGCCACCTCTCAGCTAGTCCATGAGCGTCTGAGCAAAGTGAAGGCGCTGGCGATCTTCTCATCCGACGCGCTTTCGTCCTCGGCTTACGCCACGGAAGAGATCCTGCTCATCCTGGTCCTGGCCGGCTCCGTTGCGTTGCACAACGTGCTGCAGATCGCCGCCGTCATCGCGCTGCTCCTGGCAATCGTGACGATCTCGTACCGGCAAACGATCAAGGCGTACCCGAGCGGTGGCGGTGCCTACATCGTCGCCCACGAGAACCTGGGTCGCACACCCGGACTTACCGCCGCGGCCGCACTACTCGTCGACTACGTCCTGACAGTCACGGTCAGCGTCGCCGCGGGGGTGGCGGCTGTCACTTCGGCGTTCCCGGACCTGCAGGATTTCCGGGTCCTGATCGGCCTGGTGGTCGTCGCTTTTATCACCCTGGGGAACCTGCGCGGTGTGCGAGAGGCGGGTAGCCTGTTCGCCCTGCCGACATACCTCTTCATCTTCTCGATGGCAGCAGTCATCGCCGTCGGTTTCGTCAAGGTTGCGATCGGTGAAGCTCCCGGCTCGCTGTTGCACGGGGCGCCACCCGAGGAGTCCGTCGCAGCGACTCAAAGTCTCACGCTTTTCCTGGTGCTGCGCGCGTTCTCCTCCGGGTGCGCTGCCTTGACCGGCATCGAGGCGATCTCCAATGGCGTGCCGGCATTCAAGTCTCCCGAGAGTCAGAATGCGCGGGCCACACTAACGGCGATGGCAGCGATCCTTGCGTTTCTCTTTCTCGGCATCACCTTCCTCAGCAGCCGCTTTGGATTCGTCCCCTCGCACGGCGAGACGATCGTGTCTGAGCTGGGCCGCGAAGTCCTGGGGAAGAACGTGCTCTATTACGGATATCAAGCAGCGACGGCCATGGTGCTATTTTTGGCCGCAAACACCAGCTATGCGGACTTCCCCCGGCTCTCTGCGATCCTGGCCAAAGACAAGTTTATGCCCCGCCAGTTCAGCTTCCGCGGAGACCGGCTCGCCTTCTCGAATGGCATCATGTTCCTGGCTGTGGCGGCCTCCGTCCTGCTGATCCTGTTCGGCGGCGAAGTCTCAAACTTGATCCCTTTGTACGCGGTAGGCGTCTTCGTCTCCTTCACTCTTTCGCAGTCTGGAATGGTGCGTCACTGGCTGCGTCTGCGGGAGAGCGGCTGGCGGGCAAGCCTCGTCATTAACGCCGTCGGTGCGGTGGGAACGGGCGTCGTGGCCGTGATCATCGCAGGCACAAAGTTCGCGAGCGGCGCCTGGATCGCGATTCTAATGATGGCAGCGCTGATGTTGATGTTTACTCTGATTCGTCGCCACTATGACTGGTTCGAAAAGCAAACGCATGTGGACGAGAGCGAGACGCCTGTGGGCCTGCCGACAGCCGTGGCGGTGGAGGCCGGCAGCCCACGAGACTGCGTGATCGTGCCGGTAGACGGGATAAACAAGATAACGCTTGGGGCGATCCGGATGGCTCGCGAAATCTCGGGGGACATCACGGCCGTGCACCTGACCGATGAACGGGAGCTGGCGGAGGAGTTCCGTGATCGCTGGAAAAGGAGCATCCCGGACGTCCCGCTCCTCCTGATAGAATCCCCGTACAGGGCGTTTGCCGCGCCGATCATTGCGTACGTGGAGTCGGTGGAGAAAAATCGCGGCCGGGGCCGAACAGTCCTCCTTTTGCCAACCTTTGCCGCTCGGCACTGGTGGGAGAGGGCCCTGCACAGCCGCAACGTCCAGAGCCTGAAGCGGTTGGCACGAGCATTGGATAGGGTCCGAGTCGTAGAGTTCCCGTACTATCCTTAGGAACCGGCGCCTACCAGGTAGTTCGCAGCGCTGCGCCCTCCCGTCTCCCACCTGTAACCCCGCCGTAACATGCCGGTAACATTCGTCGCCTTGATGTCGTGATACTCTCCACACATCATCTTAATAGGGGGTGGCTATTCGCTATGCCAGTCGAAATAGACAGCGGTAATACTGCGTGGGTACTCGCCGCGGCCGCGCTCGTCATGTTCATGACGCCCGGCCTCGGCTTTTTCTACGCGGGGTTTACCCGCTCCAAAAACGTGCTGGGCACGATCATGCAGTCCTTCATCGTCGTCGGGCTGGTGGGCATCCAGTGGGTGGTTATCGGTTACTCGCTCGCCTTCAGCCCCGACACTATCGGCGGCCTCATAGGCGACCTGGACTTCTTCGGGCTGAAGAACGTGGGGTTGGAGCCATCCGACACCTACGCGACGACGATCCCGCACGAAGCGTTCATGATCTTCCAGGCGATGTTCGCGATCATCACGCCGGCGCTGATCACGGGCGCCTTCGCAGAACGGGCCAAGTTCAGCACCTTCCTGGTGTTCATGCTGGCCTGGTCGTTCCTGGTCTACGATCCCGTCGCGCACTGGGTGTTCTCCGCGGAGGGCTGGCTTTCGGCCTTCGACCTGGAAGGGATCGACGCGCTGGACTTCGCGGGCGGAACGGCGATTCACGTGAACGCCGGCGCGGCGGCCCTGGCGGCGGCCATCTTGTTCGGGCGGCGCAAGGGCTACGGCAAGGAGCCGATGGAGCCGCACAACGTAACGTACATCGTACTCGGCGCCGCGATCCTGTGGTTCGGCTGGTTCGGGTTCAACGCCGGCAGCGCGGGCGCGGCCAGCGGCCAGGCGGCGAACGCCTTCGTGGTCACGAACACAGCCGCCGCCGCCGCCGCTCTCTCGTGGATGCTGGCGAGCTGGGCGCTGACCGGAAAGGCGAGCGTCATCGGCGCCGCCGCGGGCGCGGTCGCCGGCTTGGTCGCGATCACCCCCGCTTCCGGATTCGTGCAACCGATGGAGTCGATCGTCATCGGCGGCGTCGCGGGCGCGCTCTGCTACCTGGCGGTGCGGCTGCGCACGCGCACCCGCCTGGACGACTCACTGGACGTGGTGGCCGTGCACGGCGTCGGCGGGACATGGGGCGCGCTGGCCACGGGTATCTTCGCTTTCGCCGGCGTAAGCGGCGTTGCGCAGTACGAGGGACTGACGCACGGCAACGGCGAGCAGATCCTGGACCAGTTGATCGCCATCGGCGTCGTCTGGGTCTACTCCTTCACCGTGACCGCGATCATCCTCAAAGTGCTGGATATGACCATGGGCCTGCGCGTCAACGAGGAAGAAGAGGACCTGGGTCTGGACGTGACGCAGCACGGCGAGCGCGGCTACGTCATGGACGAGACCGGCTCCCTGGCTGTAACGTTGCAGGCGAAGATTCAGACACCGATCCAGACCGCGGCCCCGTTGCCTCGCACCGAGACCGCCGAGAGCGGGGCATAAGGAGCGCTATCAGAATGCTGAAACTCGAAGCAATAATCCGGCCGGAGAAGCTGGACGACGTGAAGAACGCCCTGGCGGACGCCGGCTACGCCGGACTGAACATCGTGCACGTGACCGGGCGCGGGACTCAGCGCGGGATCGTGCACATGGGCCGCGGCGGAGAGACGTACACCGTGGACATGCTGCCGAAGGTCAAAATTGAGGTGGTGCTCAAGGACAGCGACGCCGAGAAGGCGGTGAAATTGGTCAGGGATGCCGCGCACACGGGCAACATCGGCGACGGCAAGATCTTCCTGAGCCCGGTGGCGGACGCGATCCGCGTGCGTACCGGGGAACGGGGGGACGCCGCCCTCTGAGCCTGATTACCACTTAATAAAGCTGTAACGTGGCGGCCCGCCCCCCGGTGGGCCGTCCGCGTATAATCGCAAGGCAATTCAAACGAGGGAGGACCCACTTGGTAACAGCAGCAGACGCGCAGAAGGTCGCCGATCTGATCAAGAAAAACAACATTCAGATGGTGGACCTGAAGTTCACGGACCTGCCGGGAACGTGGCAGCACTTCACCATCCCGCCCAAAGAGATCATCACCTTCGACGACCTCGAGAAGTCTATCTGGGTGGACGGCATCGGCTTCGACGGCTCGTCGATCCGCGGATTCCAGCAGATCCAGGAATCAGACATGATCCTGATCCCGGACCCGGCGACAGCGCGGATTGACCCCGCCTGCTCCGTTCCGACTCTCTCCATACTGTGCGACATCAAGGACCCCATCACGAAGAAGCCTTATTCGCGCGACCCTCGCTACATCGCGCACAAGGCGGAGGCATACCTCAAGTCAACCAAGATCGCCGAGGAGTCGTTCTGGGGGCCGGAGCTGGAGTTCTTCATCTTCGACGACGTGCGCTACGACCAGAACGAGCATGAGGGCTACTATCACATCGATTCCGTTGAAGGCCAGTGGAACACGGGACGGGACGAGGGCCCGAACCTGGGCTACAAGCCGCGCTACAAGGAAGGTTACTTCCCGACGCCGCCGACCGACACGCTGCAGGATATTCGCAGTGAGATGGTGCTGGCGATGGAGGGCGTCGGTATAACGGTTGAGGTGCACCACCACGAGGTGGCCACCGGCGGTCAGAACGAGATCGACATGCGCTTCGACAGCCTGACGAAGATGGCCGACAACGTGCTCTGGTACAAGTACATCGTCAAGAACGTCGCGCGGCAGCACGGCAAGGTGGCCACTTTCATGCCCAAGCCCTTGTTCGCGGACAACGGCTCCGGCATGCACACGCACCAGTCGCTGTGGACAGGCGGCAAGCCGTTGTTCTACGACCCGAAGGGCTACGCGCTGACGAGTGAGATGTGCCGCTGGTACATCGGCGGGCTGCTGAAGCACGGGCGGTCGCTGATGGCGCTCTGTGCACCTACTACGAACAGCTACAAGCGCCTGGTCCCGGGCTACGAGGCGCCGGTGAACCTGGTCTTCTCGGCGCGCAACCGCTCGGCGGCGGCGCGCATCCCGATGTACACGGACAACCCGAACGCCAAGCGCATCGAGTTCCGCCCGCCGGACCCGACGTGCAACCCCTACCTGGCGTTCTCGGCGATGTTGATGGCCGGCCTCGACGGCGTGCAGAACAAGATAGACCCGGGCCAGCCGCTGGAGAAGAACACCTACGAGTTGACGGCACGCGAGCAGGCGCGCCTGCGCACTGTCCCGGGGTCACTGGACGACGCGCTGAAGGAACTGGAGCGCGACCATGCGTTCCTGCTGAAGGGCGATGTGTTCACCCAGGACGTCATCGACACGTGGTTGGAGTACAAGCGCGAGAACGAGGTAGACCCGGTCCGCCTGCGGCCGCACCCGTGGGAGTTTCACCTGTACTTCGACGCGTAGTCAGGGAGGGTATCGAGGCATCCCGTAGGGTTGAATGAAATGAACGGCAGAAGCGAATCCGTGGACTTCGTGCTGCAGTCTTGCCGCGAGCACGACGTGAAGTTCATCCGACTCTGGTTTTCGGACATCCTGGGCTCGCTGAAGAGCGTGGCGATCACGGTGGGCGAGCTGTCCGAGGCGCTGGAGGAGGGCGTCGGCTTCGACGGGTCTTCGATCGAGGGGTTCGCGCGCATCGACGAGTCGGACATGATGGCGATGCCCGACCCCACGACGTTCGCCATCTTGCCCTGGCGACCGCAAGAACGCCGCGTGGCGCGGATGTTCTGCGACATCCTGATGCCAGACGGCGCGCCGTTCGAGGGCGATCCTAGATACGTGCTGCGGCGCAATCTGAAACGCGCGACGGACCTCGGGTACACGTTCTACGTTGGGCCGGAGCTGGAGTTCTTTTACTTCGCGAACTCGGACTCGCCGCAGACGCTGGACGCGGGCGGGTACTTCGACCTGACGCCTCTGGACGCGGGTACCGACCTGCGCCGCGAGACAGTGCTCACGCTCGAAGACCTCGGCATACCGGTCGAGGCGTCGCACCACGAGGTGGCGCCGTCGCAGCACGAGATCGACCTGCGCTACACGGACGCGCTGACGATGGCGGACAACACGATGACGTACCGGCTGGCCGTGAAGGAGGTGGCGCTGAAGAACGGGGTCTACGCCTCGTTCATGCCGAAGCCGCTGCGCGACGAGAACGGCTCCGGCATGCACGTGCACCAGTCGCTGTTCAAAGGCGAGCGCAACTCTTTCCACGACGCCGACGATCCGTATCACCTCAGCGCGCTGGCTCGCGGATACATCGCCGGGTTGCTGCGGCACGCGAAGGAGATCACGCTGATCACGAACCAGTGGATCAACTCATACAAGCGGCTGGTCCCGGGCTTCGAGGCGCCGGTGTACCTGTCGTGGGCGCGCCGAAATCGTTCGGACCTGATCCGCGTGCCGGAGTACAAGCGCGGGAAGGAGAGCGCGACGCGCATCGAGTACCGGGCGGCGGACCCGGCGTGCAGCCCTTATCTGGCGTTCGCGGCGATGCTGGCGGCGGGGCTGGAGGGGATCGAGAAGGAGTACCCGTGTCCGGCGCCGGTGGAGGAGAACGTCTTCGAGATGACTGAGGACGAGCGGCGCGAGCGCGGGATCGACCACCTGCCGGGTAGCCTCTGGGAGGCGATAGAGCACGCGGAGGCCAGCGAGCTCCTACGCCGTTGTCTGGGCGACCACCTCGTCGAGAGCCTGCTCACGAACAAGAAGATCGAGTGGGCGAACTTCCGCCGCGAGGTCACGGACTACGAGCTGAGGCGGTATCTGCCGATACTGTAGGGGTTGCGCGGCAGCGAAAACGACGACGACCGCCCTCGGCTAACTAGAACTCCTCGGTTCACCGAGGCCACCTTTCGCGAGCGTCAATCCCCGTAGACACGGTGTGCACTACACACAGGTCCATTGAAGGCCCGAACTTCAAACATCGGTGGAATGAAGAAGGCAATATAAGCGAGATCCACGACATTAATCCAGGGAACCCCGAATGTTGTGCCCGGCACGACATCCCATCGTCTGTCGAAATCAGCGTCGCCGGGGGCCGTGCCGAACCGGCGAACCGGCGCGATATAAATCGCGAGATCAACGACGTTGATCCTATCCGCGGTGAATGCCCCTGATGCAGCGAGATCCGCCGGCCAGTCGCCGCTGGGTGGGACTGTGCTTCCTCTTTCGCAGCGCCCTAGGGCGTCGGTGCCGATATGAATCTCCGCCTCGTCCGTAAATCCGTCGCCATCTGTGTCAATGGGAGTAAGCAAGGGAATCGCGGGAGAACAATCGCGTATCGTGCCCGCATCGGCTCCGTCAGCTTCCACCAGGTCCATCGCCCCATCATTGTCGTTGTCGATCCCGTCATTGCATATCTGTACAGGCTCCCTCGATGCAGGTGGATTATTGCCCGAACCGGAGCTGGTCATAGGGAGCGGCACGAATGCAACGTAGTGCTCCGGAGTCCGGCAACCAGCATCTGCAAGATCCGTGGCTCCGTCACCGTCGTTGTCCTGTCCGTCACCGCAGTTAGAGCCCCCAACAATGGCGCGCGCCTCGACCCCGGCCTGGTTTCCGGGGTTGCCAGCGTTAGACGCGAGAGAACCGAACTCGTTCTCGTCCGCATCACAGTATCCATCTTTGTCATCATCGTCAGCCGCCGCTCCGACACATCTGGCGCCGACGCTGAACGTGGTGTGGTAGTGACCATTGGCCACGTCCGCGCTGCCCGGACAGCCGTCGTTGACTGCACCGTCGCCGTCGATGGCTGCCGTGCTGGGGTTATCCTCGTCGTCCACGTTGTTCAGACATCCTAGCTCCGGCCCACCGCCAGCCGGACAGCCGTCGTTCACTAGCCCGTCGTCGCCCGGATCGTCGTTTGCGGCGTCAAGGCAGTCGGCGCCTGACTCCGCGAATAGCCCGGCGGTGGCGCACCCATCATTGAACAGGCCATCGCCGTCCTCATCGAGAGGGACGGGAAGGTTGCCGCACTGAGCTGGCGTCTCCGCTATGGCGCCACCCACGGTAAGGCAGCCGTCGTTGACCAGCAGGTCGGCGTCGTCGTCCCCTACACCAGCACACGCTGCCTCGGAGAGATCGCAGGCATCGCCTATCTGGTCGAACTCGGGGCCTCCCCGCGGGGTTGAGATGTTGTACGGGATATAGTATTCGTTTTCATCCTGCGTAGAGTTGGCTACCAGCGGGCAGTTGTCCTCCGCGTTGAGCCAGTTTATGCCGTTCGGCGCGATGTCGAGATCGTGGTTGCCGCTATTGGAGTTCGTGAGCGGTGTCGGGTCACAGCCAGTGCCCGCAAGCAGCTGCTCACCCAGCAGGTTGGGATCATCCTTACCGGGTATCCTGTCCAAGTCAGGATCGTCCCCAGGATCACCCGGTGGCATTGCCCGTGGGTCGTAGTCCGGGGTGGATACGTACGGACAGGTGTCGATGCCATTCTCCATGTCGTCGAAGTAATCGAGATCCCGGCCGCTCTGCAGATAAGTGAAGTACAGGTAAGTCCCCGGATCGAGGGGATTCCTGTAGCGCTGTAACCCCGTACCGGCACCGGGTACGGGGTTGTTGATGCCCATAGACGTATTGCAGGGGGCGACTATGTTCCCATTGCACGGGTTTACCTTGCTCTCACCGTACAGGGAAAGGTTCATTGTGAGTGGCGAACACATGTCTGTGATGTTACTGGGACTCCCCCACGCCAGGAGGATCAGCATTATGTATCCGCTGCTGCGGTACTTAAGGTCGGAGTAATGGGACGGTGGCGCCACGTTGTAGATGTCTATCGGGTCGTATACCAGTATGTTGAGGAGGGACACGGTGCCTGCGATCATCGTGCTCGCGGAGTAACGCGCAACCTCCTGTATGAGTGTGTAGTTAGGCTTCGGCTCGAAAGGGAAGTGGTCGACGTGGTTCGGGAGGCCATTGGCGTCCAACAACTCACCGGGGGAGCCGTCCCCGTCATCGTCGTCATCCAGATTGGCGAAGACGCCGTCAAGGCCAGAGGACGCCCAGGGTAGCGGGTCGATGTTAGCAGCAGGCGTGTGGTCTACAGTGGCGTTGATCAGTTTGAATGTAATTCCGTTCAATGTGTCGCTACAGGTGTTGTTGTTCAATCCCAACTTGGCATCCATGGTGAGCACCCCCATGATGTCGCCCAAGTTCGGATCGCCAGCGCCGAAAAGCGGATGCCCCGGACCTTGAGCCATGATCTCCGCGGGCGTGGCGATGGGAATGTAGGTCTCCAGCTGAAGATCTCCCGCTGGAACAGCAAGCCCCCACGTAATGTCAGATACAGCATTGGGGGCTGCATTCGTTAGTTCGATAGTCGCAGAGCCATTGAAACTGATGGCCAGCACCTGGCTATCTCTTCCGCCGAGGAACAAGGTCGCCCCAATGACCACGGGAACGAGCAGCAGCCTAACGAAGATGCGCACGACGAGCGACCGTGACATTGATCCCCTCCGTTGTCGGGCTCTTCTGTTCGCCGCTGTAAGGTGGGCGCCGGAGGCTGGCGGCGGCGGGCGCTTGGCGCCGTCAGGTTGGTTCCGTATTTAACGCGCTGGCGCCGACTGTGTCAAGCTGCTGGGATGCGCGCGCCCACGGTGCGCAGCCTACGGCGGGAAGGGGCAGGTGGCGTTGAAGGCGCGCGCGGCGCCCAGCATCGGCGGAAAGCCGCTGGGGCCGGAGACGAAGGCGGCGAGGTCTGCAAGGTTGATGAACTGCCCGAAGGTCGCGCCCGGGACGACGTCCCAGCGCGAGCTGAAGCCCGCATCGCCCGGGTCCTTGTTCAACCGCCGTATCGGCGCCACGTAGCTGCCCAGGTCCACGATGTCAGTCTTGTTCGTGCTGATGCCGCCAGTCACCAGGTCACTGGGCCAGCCGTCCAGCCCGCACGGGTCCTGGCTGCTGGTGCCGATCTTGAACTGCCCTTCTGAGTAAACGCCGAACTCGGCGCAGCCGTCGTTCACCACGCCGTCGGCATCATCGTCAGCGGCGCCGATGCAGTCGTTCCCCGTCTCAGCCGGTCCTACAGCAGGGCAGCCGTCGTTGACGGACGTGTCGGGCAGAATCACGTCATCGAACGGGTCGTCGTTCACGGCGTTGGCGCAGAGCGGCGCGCCGCTCTCCGCCGCGTCGGTATAGCCGTCGTTGTCGTCATCGGCATCGTTGAAGGCCGGGATGCAGGCGGAGAATTCAGATGTGTTGCCGGCGCCATCTCGGGCCGTCGCGGTGACGAAGCTGCCTATTGGCGCGGCGGATCCGACCGCTGCCTGGACCGCCCCGTCACCGTTCGCGTCGGTGCCAACTACCAGGCTGCCTATGTAGGTCCTGCCCTCACCGTGACCTGAGCCGTCGCAGGAGGGGCTATGGAAGAACTCAAGAGTAAAGCCACTGCTCGGCGTGCTGTTCAGGGATGCCCCAACAACGTTGCCACCGTAGGAGGTGAGAAGCGGAAAGTTCTGGAGGTTGTTGGAGCCGGCGTCCGGATCGTCCAAGTCGTTGGCGGTGACGCCGAATGCGCAGAAAAGCGGGCACACCAGGAGATCGATGCCCAGGCCGCCGTTGGAGTGGATGGAATTGCCGGAGATCCGATTGCCGGCGCCGAGCTCAACGACCACACCGTCGGCGCCGTTGAACGCGATCGTATTGGCTGCAGACGGGACAAGGGCGTTCCCAATCATGTTGCCGCTCCTGATCTGGCAAACGCATACACCGATGCCGTCGTTCCCGAGTGGCGTGACGCCATCGGCTCGAGTCCCGATCAGGTTGCCCTGCACGATGTTGCTGTCGGAGTTGAGAAAGACGCCGTAACCCTTGCCGCTCGAGAGGTTCGTACCGGCGATAACGTTGCCTTCGCCTGCGCCACTGCCGCCGATGATGTTGCTGTCGCCACCGACCACGAGTACGCCGTAGCCATCGTTGCCGCGGTCCTGCGCGCCGGTGACGTCGGTCCCGATGTAGTTCCCCTGTATCCGGTTAGCGGTGGCGGCGGAGCTTTGTATCTCCACGCCTCCCCACCCGTTGGCTGAGATGATGTTGCGCGCCGCGGCGGAGGATCCTCCCACAATATTGTTGGAGGCGGAGACGATACTTACCCCGAAGCTGAAATTGCCCAGTGCCGCCGTGCCGTTCACAGCGAGGCCGATGTAGTTTCCGACCACGTCGTTCAAGGTCGATCCGGAGCCGATTATCTCCACCCCATAACTGCCGTTTCCGGCCACGACATTGCAGGCGCCCGTGCACGCCCCTCCCGGCGTCGTCCCCACGGTTCCACCGATGAAGTTGTTGGTCGAGTCCTGCACAAGTATCCCGCCTTGTATACCGCCGCTGAGCACGGAAGCGCCGGACGCGCCGACCCCTATGTAGTTGCCCCGGATAGACGTCTCCAGCGAGGGACCCAGCAGTAAAATCCCCCAGGCATCGTTTCCCGAGACAACGTTTCGTTGCGACGCGTTAGTCCCGCCTATCAGGTTCTCAATGCCGTCGACGACCCTGATGCCCGTCTGATTCGCGAGCGACGCAGTTCCGGCGGCGTTCGTGCCGATGTAGTTGCCGTAGACTTCGTTGTCGCTGCCGGCTATGTAGATCCCGTTGTCGCCGTTGCCGGAGATGAGGTTGCCTTCCCCGGCGGTGGGCCCGCCAATATCGTTGAGGGCGCTCTCGTTGTGCACTCCGTCGACCGCGTTACCAAGGGGGGATGTGCCGTCCCCGTTGGTTCCAATCCGGTTGCCCTGGACCCTGTTTCCCGTTGCGGCAACCCCGACGATCTCGACGCCGTGCAGACCGTTGCCGGAAATCACGTTCTGCCCACCGATAAGGCCTATTTTGTTGTCCGGCGAGCCAACGATGAGAATGCCGTCAAACGTATTACCGCGATCGGCTGTGGCGTCCGCGTTTGTGCCTATGTAGTTCCCCCGCACGTAGTTGTTGGTCGTCCCGGCATCCGAGATCTGGACACCATCCGAACCGTTGCCCGAGATGACGTTGCGCTCGTTCGCATCGTCGAATCCGACCACGTTGGAGTCTGCCCCGCCGTCGACGCGAATGCCGTCCAGGGTGTTCCCGATGGCTGCGCTCCCGTCATGCTTCAGGCCAATGATGTTACCCCAAACCACATTGCTGTCGGCGTTCTCGCCGTTGATGAATATCCCCCGTCCATCGTTGCCGGAGATGAGGTTGCATTGCCCGCCGCAGCCCGTGCCCGCGAGCGAATTGAAGCCGCCGACCTGATTGCTGGTCGAGTTGTTGATGTACACGCCATGGACGCCGTTGCCAATATCATCGGCGCCGTGTGTGCCGACTCCGATGTAGTTGCCCTGGATGACATTGCTCAGCACAAGCGCGCCGGCGATCTCGATCCCGTTGGCGTCATTGCCTGAGATCACATTGCGCTCGCCGGGCGTCGTCCCGCCTATGACGGTACTGGGGGCGGAGCCGACATGAATCCCATCAATGCTGTTGCCTTGATCCGCCTCGCCGGTTATCGAGACGCCAATGTGATTCCCCTTAATCATATTGGCTCCTGCGGATGAGCCATTAATGAAGATCCCGTTGTGCATGTTGCCGGCGATTATGTTACAGGCGCCTTCGCACGCCACCCCAGGAAAGGTGTTTACTCCACCGATCGTGTTGTTCCCGGCGTTCTCGATGTATACGCCGTTTTCCAGGTTGCCTGCCGCGCCGGACACGGCCGGGGGGCCTAAGTTGTTCCCGCGGATCATGTTGCCGGTTGAAGTCGCACCATCGATCCTCACGCCGTTCAGCGCGTTGCCGGAGATGACGTTGCGATCGGCCGCGGTTGTGCCACCGATGATGTTGTCGGGTGAACCCGCTATGTAAACGCCGTTACCCAGGTTGCGGAAGGCGGGCAGGACTTCGCCCGCGCTGTTCGTGCCGATATAGTTGCCCACGACCGTGTCAGAACCGGAGACGGAGATCTGGATACCGTCGCCGCCGAAGCGGTTGATCACCATCGCGCGTATCGTGCTGCCGCCCCCACCGGCGTTGATCTGCAGCCCATCGCTGCCGGCGCCGGCCATGAAGCCGTCTAGCTCGATGCGTGTCGCTCCCCCTGTGTTTCCGTTGATCGTGACCGGCTGTGTTATCGCCGGCAGGGCGCCTCCCGGGGCGATGGTGGGGACGCCCGCGCCCAGCGCGAAGTTGATCGTGTCTGCGCCAAAATGTGCGTTCGCCTCCTCGATAGCTGCCCGCAGCGTGCAGACGCCGGGCGCCCCGACAATTTCACAGATCCCGTTTCCCTGGGCTACGTCCCCTACGTTCTGCGCGCTGTTCACGGTGAACGTTACGTGAGACGCGCCCGCGCGATCAGGGCCGAAGGGCAGTGTGGCGAGCGCAAGAGCGCTGGCGACGACCAGAAATCGTAGGTGATTCATGCAGGACGCCGTTCGCGGGAGGTTCCGTAATTAGAGCATGCACGGTGTACGTTGTCAATCTGCGTCGTGCCGCCTGCGGCGATGAGTCTGGAAGCGGTATGGCGCGCTACCGACTGGCGGCAGCGCGGGCGGCATCGCTGAAGATTACTGCGGTGCTGCTGTCCACCCAGTCGAAGAGCGGCTGCGGGTACAGGCCCACGGTCATTACGCCCAGCACGAGGATGGTGAGAGCGGCATATTCCGGCCAGGGCGTGCGGAAGCGGCTGGGGTCCTCGGGCTCGCCGAGGTACATCTGCTTGACGATGATCAGGTAGTAGTAAAGGGAGACGAAGCTCATCGTCACCGCCACTCCGGCGAGCCAGATCAGGTCTTCCTGCGCCGCCGCCTGGAACAGAATGAACTTGGTCGCGAAGCCGGCGAAGAGCGGCATGCCGGCGAGCGAGAAGAGCGCGATGGAGAGGCACAGTGCGAGGTAAGGCGCGCGTTCCGCCAGGCCGGCGAAGTCCTTGAGCTCCTCTTTGCCCGTCCAGTTGTAATAGATGATCACACACACGAATGCGCAGAGGTTGGTAACGGCATAGCCGATCATATGCAGCACCAGCGCGCTCGCCGAGTCGGGCGATAGAGCCGCGATGCCCATAAGCAGGTAGCCCACCTGCCCGATGCTGCTGTAGGCCAGCAGCCGCTTGATGTTCGACTGCTGGATCGCCACCAGGTTGCCGAGGACCATCGTGGCGACGGAAAGGCCGGCGATCAAGTACCGCCAGTCGTCGATTAGCGGTGTGAACGCTTCGGCAAACAGCTTCAGGAAGAGGGCAAAGCCCGCTGCCTTCGAGATGGCAGAGATCAGAGCGGTGATGGGCAGCGGAGCTCCCTCGTAAGCGTCCGGCGTCCACATGTGGAACGGCACGGCGGCGACCTTGAACCCGAGTCCCGCGATCATCAGCGCCAGACCCAGGAACATCGCCATCTCGTAGTCGCTGTTGTCCCCGGAGAGCGCCGCACCGATGGCGGCGTAGTCCGTGGACTGCGTGACACCGTAGATCAGGCTGATGCCGTAGAGGAAGATCGCGCTGGAGAAGGCGCCGAGGAGCATATACTTAAGCCCGCCCTCGTTGGAGCGCACGTCGAACTTCGCATACGAGGTCAGCACGTAAAGGCTGAAGCTCAGCAGCTCGAGCGAAATGTACGCCGTAAGCAGCTCGCCGGCGGCGGCCATGCCGTTGGCGCCGACGACGCAGAGCAGGATGAGCGCGTAGTACTCGCCCGGGTGGAGAAGGCGCTCCTTCACGTAGCGTGCGGAGGCGATGCAGGCGAAGACACCGATCAGGCCGAAGAACACGCGGAACAGCGTGGTGTAGTCGTTGACGTCTACGAGGCCGGCGAAGTTGCGGGTGTCGTCGACCCAGATGAGCGAGACGAGTGTCGCGGCGCCGGCGCCGGCCGCCGCGACATAGCCGAGCAGCTCTTTGCCGATGCGCCCCCAGAAGAGGTCGAGAAGAATGACCCCTCCGGCCCAGGCGACGAGTAAGAGCTCCGGGGCGAGCAGCTCCCAGTCCAGGTTGATCCCGCTCACGACCCGATCCCCGGCAAGTTCTGCACGCTTTCAGTTATGCGGTCGACGAACGGCGCCGGCCACAGCCCCATAAACAGAATGAACGCGATGAGCAACGCACCGGCGAACTGTTCGCCGGGCCGCATCTCCTTCAAGCTCTCCCACTTCTCGTTCCAGGGACCGAAGTAGGCCCGCGCCAGCATGCGCAAGACGTACGTGGCCGTCAGCGCGGCCGCGAGGATACCGAGCGCGCCGGCCCAGTAGTAGCCGGCCTGGAAGGTGCCGACGAAGATATGGAACTCCGCCACGAAGCCGGCCAGACCGGGCAGGCCGAGCGAGGAGAGTCCGGCGACGGCGAAGAACGCCGAGTGTCGGGGCATGCGTTTAGCAAGGCCGCCGAATACCGTCATGTCGCGCACGTGCGCCTGGTCGTAGACCGCGCCGACGTTCGTGAACATGAGGGCGGTCATGATGCCGTGAGCGAACATCTGGAGGACGGCCCCGGTGACGCCGATGTCGTTCATCGTCGCGAGTCCCATCAGGACAAAGCCCATGTGGCTCACGCTGGAGTACCCCACCATGTACTTGAGGTCCGTCTGCGCGAGCGCCGAGACCGCGCCGTAGAGCGCGCCACAGACGCCGAGCGTCATCAGCGCCGGCGCCCAGAAGGCAGCGCCCTCCGGCAAGAGCGTCATCCCGACACGCAAGATGCCGAACGCGCCCAGCTTCATCAGCACTCCGGCGTGGAGCATCGAGACGCCCGTCGGCGCGGCAACGTGGCCGTCGGGCGACCAGGTGTGAAACGGCCACATGCCGGCAAGGATGCCGAAGCCGATCATGTAGAAGGGGAAGACCGCTTTCTGGAAGTCCTCGTCGTAGGCCACCGCCCCCAGTGCGGGAAGGTCAAAGGTGCCGATATTCGCCTCAGTGAAGGTCGCGAAGATGCCGATGAAGATGAGGACGCTGCCCGCTACCAGGTAGAGCACCAGCTTCATGGCGCCGTACTCTTTGGTGCGCACGAACGTACCGAAGTCGCTGCTGGCGCCCCACACAGCGATCAGGAGATACATCGGCAGCACGGCCACTTCATACCAGAAGAAGAGGAAGAAGAGGTCCTGTGAGATGAACACTCCGAACACGCCCGATACCAACAGGTACAGCAGAACGAAAAAGTCTTTGTTGCGGTGGGCGATGTTCCAGGAGACGAACGACGCCGCGAAGACGACGATGCCGTTGAGCAGCACCAGCGGCGCAGCGATTCCGTCCACCGCCAGGTGCAGCGAGATACCGTGCTCGCCCAGGAAGCCGACGTTCTCCAGCCAGTCCCAGCGCAGGGCAAAGCGCAGCCCGCTGCCGCCCTCGTACTCGTAGGCGATGAAGACCGCGAGCGAGAGCGCGAACTGCACGCCGCCGGAGGCGACCGCAACGTAACGCACAAGCTGCGGATAGCGGGAGGGAATGAGCATGAAGACGATCACGCTCCCCAGCGGGACGGCCAGCAGCGCGAGGAGAACGGCGTCCATGCCTATGCCCTCAGCACCAGCAACAGCACCGCGATCCCGATGACGCCGCTCACGATCGCCAGGGCGTAGTTGGGTATCTTCCCTGTCTCCAGGAACTTGAGGCCGAAACCGGTGAATGCGCCGAGGCCGGCGGAACCGTCCACGGCGGTGTCGTTCACGATGTTGCGGTCGAACCACGCGACGATGCGGCCGAGAGAGAGCACAACGCGGTCAATGACGAACTGGTAGGCGTGGTCGATGTAGTAGCGGTTGTACAGCAGGGTGTATACCGGCCGGAACACGTCGCCCGCCCGCCGGGCCGGCTCTGCCTTGCCCGACCACAGGTTGTATCCGACCCCGATGCCACCGGCGCCGAGGATGGTCGACAGGATTGCGACTTCCCATGAGAACTCGAACTTTTCCGGCTCCTCCAGGAACACGAACTCCCCGAAGCCGCCGGGGAAGCCGAGCGCCTCACCCACAGGCGTGAACACCACGAAGCCGCCGACGAGGGTGAGAGCGGCGAGCGGGATCAGCGGAAGGGTCATCGCCGGTTCGGCGTCATGCGCGTGATCGACGGCGTGCTGATCGCGCGCCTCGAACAGGAACGTGCGGATGAAAAGGCGCGTCATATACAGGCTGGTAATGAACAGGCTCGCCAGGGCGAGAATGTAGACGGCCAGATTTTGGTGGCTGTCCGCTGCGTGGAGCACTTCGTCCTTCGCCCAGAATCCGGAGAGCGGGAAGATGCCGATCATCGCCAGCGTGCCGATTGCGAAGACTGCCGTAGTCACGGGCATCTTGCGGGCCAGGCCTCCGAGTTCGTTGATGTCCTGCTTTTCGGTGGCGTGGATGACGGAGCCAGAGCAAAGGAAGAGGGAGGCCTTGAAACACCCGTGGACGAGCAGATATAGCATCGCGGCGGTGACGGAATGCGAGCCGAGCGCGAGCATCATCAGCCCGAGGCTGTTCAGCGTGGAGTAGGCGATCACGCGCTTGATGTCGGTCGCGACCAGGCCCATCGTCGCGGAGATCATTACGGTCGTGAGCGCCAGGCCCGTCACGACGTTGAGCGCGATGGGGTCGGCGACCTCGAAAAGCGGCAGCATCCTCGCCACCATGTAGACGCCGGCGACGACCATCGTGGCGGCGTGGATCAGCGCGGAGACCGGCGTCGGGCCCTCCATCGCGTCCGGCAGCCAGACGTGCAACGGGAACTGCCCCGACTTGCCGACGGCGCCGGCGAACAGGAACAGAACCGAGATCGTGAGATAAGTGTTACCTGACAGGCCCAGGCCGCCGAGATCGGCGTCGTTGAACCCGCCTTCCTCAGCAAAGTGGAAGATCTCCGAGATGTCGAAGGTGCCCGCCTGGAGGTAGATCAGCAGGATGCCGATCAGGAAGCCGACGTCGCCGATGCGCGTGGTGATGAACGCCTTCTTCGCCGCTTCCGCGGCGGAGCGCTTCTCCCACCAGAAGCCGATCAGCAAGAAAGAGCAGAAGCCAACGCCCTCCCAGGCTGCGTAGAGGAAAAGCAGGTTATCCGCGAGTACGAGTGTGAGCATGGAAGCCGCGAACAGGGACATGACCGTGAAGTACCAACCATACTTCGGGTCGCCGCGCATGTAGCCCACGGAGTAGACCTGCACGGTGAGGGCGACGAACGAGACGACGGCGAGCATGACGATCGCGATCTCGTCGACCAGGAAGCCGAGCCGTATCTCGAAGTCTGCGAACCGCACCCATTCCCAGCTCTTGCCCCCGCCGGCAAACCCCGGTTCTTCCACGACGTCCAGCAGATCGGCGAGGACCGGGAAGAAGAGGACGAACGAGGCGGCGATCGCGCCTATCGCAATGAAGTCGCCACCGCGCGGGAGGTACTTTCCCGCGAGGAGGAGAATGACGAACGCCGCGGCTGGTAGCGCCGGGATGAGCCAGGCTTGTTCCATGCCCATGGCCCTACCTCCTGTCCCCGCCGGGAAGGAGGAAGGAGGAAGGGGGAAGGAGGGTGTCGATTTCGTCAGAAGTTCCGTAGGTGGGACGGTCTTCCGCGATGCGGTTCCAGGAGCCATCCTTCGCCTTCACCGCCAGTGATCTCATGAGCGCAACGAGAATGTTTCCAACGTCCGATGCGAGAGGCGTGATCCGCGCAAAGTCGGCCGGATCCAATAAGCCGTTAGCGACCATGAAGTGAAGATGCGACTCAAGTTCCGCTAATGAGGCCCTCGCGATGTCCAGAAAACGGAGGTAGTCCTTCACACCGCCGCGTGTATATCCCTCGGCGATGTTGCCGGAAACGGATAACGCAGACCGCATGACCTGACTGACGAGCCATGGCGGCATCTGCTGGGAGCTGGTGCTGGCGTATACCGCCGATGCCAGCGCCTGTGCCTTCTGCCATGCGATGAGCTTCCTGAAGCCCCGGCCCGCCGGCACTTCTTCCTTCTTCCTTCCTCCTGCTTCCTTCGCCGCCGGAGCTTCTTCCCTCGTCCTCCCTCCTGCTTCCTTCGCCGTTACCATTTCATGGTGTCCGCTTCGTCTACGTTGGCGGTGGCCTTGTTGCGGTACAGGCGCAGGATTATCGCGAGGGCGAGGCCGACTTCCGCGGCGGCGATGGTGATCACGAAGATCGCGAAGATGATGCCGGTGAACGCCTCCGGCGAGAGATAAACCGCGAAGGCGATGAAGTTAATGCTGACCGCCTGCAGCATGAGCTCCACGGACATCAGGATGAGCACCGCGCTGCGGCGGGCCAGCACACCGTACATGCCGAGCGAGAAGAGGATCGCGCCGAGGACCAGGAAGTTGTTTAGCGGGATCATTCGCCTTCCTCCCCGCGCGCCAGGATGATCGCGCCGAGCAGGGCCACGATCAGCACCAGCGAGGCGATCTCGAACGGCGCCGCCCAGGTCGTGAACAGCGCGTTGCCGATCTGCTCGATCGACACGACCGCCGCCTGATCGGTCTCACCCGGCCAGTCGGTGGAAGTGATCGACAGCACCGTGATGCCGAGGAACGCACCAGCAGCCAGCGCGGCGAACGGCCGCTGCGGCCCATCGAGGTTTTCCGGCAGATCGCGGACACGCGTAAGCATCAGCGCGAAGAGGACGAGGATCGTGACGGCGCCGCCGTAAACAAGGACCTGTACGATCGCCAGGAACTCCGCGGCGAGCAGGATAAACACGGCGGCGGTAGAAAGCAACGCCATGATCAGGAACAGCGCGGAGTGCACGACGTTGCGCGCGAGCACCACGCCGAGGCCGCCGGCGACCGTGACGGCCGCCACGACGTAGAAGATCGCTTCTTCGACGGTCATCGCGCGCGAAGCTCTAATGAGATCAAGCGGCTACTAACCCTCACCACCTTCGGCTTCGGCCGCTTCTTCCTCGCCTTCGACTTTTGGTGCCCAACCGGAGTGGGCCACGCCCATCGGCTCTCGGAACGGGTCTTTCATCTGGCCGCTGCGGTGGGGACGCAGGAGCGCGGGCAGGTCCAGCACCAGGTCCTGGCGGTCGTATGTCGAGAGCTCGACGCCCGTCCAGGTGTTGTTCATGACAATGGCATCGAAGTTGCAGACCTCGACGCAGATGTCGCAGCGCATGCAGCGGGCATAGTCGATGTAGAACTTGTCGACGATCTTCTTGCGCTTGCTCGTCCCCGCCGCGAAGTTGGGGTTGTCCTTCATCGTAACGGTCATGCAGTCCACGGGGCAGTAGCGGGCGCAGACCTGGCAGCCGGTGCAGAATGGCTCGTTCTTATCGTCGTCCCAGAGCAGCGTCGGAAGGCCGCGGGAGCGGTGCGGCAACTCCTTCTTCTCCATCGGGTATTGCACCGTCACCGGTTTGCGCAGCGCGGCGCGCACGGTCGTTCCCACAGCCTTCAAGATGCCAAGCATCAGAGCACGCTCCCTACTCGCTGGCCGGCGGATGCCACGTCATAGCGCACACCGGACTGACGCGCGAGCCGGTAAGTCAGGTACACGGCGGCCGCTGTCGCTGCACCGGAGAAGACGATCAGAGTCTGGTTTGGCCAGTCGTAAACCAGCACGAGGCCATTGAGCAGGATCTGCAGGAAGGCGAACGGCAGCAGCACCTGCCAGCAGAAGGACATCAGCTGGTCTACGCGCAGCCGGGGCATGCTCCCGCGCATCCACATGTAGAAGAGGATGAAAGCGGAGGTCTTGACCAGCATGATTCCCACCTGCGCCGCGACCGGCACGCCGGCGTCGAAGATGCTCCAGGGCCAGTTCCAACCACCCAAGAACAGGAGCGAGCCCAGGATGGACAGCAGAACCATGTTGACGAATTCGCCCAGCTGGAACATCGACCAGCGGATGCCACTGTACTCCACCGTCGGTCCGCCTACGACTTCCGACTCCGCGACGGGAATGTCGAACGGCTGGCGGTAGAGCTCCGCCAGGGAGGCGATAAGGAAGAGCAAGAACGCGAGCGACTGATAAGCGATGAAGGGCGTGTCTTCCTGCGCGCTGACGATCACCCCCAAGTTCAGGCTCTGCGGGACCATGGCGACCGCCAGGGCCGCCAGGACGAGCGGTATCTCATAGCTCACCAGCTGCGCCGCCGCCCGCGCACCGCCGAGGAGCGCGTACTTGTTGTCGGAACCCCAGCCCGCCATCAGGAAACCCACGATGGAGAGTCCCGAGACGGCGAGAATGTAGAAGAGCCCGAGGCTCAGGTTCTGCACGAACAGGTCGGCTGTGAACGGGATCGCCACGATCGCCATGACCACCGGGACGACGATGACGAAGGGGGCGAGCTCGAACGTCCAGCGGTCGGCGGTGGTGGGACGGACATCCTCCTTGGTCAGGAGCTTGATCGTGTCCGCGAAGCCCTGCAGGACGCCGTGAGGGCCGACGTGCATGGGCCCAACGCGCATCTGCAACCGGCCGATGACCTTGCGCTCCAGCCAGGTGAGGATGATGACCGTCAGCGGCATCAAGACGGCGATGATCGCCATGCGCGCCAGGGCCTCCAGCCAGGGGTTGCTGGAAACGAAGGTGAGGATCACCGGTCCACCTCGCACAGCACGATGTCGATCGATCCGAGAATGAGGATCACGTCCGCGATGTAATGCCCCACCGCCATCGCCCGTAGCGCCGAGAGGTTGCAGAAGGAGGCGCCGCGCACCTTGTGCCGGTACGGCTTGTCGCTTCCGTTGGACACGAGGTAGGTGCCGTACTCGCCGCGCGGGCTCTCCACCCGCATATATACCTCACCGGCCGGCACGCGCAGGATCCGCTTCATTCCCCCGGCCATGACCGGCCCATCCGGCATCTGTGCCAGCGCCTGCTCAACGATCCGGACTGACTGGCGCATCTCTTCCAGGCGCATGATCAGTCGTTCGTACACGTCGCCGGTCGTTCCCGTCGGTATCTCGAAGTCGAAACGGTCGTAGATCGAATAAGGCTCCGCCCTGCGGATGTCGTGCTTGAGGCCCGTGGAGCGCAGGACCGGTCCGGTGATGCCCCAGTTGACCGCGTCCCGGCTCGAGACCGGGCTCAACCCACGGCAGCGCGCGAGGACGACTTCGCTCTGTATCATCAGGTCATCGAGGTCCCGGATGCCGCGCTTGACGGACGCCAGGACCTGCGTACAGCGTTCGTGGAAGTCCTCTGGCACATCCCAGGCAACACCGCCCGGGCGGAAGTAGTTGTACATCATGCGCTCGCCGGTCAGCTCCTCGAACAAGTCCTGAATGTTCTCTCTTTCGCGGAAGGCGTACATGAACGCTGTGCCCGGCAGTCCCATGTCAGTCCCGAAAGCGCCCGTGAACATCAGGTGGCTCGCGATGCGGTTCAGCTCAGCCAGGACGACGCGGATATACTGGGAGCGCTCCGTGGGAGTGAGCCCGGCGAGCTTCTCCACCGCTTCAACGTAACAGTGCTCGGTATTGAACTGCGCCAGGTAGTCCGTTCGGTCGTGATAGCCGATGACCTGGCGGTAGTCGCAGTTCTCCGGCAGCTTTTCGTTCCCACGGTGCATGTAGCCGATCACCGGGTCCAGCTCGACCACCAGTTCGCCGTCCACCGTCAGAACCATGCGGAAGACGCCGTGTGTCGCCGGATGCTGCGGCCCGACGTTGATGTTGATGTCGATCGTTTCGAGATCGGCCTCGGCCGGGCGGCTGGTATCGATGGCCACCTAGCCGCCTTCCTCGGAGAACGCCTTTAGCGCTTCCGCTACCACGTGGCGCTCCTCCTCCGGTGAGAGGCCCCTGGCGCGTGCTTCGGCGCGCGTCTTCGTGATCAGCGCGGCCTTTTTCTGCGCCATCTGTATCTTCGCCGCCCGGGCGTCCGCCGGCGCAGCAGCCGCGGCAGCGGGAGCGGCAGCCGGGGCCGCCGCTTGTTCCTCTTCGAACTTCTTCAGCGCTGCCTGAACAGCAGCCTTCTCGTCGTCGCCAGAGAGGCCCTTTGCCCGCGCCTCTTCGCGCGCCTTTGTGATGATCGCGGCCTTCTTCTGGGCCATCTGTATCTTCAGGGCCTTCTCATCAACGGGCGCGACGCCCTCCGGCCCGGCTGCGGCCGCGGCCATTTGAGCGGCCGCCTCATCGACGGCGCGCACGTAGTCCTCCTGCCAGTCTTCGATTTCCGCCAGCGGGTGGCTCTTGCGGAGGGGAAAGTAGCCCAGCCCTTCCTCAGTGAGCAGCGGCCTCAGGTCCGGGTGGGCGTCGTAGACGATCCCGAACATCTCGTAAGTCTCCCGTTCGTGCCAGTTCGCCGTCTGCCAGAGATGACTGACTGTGGGCACGTGCGGGTCCTCGTACGGGCAACGTACCTTGATCGCGACAGTATGGCGGTGCTTGAACGAGTAGAAGTGGTATACCGTCTCGAGTTCCGTCAGGTAGTCCACGCCGGACAGACACCGCAGCTGTTCGAACGCCAACCGCTCGTTGTTCTTCGCCGCCTCCATCACGCGCACGAAGTCGTCTCGCTGTACTGTGAGGACCTCGTCCAGCGGACTCTGACCGATCGCTAACGGAACCCCTGGAAGCGCCTCCTGGAAGAGCCTGGCAACGGGCCCCGGCTCCAGCGATACGGTGACGGCGCCGCCCGGCTCCTCTTGCACCATTACGCGCGACCTATCTTCCCGCGCTCTTCCATGATCTTCTTCTGCAGCGCCAGGAAGGCATCGATCAGCGCCTCCGGGCGGGGCGGACAGCCGGGGACGTAGACGTCGACGGGGATGATCTTGTCAACGCCCTGCAAGACGCGGTCGTAGCGCGTGTAGGGGCCGCCGTTGGTGGCGCAGGCGCCCATGGAGATCACCCACTTCGGGCTCGGCATCTGTTCGTACAGCAGCTTGACTGCGGGCGCCATCTTCTTCGTCACCGTGCCGGAGACGATCATCACGTCGGATTGCCGGGGTGAGGCGGCGACCTGGCCGAGGACGCCGAAGCGGTCGAGGTCGTGGCGCGCCATGAACGTCGAGATCATCTCGATGGCGCAGCAGGCGAGGCCGAACGTAAGTGGCCACAGGGACGACTTGCGGCCCCAGGCGATGAGCCAGTCCGCCGGCATCTGCATGATGCCCGGCAGGATTTGCCGGTAGATGGCCTTCCCTTGTGCGGGGTTCGCGGGCGTAGCCTCGAGGCTCTTCGTCGCCTGGCGCACCTCCGGAGCGACGGCATCGGAGATTGCGAGCTGCGGGTCGTCGCGGACCTCGTAGACTTCGATGATTTGCCTCTCAGCCACGGCCGCCTCCTACCGCCATTTGAGGACGCCCTTCTTCCAGGCGTAGAGGAGGCCGAACCCGAGGATGGCGATGAACACGACCATCTCCCAGAAGGCGGCCTCGCCGATCTCGACGAACGTGACGGCCCAGGGGAAGAGGAACACTGCCTCGATGTCGAAGATCAGGAAGAGGATGGCGAACAGGTAGTAGCGGAAGTGGACCTGAGTGCGGCTGC
Source organism: uncultured Dehalococcoidia bacterium (assembly GCA_964558415.1). Classification (GTDB taxonomy): domain Bacteria; phylum Chloroflexota; class Dehalococcoidia; order SM23-28-2; family RBG-16-64-32; genus CAZLDI01. Next base: position 154,103 of record CAZLDI010000001.1, read on the forward strand.
GACCGATGGGGAGCATGCCGCATTCGTACGTGATCCCCTTTGTGCGAGTGGGCTGCCGCGGAGAGAGAACGAGGTTGGCGGCGAGGGCCGTGCCGACGAGCACGAAGCCGAAGATGGCAGCGATGAGGACGGCTACGTAATCGGAGAAGAGATCGCTAGCCAATCGCGCTACACTCCGCGGGCGGGTGGGTGATCGTTTGTTCCATCCGGCACAATCCGAGCGAATGCTAGCATTCGCCCCGGCTACAGTCAATAAAGAAAGTGCTTGGTTGGTTTATCGGGGCGGCATCGCCGGTCCGGCGGCCGAACGTTGGGGCTACCCTAGTTCCGAGAGCCGCTGCGCCAGGCCTTCGGCGCGCCCCTTCGCCGCGGCGAGCCTTTCTTCTTCTTTCGCCACGACCTCGCGCGGAGCTTTCGCGCGGAACTGCTCGTTCCCCAGCTTCGCCTGAAGTCGCTGAGCCTCCGAATCGGCGTCCTTGAGCTGCGCCGTGAGCCGCGAGCGCTCGGCCTCGAGATCGATCATGCCGGCGAGCGGTAGCACTACCTGCGCAGCGTCCAACACGGCGGAGGCGACGCCGGTACTCGGGGCGTCTGACGCCCCCGCCACCAGATGCAGTGGGCGCACCCTCGCGAGCGCCTCGACGACGCCACGGGCCATCTCGAGGGCGGGGAGCGAGCCATCGCCGGCGACGTACGCCTCCACGTAGCGCGCGGGGTCGACGCCGCGTTCCGCGCGGATGTTGCGGATGGCGCGCACGACCTCGATCACGGTCCCGATTCGTTCTTCCGCATCGGGATCGGGGTCGGAGATACCTTGCGGGTATTTGCAGACCATGATCGAGTCGGCCTCGGGATCCGCCAGGGACTCCTTTAAGTGCTGCCAGACAGCCTCGGTCACGAAGGGCATAAACGGGTGCAACAGGCGCATGCTCGCCTGGAGCACGACGGCGAGTACGGGCAGCGGCGATCGGTCGCCGGCGCGCAGCCTGACTTTCACCATCTCCAGGTACCAGTCGCAGTACTCGCTCCAGACGAAGTCGTAGAGCAGGCGCGAGGCCTCGTTGACCTGGAACGCAGCGAGCATCTTGTTCACGTCGCGCTGGACCCGCAGGGAGCGCGAGTATATCCAGCGGTCTTCCAGCGCCCAGGCGTCACGCTGCGCGACCCTCCGGCTGTCGTTGAGCTGCGGTACGCGCACCTTCTCGTCACCGATGCTGCTCACGACGAAGCGCGCGGCGTTCCAGATCTTGTTCGCGAAGTTGCGGGCGCTCTCCAGGCGCTCGTCGGAGAGGCGGAAGTCGTTGCCGGCGGCGCCCCCGGTGGCCAGCGTGAAGCGTAGGGCGTCGCAGCCGTACTTTTCGATCGCCTCCAGGGGGTCGACGACGTTGCCGCGGCTCTTGGTCATCTTCTGGCCCTGGGCGTCGCGGATCAGGCCGTGGAGGTAGACGTGGCGGAAGGGCACGTCGCCCATGTTGTAGAGGCCCATCATGATCATCCGCGCCACCCAGAAGAAGAGGATGTCGTAGCCGGTCTCCAGCACGGAGGTGGGGTAGAAGTAGCGCAGCTCGTCGTTCTCCTGCGGCCAGCCCAGCGTCGAGTGGGGCCAGAGCGCGGAGGAGAACCACGTGTCCAGCACGTCCGGGTCCTGCTCCAGCGTGGCGGAGCCGCATTTGGGGCAGGCGGGAGGGTCTTCGACGGAGGCGATCACCTCGCCGCAATCGCAGTACCAGACGGGGATGCGATGGCCCCACCAGAGCTGGCGGGAGATGCACCAATCGCGGATGTTCTCCATCCAGTTCATGTAGACGCGCCCGAAGCGTTTCGGGACGATCTTGATGCGGCCGTCGCTCACGGCCGCGATCGCCGGCTCGGCGAGCGGCTTCATGTTCACGAACCACTGCGCGCTGACGACCGGCTCCACGATCGTGTCGCAGCGCGAGCAGTGGCCAAGCGAGTACTTGTGGTCGACGACCTTTTCGATCAGGCCGAGCGCTTCGAGGTCTTTCGCGATCATCGTCCGCGTCTCGAACCGGTCCATGCCCTCGTAGGGGCCGGCCTCGGCGTTCATGTTGCCATCGGGGCCGATCGCGACGATCGTGGGGAGCTCGTGGCGCTGGCCGATCTCGAAGTCTACCTGGTCGTGGCCCGGCGTGATCTTCAGCGCGCCCGTACCGAACTCGGGGTCGACCTGGTCGTCGGCGATGACGGGGATCTGGCGCTCGATGATGGGCAGCCGCACCTTGCGTCCGACAGCATCGTTCCAGCGCTTGACCGCCGGGTTCACGGCGACGGCAACGTCGGCGACGATCGTCTCCGGGCGCGTCGTCGCGATCACGACGTAGTCGTCGCTGCGGTTGCCGTCGAGGAGGTGGTAGCGGACGTACCAGAGCTTGCCCTCGCGCTCCTCGTGCTCCACCTCGAGGTCGGAGAGGGCAGTCCGGCAGCGGGGACACCAGTTGATGATGCGCTCCCCCTTGTAGATCAGGCCTTCGTTGTAGAGCCTGACGAAGGTCGTGCGGACGGCGCGCTGCGGGCCGTCGTCCATCGTGAAGACCTCGCGGTCCCAGTCGCACGATGCGCCGAGGCGGGCCTGCTGGTGCGAGATCACGCTGCGGTACTTGCGCACCCACGTCCAGACGCGGTCCAGGAACGCCTCGCGGCCCAGGTCGTGGCGGCTCAGCCCTTCTTTGGCGATCTCCTTCTCGACGACGTTCTGCGTGGCGATGCCGGCGTGGTCGACGCCGGGGAGCCAGAGCGTGGGGTCGCCGCGCATACGGTGCCAGCGGATGAGGCAGTCCTCGATCGTGACGACGAGGGCGTGCCCGAGGTGGAGCTCGCCGGTGACGTTGGGCGGCGGCAGGATGATGCAGAACGGCTCCTTCTCCGGGTCCATGGTCGGGCGGAAGTAGCCGCCTTCCATCCACATCTGGTAGAGGGCGGCCTCGTGCTGCGAAGGGTCGTAGGCCTTGGGCATGCCGGGCGCGCTCTGGGGCTCGCTCATGAGAGCTAAGATACCAGAGGCGGTTTGTCAGTGGTTAGTGGCCGGAGACGGGCGCCCGGTGGTTAGAAGTTTTTGAAGAAGGGGCGGCAGAGTGCCCAGTCCGGATCCTCTTCCAGCTTGTAGGTGAAGCTGCGGGCGAGTGCGCCGTTTGCGCGCAACGCAGCGAGCGCTTCCTCGACGCCGGCGAGGTTTTCGACGTAGTAATCCAACAGGCGAAGGCCGTTCCAGGTCTGACGGGCGATGTAATGGATGCCGCCGGACTTGCGGACCTCCTGTTCGATCGTATCCTCGACCGCGTTCAGGACCTCCGCCTCCGTGTTGGTGGGGAGGCCGGCGTCAGTCCGGTCGCCGATCGTGATCTCAACCGCCAGGTGCCAGGGGTAGTCCGACGAGTAGGGGTAGTCTCTGTAGGCGAGGTTGAGCATCACGATGGCGGGGAGCCCGTCCCGCTCGCCCTGTCCGATCGTGAAGCTGTCTTCGGGGAATCTTTCGTTGGCCTTATCGCGGCCCAGCAGTTTGCCCAGCATGGTCCCTCCGGTGATGTGTGTTTGTATCTGTAGGACTACCGAGCGGGGCGGAAGTGTTGCATTGTCCACAGAGGACACGGAGGGTACTGAGGGCACGGAGCCTACGGTTTGGGGGGTAGCGTGGACAAGCCGCTAGGGCGGCCAGGGACAGTCGGGGCCGCCGAAAGCGCGAGCGTTGTTCAGCATCGACGGTGCCAGGACGACGATGAGGCTCAGGTCCTGGATGTTGATGTCATTGCTCAACAGGCCCTTGCCGGGCACGATGTCCACGCGCACGTCGCCGAGGTTGGTACCTACGTTCGTGTTGAAATACCTCACCGGGGAGATGTAGAGCGCAAGGTCGGCCACGTTGATCCTGTTGGCGCTGAACGCTCCACCGGCCAGATCAGCGGCCCAGCCTGGCGAGGCGAACGTCCCGCAGGGGTCCTGGTCGCCCTGCACGCCGGGCTGGTAGACGTGATCCTCAGCCAGGCCGGTAATACCGTCCCCGTCACAGTCATACGCCTCGGCGCCTCCGGGGAGCGCTTCGTCGATTGCTGCGTCGCCGTCGTCGCTGACTCCGGCGAAGGCGCCGTCCACGCGCTCGGGCCGACCAAACGGATCAAGCGAATCCGAGCCACAGCCCACTTCGTTGCTGTCCAGCACGCCGTCGTTGTCGTCGTCCGTGTCGCAGGCGTCTCCCATCAAGTCGCCGTCGCTGTTCGCCTGGGACGGGCTGCTAACGGTGGGGCAGTTGTCACAAACATCGCCGAAGGTATCGGCGTCTAGATTCGCCTGGGACTGATTGCTGTTCGCCGGACAGTTGTCACAGGCGTCGCCGAATGAGTCGGCGTCGCTGTTCGTTTGGATTGCGTTGGCGACAGACGGGCAGTTGTCGCAGGCGTTGCCGAATGGGTCAGCGTCGACGTTCACCTGAGACGGGTTGCTAATCGTCAAGCAGTTGTCACAGGCGTCGCCGAATGAGTCGGTGTCGCTGTTCGTTTGGACTGCATTGGCGACCAGTAGGCAGTTGTCGCACGCGTCGCCCAACGGATCCGTGTCGCCATTGGCCTGGCTCACATTCGGCACTGCCGGGCAATTGTCGGCGGCTACCGGCACGCCATCACCATCGGCGTCCGAGCAGCCGGACGCGTCGTTGAGGACGATAAAGCCGCCGCTAATTGAGTTGATGTCATGGGGAGCGCCGCTGATGTCGAATAGGCCCACGCCGGATGGAGTGAGGGCAGTAGCAGCTATGGTCGGCAGGGCGGTCAGTCCTTCGAAGCTAAAGCGTGTCAGGATGCCCTGCCCCGACTCCAGCGAAGCTGGAATGGGGCCGGCGTCTGTGGCAGCTGGACTCGATATGCCAGATGCGTTTGGGAAGGTTTGAGAGGGATTGGTGCCGCCGTTATCAGCAATGAAAACACTGCTACCTCCATTGGCGGCAAGCATCAGCGAAAGGTTCGCCCCAGTGACCTGGGCGACAGCACCGTTGTAGTTCAAGTCGTAACCAAACGAAAGGAGTCCGCCGACACCAAACGCGGGCGACGAGATACCAGGCGAAGCGACGACTACATCCAGGTCCACCGAGTCGACTGCGTCTTCGTCGCCGTTCAATATATCGTCGTTCACGATTTCGGTGCAGGTTTCGACGCTGCCGATTGACGTGGGTGTATTGGCGGGTGTCGAACCCGGATCCGCGTCTACCGCAATGCTGGCAAGCAGCGGGCAGTCCGTGTTGATCGCCACGCTGGCGTTGTTCACGGTGATCGGGGCATAGAACGAGCCCGAATTGTCGAGAACGCCGGTGGTTTCGTGGTCACCCAAAGTCAGCGAATGGATGCCGCTGGCAGCTGGCGCGTCCGACGAGATTGTGACTCTCTGGAGGATACCGGTCCCTTGCTCAGGCGTTCCGAGCCCGGTGTCCACTGCTATGCCGTTCCATTGATTGTCGTAGTTCGAGTCTGGAGTTTGGTCGCTGGCCTCAAAAATCCCACTGCCCGGGTTGACAGCCAGCAGCCACATCGAGGAGGCGCTCTGCACCGACAGGTTCGCGGAGCAGTAGCTCAGAAGATACAAGAACGCGACTATCCCGCCAGCGCCACTGCTGTACGGAGGGATTCCTTCGGCTGTAACGTCAAACTGGACCGCATCGACAGACGTCTCGTCGGCGTCCTGTAGATCGTTTTCGTTGATCCGCTGGCAGCGCTCACGGCTACCTAACGTGGTGGCCGTGTTTGCCGGGATGCCTGCCGGATTCATGTCGATCGACATGGCGGATATCGTACCGACATGCCCGGCTTCGCTCCGTCGGGCGCCGTCGTGCAGGCTGAGAAGGACGAGCGCCAGAAACAGGAGGGCGGCGAGCGGGAAACGCAGCGATTGGACTAGCGGCATTAAACGAACTGGAATGGTGACGGTCCCCCCAAATATGATGGCTCCATTATAGGCCCTGCATGGCCGCTATGCCTTCTTGATTTTGTCGGGCCGGAGCCCTCACCCCCGGCCCCTCTCCCGTGCGCGGGAGAGGGGTGCGGCCCACCCCACGTGGCGTCGCATTACACCTTGACCTGCCTCGTTCCCCGCACCTATCGTGACGCCATGACCCCCTGGTTCCGCGTGGGCGAGCTTGAGTGCGCTGTCGTCAGCGATGGGGTGATGCGGCAGGACGCGGGGGCGGTGTTCGGGCTGGTGCCGCGCGTGATGTGGGAGCGCTATGCGGGTGAGCTGGACGCGGAGTACCGGATGGCGCTGGGGCTGAACTCGCTGGTGGTGCGCTCGGGGGGAAAGACCGTGCTGGTGGACACAGGGTGCGGGACCAAGGGCGCACGCGCGCCCGGCGCGATGGGCATCGAGGATACCGGCCGGCTGCTCGAGAACCTCGCAGCGGCGGGGGTGCGGGCTGAGGACGTCGATATCGTCCTGAATACGCACCTGCACTTCGACCACGCGGGCGGGAACACTGTCGCCGTGGACGGGCGAGTGGTCCCCGCGTTCCCGCGGGCGCGCTACGTGGTGCAGGAGGCGGAGTGGGAGGCGGCGACGCATACAAACGAGCGCACGCGGGGGACCTACCTGGCGGAGAACCTGGCGCCGCTGGAGGCGGCGGGTCAGCTCGAGCTGGTGCGCGGCGAAGTCGAGGTTGCGCCGGGGGTGCGGCTGGTGCCGGCACCGGGGCATACGGAGGGGCACTGCATCGTGGAGCTGGAGTCGGGCGGGGAGTACGCGGTCTACGTGGGCGAGCTGGCGCAGCATCCCGTGATGCTGGAGCGGCTCGCGTGGTGTCGGCGTTCGACGTGCTGCCGCTGGTGTCGCTGGAGACGAAGCGGCGGCTGATCGAGCGCGCGGTCGAGAGGCGAGCGCTTGTGATCAGCGTGCACGCGCCGTACCCGGGGCTGGGGCGGCTGCGGGCGGAGGGTGGGAAGGTGCGCTGGGAGGCGGTTGAGGAGCCACAGAGGGGCACTGAGGGTTCAGAGAACACAGAGGCGACTTGATTTTGGGATTGCCAAGGGACGGCGTGATCCGCAGTCGGTTCCCGTTGGTTGGTCGGTTGGAATCGCCAACGACGCGTGTGCAGGCAGCAAAAGCGAAACGGAGCGGAGTTGTGATCCGCTCCGTTCGATGGCTTGCCCAGTTGGGAGAGCCTGCTGACTACGGCCACTAGATCATAGCACCTTCCCCCGAGAAAGTCGCGACTCAGCGACACTCTCAGATGCCCCGGGTGGGACTCGCCGCGACGGGCGGGCGTCCGCCCGAACCCACGACCTGGCCGCAGTCAACAGCCTGCTCTTTCCGACTGAGCTACCGGGGCACGAATGCATCGTAAGACAGACGACTGAGGGCCGGTCAATGGGGAAACGTCACCGCCTACAATCGTTCCCGGACCCTCCGGGGGCGGACGGGTCGGGAGCGAATTGAGTGCCTGGGCGGATGTTGGACCGAGCGCGCCGGGCAAGAAAAGCGAAACGGAGCGGAGTTGTGATCCGCTCCGTTTATCGTCGAGCTCAGCGGGCTGAGCTGCTCTCACTAAGGGTATCTTCTTTGTACTATTGGTCCTCGCGATTGTCAAGACCGCGGCGCCCCGGGTGGGACTCGAACCCACGACCACCCCTTAGTGAGAGAGGCGCTCTGTCCAACTGAGCTACCGGGGCGCAGGCGCATCGTAGAATAGGCGGGTGGAGAGAGGTCAACGGCCAAATGTCACCTGACCCCGCGTTAGCACCGCTGCGACGGACGGCGCTGTTCGAGGAGCATGTGCGCTTGCAGGCGCGGATGGTGCCGTTCGCCGGGTGGGAGATGCCGGTGCAGTACGCCGGGATCGTGGAGGAGCACAACGCGGTGCGTCAGGGCGCGGGGATGTTCGACGTGTCGCACATGGGGCGGTTCGAGGTGCGGGGGACCGCGGCGGCGCATTTCTTGCGTTATGTCAGCACGTGGGACATGACGCGCCTGACGCCGGGCGACGGGCACTACGCCGCCGCTTGCCGCAAGGACGGGGGCATCCTGGACGATATCTACGCGTTCTGCTTGGAGCCGGAGCGCTATCTCGTCGTCGTGAACGCCTCGAACGCGGAAAAGATGAAGGCGTGGTTCCAGGTTGAGGCGGGCGCGCTGCATGCGAAGCTCGTGGACCGCCACGCGTCAACGGCGATGATCGCGGTGCAGGGGCCGGAGGCGCTGGCGAAGCTGCGTCAGGTGATCGGCGGCGACTTCGTGGCGTCGCTGCGGCCGCGGCGTTGCGGCGAGACGCTTTGGGCGGGGCACTGGCTGTTCGCCTCGCGCACGGGCTACACCGGCGAGGACGGGCTCGAGCTCGTTGTCGACGCGGAAGAAGGCGCGGAGTTGTGGCGAGCGCTGCTGGACGCGGGCGTGCACCCCTGCGGGCTGGGGGCGCGCGATACGCTGCGGCTGGAGGCGGCGCTGCTGTTGTACGGCAACGACATGGACGAGCACGTGAACCCATGGGAGGTGGGTCTGGACTGGGTGGTGACGCTGGACGACGGCGCGGACTTCATCGGGCGGGCTGCCCTCATCGAAAAGCGCGATATCGTGGACAGAAAGTTGGTCTGTTTGCGGAGTGAGGAACGGGGGATCATGCGCTCCGCCTGCGCCATCTTGCGCTCCGGCAAGGAGGTCGGTAAAGTCACGAGCGGTGGCTACTCACCCACTCTGGCGGTCAGTATCGGCATGGGCCTCGTGCCCACTGGTCTCGCCGCAGAAGGCACGTCGCTGACGGTGGACGTGAGGGGAAGGCCACTGCCCGTTACGGTTGTCGCGCGCCCATTCTACAAGCGACCGCGCCAGGAGCCTCGTGCCTAACCCCGCTGACCTCAAGTACACGAAAGAGCACGAGTGGGTGCGCGCTGAAGCGGGCGTGGGCACCATCGGGATCACGGACTACGCGCAGGACCAGCTCGGCGACATCGTGTTCGTTGAGCTGCCGGTGCCGGGAGCACAGGTCGCCCACATGAAGAAGTTCGGCGAGATCGAGTCTGTGAAGGCGGTCTCGGAGCTGTTCTCCCCGGTGACCGGCGAAGTGATTGAGGTGAACGCCGCGCTGGCGGACAGTCCGGAGCTGGTCAACGATTCGCCGTACGACGAAGGCTGGATGCTGCGCATACGCTTGAGCGACCAGAACGAAGTCGCGGGGCTTCTGAGCGTCGAGGAGTACGAGGCGTTCCTCGCGCAGGGCGCGGCATGACCGCCGCCAGCCCGCATCCGTATATTCCGAACACCGACGAAGACCGGCGCGCGATGCTCGAGCGCATCGGGGTCGCGTCGCTGGACGAGCTCTTCGCCGACATACCCGGCGAGTTCCGGATCGAGGGGTTGCGCCTGCCGGCCGCGATGCCGGAGCTGGACCTCGTACGCGAGATGACGGCGATCGCCGCCCAGAACACCGTTGCGGGCAATGGAGTCGCCTGCTTCCTGGGGGCTGGAGCGTACCGCCACTTCATACCGAGCACGGTGGGCCACATCCTGAGCCGGAGCGAGTTTCACACCGCCTACACGCCGTACCAGCCGGAGATCAGCCAGGGCACGTTGCAGACGATGTTCGAGCTGCAGTCCATGACCTGCGAGCTGTTCGGGATGGACATCGCTAACGCCGGAATGTACGACGGAGCGAGCGCGCTTGCGGAGGCGTGTTTGATGGCCTGCCGCATCACGGGACGGCGGCGGGTGGCGCTGCACGCCGGCGTGAACCCCGCATACATAGAGGTTGTCCGGACGTACGCGCACGGGCCGGACATCGGGGTCGACATCGTCGGCGGAGAGGGCCTGACTGACGAGCACGCCTGCCTGGCAGTGCAACAGCCGTCGTATCTGGGGACGCTGGAGGACGTGTGGGCGCTGGGCGATTCCGCGCGCGCGGCCGGAGCGCTCTACATCGCGGCGGTGAACCCGATCTCGCTGGGCATGCTGACGCCGCCGGGCCAATATGGGGCCGACATCGCCGTGGCGGAGGGGCAGTGCCTGGGTTGGCCGGTCAACTTCGGCGGGCCGTACCTGGGGCTGTTCGCCTGCCGTCAGGAGCACGTGCGCCAGATGCCGGGCCGCATCGTGGGCCGGACGGCGGACATGGACGGACGCATTGGCTACGTGCTTACGCTGCAGACCCGCGAGCAGCACATCCGGCGCGAGCGCGCGACGTCCAACATCTGCACGAGTCAGCAGCTCGTCGGTCTGGCGGCTGTCGTCTACCTGGCGACGGTCGGGAAGCAGGGCTTCCGGCAGATAGCGGAGGCGTGCTATCACAAGGCGCACTACGCGGCGGAGATCATCGGCGCGCTGCCCGACTATTCGGTCGATCGCAAAGCACCGTTTTTCAACGAGTTCGTTATTCGCTGTCCCGCGCCGTCCGTTAAGACCAACCGCAGGCTGCTTGAGCGAGACATCATCGGCGGGTTTGATGTCTCCGATCGCGTGCCGAACGGGATGCTTGTTTGCGTGACAGAGGTGAACACGCGGGAGGAGATCGAGCGGCTGCGGGACGGGCTGGCGGAGGCCGCGCGATGACCATGGCGCCTGAACGCCGCCCCCTCGCACCAAAGACATCCGAACTCGGTTCCCGCTTGTCGTTCGACCGGAGCCGGCCGGGGCGCACGGGTGTGATCCTCCCGGAGCTTGATGTGCCGCGCTCAGACCTGCCGGACGGGCGGTTCCTGCGATCTGAATTGAACCTGCCGGAGATGGCGCAGAACGAGGTGATCCGCTATTTCCTGGGGCTGAGCCGCTTGAACTACAGCATCGATACAGGCCTCTACCCGCTGGGGTCGTGCACGATGAAGTACAACCCCAAGGTCAACGAAGACGTCGCGCGGATTCCCGGATTCCTGCAGGCACATCCGATGCAAGCTGCCGAATCGGTGCAGGGCACGCTGGCAGCGCTGCATGAGCTACAAGAGACGCTCAAGGAGATCACGGGGATGGACGCCGTCGGGCTGGCCCCCGCAGCCGGTGCGCAGGGCGAGCTTTCCGGGATCCTGATGATCAAAGCGTACCTGGCGGCTAACGAACAGGGGCACCGGCGGACGGTGCTGGTACCTGACTCGGCGCACGGCACCAATCCGGCAACGGCCGCCATGGCCGGATTCGAAGTGGTGAGCGTACCTTCCGACCGAGACGGAAACACGGACCTCGCGTTCCTGGAGTCGGCTCTTCACGATAGTGTGGCCGCGATGATGCTGACGCTGCCATCGACGCTGGGGTTGTTCGACCCGAACATCGCGCGGATCGCCGGGATGTTGCACGAGGCCGGGGCGCTGCTGTACGGCGACGGCGCGAACCAGAACGCGTTCCTGGGACGCGCGCGTTTCGGCGACATGGGCTTCGACGTAATGCACCTCAATCTGCACAAGACGTTCTCAACCCCGCACGGGGGCGGTGGCCCGGGCGCGGGGCCGGTATGCGTTAAATCGCACCTTGCTCCGTTTCTGCCTGCGCCGGTCGTCCTTCGCGAGCCTCAGGATGAGGGGGAGGGCGATGCGTTCGCGCTGGCGACACCGGAGCAGAGCGTCGGCAAGACGATGGCGTTCCATGGGAACTTCGGGGTGCTGGTACGCGCGCTGACGTACATCAAGTCGCTGGGCTCGGAAGGGCTGCGGGCGATCAGCGAGAACGCCGTCGTCAACGCGAACTACGTTCTCGCCCGGTTGCGCGGCGCCTACAGCCTGCCATACGACCGCTTTTGCATGCACGAGGTCGTTCTGTCCGGGAGCAGGCAGCGTTCCGAACGAGGGGTGAAGACGCTGGACATCGCCAAGCGGTTGATCGACTACGGCTTTCACCCGCCGACGATCTACTTCCCGCTGATCGTAGACGAGGCGTTGATGATCGAGCCGACGGAGTCGGAGGGGAAAGAGTCACTGGACGGCTTCTGCGAGGCGATGCTGGCGATCGCGCGTGAGGCGGAGGAGGAGCCGGAGCTGGTGCGGGGCGCGCCGTACACCGCGCCGCTGCGTCGGCTGGATGAAGCGACGGCGGCACGCAAGCCCGTGTTGAGGTGGCGGGCGGGCAGGTGATGCATAGGCCGGACGTGTCACCAGGCGGTACCGGCCGGCGGTCCGTAAAGCGCGACCGTCACGGGTGATGCGCGCTATTAACTGTGTTGCCGGAGCTGCAACCCGTCCGTGTCCGTGCGCACAATGGGTCGTTCCGCTAATATCACCGCATGACCTCTGATCTCGCTGAACTCAACGTCCCCAACCGCCTCCTCCTGGGCCCAGGTCCATCCGTGGTGCACCCGCGCGTGTACCGGGCGATGACGACGCCGGTGATCGGGTACCTGGACCCGGTGTTCATCCAGCTGATCGATGACACGCAGCGGCCGCTGCGCACTGTCTTCCGCACGGAGAACGACATGACGATGGCGATCTCAGGGACGGGGACGGCGGGGATGGAGGCGGCGGTGTACAACGTCGTCGAGCCGGGCGACCGCGTCGTCGTCTGCCAGAACGGCTTCTTCGGCGACCGCATGGCGCAGATGGTGCGGCGCTGCGACGGTGAGGTGATCCTGGTCGAGGCGGACTGGGGGCGGATCATCGAGGCGGACCAGGTGGAAGCAGCGCTCAGGTCGGCCGGCGGGCCGGTCAAGGCCGTGATGATCGTGCACGGGGAGACAAGCACCGGCATCCTGCAGCCGCTCGATGAGATATCACGCATCGCGCACGAACACGGCGCGCTGCTGGTGGCGGACGCCGTCACGTCGCTCTCGGGCTGTGAGCTGCGGATAGACGACTGGGGCGTGGATGTGTGCTACAGCGGCACGCAGAAGTGCCTTTCAGCGCCGCCCGGGATGTCGCCGCTCACCGTGAGCGCGCAGGCCATGGAGATGATCGCGAAACGCTCGGAGCCGCCGCGGAGCTGGTACGTGGACCTGACGATGCTGGGACGCTACTGGGGCGGCGGCACGACGCGCATGTACCACCACACCCCGCCGATGAGCATGCTCTATGCCCTGCGCGAGGGGCTGCGGATCGTGCTGGAGGAGGGGCTGGAGGCGCGCATCGTCAGGCACAAGCGGAATGCCGGGGCGCTGGCGGCGGGGCTGGCGGCGCTGGGGATGACGCTGCACGCCCAGGAGGGCTACCGTCTGCCGCCGCTGACGACGGTGCGCGTGCCCGAAGGCGTGGACGATATGGCGCTGCGGCAGGGGCTGCTGCAGGAGCACAACATTGAGGTCGGCGGTGGGATCGGGGCGCTGCAGGGCCAGGTCCTGCGCATCGGCCTGATGGGTTACGGATCGAGCGAGACGAACGTACTGGCGCTGCTGTTTGCGCTGGAGACGCAGCTCCTGAGGCAAAAGTACGGGCTGGACAAGGGCGCGGGTGTCGCGGCGGCCGCGAGAGCTCTGAACGAGGGGCTGTAAGCCGCAGCGAACCCAGATCAGGCGCGCCCGACAGGGCGAGGCGGCCGGCGGGCTGCCCGAACGCAGGTGGACCGGCCACGCGGCCTAGTGGCCAACGCGCGTGGGGCTTGGCCGGTGCCTAGCCCTTACGCCTTGAAACCAGCACGCCGTCCATGCGATAACATGGCGTGCAAACCCGATCGCCCGACAGAAGGAGGAATCACATGGCCACGAAGGAAGAGATCATCGCCGGGCTGCAACTGACGGTAGCGCAGGCGAAGCGGACAACGGCGCTGTTTGCTGACGGTGAGCTGGACTGGAAGCGCGCGGGGGGCTGGACGCCGAAGGAGATATACTCTCACCTGGCGGCAGTCGCCGGCATCGTGCCCGGGTTCGCGCAGGGCATGATGAGCGCTCCCGACGGCGCGGACCTCGCTTCGGGGATGGACATCAACCAGATGAACGCGCAGGCGGTGGGTTCGATGGCCGGGATGAGCCCGCAGCAGGTGATAGAGGTGTTCGAAACGAACTACACCAAGCTGATCGACTTCGTCAAGACACTCCCGGAAGAGCAGCTCGGTAAGAAAGTGCGGTTGTTTTCCGAGCCGATCCCGGTGTCGGACATTCTGGCGAACTCGGTGATGCTGCACGGGCTGCACCACGTCTACGAGGCGAACAGCCGCTTCGAGTCGCCACTGTAAGGCGCGGCGCCACAATCTGGAGGTTCCGCCGCGGATCTGATAGGATAGTCACACTGGCAATGTGACTATTAAATGGGATGTGTATGCGCACACATGTAACCCTCCCTGATGAACTGGTGAGAGAGGTGGACGAGCTGGTCGGTAAGCGCGGACGCAGTCGCTTCATCGCGGAAGCGACGCACAGAAGGTTGCGCATGGAGCTTCAGCTAAAGGTGCTTCACGAAACAGCGGGAACGCTGGATATGAGCCGCCATCCGGAATGGTCAACGCCTGCGAAGGTGGCATCATGGATTCGAGCCCTGCGGGACACGCCATCAGTACGAGAGCGAGTCGTTGACAAGATACCTGGTAGACGCAAACGGGCTGGTTGATTGGCTGAAAGGCCGCGCCGCAGCAACCGAGTTCTTCGAGCGGTTGTTGCTCGCGGAGCATACTCTGGCCCTCAACGCCGTCTGCGTGGCCGAGCTATACGCGGGTCTTGCGGAGGATGAAACGAGACCGGCGGATCGAATGGTGGAAGTACTGGAGTACTGGGAAATCGATCGGCGGAGCGCGCAACTGGCCGGCTCTTACCGTTACAAGTACCTTCGCGAGGGGCGACCGCTTGCGGTGCCAGATACGTTGCTGGCGGCGCACGCCGTGACGCGCGACGCCACGCTAATCACGAACAACGTCAAAGACTTCCCGATGCCGGAACTCAAGCTGCTGCAACCGCCCCGGTAGCCGGCAAGCATCCAATGCCCCTAGACCTCCCCGGCAAGCGCGTCCTTATCCTCGGCGCGGAGACCGAGCTCGGGACTGCGATCGCGGGCGCGCTGGCAGACGGCGGTGCGTCGCTGGCGCTCGTGGCCGCGACGAGCGGGGCCGAGACGGCGTTCGCCGTGCAGCGGCTGGCGCGGCGGCTCTCAACAGGCGAACGAACAGTGATCGCGCAGGCGATAGAGGCGACGAACGATGCGGCGGTGAGGGTGATGGTGCGGCAGGTGGCAAAGGAGCTGGGCGGGCTCAGCGCGGTCGTATTCTGCGCGGATCTGGGTGACGAAACGCCGTCCGCGATCGATATCGCCGCCCACCACGCGAACCGGGAGTTCGCGCGCAAGGGCGGAGGCACGTTCATCGCAGCGGTGGACAAGGATACTCCGGCGGGGATCGGCGAGGAGACGCCGGGCTACCAATCGCTGACTGTTCGCAAGGCGGAGGACACCGCTGCAGTGGCGGCTTTGATCGCGGAAGCGGTTGCCGCCGAAGCGGATAGTCGATAAGCTGTGCGGGCGAACGGAAGGCCCGTAAGGGCAAGCAAGCCGAGGGCGAGGCAGGCGTTGCCCAACGCGGAGGCGGGAGGCGCAGATGACGTACGAGACGATCCTCTACGAAGTTGACGGCGGCAAGGCGCGTATCACGCTGAACCGCCCGGAGAAGCTGAACGCTATCTCCTGGCAGATGCAGCAGGAGCTCCGCGACGCGCTGACAGCGGTGGACCGCGATCCGGCGGTGCACGTCGCGATCATCCGCGGCGCCGGCCGCGCGTTCTCCGCCGGTTACGACATCACGCCGCCGCCCGGGCAGATGACGCACGCCGCGACCGGGCATTCCATGGAGCGCGACATCTGGTTTCTGGAGCAGGCTCAGCAGATGCGAATGGTGATCTGGGACATGCACAAGCCGGTGATCGGGCAGGTGCACGGCTACTGCCTGGCAGGCGGGACGGACCTGGTGTTCCTGTGCGACATGGTGCTGGCGGCAGAGGATGCGGTTATCGGCTTTCCGCCGGTGCGCTCGATGGGCTCCCCTGTGGGGCACATGTGGACATACCTGGCGGGGCCGCAGTGGGCAAAACGGTTGCTACTGACGGGCGATTCGGTGTCGGGGAGCGAGGCGGAGCGTATCGGCCTGGTGCTCAAAGCAGTCCCGCCCGAACAGCTCGAGGCGGAGGTGGAGAGCATCGCGGACCGGATGGCGCTGATCGACGTCGACCTGCTGACGGCGAACAAGCGCATTGTGAACATGGCGATGGAGCTGATGGGCGCGCGCACGATGCAGCGGATGGCGGCGGAGCGCGATTCTATTGCGCGGCAGTCGCCGGTGGTGCACGAGTTCTACCGTGTGGCGAAGGAGCAGGGGCTGAAGACGGCGCTGGAACAGCGAGACGCGAGGTTCGGGGACGGGCGGGCCGGGGCGCGAGCGAGGAACGAGTGAGCATCCTCGACAAGTTCCGCCTGCACGGGAAGGTCGCGATCGTGACCGGCGCGGGGCGCGGGCTGGGACGGGCGATGGCCGTCGCGCTGGCGGACGCGGGTGCGGACCTCGCGGTATCTGCCCGGACGCGACCGCAGGTCGACGAAACGGCGGAGCTGGTGCGCAAGCGGGGGCGGCGCTGCCTACCTGCTACCTGCGATGTCACGGACTCGGTATCGGTCAACGCGATGGTCGAGGCGACGGTGTCCGAGTTCGGGCGCATCGATATCCTGGTGAACAACGCGGGTGGCGCGACGCCCGGCTTCGCCAACACGCTGACGGACATCACGGACGACATCTGGCGTGTCGGAATCGATACGAACCTGACGGGCGCAGTCTACTGCTCGCGGGCGGTGATCCCGCAGATGCTGAAGCAGGGGCGCGGCAAGATCATCAACGTGACGTCCGGATTCGGGCTGCGCGCGGGCCGGAACAACTTCATGTATACGTCCGCGAAGGCGGGGTTGATCAACTTCACGCGCTCGCTGTCGTTGACGTACGGGCCGGAGGTGCAGGCGAACCTGATCGCGCCGGGCATGTTCCCGCACGACCAGCCGGCCATGATCGAGTACTGGAAGGGCGGGAAGTTCGTGCCGATGGGGAGGTTGGGCGGGGACGAGGAGATCGCCATGCTCACGGTGTTCATGGCCTCTGACCTGACGAGCGAGATGAACGGGCAGATCGTGGTCCTGGACGGCGGCGGTCTGGCGGGAGGACACGTGCCGACCGGCTTCGCGCCGGTGGTGGCGCTGGACCAAGGAGTGGCTTTGTGACTCCGCTCGTCCTACGAGGACCTCAGGATGAGCGGGAAGTGCTCTCGGTTGGGAGCAAACGATGAGCTTCCGCGCGGATTTCTCACTGCAAGGCAAATCCGCGCTCGTAATCGGCGCGTCGAGCGCGCTGGGGCGGGCGGCGGCGGTGGCGCTGGCAGAGGCGGGGGCGGACGTGGCGGTGGCGACGAGCACGCGGTCGCAGCGGGAAGACGTGCTCGCGAACTCGTGCGCGAACGAGATCTGGGCGCTGGGCCGCAAGGGGTTCGCGCAGGCGATCGACGCGGCGGAGGACGACGATGTGCGATCGCTCATCCAGCGGGCGGTGTCGGAGCTGGGGAAGATCGACGTGCTGGTGAACGCGCAGGACCTGGCGTTCGCCAAGTCGCTCGCGGATGTCTCGCCCGCGGAGTGGCGGCGAGTGCTGGACGTGAACCTGACCGGCGTGTATCTCGCGTGCCGGGCGGTTAGCGAGCACATGCTCGCGCGAGGCAATGGGCGGGTGCTCAACGTCTCGACGGTGCTCGGCGAGCGCGGGATGATCAACGGGTCGGCGTACTGCGCCGCGCAGGCTGGAGTGCTGAACCTGACGCGAGCGTTGGCGCTGGAATGGGCGCGGACGGGCGTTACGGTGAACGCGATCGGCGCCGGCTTCACGGAGGGGATGGGGATCATCCCGGACGACGCCGCAAGGCAGCAATTAGAACGCTATCTGCCGCACAAGAAGCTGGCGAGCCCGTCCAGCATCGCCGGCGCAGTCGTGTACGCCGCCTCGGACGCAGCGGACTATCTGACGGGGCAGGTGATCTGGATTGAGGGCGGGGCGCTGAGCCACGTGTGATGATAGATACCTGTGGACAATGGCCGGTGGTTAGTGGCTAGAGAGTCAACGGGCGCGGAGCCTGACGCGGTCCAGATACGCCGCTGGCAGGAGAACCTCGATACAGAGATCGACGGCATCGCGATCTATCACCTGCTGGCGGAGGCTGAGCGCGACTCGGAGCGCAAGGACGTCTTCGTGCGGCTGGCGGAGGTGGAGGAGCACCACGCGAAGGTGTTCCGCGAAAAGCTGCTGGCTGCAGGCGTGACGCCGCGGGAGCGCGGCCCGAGCGTGCGCGTGCGGCTGATTGGCCTGGGCGCGAGGGTGTTCGGCGTCCGATCGGTCCTGCCGATCGTACGCGGAATGGAGGCCGGGGCGTACAGCGCTTACATGGGCCAGGACGAGGCTGCGCAGTCTCTGGCGCCGGACGAGCGAGAGCACCGCAAAACGATGTCGCGGATGGAGCGCGGAGATTTGAGCCCGACGGAGCAGATCGCCTCGCGGGAGCGCTGGCACCGGACGGGCGGTGGTGGGACGCTACGGGCGAGCGTGTTCGGCGTCAGCGACGGTCTCGTCTCAAACGCGGCGCTGGTCATGGGGTTCGCGGGCGCGCAGGCCAGCGGGGACTTCGTGCTCCTCGCGGGCGTCGCCGGGCTGCTCGCAGGGGCGTTCTCGATGGGGTCGGGTGAGTACGTCTCGATGCGCGCACAGCGGGAGCTGTTCGAGCGTCAGATAGAGCTTGAGCGTGAGGAGCTGGAGTCCTCGCCGGAGGAGGAGCAGAAGGAGTTATCACTCATCTACCAGGCGAAGGGGATCTCGAAGGAGCTGGCGGAGGCGACGGCGCGAAAGCTGATGGAGGACCCGGAGATCGCGCTGGAAACGCTGGTGCGGGAGGAGTTGGGGCTGGACCCGGCGGAGCTGGGTTCGCCGTGGGGCGCATCCATCGGCTCGTTCGTGGCGTTCGGGGCGGGGGCGGTAGTGCCCGTGATCCCGTTCTTCTTCGGGGGGGACGCGAGCGCGCCGTACGTGATCGCGAGCGCGGTGATGAGCGCCTTCGCGCTCTTCGCCGTCGGGGCGATGCTATCGCTCTTTACGGGGCGCAGTCCGTGGCTGAGCGGCGGCAGGCAGGTCGGTCTGGGTGTGGCGGCAGCGGCGCTGACGTTCGCGATCGGAAGCGTGATCGGGGTTTCGACGGATATTTAGGCGCGCGTGCGGTGGAGGGCGGCCGCAAGCGGACCGTCATTCGTGGACGGACCAGTTGGGGGTGGAGCCGGTGACGCCTTCCGCCTCAAGGGCGACGTATTCATCCGCGCTGAGGCCGAGGAGGCCGCGGAAGACGTAATGGTTATGCTCGGCGAAGCAGGGGGGTGGCAGGCGGACGTGGGCCGGGGTCTCGCTCATGCGCCAGTGCGGCGCTTCGATCTCCCAGGTGCCGGCGACGGGATGCGAGATCTCTTCGAAGAAATCACGGGCGCGCAGGTGTTCGTCCGCGAAGACTTCGGGGATGCGTAGCACCGGGTGGGCCGGGATACCCGCCGCCTGGAGAGCGTCTGCCGCTTCCTGAGGTGAGATTGTGCGCGTCCAGGCGGCGATGATCTCGTCCAGCACAGATTGGTTGCGGTGGCGGCTGACGACGTCCGCGAATCGCCCGTCTCGCCCGAGGTCCTGTTGGCCGATCGCGGCGCAGAGTGCAGTAAACTGCGCATCCGTCTCGCAGGCGATCGTGAGCCAGCAGTCATCTCCGGCACACGGATAGCACCCATGCGGCGCGATCGATGAGTGGCGGTTGCCGCGGCGCTCCGGCTCGCGGCCCGTCATCGAGTGGGCGACGATGTGCTCGCCGATGAGGCCGGTGAGGTTCTCACGCTGGGCGAGCTCGATGAGCTGGCCGCGGCCGGTGCGACGGCGGTCCCACAGTGCCAGGCCAATCGCGCCGGCGGCGGCGATGCCGGCGATCGGGTCGCCGTAGCTGAGGCCGGTCTTGTGCGGCGGGCCGCCTTCATAGCCGGTAAGGTGCGTAATGCCGGATAGCTGCTCAACGTTGGTGCCGTAGGCGACGAAGTCTCGCTCCGGGCCCGTCCTGCCGTGCGCGGGCATCGCCACGGCGATGATCTCATCGTTGACCTCCGAGAGAACTTCGTATGTCAGACCGAGGTTGTCCATCACGTCCGCGCGGTAGTTCTCGATCACGATGTCCGAGATCGCGACGAGGCGGAGGAAGAGCTCGCGGCCGCGCGGGGCGGCGAGGTCGAGCGCGCAGGCGTACTTGTTGCGGTTGAGGTGGTTGAAGTAGGGCGACTTATCCCAGACCCGATCGACGGTTGGGGGCTGGCCGGTGAAGGTGCGGAGCAGGTCCCAGCTGTTTACGGCTTCGATCTTGATGACCTCCGCGCCCATGTCGGCCAGGAGGCGCGTGGCGTAGGGACCGGCCCAGGACATCGTTAGGTCGAGGACGCGCACGCCGTTGAGGGGGAGCTTGAACACTATAGGGCACCGGCGCGAGCGAGATGGCAGGTTGCGCAGGAGGGGGGCGGGTTCGCGGGGCGCAGTGGAGTGTCCCGAGACGGCGTCGGGCCGGCGGAAGGTGGTTCGGGGACGGGCCCCTCCGCTGCGGTCGGGGTGACAGTACCTCGGGTCATCAGACTACCCCTGCTGCTCGCAGACGGATCAGGTCTTCGCGAGCCAGCCCCATCTCTCCGCGGTAGAGCTCCTCGTTGTGCTCGCCGAGGAGGGGGGCGCGGCCGGGCAGCCAGTCGACGGCGGACATGCGGAAGGGTGCGCCCGGGTAGGTCTGCTGGCCAGCCACTGGGTGGTCGATGCGCTGGAAGTAGTCGCGGGCCCTCAACTGCTCCGACTCGAGCAGGTCGCTGATGGAGTGGACGAAGGAGCACGGCACGCGTTGGGCGCCGGCGGTCTTGTAGGCCTGCTTCGCGCTCTGCGAGCCCGCCCACGCGTAGACGATGGCTTCGAGCTCGTCGTTGTTCTGGAGGCGAGCATAGCCGGTCCTAAAGCGAGGGTTTTCGACGAGGTCCTTCCGTCCGATGACAGAGGCGAAGGCGGGCCAGTTGCGGGGCATGATCTGCCAGCCAAGGTCGCCGTCCGTCGCCGGGAAGAGGCCGACCATGGCGGAGAGCACGTTGCCCCGGCGCTGGGCGATATCACGCTTGAGGTAGGCCCACCAGGGGAGTTGGAGCTCCAAAGCCGAGGCCATGCACTCCTGGGCGGAGATGTCGATGTGCTGCGGGACTTCCAGCGTATCGGCGTTGTAGGCGGCGGTGCCGGCGGCGGCGAAGGCCTGGAGGCCGGCCTGATACTCCGCCTGGTAGCCGCCCGCGTTCAGCGGCTCGCGCTCGGGGTCGCCGGAGAGCGACATCTGGCCGCCGGAGGCGAACGAGGTCAGGTTTGTGGCGGACCAGCAGGCATGCGGCCCCGTCTGGCCGAAGGGGGTGATCGAGACAAGGATGATGCGGCGCTTGATCGCGCGCAGGGCCCGAAAGCCGATGCCAAGGGAGTCCAGGCGCCCCGGCTGGAAACTCTCGACGATGACGTTAGCGTTCTCCACCAACTCCCGGAAGATTCGCCGGCCGGTGGCGGCCGTGACGTCGAGCGTGGCGCTGCGCTTGTTGGTGGCGAGGTAGAGCCAGAGCGCGCCCGTCTCGCGATGGGGCACGGCGGCGGCGAAGGGCCCGTGGCGTCGCAGCGGGTGGCCGGTGGGCGGCTCGAGGGCGATTACGTCGGCGCCGTAGTCCGCGAAGAGCTTCGTGCAGTACGCCCCGGCAACGCCGTCCGAGAGGTCGAGGATACGGAGGTCGGACAGGGTGGAGGCGGGGGCGGGCAGCATAACGGGGATATGGTAGGGGGCAGGGGGGCAAGGGGTCAAAGGGAGCAGGGAGTCAGCGTAGTGGCAGCGCCGAGGCCGGTAGGTCCCCATCGGGGTCGGGCGAGCAGGGTGGGTACCAAGAAGGGCCCCTCCACTTCGGTCGGGATGACGAACTGGGGCGCCCCTCCCTGGAAGGGCGCCCCAGCGTTATCGGTCGTGTGAGTTGCTACGCGCGGCGGCGGGCGTAGGCCGCTGCGCCGACGAGCGCGGGGATGCCCAGCGCAAGCAATGCGATCAGCAGCGGGAAGGACAACGAGCCGCCCGTGTCGCTGCCACCCGTTGGCGGGAACGCGCTGGCCGACGGCGCGGGCGTGGCCTGCGCGGCGGCGACCGCGGCGGCGAAGGTGCCCGTCAGGCCGCAGGGGCCGGTAACCGTGACCGTCGCGGTACCGACGGTCGCCGCGGTCAGGCTGACGTTCAGCTTGCCGGCGTCAAGAAAGCCGGATGTGGTCGCGGTGCCATTGCTGGTGGCGACAGTGAAGGCCGCCGCGCCCGTCTCGTCGCCGGGGCCTTCCTGGAGCTTCACCGCCCCGGCCCCGCCCGTGAACTCGAAGCTGATGGCGGACGCCTGACCGACAACGGCCAAGCCGCTGCCGCTGGAACTGTCAATCCACGGAGTGAAGTCGACGGTGCCTGCGCCGTCGAGGTCAGGGCCCGGGTTTGCGCCGTCGAAGACTTCGTTGCCGGTGCCTCCAGCGTTGCTTGGATGTGTGGGACCCGAGGCGGCGCCCCACCAGTTCCCTTCGCCGTTGAAAGCCTGGTCGGCGCGGTGCTCGATGCCGCCTTCGAGGTTGCCGCAGATGACGTTACTGTTCGCAAGCTGCGTGGCGCCTGCCGACAGACCAAGATCGAGGTGCTCGATCCCCTCTTCGCCATTGTCCCGGAGGCTGGAGTTGGTCACCGAGACGTTGCCTACCAGTTCGCCTTCGCCAACGAAGTTTCCTTCGATGTCGAGGCCGTCGGAGTCGTTGCCGGTAGCGGTGAGGCGGTCGATGGTCACGTTTCCTGTGGCTTCGATCGAGACGCCCTCGCTGCCATCCAGGGCCCCATTCGCTGTGACGTTGGTCAGCGTGACGTTGGTGGCGGCGATGTCGAAGCTGTCCGAGAACTCCGTGTCGTTGCCGACAGTGTCGGTGATGGTCACGTCCCCGGAGACGTCGATTTCGAACGCCGAGTCCTCGTTTCCGTTCGCGGTGGAGCCGGTGATGGTTACGTTCCCGTCCGCGTCTAGCTCGAAGCCGTTGTCGCCGTTGCTATTGGAGGCGCTGTTGGTGATCGTGATGTTACCATCGGCGAACACATCGACGCCGTCGTTACCGACGCTGCCCGCAGTTATGTCAGACAACGTAACGTCGTTCACTTCAAGGTCGATAGCGTCGATGTCCGCGCTGGACGCGATGAACCCGTCGATCGTCACGTTGACGAAGGAGAACCCGACGATGGCGGAGCCGGTCGCCGGGTTGACAGTGGCGGTACCGTTCGTTGGCGCGCCGGTAGCGTTTACGGTCTGAAGCGTGATATCGCCCGGGGAGCCGACGATGGCGCTGCCCATCAGGTCGAGGTCCACGTTCTCCGGGTACGTTCCCGGGAAGACGTTGACAACGGCGGGGGCAGGCCCGGCGTTGTTCACGGCCTCCTGGATCGTCGTGAAGCAGGGCGTGGAGCCGTTGCAGGCGCCCGCGCCGTCCGCGAAGACGGGCGTCGCGGCGAGCGAGGTGTCGCTGCGACCGAACGCGAGCAGCGCGGCGAGCGCGAGGCCGAGAACGAGCGCAAAACGCAGTGAAAGGGGTCTGATGGTCATGGGTACCTCCTGTGGGTGAGTGGTTGTCACAGGTTCAAAACGCGCGCCGGGATACTGTGGTTATCTCCGGGCTACCGGCGAAACGTAGCACAGTGCGGGCGGTAACCGCAAGGCGCGGAGGGAGCGGGCTCTGCGGGTTGAAACCCGAAGCCTGGACGCGCGGGGCGGCTCAGCGCGCTGGCGGGGCGCGAGGTCCCGGAAGGTGTCACGTGAGCGGCCCGGGCGCTGGGACGGATCCCTGCGCTCCGGTCGGGATGACCGTGTGGCGCGGCGAGGCCACAGCGTTGGCTGCGGGATTAGGGGGCGTACGGGCAGGTCTGGTTGAAGGCGCGCTGGCCGTCGAGCATCGGCGGGAAGCCGCTGGGGCCGGCGACGAGGGCGGCGAGGTCCGTGATGGCGATGTGCGGGCCAAAGGCAGAGCCGGGGACGAGGTCCCAGCGCTGGGAGAAGGCGCCGTCGCCGGGCGACGTGCCGAGGCGGCGGAAGGGGGCGAGGAAGCTGCCGAGGTCCTGCACGTTGAGAGCGTTGGGCTGGAAGCCGCCGGGGACGAGGTCCGCGGGCCAGCCGCTGCCGCCGCAGGGGTCCTGTGGCCCGGTGCCCAGGTACTCTTCGGTGGCGTTACTGAAGCCGTCCCAGTCGTTGTCCCCGGCGGGGTTGTCCGTGATCAGCGGTTGGTTCGTGTCCACCACCTCGAAGGCGTCGCCGGGGATCAGCTTCAGGTCGCCCAGGTTGTCGTCGCTCCAACGGGGGTCGGGCGCGCCGCTGATGTACCAGTCGCTACCGTTGTCGGCGACGAACATCCCGTATTTCTTGAGCGCGACGCAGACGACCTGCGCCTCTGTCGAGTAGGCGGAGCAGTCGTATCCGGCTTTCATGCGGAAGCGCAGCCCCATCGGCGGGACGTCAGACGCGGTCAGGTTGGAAGCGAAGTGGGTGGCGGGGTGCATGAAGGCGCGCTGCGTCTGCGCGATCGTGAAACGCAGCGCGTGGTCGATCACGCCCTGCTCGACGACCTCTTCGTAGCGCACGAGGCCGGGGAAGATCGGCAGGCCGGCTGCGTCGGCGGAGGTCCAGAAGTCTGGGCGAAGGGCGTTGGAGCCGAGGTCGAAGACGGCGCCGGAGCCCGCGTCCCAGGACTGACCGCCGTTGACGGGCGTGGCGTCGAACATCTCGTAGAGGAGGCAGTTGGCGTCATCGATGACGATGACGTGACGGTCTCCGTTGCTGTTCGGCCCTCCCTCGATCGGCGCGTTGGGCGGCACGGGGTAGGGGCCGGGGTCGCTTTCGTCGGGATAGTAGAAGGACACCGGGACTGCCGGCTGCGCGCCGCCGACGATGACGTAGGGGATGCCGATGGGCGCGCCCTGCCAGACGGTGCCGAAGTCCGGGTGCACGTGCCCCCAGCGCCCGATCTGGTCGACGAAGGCGTCGGACTGCGGGTGCAGGGGGTACTGTGAGACATCGGTGTTCCAGGGGTTGTCCGGCGGCAGGACGGCGCACGTGGGCTCGCCGGCGGCAAAGGCCGGGGCGGGGGCACTCGCCAGGCCGGCGGCGATGGCGACAATCGCGATCAAGGGTGCGGTCCTCGTGGGGTGCATAATGCGTTCAGTAGGAGAGACGCGAGGGCGGGAAGGGTGTTACGGGAGTGGTGGCACCGAACGGCGAGCATGTGTTGGGATATGGCCGGCGGATTGGGCGCAGATGGGCTACGGTTCGGAGGGGCTGTCGGGTTGAAGCCCGCGGCTACTGCGGTTTCTCGGCGTTCTTCTTTATCTTGAGCCAATAATAGTAGCCCCCGCCTGCAGCGCCACCGGCCAGCCCGACGACGGCCAGGGCGCCAAGGGCGATGGGGAGCGCGGTTGAACCCCCTTCAGAGCCGGACCCGTGCGCAGCCGGAGAGGGAGACAGTGTCGGGGTGCGAGGCCGACGCGGTGTGGGCAACCGTGTTAGCACCGGTGTTGGGCTTGGCGAAGGCATGGGCGTGTCTGTTGCGGCCAGGGTCGGCGTAGCTGCCGCGGCCGGAGGCGCGGTAGGGGCTGGAGGTGGGGTGGGGGCGGGCGGCTGGTACTCGTATGCGCCAATGTCGCAGGCGGCGCCCTGGGGGCGAGCGACGCCGCGTTGGTCGGTCGCGGGGCAGCCAGAGTTGTCGCCGGCGTCGATCGCTGGGCTACCTGGTAGCAAAGCGTGGGTCTGGGTCGGACCGCCGTTATCGGCGAGCGGACCAAGCTTAGGATCGACGTTCTGGAGGTCGCCTGGGCCGGTGAGGCCGCAGGACGCGTCGGAGGAGAGGTTGTGGCCGAGAGAGTCGACTCCGTACCCGCAGTTCGGACCAGGATCACTATCGAGCAGCACCGTATTCTTCAATTGAGTGGGCCCAACCACTCCACCCACATTATCTGATCGAGTGGAATGACCCATGATCGTGACGTTCGTCAGTGCGACTGCCGCGGAGCCCAAATTGAACGTTGCGCCTCCCTGCATGACGGCCGTGTTCGCGGAGAAAGTCGTGTTAGTCACAGCTGCGGTGCCTGTGGATGTGTTGTAGATCCCGCCGCCTCGCTGCCCGTCGTTGTTATCGATGGAACTACCGGCTACCGTGAGAGAACCTCCGTTATAGACGCCCCCACCATTCGACCCATCCGCAGAGTTGTGGGAGAGGATGACACGCGCAAGCGTCAAGGAACTATTGTCGTTCCGAATGCCCCCGCCACCTTGACTGAGTCCATTTCGAATCGCGAGGTCGGACAGAGTCACAGACGGCGGCGGGTACGTGAACGGAAGTGCGAACACGCCCCCGTAGGCTGGCGAGGGGCCCTTGACCGTAGCCGAAGACGCGCCAGCACCAGCCACCGTCAAACTCTCCGTGATGGCGAGCGGGCCCTCCGATCCGGCCGGCTGTATCACAGACTCGTGCTGGAGTCTCGGTCCGCCGCCAAGCAATGTCAACACATACGTCCCCGCCGGCAGCGTGATCGCGTCCGCTCCTGGCAGCGCATTCGTCTCCATGACGGCCGCGCGCAGGGTGCAGACGCCGGTGGCGTCGGCGCAGGCGCCATCGCCGGGATTCGCGTCTACGGCATCGACGGTGCTGTTGACGGCGAAGGACGCGCCGGCGGCCGGGGTGGCGTGCGGGAGGGCGAGGGCGAGCGGGAGCGCGATGAGGGCGGCGAGCCGGAGGGCGACCGGGCGTCGCATGGTGGATGGACGATAGCATCGATTGAGGAAGCAGTCAATGGGATGAGTGGGTGTCTCTTTCTGCGGGTTGAAACCCGCAGCTAGGCGAGCGCGTGGCGAAGGGGTCGGATGTGTTGCGTCCGGATGTAAGCGCGCACGACAGCGACCTGAGAGGGCGGTACCAAGCGCCGTCCGTAGCCCTTTTGCCAGAAGGAGTTCGAGCGCAGATCGCGTTTGAGTTCCGGATACCGCTGAAAAATCGCCCGGGCGCTGGCGCCTTTCAACTGGTGAATCACGCCGGGCAGGGTCTGATCAGATGATAGAGCGACCAGTAGATGAGCGTGGTCCGCAATGACCGCAAGTTCGATTAGGGAGATGCCGGCCCGCGAGGCGATATCGACAAGGAGACAACGAACCTCGTCTCCGATCTCCCCATCCAACGCTTGCTTGCGTCAACGTCAACACGCGGGCCCCGTCTAGCTGAGGGTTTCAACCCTCAAGGTACAAATGGCTTATCACTGTTACCGCCGCCGATTTCAGCACGTAAGGGGTAAATGGCACTGTAGCCAGACCGAAGAGGAAACGGGTCTGATACGCTCGGCCGTCCTTAGCTGACGGTTTCAACCGTCAGAACGGACAAGCCCCGGGAACTCGCGCAAGTTCATTCCGGCGGCCGCAGCGGTGGCGGCCGCTCGCCGGCGGCGAAGCGGGCGAGCCAGGCGGCCATCGTAGGGTCGTTCAACGTCTCGCGGTGAGCTTCGACTTCGAAGGCGAGGCCTTCGGGGAGGGTCATCGTGACGCCTTCGAGCGTGGCGCGGCGGTCGTTCCTCAGCGCGGGCTGCGGGTATTGCGCGAGGGTCGCGGCGACTTCGAGCGCGCGGTCGAGGGCCGCGCCCGGCGGGACGACCTCCTGGACGAGGCCGATGCGCTGGGCGTGGGCGGCGTCGATCAGGGCGCCGGTCTCGATCAGATAGAGAGCGTTCGCGAGGCCGACGATGCGCGGCAGGCGCTGCGTGCCGCCGTCCACGAGGGGGACGCCCCAGCGGCGGTTGAGCACGCCGAACTGCGCTTCGCGAGAGGCGATGCGCCAGTCGCACCAGCAGGCGAGCTCGAGGCCGCCCGCGGTGCAGTAGCCTTCAACGGCGGCGATCGTGGGCTTATTCACGTCCGTGATCCGCGAGATGCCCATCGGGCCGGACTCGCGCGCGCCGGGACGCCCGCCGAGGCTGGCGATGTTCTTGAGGTCGGCGCCGGAGCAGAACGCCTCCGCTCGCCCTGAGCCCGTCGAAGGGGCTCCGGTGAGGATGAGGACGTACATGGCGTCGTCGGCGCGGAACGTCTCGACTGCATCGAAGAGGCCCTGCGCGGTCTCGCCGTCCACGCAGTTGCGCACTTCAGGGCGGTTGATGCTGACGACGAGCGTGTGGTCGCGGCGCTCGCTGAGGACTTTGGGCATGGCGAACCACAGAATAGCACGGATAGAGTTGACACTCGCGATCAGAGAGGCGAAAGTTGGGCGCGATGACTGAGGCTAAAGACGTGTTCGAGATCGCGGCGACGGGGGAGCGGTTCGTGTTCGGAAAGCGGGCGCGGGACACCGGCGGGGAGTTGCTGGAGATCGACTTCCACGTGCGGGAGTTCGCCCCGCCGGCGCACGTGCACCTGCGCGTCGAAGAGCGGGTCGAGATCGTCTCCGGGAGGGCGCTGGTCCGCCTCGGGCGGAAGGAGTGGAGCGCTGGACCGGGGGAGAAGGTCGTGTTCCCCGCGGGGGTAGGGCACACGTTTCGCGCGGAGGGAGAGGAGATGCTGCACTTCCGCTGCGAGGTGGTCCCCGCTGCTGACATGGAGACGCTGTTCGAGACGATCTTCGGGCTCTATCGGGACGGGAAGGCGAACAGCCACGGCCAGCCGAACATCTTCCAGAACGCGATCCTGGCCTGGGAGCACGAGGCAGTGCTGCCCGGGCCGCCGGTCTGGCTCCAGCGAGCGGTGCTGAGGCTGGCTGCGTGGACTGGACGTCGCCTGGGGTACCGCGCGCGGTACGAGCGGTACAGCGGGCCGGAGGCGGATTAACGCGGGAAACGGGGTGGTGCGGGGCGCAGGGTGATGGCCGTCACGGCATCGCGATTCAGCGTGAGTTCGTACCACTGCCCGCGTTCGGTCAGGGGTGCGGGCGGCGCGAGGCCGTGGAGACCGGCGAGGTACTCGGCCAGCGCCGGGATCAGGTCGCCGTGGCCGCAGACGGCAACGCTGCCGTCCAGCGAAATCGTGCTGATTTGCCCGAGCGCCTGAGCGGCCCGGGTCGCGAGCGCGGCGCGGTGCTGGTTGGGGATCTCCCGCAGATCGGCGATGTCCAGGATCAGAAGCCCGAGTCGCTCGGCGAGCGGTTCCAGGCTCTGGCGGCAGCGGAGCGCCGGGCTGGAGTAGAGGGAGACGAAGGGCGCTTCGCCAAGGGCATCAGCGATGGCAAGCGCCTGCCGGCGCCCAAGTTCCGATAGCGGCCGCTGGTCCTGATCGCCGGTCCAGATGGTGCGGTCGCCGGCATCCAGGTGGGGGATCAGGTCAACCGTGAGGGTCATTCCCGCTCGGCGGCGTTCACGATGTCGTTGACGTGCCCAGCGACGTGCAGGACCGCGACCATGTTCAGCACCTGCGCGAGCGTTCCGGTGAGGCCGCCGGCGCTGCGAACGGGCTTTTCGAACAGCGCATCGTCCGCCTGTTCGACGGCGGCGATGGTCGCAGCGCGGTTCGTGTGAAAGAGGTCGAGCAGTTCAGCGACCGACGATTGCGCGTGCTTTTCGACCTGTCGCAGATTGTAGTCGTTGATGCCGCCGGATGGTGGCGGCGAGTACCCTGGGCCATCCGCGGGGCGGGAAGCGGGAGGCTCGCCCGCAGATGCAGGAGCGACGCCGCGCGCGAGATCGATCAGGCGCTCATACGACCATTCGATCGTGGCGACGTGCGCGAGGACCTGGCGCGCGTTCCAGCCGCTCTCGTAGCAGCCGGCGTCGAGGCTTGTGCCCGGGACGGCGGCGAGCCGGTCAAGCAGGTTGCGTTCGCCGGCGCGCAGGTCTGCGAGGAGTTGTTGTTTGGGGGAGGGTTGGGTCATGGGGAGCGTCCTTTCAGGACGGCGATGCGGTGTCGTGCGCGCCGGGCAGGGCGCAGCCCGATGTCTTGTGCGACTTCATTGAATGGTTCTGGCAGCGGTTTTCTGTGCGACATTGCGATAGTCACGCCCAAAGCTGCGCCCCTACGTGTCGTGTCCCACGACATGGTTTACACATTGAGCCTCGAAATGGGCGGACGGCGTCCGAGGGCCATGTGTGGTCGCCGGGTATTGTACTCCAGGGTGAAGACTCGGAGGGCTGCAAGCCTATCGTCATTGCTGTCGTAGTGGCGCTGGTAGGCCCATTCGCGAAGCAGGGTCTGGATGACGCGTCGGCTTTGCCGTTGGTCTGGGGCCGGTAGGGGCGTGTGCGCTTGAGGGCGATGCCGCGCTCCTGGGCGATGCGACGGAAGAGGTTAGAGCGGTAGTTCATGCCGTTGTCGGTGAGGATGCGCTGGACGCCGACGCCCAGGGAGGCGAAGTGAGAAAGAGCCCGTTCCAGGAAGGCGACGGTGGTCGGGCCCTTCTCGTCCGGGAGGGCTTCGACGTAGAGGTAGCGGCTGTAGTCGTCGATGGCGACGTGCAGCAGATCGTAGCCGTGACCACTACGACTGCGATCGTGCCGCCAGGATGGATCGAACCGCCGGCCGCCGCCCGGTGGTATCCGCTGCAGCTTCTTGACGTCGAGGTGAAGCAGCTCGCCGGGGGCGGCTCTCTCGTAGCGAACGGGAGTGCGGGCGACCCTGTCCAGCCATTTGAGTCTGTGGAGGTTCCAGCGTCGCAGCACACGGTGCACAGTGGATGACGGGAGGTCGAAGCGCCAGCCGATCCACTGCGGTCCTCGCCCTGACTGGACTCTAATCGTCAGAATGGCCTCTACGACGGCCTCCGGCAGGGCCCTCGGACAGGTGTGCGGACGACGGCTCTGCGGATTCAGGCCGTCCCAGCCGTAGCGGCGGTAGCGGCCTATCCAACGGTGTGCTGTTTGGCGGGAGATGTTCGCCATGCGCGCCGCCTCGGCGACCGCCAGTCGCTCGAAGACGACCCGTTCGACCAGAGTCCGTTTCGCATGTGCATTAAGCTTCCCTGGGGACACTAACATGAGAGCTGCGGCTCCTTTCGTCTAGCGGAAGTGTTCTAACCACTAGGCGATTCGGGGCCGCTCTCTGTGTCAACTATGTCCTGGGACAGTACACCTACGGGGTTGGGCCGTACTTCGTTGCGAGCCATTGGTTCCAGGTGATCTTGCCGTCCGCGTGCTCCGGGGTGCAGTTGCGGCCGGCGCGGAAGGCGCCGGCGAGGGCGCCGGGCAGCGGCAGGCCGATAAGGAGCGCTCGCTTGCGGCGCGCCTTCAGCCACTCGCGCCCCAGGTCGCCGAACGTGCGGACTTCGGGGCCGCCGAGGTCCGGTAGGGCGCCGGCGGGACCGCCGCGAGAGCACTCCAGCATGCGATCGGCGACTTCACCGGCGTCGATGGGCTGGAACTTGAAATCGCTGGGAAGGAGGGCGATCGGCAGGCGCACGAGCATGCTGAGAAAGCCGTCGAGCAGGGAGTGGAACTGCGTGGCGCGAAGAATGGAGTACGGGACGGCGGAGCCGGTGATGAGCTTCTCGGCGGCCAGCTTCGCCTTGTAGTACCCCAGGGGGACCTGGTCGACGCCGACGATTGAGATGTAGAAAAAGTGCGGGGAGCGGGCGAGCTCCGCCGCTCTGAGCAGGCGCTCGGTACCTTCGACGTCAATCTGCCAGGTGTCCTTGCGAGAGCTTGTCGCGCTGTGCACGACGACGTCGGAACCGGCGACCGCCTTTTCGAGCCCATCGCCGGTGGCAAGGTCCGCCCGCACCCAACTTACGCCTTCGGCTGTGGATTCGGGCTTCTTGCGGCCGGCGATGCGAACTTCGTAGCCGGCCGCCGTAAAGCGGGGGACGAGTTCCGAGCCGAGGCCGCCGGTGCCGCCGGTGATGAGGACGAGTGGCATTTCGGGCACAGATTAGCACAGATGGGGGTACTGGCGTGCGGGTTGAGGCCCGCAGCTGTTAGGCCGCAGAGACTCGCGAGGCAGCGGCTGCCTAGGGCTCAGCGCTGACCAGCAGGCCGCCAAGGTAGGACTCCAGAATGCGGCGCACCATCGGCGCGGCTTCGCGGGAGCCGGACTCTCCGGTCTCGAGGGCGGCGAGGGCGACGATGGAGGGGTCGGAGCGGTTGGCGTACGCGACGAAGAAGACGTGGCTGGCGCCGAAGGAGAGGTCTTCCGCGGTGCCGGACTTACCGGCGGCGTCTACGCTG
This sequence comes from uncultured Dehalococcoidia bacterium, assembly GCA_964558415.1. Lineage (GTDB taxonomy): Bacteria > Chloroflexota > Dehalococcoidia > SM23-28-2 > RBG-16-64-32 > CAZLDI01. The sequence continues at coordinate 186,231 of CAZLDI010000001.1, forward strand.
GAGCCGAGCCAGGCGCCGTAAGACGTGCCGCCCGGGCTCTGCGTCACCAGGCCGAGACCGTAGCGGATGGCTTCCAGCGTGGCCTGCGAGGCGGGCAGCGGGTTGATCGTCTCCGCCTGGAACTCCTGCACCGCGACGCCGCCGGGCTCTGAGATGCTCTTGATGAGCAGCGGCTTGCGCAGAATGCCGGGCCCGGAGATTGAAGAGTAAGTGTTGGCGATCTGCATCGGCGTGGCGAGCATGAAGCCCTGGCCGATGCCCATGTTCACGGCGTCTCCGGTGTACCAGAAGTCGTTGAAGTTCTCTTCCTTGTACTCCGGATCGCCGACGACTCCTTCGGCCTCTTCGAGGCCAATACCGGTCACGGCCCCGTAGCCAAACTGGCGGATGACCTGCGGAAAGATCTCGGGGTCAATCTCGTCCAGGATCTTGGCGATGTCGAAGAAGACCGGGTTGCAGGACGCCATCAATCCCTGGGACGGCGTGAGGAAGCCGCGGTCCACGCTCTGCCAGTTCTTCTGCTTGAACGCCTCGCCCAGCTTGGTCCACTCGGGCGAGCAGTGAAACGTGGAGCTGGTGCTGATCCCGCCGCGCTCCAGGCCGGCAGCCATCGTCACTACCTTGAACGTGGACCCGGGTGGGTACGTAGCCAGCAACGGGCGGTGGAGAAACGGCTGCCGCGGATCGTTCGTGACAGCTTCGAATTCCGACTGCGTCAGGCCACGGATGAAGGCGTTGGGGTCGAAGCGCGGGTAAGAGGCGATGGCCAGAACAGAGTTGTCGCGCGGGTCCATCGCGACGATGGAGCCGACACGCTCCCCGAGCTCCGTCTCCGCCTTCTTCTGGACGTTGATATCGATTGCGAGAGTGATGTCTTTACCGGGGACCGACGGCCGCTCCGCGATGGTGCGTGCGATCGAGCCCTCAGGCGTGATGGTCGCGAGCAGGCCACCGCGCTCGCCCGCCAGCAGGTCGTTCTTTACCAGCTCCAGGCCGAAGGCGCCGATCAGGTCGCCCGGTTCGTAGCCTTCCGGGCCGAGCTCGCTGAGCTGCTCCTCCGTCACTTCGGTCATATAGCCGAGCACGTGCGCGGCCGCGGAGCCGTGCGGATAGACGCGCTGCGTCTTCTCCCGCACGACAACGCCCAGGTCGACCATATCGTGGAACTGCTGCACCTGCTCCGGCGGCGTGCCGTAGGGCAGCGTCTTCACCGGGATGAAATAGTACGAAGGGAGCGTGGTCTCAACCTGCGCGCGCACCTCAGCGTCCGTGAGTCCGAGCGCGGCCGAGAGGCGGGCGATCAGCGTCTCCTTGTCCGTAATGCGGTCCGGGACGATCCCGACGGAGGCGAGGTTGGCGTCCACAGCCAGCTCTTTTCCGTTGCGGTCGTAGATGCCACCGCGGCGGGGAACGTCTGTGAAGAAGTGGACGAGCGAGCGGTCGTCCAGCTCCGCGAAGACGAGGGACGGCGTCCAGGCGATGCGCCACTCCTGCTTCGTCTGCGGCGGTTCGCCGCTGGGTACCGGCTGCGGGATGTCTTCGCGCACCAGCGGCATAACGTTCTCCTGCGCGATGTCGCCAAAGAAGGCGGTGTGAATCGTGACGGCGAACGGGACTTCCACGGCCGCGCCCGTCGAGACCGGGCTCAGCTCGAAGTCGATGCTCATGATCGTCGCCTCATCGGCGATCGCCGCATAACGCTCCACGAACTTCTGCTCGTCGATTGTGAGTTTCGCCTCGGAGGACAGGAGCGCGTACAGGTCGTCGTATTCGCGATCGTTCCACAGGGCGAGGAAGCGCTCGGCGGTCTGCTCGGGGGTCTTGGGGGCCTCGGTGACCTCCGGGGCGCTCCCACTGCCACCGCAGGCGACGGCGGTCAGGAACGGGAGAGCGATGAGCGGGGCGATGAGGCGCATGGCTACGGCACCGGTTGTCATTTTAGCAAGGGCGACGATGGGCGATTGTAGGTTTCGTATATGAAACGCCGGAGAGCGCGGTGCGGTTCGGTCGGGCCGGGGGCGGCGACCTAAAGCCGGGAGCGAGCCGGGACACGCGATCGAGCCGGTCGCCCCCCCCGCGAGATTCGCTGTCAGATTCTGTATCAGGCTCGCAGTTTACCCGTACAAAGCCAGCCGAGTAAGATTCGGGGCGGCTGCCACATGGAAGAGATCACCGCAATTCTCGTCGACCTGTTCATCATCTTCGCGGCGGCGAAGGCGGCCGGAGAGTTGTTCGTGCGGCTGCGCCAGCCGGCGATTGTAGGGGAGGTGCTGGCCGGCGTTGTCATCGGCCCGCACGCGCTGGGGCTGATCGGCTCACCGGACGCGGACATGGTTCAGTTGTTCGGCGGCGACCGCGAAGCGGCCGAGGAGGCGCTGAACGTCGTGTTTGACGTCATCGCCGAGCTCGGAGTGATCATCCTGCTCTTCGTGGTTGGCCTTCAGACACGGCTGGACGAGTTCCTTGAGGTGCGCGGGCGCGCCGCGGCGGTGGGATTGCTGGGCATCGCGATCCCGTTCGTGCTGGGGTTCGCTTTCGTCTATGCCAGCGGGCGCAGCGACACGGAGTCCGCGTTCGTGGCTGCGGCGATGGTGGCGACGAGCGTGGGCATCACCGCGCGCGTCCTGGAGGAGCTGGGAGTGCTCGGCTCACGCGAGGCGCGGATCATCCTGGGCGCGGCGGTTCTGGACGACATCCTGGGACTGCTGGTGCTGGCGATTGTGAGCTCCTGGGCGCAGGATGACGTAGACGTCGCGGAGCTCGGGTTAACGGCCGCGCTGGCGGTGGGGTTTGTCGTGTTCGCGGCGCTGGTGGGAACGCGGGCGATCCGGCGCTACAGCATCCACCTGGAACGGCTGCACGTGACGAACGCGCCGTTCCTGGCGGCCATGGTGCTGATGCTGGGACTCTCGGCCCTCGCCGGAGAGATCGGGCTGGCGGCGATAATCGGCGCGCTCCTGGCGGGCATGATGCTCGCCGAGGCGGACGAGGGCTTCGAGCTGGAGCGCCAGGCGCGGCCGGTGTACGAGTTTCTGGTGCCGTTCTTCTTCGTCGTGGTCGGGACGAAAGTGGACCTCGGCGTCTTCGATAACGGGGAGACGGTCGGGATCGCGGCGGGAGTGCTGGCGCTGGCCGTCGCCGGCAAGCTTGCCGGTGGCGTGATCGGGTCGCGCGGGCTGCCCCGCCGCTCCGGGGCGATCGTCGGTGTAGGGATGGTGCCGCGTGGCGAGGTAGGCCTGGTGGCGGCGGGGATCGGCAGTGGCATCGGGGCAGTGTCGGACGAGATGCTGGCGGTGGTGGTGTTCATGAGCATCGCGACGACGCTGCTGGCGCCGCCGCTGCTCACGCGGCTCTACGCGGACGGACCGCGATCGGACGCTGTCGAGAGGCTTTGACGGAGCGACTTCGCCGCCCGGCTAGACGGCGGACGGCTGGCGGCGCTTCGGCAGCTCGCGCGGGGCGTTCTGCGGCAGGAAGGTGATCGGCAGCGGGCGGATCTGGCCGAGCAGGTAGCTGGTGAGCAAGAAGTAGCCGAAGGCGACACCGGGCACGGCGCCCAGCATCAGCAGTAACGCTCGATTCATTTTGTGACCTCCTACAATGGCGGGACCTGGGGCGTTCGGATTAGAGACGCCCTCGCGTTCCCTCTGTTACAGATGGCCTCCACGGAAACCATCGGGCGAGAGCGCCTGGGGGTGACCGGCAAAGCGATCATCTTGGCGCCCCCGCCCCATGGCCCAAAGGGAGGGTGCGGACGACGAGGGGAATCGCTTGTCCACTCGTCCAGTTTCGCGCATCGGTGTTACGCGCGGGTTATGCGGCGGTTACGGTGAGGTTATGAGGTTGTTACAGGTAGGTTAAGCCGCCGATTCGGCGTAGCTTTCGACGCGAAGGTCGGAGTTAGCCGCCAAACCTGTGAAGTGCTTGTCGTCGTGAATCACGATCACATCATGCTGTATTGCGGTGGCAGCTATGAGAAGGTCAGGGACGGGTATCGAGTGTCCGGCGCGGCGCAGTCTGAAGCCAAGTTCCGCCGCCATGTCCCAGGTGGATTGACTGATAGGCAACTCCGTGAGGCCCAGCAGATCCCGGCGCGTGGCGGCGAAATCCTGTCGATCCAGACAGCCGACAAGAAGTTCCAGTCTAACAACTTGATTGACAACGATTGAGCCGGCACCGATCAGATTCAGAATGCGTTCGGAAGTAGGCTCGAAGGGCGCGCGCTTGATGGGTATCCATGCTGACGTGTCAAGCAGATAGACTCCCTCAGTCACACCCACGCATCTTTCGGAGCTCTTCCAACGTCAGGTCCAGGCCGAATCTCCCGGACCGAATGCGTTCTACCAGCCGCTCGCGTCGGCGGGCGTTCAAGTACTCGCGCATCGCCTCTTCAATGGCTGCCTTCTTGCTTCTCTTCCCGGATTCTTTCACGGTGTCGCTGAGCAGCTCTTCGTTTAGATCCAGCGTCGTGCGCATGCATCACCTCTGTGCATGATGATTATGCATCGGTATTATGCATTCGTCAAGCACATCACCAGTAGGCGATATCTCCCTGGATCATCGCGCGGGCGATCACCAGGCGCTGAATCTGCGATGTGCCTTCGACGATCATCAGCTGGCGGGCGTCGCGGTAGTGCCGCTCCAGCGGGTGGTCCTTCATATAGCCCTGCGCGCCCAGGATCTGGATCGCGTCCGAGGCGACGCGGTTCGCCATCTCCGTCGCGAGCGTCTTGGCGATCGACAGGTAAGGCGCGTGTTCGCGGTCGTACTTGCCCTGGTCGACGAGCGTCGCCGCGTGGTAGACCAGGTGCCGGGACGCCTCGATCTCTATCGCGGCGTCGGCGAGCATGAACTGGATCGCCTGGTGGTCTACCAGCGGCACGCCGAACGTCTTGCGCTCGCGGGCGTAGTCCAGCGCGTAGGCGATGCAGCCCTCCGCGAGCCCGAGGCCGCGCGCGCCAACGACGGGGCGGCAGGTGTTCAGCGTGAGCATCGCCGTACGGAACGCTCGCCCCTCCTCGCCGATACGATTGGCGGTGGAGACGCGGCAGTCCTGGAGCACGATGTTCGCGGTGGGCACGCCCATCACGCCCATCTTGCGGTCACAGCGCGGCACCGAGTAGCCGGGCGCGTCCGTGGGCACGATGAATCCCGAGACGGCCTTCGAGCCGTTCTCGCCGGTTTTCGCAAAGAAGCACACGTAGTCCGCGACGGAGCCGCCGCTGATGAAGACCTTCTCGCCGTCGATCACGTAATCGTCGCCATCGCGGCGGGCGCGCGACTCCAGGTTAGCGGCGTCGGAGCCGGTGTTTGGCTCCGTGAGGCAGAACGCGCCCTTGATCGCGCCGACGGCGGACTTCGCCAACCACTCGCTCTTCTGTTCCTCAGAGCCGCCGAGGTTGATCGGCTGCGTGGAGAGCGCGGACAGCAGCAGGATGAGCGAGGAGGCGTTGCAGTGCTTCGCCGTCTCCTCCACGGCCAGCGCGAGCGCGAGGAAGCCCGCGCCGGAGCCGCCGTACTGCTCTGGGATCGTCAGGCCAAGGAGGCCCGCCTCAGCAAACGTCTGAAAGATATCGTGCGGATACTCGCCGCTCTCGTCCAGCTCCGCCGCGCGCGGCGCGACCTTCTCGCGGGCGATGCGGCGGGCGGTGTTCTGGATCAGCTTATGGGCGTCAGACAGCTCGTAGTCCATGGGCCATGTCCTCAATTCGTATACGCCGGGGTTGCGACGACATTCTAACAGGGGAGGCAGCCCCCGGGTTGTCATCCCGACCGAAGCGCAGCGCAGTGGAGGGATCTCCGCAGTGCGTCCCCTCGTTCGCAGACATCGCCACCCGCTAGTGCTTGCGACAGTATCTCGTGGCTAAGGTCCAGCAGCAGCGGGTTCATCTGCCGGATCAACCACAACTTCTTCTCTCGCCGCCAGGGCTTCACCTGCTTCTCTCTCGCGATCGCGTCACGGATGTCCGCGGTCGATTCGTAGTAGACGAGCCGGGTCAGCTGGTAACGAGCAGTGAACCCGGCGAGCCCAGCCTTGTGCTGCAGCAGACGGCGCACTAGGTCATTCGTGACGCCGGTGTAGAAGAGGCCACATCGGCCGGTCATGATGTAGACGTAGTAGTCGCGGGCCCGCATGGGATGAGCGTCGCTCCGCGAAACCGCGACGCGCAAGGGGCGGGTGTCACATACTCGGCAATCCGCTGGGTCGCGGACCATCGCGGGGAATCGGGAGTGCACGCAGCGACGGGTCCCTCCGCTTCGCTGCGCTTCGGTCGGGATGACGACGTAGTGCCGCGCTCCGGCTGATACGTCGCTGCCCCCCTACACCTCCCGGCGACCCGCCGCCGGCAGCCCCGCCTCCACGTCCGCGAGGAACGTCTCTATCTCGCTGATGAACGTCTCCTGCCGCCAGCGGGAGCCGTGCGCGCAGCGGTCGCGGACGACGAGGCGCGAGCCGGGGATGAGCTCGTGGTCGCGAACGGCGCAGGGGAGAAAGTCGTCCCACTCGCCGATCATCACCAGCGTCGGGGCTGTGATCTCGCGGACGCGCTCCGTGAGGTCGGGGCGCGTGACAATGGCGTGCGCTGCGCCGAGGTAGCCGTCGACGCTCATCAGCCTGATGCGCTCGTAGTCCTCCGCGAAAGTGTAGGGGCTTGCGGCCAGGTGAGGGTCGTTCGCGGTCTTCCACTCCTGCTCGCGGCGCAGCGTCTCTTCGAGACCATACGCCTCAGCGATATGCGCGAGCATGGAGAGTCCGCGCGGCATCTGACGCTCCCATTCCCCGCCGGGGCCGGGATCGGCGCCGTTGCCGCAGGTAGTGTCGCACAAGAGCACCGACTCGCAGATGTCCGGGTAGTCGACGGCGAACTGGGCGGTGATCATGCCCCCCATCGAGACGCCGCCGATGTGCGCCCTCGGGATGCCAAGCGCTTTCAGCAGCGCGGCGAGGTCGGCGGCGAAGATCGGCATGGAGTACGCCTCGCGGTCCCTCGGGACGCTCGTGCGGCCGTGGCCGCGCACATCGTAGCGCACAAGCGTACGCTTCTCCGCCAGAGGCAGGACTTCGCTGCCCCAGGCGTCCAGCGGACCGGCGAAACCATGGGTGAGCACGAGCGGCGTGCCGGCGGCAGAACGGAGGACTTCGTAGCGGATGTCTATGCCGTTGGCGTGGATGGTGGGCATGGGATCAGGGGGAAGCCCCCCAGGCAAGATAGTAGCCGCCGTGGTGGGCGCCAAACACGCGTTTCACCTGTAGCCGCGGGACAAGCTTCTGCAGGTGGGTCCACGGTCTGCCCAGACCCTCATAGGTGGTCGCCCCTCGACGAAGCCTGAACGCGTGGATGAGGTTAAAAGGCAGCGCCCACCAAGGGTTCCATGTCATGCCCACTACGGCGATACCGCCGCGCGGCTTTACATGCTGGACAACGTTCTCAATGGCCCGGGGTGAGCGCATGATGTCGTGGGAAAGAGCGAAGAGTGCTGCGTCGGCCCGAACAGGGATGGTGGCTTCTTCGATGGACGATTCGATCACGGTTATATTCGACCAGTCGTTGGCCTCGATCCGCTGCCGCGCCCTGGCGAGCATGTCAGGGCTCTGGTCGATGCCGATAATGCGACCCTCGGAGCCGATGGCCTCTTCGAGCAGGGAGAAGGCAAGGCCCGTCCCGCAGCCAACGTCAAGCACCGAATCTCCCGGCACCAGGTTGAGCAGATCGACGGCACGGCGGCGGAGTCCGGTAAACGGCCACTTCGCACCTCCGCGGTCATAGATGGGCGCCATCTTGCGGTACAGTTCCAGAGCCACTTCCCGGTTGGGCGGCATCACACCATCGCCGGCACTTCCACCGGCCACTTGTCGTTCCAGGGGCGGGCCTGCTCGAAGGCGTAGGCGGCCTGCAGGACGAGGTCGTCGCGGTGGCGGCCGCCGACTATCTGTAGGCCGACCGGGAGGCCGTTGTCGCTGAGGCCGGCGCGGACGCTACAGGCGGGATGGCCGCTGAGGTTGAACGGATAGGTGAACGCAACCACATGCAGCGGGTGCTTGACGGGCTTCCCGCCGATCACCTCCGGCCAGTGGCCGCGGGCGTCGATCGCCTCGATCGGCAGGGTTGGCGTGAGCAGCAGGTCGTAGCTCTCGAAGAACTCGGCGAGCTGGTTCACGAGCTGGGCGCGGGCGCGCTGACCGGCGCCGTACTTCTCCGGCGTCACGCGCTTCGCCGTCAGGGTGCCCTTGATAAAGGCTCGCCCGAACTCCTCCATGTGATCTTCCAGCTTGTCGTGCAGGTAGGCGTACGTCTGCGCGCCGGACGACTTCGCCCAGAGCATGCCGGTGTCGTCGAAGATCTTGTGCACCTCGTCCACCTTGTAGCCCATCTTCTCGAACTCGCGCGCGGCGGACGTCACCTCGCGCAGGACGTCAGGCTCGCTGGTGGCGTAACCGAGGTCGGGACTCCAGGCGATGCGCAGGCCCTTCGGCAGGCGGTCGAGCACGTCCACGTAGGAGTAGCCCGGGTGCGGCAGGGAGTTCGGGTCGGTCTCGCTGGTCCCGACGACGGAGTCGATGTAAAGCGCGGCGTCCTTCACGGTGCGCACCATCGGCCCGAAGACGCTGGTGTCGTTCCAGCCGAGCATCTCGGACGGGCCCATTGGGATGCGGCCGAAGGAGACCTTCATGCCCGGCATTCCGGTCCAGCACGCGGGGATGCGGACGCTGCCGCCACCGTCTGAGCCGGTGCAGAACGGCACCTGGCCGGCCGCCACGGCCGCCGACGAGCCGCCGCTGGAGCCGCCGGGCGTGCGCTCCGGGTTCCAGGGGTTGCGGGTGACGCCCCAGATCAGGTTCTTGGTGAACGCCGTATAGCCGAACTCCGGCGAGTTGGTCTTGCCGATGGCGATGGCGCCGGCCTTCTTCAGGCGCGTGACCTGTGTGGAGTCGCCCCGCGGGTAGTTGTCTTTGTACGGAAGAGACGCATGGGTGGACGGGAATCCGTGGAGGTCCTCCAGCTCCTTCACGCCGAACGGCAGGCCGGCCAGCGGGCCCGGGTCCTCGCCCTTCGCGATGCGGTCGCCCACCTTCCGCGCATCGTCCAGCAGCTCTTCCTTCGGGCGCATCGCGATGAAGGCGTTGAGCACGCCGTTCGTCTCGTCGATGCGGTCGAGACAGGCCTGCATCAGCTCAACGGGCGAGAGCTGCTTACTGCGGATGCGGTCCGCGAGCTCGTGCGCGGATGTGAAGCAGAGGTCAGATGGCATTCGGACTTCCTCCTCGTGGTCTCTAGGCCTGTCTGCGGCGGGCAGGCGAGCGAATGATACTACGAGAGGCGGTTGCGCGGAAACAGGCGAGGTATTGCCTACGGCGCCCACGGGCACCCCCTGCCACCGAACGCCCGCGCCCCGTCTGGCATCGGCGTGTACCCTTGACAATATTCTGGGGCGGATGTATAAGGATGACACAGGGTCGCCCATCGATATTGTTAATCGATTCACAAGCGCCCACCCGGCGAAAGGGGGTGTATGCAGTGAGCATCCTCAGCCGCATCCTTAAGCGATCCGAGGACCACCCGGCGTGCCTCGTAGCCGCTTACCTGCGCGAGAACGAGGTGCCGTTCGCGGCGCACCATCATCCTGCGGCGTACACCGCGCAACACCTGGCACAGGTCGAGCACGTGCCGGGCAAGATGGTCGCCAAGGTCGTCGTGGCGTTCGCGAACGAGCAGATGCTGATGCTGGCGCTGCCGGCCCCGGTGCGCGTGAACCTGCTGAAGCTGACGGAGTTGCTGGGCACTGAGGACGTGAGGCTGGCGCGCGAAGCTGAGTTCGCCGCCGTGTTCTCAGACTGCGAAGTCGGGGCGATGCCGCCGTTCGGCAACCTGTACAACCTGCCCGTAATCGTGGAACAGACGCTGGCTAAAGACCAGCAGATAGTCTTCCAGGCAGGCACGCACACGGACACGATCGAGATGTCGTACCTGGACTTCGAACAGCTGGTGCGCCCGCGCATCGCGGACTTTGCCTACCGGCCGAACGCCTGCGCGGCCGCGTAGCTGATCAGACCAGCGCGCCCGACACCAGCACCTCCACAATCTCGTCCTCGGTCATGCCCAGGACATCGCGCATGACAACGTCGTTGTGCTGTCCCAGGCATGGCGCGGGGAAGCGCGGACCGCTGTCGTAGCCGCGGATGCGGAACTGGTGGCCGGAGTAAGGGACGTTGCCCATCTCCGGGTGGTCCATGTAGCGGTGGAAGCCCCGGTGCGCAAGCTGCGGGTCCCGCAGCAGGTCACTGCTCCTCTGCGCAACACCCGCTGGGACACCCGCCGCCTGCAGCATCCGCATGACCTCGTACGGCGGCCGCGACCGCGTCCACTCGCCCAGATTCGCATCTATCTCGTCCTCCCCCGCGAGGCGCCCTTCCGCATTCCGGAGTCTCGCATCGCGCGCCCACGCAGGGTCGCCGATGACGTGCCGAAGCGCCTCCCACTGCGTATCGGTCTCGACGGCGATGGCGCACCACTGGTCGTCGCCGGCGCAGGGGTAGGCCGCGTGGGGAGCGGCGCCTGGAGAGCGGTTGCCGTTGCGGGTAACGGTGCGTCCGGTGAGGTTGTAGTCGATCAGCTGCGGGGCGAGGTAGAGCAGGGCGGACTCCATCTGGCTGATATCGATGTACTGCCCCTGACCAGTGCGTCGCCGGTGATCGAGTGCGCCAAGGATGCCAAGGAGCAGGAAGCGAGGAGCGATGATGTCCGTATAGGCAGACCAGGGGCCTGCGGGCGGCCGGTCCGGCCAGCCGGTGACCTCAAAGAAGCCGGCGATCGCTGCGGCATGATAGCCAAAGCCCGCGAAATCTTTGGCCGGGCCGGTCTGCCCCATCAGGCAGCTGCTGGCCATGATGATCGAGGGGTTGAGCGCGCGCGCGACGTCGTACCCTATGCCCAGGCTATCTACCGTGCCAACGGTGAAGTTTTCGATGTAGACGTCTGCCCAGGCGATGAGTTTCCGGGCGAGGGCGATGCCCGCAGGGTTTTTGAGGTCGAGGGTTATGTCCAGTTTGGAGGTGTTGAAGTCGCCGAACGACTGGGAGCGGTTGGCGCCCGGGACGCCATCCAGGTAAGGTCCCATCGTCCGCGTGCGACATGGCGGGTTCTCGGTCTCCACTCGCACGACGGTGGCACCGTGGTCAGCAAGATATTTGGTGGCGATTGGGCCGGCCCAGGCCCAGGAGAAGTCGGCGACCTTGAGGCCCTCGAAGGGCAGCGCTCCCCTCCGTGCGCCGTCGCTATTGCGGACGCCAGCGGTGGTTGTGGTTGCCGCCTTCGGCGCTGCGGCGAGTATCTCTTCGTTGTGTTCGTTGAGCTTCGGGGCCCAGCGGCGGATGGACATTGGTGTCTCTGAGAGCTTGAGGAAGACACCCGGCGCCCGGACCTCCTGGCCGTTTGGCAGGGACGCCGACTTCCAGTATCCACGTTCCTGCAGGTGGCGAAAATGCGCCAGGTCCTCAATCGTGTTAACGGGTGCATTGGTCACGCCGACGGCCAGGCCGCGCTCCAGGAGCTCGTTCTTCGTATGCAGACGCAGCCACTCCTGCACCTTCGTCATTATCTCCGGGAAGCTGTGGACGACCGGCTTACCCTGCAGGAAGCGGATATCCCAGGTGACCCACTCTTCATCCTCCAGCCACTCCCGAGGCACGATGCCCTCCTCCACCCACCAGCGCACCGTCTTTGCCAGCGTCCGGCCGTTCTGAAGCACAACCATATAGCCGTCCGCGCACGCGAAGCAGATCGGCAGCGCCATCGTGCCCAGTTGCAGAGTGGCGCCGGCGCGGTTGAAGTCCTGGCCCTGGATGGCGCTGGCGAGCATCGCCTGCATGTTCGTCCAGATCACGACCGCCTGCGCTGAGACGTCAACGAATTGGCCCTGCCCCGTCTGGAGAGTGATCTCGTGGGCGATGAGTGCCGCTACGGCCGCCTCGGTGGCGGTGTGCAGCCACACCTGCGGGACGGAGATTCGGACGGGCGGCCTGTCTTTATCACCCTGGAGGATCATCTGCCCGCCCATCGCGGAGAGGGTGAGGTCCGTCGCGGCGTGTGCGGCGTACGGTCCGTCCTGACCGAACGCCGTGATTGACACGTAAACGAGGCGGGGGTTCAGCTGCCGCAGCGCGTCGAAGTCCAAGCCGAGCTTCGCCATCTCCCCCGGCGCCGCAGACTCGAAGAGGAAGTCCGCCCGCTCGACGAGTCTACGCAGCGCACCACGGCCGGCCTCGCTCGTCAGGTCAAGCGTGATACCGCGCTTGTTGCGGTTGTAGGCGAAGAAGTGGAGGCTACGTTCGGGCTCAGGCGTGTCCTCGAGCAGGGGGCCGATACGCCGGCTCGATGACCCACCGGGCGGCTCCACCTTGATGACGTCGGCGCCCAGGTCGCCCAGGATCATCGCCGCGAGCTCTCCGCGTTCGTCGGTCAGATCAAGAACCGTGTAGGGGCTGAGCATCGAAGGACCTCCCTGGCGTATGATGGCGCATTATAGCACCGCGGCGCGGGAGTTCAGGGCCTCGCCAGGCGCAGGAGGGAGATGGCAATGAAGGTCGCTATCGGCATCGGTTTGAATGAGAACGAGGACTGGGACGAGCTGTCGGCGTACGTGATCGAGGCGGAGAGGATGGGTGTGGACAGCGTCTGGTCGGCCGAGGCGTGGGGTCACGACGGCGCCACACCGCTCGCCTACCTCGCCGCGAAGACCTCACGCATAAGGCTGGGCAGCGGCATCCTGCAGACGGTTGGCCGCACCCCTGCGAACACGGCGATGACGGCGATGTCGCTCCAATCGATGTCCGGCGGGCGCTTCATGCTGGGCCTGGGGGTCAGCGGGCCGCAGGTTGTGGAGGGCTGGCACGGCGTGCCATACACACGCCCGATCCAGCGGCTGCGCGAGGTGATCGAGATCGTGCGCATCATCAGCAGCGGCGAGAAGTCCGCTTATGACGGCGAGATCTTCCAGCTGCCGCTGCCCGGCGGCGAGGGCAAGGCGATCCGCTCCCGGGCGAAGCCGCAGCCGAACATCCCCGTCTACCTGGCGACACTGAGCCCGAAATCGCTGGAGCTGACCGGCGAGGTCGCGGACGGCTGGGTGGGAACCTCGTTCATGCCGGAGCACGCGGAAGTGTTCTTCGAGCACGTCGGGCGCGGCGCGGCGAAGGCGGGGCGCCCGTTGAGCGCGATTGACCTCTGCGCCGGCGGCTCCGTATGCATCTCCGACGACGTAGACCGCCTGGTCGCGCGGCACCGGCCGGGCATCGCCTTCACCCTCGGGGCGATGGGGTCCAAGCGGCACAACTTCTACAACGCCGCTTTCCGCCGCGCGGGCTACGACGAGGAGGCGATCGCCGTCCAGAACCGCTGGCTGGAAGGTGACCGCGAGGGCGCGGCGTCTCTGGTGCCGGACGAGCTGGTGCTCCAGACGAACCTGCTGGGCACGGAGGAGATGGTGCGCGAGCGCATCCGCAAATACCGCGACGCGGGCGTCAGCACGCTTCGTCTGGCACCCGACGGCCGCACCCTGGACGAAAGGCTCGAGACGTTGGGGCGGGCGATGGAGTTGGTGCGGGAAGTGAGCGCGGAGGCGGTGCGGGCGTCCTAGGACAGGCTCGGTATCGGTACCGACGTTAGCGCCGGCCCAGGGACATAGCGAGACGCGCGTCCGCGGCCGACGCGGCGCAGCAGGCCCGTTCGCTCCAACTCGTGCAGGTGACGGTAGGCGGTGGCGCGTGACACCTCAGCCGCCTCGCCGTATATCTCCGTGCTGACGCTTCCGTAGTAGGTCGCGTACGTCAGCGCCTGCACCTGAATCTGGTCGATTCCGAGCTGCGTTCCCGCTCGATAGGCGGCGTCCCAGGCCCTGCGCAGATCCTCGATCCCGGAGCGCATATCCTCGAGCGTGCTCGCCAGGGCTTCGCAGAAGTATTCCAGCCACGGAGTGTAGTTCCTTGGCGTGTGATGGTAGTGGTCACCGAGCGAAGCAGCGATGACCGCCGAGTAGGCGCTGACATCGGCATTGAGATACGTCTCCCAGGCGTGGAAACGCCTGAAGTGGTAATCACCCCGATACATCACGTAGGTGGCAATCGCTCTGGCGGTACGCCCGTTGCCGTCCCAAAAGGGATGTATCGCCACAAGCTCTAGATGAGCGATTCCAGCTTCGATGATCGGGTGCAACCCCGTCTGCCCGAGCCCCAACCAGTCTGAGAGTTTCGCCATGAGGCTCGGCACGTCGCCGGGATTCGGGGGAGTATACACAACGTTGCGCGTCAGGCTGTGCTCGACGTAGTTCTGTCCGCGTCTATACTCCCCCGGTGTCAGACTTTCCCATCCCGGGACTCCTTCAACGATCCAGCGGTTAACCTGCCTGAGCAAACGTTCGTCGGCCTCTACTCCCTCGGCAGCCAGGCCGTACAACTGGCGCAGCGCATAAGACAGGTTCCTGATCTCTATTGAATCCTTGTCTCTAGCGTCGCCGCGTTTTTCGTCGACCAAGCGCTCGACGTCGTCAAGACTCAGCCGGTTACCTTCGATGGCCGCCGTGCTGTGTACGGTCCGTACGAGCGCATCGCGGCGAATCGCCATCTCCCAGTAAGGGAGGATGGGAACCGTGTTGATCAGGCGGCGGAACGCCTCGATCTTCTCGAGGCTTGTGGCCATGTTGTGGGTGAATTGAATCTGCGGCTGGAACATCGGTCTTCTTTCTTCTCATTATGAAGCGCAACACTGTGGAATCGTTGCATTCCCCTCAGTTATTCGCTTCATTACGAAGCGTATCTTACCTACGCGCCCCTGTCAAGCCTTCCTCCCGCGGATCCTGTACACTCATTGGACGCCCCGTTGACCGGCCACTATAATTCACCAGTGAGTAGCACAAGCATTCGCATGCCCGCAACAGAGCGCGTTATCTCCGGCCAACCTCAGGAGGGCGACGAGCCGTTCGACCTCACGCTGCGCCCGCGCAGCCTCGACGAGTTCATCGGCCAGGAGAAGCTGAAGGACAACCTGGGGATCGCGATCGACGCGGCGCAGAAGCGCAAGGAGCCGCTAGACCACCTGCTCTTCTACGGCCCGCCCGGCCTCGGCAAGACCACCCTCGCCCACATCATCGCCGCGGAGATGTCCGTCTCCGTGCGCGTCACCTCGGGGCCCGCTATCGAGCGGGCGGGCGACCTGGCGGCGATCCTGACGAACCTGCAGGAGAACGACGTGCTGTTCATCGACGAAATCCACCGCTTGCCGCGCGCGGCGGAAGAGGTGCTATACCCGGCGATGGAGGACTTCGCGCTCGACATCGTGCTTGGCAAGGGGCCCGGGGCGCGCAGCGTCCGGCTGTCCGTGCCGCACTTCACGCTCGTTGGGGCGACCACGCGCTACGCGATGTTGAGCGCACCGCTGCGCGACCGCTTCGGCGCGGTCTACCGGCTGGACTTCTACGATGCCGTCGCGATCGGGGCGATCATCCGGCGTAACGCGGCGCTCCTGAAGCTGCCGATCGAGGAGGAGGGCTCGGCGGAGATCGCGCGCCGCTCGCGCGGGACACCCCGCGTGGCCAACCGGCTGCTGCGGCGGGTGCGGGACTTCGCGCAAGTCCGCGCGGACGGGCGCATAACGGTGGAAGTGGCGAACGAGGCGCTGGCGCGGCTTGACGTGGACGACCTGGGGCTGGACGAGGTCGACCACAAGGTGCTGCGCACGATCATCGAGAAGTACGATGGCGGCCCGGTGGGGATCGAGACGATCGCGGCCTCGATATCAGAAGAAGCCGACACGATCATGGATGTGTACGAGCCGTACCTGATGCAGGTGGGTTTCCTGCAGCGTACATCGCGCGGACGCGTGGCGACGCGGCACGCGTACGCGCACCTGGGGATAGAAGCGCCGAAGACCGCGCAGCAGGCGCTGTTCGAACAATGACCGCCCGCGGCCTCGCGACCATCTGCCTGGCCGGCGGCATCCTGCTCGCGGCCTGTGGCGGGGACGGGGACACGCCCGCCAGCGGTAGAACCGAGACCCCGTCGGGGGCAGCCACGCCGGAGGCTGTGGCCTTTTCACTCCGCAGCGACGCCTTCGACGACGGTCAGCCCATCCCGTCGCGCTTCACCTGCGACGGCGCCGACATCTCTCCGGACCTAACCTGGAGCGACGTTCCCGACGGCGTAGAGTCGTTTGCGCTGATCATGAACGACCCGGACGCGCCCGCAGGTATATTCACGCACTGGGTGATCTTCGACATCCCTTCCAGCGCGCGCACTCTGCCGGAGAGTATCGAGCCGGCGGAGATGCCTGCCAGCGGCGCGCACGGGCGCAACAGCTTCGCAAAGATCGGATACGGCGGTCCCTGTCCTCCCAGCGGTCCGGCACACGAGTACGAATTCCAGCTCTATGCGCTGACGGAGTTGACCGGCCTGGGACCGGGCGCGTCCCGAGACGACCTGCTGGAGGCGATGGCAGGTCGTGTCATCGGCCTGGCGGAGCTCTCAGGCACTTATGGCAGGTAGGAGGCGCGGGACATGACCCGCCTAACCGATAGCACGATGCGCATCGTCTCGTGGAACATCCGCGCCGGCGGCGGCCGACGAATCGAGGCGATAGCGGAACAGATAGAGGCCTGGCGGGCGGATGTCGTGGCGCTGTCGGAATTTCGGGCTACGACGCCCTCGCGGCAGCTCGCCGAAACGTTGAGTCGCCAGGGCATGGGCTTTCAGGCTTCAACCAGCGATCCGCTCCTCCCCGCGTCCAACCGGCTGCTTGTGGCTTCGTCGTGGCCGCTCCGGCGCATTCGCCTGCGCCCGGCTCCTGACGATCGCGGGCGCTGGTGCCTCGTCGCGGTGGCTGCACCCCGGCCCTTCGCGCTGGGAGCGATGCACGTCCCCAACCGCGACTCCGGCCGCAAATACACGTTTCACGCGGCCATCGTCAAGGCGGTCGCATCCTGGCGGCGCGGCCCGGCGCTGATCATGGGCGATACGAACAGCGGGCGGATCGGCCTGGACGAAGAGGTCCCTTGCTTCGGCAAGCGCGAGGACGGCTGGATCGCGGCGCTCGAGGGGGCCGGCTGGAGAGACGGGTTCCGCCATCTACACGGAGACACGCGATTCTACACCTGGTATTCGCCCAACGGACGAAACGGGTTCCGGCTGGACGAGGCGTTCGTGAACCGGCGCCTGCTGCCCCGCCTGCTGGACACCCGCTACGAATGGGCGGAATCACGGAACGGTGACCGGCGGCGAGACGCGGTCAGCGACCATGCGGCGCTGATCGTGGACCTCACGCCCTAGAAGGACGAGGAGAGATCACATGACCGAACGCCAACGCATCTCCTCCGGCTCCCCGTACGAGCCCGTCATCGGTTTCTCGCGCGCAGTGCGTGTCGGCGATACCGTGTACGTTTCCGGAACCGTGGGCCGGGACGACGCCGGCCAGCCGATGGGTGAAGGTGACGTCTACGCGCAGGCGAAGCAAGCGATCCGCAACATAGAGACGGCGCTGGTGAAGGCAGGGGGATCGCTCTCGGACGTCGTGCGAACGCGCGTCTACCTGACGGACATCTCGCGGCTGGACGAGGCTGCGCGCGCGCACGGCGAGGCGTTCGGGGAGATCCGCCCGGCGTCGACGTTCGTCGGCGTGGCGGCGCTGGCCGACCCGTGGATGCTGGTCGAGATCGAGGCGGTGGCGGTGCTGTAGCGCAACTTCAGAAGGGTTAAGGCGATGCTAGATCGGCGCCTTGACGGCGATGAAATACTTGACTATAATTGGCGTTCATAGGGGGGTATCTATGGAGAAGTTGTTCATTCTCATTCCCGTCCTGGCAGCCGGTCTGCTGCTCGCTGGGCCGGCCGGAGTAGAGGCCCACCCGCACACCGTGTTCCCCAGCGGGCAGGTGATCGCCAACGGCCAGAACCACCCCGCGTTCATCAACGGACTCGCCTGCCTTTCCAACGGTCCGGCGGGCACCGCGCCGATTGGCCACGCTTGGTTCGGCCTGGAGACCGCGCACCACGGCCCCGACGCCGGGGATCCCGGCGCCGACGACGAGTGTTACCAGACCACGGGTTCGGTACCGCCCGGCCAGGACGTGCCCAATCCTGTTATTCGCTAGTTGCTCGCGTTGGGGGCCGCTTACCCTCTGTGGCGTGCGACGGCATCCTGGTCCGCATTAACGTCGAATCGCGGCGCAAGTCATAGCCGATGTTGCAGTGCATCCTCATTGGAGTGGCAGTCTTGGCGGCGGCCGTGACGCTGCTTGCGCTCCCGCAGTACACCGTTAACTTGGTGACGAGGGGGTACGAACAGTACTGGCCCTTGTCGTGGCGCCCCCCACTCGGCGCGCGGCACTTCCAGCTGATGTTCGTGGCGCTGGCCGCCGTTGGGTACGCCGTCTGCCTGGCAGTCCAGGGCGCCTTCGGCTTCTGCATCTAGGACGCTTGTAATCGGCCGCCTTGCGTGACTACGCGCACGGCAACAGGCTCGCTTTTGCCCTTCAGCTCCAGTTGACGTTGCTCGCAATGCCCAAGATCGACCCCGCTGGCGGCGCAGGCCGCATCGCTAATCAGGGCCTCACCGGCGCCTGCCCTGGACGCCAGCCGGGCGCCGATGTTGACGGCATCGCCCAGGGCGGTGAAGTCCGAGACGGTGCCTTCCGCGCCAGCCACGGTACCGAAGAAAGCGATGCCGGTGTGAACTCCGACGCCGATGGGTATCCAGGCGCCCTCAGGATCGCCGTGACCGGTCACCTCCAGCAACTCCTGCGCCGCTTGTACTGCCAGCCGCGCGGGCTCTTTCCCGGCGAACATCGGGAGATAGACAGCCATCACTTCATCGCCGATCAGCTTGTCGATGAACGCGTCCGTCTTGATCAGCACGTCGGTGGCCGCGCCATAAAAGCGGTTCATGAGGGCGCTGAATTCGGTGGCGCTGATGTTCTCCGCCATAGTCGTCGATCCGCGGACGTCTACAAAGAGCAGGGTCAGCTCGATCTCGGCACCGCCCGGGTGCTTGCGGCAGTACCAGAATCAGGTGTTGCAGAAACGTGGGTTCTTGTTATAGGGCCATTTGCCTATCAGGCGCATCGCCAGCGAGCCAAGGCCGGCGAATGGGGCGTTACAGTTCCTGCAGCGACGGCTCGACGGGATCAGCCTGAGCAGGTGTCGCTGCCTCCGGAAGATAGGCATTTTGCCAGTCAGGATCCCACGCCACATCTCTTCCGGGGTCTTCCTAGGCATTGCATTTCTCTTTCTCTCGCCCATGGCGGCGAGATACCCGTTAGAACAAGGCGCCTACTTGGCCGCCTCCGCGCCCTCTGCCATGGCGACCAGGTCTTCCACAGCGTAGGCGCCCGGCGGGCGTTTGGCGGCCGCCGCCTCCGCGGCGAGCCGCTGCAGCATCCGGTTGCACGGCGTCGGGATGCCGTGCAGCGCGCCGAGCAGAGTGATCTCGCCGTTGATGTAGTCCGTCTCGATTGAGCCGGCGCCACGTGACAGGCTCTGCCATGAGGAGCCTCCCCAGCGCGATTGGCCGGCGATCTGGCCCATCGTGATGACGGAAGCGCGCGTCATCAACTCCGGCAGTGCGGGAGCGCCGATGCCTGCCGCTGCGTAGCAGGCCATCGCTTCCGCGCGCAGCTCGCGGATGATGTCGCCGGCGGCGGCTTCCGGGCCGCAGAGCGCCTGGATAACGTTGCCGAGGTTCTGGATAAGCTTCGTGTGCTTCCAGAGCATGATGTCCGGGACGGCGTTAGCACTGAACCCGGCGTGCGTCAGGTCCGCGCAGACCTGCTCGATCAGGGGATCGACGCCTGCCGGGAAGCAGCCGGCGTCCAGAACGCCGCCCACCGTGGTAGCGTGCATCAGGACAGCGCCGGGCTCCAGGTGAGTTCCGCCCAGCACCACCAGCATCCCGTAGACCCGCGCGATGCGGCGCGCGGCCATCCGTTCGTTGGCGACGCCGTTCTGCGCGCAGACCACCGGCACGTCGCCGGCGGCGGCGCGCAGGTCGTCCAGCGCAGCGCCCGTGTCCTGCGACTTCATCGTCAGGAGGACTACGTCGTCCGCGCTGAAGTCGATTTCGGAAGGGTGGGCGACGGCTGCGAGCGGCAGCACGCCGTCTTCGCCCGGCGTCACGAAGCGGAGGCCGTTCCGCTGCACCGCCTCCAGGTGCGCGCCGCGACAGATCAGGACAACGTTGTGCCCGTGCTGGAACAGCCGCGCGCCGATGGAACCGCCAATGGCCCCCGCGCCGTAGATGACGTACCGCATGGCCCGCAGTATAAGCGAACGTGCGCGTGCCGTAGAATAGGCTCCGTCATGGAACCGGAAGTCCGCTATTGCACCACCAGCGATGACGTGAGAATCGCCTACGACGTGACGGGCCGGGGCCCTCCCACCGTCTGGGTCAGCCCGATCTGGGGCAGCCATCTGTCTGTGACCTGGCGAGATCCCCGGACGAGGCAGTTCCTTGAGACCCTGGCGGCGGACTTTACGCTCGTGCGTTACGACGGCAGGGGGAGCGGGCTTTCGCAACGCGAGCCGTTTGATTTCTCACTTGAGGCGCGCCTGCGGGACCTGGAGGCGGTGATCGACCGTACGCAGACAGGCAGCTTCGCTCTTCTCGGGAATCTGCAAGGATGTCAGGCCGCGATAACATATGCCACTCGCCACCCCGACCGTGTCTCTGCCCTCATTCTTAACAACGCTTACGCCAGTGGCCCGCGGTTCTTCCAGGAGAGCCCTGCAGCGAGGTTCTTTGTCGCTCTTCAGGAGGTTACCGAGGAGCAGTGGGACTCCGTGACACTCGCGATCAGCAACCGAATGGGGCCCCCCGATCCCGAGGCAGCGGAGCGCTTCGCGGAGCTCCTGCGCGCCTCGATGACACCCGCCGGCCTCTTGAAGCTCCGAGACGCGACCAGGAATATAGATCTCACGCCTCTCCTGAAGGATGTGTCGGCCCCGACTCTGGTGGTTCACCAGGAAGGCCCCCTTATTCCGTTGATCCTTTCGCAGGAGCTCGCGTCGGGCATACCCAACGCCCGTATCGTGTCTATCGAGGCTCCAGCCGGCCCCTTTCCTGACAACACCGTGGTCCTACGTGCCATCAAGGCTTTTCTCGGCGTCTCGTCGCAGGACTCGTCTCTCGAGGCTCAGACGCCCGCAGCCCTGGCCCCCTCCGACCTGCGCACCATCTTCTTCACAGACGTCGAAGGCTCCACCGCCCTCACCCAGCGCCTCGGCGACGCCGCCGCGCGCGACATCCTGCGCGAGCACGAGCGCATCACCCGCGAGGCGCTGAAGGCGCACGGCGGCAGCGAGGTAAAGACGCTGGGCGACGGCTTCATGGCCTCGTTCGGGTCAGCCACGAAGGCGCTGGAATGCGCGGTGGCGATACAGAAGGCGTTTGCTGAGCCAACCACGCCCCTTCCCGCTCATCCTGAGGCACTCGTAGGACGTCCTGAGGCACTCGTAGGACGAGCGGAGCATGGCGCCCCAATCCGTGTCCGCATCGGCCTGAACGCCGGCGAGCCCGTCGCCGAGGACGGCCCGGACGGGCGAGCTGACCTGTTCGGGACGGCGGTGAACCTGGCGGCGCGCATCGCGGCGCAGGCGCGGGGCGGCGAGATCCTGGCCTCGGACGTAGTGCGACAGCTGGTGGCGGGCAAGGGGTTCCTGTTCAACAACCGCGGCGAACACGCCCTCAAGGGCTTCGAAGACCCCGTCCGAGTGTGGGAAGTGCGGTGGAGCGACTGATGGAGCCGCGCATCCAGTACGCGAAGACCAGCGACGGCGTTAGCGTCGCTTACGCGGTGATGGGCGAGGGGCGGCCCATCGTGTACGCAGGCGGCGCCTTCGGAGACGTTCATCTGTACTCGTCGCCAGGTCTGGTCGGCGGTATCCTCGGACAGTGGATTGAGCCATTGATTGGGCGGGGCTGGCGCCTCATCAGGTACGACGGTCGCGGCATGGGGGCTTCGGAGCGCGCCAACACGGACTATTCTCTAGATGCACGCCTCCGCGACCTAGAAGCGGTCATCGCTCGAACCGCCGTAGACCGTTTCGCGCTCAACGGCGCGTTGGACGCCGGGCCGACAGCAATTGCCTACGCAGCCAGACACGCGGACCGCGTATCACATCTCGTTCTGTCAGCCACATACGGAAGAGGGGCCGATTACTTCCAGGTCATACCTGCGTTGCGAGCGGCCCGGGCCGCGGACGCCATGGCAGAGGAGCAATGGGAATACTACACTCTGGCGCTGGCGAACGCCGTACTCGGATTCAGCGACAGCGAAGCCGCGCGCAGAATCGCCGCAGCGATGCGCGCCGGTATGTCCGCCAGCGCCTTCTTGTCCTACAGGGACGCTGCCGAGAAGGTCGACGTAACCGATCTCTTGTCCGCACTGACTATGCCGACGCTCGTATTACACGATGCCTCGAACGCTATCTCGAACGTCGACCTTCTGCGTGTGCTGGCATCGCGTATCCCCAACGCGCGCCTCGTGTCCACCGCGGAGCCGGTGCCGGTTATAGATGCCTTCCTGCGCGAAGGCGCTGAGCCGACACCGAAGGAGGCGAGAGCGCTTGCGACGCCTTCAGTCGGCCTCCAGACCATCCTCTTCACCGATGTCGAAGGCTCCACCGCCCTCACCGAACGCCTCGGCGACGCGAAGGCGCGCGAGGTGCTGCGCGAGCACGAGCGCATCACCCGCGAGGCGCTGAAGGCGCACGGCGGCAGCGAGGTGAAGACGATGGGTGACGGTTTCATGGCCTCCTTCGGCTCGGCCACGAAGGCGCTGGAGTGCGCGGTGGCGATACAGAAGGCATTCGCTGAGCCAACCACGCCCCTTCCCGCTCGTCCTGAGGCACTCGTAGGACGAGCGGAGAATGACGCCCCGATCCGCGTCCGTATCGGCCTCAACGCCGGCGAACCCGTCGCCGAGGACGGCCCGGACGGGCGAGCTGACCTCTTCGGGACGGCGGTGAACATGGCGGCGCGCATCGCGGCGGAGGCGCAGGGCGGGCAGATCCTGGTCTCGGACGTGGTGCGGCAGCTCGTCGCCGGCAAGGGGTTCTTGTTCAACGACCGTGGCGAACACGCCCTCAAGGGCTTCGAAGACCCCGTCCGAGTGTGGGAAGTGCGGTGGAGCGACTGATGGAGCCGCGCATTCAATATACGATGACGAGCGATGGCGTTAACCTCGCCTACTGCGTCGCCGGGAAGGGCACGCCGCTCATCTACACTCCGAACCCGCCGGTAGGCCACCTTGCCATGGAGTGGCGGATGCCCGAGTACCGCGAGTGGTACGAACTGCTCTCGTCCCGTTGGCAGCTCGTGCGTTACGACGGCAGGGGAGCCGGCCTCTCCGACCGCGGGCTGAAGAGCTACTCGCTGGAGGAGCTTGAGCTGGACCTCGAGGCCGTGGTGGACGCGCTCGGCGCCGATCGCTTCGTTCTCTTCGCGCAGTTCCATTGCGGCCCGCCCGCGATTGCCTACGCCCATCGCCACCCCGACCGTGTCTCGCAACTGGTCCTCTGGACGACGTACGCCCGTGTCGCCGACTACGCCAGGCGGCCGCACGTGCAGGCCACGCGTGCGATGGTGCCCAAGGACTGGCAGATGTATACGGAGACGTTCGCTCACGCCGTCTTCGGATGGGAGCAAGGGGCAAAGGCGCGGCAGTTTGCTCGCTATATACGCGAATCTATCGGGCCAGCAGACTTTCAGCTCGCGCTCGACGGCATCACATCGTTCGACGTCACCGATCTGGTCCGGGACCTGGCGGTGCCGACACTCATCATGCACCGTCACGATGCCACCTGGGTGCCCCTGGAGCTATCGCGGAAACTCGCCAAACGCATCCCCGGCTCACGGCTGGTGCTGCTTCCCGACAGCGAGCCCTTCGCGCAGTACGGTGAGACAGCGCCGATCGTGGACGCAATAGAGGCCTTCATCGCGGAAACCGGAGGCGAGCAGCGTTCGGCGCACAGAGCGCGGCGCCCGGCGGCGCGCACCAGAACCCGGGATGAGGTGCCCGGCGCCGGCGCATTCCGGACGATCCTCTTCACCGACATGGCGGGGTCAACCGCCATGGGTCAACGACTGGGCGACGCCAGCACGCAAAAGGTGCGCCGGGCGCACAATGAGATCGTGCGCGAGGCGCTTGAAGCCCACGGAGGAACCGAGACCAAGCACACCGGCGACGGCATTATGGCTTCCTTCGCTTCTGCGTCCGGGGCCGTCGCCTGTGCCGTCGCGATGCAGAAGGCGTTTGCGGGCGCCCTCATCGCCGGCCGCTCCTCAACGACGGACAGGACTTCCGCCGCGGGCGAGCGGACAACGTCGGAACCAATCCGCGTCCGCATCGGCCTCAACGCCGGCGAGCCGATCGCCGAGGAGCGAGACCTGTTCGGCACCGCCGTCGACCTCGCCGCGCGCATCAGGGACAAAGCGGCGCCGGGCGAAATCCTGGTCTCCGACGTCGTGCGGCAGCTGGTGGCAGGCAAAGGGTTTCTGTTCAACGACCGCGGCGAACACGCCCTCAAGGGCTTCGAGGACCCCGTGCGAGTGTGGGAAGTGCGGTGGGGCGACTGATGGAGCCGCGCATCCAGTACGCCAAGACCAGCGATGGCGTGAGCATCGCCTACTCGGTGTTCGGCGATGGGCCGCCACTAGTTTACGCTGCTGGCATCTCTGGCATGGGAGTGCACTACTACTCCCATTTGCCGCTCTCCCGTCAAAACGTCGATCTGCTGACGGCCGCAGGATTCCGGGTTATCCGATGGGACGGGCGCGGGACCGGTTCCTCCGACCGCAACGCCCGGGACTTTTCGCTTGAGACGCTGCTCTTCGACCTTGAAGCGGTTGTCGACCGCCTGGGCTTGGAACGCTTTGCGTTGATCGGCCACCTTACCGGCGCGCAAGCCGCGATCGCCTATGCAGCCCGCCGGCCGGAGCGCGTTTCACACCTGATTCTCAGAGATCCCCAGACCTCGGCCGCCGACGAGGATCTATCTCCGGGACAGCTGATCTTGAAGGCGATGCGGCCGCTTGCCGAAGAGCAATGGGAACTGATCTCCCTGAACATCGCGCACCTGGGATTTGGGTTTACCGACAGCGAAATGGCGAACCAATACGCCGACGCGCTCCGCTCGGGGATAACATCGCGAGCGTGGTTGGAGATGGAGGAGGCGTTCGACGAGATCGACGTGACGAGACTCCTGGAAGCGGTGAGCGCGCCGACTCTCGTTCTCCTGAGCACATCACTTCCGCGATGGGTGCCCCCCGCGATGCCTGAGTGGGCGAAGAAAATAGCGTCGTCGATCCATGACGCGCGCCTTATGACAACCGACGATTTCGCAGCGGCTGTGAGCCAGTTCCTGCAAGTAAGCACCCAAACCGCTGGGGCCACTGTACCTGTCGCCCCAGCCGCCTTCCACACCATCCTGTTCACCGATGTCGAAGGCTCCACAGCCCTCACGGAGCGCCTGGGCGACGCCAAGGCAAGGGAGGTACTGCGCGAGCACGAGCGCATCACCCGCGAGGCGCTGAAGGCGCACGGCGGCAGCGAGGTGAAGACGCTGGGCGACGGCTTCATGGCATCGTTCGCCTCCGCCACGAAAGCGCTAGAGTGCGCCGTCGCCATCCAGAAGGCGCTCGACCCTGTCAACTCGCAACTGTCATCTAGCATCTCCCACGTCCGTGTCCGCATCGGCCTGAACGCCGGTGAACCCGTGGCCGAGGACGGCCCAGACGGGCGAGCTGACCTGTTCGGGACGGCGGTGAACCTGGCGGCGCGCATCGCGGGGCAGGCCAAGGGAGGGGAGATCCTGGTCTCGGACGTCGTCCGTCAACTCGTGGCGGGCAAGGGGTTCCTGTTCGCACACCGGGGCGAGCAGGCTCTCAAGGGGTTCGAGGAGCCGGTGCGGGTGTATGAGGTGAATTGGAAGGAGGCGCCATGACAACCGAAACATCGCCCTCCCGCGACGAGGTGCGGTCCTATCTGAAGGAACGGCGCAACTGGGGGCGCTGGGGCGAAGCCGACGAGCGCGGCGCGATCAACCTGATCACGCCGCAGAAGCGCGCGGCTGCTGCGGCGCTGGTGCGCAGCGGACGGTCGGTATCGTTGTCTCGGGATGTGCCGACAACGCCCGGCCGCGGCAACCCGAATCCGGCGCAGCACTGGATGCGCAAGATCGAGCGCGAAGGCGGGGGCGGCGCGGCGCTGGACTACTACGGCCTCGTCTACCACGGGCACGTCACCACGCACGTGGACGCGCTCTGCCACGTCTGGGATGAACACGGGATGTGGAACGGCCGCGACCCTCAGTTGGAGATCACGATGGACGGCGCGCGCTTCGCCGGCATCCAGCACTGGCGAGACGGGATCACGACTCGCGGCGTCCTGCTGGACGTGCCGAAGCACCGCGGTGAGCCCAGCGTCACGCTCGAGAGGCCCGTGCACGGCCGGGAGCTGGAAGAGATTGCGAAGGCAGAGGGCCTGACGCTGGCGCCGGGCGACGCCGTCTGCGTCTACAGCGGTCGCGAGGCCTGGCAGGCGGCGAACCCGCGCTGGAGCGGCTACCAGCCGCCGAGCCCGGGGCTGCACGCTTCGTGCCTGCCCTTCCTGCGCGACAACGACGTCGCGGTGCTGGCGTGGGACCTGATGGACGCCCGGCCCGACGAATACGGCGTCCCCTGGACGGTGCACGGTGCGATCTTCGCCTACGGCATCGCGCTGGTTGACAACGCGCTGCTGCAGCCGCTTGCGGAAGCGTGCGCGGAGGAAGGAAGATACGAGTTCATGCTCACGTTTGCACCACTGCCGTTCGTCGGCGGCACCGGCTCGCCGGTGAACCCGATCGCGCTGTTCTGAGAGATGAGACAGGAGAAGCGATGACAACTGACTACGACATCATCACAGTGGGCGGCGGGCTGGGCGGCGCGGCGCTCGCGAAGGCGATGGCTGAACGAGGCTACAGGGCGCTCGTGGTAGAGCGCGAGACACAGTTCAAGGACCGCGTGCGCGGCGAGGCGATGACGCCGTGGGGGGTCGTGGATACAAAGGATCTGGGCATCTACGACCTGATCATGGCCAGCGGCGGATACCACCCGCAATTCTGGGACACGTGGATCGGGCCGGCCTCTATCGATGTTCGTGACCTGGCGGAGACAACACCCGGTGGCTGCAAGGGGATGAACTTCTACCACCCGGCGATCCAGGAGGCGCTTATCCAGGCCGCCGAACGGGCCGGCGCCACCGTCCGGAGAGGCGTCCGTGTGCGGGCGATTCAGACCGGAAAACAGCCGAAAGTCACTGTCGGATCCAACGGCGGCGAGGAATCGCTGAGCTGCCGCCTGATCGTCGGCGTGGACGGCCGCGGTTCGCTCGTTCGCAAGTGGGCAGGATTCGACGTCTCACACATACAGGAGCGAAATCAGATCGGCGGCATCCTCTTTGAGGAGATGCGGGCTCCCGATGACCGCTCGATCCTCCTCGGCAACCCCTTCATGCAGCGCATGGTAGTCGTGTTTCCCCAGGGGCAGAGCCGCGCCCGCGCCTACTTCATAAACCGCGTAGACGAAGGTGTTCGCCTCCAGGGCGACAACGACGTGCCCCGGTTTGTGGAAGAGTGCGTCAAGACCGGTCTGCCCGCCGCGTACTTCGAAGGCGCCAAGCCGGCCGGACCACTGGCCACTTTCCCCGGGCTCTATGAGTGGGTGGAGCATCCGTACAAAGACGGCGTCGCGCTGATTGGCGACGCGGCCTGCACGAGCGACCCCACCTGGGGGCAGGGTCTTTCGCTAACCGTGCGCGGCGCGCGCGCCCTGCGCGATGCCCTCCTCGCGGATGACGACTGGAGCCGCGCTGGCGACGCCTACGCCGCGGAGCATGCCCGCTATTGGGGCACCGTTCGCACAGTCGAACAGTGGTTCACGGACCTGTTCTTCGAGACGGGCCAGGAGGCGGACGCCGTCCGCAACCGGGTCTTCCCCCTGGTCGCGCAGGACCCGATGAGGCTCAACGATTGCTTCCTCGGCGGCCCTGAAGCGCACCCCGCCGACGAGGCGTCCCGCCGCCGCTTCTTCGGGGAGGACTAGGCCCGCCCAATGCAGTCCAGTTCGCTGCTGGTTCGCCGCCAGAACGGAGCGATTGCCAGAAGCCGTCAGCGTCTTGCGCAGAAAAGCAACCGTAGTCAGCAATCATCAGAAGGAGGAAGATCATGGGCAAGCTAGCGGACAAGGTAGCCGTCGTCACGGGCGCAAGCTCGGGCATCGGCCTGGCGATCGCGAAGGCGCTGGGGCGCGAGAGCGCCTCGGTCGTGCTGGGCGGGCGCACGATGGCGCCGATGGAGGAGGCCGCGAACGAGATCTCGTCCAACAGCGGCCGCGCCACCGTCGTCCAGGGGGACGTGCGTGTGGAGAAGGACGTCCGTGACCTCGTGGACGCCGCGGTCTCGCAGTTCGGGAAGCTGGACATCATGGTAAACAACGCAGGCGTCAACCCGTTCGACAACGTGCTGGAGGGCGAGCTGGAGAAGTGGCGCGAGACTCTGGAGGTAAACGTGTTGGGCCTGGCTCTGGGCTGCCGCGAGGCGTACCGCGTGATGAAGGGCAAGGGCGGGCACATCGTCAACATCACCAGCGTCGCGGCGCGCTACGCCGAGCCGGACGGGCCGATGTACGCGGCTTCTAAGCACGCGGCGGGCGCGCTGACCGAGAGCCTGCGCCTGGCCCTCCAGGGGAAGGGCATCCGCATGACGGCCATCATGCCCGGTGCAGCCGCCACCAACCTGATCCGCTCGATGCCCCAGGAGCAGCTGTTCGGCATTGTGAGGATGTTCGGGATGAACCCGGAGGAGATGGGGTTCACGCCCGGCGGGCACGTGCCGCAGGAGGTTTTCGACCGCGTGACAGCAGTGGCGAAGAACTTCGTGATGCGCTCAGAGGATGTCGCGGAGGCGGTGCTGTTCGCTGTCACGCTACCGGAGACGGTGCACGTCAACGAGATCATGATCCGCCCGCCGCAGCCGCTCGCGATACCGGGGCTGGCCCTGCCGGCGTAGAGGAGCGAAATGTGTCCGGGCTAACGCCTTAGCGCAGTGCCCAGACGCGATACTCCACGCCGTTCGGTATAACCCGCCCGCGGCCGACAGCGACGACCTGGTTGAGCCAGGCGTACTTCTCCGCGCCCGTCTGGAACAGCGGGTTGGTGTAGAAGTAGTACTCGTCCAGGGAGACGTCCTCGCCGCCGTAGATGCGCCCCAGCACCTGCATCGTCGCGATGATGAGCCCGCTGTAGTGGGAGTACACCAGCGCTCCGTCATCTGTCTTCAGCGTCGCGCGCACGTCCAACTGGACCGCGCCGTCCGGGCGCAGCGTCGCCCAGTCGCCGCCGCCGGGCAGAATCTCTCCCTTGATGCGCGGGCCTTCGACGGTGCCGCCCTTGACGACGAACACCTGGCGGTTGCCGCTGGGCGTCTGGCCGACGGCCTGCGGCGGCTCCAGGTCCGCGTGCATGTCGTAGATGTGCTCCAGGCGAGGCTCTGCGTAGCTCATGATTACGTTCTCCTTCAGACCGCCACGCCCGCGCGCGTCTCAAGCGTGTTCTTGTGCGGCTGCCCGCCCTTCATGATCAGCAGCAGCGATTCCCGGTCGCGCAGCGTGCGGATGTCTGCGAGTGGGTCGCCGTCCACGACCAGGATGTCGGCGAGCTTGCCGGGCTCGAGCGTCCCAACCTCGTCTGCCATGTGGATGCACTCGCTGGCGGTCTTCGTTACCGAGACGATGGCCTGCATCGGCGTCATACCGGCCTTCACCATCAGCTCCAGCTCCTCGGCGTTACGCCCGTGCGGGCCCACGCCCTGGTCTGTGCCGAAGGCGATGCGCACACCGGCGTCCAGCGCCCGCCGGAACGCGTCCTGGTGTGCGTCGACGACTTCGTTCGCTTTGTGGATGGATTGTGGGTGGAGGCTGTCCGGCGCGCTTTCGGCGTAACGCAGCACCCAGACCGGCGCCACCAGCGTGGGGACCATGAAAGTACCGCGCCGCTTCATCTCGTCCAGCGTCTCATCGTCCGGATAGATGCAATGCTCGATCGATTCCACACCGGCGAAGACAGCGTTCTTGATCCCCTGCGTACCCTGCGCATGGGCCATCACCGTCTTGCCCTTCGCGGCGGCCTCGTCGACGAACGCCGCGATCTCCTCCGGAGTGAACGCGGTATGGCCCGGCTCGTCCGTCGGTGACATTACGCCGCCTGTGGTGGAGACCTTAACGAAGTCCGCGCCGGCCCTCATCACCAGGCGCACGCCCTTGCGCACCTGATCGACCCCGTCCACGAGGTTATCGGGCCATTCCGCGCCGCTGCCGCGGACGTCCAACCTGACCCCGGACGGCAGTGTTCCGTCGCCGTGGCCGCCGGTCTGCGAGAAGTGCGTAATCGCGATCCGCATGCGCGGCCCCGGTATCAGCCCTTCCTCGATAGCCATCTTGAAGCCTGCGGGAGAGCCCCCTGCATCACGCACGGACGTGAACCCGGAGTCGAGCGTTCGCCTTGCGTTTTTCGCGCCGTGGAAGAGTTGGACGCTGGCCGGCAGCCGCTGGCGCTCCTGCAGACCGGCCACCTTCCCATAGAGGTGCACATGGCAGTCGATCATACCGGGCATGACCGTGCGCCCGGCGGCGTCGATGATCTCTGCGTCGCGCGGCGGCTCGAATCCGGCGCCAACACGGGTGATCCGCGCTTCCTCGATGATGATCGAGGCGTTCGGAACGGGATCCCGGCCCGTCCCGTCGATGATCGTGGCGTTAACGATGGCGGTTGTCATGGGCGTTCTCCGGAGATATGGCGCGGCTGGTGGGTCCGTCAGGCTGAAGCAGCGACCTCGAAATGCGCGAGGAATCGGTCCTTGGTCGGCTCCTCACCTTCCTCAGCCAGCGCTTCGAGAAACACGGCGATTGCGTCACGCGAGTTCTGCATGAGCTGATCCAAACTTTCCCCTTGCGCGACGCATCCCGGCAGCTCAGCAACATCGGCCCAGAAGCCACCCTCTTCAGCTTCGAATACGTTCAGGTGATAGGTTCTCATTTCGAATCTCACAGGTGGCTCAAGAAATCCTCGACCGTTAGTCCAGCGACCTTGATCTGGCGCTCGAGCAAACCCTTCTTCAGGATACCAGACGGCAGCAAGACGAGCATGCCGTTCGGCATCCTCAGTATGCGATGTCCGCGTTTAGCCTTTCGTATCTGACCACCGGCTCGCTCGAACGCCTTAATCGCCTGTTGTTGATGGATGCCTGAGGGCAGTTTGGCCGGGGCGATGGCAAATCAGCCTAGGCTGCCCAAATAGTTGTGTATTGCGATTGACGCGCGGCGGCCGTCTGCCATCGCCGTGACGACGAGGTCCGCGCCGTTGACGTTGTCGCCGCCCGCGAACACGCCGGGCCGCGTCGTCGCGAAGTCCTCGTCCACACGAACGGTCTTCCAGGCGGTGGTGCGCAGGCCCGGCGTAGTCTTCTCCAGTTCTTCGTCCGGACTGTAGCCGATCGCGAGGACGACGATGTCCGCCGGGTGCGTGAACTCGGAGCCCGGGATGCGCTCCGGGCGACGGCGCCCTGATTCGTCCGGTGTGCCTAGCTGCATACGCTCGCACTCGGCCGCGCGGACAGCGCCGTTCTCGCCGGTGAAGCGCACGGGCGTTGTCAGGTACATGAACTGCACGCCCTCTTCACGCGCATGACGGCGCTCCTCTTCGCGGCCCTTCTGCTCCGCCTCTGTCCGGCGGTACATGCAGGTGACGGACTTCGCGCCCAGGCGCACAGCGGTGCGGACGCAGTCCATCGAGGTGTCTCCACCGCCGACGACCAGCACGTCTTTATCTTCGCAGTCCAGCGGCTCTCGCATGTTCTCTGGCAGTTGCTCAGGCTCCAGGTTGCCGCGCACTAGGAACTCTGTGGCCTGGTAGATGCTGCCCAGCTCTTCCCCGGGGATGCGCATCTGGCCGCCCACAGGGGCGCCGGTGCCCAGGAAGACGGCGTGGAACCCTTGCTCGAAAAGTTGGTCGATCGTGACGTCTCTGCCGATGACGGTGTTGCAGACGAACTCGATCCCCATACGGCCGAGGAACTCCAGCTTGTCCTGGAGGATCTCCTTACGCATCTTGAAGTTGGGGATTCCATAGAGCAGGATGCCACCCGGCACCGGCCAGGATTCGTAAACGGTGCAACTGTGCCCCTGCTTCGTCAACTCCTCCGCAACAGCCAGCCCAGCGGGACCCGAGCCGATGACCGCGACCCGCTTGCCTGTGGGCGGCGCGAGAACCGGCTGCGGCACGCCGCCGTTACGGCGCTCGAAGTCCGAAATGAACGCCTCCAGCTTGCCGATGGCCACGGGCGGCTGCTTGCCGTACGGCCCCGCGCGGATGGCGAAGCCGACGACGCAGGCGCCCTCACATAGCGATTCCTGCGGACACAGGCGTCCGCACATCTCCGGCAGGTTGCTGGTCTCGCGGAACTTGGCGGCGGCGCCGTAGACGTCCCCCTCTTCCAGGAGGATCAGCGCGGCCGGGATGTCGTTACCGGTCGGGCAGGCGTCCTGGCAGGGGGCCGTTGGACAGTGGATGCAGCGCTCCGCCTCGATGATCGCGGTCTCGATATCGTAGCCGAGGAAGGCCTCGTCCCAGTTATGGACGCGCAGCTTCGGGTCCTGCTTGTTGACGGGCTGGACCTCAATCTGGAGCCGCCTCAGGTTATCGTGGGCGCGGTCTGCCTGTTGCTGCATTCGTCTCTCTAACGCGAGTGTAGGATAGTTTAGCAGATGAAGGCAGCCGTCTGTCAGAACTTCTAGTGCCCCGCGTCGATCGGTTTCACTTTGATCATTCCAACCACTTGGGTCACCACCCTGGCGCCCATCTCGCCGAGCCGTTCTTCAGTCACGAGGCCGGCTTCCAGCCATCGGGACACTACGGATCGGTCAACGACCGTCTTGAGGCACTCAGCGAGCCGGTCCCCACAAGGACTCCTGGGGCGGGAGACAGGGCACTGGTCGCCGCGTTAACTATCCGTCGGCGACAGACTGCACCATGTCCGGGGAGGTTTCAAGGGGAAAGTGTCACACCTCTGCACGGCGCCCGGCGAAACGTTCAATCTATCAGTGTGAGCGTCCCTGAATGGACGCCCTACGCGGGTTGCGGTTCTGTTTGGCCCGCACCTTGAGGCTGCCGCCGGTCTTGCTCCGGTGACTGCTCGTACGTCATGCGGTACAGCCGCGCGTACAGGCCGTCGTGGGCCAGGAGCTCCGCGTGCGTCCCGGCCTCGACGATGCGACCGCCTTCCAGCGCGACAACGCGGTCGGCCCCGCGGATGGTCGACAGGCGGTGCGCGATGACGAACGATGTGCGGCCCTTGAGCAGTCGTTTGAGAGCGCGCTGGATCACAACCTCCGTCCGCGTGTCCACGTTCGCCGTCGCCTCGTCCAGGATCAGGATGCGCGGGTCCGCGATGACGGCGCGGGCGAAGGCGATGAGCTGTCGCTGGCCGAGTGATAGGTTCTGGCCGCGCTCGTGCAGCGGGGTGTCGTAGCCCTGCGGGAGGCGCTTGATAAAGTCGTGCGCGCCCACGGTCTTCGCGGCTTCTACGATCTCGTCGTCTGTGGCCTCCAGGCGACCGTAACGCACGTTGTCAGCCACGGTGCCCGAGAAGAGGAAGGGGTCCTGGAGCACGATGCCTAGCCGGCGCGCCAGCGAATGCCGCTGGATGTGGCGGACGTCGTGTCCATCGATAAGAACTCGGCCCTCGGTCACGTCGTAGAAGCGGGAGACCAGCGACGTGAGGGTGCTCTTCCCGGCGCCGGTGGGGCCTACGATGGCGATCGTCTCGCCGGCCTTTACGTGGAGGTTGATAGCGTGCAGCACCCTGACATCCGGGACGTACTCGAAGGACACGTTCTCGAACGTCACCTCGCCTCGCACGTCCGGCAACTCCACGGCGTCGGTTGCGTCGACTATCTCCGGCTTCGTGTCCAGCACCTCAAAGATGCGCTGGCCGCCCGCCATGGCGCGCTGGAGCTGCGTGTACTGGAGTACCAGGTCGCGCACGGGATCGAAGAAGCGCTGCACGTAGAGGGTGAAGGCGATCACGACGCCGACTGTGAGCGACCCGTCCAACACGCGGAAGCCGCCGAAGATGATCACCAGCGCTGTCGCGACGGATACGAGCACTTCGACCGCCGGCATGACAGCAGCGGTGATCCGGCCCGCCTCGACGTTGGCGCTTAAGTTCTCGCTGTTCACGCGGTCGAAGCGGCGGCTGTTCTCGTTCTCGCGCGAAAGGCTCTGGATGACGCGGACGCCGGAGACGTTCTCCTGGAGGTTAGCGTTGACCACTGCTATCGCCTGGCGGACGCGCACGAAAGCACGACGCGCGCGCGACTGCCAGAACACCATAATGGCGATCAGCACCGGCACGACGGAGAAGGTTACCAGCGAGAGCTGCACGTCCTGATAGGTCAGGAAGAAGATCACGAGCCCCAGCCCGGCGAAGTCAGCGAGGATCGTTAGCAGGCCGGTAGTCAGCAACTCCTGGAGCACCGTGACGTCGTTCTGGACGCGGGACATCACGCGCCCGACCTCGTTCCGATCCAGGAAGCTGAGTGACAGCTTCTGGATGTGGTTGAACATCTGCATGCGTAGGGTAAGCAGAATCCGGTGGCCGATGAAGGCGGTGAGCAGCTGCTGCACGTACTGCGCGCCCCAGCTGACGAGGGCCATCGCCACGAGCGCCACGCCGAGGAGCGCGACGCCGCCGGTATCGCCGGTGGGGATGTATTCGTCGATCGCGAGTCCGATCAGGAACGGCTGGATGTTGGACGCCGCGGCGGCGACGAGCATGCCCGCGGTAGCGAGTGCCGCCTGACGCTTATACGGGCGGAGATAGGGGAATAGGCGCCGCATCACGGCGGGGTCGTAGACGCGCCCGAGCTCGTCGTCGTCCCAGCCGTCGTAGCTGCGCTTCAGCGCGCTGGGGCGCTGCATGCCGGGATGCCCGGTGTTGCTCCACCCACCCGCGCCGTGTCCGCCCCAGAGTCCCATACTAGCTCCCCGCCGCCGCGGCCGGGACGCGCGCCTCGGCGCCGTCCCCAGCTGCCGCCTGCGAGAGCGCTTCCTCCTGGTCGCGCAGCTCCAGGTCGTAGATCTGGCGGTAGATGCCGTTGCGGCGCAGGAGCTCTTCGTGTTTGCCCCGCTCGACGACACTGCCGTCCTGCAGCACCAGGATCTGGTCCGCCATCTTCACCGTGCGCAGCCGTTGCGCGATGACGAACGTCGTGCGGCCACGCATTACCCGCGCCAGCGACTGCTGAATCTCGTACTCAGTCTGCGTGTCCACGCTGGAAGTGGAGTCGTCCAGGATCAGGATGCGCGGGTCCATCAGCAGCGTCCGCGCGATTGCGACGCGCTGCTTCTGGCCG
The DNA here is from genome assembly GCA_964558415.1 of uncultured Dehalococcoidia bacterium. Classification (GTDB taxonomy): domain Bacteria; phylum Chloroflexota; class Dehalococcoidia; order SM23-28-2; family RBG-16-64-32; genus CAZLDI01. Next base: position 221,717 of record CAZLDI010000001.1, read on the forward strand.
CCGGAAAGCGTGATGCCGCGCTCGCCGACCCAGGTATCGTAGCCGTCCGGCAACGACTCGATGAAGTCGTGGATGCGCGCCGCCTTCGCCGCTTGCTCGATCTCCTCGTTGGTCGCGCTCACGACCCCATACGCGATGTTCTCCCGGACGGTGGCGGAAAACAGGAAGACGTCCTGCTGAACGGTGCCGATCGCGCTGCGCAGCGAGGCCAGCGTCAAGTCGCGGATGTCGGTCCCATCGATGGTGATGCGACCGCCGGTGACGTCGTAGAAGCGCGGCATCAGGTTGACGACCGTCGTCTTGCCGCTGCCGGTGGGGCCCATGAGCGCGACGACCTGGCCCGGCTTCGCGTCGATATCGATGCTCGAAAGGACCGGGCTGATGGCGTCGTAGTGGAACGAGACGCCCTCAAAGCGCACGTGGCCCAACGGGTCGCTCAGCGCCGTGGCCGTGGACTTCTCCTTGACCGCGGACTCCGCATCAAGGATCTCGAATATGCGCTGGCCAGCGGCGTTGGCGCGCGAGACGATCATGATGATAAAGCCCAGAGCGCGGACGGGCATCTGGAGTATGGTCAGGTAGAGCAGGAACGACGTCAGCTCGCCGATCTCCAGGTTGCCGTTCGCCACCTCGCGGCCACCGAACCAGAGTGTGAGGGCGGTCGCCCCCAGCCAGAGGCCGGTCAGCGCCGGTGAATTGACCGCCTGGATGCGGCCGGAGGCGTACGAGTGCTGGAACAAGGCTTCCGCCTCGCGCCGGAACTTCTCGCCCTCGTGCTCCTCGCGCCCGAACGCCTTCACCACCCTCGCGCCTGTGAGCGCCTCCTGGAGCACGGTGGCCAGACGCGCGAGCCCCTCCTGGACCTGCGTCCAGATGGGGCGAAGCGCCAGCGCCATCACGGTGGAGCGCCAGGCGATGATCGGGAGGAACACCCAGCTCACCAGCGCCAGCTTCCAGCTCATGAACAGCATCAGCACGAGCACGGCCAGGAGCAGCGCGACGATGTAGACGCCGCGCAGGATGCCCATCGCGATGAACCAGCGCGCCGCCTCTACGTCCTGAGTCGCCCGCGACATCAGCGCTCCAGTCTGCTGCTCATCGTGGTAGGCGTATGAGAGGCGCTGCAGCCGGTCGTAGATCTTGTTGCGGATGTCGTAGGCCACGCGCTGGCTCAGCCACTCCCCCAGGTAAGTCTGGCCGAACGCGAAGACGCCGCGCGCGACGGCCGCGCCGACAATAGCGAGTGCGGCGAACACGAGCAGCTCACGCTCGCCCGTGGCGACAAGTTGGTCGCCTTGTTTTTCGATGCCCAGCCCGTAGTCGATCGCCCAGCGAATGAGCTGGGGCATCGCCAGCACGGTCGCGCCGGAGGAGAATACGCAGAGTGCGGCGAACGCCACCCGGCGCTTGTAGGGGCCGATGAAGCTGAGAAGTCTTAGCGCGTACACGAAACCCTCACGTGAACCCACGCCCGTCCACGAGAGCCGACGGCGTTCACTGCTTCGATTCTAGCCGAACCTTAACGCGCACGTAAAGGAACGGAGGCAGCCTCACGAGGCGGGAATTTGACCCTTTCCCGGCCGTCCTTGTCCTCGTTTGCCGTTTCCTTCGATAATATCCCCGTGCGAATCGCAACGAGATACACGATGCGGCCGATGCGGCTGGCGGACATCCAGCAGGTGATGGAGGTGGAACAGCAGTCCTTCCCCTCGATGTGGCCTCCCACGGCGTTCAAGCGCGAGCTCCAGCAGAACCGCCTGGCCCACTACACCGTGCTGGTGGAGCGCCGCCCGGAGATCGAACCACCGGCGCCGCCCTCCGAGGCGGAGCCGGCGAGCCCGCAGCAGGGGCCCTTCGGGCGTCTCCTGGAGGAGCTCCGCCAGATCCTGCACACGGATGAGCCTCAGCCGCTGCCGCCGCCCGAGCAGCGACCGGAGCTGATCGCCGGCTTCATCGGCGTCTGGCTGCTGCCGGACGAGGCCCATATCGTGACGTTTGCGGTCAGAGACTCCTACCGTCGCGAGGGGATCGGCGAACTGCTGCTCATTTCGGCGATGGAACTGGCGCAGCGCCGCGGCCAGTCGATGGTGACGCTGGAGTGCCGCGTCTCGAACGAGGCGGCATTGGGCCTGTACGGCAAGTACGGCTTCCAGAAGGTGGGCCTGCGCCCACGCTACTACTCCGACAACCACGAGGACGCCTACGTGCTGACCGTCTACGGCGTCACCACACCGAAGTACCGCGAGACATTCGCCGCGCTAAGTACCGAGCACCGCCGCCGCTGGGGCGACATCGACGTCGAAGGCGCCGCGCATGAACCCTGACCAGCGCGAGATAGCACCGGTGGCGCCGGAGCTCTTCGTCCCGGACGTGGCGGCGGCGGTGGCATTCTACGCAGAGAAGTTCGGCTTCGCGACCGTGCGAGCCGAGGCCGACTTCGCCATCGTCGCGCTCGGCCGCGCGGTCGTCATGTTTGCCGCCGACCATCTGTACGTCGCGATGGGCGGGAGCGTCGAAGGCGCGCGCGGCCTCGCGATCGATGTGCGTGTCATGGTGCCGGACGTCGACGCGATGCACCGCCGATGCCACGAGGGCGGCGTGGAGATCGTGCACGACATCGCGAACCGGTACTACGGCCTGCGCGATTTCGTGGCCCGCGACCCGAACGGGTTTCGCATCCGCTTCGCCGCGCCGCTAGGGGCGTAGGGCAGCGCAGCAACGAAACACTCGGTGTAGGGGCGAGGCACGCGAGACGACATCGCGTTGAACGGATGGTATGTCGGCCCTTCGTCGGTCCAACCCCAACCAACGGCGTTCGCGTGCCTCGCCCTACGGCGCTGGTTCGCGACAACGCCTTGCTTCGTCCACCCGCCGCCCCTTACGCTGTCTGTCGAAATGTCCACCGCCACAGAGAAGCTGCAACGACAGCTCGATGCCGTACCGCCGCTACGTGGAAGAGGCCCGGTATCGTACGACTACGGGAAGTGGGTGGACGCGACGCACCACCTGCTGATCACCCTCTTCGGCGAGGAATCGGCGCAGGCTGGGGCCTTCCTGGACATCGTCGGCGAGGGCGCCGAGGCGCGCGGTTGGGGCCTGCCTCTGGCGCCGGACAACCCGTGGGGCATGCAGGCCCGCCTCGAGCGGGCGGAGGAGTATCTACTGACGCTTCTCACGGCCACGCCCCACACGTAGGGGCGCAGCGACCGCCTTACTCGCTGCACTCGCCCGTTATCACCAGGCATCCCGAACGCGACGAGCACTTCGCCCCACGCATTGCTGCGCCCAACGCTCGCCCGCGGGACGGCGCCGCGCTGCCCCCAGAATGCAGTCAGCACTCGACTTCAATTGGTGCCGGAAGCGGTTGGCCAGGCGGCACGTCTGTCGCGGCGCTCACCGGTACCATAGCTTCCGCCGCTCGCCGCGCCCGCCCGGGCGACGCCGCGTGTATTTCAACCAGCAAATTAGCTGTGTGCACCAAGACTCGTGAGGTTTCTGCGAACCCGATCGCGCCACGGACCGAGAATTGATGGCTCAACTCCGTTTGTACAGGCGAATGATAGTCGCAGTATGGGTAGGTTGTAACGGAAAGAGGAGCGGCGAAGCCTTCATCGCCGAACCTCAGCTTGGGAAACTCCTTGAGATAACCCATACCCACACGCCGGATGCGCTCTCCGGTTCGCGGGATAGTTGTGTCAAAATGGGCCGCGCTGTTAAGCGGCAACCCCTCGAATTCGAGACCGACCCAGTAGACTTCGAATCCCGCCTCAGACTGGGCGCGCAGCGCGTCCTCCGTGGTCAGCACAATTGGCGTGCCCCCTCCGCCCCACCAGACGCCGTAGCGCAACAGCAAGCCCAGCACGAAGAGCCCCAGCACGAACAGGGCGAAAGTAACAAATGCTCCCAGGACAATATTGCCTCCCACGGCCGGTCCTGCCCCGTTACCCCCCCTTCGACCGCACCGCCGTCTCGATGAGCGCCGTCGCCGTCTCGAACGAGAGGCGCGAGGTGTCGATGCAGAGGTCGTACAGGTTCGGGTCCTCCACATCCACCTTCCAGAACTTGCGGTAGAAGGCCCCGCGACCGCGGTCGCTGTCGTGCGTGCGCCGGGTCGCCTCCTCCATGCCGAGGCCGTCTCGCTCGGCCAGGCGGCCCGCGCGCAGCTTCTGCGGCGCGACGCAGAGGACGTGCAGCGCCCGCGGGTTGTCCGCGAGGATCATCTGGCTGCCGCGGCCGAGGATCACCACGTCGCCCTTCGCGGACAGGTCGCGGATGATCGTGGACATCGTCTCCAGGTAGATCTCGTCGCTGATCTGCGGCTCCTCGTGCTCGGCCGCCATGTCGGCGTACGTCTTCGAGAGGATCACCTCGAGGCCCGTGGCGCCGGTCAGAGGGTCGGCGCCGGAGACAGCGGAGCGCTCCAGGAACGTGCGGAAGAGGGACGACAGCCTTTCGCGGAAGCTGCCTCGGCGCTCGTCGTGTTCTTCGACCGCGCCGACGGTGACGCCGCACTTCTGCGCGGCCTGCACCATCAACTGCTGGTCCACGAAGCCGATGCCGAGGCGCGCGGCCACCATTTCGGCCACCTCGCGCGCGCCGCTGGCGATGTTGCCCGACAGGGTCACTACGGGCATCTGATTCTCCTTCTCCCCCGCCTCTTCGTTCGCCCCTCCCGAGGGCGACACCAGTATACGGCAGCGACGCCGGATGTCAATGCGGCGGAGCGGGGCGCGATGCGCCCGGGAGTCTATGGCGCAGGAGGTTAGACGGCAGTGGGTGGCTCCGCTCATGGTACGAGAACCTCACCATGAGCGGTCGGGGGCCTTCCTGGCGCGCGATGTTGCCCGCAGCGTGACTTCCGCCAGGAGTGACAAACGTCTCTTCCGCTCATCCTGAGGCACTCGTAGGATGAGCGAGGCAGGAGGCGCCGAATTGGCATTCTACGTTTACATGCTTCGATGCGCAGACGGTTCAATATACGTGGGGCACACTGAGAACCTCGAGCTGCGGCTCGCAGCGCATCGGGCGAGGCTGCCCGCTGCTACATGCTCCGACGAGAAGTGACAAACGTCTCTTCCGCTCATCCTGAGGCACTCGTAGGATGAGCGAGGCAGGAGGCCCCGAGTTGGCATTCTACGTTTACCTGCTTCGATGCGCAGACGGTTCTATATACGTGGGGCACACCGAGGCCTCGAGCTGCGGCTCGCAGCGCATCGGGCGAGGCGCTATTCGGGATACACCTCGAAGCGTCTGCCGGTCTCGCTGATCTTCTCTAGCGACTTCGGCACGCGTGACGAAGCCTTCACGGCCGAACGTCAGATCAAGGGCTGGTCGCGGGCCAAGAAGTTAGCGCTTGCACGCGGAGAATGGGACGTGGTGGTGCAACTGGCGTCTGTGCGATCGCCCGATAGGCTCCGAACATCCACGTTATTCGGTGCAGGCGAAAGGGTGTAACCCGCGTTCATCAAGCGCCGTACGTTTTCACAACCGGGGTCAGTCTGCATCGAACGCGATCCGTATGCAGTCGCCGTCCCGCGGGATGTACTGCGGGCTCACGACCTGGAACTCGCGCTCCGTGAGCGATGTGCAGGCCGCGGTCGCTTCCGCGAACGACGCGCCGGGCTGCCCGCCGGAGAGCGGGTGGATGCCGCTGTCCGCGCGGAGGACGCGCAACGACGGTCGGCGGCCGTCCGGGCAGCTGTCCCTTGCCGTATCGAGCAACTGCGAGTGCTGCGGCAGGCGCAGCGTCGTCCCGGTCAGCTCGCCGCCCTCGTACCGTATCCAGCTCGCGACGCTCGCACCGGCGCCCTCGCCCGCGGCCGACGTGGGGTGCAAATGAATGATGCCGTCTCCGTGTGTGTGGATGCCGGCCGCGTTCGCCGCCTCCGCGAAGAGCGGCTGGATGATCCCGCAGACGCTGACCTCGTACGCCGCGTGCCAGTGGTCGCCGATCCTCGGACCATCACTAGCGCCAGCATCGTCGTCGCCGGCTGAAGCCTTCACGATGATCATGCCGCCCATCGCCGCGAACAGGGCGGCGGCGAGAGGGGGCAGAACCGCGAGGGAGAGACGGCGGATGCGAGAAGCGTGCATTGCGAAGCCCGCCTAGAACGGCGATTCCAGCGGCATCGGCTGGTCTAGCGGCTCCGGCCCGAACGGCCCGAACGAGAGGGTGACGCCGTCCCCGTCGTGCGGGATATATTGGCTCCAATCGTCCAGCCTCTCGCTGTTGACGAACACCTGGAGCTCACCCCCCGAGCCGTCGGGGCACTCGTCACCATTCCGGTACGTGACCGTGCTGCCAATCATGCGGATCTCGGTGTCCGTCAGCCTGCCCTCCCCACACTCAAACCACTTCACGAGACGCGAACCCGAACCCTTCTCCGACTCGTTGAACGGGTGGATGTGGATGATGCCGTCGCCCTGCGTGTTCACGCCGCCTTCGAACGTCGGCGCATTGGGCTGTCGCTCGCCGCACACGAAGAAGCGGTATCCGGCATGCCAGTGGTCGTTGATAGCGGGCGACGGGTCCAGGCGTTCGACGTCAAACACCAGGAAGATAGCCAGGACCGTAAGAACAGCCCCTGCTCCACACGGCAGGAGGACGAGCAGCGCGCGTCGCAGTCCCGCGGAACTCAAGCGAGCTACTCCGTCCAGCTACTCCGCGGTGACTGTGATCGTCCCCGTCAGCTCTCTATTGAAGTCGTCCCTGAACTCGTACTCGCCGGGATCGTCGATCTGACCGACGATCTCACCTGTCGTCCCACCGGCCACATTGCCCGATGCCAGGTCGTCGTCGCTGCGGTACTCGCCGTCGGGCCCGGCGATGCGCAGGTCATGAACGAGTGCGTCCACATTGGTGATCGTGATGCGGAACTTCTTCCCCGCCGGAATGGAGATCTGCGCCGGATCGAACCCGGCGGCGCCGACAGCGACGGCCACTTCGAGATCGAACGTCTCCGCGGGCGTCGCAGAGGGAGTGGGCGTGGTGGCAGTATCGATGACGGTGATCGTCCCGAGCGCGGCGTCGAAGATCTCGCCGGTGTCCGGGTTAACCGCTGTGGGGTCGCCGAACTGGATCTGGCCGGGGTCGTCGAAGCGGATGTAGACCTCGCCGATCTCGCCGGGTTGCAGAATGTCCTTCTCATCGTCGCGGACGCCGTCTATGACCGGGTGCACCACGAAGTCGTCAGTCGTGTTGTATTGCTCGTCCGGTCCCCGGATGCGCAGGCCGTGTGAGACGGGCTGTTCCACGTCCGCCTTGTTGGTTAGCACCACCTTCACAATCTCGCCGGTGTTCAGAGTGATAGAGGACGGTGAGAAGGCGGTGGCGTTCTCGTTGCCGGTCACACTGAGCTCCACCGTGCGCGCGGTGTCGTCCGGCGGCAGGATCGTCTCGTCCGCAAGCTCTTCAACTTCCTCCAGGGGACCGAAAACGATGCGGATGTTGTCCCCGTCCTGCGGGTTGTAGCGGCGCCAATCCTGCAGGCGCTGGCCGTTCACGAATATCTGGAGGACGCCCTCGCGGCCGTCTTCACACTTGTCGCCGTTTTTGTAGGTCTTGCTGCTGCCGATCATGCGGATCTCGTCGTCCTTGAGCACACCGCCGCCGTACTCGAACCACTTGTTGAGACGCGCGCCTGAGCCCTCCTCCTGGACGCTGAACGGGTGCATGTGGACGATACCGTCGCCGTGGGTGTGCACGCCGACGCCCTCGAACGTGGGGGCGTTGGCCTGCCGTTCGCCGCACACGAAGAAGCGGTAGTTGGCGTGCCAGTGATCGTTGATGCGCGGCGCGCCAGTGGCCTGGCGCGTGACGAAGAGCAGACCGAGGATGCCGAAGACAACGACGATGATGAACGCCACGGGGACCCAGGGCGGGAAATGGAATCCGCTGACACGCTGCCAGACGTTCATCCCCTTGCGCGGGGCCGGCGCGGCGCGACGCGTGCGCGCCTGGCTGGTGCGCCAGAAATCCACGGGGGAAGCAGCCGGCGCGCTGCCCGCGACGTGAGGCTTCGCGGCTTCTTTGCCGCCGCGCCCGGGGGACTCGCTCCGTGAGCGGCGTCCGAAGCGCCGGCGCGGGCGGGCGGGCGCCTCCTCCGGCTGGTCCTCCGCCTCGGGGGCGGCATCCTCAGCGGAGATGTTATCTACTTGCGCCTCTTCCTGGGGCGGAATAGCCCGCCGGTCGTCCTGCCGTCCGCGGCGGCGGCCCCTCTTCCTCTTCCCTTGCTCTTCAGCCACGCGTTACTGCCTTTCTCGCCTGTTGGTCGATAGCCGGCCACCGGTAGCGCCGGTCGAGTTCATGCACCTTCTCCACGTTCGCCGCCTCGCTCTCATCCGCCGTGGCGGAGAACCAGGCGTCCAGCATCTCGCGCGCCAGCGTCTCGGTGGTTGCCCGCAGGCTCAGACAGAGCACGTTCGCCTGGTTCCAGGCGCGGGCCCCGCGGGCGGTCTCCGCGTCGCCGCAGAGGGCGGCGCGAACGCCGGGCACCTTGTTGGCCGCAATCGCGACGCCGGTGCCGGTCCAGCAGCACAGCACGCCGCAGTCCGCGCGGCCTGAAGCGATGCTTTCAGCGACCTCAGCGGCCACGTCCGGCCAGGCGAGGGCGCGGCCGGAGAGCGGGCCGAAGAGGTCGACATCGAACCCCCGCTGGCGCAGGTCGTGTTCGATGAAGTCTGTCAGGTGCGATCTTTCGTCGCTGCCGAGGGCGATACGCAAGCGCTCACCGCGTGGAGAATGTGACTGGATTCACTAAGTCATTATAGCAGGCCGCTCGCAAACATATACGTTCGGCCGACTCCGAGGGACTCCGGCGGTCCGCAAATAGGGTGCAGCGAGCGAAACCCCACCCAGTAGGCCGAGGTCTCCAGACCCCAACGTCGCCGGTTCGTCGCCGATTCTGTGCAATTGCCAACGCTTTTTACCAAAATCAGTTGTCAACACTCTTGACAGCCCGCGCGCCTGACTGTCTAATGGAATGCGAGGCTTTCCCCCTACCACCAGCGCCAGGAGCGTAAATATGAGCACCCCAACCCGCGGCCAGACCACCGAGCGATTTTTCGATTCTGCGATCGAAAGACAGGGCACTCTCTTCGATCTCGTACGCAACAACAACGAGAGATCCCACCGCTTCAGCCGCAGCGTCATCGAGGGCGCGCGGCAGGGTAACCGCGATCTGCTGGAGGTTGGGCGCCGCTGGATCACGAACCCAACAGACATCGTCGCCGTCTACGAGGCGATGTCGGAAGCGGTCTCCAACTCCCAGTCCCGCTTCCTGGCGCTCAGCCGCGAGGCGATAGAGGACTTCGTGGAGTCCCAGCGTGAGGGACGCGAGGCCCTGCGCCAGGGTCTGGGAGACGTGCGTGAAGTGGTCCTGCGGGCGCAGGAAAACGGTCCGCAGTTCCTGCGCCGCGGCGCCCTGGCCGGGCGTGGCAGCAACACCGGCGCCGGCAACGGCAGCAAGGAGCGCGCCCCCGTCCGCGAGAAGTAAGGGCGCGCGGGCGCTCCGTCACCGCGCGTTAGTGCAACGCGCATTCCGTCAAAGTTTGGCTGGATCAGACCAGCGCGAATCTCGACCAACTGCCACTAACCCCTTAGACTTACGCCGCCCCTTCGCTATCATGCGGGCACCATGCGTTCCCTTTCCGCGCAACTGCTCGCCGCGCAGAAGAGCGCGTCCGCCGTCCCCTACCTGAAGATCGCCGTCCGCGACTACATCGGCGGCGTGCGGCGCCTCGCCTACACCCGCCACTACACCGGCGCCGAGCCGGATGGCTTCCACGCGGCCGCCATGCCCGCGGACGGCTCGCTGATCAGGGCGCGGGTCACCGGCGGGCGGCTCTATTACCAGCGGGTCGCCAATCCCGCCCCCGCAAGCAACTTCAGCGCGTGGACAGACCTGGAGGCAGCGGCGAACGCCGACACGGCGCTCTGCGCCGACGGCTCGCGGGTGCTGCTGTTCTGGGTCGACCCGAACGGGACGGCGCTCAAGGTGCGAGAGAGCACCGATAACGGCGCGACGCTGGGCACGACGGTAACGGTCGCAACGGCCGCCGGCGCGGCAACGTGGCTCGCGGCGGACGTGAAGGCGAACGGCGACGCTGTGCTGCTTTACAACGTGGGCGCGACCGTCTACTCCGTGAAGCGCGCGAGCGGGACATGGGGCGCACCCGCCGCCTGGACGAACAGCGTCGCCGGGATCGCGGGACTGGCGTGTTACTACCAGGGCGATTGGAACGCGGCGATCGCCGGCACGGACGCGGGCGGCACAGCCTTCGTCTGGACGGCCGTCTTCGGCGACGGCTTCGCGCAGGCCGCCGGGACGTGGTCGGCGCTGCGGGAGCTTACGCGGGCGAGCGCCGGCTCGAACGTCACGTTCCTTGCGCCGTTCCTCTCGCAGCCGGACACCTACCGGCTCACGTTCGTCGAGAAGCACACGGGCAGCGCGGCCTACAACCGCCCGCAGCATGCGCACTCCATACCCGGTCAGGACTACGCGGCGAACCTCTGGCGCGAGCCCGTCCCCTTCGACCTGTCCACCGACTACGGGCAGGCCCTCGCCTTCAGCGCGAACGCCGCCTGGCTCAGCACGCCGTCCGGAGTCTGGTCCGCAAGCCTGACGACGCCTTCTCTGGACGTGACCGCGGACGTGCTCGAGGCTCAGACGGACGACAGGCCGTTCGCGGGCCGCGCGCGCGTCGTCCTGCGCAACGACGACGGGCGCTATTCAGCGCTGCCGTCGCCGCTCAAGATCGGTGCAGAGGTGCGCGTCAGTCCCGGCTATATGACCACAGCGGGATTGCAGCAGTCCGACGGCCCGGCGTACTGGATCGAGCGCATCGAGCGCCGCACCGGCGGCGGCGAGGCGGCGATAGTCTTGAGTTGCCACGACGCCTGGTCGCTGCTTGAGGCCTGGCGGGCGCGCCGGCAGTACGCCTGGGCGGCGGGCGAGAAAAACGCGTTCGGCATCCTCCAGTTCCTCTTCGCGCGGGCGGGCCTGGACTTCTCGTCGCTCGGCGGAGGCGTCACGGCGAACAACCTCTATCCGGCGTTCACGGTTCACCCCGGCGAGTCCGGCCTGACCGCAACGCGCCGGCTGCTGGCGACGCTGCCGGACGTCGTCTTCGTGCGGGGCGAGTTCGCGTTCCTCACGGAACCGCTTGTGTCAGAGGCGACAGACTACGCCTACGGCACGGACCACCGCATCCTGTCGGGGCGCTACGACGACGGGCAGGCGGAGCTGAACCGCGCGCAGGTGTTTGGAAACGGCGTCTTCGGCGAGCGCTTCGCCTGGCCCGGCGTGCAGAGCGACTATGACCGGCTGGAGCAGGTGCACGACCGCAACCTGACGGCGGTCGCGCAGGCGGAAGCCCGCGCCGACGCCCTCCTCCGTCACGCGACGCTTGAGGCGACGGACGGCGAGATCACGACACCCGTGAACTGCGGCCAGGAGCTGTACGACGTGGTCGAAGTGACCGACCCGCTCGCCGGCCTGACGGCAGCACGGCGCCGCGTACTGGGGATCGCGCTGCGCTATTCCACGCTAGGCCGCGCGGCGTATGAGCAGCGGATTACGCTGGGGGGAATGTAGGGGCGCAGCACACGCCGAAATCGGATCCAGGGACACCTCCAAACACCATCTCGCCTCCAGAGCCACACCGCGCTGGCTCCGGCGCTGCGCCCTGGTCGCTCGCCCGTGCGGCCACCTCGCAGTGGGACAGCACGCGCCGCAATCGGATCACGGGCGGCCTCAGAATGCCATCTCGCCGGCGGAACTACCCCTCACCGACTGGCGCGCTGCGCCCCTGCGCCTGCCTACCGCCCTCCATCGCACGGCACGTCGTGCGCGCGCAGGCGCTCCACCCAGACGCGCGCCGGGTCTTCCGCGAACAGCGACTCCAGCAGGCGGCCAAGCCGCCCGCGCGGTGCGGCGGCACTGGCAGCGGCCCAGTCGCCCGTGTATGCGAGCTCCGGGCGGCCGACGCACTTCGCCAGCGCCTGCCAGTGCGCTTCGTTCTCGCACCCAACACGCAGCATCACGCCATCGGCGCAGCGGTAACGGCGGCGGGCGGGCGACGCGAGATCAGTCACAGATAGACACCAATTTTCACAGATCGGACCGTGGCTACTTAATATCACCCGCAATCATCTGCGTCCATCTGCGCGGATTCCGAGTTCAGCGGCGGTTCAATTGCTCACTGCGGCGGCTGCCCCCCGAAATCGAACGAGACCGTCCATCTGCGGGCGGCCAATTCGTCGCGCGTGAACGTCGCGGGTGGGCGTTCGCCGACCTGGACCGTGTACGAGGCCGCGACCGGTACCGGACCCACCGCGAAGGCGAACGTGCACGTCGATAGCGTGTCGGAGCCGCGGCTCAGTCCACCGCTGGCCAGCACGCTCCCGGCCTCATCCCTGACAACCACCGGAGTGTCCCGTTTGAGGTCGGCAAACTCGCCCGGGCCTTCTTTTGCCAGCGTGCAGCCGCCGCCCGTGTACGGGTTCAGCTCGTTGAAGTAGTACACGCTCACCGTACCCTGTAGCGTCTGAGCGTCATTCTGCATCCAGAGGTAGCCCAGGTAAACGACCACGACGCCCAGGGCAATCAGGATTCCTGGTAGCAGTATCCATTGCAATCTCGAGAGCATTTCCGCTCACCACCTTCCGTGAGGTATCCGGAAGGTAGGACGCTCGATATCCGATTAGCGTGACAGACGCTAGCCGCGCGCTCAGGACATCACGCGGCCGCCGTCGATGTTGATCGACTGGCCGGTGATGTAGCTCGCGTCCGGCCCGCAAAGGAAGGCCGTCAGCTCGCCGATCTCCTCCGGATGCCCCTCGCGGCCCAGCGGCGTCGTGCGCATCACCATGTCGCGGATCGGGCCGGGAGCGGTCACGTCCGCCATGCGGTACGTATCGACGAGGCCGGGGCAGACGCAGTTCACGCGAATCTTGTGCGGCGCCAGCTCCAGCGCCAAAACCTGCGTGAAGATGATCACGCCCGCCTTGCTGGCACTGTAGGCCGCCGACGTCGCCATCCCTTGCCTGCCCAGGATGGAGCTGATGTTGACGATGCTGCCGCCCTGCCCTTGCTCTACCATCTTGCCCGCCACGGCCTTCGTCAGCAGGAAGGTGCCGGTGAGGTTGAGGTCCAGCACGCGCCGCCACTCGCTCTCCTCCAGCTGAATCACCGGCACACGGTCCCGTCCTCTACCGGCGGCGGCATTGTTTACGAGGATGTCGATCCGCCCCAGCTCGCGAAGCGCGTCCTCAGCCAGCCGCTGCGCTGCGTCCGGCTTCCCCATGTCGGTCACGAGCGGCATGGCGCGGCGGCCCAGCGCACGTATCTCATCCGCGACCGACTCGATGTCGCGCCAGCCCATCACCTTCTCATCGTCCGGGTAGCTCTCTGGTGGGCGCCCGGAGCCGGTAACGACGACGTCCGCGCCCTGGCGGGCCAGCGCGAGGGCGATGTGGCGGCCGATGCCCTTGTGCCGGCCGGCGCCAGTGACCACCGCGACTTTACCTTCCATGGGCAGCGACATAGTGAGGCGTAGTCTAGCACTGCCTTTCGCGAAGGCCAACTCGTGCTACTATGTCGTCGCCCAAACCAACAATCACAGGAGGAGCAGATGCCCAGCACGAAAGACACAGTCAACGCCTACATGAACGCGTGGAACGAGACCAACGCGGACAAGCGCAGCGCACTGCTGGACGCGGCGTGGGCCGACAGCGGGACGTACACCGACCCGATGGCCGACGTCTCGGGACGCGCCGGGCTCAGCGAGACGATCGACGGGTTCCACAAGCAGATGCCGGGCGCCAGCATAGCGCTGGCCAGCGGCATCGACGAGCACCACAAGCGCATCCGCTTCGCGTGGAAGCTCAAGGCCGCGGACGGTACAGTCCCGATCGAGGGGATCGACATCGGCATGCTGGCCGAGGACGGGCGGCTTCAAAGCATTCTCGGCTTCTGGGGTAACCCGCCGGCGGAGTAGAGCGCGGCATGCCCGGCTGTCTGCTCTGCCGGATCGCGACGGGCGAAGTTTCGGTCACGAGCCTCTACGAAGACGATCTCGTCGTTGTCTTCGACATCCCCCCGGAGTACCCGTGGCGGCAGGCGCCCGTGCACTTCCTGACGATCTCCCGCGAGCATATCCCTTCGGCAGGGCACATCACGGATGAGCACGCCGCGATCGTGGCGCGGATGTTCGTGGCGATCGCGCGTGTTGCGGAGCAGATGGGAGTGGCGCAGAGCGGCTACCGCATCGCGACGAACGTCGGCGAGGACGCCGGGCAGACGGAGTTCCACCTGCACCTGCACGCCCTCGGCGGGCGGAAGCTGGGGGCCAAGGGGTAGGCGACGCGCGTATAATCTGAACTGCGATGGAGTCCTGGGTGTTAGGCTACGATGGCGACGAGGACGTGGAGCGCCACGCCGCGCTGGAGGACGCCCCGCGTACGCCTGTGATCCGCGTGCGAGTCGTCTCGGACTACATCTGACCCTGGTGCTACATCGGCCTCGTGCGGGTCGACCGGCTGCGCGAGGAGTTCGACGTGCGGTTCGATGCCTGCGCGTTCGACCTGAAGCCCGGCATCCCGCCGGAGGGGCTTTCCCGCGAACATGTCTACGCCGGGCGCGTGTACCCGGCCGGCTACGTAGACAACATGCGGCAACTGGCGCTGGATGCGGGCATCGAGATGAAGCGCCCACCCATCATCCCGAACACGCAGAAGGCGCACGAGGCGACGGAGTTCGCCCGCGAGCACGGGAAGCTGTGGCAGTTCCACCGCGCGCTGTTCGCCGCCTACTGGGAGCGCGAGGAGAACATCGGAGACGTCGACGCGCTGTGTGCCGTCGCCACGGAGTGCGGACTGGACGCCGGAGGATTGCGCGAGGCGCTCGAAGCCGGCAATTACGCGAAGGCGGTGAAGGAGCAGATGGCCTGGGGACAGGCGGCGGGCGTCACGGGCGTCCCAACCTCAATCTTCCAGGAGAAGTTCGCCCTCGTCGGCGCCCAGGAGTACCCTGTCTACCGTGACATCGCGCAGCGCATCGCCAGCGGCAAGCTGAAGGCCGAGGGGTAGGGGCGCGTCATGATGCGCCCCTACCCTGGGACACCGGCTTACCGGTCGCCAGGCTGACTGCCCCAAACTCGCGTGACTGAACGCCCCCATACGCTGTAAACTTGCGCCAAGCACGCTGGAAGGAGTCCCACCCATGGATTTTCGCTTCACCCAGGAAGAAGAAGGCTTTCGCACGGAGGTGCAGACGTTCCTCAAGAAGGAGCTGACGCCGGGCTGGGACGAACAGTTCGACACCGAGACGGAAGTCGGCGTGATGGAGCAGGGCGGGTTCGCGAAGCAGTTCAACAAGAAGCTGGCCGACCGCAACTGGCTGGCGCTGCCCTGGCCGAAGGAGTACGGCGGCTCTGGCGCCACGGTGATGCAGCAGGTGATCTACAACGAAGAGATGGCCTACACGGGCGCTCCAACAGGCTTCAACATGGGTATCGCCTGGGTGGGCCCCTCGCTGATGATCTACGGCACGGACGAGCAGAAGCAGGACTTCCTGCCGCGTATCACCAGCCTGGAGCACATCTGGTGCACGCTGTATTCAGAGCCCGCTTCCGGCTCCGACCTCGCGTCCCTGCAGACCCGCGCGGTGAAGGACGGCGATGATTACGTGATCAACGGCCAGAAGATATGGACCAGCGGCGCGCACCGCTCCAACTGGGGCTGGCTGGCGGCGCGTACGGACTTCGACGCGCCGAAGCACAAGGGGATCAGCATGTTCCTGGTGCCCATGGACGCGCCCGGCATCAGCATCCGTCCGCTCGTGAACATGGCGGGGGCGCACGGCTTCAACGAGGTGTTCTTCGAGGACGTACGCATTCCCGCGAAGTACCTCGTTGGACAGGAGAACATGGGCTGGTACCAGCTCGCCGTCGCGTTAGACTTCGAGCGCTCCTCGATCGCCGGTTCCGCGCGGGCGAGGCGCTGGTGGGAAGACCTCGTGAAGTTCGGCGTCGAGAACCCGCCGTTCGTGCAGACGAAGCCTGAGGTGCGCCACCGGTTGGCCGAGGTCAGCATCGAGATCGACATCGCGAAGTACCTCTCGTACCGCGTCGCCTCGCTGCAGCAGGCCGGGAAGATTCCGAACTACGAAGCGACGATCGCCAAGCTCTATTCGTCGGAGCTGGGGCAGCGGCTGGCGCGCACGGGCATGGACCTGCTGGGCATGTACGGGCAGCTTCACCCGAAGAGCAAGTACGCCCACCTCAAGGGCCGCATGGAGCGCTACTACCAGTTCAGCGTGGCGGAGACCGTCGCCGGCGGCACCAGCGAGATCATGCGCAGCGTGGCCGCGATACGCGGGCTGGGCCTGCCGCGGTAGATCACCGAACTCGAAAATCGTGCGTTAGGTCGGTGCCCGAGTCTGCCCCGTGGAGCCGGATATGCGTGACGTGAGACGCTGGCGGAGGCACTACAACCGCTCCGCTCGCAGCTACGACTGGAAGGAGTTCCTCTGGTCGTTCCTGCTCGGCTACTCCGACCGCAAGGAGCGCCTGCGCATGGTGAGGCGGCTGCGGCTGAAGCCCGGCGCGGCGCTGCTGGAAGTCAGCGCCGGCACCGGCACAAACCTGCTGCTGGCCGCGCCTCTCCTCGCAACCGACGGACGGATCGTGGCGCAGGACATCTCGCGGGGAATGCTGGAGGAGTGCCGCGCCAAGCTCCAGCGGAAGGGCATCGCGGCTGAGTACGCGGAGAGCGACGCCGCACAGCTGCCGTTCGTCGACGCGGCGTTCGACGCTGTGCTCAGCTTCGGCGGCGTCACGATGTTCGGCGATAGACAGAGGGCTATCGACGAGATGGCCCGGGTGGCGAAGCCGGGGGCGCGCATCGTCATCGGCGACATCGGCCTGCCGGCGAAGCGACGGTCGTCGCCGTTCGGCAGGGGCATACTCCTGGTCAACGCCCGCTACGGCGAAGACCCGCCGCTCGACATGTTGCCGGACGGCCTCACAGACCTGCGTTTAACGTGGTTCCGCGGCGAGACCTGCTACGTGCTCGATTTCACGAAGCCGGTTGGGCGCAAGAAAAAGGGGTAGGCGATCCCCGTCGCCACCGCCACAGCTCCGAGTGACACTTGACTCTTGTTGACAGGCTTTCTTGCGTCGTATCTTCCGCATCGAGCGAGAGCGCAAAGGTGGAGAGTGAACTGCGCGAGTGCGCGGCTCCGCTTGACAACCGGATGGTCCGCTACGGCGGATGGGGTGCGAGTCCCCCGCTCTCCGCTCCCGGCCCCTGACGACATCCTGCTTGACAATCGACCACGCGCGGGCGAAAATGCTTATGGTTGTCAGGCGGCGCTGCCACACGTGGCGGTTAAGAGCAAGCCCAGCGCTTGCTCTTTCTTTTTCAGCTTCCTACCTCAAACTCCGCGGATAACGCCGCACGAAGTCGAACACCCGCCACGAGCGCACCCTCACGCTGATCCGTACCTGGCGTTTCACGCGTAGTTGCCCAAAGTAGGCGTCCGTCGCCGGCCCGCCGCGAGTGACACCCGGCTCTTGTCCGCACCCTTTCCTATGTCGTATTTTCCGCAGCGAGCGAAGAGCGCACCGTGCGAGAGTGAACCACGCAAGTGCGTGGCGCCGTCTGATACACGGATGGTCCGCCTCGGCGGATGGGGTGCGAGTCCCCCGCTCTCCGCTCTGTCATACCAGCCTTGACGACAGCGCCAAATGAAGCGAGAATAAACTTGTATCAGGCGGCGCTGCCACTCGTGGCGGTTGAGAGCAAGCCCAGCGCTTGCTCTTTCTTTTTGGCCGCTACCTCAAACTCCGCGGATAACGCCGCACGAAGTCGAACGCCCGCCAGGACCGCACCCCCACGCTGATCCGTACCTGGCGCTTCACGCGTAGCTGCGCGAGGTAGGCTTCCGTCGCGGGTCCAAGGTAGCGGCGCACGATGTCCGGGTACTCCGGCGCCATCCCCTCCACTTCCTCCAGGCTTGCGTCGCCGTCGATCAGCAGCACCTTGTACGGCGGGGCGCTCGAATCGATCGTGAGCGCGACCGCGCCGTTGGCGGCCAGCGCTCGCGCCTTCTCCGCCTACGGGCCTGTGATCATCACGATTTCCGCGTGCCCGTTCTGTCCGCTCCGGTGCGCGAACCAGATCGGCACCACGCGCGGGCGGCCGTCCAGGCCCACGTAAGCGAGGCGGGCCAGGTTCACGCCCTCCAACAGCGAAGCGACAACGGGTCGTCAAGCGATAGCGCAATCACAGCGGGCGAAATCATATCACGAGGCCTCACGAATCGGGTCCCATATTTCGTGGTACTCACAAACGACAGAACGGTATGTCACCCTTGAGCGCAGCGAAGGGTCTGTCCGTAGGTAGCGCATGTCCGGGCGACTGAACGTCCGGGACACTCAAGGTCCGGGCATCGCCGACGATGCCATAAGGTCGATTGGCGGCCCAGCGCGGGCAGCGCCCCATCTCTCATCCCACGCAACGGGCCGACGGCTTCGGTCCAGGCGTCGCGAAATAGACCGAGGCCGGGTCTTGCGACCCGGCCCCTGCCACGATTCCCTGCGGGCGGAATCTAGTTGGCGTTGATGTCCGTTGCCGTGATCTTGATCGTCTTCGGGCGGGCCTCTTCGACCTTCGGCAAGGTGACTGTCAGGACGCCGTCCTGGAACGTCGCCTCAGCCTTGTCGTGGTCCACCTTGCTGGGCAGCGGCACCGACCGCGCGAACGCGCCGTAGCGGATCTCGCGCTGGTAGTAGTTCTCGCCCTCGCTGGTGTCCTCAGTCTTCTTCTCGCCCTTGACGGTCAGCACATCGTCCTCGACGGAGATGTCGACGTCGGCGGCGGCGACGCCCGGAAGCGAGGCCTTGACGACGACGGCGGTGTCGGTCTCCGAGAGATCGACAGGGAACGTCAGCGCCAGGTCACTCCTGCGGTAGGTGCGCACGCCGGGGAACTCCCCGAAAGCGCGCCGCAGCCCGCTGAAGTCGGCGAAGGGGTCCCATCGTACCAGTGTTCTCATTTGGATCGTACCTCCTTGAATTAGCTCTGCCGCGAGGTGGACCCTCGCGACTCGTTTCTGATGGCATTGTAGATGGGCACTGCGCTCTTGTCAATAGTATTGATAGTCCTTCTATCAGTTATTCTCATGTAGCTCGTTGACTCGCGGCCGCGAGGGCCGTACAATACCCACAGAAACATGGCACGTGATCTCTACGAAACCCTCGGACTCAAGCGGGCTGCCTCCGAAAGGGAGATCAAGCAGGCCTATCGCCGGCTCGCCCGCAAGCACCACCCGGACGTCAACCCGGGCGACAAGGGGGCTGAGGCGCGCTTCAAGGAGATAAACAACGCCTACGAAGTGCTCTCCGACGCAGGCAAGCGCGCAAAGTACGACCGTTACGGCGAGCGCTGGGAGCAGGCGGAGGCGTTCGAGAAGGCCCGATCAGCCCAGGGTGGATTCGGCGGCCAGAGCGGAGATTTCCAGAGCTTCAGTTTCGACCTCGGCGACCTGCTCAGGCGCGGTGGCGGAGGCGGCAGCGGGGGAGGCTTCGAGAACGTCTTCGACATGTTCCGCGGTTCACGCGGCGGCGGCCACCCGTCCGGCCCCGCGCGCGGCCAGAACGTGGAGTACACGACCGAGATCACGCTGGAGGAGGCGTACGCCGGCACCACGCGGACGGTGCAGCTCCAGAGCCGCGAGCCCTGCGTCACCTGCAGCGGCAGCGGCCAGATCGCCGGCGCGGTCTGCCACCTCTGCCAGGGGCAGGGGACGCTTACGCGCGACAAGCGCCTGGAGGTCAAGATACCGCCCGGCGCGAAAGATGGCACCCGCGTGCGCCTGGCGCGCGAAGGCGCAGCCGGCGCCGGCGCCGGCGCGCGCGGCGACCTGTACGTAGCTGTGAAAGTGCGCCCCCACCCGCGCTTCGAACGCCGCGGAGACGACCTTGTGACCGAAGTCCCGGTGCCGTTGGACGACGCCGTCCTCGGCGGCGAGGTGGAAGTCCAGACCCTCAACGGCAAGACGATCGCCCTCAAGGTCCCACCGCTCACCCAGAACGGCCGCAGCATCAAGCTCGCCGGCCTCGGCATGCCCCGCCTCGACGGCGGCAAGGCGTCAAAGGGGCACGCCCAGACGGGCGGCCGTCCAGCCGGGGACCTGCTCGCGAGGGTGCGCGTATCGCTCCCCGAAGAGCTCTCCGACCGCCAGCGCGAGCTGTTCGAGGAGTTGCGGGCCGAGCGCCAGAACGGGCAGGCGAAGACATGAGCGAAGGCAGAACGCGAAAGGCAGAGCAACCGATGGGGATGACTTGGTATGAGAACCAAAGGACCCGAGACGACAAGAGCCGCAAGGAGTCGGAGTCGCTGCTTGGGCCGGAGAGAGAAGTCTTCGCCGAGTTCATGGGGCTCACTGCTAGTTGTTTGGACGCAGTCTTCGACAGTGACCAGGTGAACCGACTCGACGTGAGACGCTTAATCGAGTTCGGAAATCATGCATTTAACCTTATCTGGTCAGCGTGGGATGAGATGCTTTGTGGACGCTATGACGCTTCTCAAGGGCACCTCCGGAGTATAAGCGACTCCCGCGAGTTCATTATGGCGATCTTTGCACAACCAGAAATAGCTGATCGGTTGGGGAGTGACACAAAGGATGTCCATCTTGCTCGCCGGGTTGCCCGCGACGCGCTAAATTCAGACGGGGCGAGGCGCGGTACCGAGCTATTTGGCGTATTGAGGGATAGTGCCAAGCGCCTTCAACCCCTGGCCCACGTCTCCCACCAGGTAGCAGGCACACTCGCGATCCACGCCGATCGTAGCGGCAATGTGGTCCTCGTGAGGCTGGGGGGGCATGTATCTCCCGTCACCTTGCGCCTGGTTGCCATCCCGCTGGCGGTAGATGCCGCCCATCTTTTTGCCCTTTTGTCCGGCGCATTGCTCGACCTCACGTCGACGAGCCAGGACGCATGGAAACTAGCTGTGGCAGCCGCGCAAGCTAGGACAAGTTTACTCGCCGACGAGATCAACAAAATACGCGCTGAGGCTGGGCCGCCAGCCTCAGCATTGCGATTCATCGCTACGAATGCCGTGAGCGACTGATGGACAGGGTCGAGGCGTGACTACCACCCAACGCGATCCCCTCGACGCCTACTCCCAGGCCGTCTCCAGCGCCGCCGAGCGCGCGGGCCCCGCCGTGGTCCGCGTCGAGAGCGCGGGGGCGCGAAAGCGGCAGGGTGGCCAGGGCTCCGGCGTCCTTTTCGACTCCGCCGGCCGCGTGCTCACGAATGAACACGTCGTCCGCGGCGGCGCTTCGCTTCGCGTGGTGCTGCCCGACGGGCGCTCCTTCCCGGCGGCCGTCGAAGGCGCCGACCCGCGGCTGGACCTCGCCGTACTGCGCCTGCCGGACGCCGGGCATAGCCTGCCCGTGGCGCAGCTCCACGCCGGCGCGCTTCGCGTGGGACAGCTCGTAGTCGCCATCGGCAACCCGTTCGGGCTCAGCTGGACTGTCACCGCGGGCGTGGTCAGCGCGCTCGGCCGCACGCTGCCCGTCTCGCGCGGCGTCGAGCTGACCGACCTGATCCAGACAGACGTTCCGATCAACCCCGGCAACTCGGGCGGGCCGCTCGTAGACGCCCAGGGCAGGGTAGTCGGCATCACGACGGCGATGATGCCGTATGCGCGCGGGCTCGGCTTCGCGGTCCCCGTCACTACAGTGCTCGGCGCCATAGCCCGCTTCGAGCAGGCGCGACGCCGGGACGGCCACAGACTGGGGATCAGCGGCATGACCTACGCCCTCGACGCCCGCCTCAGGCGCGAGCACGGCCTCGCGCAGGCGAGCGGCGTCCTCGTGCTGGAGATCATCTCCGGTTCGCCCGCCGCCGGCGCCAGCCTGCGCCCGCAGGACGTGATCGTCTCCATTGGCGGACAGGCCGTTGCCGCCGCCACACAGATCAGCGCGCGCGTCAAGCAGGCCGCGACCGGAGAAGCGCTGGACATCGGCTTCCTGCGCGCCGGCCGCCTCGGCCACACGAAGGCGGTGATATAGCGATGCAAGAATCCGATCGCGCCATCCACCACGGGAGTCTCGGTGACCCTCGCCCACAAGTCGTAGGGGCGAGGCTTCGGGCCAGACTGTCGCCTGCCCGGAATCGCTCGTGATCGGGATCCAACGTTCGGCCGGTGCCCGGGCATTGCGCCTCGCCCTGCCCCTCCGCTCGCGGACAACGCCACGCCGTTCAGGCGATTGTCTCGAGGCGCCCCCACGGCCAAACGGGAGTGCAGGGGTGCTCCACTGCCGGGGGGCCCGGGGGGTGTCCCCCCGATTAACCTCCCGAGGGCGGGCGGGTGGGAAGCACAACATCCCGCGGGCACACCGGGGCGGGGCCATCACCCCGATCCGAGAGGTGACACCATGACCCAAGAAAACACCCGCACAGAACAAGAAGAGCTCGCCTGCTACGTCATCAGCGTCGCCGCCCGCATGGTCGGCATGCACGCCCAGTCCCTGCGCCACTACGAGCGCATCGGCCTCGTGCAGCCCGCGCGCTCCAACGGCCGGCAGCGGCTCTACTCGCAGGCCGACATCGCGCGCCTGCGCTACATCCAGCGCTTGATGCAGGACCTCGGCGTCAACCTCGCCGGCGCCGAGGTGATCATCCGCATGAACGAGCGCATCCGCCAGATGGAGGCGGAGGCGCAGCAACTCCGAGCGGAGCTTCAGTCGTACCGCGACCGCGTGCTACCGGTAGTGACGGAGAAAGAAGGAGGCTGAGCCGTGCGATGGTTAGTGCTGGCCATAGGGCTCGCGACACTGGCAGGCGGCTGCGGCAACGCGGGCGCCGGACAATCCGTGGACAGGTTCGTCGCGGCGATCAACGACGCCGACTTCAACGACGCTTACCAGGAGCTCAGCACGCGTTGCCAGGGCCGCGTTTCCGAAGGAAAATTCGAGAAGACGTACGGCGGGTTCTTCCTCTCCGGAGGTGTCGGCGATAGCGGTTTCTTCGGCGGCGGCGAGCTACGCGCGGAAGACGTGAAGGTAGAGGGCGCCGGGTACCGGTCGGCGAAGGTCAGGGTCGACTGGGTGCTTCACCTGTCGGCGGATAGCCCCTTCCTGTTCGGCGGCGATCTCTTCGAGGAGGAAGTGCCGTTGAGCGTCGTCTACAACACGTCCGGCACGGCCGCCGACCCGCTCAACATGGTCGATGAGACCGGCGACGGCGACTGGCGCATCGACGACTGCGACCCGCTGGGGATCGATTGAGGTAGCGCGAGAGCCGAAGCGTAAACGATCACAGACCAAACTGAGGTAACCCAAACGTGATGAGACAAGACAGATTCACAGAGGGCGCGCAGGAAGTTCCGGCCGAGAGCCGAAACCTCGTGCGCAAGGAGCAGCCCAGATGTAGCTGCAGTGGCTTTAGCCCTGCCCCGCATCCGCCCCGGCAGGCGTAAAGGCGCCGGAGCTACGAGACCGACCCACGAAACAAGAAGATGTCCAGCAAACTGAGGTAACACAACCATGATGAGACAAGACAGGTTCACAGAGGGCGCGCAGGAAGTCCTGGCCGAGAGCCAGAATCTCGTGCGCAAGGAACGCCACTCCCAGTGGGACGTTGAGCACGTCCTGATGTCGCTGCTCACCCACGAGCGCGGCATCATGCCGCAGCTCTTCGAGAAGCTGGGCGCGGATGCCGCCCGCGTTCGCGACGCCGTCGCGAAGGCGCTGGCGAAGTCGCCGAAGATCGCCTACGACGTCGTGCAGATCTACACGACCCCCCGCATCGTGCGCATGCTCGAAGCCGCGAACGCCGAGGCCGAGCGCCTCAAGGACGATTACGTGGGCGTCGAGCACATCCTGATCGCCATCGCCGACGAGCGCGCGGGTGAGGCGGCGCGCATCCTGAAGGAGTCCAACATCGACAAGGAGCGCATCTACCGCGCCCTCCAGGAGGTGCGCGGCGGCGCGCGCGTCGACAGCCCCACGGCGGAATCGAAGTACAAGGCGCTCGAGAAGTACTCGATCGACCTGACGGAGGCCGCCCGCCAGGGCAAGCTCGACCCGGTGATCGGCCGCGAGGACGAGATCAAGCGCGTGATGCAGGTGCTCAACCGCCGCACCAAGAACAACCCCGTGATCATCGGCGAGGCCGGCGTCGGCAAGACCGCAATCGCGGAGGGCTTCGCGCAGAAGGTCGTCGCCGGCGACGTGCCGGAGAACCTGAAGGAGAAGCGCGTGCTGGCGTTGGACATGGGCGCGATGGTCGCGGGCTCGAAGTTCCGCGGCGAGTTCGAGGAGCGCCTGAAGGCCGTGATGGACGAGATCAAGCGCGCGCAGGGTGAGGTGATCGTCTTCATCGACGAGATCCACCAGGTCGTCGGCGCGGGCGGCGCGGAGGGGGCGATCGACGCCTCGACGATGATGAAGCCGGCCCTCGCCAGGGGCGAGCTTCACGTCATCGGCGCCTGCACGCTCGACGACTACCGTCGGCACATCGAGAAGGACGCCGCGCTGGAGCGCCGCTTCGCCCCGGTCTACGTGGACGAACCCTCCGTCGAAGACACGATCGAGATCCTGAGGGGCCTCCGCCCCAAGTACGAGGAGCACCACAAGGTGAAGATCACGGACGCCGCGCTCGAAGCGGCCGCAAACCTCTCACACCGCTACATGACGGAGCGCTTCCTGCCGGACAAGGCAATCGACCTGATCGACGAGGCGTCCTCGAAGCACGTGATCGAGGCCCAGAGCATGCCGCCGGAAGTCCGCCAGCTCGCGCAGCGCGTCGACGAGCTACAGCGCGAGGCAGACGGCGCCGCCGGGCGCGCCGACTGGGAGGCGTCTGCGCAGGCCAAGGGCGAGCTCAACACCGTGCGCGCGGAGTTCGAGAAGCAGCGCGACCTCTGGATGGCGGAAAGCAACGTTGACCTCACCGTGAACGAAGACGACATCGCGGAGCTGGTCGCGAAGATGACCGGTATCCCGCTGCAGCGCATGTTGGAGGGCGAACCGGAGAAGCTGCTGCAGATGGAGGAGCGGCTGCACGACCGCGTGATCGGCCAGGACGAGGCGATCGTCGCCGTTTCAGACGCCATCCGCCGCGCGCGGGCCGGGCTTAAGGACCCGAAACGGCCCATTGGCTCGTTCATCTTCCTCGGCCCCACCGGCGTCGGCAAGACCGAGCTGGCGAAGGCGGTCGCGCAGTTCATGTTCGACGACGAGGACTCGATCGTGCGCATGGATATGAGCGAGTACCAGGAGCGCCACACCGTCTCCCGGCTAATCGGCTCGCCGCCCGGCTACGTCGGCTACGACGAAGGCGGCCAGCTGACGGAGGCGGTCCGCCGCCGCCCCTACCGCGTGATCCTCTTCGACGAGATCGAGAAGGCGCACCCGGAGGTGTTCAACGTCCTCCTTCAGGTCCTGGAGGACGGCCGCCTGACCGACGGCCACGGGCGCACCGTTGACTTCCGCAACACCGTCGTGATCATGACCTCGAACCTGGGCAACGAGGGCTTCCAGCGCCCCGCCCTCGGCTTCCTCCCGTCGGCCAAGCCCTCGAAATCCGAGAAGGAGCGCCAGAAGGCGGACGTGGAGAAGGCACTGCGCACCACCTTCCGCCCGGAGCTACTCAACCGCATCGACGAGATCATCATTTTCGACCCGTTGACGGAGGACGA
The DNA here is from genome assembly GCA_964558415.1 of uncultured Dehalococcoidia bacterium. Lineage (GTDB taxonomy): Bacteria > Chloroflexota > Dehalococcoidia > SM23-28-2 > RBG-16-64-32 > CAZLDI01. The sequence continues at coordinate 247,428 of CAZLDI010000001.1, forward strand.
CCTGAAGCGCATCGTCGAGCTGCTGCTCGGCGAGGTGCGCGACCGCCTGGCCGACCGCGGCGTGGACCTGGAGCTCACGGACGAGGCGAAGAGCGCGCTGGTGAAGGAGGGGTACGACCCCGTCTACGGAGCGCGCCCGCTCCGCCGCACGATCGAACGCCGCGTCGCCAACCCGCTCTCGCGCCGCATCCTCGCCGGCGAATTCGCCGAAGGCGACACCGCCCTCGTCGGCCACGCCGGCGAAGAATACACCTTCGCCCGGACGGACCGGCGCCCGCCTGAGAAGAAACCGGACGCCCGCAAGCGAGAGAAGGCCGAGGCGAAGGCGTAGGAGCAGCCAATCGCGGGGGCGTCGCCTCTGCCCCGACCGCTCATGGTGAGGCCCTCGTACCATGAGCGGCGCACAGCGGCTGCCTCCCGGCCCGCCGCCTACGGCCCAACGACCATCGCGCGTCGCTCCCCTACGCCGCGGCCCCGCCACCACCCACGCCCCGACCGCTCATGGTGAGGCCCTCGTACCACGAGCGGGTACAACGGCTGGCTCCCGGCGCGTCCCCCTATGGCCCCACCACCGTCGCCTGCTCCGCCGCCACCCCCGCGGGCGCGTACAGGCGCCGCGCGCGCACCGCGTTCCGGCGCCCGTAGCGTGCCAGCGAGCGCTGGAAGTCCGCGAGACGCTCCTGGCCCCAGGCGAGGTATTCCCGCCAGACGCCCTGGCCGCCCACATTCACGCGGTTCGTGGCGAAGCTCGACCACTCCAGCGCCGCGTAGCCTCCGGCGCCCCCGGCGATCACGTCCTCGAAGCGCGCCGGCAGCGTCGATGAGGTCGCGTCGATCGTGTGCAGCTTCGTCCAGAAGACGTTCACGCTCTCGCCGCCCGCGGCGGTGCCGTCGACGAGCAACGTCAGCGTGTTCAGCCACACTGAGAAGCGCGCGTACTCCGGTGGGTACTTCCCCACCGGGTACTCCACCGCCTCGATTGCGACCACGTCCGTCAGCGACGAGATCGAAAGCTCGCGGCTGCCGGCCGTCGTCGTCAGCGCGTTCTTCGCCTCCAGTGGGGCCGCCAGGCTGAACTCGCGCACCGTGCGCTGAATGTGGCGGTCCAGCTCGCCGTCCGTCCAGCGGTAGTTCGCCGCGTCCTCGTCGTGCAGGTCCTTGCGCAGCCGCCCGCGCATCGTCGGTAAGTCCATCTGTCCTCCTCCTCCGTCCGCTCACCGTCCGTCCGCTCGCTCCGTCCGCTCACCCGCTCACCCTGAGCCGCTGGCTGTCCGCCTCGGCGGGACTGCCAGCGAGTCGAAGGGCCCTACACGCCCCTCAGCAGCTCCTCCTTCGCCGCCGCGATCCCCGCCAGCGCCTCTTGCTCCTTCTGCCGCTGGATCGACTGCACCTGCGACAGCAGTTCGTCCTGCACCGCCAGCTCTCGCAGGTGGAGCGTAATCCAGTCCTGCACTGACAGCGCCGCGCCGTTATCGGCGTTGTAGCGCGACACCAGCGCCTGCAGGCGGGCCACCGCCGCGTCCGTCAGATCTATCGTGAAGCTAGCCATCTCCTGCGTCATACCTCCTCCGTCTGACTTCCGGCTCCCTGCTCCCTGCTCCTTGCTCCCTGCTCCCGCTCCCTGCTCCTACGCCGCAGCGATCGTGGTAACCGTCCCGCCGGAGCCGCGCCACTTCAGCGCGCCGCCTTCGGCGTAGAGGACGCCACCGCCGGATGGGTTACTGGCGGGCGCCGTGGCGCGGTTTGCGATGCCGATCACGCCGTCGCCGCCGCCGAAGGCGCCGGTGACAGAGCCGAATTGGCTGTTGCTGCGGAAGCGGTTGCCGTTGCTGTCGCCGCTGGCGCTGCCGGTCCCGTTGTCCATGAACGGGCGCCTGTTCGTGCCACCGATGATCGCTTCGCAGTTGAAGCCAACGATGTCCGTGATCGTGCCGAAGATGACCGTCGGGCTGCGGAAGTAGTAGCCGTAGCCGGTGTTGATGGTCTTGCCGCTCCCCGACAGGAAGTGCTGGACGCGCGCCCCGTAGGCCGCATTCAGCGATTGGCCGCTGGCCCCGGCGATGTAGTCCAGGCCGAAGGCGTCGTTGGTGGCGGCGTCGCGGGCGAGGGCGCGCCCGGCGACGCCGAGCACGGCGGCGCTGGGCGGCGAGGTTGAGCCGCCGAGGTCGGCGACAAGAGCGGCCAGGCCGTCCACACCCGTGCCGCTCTTGCGAAAGGTGCCCAGGATCGCGGCGCTCACCTCGCCGACGCCGAAGACCTGGCCCGCGCCGACGCGAACGTCCCCGCTGAAATCGACGTGCGGTGACGCGGTCTGCATCAGCGCGCGCAGGGTTCCGGCGACGTTCAAGCGTATCTTGTCGATGTCGGCGGTGAACTCCACGTCCACGCTGGTGTCGTTGTCTGCGTCCTGGATGCGTGACCCTGCGGCGACGCCCGCGGGGACCGCGCCGTGCACGCTGGCGACGACCGCGTCGTCGGGGTTATCGGGGTCGTGGAAGATGACCGTGCATTCGCGGCCGGCCACCACGAGCGGCGGCGCAATATCCGTCGCCACGGGGACGTTGTCCAGCCACACAGCCAGCGAACCCGCGATCTGCACCGAAGCCTTGTGGGTCGCCGCGTTATAGGACTTGATGACACCATGTCTCAGCGTTGCCATTCCCCCCTGCCCCCCTGCCCCCTTGCCCCCTGCTCCCTGCTCCCTGCTCCCTACGGCCTCACTCCCGTGATCCGCGCCAGCTTCAACGCGTTGAACAGCGCCAGCGACGAGTACCACTTGATCCGCGTGCGCGTCGCGTCCTTCGTCTCCAGGCTGCCCACGCGCTCCACCTGTAACGAACCCGGCGCGGTCAGCCCGCTCAGCGCGCCCTCCCCCATCTGGAAGCCGTACACCGTCGAGCAGTCCGTGCTCGTCCCCACGGTCTGCGTGTCCGAGATGTAGTCCGAGACGCCGATCGGGATGCCGTCGTAGAACTGCAGCATCTGCCCGAACTCGTCCCGCTCCGTCTCCATCAGCGAGCCGGAGTTGCGCGCCAGCTTCGTGACGATGCGCCGGGAGCGGCGGCTCATCAGCAGCAGCTCCGGCTTGCCGCCCTTCACCTGGTCCACCAGCTCGTCCAGCTTGTCCAGCGTCAGCGAGCCGCCGTTCGCGCCCATGCTCAAGCTCTGCGCGGCGTCCGTCAGCTTGTCCAGGCCGTCGAAGCTCTTCGGGTTCGCCGTCGCGTCGCCCGTGACGAACGTCTGCTCGAAGAGCTGGCGCACCGCCTTCGCCTTGAGCTGGACGATCGCCGCCTCCAGGTCCTGGAGGTTGGAGCGGGTGGCGAGCAGGAAGTTGTCGATGTCCGCGTCCCCGCCCATGATCTTCAGCGTCACCGTCAGCTGCGTGAACGTCGGCGTGCTCTCCGTCCAGGTGTCGCCCACGTCGAAGAACCCCGCCGAAGGCGCCGCCAGCTCGCGGTTGTACGTCAGCCCGTTGCCGACGATCTCGATGAACGGCATCCGCTGCAGCACCGGCGAGTCTTTGATGATCGTCTCGATCACCCCCGCCAGCAGCACGTCGTTGGATAGCTTGGCCGCCTCGGCCAGCGTCAGAGCCATGACCTACCTCCTCCACATCGCGGCCCCTCTACGCAGAAGGGCCCTCCACACGTCCTGGTCTGCGCTACAGGCTAGAACATACGTACGGCTATCGCCAAGGGGGAAGTGTCAGTCGCGGCCGAGAACAAAGGGGGATCGGCGACGCCCACGAACCGGGCAGGACGAGTGTTTACAGCTCGTCGATCGCGGCGGTTTCGACCAGTTCGCTGCGCAGCGATTCGGACAGCGGGCTGCGCGGAACTCGCCCAAACCCATCTTCTGTAAGCCGCCGCTCGTACATTCGCAGAAAGGCGCGCACGGCCGCCGGGTCGAACTGTTTTCCGCTGTTTCGCACGATCTCCGCGAGTGCTTCTTCAGCGCTGACGCCTGCCCGGTACGTCCGGTCAGCGGTAATCGCGTCAAACGTGTCGGCGACTGCGAAGATACGGGCGCCCAGCGGGATCTCTTCGCCGCTCAAACCGCCTGGATAGCCCGCGCCGTCGTACCGCTCGTGATGGGCCAGCACGATCTCCGCCGCCGGCGCCAGGAAGTCGATCGATTGCAGCATCTCGTATCCCGCGCGCGGATGCGTCCGCATTCGCTCCCATTCTTCTTCCGAGAGGTCTGAGGGCTTCCGCAGAATCGCGTCCGGGACCGCGATCTTCCCTACGTCGTGGAGCAGAGAGCCCCAGTGGATATGCCGCGACTCCTCGCTATCAGGCGCAATGCCCATCTCTGCCGCTATCTCCACGGCGAGTTCGGCGACGCGTTCCGAGTGACCCTTCGTGTCGCGGTCTCGCGCGTCCAGTGCCGCCATCAGGGAACGGACCGTGCCACCGTAGGCGTCGCGCAGGCACGCCACCGCAACGGACAGATCACCCTCCGCCCTCTCCAGCCCCATCGGGTTCACTGCCGCCCTTCCATCGTGCGCAGTGTGCAGCCCGGCCAGAGCCTTCGCCGTACGATCCAGGTGATGCTGAAGAGAGACCTGAATCATCAGCGGGGGCACCACGAATGCCAGCATTCCCCACATCCCGATCTCTGTGTACGCGCTGGCCAGCGTCAAGCCGAGAACGCCAAGCGCCAGATGATAGGGGAGCAGCCACGAGAACTGCTCGTTCCACACGGAGCGCAGGCGCCCGTGGCGGCCCGGCAGGGAATCCGCCGCGATCAGTCCACTGGCGACGACGAACTGCGCGCCCGCTGCGAGTACCACCGGTCCAAGGGCTACAGGCCAGTTCTGCTCGCTGGCCGTCACGCCGCCGGCTCTGAGGATGAACAGAGCGATGCCCCCTGCGACGAGCTGACTACCTACCTGGTACGCAGATCCGAAAAGAGATCGGTCTCCCCGGAAGGCGCCGACCAGTGCGGCGGCGCCCCCGGCTGCTACCAGTCCCGGCAGCCCGAGCAGGATCGTCCCCGCGAAGATCGGGACAAACGCGACCGATATCCTCCTGTCTCCGTATATGCCGAAGTCAAGCTTCTGTGCAGTCACCGCCAGGAGGACCACGACGATCAGCGCCTGTCCCTCACTAGCGGCCCAGGTCATCACGCCAAGGGCGAGCACCGCCGCTCCCGCGACGACAACGCCGCCTGTGAGCAGCAGACGAACGCGGCGCAGGACCTCCTGCGCCGGCTGTTCGTCTATGCCGCGGTCGTTCAGGATGCGCGTTGTCATCGTTTCCATGAGGAGATTCCTCTCTGGTGCCTCGCCGGGCCTGTCGGGTCGTCCGGCTGCCTGTTAGATTCGGGGACTCGCGCCTATTGCGGCGGTCCGCCGCCCTGATTCGGCGGCGTGGGAGGCGTAGCCGGCGGCGTCGAAGGCGTAGCCGGCGGGGTGGGAGGCGTAGCCGGCGGCCCGCCATCCTGAGCCGGTGGCGTGGGAGGCGTAGCCGGTGGCGTGGGATGCGTGGCCGGCGGAGTCGGCTTGTCGCCGGCATTCCCCTGTCCGTCGGGCGCGTTATCACAGCGCTCGGCCGCATTGGCGTTAGCGTTCTCCGCAATCTCCGCCGGGTCGGCGGGCTGGCAGTCGGGGGCGGCGGCGCCGTTCCCGGAGCCGTCTTCCGCGTTGCCGCTGCCTTCAAAAGCGTTGTCGTTGCCGTGTTCACGTCCGGAGTCGGCCTCGGAGGGGGCGTTGTTTATCCCCTCCTGCTGCTCCTCCGTCGGACCCATGACGGCGTCCAGCACCGCCTGGCCGAACCCTGCGCCTCCAAAGGCGACCGACCCCCAGGCGATCACGGCTACCGCAGCGGCCGCGCCCGCGACCATCGCCGCGACGCGGGCCGGCGGTCTGATCGCCCGCAGGTTTCCGTCGCGTACATCGCTCAGCGCAGCAAACAGCCGCGTCTGTCCGGCCGCTACGGCAGCGGGCGACGGTTCGGCCGCCAGATTGTGCTGCGCGATGTCCGCCCGTACAGCGGCGGAAACGCCCAGATACGGTGCCAGCGTGCCGGCCCATTCCGGGTGGGCCTCCAGCCAGGCGGCCGGATTCTCTTGGGAGAGGCACTCCTCGAGCGCCCGGATTGTGTGCTTGTCTACGTTCATACTATCCACGTCTTCCTCGTCCTCCGTCCCTCCCAAATTTCCCTACTTCTAGACTGATTATCGGATGCCAGAGCCGGTATTACCGGCTCGCCGGGTGAATTTTGAATCATCGTCATGCCGCCAGCGCAGTCCTTAGGCCGACCAGCGCGCGCGCCTGGAGAGAGTAAACCGCCCGCTCCTGCATGCCCATGAACCTCGCCGCCTCTCGGAGGGTCAGGCCCATGTAGTAATGCAACGCTATGACCTCTCTCTCGCGCTCCCCTAGCGTCGATAGCGCCCGCCGGAGGTCGATGCTTTCAACGTTGGCGCCCGGATCGTCTGATTCCGCGCTGGCTACCGGCTCGGCGGCCCCGCCGGCGTCTTCGGCCGTGAAGCGCGAGAGCAGTCTCGTACGGAGGTGTCCCACTACTCCGCCGCGTTGCCGGCCCAGGTTGCGCCTGAAGTGGTCTGCCGCCACGTTTCTGGCGATCCGGTAGAGCCAGGCCAGAAACGGGGTTCCTGTGTACGTGTACGATCCTATGGACTTGACCGCCCCCAGGAACACGGTGGCGGCGAGGTCTTCACACACGGAAGGATCGCCCACGCGCGAAAGAAAGTACCGGAATATCGGCCGGTAGTGCGCGTTGTACAGATTCGCCCAGGCGCCCGCATCCCCCACCCTCGCTCGACTAACGAGCGACTCCTCGTTCTCGAGAGCCTCAGCGGTCCGCTCGTCGGGCGCGGCGGCTATCCCTCTAGCGTCCATATCACCATATAAGAGGTGCGCCTGAACTCCCGCGTTACGCCCTGCGGCCGCCTGCACCCCGTTCGGGGGGGACACCTCAAATGCGCTGGCGGTTGTTATCATCGGCCCGTCCTTTCATGCGAGAAGATTGGCCTTGACTAGTACGCCCGGGCAAACGCCATGGAGAACCTGACGCCATCGCGCGTGTAGGAATCGTCTGAGTCCGCTGCCACCGGCGCGCACTCGTCGGCCGACTCGGCTGCCTCAGCCGCCTCCGTCAGGACCTTTTCGTACTGCTGCTCGGCTCCGTTATCGGTTACCTCCTCGCAGCCCTCGAAGCTGACGACGGGCCTGCTCGTCACTACCATATCCAGCTTCCGCCCTGCTAGAACCACGATGCTCTCGCGCTGGAACCCCTTCTCCAGCAGCGCCTCGACGTGGCGCTCCGCCTCCCGAGGATCGTCGAGGACGGTCACCTCGCCATAGTTGCTGCCGTTTTCCTCGGTCACCAGGATGATCGTCTTGGTAGGCACCTGAGTGCCCTCCTTTCTCGAACGCCGGCGCGTCGCCGGACTGCCATCACTCACCAGAGCATATCGGGCGCAGCTCACGCGATTACTCGCCGTTTCCACGTTACCCGGTTAAGGTCTCGTTCAGTTGCGGTGTAGCACCCGTAAAGGCGGCCACGCACGGCGCGCATCCTCACGTCGGCCCGATCCACGTCTCTCGGCAGCCGGCCGCACGCTGAAACAGAACGAAGGGCGCGGGCGCTCCTCCTCAAGCACCAGAGCAGGGGGGCGCGTCGCCCGCGCCGCGCGCAGGCCTACAGAAGGCAGGGGGCGGAAGACTCACACCTCATGCCACCACCAACGTCCACCTGGCTCCCGCCCCCTGCCTCTGTCGCGTGCAGAATAGAACATACGTTCGCTAGGCCGCAAGGGGCTCGCGTCATGCAACGCCCGCCCGCGCGCCCCCCACCTCCGGTGGGTGTATAATCGGTGCCCTGAAAGGGAGGTACAGCCGATGCGCGCGCTCCGACTTTCGCTGCTGCTCTCGCTCCTTGCCTTGCTATTCGTCGCCTCGTCGCCCGTCTCGCTCCACGCCGGCGTGTTCACCAACTACACCGTCGATCGTACCGACGACACCACCGTAACCGTGTGCCTCGACGGGACCCCGAACGACTGCACGCTGCGTGGCGCGCTCGATAGAGCCGATGCACCGGGCACGTTCGGCGACGGGATCGACTTCGACGCCACGGTCTTTCCGAGCGGCGCGCCCGCGACCATCACTATTTCGAGTGCGCTCGTCATGGACAACAGCGGCGGCGGCGAAGGCGGGGACACCATCTTCGCCACCAACCGCGGCGTCATCATCGACGGCGCGGGCGAGCCGAGCGCGTTCTCCTGCCTCATCATCGCCAACGACAACAACACCGTGACGGGCCTCCAGATCACCGACTGCTCCGCGGGCGTATCGCTCACCATCGAGGCGAGCGTCAACACCATCGGGCCCGGGAATACGATCTACGACAACAGCACCGGCGTCCTGCTGAACGGTGGCGGCAACTTCATCGAAGGCAACAAGATCGGCACCACCGCGGACGGTTCCGCTATCCACCCGGACGGCGGAAACACCAGCGCCGGGGTCTCCGTCAGCGGCGACTCGAACATCATCGGCGGCAGTGTGGTCGGGGACCGCAACATCATCTCCGGCAACGCGACCGGGGTAAGCCTGAGCACGAACGCGCAGCTCAACCACGTACGCGGCAACTACATCGGCACGGACGCGGCCGGGGAGGCGGACCTCGGTAACACACTGACAGGGGTATCGGTCGGCTTCGATAGCAACACGGTCGGTGGCGCCGCTGCCGGACAGGGCAACCTGATCTCCGGCAACGGCGTCTACGGCATCCTGATCGGCTCGAACGGGACGAACGTGCAGGGCAACACCATCGGCACGAACGCGGGCGGTACCGTCGCGATCCCGAACGGCGAGACCGGCATCTACATCACTAACGCTCCGGAGAACACGATCGGCGGCACGACGCCGGGCGCGCGAAACGTCATCTCGGGTAACGGCGTCCGCGGCATCTGGGTCGCCGGCTCTCTCTCTCTGGACAACATCATCCAGGGCAACTACATCGGCCTGGACAAGACCGGCACCACCATGATCCCGAACCCCGTCGGTGTGTTCCTATCGGACGGCAGGACCATGGTCGGTGGAGTGGCGGCTGGCGCCGGCAACGTGATATCCGGCAACTCCGTGCACGGCATCGATATCTCCCCACCCAGCGCAGGCAACACCGTCTACGGAAACCTCATCGGCACGCGCCCGGACGGCATCAGTGCGTCCAGCAACCTCGGCTCCGGGGTCCGGATGTACTCCGGCGCCAGCAACAACACAATCGGCGGGGACGGCGCGGGCCAGGCCAACGTGATCGCCTTCAACACGCGCGGCGTGTACGTGGACACGACCTTCGGCACCGCCATCGACAACTCGATACGCGGTAACTCCATCCACTCCAACGGTCTCCTCGGCATCGATCTCCATCCAGTGGGCGTGACCGACAACGACGCGGGTGACGGCGATGCGGGCGCCAACAACCTCCAGAACTTCCCGCTGCTCAGCGGCGCCAGCGCCACCGCCAACGGCACCAACGTCTCCGGCACGCTCAACAGCGCCGCCTCCACGCAGTTCTTCCTGGACTTCTACTCCAGCCCAAGCTGCGATGGTACCAACGGCGAGGGCAAGGTCTATCTGGACTCCGCCAAGCCGACGACCGACGGCAGCGGCAACCTTGCCTTCCAGCTACTGTTCCCTACACCTACCCTCTCCGGTCACGTCATCACCGCCACCGCCACCGACCCCGCCGGCAACACCTCCGAGTTCTCCCCCTGCGCCGTCGTCCCCGTGGACTCCGACAGCGACAACGACCGCGTGGCTGACAGCGCCGAGACGCCGTGTGGCGCGGACCCGCTCGACCCGTCGAAGGTGCCCGAACGGCTCGACAGTCCGCTCGGAATCGACGACGACGGCGATACGCTGATCAACGAACCACTGCCGGCCGGAAGCGGCACGCACGACTGCGACGGCGACGGCTTCGTCGGCAACGCCGAGTTGATCATCTTCGACATCTCGGGGACCGCCAACGACCAGGACCCTTGCGGAGCGACTGGATGGCCACTCGAGCTCGTGGACACAGTGCCCAGCGCCAACGAGGCGGACATCGTGGACCTCGGCAACTACATCGCCCCCACCCGACGCCTCAACACAAGCCCGCCGAACGTTGCCTACGGCCTTCGCTGGGACGTTATCCCCGGCAACAGCGGCTTCGGCGAGTTCATAAACATCGTGGACCTGGGCGCGTTCATCTCCGGCCCACCCGGCTACCCACCGATGCTGGCCGGCGCCCGCGCCTTCAACTCCATGTGTCCCTCGCCGCCGTAGGTGGTGCGCCGAGCGCCGTCCGCCTTGACGCTCGCTAGCCGCGCAACTTAAATAGTGCACATGCGCCGGTTCACCACACTCGCCGCCTTCCTTCCCTTCGCGCTCTTGCTGCTCGCCGCCTGCTCCAGCGACGCCGAGGCGCCCGACGGCCCGGATGACTCGGGTGTCGTCACGGATTCAGCCGAGACAGGAACCGATACGGGTACCCCAACGCCCGAGCCCACGCCGTTCGTCAACGTCTGCGGCGCGAATCCCAGCCCCGGTTCGCCCGAACAGCTCCGCGTCGACTCACCGTCAGCAGGCGATACCGTCACCATCCCCTTCAACGTCAGCGGCGCCATCGCGTCGTCGCAACCACGCTACCGGGCCTTCGTCTACAGAGCAGACGGCAGCACGGCCGGCGGCGTCACCGTTCAGGCGGAGCAGACCGGCGCCGTGCTCCAGGACTTCTCCGTCGAACTCAACCCCCTCCTGATCGAGCCGTTCCCTGCCTGCATCTGGATCTACGAACTGGACCCCAGCGACACCCCCTTGCACGTTGTGCAGGTGCCCGTCTTCATCGACGCGATCGTCGTCGGCGGCACCCCGGCGCCGTAGGAGCAACCAGCGCCGCGTGTCGGCGCCTTAACACACACGTCACCGGAGCCCGCACCCGAATCCCTCCCCGGGGGTCAGGCTCTCAGCCTGACTGGCACGCTACGCCCGAATCTGTCGCCTTCGCGGTAACACATCCAGCTACTTGACCGTCGTTATCAATGGCGGACTCTGACTATGAACGCTTATCACAGACTGCTCGTCGCCGGCCTCATGCTATCGCTGCTCTGGCTCGCCCGGGGCGCGCCGGCCTACGCTTCGACTTACGCCGTCACGAAGACCGCCGACACCGCGGACGGCGCCTGCAACGCTGACTGCTCGCTACGCGAGGCGATCATCGCAGCGAACGCCACGCCGCTGGCGCCGGACACCATCACCCTCCCGGCGGGCACCTACTTCATCGGCGGCAGCAGAGGGGAAGACGCCGCCGCCTCGGGCGACCTGGACATCCGGCCCCCGAACGCGGCGGACACCACGAGCGCGCCGCTCACCATCAACGGCGCCGGGGCCGCCACGACGATCATCGACGCCGGCGGCAGCGACCGCGTCTTCGACATGGCGGCGATCAGCGTGGCCCCCAACACCACCACCCTCAACCTGAACAACCTCACCGTCCAGAACGGCAACCCGCTCGGCGCCAACGGCGGCGCGATCCTCGGCGGCAACAGCGACGTCCTGAACCTCACCAACGTCGTCGTCAGGGACAGCAGCTCCGGCCTGAACGGCGGCGGCCTTTCCAGCGCGGGCACGCTGACCATCACGACCAGCACCATCAGCGGTAACGGCGCCAGCAGCGGCGGCGGCGGCATCAATATCGCCACTCCGGGCAACCTGACGGTCAACCGCAGCACGATCAGCGGCAACTTTGCCGGCGGCGCGGGCGGCGGCGGCCTCTACAACGGCGAGGACGCGACGCTCACGAACGTCACGATCAGCGATAACAGCGCCACCGGGCCCGGCGGCGGCATTCTCAACACCGGCCTCAGCAGCGTTACCCTCTCGATGACCAACGTGACCATCGCGGGGAACACCGCCAGCGCGGCCTCCGGTATCCGCAACGACGACGCGGCCACGCTCAAGAACACGATTCTCGCCAACAACGCCGCGAACAACTGCGTCGGCGCGCTCACCAACAACGGCGGCAACCTGGACAGCGGCGCCACTTGCGGCTTTGCGCTCAGCAACAGCGACCCGCTCCTCGGCGGCCTCACCGACAACGGCGGCCCCACCTACACCCGCGCGCTATCGGCGGGCAGCCCCGCGATCAACACCGGCGACAACAACGGCTGCCCCGCGACGGACCAGCGCGGCGTCGCCCGCAGCTCCTGTGACATCGGCGCCTACGAGTACGACGCCGGGCCCACGCCGACACCACCACCCACGCCCACTCCAACGCCCACGCCAACACCCACTCCTACGCCGAGTCCCACCCCATCGCCAACGCCATCGCCGACGCCGACCCCGGCGCCGAGCTCAGACAACGACGGCGACGGCTGGACGCTCTCCGCCGAGAACGCGATCGGCACGAACCCGAGCGATCCCTGCGGCGGCAACGCCTGGCCCGCTGACCTCATCGCCGGTGGCTTCCAGCCGAACGCCCTCAACGTCCAGGACCTCGGCTCCTACATCGCCCCCCTGCGACGCCTGAACACCTCCAGCGGCGACCCCGGCTTCAACGTGCGCTGGGACCTCGTCCCCGGTAGCGGCTTCGGCGAGACGATCAACACGGTGGACATCGGCTCCCTCGTCAGTGGCGCCACCGGCTACCCGCCCATGCTCGGCGGCACCCGCGCCTACGGCAGCCTCTGCCCCTTCCCACCGTAGGCGCCGCTCGCTGCGCCCGCGCGTCCACAGCGGCACGATTGACCAAATCCCAAACACACTCGGCGGGTGTATAATCTCCGCACTGTAACAGTTCGCGCCATGCGTACACTTCGCTTCCCGCTCCTCTGTCTGCTTGGTATCTCCGCGGCCCTCCTGCCGGCCTCGGTGCACGCCGGCGGAGGCTCCGCCTACGTCGTCGATAGGGTATTCGATGAAGGCGAATACACCGCCTGCACCCCGGCACCGGCCGACTGTAGCCTACGCGGCGCCATGTCCAGGGCCGATGTCCCAGGTACACCGGGGGACTTGATCACGTTCGACGCGGTCGTATTCCCGCCCGGCGCGCCGGTGACGATCTACACATCCAGCTCGCTTTCGTTGATTCTTGACGGTGGAGACACTATTGATGGGACGGGCAGTGGCGTGATCATAAACGGCAATGGTCGGAGCCTCAGCTGTATTACGGTCGGAACTCCTGGGAACACGATCAAGGGGTTGCAAGTCTCAGAGTGCGACGCAGCCTTCGCGGTCATCGGCGACGCTGCCTCGGGTAACATCATCGGACCGGGAAACGTGATCTACGATAATTCGACCGGCATCGAGATAACCGTCGCCGACGACACCACAGTGAAAGGAAACTATATCGGTACCACTGCCGATGGAAGCGCGGTACATCCCAGTGGAGGAAACTCGTCAGGGATCATGATCATCGGGACCAACTCGCAGCCCGCCAGCGGCAATGTCATCGGCGGTGAGACCCCCGGGGACCGCAACGTCATATCGGGAAATCTCGATGGCGTCTTCCTCGACACGTTTGCCTCAATGAACACGGTCAAAGGCAATTACATCGGAACGGACGCGACTGGGACGATAGACCTCGGGAATGGCGGCAATGGCGTCGCCATCTTCGGCACTGATAACACGGTCGGCGGCACGGCCACCGGTGCTGGCAATCTCATTTCAGGGAACGGTCAGGGCGTCTACATCCACTTTCAGCCCCCCGCCGGGGGAAACGTAATCCAGGGGAACTACATCGGGACCGATGCAACGGGCAGCGTTGCGCTGGGCAACTCCGAGTACGGTGTTCTCCTGCAGGGACAGAACAACCTTCTCGGCGGTAGCACGGCAGGAGCCCGTAACGTGATCTCTTCGAACGAAAACGGTGTACTCGTAGTCGGACCGCATACCATACAAGGCAACTACATCGGCACCAACGCAGCCGGGAACGGCGCGCTAGGCAACTTGCAACTCGGCGTTTATGTGCTTGGGCCTGCCGTTATCGGCGGCGCGATAGCAGGGGCGGGTAATGTGATCTCTGGCAACCATGACGGCATCTTCGTGGACGCGACGAGCGCCATTATCCAGGGTAACTACATCGGCCTAACGGCTGATGGCACCGCAGCTCTGGGTAATGCTGACCAAGGCTTGGTCTTGAGCTCCTTCAACGTGGTTGGAGGCACGGCGTCGGGTGCCGGCAACGTAATTTCCGCTAATTACCGCGGGATGTGGATCGCGGGTTGGGGAAATGTGATTCAAGGGAACAGAGTTGGCACGGACGCTACCGGGTCTTATTCAATCGGCAACACAGAGATAGGGGTCTACGTCGCCGGAGAGAGTAACGTAATCGGCGGAACGGCCGCCGGAGCCGGGAATCTTATCTCCGGCAACAGTTCGGCGGGTGTCTGGATTGTCGCCGCAAACTCAAACATCCTCCAGGGCAATCGCATCGGTACCGACGATGATGGCGGCTACGGTATTGGGAACGGCTTCGCCGGGATCGCCATCAGTACGCAATCCGGCACTCAAGTTGGTGGGCAGGCTCAAGGCGCCGGCAACCTCATTGCCTACAACAACGGCCCCGGCATTTACATTTCCGGCGGAGATGCTCACGCGATCCGCCACAACTCCATTCACTCGAACGCCGGCCTCGGAATCGACATCGACGGCGACGGCGTTACGGCCAACGACCCCGGGGACGCCGACTGCTGCACCAATTACCGCCAGAACTTCCCTGCGCTCACGTCAGCCTTCACCAACGCCGACACCGCCACCCTGAGCATCCTGGGTACCCTGGGCAGCGCCGCGAGCACCGCCTACACGCTCGACTTCTACTCCAACCTAACCTGCGACGCCACCGGCTACGGCGAAGGAAAGACGTATCTCGGATCACACGCAGTCGTTACAAACGCCGCGGGCGACACCGCCTTTGTCGCTGCCCTGCCACTCACGGGGCTCGCCGGCCCCGTCATAACAGCAACCGCAACCGATCCAACAGGCAACACGTCCGAATTCTCCGCCTGCGCAACGATCGTCCCAACCTCCGACGCGGACGGCGACGGCTCGGAGCAATGGGCGGAAGCGATTATCGGGACCAGCGACCAGGACCCCTGCGGCAACACAGGCTGGCCGCTCGACCTCGTGAGTGCGCCACCCAGCGCGAACAGAGCCGACATCGTCGACCTCGGCTCGTACATCGCACCGGTCCGGCGCCTCAACCTCGCAGACGAGGACCCTGCGTACGATGTCCGTTGGGACATTATCCCCAACGCGGTTCTGGACATCGCAGACCTCGGTGCATTCCTCAGCGGCGCCACCGGCTACCCGCCCATGCTCGGCGGCGCCCGCGCCTACGGCAGCCTCTGCCCCTTCCCCCCGTAAACGGCGCTCACCCCCAACCTCAGAGCCGGGCGGCACCAGAGGAGCCCCACCTGCGGGCGAGCCGGGTACTCAAGTTGACGGAGCAGCGCGGTGGCGATGCTTAGCGTCCGCGACGACGCCGTTCCGCTCTGTTCGGCTGCGGTTGAACCAGCGGGCCCACCGGCGCGCTTGGCCGCGGGGGTTGCGAGGGCGTGGCCTGAATCAATACTTCGCCCACAATCTTGACGTACGCCCGACCCAAATGATTTTCGATTATCTTTGCGGCCGGGGTCTGGCTGTGGGTTAGCGAATAACAGTGATGTACCGACAGCACAGCGTCCTGGAGATCGTGATCAGCCTCGAGGGCAGTAGCATTGAGGCCAAGCGCCTGCACGTCACCGAGTGAGACCCGACGCCCATGCGAGCCGAAGTACTCGTAGTTCGCAAACCACTCGGCTGCGGCGTGAGCTTTAGTGGCAGCATCCGGATCACCGCGCAGCATGTACTGCTCAAGCCACTGTGCGACCATACGCTTGGCGACCTCACGTTGGTCGTGGCACATAGCTAACAGGCCCGGAAGGTACGCCCGGAGAATTGGCATCCACGCCGCGATGTTCGTCGGGTCAGACCGGCACTCGTCCTTGGCCCGTTCGAATTGCTCAAGGATCGCCTGGCCGGGAGCGCTGCGTGGCCCGTCAGGCGTGTAGATCGTGAACTGGGGTCTATCGGGCCAAGCTGCGAATGCGCGCCCATGACGATTTCGTCACATCCCAGCGCCAGCATTGTGGCGGCGGACATGGCGGCTACGGGTACGAACGCACGGATGTGGTCGAATCGAGTTCTGAGGTAGCCGACGATAGATTCTGTGGCCTCTGGCGAGCCTCCGGGGCTTGTAATCACTAGGTCTAGTTCCCGTTGCGGCACGTTCGCTACCGCATTCATGAACCCCTGCAGGTCGCCCAGCTCAATGCTCATTGCCGCGGACTCCCTGTCGAGGAATCCAGTGCTGTAGACAATCGTCGCGCGGCCAGTGTGTTGGCTCAGGGCAGCAAGGTACTTGCGACGTATCCTGTCGTGGTAAGGTCTGCCGTCAGGGAGGAGGTTATCGGGGTGGTTGAGTTCTTCTACTAGCGCGCCCCACGTGGGCAAACCGGCTAGCCTCTTCGGGGGTGCGCGGCAACGCTGGTGGAATTGGTCGTGTACGCCACAGGGTAGCTCGCCGTCGATATTCTTGTGTACGCCGCCTCGGCCTTTTCGTAGGCCTCCACCGCCTCGGCCACACCGGCCTCGGCCATCGCCTTTTCGAGCAGCGCCTCGAGTTCCCGCCTTCCACGCTCGTCTGCCTTCGTCATAACGGTGACACCTCCTCCCACAACCGGGTGGACCCGATTATACCCTATGGGGACCTAAACGCGACTGCTTGCACGCGCGCCTACGGCAGCCTCTGCCCCTTCCCGCCGTAGGTGTCCTGGGACAGTACACGTAGGGGCGCCGCTCGCCGCGCCCGCGCGCCCACAGCACCCATCTCAGCAGGTCAGGCTCTCATCCTGACACGCTAATCCCGCGGGAGGCTCTCAGCCTGACAGGACTCACGCGGCGTATAATGGCGCAAAGCCAAACCCAGCCCGGAGGTGCTCCATGCTCCGTTTAGCCTTTCTCGCGCTCACAACGGCACTAACGTTCCTCGCCGCCCTGCCGTACGTCTTCGCGCAGGGGACCGACATCATCGGCGACGGCGGCTTCGAGTCCGGGAGCATCGGGCTGCCGGTAGCGGGTCAGCCCCCCGTCTACGGCGAATGGGTCGCCGATCAGCCCGGCAGCGCTACTGACACCGCGACCGTCGAAGCTGTGGGTTCACCCGTCCTCGAGGGCGACTACGCCGGACAGGTCGATACCCGAACGGCGCAGAGCGGGCGCTTCATCTACCAGGACGTCGAGACCGGTACCGGCTGCTTCACCTGGACGTTCCACGTCTATCGCGACGAAGGGATCAGCACCGCGGAGCTCCTTCAGGACTGGGACCGCGGGGTGGGTAACGCCCTCTTCGTGAGCGCGCTGACGTTCGACGACACACGTATCGTATTCACCGGCTGGGGCGCCGCGCAGACCATCGCAGAGCCCCTCAGCACCGGCGATTGGCACGAGGTGGTGGTGGAAGCCGACGGTGATAACGCCACCCAGACGCTCTCGATCGACGGCGAGCAGCTCGCCGAGGTTACCGCTGCCGCGAGCGACACTGTCGTCGAGACGATCATTCTCGGCGATGTCTCTGGCGTCGCCGACCACGGCCTCTACACCTACGACAACGTATCGATCGAGGCCCGCGAGTGCGAAGGCGCGCCCGCGCAGGCGACTTCTAGCGCTGGGGCCACGCCAACCCCTGCACCGGCCACGTCGGCGGATGAAGACGGCGGCGGCTTCCCCTGGTGGCTCGTTATCGTCATCATCATCGTCGCTGGGGGACTGTTCCTCTTCCTCTGGTGGCGTCGCCGCAGGCGTCCTGAGGACGACAGCCGCTCCTAGCGCCCGCCTCGCTCCGCTAGCTGTTGCAGCCCCAGGCGGATCTTCTCCCCCGCCGACAGCGACGACGGGTCCGCCGCGCGCCGCCCGGGAGAGCCAACTGGCACGCGCGCGGACTGCTGCTCCTGCTTCATCCGGTCCTTGAGCTGCGCCACCACCTTCTGCGCCGCCTCGAACTGCCGGTCGATCTCCTCCAGGCTCACGGCTTCCGCCACCATCTCCGGAGGGACATCCGCGTGCGCGGCCAGCCTCGCCTCCCGGTACCGCACAGCCGCATCCGCCAGTTGCTCGCGCAACTCGTCGCGCTCCCGCCGCGCCTCCGCCAACTCGGCGTCGTTCGCCTCGCGCTGGGAGGCCGTCTCAGCCGCCTGCTCTATAGCGGTCGCCGCCCGCGCCTCCGCGTCCGCAGCTTCCGACTGCAGCGCTTCCACTCGCTCCAGCGCGTCGGCCAGGCGCTCCTCGATCTCCGCAGCGTTGTTGTCCGTCATCCTCATCCTCCCTTCCTTCCCACGCAAAATAGAATAGAACGTCTGTTCTTGTCGCGCAACTCCCCGCTGACACCCGCCGCTCCACGACTCACGCGCTCTCACACGAGTAGAATCAACATCACGTGAGCTTCGCAGTACGGTCCGCCGGAACGTTGTGCCTTCTGCTGCTCCTGGCGCTCACACCCGGAGGAGGCGCACCGTCCAACGCCCCTCCGCTTGCACACGCGACCGATGGCGGCCCCTCGCCCGGGGCGTATACGTTCGTTCAGGCCGTCCCGACGGCGGTGTCCGGCGGAATGCTCGGCCTGTATCCGATACCGGGCTCCCCCGACGAGGCCGTCGTCCTCACGCAGATTGGCTTCATCCTCCGCGTCTCGCTCAGCAGCGCCTTCTCGCCTCTGCCGTTCGCGGACCTCGCCTCGAAGGTCTACGTCGGCGGCGAGGAGGGGCTCCTGGGTTTCGCCTTCTCCCCGGACTATCGGACGGATTCGCTTGTCTACGTCTACTACACGGCGCCCCCCGCATCCCCGGGCTTCGTGTTGCGGGACATACTCTCCCGCTTTCACGTCGTCGATAACCTTATCGACAACACCAGTGAGGAGGTCCTGATCTCGCTCGACGACCGCGAGTACTTCCACGAAGGCGGCCAGATCGCCTTCGGCCCGGACGAATATCTGTACGCGGCGATCGGCGATGAGGGAGGGCAGGGCGATCCCCACGGCAACGGCCAGAATCTCCAGACCCTGTTCGGGAAGGTCCTGCGTATCGATGTGTCGGGCGCAGGCGCTTACGCGATTCCCCCGGACAACCCGTTCGCAGACGGCCCCGGCGGCAACGCGGACGAGATATTCGCCTACGGCTTCCGCAACCCCTGGCGCTTCAGCTTCGACGCCGACACCGGCGACCTCTGGCTGGGCGACGCCGGCCAGTACAACTGGGAGGAGGTGAACCGGATCGTTGCGGGCGGAAACTATGGGTGGGGCATCATGGAAGGCAACACCTGCTACGGCCTCTTCGATCCCAACGGCTGTGATCCACCCGACGGCTACGTCCCGCCGCGAGCGGTGTACTGTCATGACGCCTGGGTCCAGGGCTGCGCGGTGCCCGGCGCCTGCGCCGTCATCGGCGGCTTCGTCTACCGCGGCGACGCCATGCCGGAGCTGGACGGCTGGTTCGTCTATGCAGACCACTGCAACGGCCACGTATGGGCCCTCGACACCGCTGACGATGACGGCGCGCCCGTGCTGTTGACGGATACCCCGTACTTCATCTCTTCGTTCGCCCAACTACCGGACGGCGAGCTCCTGGCGTTGACGTTTGACAACGCGATCTACCGCCTCGCGCCTGACGCCGACGCTGACGGTCACGAAGACGCCGCCGACAATTGCCCCGACGCTGCGAACCCCGCGCAGACAGATACCGACGGGGACGCCTTGGGCGATGCCTGCGACGCAGACGACGACGGCGACCTCATCCGCGACAACGACGAGGCAGCCTGCGGGTCAGACCCGCTTGACCCGGGTCTCCGCCCGGAGCGCATTGACGGCATCTTCGCAGGCGTGGACGACGACGGCGACCAGGCCATCGATGAGCCGCTTCCGCCCGGCGCGGCCGGCAGCGACTGCGACGGAGACGGCTTCTCCGGCGTAGCCGAGGCGCAGATCGGTACAGGCGACCAGGACCCCTGCGGCGATGGAGGCTGGCCGCTGGACCTGGTTACCGGCGGCTTTCAGGCGAACACATTGAACATCGAGGATCTTGGCTCGTACATCGCACCGTTGCGACATCTCAACACCTCCTCTGGAGATCCCGGCTTCCACGTCCGCTGGGATCTCCTGCCCTGCAGCACCTTCGGCGAAACGATCAACCTCGCGGACCTCGGCGCGTTCGTCAGCGGCGCGCCGGGCTATCCGGCGATGTTCAACGGAATCCGCGCGTACAACGCCGTCTGCCCGTGGCCGCCGTAGTCAGAGGCGTAATCGGCCCAATTTGCCGTACGCCCGATACAGGCCGTACCATGCAAGCGATGCCGACGCGCATTTTCGCCGCAATGATCCTGCTGGTCTGCGCGGCCGTCTACGGTTGCGGCGACAGCGACGATGGCTCCCTGCCTTCCCTGTCCCCTAGCGTTGTCCCTTCCTCCGGCGCGACCATCGACCTGAGGGGGACCATCACGAATTTCACCACACCTGTGCCCGAGGTGAACGACGGCGCGATCTCAGTGCAGGGGGAAGAGAGCCCGGAAACACGATACAAAGGGCTGGCCGTCGTCAGGTTCTACGACGAGACGCCTGTCCTCCGCCGTGAGGGAGACCAGAACGTGCCGGCGTCGGCAGCAGACCTGCGGTTGGGGCAACGCATCGAAGTCCGCTATCTGAAACCGCCCGAACAGGTCTTCGCTGAGGCGGCGGAGATCGTGATCCTGGCAGACGACCCTTAGTCCGGCGCCACGGTGAGGCGCAGCACCCCGCCTGACATCCTGAAGTAGGCGCCGACCACGATCAGATAGCGTTCCCCAGCCTCGGCGTCCCAACTAACATGCGACGTGTTGATCCCCGGGGCCGCGCGAGCGTTGCACGTCACAAACGTGAGGCCGGAAGCATCCTGACGAAACACCCCGATGACCGTGTTGTAGTCGGAGGCCACGTTATCCGCGGCCAGCACCGTCGCAGCGGCGCTCGAAACCTCAAACCACACGCTGTAGCCGTAAGAGGGAGCGCAGGAGAGGACCGGGTCCCCTGCTCCGCTGGTCGCGCTGTTGGCGGCTCCTTGAACCCATAACGACCCGCCGGCGGCATCGAGCATCTGGGCGCCTTCCGGTTCGTCATTGGCCGGGATAGCTGCGCGGCTGAACTTGACACGCATCAGGTCAACCGGGACAGTCTGAAACGCCGCCGCCATCACGTAATAGTCTGATACGCCATCGAGCCGCCACACCACGCGCGACTGCGAGTCGTCGCCGCTGTCATCGCTGCATCCCGCCACCAACCCCTGGTCCGGCGGCCCCTCGTACACCGCGAGCACCGTGTCGAACGCCGTCCCGAACGTGTCGACCGCCATGTCTACGGGTGTCCCGCTCGCCGGCACGCGGTACCAGAGCGAACGGCTGAAGCTGGATGAACACGGGACCGGCAGGTCTCCCGCAGACGTCGCATACAGGGGGTCCTGCCGGAAACTCCCGGGTAGCGGGCCGCTCCGCACCGCGATGGCACCCGCTGGCTCGTCGTTGCCGGGAACTCGCCCGTCGCTGCCCGCGCAATCAATCGCGCTGTGCACCTCGGTCAGGGGCGGCGCCAGCATCGGCTCGGAACTGGAGCAGGCCGTTCCGCCGCTGGTCGCGCTCCACGTGATCAGCCTGGCCGCCTTCCTCCCACTGTTGCTCACGCGCAGGGACCACGGCCGCTGCTCGCTCGGGGGCCAGTAATCAGCGCACTCTCCGGCCCCGAAAGTCCCATAGATCCCGTCGTCATGGGCCGGCGGGGCGTCCCACAGCGTCGCCTCGCAGAGCGGCGCCATGGTGTCTCCGACGGCCAGGGAGAACTCGATTTCGGCGGCGCTCGCAGCACCCAGATCGATCACCGCGAACGCGGAGCCGGCGCCCAGTGCAGCGCCTACGTCCACCATGCCCGTGCCGTCCCAATTCGGGTTCTGTTCGTCCGGCATGTCACGGGCAGTGTCCATTATCCTTTCGCGTACCTCGTCGTTCGAAAGGGAGGGGTCCTGCGATAGGAGCAACGCCGCCAGTCCCGCGACGATAGGCGTGGCGAATGAAGTGCCGCTCCCGTGGCCATAAAGGGGGTCACGGCAAAGCGCATCGGGACCCGGGATCAACGGCTCCGGACACAGCGACGTCAGGTCGACACCGGGCGCCGCGACA
Organism: uncultured Dehalococcoidia bacterium; assembly: GCA_964558415.1. Classification (GTDB taxonomy): domain Bacteria; phylum Chloroflexota; class Dehalococcoidia; order SM23-28-2; family RBG-16-64-32; genus CAZLDI01. The sequence continues at coordinate 269,659 of CAZLDI010000001.1, forward strand.
TCCACCTCCGGCCCCCAGTGCGAACCGACGGCTGGCTGAGTGGCAGTTGCCGCAAGAAACGCGCGGGTGTCCGTACGCGTCACGGGCCCGGCCGCCCCCACTGCGATTACGTACTGGCTGGAGGCCGGAAAACCGACGCACGGCTGGTTGAAGTTCCCCGCTGCCGCCAGCAACGTTACGCCGTAGTCGTCATGCGCCACCTGGAGCGCGGCCTCAATCAGCACGTCCTCCGGGCAAGCGTCGCCCGCTTCTGGCTCGAACGTGAGACTCATGTTGATGATCACTGCGCCGTTGCGCGCCGCGTAAAGGATTCCGGCGGCGAGACCCTCGCTGGTGCCAACCGCCGGCTCCGGGTTCAGCCCGGGCTCGTCCAGGACAACCACCGGCATGATCGTGACGCCGGGCGCGACCGCGGCCACGCCGGCGCCGTTGTCCGTCTCCGCTGCGATGATCCCCGCGACGAACGTGCCGTGCTCGCCCTCCTGCACATCTGCCTCCGGTATGTCCGTGAGGAAGTTGCAGCCGTGCAGGTCGTCCACGCAGCCGTTCGCGTCGTCATCCACGCCGTTGACGTTTTCGTTTGTGTTCAACCAGATCTTGCTGTCCAGCTCTGGATGATCGATGTCTACGCCGTCATCCAGCACCGCGACGATCACGGACGGGTCACCCGTTTCGACGTCCCATCCCGCCGCTGCGTTGATTACCGCATAGTAGGGGTGCTGTGCGCTGGCGTACATCGGGTCATCCGGCCCGGCCGCAGCGACATAGCGATGATTCGGCTGAGCGAACGCAACGCCGGGATCACCGCTCAGCCTGTCGACGAAGGCGTCAAGCGACTCGCCGCGCGCGGGGTGCATGCGCCAGACGTCAACGTTGGGGTTGTAGGAACGGTCCGGCGTAATCGCGGCAGCCAGTGCCTCCTGTTCCGCCAGCGGCCCGCGCAGGCGCACCAGCGCATCGCCCGATGGCTCCTCGCTTATCCTGGGCGCATCGGCTCCAGCGGCCGCAAGAGCCAGGAGCACCGCGGCCAACGCCAGCGCTCGCGCAATCACTGCGCCTCCGACAGCAGCCTCTGCGCCTCCGAAAGATCTCGTTCTGCGCCCATGCGAGAGAGGGCGCTGACCGCCTTTCGCAGGGCCATTCGGGCCACGCCTGAGCTCCCCCCCGCTGACAGGAGCACTCGCCCCATTGCCAACTGCGCCTGCGCCCCCTCGTGCTCTGCACCCATCTGACGGGCCAGCGACACGCTCGATCGCAGGCGCCCGAGCGCCTGGTCATGACGTCCCAACGCCGCCAGCGCCTCACCAACCAACTTCTCACCTCGCGCTTGCAGTAGCCTCGCCTCCAGCGTTTCGGCCTTCGCCAGCGCGCCACGCGCCTCGCGCAACGCGTCCTCGCTCCGTCCTTCGGCTAGATGAAGCGCCGACTTTTGCATAAGTGCTTCAACCAGTATTCCCTCGGCCCCCACGCGACGCAGCAGCCGCAAGGAACGCCTCAAGTGCGTAGAGGCGCGGGCGAGATCGCCCTCCGCCATCCAGCATCGGCAGAGATTGACCTGCGCCAGGCCAACGAGCGCGGCAAGATCGGGATGGCGCTCAACGGCCGCCATCACCTGTCCGAAGTGCCCCACCGCCTCGGCGATGCGTCCCAGAGCGAGCAGGACTTCCCCGATATTGTTGTGCGCCACCGCCACGTCCACAGCATCACCTACTCGCTCGTCCGCCTGGAGACCCACTTCATAGTGATACAGCGCAGCATCGAACATTCCCAGTAACTGGTAACACTTGCCCAGGTTGTTGTTGGCAGATGCCTGCCCCGGAAAGTCCCTCAGTTCATGGTACAGACGCACGGACTGCCGCTGTTGCCGCAGCGCCTTTCGCAGGTCGCCTTGCTCCATGTAGGAGTTCGCCAGCATGTTGCGCGCGTACGCCATCTCACGCCGGTCACCGCTGCGAGCAGCCAATTCCACCGCACGCCGGCCCCAGATCACGCCGTCTCTGAACAGCCCCTTGCGGAACAGCGCTGTGCTCTTCGCTGCGCAGACCTGCGCGCCCAGCGCAACCGGCCGTCGCGGCAGCACCCGCAGGGCTTCGTCCAGCCAGCGTAGCGATGCGTCGTAGCTTGATCCCCGCTCACACGAGACTCCTAGCTTCCGGTACAGCACAGCCTTGTGCACCCGTTCGTGCCGGGGCCACGGCAGGCCCCGGTGGCGGCGGCGCGGTCCCTCCCAAGCACCAAGCGCCCCTTCGTACGCCTGCACCGCTTCCGAGTGTTTGCCGGTGGTCTCCAGGCAGTCGCCTATCCGTTCCAGCAGCACGCTCCGCGCTCCCTCGGCGCGCCCTGCGCTTCGTTCCGCCGCAGCCAGGGACCGCTGGTAGAACTCCAGCGCTTCGCGGCTGGCGAAGAGCGCTGCTGCGTGGTCGCCGGACATCATCGCGTAGATAGAGGACTTCTGGGCGTCGTCCGCCCTCTCGAAGTGGTGCAGCAGCAACTCGCAGACCGATTCCAGTTGCCCTGCCCGCTCTCGCTCCAGATACGCCGCCACCGCGCGATGGAGCCGGCGCCGCTCCGCGTACGGCAGCGACTCGTAAGCCACTTCCTGCGTGAGGACGTGATGGAAGGCGAAGGCCGGCGGCTGTGTCTCGTCCTCCTCCGTGAAGCCAAGCTCGGTCAGCGCGCCAAGCGCCTGCCGCATCCGCGCCTCCTCGATTCGCTCCCCCAGTAGCGCGCGCAAGGCGGGCGCCTCGAATGATGGGCCGATCACGGATGCGGTGCGAACGACGAGCCGCTCTGCCGCCGGCAACGCGTCTAGGCGCGCCATTACCACCTCATTCACGGTCTCCGGAACGTCCGCTCCGGCCGGCGCGCCGGTGCGCGCGATCTCCTGGAGGAAGAGCGGGTTGCCCTGCGCGCGGCCCAGGATGGATGCCACTCGAGACGCGCTCATCTCTTCCCCGATCGCCAGCATGCGCCGCGCCGCGGCGTCAGAGAGGGCGCTCAGCCTGACCGAAAGCTGGGGTTTCTCCTCCGCCATCTCGGGCGGCGGCGCCTCCAGGCGCGAAATCACGCACACCAGAAGCCGTGCGTCCTCCGTCTGCGCCAGGCTGCTGAGGAGTTCAATCGACGACGCATCCGCCCAGTGAAGGCTGTCCACAGCGAAAACCAGGGGGCGCTCCAGCGCCGCCCCCCGAAACACCTCCACAATCGTGCTCAACAGTCGCTGGCGACGCAGGTTGCCATCCAGCGAACCCATCTCCTCTTCCTCCGGCACGTCCACCATCAGAAGCTCCCCAATCAGCGCAGCGAAATCTGCGGCGGCCGGCGCCAGGCGCGCGACCGCATCCCGCGCCGTATCCCATGCCCGCGCGCCGTCCATGGCTGCTGTTACGCCCAGGAGTTGTCGCAGCGGATCTATCCAGGCGCTGAAGGGCACGTGGGAGGTGTGAGCGTAGCAGCGCCCCCAGAGGCAGCGCCAGCCCTTGCTTTCAAGGCGGCCGGTAAGCTCCGTCACGATCCGCGTCTTGCCTATTCCCGGTTCACCTGTGATGTACGCCCAGGCGACTCGCCCCGCTTCCACACGCCTCGCCAACCGCAGGAGTGCGGATAACTCGCTGTCTCGGCCGACCATCGCCCCCCGGTCCACGCCGGCGACCGCTGGAGACTCGCCGTAGCCTTGCAGTCGGAATGCGTGCACGGGGGCGCTCTTTCCCTTCACGCGCAGCGGACGGAGGCGGTGAAGCGCGAATCCTTCGCCGGCGCGCTCGACCGTCCGTGCGGAAACAACTACCTCGCCCGCTCGCGCGCTGGACATCAGGCGCGCGGAGAGATTCACGGTGTCGCCGATCACTGTGTACTCTCGGCGCACGTCTGAGCCGATCTCACCCGCAAAGGCAAAGCCGCTGCCGATCCCGATGCGGTGCCGCAGCGCCAGACCGGAGGCGCGGAGGTTCTCTTGCATCTCCAGCGCACACCTCAACGCGCTGGCCTCCGCCCCCTCACGCGAGACCGGAGCGCCGAAGAGGATAATGAACTTCTCCCCATCCTCCGCGACGTCGCTTCCGGCAATCGACCCACCGTGCCGGGCCAGCGCCGCGACCAGCATCCGGGCATAGGCATCCAATTGAGCCAGGGCATCGGCATGTCCTTGCTCCAGGAGCTCCGCCATTCCCAGCAGGTTGATGAACATCGCGGTGATCCGGCGGTGCTCGCCGCCCAGATCGGCCGACCCTCTCTCGATCAAGGACTGCGCGATGGGCGGGAGTACGTAGCGGTAAACAAGAGGGATCACGGGGGTCGGATCGGAATGCGCATGGTCCGGCGTAACGTCCGGCGGTGTCTTGCTCACTCGCAGCAGCCCGGCGGCGGCCGGGGTGGTCCGCCATGCCGGTGGCAGCTCCGCGGCCGCCTCCCGGCTGAACACGACCTGTCCCGGCCGCGCCAGCGCCTCTACGGTTGCCGCCCGGCTGACATCGGGGCCCAGGAGCATGTAGTGCAGCAACTCCTCCGGCTCTCCTACTGACGCCGAGAAGAAGTCGCCGCTGTGCACGCCGATGCGCATGCGCAACTCGTGCAGCTGACCGCCGGCCTGCACGCGCCGGAACTCTCGCATCGCGGACTGCATCTCCAGTCCGCACGCCGCCGCGCGCGACGCGTGTTCTGCGGCGGGGAAGAAGAGGAGCACAGCGTCGCCGCCGAACTTCATCTGCTCGCCGCCCCATTGCTCTGCGATGGCCAGCATGCGCTCGAAGAAGCGGTTAAGCACCCCTGCCATCAACTCCGCGCCCTCGTTTCCCAGCCGGGCCAGGCGCTCGGACATCGCCGTGAATCCTGTGATGTCGCAGTGCATCAGAGAGCCGGTTAGCGTCTCGCTCCAAATCGGCTCCCGCCGATCGCGGGAGGAGTAGTGTCGCAGCAGCGGGGCAGGCAGATACGCCCGCAGCGCGTCGTCGCCGCTGCGGGCGCCTTTCGTCATCTGCACGTCCAGGGCCCCCATGGAGTCCTTAGATGATACCGCCACCCCCACCATACCGGAAGCTAGCCTTCCCGCCCGCTACTCCGTGCAGGCAGGGCCCAGGAACGCCCTGACCGTGCCGTTGAACGGCGGCATCGGCGGGTACAGCGTCACCATGTTCGACAGGTCGCTCACGTTGATCATCTCCCCAAACGTGCTCCCCGGCGTCAGGTCCCACCTGCGCCCGTAGTTCGGATGCCCCAGACTGGTCCCGATCCGCCGTATCGGCGCGACGAACTGCGCCAGGTCGCTCACGTTGATCCGGTTCACGGCGATCTGCGGAGAAAGGTCCGCCGTCCAGTCGTTGAGGCCGCAGCGGTCCGCCGGGTTCGTCCCAACGTAGCGCTCCACCGCCGACTTGTATCCGTCTCCGTCGCACTGCTCGCCGCCGCCCGTGTTGCACGGCAGCGCGTCCTTGGCGAAGTCGCCCACACCGTCCGTGTTGGTGCACGGGTTCGTCCCGATCACCGCCTCACCGTACGTGAACAGCGAGTCGCCGTCCGCGTTCTCCTTGTAGTCCGCCGCGCTGCCTCCCGACACGTTCACGTTCCGGTGATGCAGGCACACCGCCGGCGGCGACGGGTTCAGACTGCTATACGTCCACTCCACAAGGTCAAACATGAAGTCGTTGTCGCAGTCCGGGTCCAGCTGGCAATCGTCAGGGTCGGGCAGCGTATCCGGGTCCTCCGCACCGTCCGGCCCCATCGCCGCGCAGCCGTCGTTGACCACCGAATCGTCGTTGGCCGTACCCGCACCCGGGTCCTCGTCCGGCGCATCGATCATGTCCGCGCAGGCGCCCGTGATGTTGGCCTCGCTGAACAGCCCCACCTTCGGACAGCCGTCGTTCCAGAAGCCATCAAAGTCGTTGTCCGACGCGTCGCACTCCAACGCGTCCAGCCAGCCATCGCCGTCGTCGTCCGGGTCGCAGACGTTCCCACCCCAGGTGTCGCTTCGCGAGAACGGCTGCTCCACCAGGTTCTGCGTGTCGCCGTTCGGCACCCCGCGCCCGTCCGGCAGGAACGTAGTCGTACTGCGCGAGAACGGCTGCTCGTTCGGGGAATGGTTGGTCAGCGCGTCAGGCCCCGCGTCGTTGTCCTCCTGGCCCGGGTTGTAGTTGAACGCCGCCGTCGCCGGCGGAAAGCCCGGACAGTTGTCCGCTTCGTTCAGCACCCCGTCTCCGTCCACATCCCCGCAACCCGGGTCCAACAGGTCGATCAAGAGATCCTGGGAGGGGTCGTTGTTTTCCCCATCCTGGCACACCTGGGGATTAAAGGAGGTCGTCTCGGGAACCTCCTGGCCATCCAGGTCGTCCGGGTCGATGTCCCCGCAGTACTCGTCGCCGTCAAGGTTCGTCCCGGCGATGCAGAGCGGCGTCCCCAGCTCGCTGCGCCCCTGTTGCCCGTTCGGCAAGGCCGTCTCCGGGTCGCAGACGTTCCCGATCCCGTCCCCGTCCGTGTCCGTCTGGTCAGTGTTGGCGATCAGGAAGCAGTTGTCCGCCTGGTTGCCAATGCCGTCTCCGTCGCAGTCCGTCGCCGTCACGCAGGACGTCACACCGTACACCAGCGGCGCCGGGTCGCAGCCGCTCGGCATCCCGTCAAAGTCCGGGTCCCCCGGCGGCGTCACCAGCCGCGGGT
>CAZLDI010000002.1:0-219977 GCA_964558415.1 uncultured Dehalococcoidia bacterium
TACTCTCATACCTGCTATAACGCAGGTGTACAGGATCTATCTGAACGAGATCAGGAACAAAGAGGCTTGTCGGGATCGACGGATGAGGGTTTAGACGACTACTTGCGCGATCGTGACGATCGAAAGCACCGCCAAGGCGACGGCGCCGAATTCGAGCGCGGTGGCGGTGTTGAGGCGGTTCGCCAGGTAGTGGTGCATCATGCCGGTCATCAGGTAGAAGGCGGCGAGCAAGAAGAACGCCGCGGACCAGCCTTCAAGCGGCAGGAAGTCGGTACTCCACGCGGCCTCCGCCAGTAGCAGGCCGATGGCGCCGGCGTAGAGGATGGTGCGGGAGGTGTCCAGGGCCTCTTCGCGCAGCACCTCGATGCCGAGGAGGAGGCTGACAACGCCGGCGGCGAATGAGGCTTCGACCAAACTCAGCTCGAAGTCGAAGACCGTCGCGAAGAACAGGAAGGCGATGAAGTACGTTGCAACGTTGAGCCAGAGGCGCGTGCGGTGGTAGCGGTCCGAGCGGCGGTCTACCGACTCATACTCGGCCCAGAGGATCATCCAGAAGGCCGGAAGCGAAGCGAAGCCGCCCGCCAGCGACCAGTACCCCTCCGCGACTTCCTCCAAAAAGAGACCCGCGCTGAGGGCGAAGAGCACCGGCACGAAGAGGAAAAGCGCGGTGTCGTCCAGTCTCTGAAAGCGCGCCCTGGGGTGAGTGCGTACGATGCCATCAGCACCCAGTCCAGCAAGGCCGACAACGAGGAGGAGGAGCCAGTTCTGGGTGGGCTCGATCGCGAGGAAGGCGGTGAGCCCCAATGCGAGCGCAACCGCCAAAAAGTGGATCCGGTCGAGGCGGCTCAGTGCTCCGTTCAGGGCTGGCGATGTCCGGCCGGGAAGGGGCTCCGCCGCCCGGACTCGCGTGAATTCCTTCACGAGGTACAAGGCTAACGGGTGGCGGCTGGGTTGTCAACTAAACTCGGCGACGTTTGCCGTGTATTTCAGAGCTAGAATGTGCGAGCTGATGATCGATGACTGGCTGTACATGCCTGGTTCTGTCCTTCAACTGTCGTGAGCGACCCGCAGTACCGATAGCTGTTCCAATGTTTCGCGCAATCGCTCGCGCCAACGGTCGCCCAGGTCCACGTGGATGACTGAGCGTCCGACCTGCACGCCGCGGGGGACGACGGCCTCCAGCGCGTCTTTCGGAGTTGTCTCACCGTCCTCAAGGCGGACCACCGCCGCGCCGTTTTCCGTGGTGATGGACTGTACCCCGCAGCTCTTCGCGAGCGCGCGCAGCGAGACGATGTACAGAAGGCCGCGCGCGGTAGGCGGCGGCTCGCCGAAGCGGTCGACCATCTCCATGCCGATCTCGGAAACTTCTTGCAGGTCCGCGGCAGAGCTAAGGCGCTGATACAGTGCGATGCGTATGTTCAGGTCGGGGACGTAAGCGGGCGGGAGGTGGGCGGACAGAGGCAGATCAACTGTGAGGCCCGGACCTTCAGCCTCCGGGGCCGGCGTCTCCCCGCGGAGCAGTGATCGCATGTGTTCCACGGCACCTGAGAGCAGGCGCACGTAGAGATCGAAGCCCACAGCGCTCATGAAGCCGCTCTGTTCTGCGCCAAGAAGGTTGCCCGCGCCACGAATCTCGAGGTCGCGCAGGGCGATCTGGAACCCCGCGCCAAGCTCCGTCGCTTCGAAGATCGTCTGGAGCCTCTGACAGGCCGTGTCTGTGAGCCTGCCCCGGCGGTCATACAGGAGGTAGGCGTAGGCCCGGTGCGCGCCACGGCCAACGCGGCCGCGCAGCTGGTAGAGCTGGCCGAGTCCAAGCTTGTCCGCCTGGTTGATTATGATCGTGTTGACGTTCGGGATGTCCAACCCGGACTCGATGATCGTGGTGCACACCAACACGTCGATATTTCCGTGAACGAAGTCGTCCATCGTGCGTGCCAGCCTTTTTTCGTCCATCTGGCCGTGGCCGATGCCTATCCGGACCTCCGGTGCGATGTCTCGCACTTTCTCGGCGATCATCTCGATGTTGTGAACGCGGTTGTGCACGAAGTAGACCTGACCGCCGCGCTCGTTTTCGCGCATCAGGGCTTCGCGCACCAGCCGCTCGTCGAACTCCGAAACGTAGGTCTTTATGGGCAGGCGTTCTTCTGGTGGCGTCTCGATCGTCGACATGTCCCTGATCCCACCGAGCGCCATATACAGGGTGCGTGGAATGGGCGTCGCCGAGAGGGTCAGCACGTCCACCTCCCGGCGCATCCGTTTGAGGTGCTCCTTGTGCGCCACGCCGAAGCGCTGCTCTTCGTCGATGATCGCGAGGCCCAGCTCTTTGAACGCCACGTCCTTCTGAAGCAGCCGGTGCGTGCCCACGACGACATCGACGGCGCCGGAAGCGAGTCCCTCCACCACGGCCGCCTGCTCGGCATCGGTGCGAAAGCGCGATAGCACCTCTACGCGCACGGGGAAGGCGGCCAGGCGTTCAAGGAAAGTCTGATAGTGTTGCTGCGCCAGTACTGTGGTCGGCACCAGCACTGCGACCTGGGCTCCACCGTTCACTGCCTTGAACGCCGCTCTTATTGCGACCTCAGTCTTTCCGTAGCCCACGTCGCCGCAGACCAGGCGGTCCATCGGCCGCGCCGTCTCCATATCCCGCTTCACAGCCGTGATTGCTGCCAATTGGTCTGTCGTCTCGACGTACGGGAAAGACGCTTCCAGCTCTGTCTGCCAGGCTGAATCCGCCGCGTATGCGTGCCCCTGAACGAGCTCCCTGGCCGCGTACAGCGACAGGAGTTCCCTGGCGAGCTCGCGGACGGCGCGGCGCACTCGCTGCTTCGCTCGCTGCCAGTCTCCACTCGAAAGCCGGGTAACGTGCGGTGCGCGGTCCGACGGGCCGATGTAGCGCGCAACGCGGTCAAGCTGGTCGGTGGGAACGAACAGCTTGTCCCCCTCCGCATAGTGCAGTTCAAGGTACTCGCGCTCGTGACCGTCCACGGCGCGCCTGACGAGTCCGGCGAATCGGGCGATGCCGTGGTCGATGTGCACGACGTGATCCCCGGGATGCAATTCGGAGAGAAACGCCTCTCGGTTGCCGAACCGCCGGGGCGGCGCACGGTGTTGCTTCGCGAATCCGAAAATCTCCGTATCCGTGAGCAACGTGATCTCCGTCCCGCCGTCAGAAAACTTCCAGCCGTCTGAAAGCGACCCGAGGACGGCGGCCGTGCGAGGCGCGCCACCGTCGATTGACGTGCGTACAGTGACGCTCTCTCCCTCTTCGGCGAAGATCTCAGCCAGGCGGTGCGCCTGTTGCGACACGATCAATTGCGGCCGGCCTCCGCTACCAGCGGCAATTGCCTCTGCCACGAGCTTTCGCAACTGCCCGCCGTACGCTGTCGCCGGTCCGAAAGGCAACTGCACGATGCCGGCGCCAGCGTCCTCCGTTGCCCACCGAGACAGTCGTGCCGCGTGGCCAATTCGCGCCACGCGGTCCTTGAGCGCGGCCCAAGTCTCAAGGGGCGACGGGAGACCCCGCGGTATCTCACCGCGCTGTTCGAGTTCGGCGCGCGCTGCGTCCGCAAGGTCAATCGCGTCCTCGACAGTCTGCCCGATCTCGTCCTCCTGGTCCAGCACGACGAGGGTGTCGCTGGTGATGTGATCAAGGAGACAGCCGGAGGCAAATAAGGGCACGTAGTAGTGCTCCTCCTTGAATCCGAGCCCCTCGCGTAGCTTCGTGATCTCTTCGTCGAAGCGCTCTTGGGCTTCCGGGTGGAGATTGCTGTAGTCCAGCCGGTCCAGGAGCGCCGAGAGCGCGCCGGTCTGGCCTCCGCCCACGGGCAGTTCACTCGCCGGGCCGATTGATGCGTCTTCTGCAGCGCCTGTCGAGCGCTGCGTCATCGGGTCAAACTGCCGCAAGCTTTCGATTTCGCGGCCCAACAGCTCGATGCGCACTGGGCGCGACCAACCGGGCGCGTATACGTCAATGATGCCGCCGCGGCGGCTGAATTGCCCGGGTTCCTCTACCAACGCCTGCCGCTGGAAGCCGAGGCTCGCGAGGCGACCGAGGAACCGGTCCAAGTCCAAGCTTATGCCAGTGCGCAGCACGATCATCTCGGTAGCGGCAGCAGGAGCCAGGGTCCTCTGCGCGAGCGCGGGTGCGCTGGCGACGACCACGCGCGCCTCCCCCGCTCGCAGCGCCCGAACCGCCTCCAGGCGGTCGAGGACTGCCGCCGGGTCGGGTGCCAGCCGCTCGTAGGGCAGGGCGTCGCGCTCCGGGAAGCGGAGGACGCGGGATGGGTCTCCGAGCCACGCGGCGATCTCATCTGCCAGCGCCTCCGCCCTGGGCTCGCGTGCCGTAAGTAGGAGCACTGGGGCCTGCCGATCAAGCGCCAACGCCGCCACGGCGGCGGGCTTCGCGGCGTCACCCACTCCGGCGGTGACCACCGGAGCTGTGCTCTCGATGGCCGACCGTAATCGCTGGAATGACGATGAGAGCGACAGCATCCGGAGTACGCCTGAGAGGTCCATTGACTGCATCACAACGCCTTTAAGGGCCCCGAACGCTTCGGGGCCCTTGCGAGACTGATTGTAGCAAATCGATGGTTACTTGTTGTGCCGGTTCATCGCGGCCTCCACGCCGTCAGTAACCACCTCCTCGACCGCCTTCGCTGCGCGGGCAACGGCATCCTGCAGAGTCTTCGCCTGCTGCGGTGTGGGGTCGCCAAGCACCCACGGGGCGACAACGTCCGGGTCCCAGCTCGGTTCTCCATCCACGTGCGGGCGGCCGATGCCGATGCGTATTCGAGCAAAGTCCGTGCTGCCGATTGCGCCGGCGATGGAGCGCAGGCCGTTGTGCCCCCCGTGACCGCCCTTCGACTTGATCCGCAGCCTCCCCGCCGGCAGGTCCAGTTCGTCGTAGATCACCAGTACCCGCTCCGGCGGAAGCTTGGCCTGCCTTAGCACCGGCCCGACGGCATGGCCGCTTTGGTTGACGTAAGTACGGGGCTTGAGCAGCACGACATCGACGTCGCCGATGCGCCCGTCACCGATCGCCGCGAGACGCCTCGCCTTGAGCGAGATGCCGTGCAGACGCGCGAGGCGGTTGACGCACCAGTACCCTACGTTGTGACGGTTGTGCGAGTAGTCGGGACCGGGGTTGCCCAGCCCGACGATCAGCCATTTTTCTGCGGACACCCGGTCATTGTAGCTAACCGTTGCGAAATGTGCGCACCTACGAGCGCCCGGCTCACTTGCCGCTAAGCCCGCCCCTTGCGTTCGTCCGCGAGTCCGAAACGATACCCGGCAGCACGGAGACCACGTAGTCTACCTCTTCGTCCGTGTTCTCCGGCCCGACGGTGAGGCGCAGGACGCCTGCGGCGCGGCGTGGTGGTATGCCCATCGCCGTCAGCACGTGCGATGGCTCCCAGGTCGCTGACGTGCAGGCGCTTCCGGCGCTCGCCGCGATTCCCCGCCGATCCAGCCCGTCGAGTATCGAGTCCGATTCGGCGCCGTCGAAGCTGAAGTGCACGTTGTTCGGGAGTCGCCGGTCCGGGTGTCCGTTGAGCGTCGCGCCAGGGACAGCGTTGGTTATCCCGAAGGACAGGCGGTTAGCAAGAGGGCGGCAGAGGCTCCCGTACTCGGTGCGATTCGCCTGTGCCTCCGCCAGCGCTACCGCGGTGCCGGCGATGCCTGCCACGTTCTCCGTGCCTGCGCGGCGCTGCCTCTCCTGTCCGCCGCCGCTCAACTGCTCCAGGAAGGGCGTCCCGCGTCGCATGTACAGTAGACCGGAGCCCTTTGGCCCGCGGAACTTGTGGGCCGAGAGGCTGAGGACGTCCACACCGAGGAGGTCCACGTTGAGCTCGAGAGCGTTCGCGCCCTGCACGGCGTCTGTATGCACGGGGATGCGGCGCCGCAGGCTCTTCGCCATCTGTCTGACCACGCTGGTGATCTCGGCCAGCGGCTCGACGGTGCCGACCTCGTTGTTCGCCAGCATCACACTCACGAGCACGGTCCGGTCGTTGAGGGCGCGGGATATATCTTCCGGATCGACAAGCCCCCGCGAGTCGACCGGCACGTAGGTCGTCTCGAATCCGAATTTCTCGAGATACTCGCAGGAGTGGAGGATCGCATGGTGTTCGATCGCCGTCGTCACGATGTGGTTGCCCAGGCCGGCGAACTGCTGGGCAAACGCGACGCCTTTGATGGCTGCGTTGATCGACTCCGTCCCCGGCCCGGTGAAGACGACCTCCGCAGCCCTGCAACCGAGCGTCTCGGCCACGGTCTTTCGAGCGGCGTCAACCGCGCGCCCGGCCTGCCGGCCGAGCGCGTACGCCCCGGACGGATTCCCGAACTCGCCGTCCAGGTAGGGGCGCATCGCGTCCAGCGCCTTTGGGTGCAGGCGCGTGGTGGCCGCGTGGTCCAGGTAGATCGCTGTTTTCATGTGCGTGCTCTTATACGGGGGTGGGGTATCGGATCAAGCGTATGCTGAATCGCCCGCCCTGTCAAAGCGAATCAGCCAGAGCAGCGAGTCCGTTAGACCACCGCCGCCGTCACGCTCAGTATAGGCGGAAGCGTTCCAGGCAGGCGCATCCAGCTATCGCCGCGGTCGGCGCTGGCGTAGACCTCGCCGTTGCTGGTGCCGACGTAAACGCCTTCGGGGTCGAGGCCGTCGGTGTCGAGCGCTTCGCGGTAGACGCTCTGGTAGTCGTTAGGACCTGGGAGGCCCTTGGTTAGTGGTTCCCACGACTTACCGGAGTCCTGTGTGCGGTAGACGGCGAACTGGCTGAGCGCGACGCGGAAGTTGTCCTGTCCGTAATCAAGGGGGACGACGTACGCGGCATCGGGGTCGCGATGGGTGACGGCGATGGGGAAGCCGTGGAACGAGGGGAGGCCGACAGTGACGTCCTGCCAGGTTGCGCCGGCGTCCTTGGAGAGGAAGACGCCCCAGTGGGCCTGTCCCCAGATGCGGTCGGGGTTCTTGGGGTCGAGGCGCATCTTATGGAGTTCGTCGAGGCCGGCGGGGTCGTACCCCGGAGGCAGACCGGACGCGTCCTGGCCGCCGATCTGCGCCACCAACTGCGCCAGGACTTTCTTTCCCTCCGGGTTCGTAACTCGCGCGTTGTGCGTGAAGAGCTTCCAGGTCTCGCCGTTGTCCTTCGATTCGTACGAGCCGCCGGCGCCGACGGAAAGGAAGATGCGGTTTGGGTCGCTGGGGTGGATGTGGATGGAGTGGATGCAGGAGTCGCCGCCGCCGGTACCCGTCCAGTATTTGCGGTTGCGGTGCCGGTTGATGCCTTCGACGGGCTGCCAGGAGTGTCCCCAGTCCTCACTGCGGAAGAGTCCCGCCGGCTGCGTGCCGGCGAAGACGACGCCCGGCTGGCTGTCGTGTCCCGGGGTAACGTTCCAGACGTTGCCGATGACGCCGGGCGGGGTGGTCTGCCACTCGCCCGGTGCGCCGCCCGGGCCGGGGCCGGGGTTAGGGCTGGTCATGCCGGGCGGGAAGGCGAGGTTCTTGCTGTTGTAGTCCCAGGTCTTGCCCCCGTCTTCACTCTTGGCGACGGAGGGGCCCCAGGCCCAGTGGTTGGCCGCGGCGTAGAACCGCGGCGTAGAACCGCGCAGGTCGGCGGACATGTGATGGAACATCCAGCCGGGCAGGATGGGCTCCGAGATGTCCCACTTCTGACGGCGGTCATCGGAGGTGAAAACGAAGCCTGCCTTCTTCGTTCCGACCAGAACTTTCACTTGTGGCATGGCGGGGACCTCCTGTCTGGACTAGGCTGCTGTTGCGCGCAAAGGCAATCCGAAGGATCTCATCCGGCGGCAGCACGCGTTCCAGCCTGCCTCGTGGCTTGCCCTCCCGGGATAGCGCACCGGAATCCGAATGGACGTCGTACTACCGAATCCCTCCAGGGGCGCTTCCAGAGAATCGATGCGAACTCGCCAGGAGTTGCGGTAGCGCGAGAACCAGGCGTCCACCTCCGCCAATGGCGCCGGATTGAGCCGGTACAGACGGCGCTGTGCCTGTGATCGAGCCTCCACGAGGCCGGCCTTGCGGAGCACCCGCAGATGCTTGGACACGGCCGGCTGGCTGATCTTGAACTCCGAGCCGAGGTCGCCGGCGGTCCGCTCGCCGTCGATCAACATCTCGACGATGCGGCGGCGGCTGGGGTCGGCGAGGGCGGCTAGGGCGTTCATCTCTAGTGAATATAACCATCTGGTTATGGAGCTGTCAAGACGCAAGGGCCGTTGCTGCTAGGCACGCCTCTTGTGTGTGATCGGGGCGCTGCAGGGTGCGGCACGGGGTGTGCTCGCACGGCGGCGGATCGGCGGGGAAGCGGAAGCCGTTGCTGCACGGGAATCGTGCTCCGGGGTGCGCCCCTACGTGTACTGTCCCAGGACATAGTTGACACAGAGAGCGGCCCCGGATCGCCTAGTGGTTAGAACACTTCCGCTAGACGAAAGGAGCCGCAGCTCTCATGTTAGTGTCCCCAGGGAAGCTTAATGCACATGCGAAACGGACTCTGGTCGAACGGGTCGTCTTCGAGCGACTGGCGGTCGCCGAGGCGGCGCGCATGGCGAACATCTCCCGCCAAACAGCACACCGTTGGATAGGCCGCTACCGCCGCTACGGCTGGGACGGCCTGAATCCGCAGAGCCGTCGTCCGCACACCTGTCCGAGGGCCCTGCCGGAGGCCGTCGTAGAGGCCATTCTGACGATTAGAGTCCAGTCAGGGCGAGGACCGCAGTGGATCGGCTGGCGCTTCGACCTCCCGTCATCCACTGTGCACCGTGTGCTGCGACGCTGGAACCTCCACAGACTCAAATGGCTGGACAGGGTCGCCCGCACTCCCGTTCGCTACGAGAGAGCCGCCCCCGGCGAGCTGCTTCACCTCGACGTCAAGAAGCTGCAGCGGATACCACCGGGCGGCGGCCGGCGGTTCGATCCATCCTGGCGGCACGATCGCAGTCGTAGTGGTCACGGCTACGATCTGCTGCACGTCGCCATCGACGACTACAGCCGCTACCTCTACGTCGAAGCCCTCCCGGACGAGAAGGGCCCGACCACCGTCGCCTTCCTGGAACGGGCTCTTTCTCACTTCGCCTCCCTGGGCGTCGGCGTCCAGCGCATCCTCACCGACAACGGCATGAACTACCGCTCTAACCTCTTCCGTCGCATCGCCCAGGAGCGCGGCATCGCCCTCAAGCGCACACGCCCCTACCGGCCCCAGACCAACGGCAAAGCCGACGCGTCATCCAGACCCTGCTTCGCGAATGGGCCTACCAGCGCCACTACGACAGCAATGACGATAGGCTTGCAGCCCTCCGAGTCTTCACCCTGGAGTACAATACCCGGCGACCACACATGGCCCTCGGACGCCGTCCGCCCATTTCGAGGCTCAATGTGTAAACCATGTCGTGGGACACGACACCTACGTGACCTCACGCAGACGCTTTTCCAGATATGACCGCTCGGCAGCATTGGTGGCGAGTGCGAGCGCGCGACCATAAGCAGCCGCGGCTTCGTCGGCGCGGCCCTCTCTTCGCAACAGATCAGCGCGGGTGGCGTGATAGAGGTGATAACCGTCCAGCGCCGACGCGAGTGCCGGTTCGTCGAGCAAGAGCAGGCCGGCTTGCGGCCCATTCACCATCGCAACAGCGACCGCGTGGTTGAGGGCGACGACCGGCGTGGTCTGGAGGTTGAGCAACTCGGCGTACAGCGCGGCTATCTGGTCCCAGTCGGTATCGTCGGCGCGCGCCGCCCGGCAATGAAGGGCGGCGATCGCAGCCTGAAGCTGATAAGGGCCCGCGCGGCGCATTCGAAGAGCCCGCTCCACCATGGCCGCACCTTCGTTGATCTGGTCACCACGCCATTTCGTACGGTCCTGCTCCTCCAGCAGGACGAGTTCTCCGGCCGGACCGGTGCGTGCCTCCCGCCTCGAGTCGTGGAGCAGCATCAGGGCGAGGAGGCCGAGCGCCTCGGGCTCGTCCGGCATTAGCTCGTGAAGGATGCGGGCGAGGCGGATCGCTTCGGCGCAGAGGTCTTGCCTGACAAGGGAATCACCACTGCTGGCGCTGTAGCCTTCGTTGAAGATGAGATAGAGCACGGTCAAGACCGCGTGGAGACGGTCGGGAAGAAGATGGTCCGGCGGCACCCGGTAGGGAATTCCAGCCTCTCGTATCTTGCGCTTAACGCGGACGAGTCGCTGCACCATCGTCGCCTCCGGGACCAGGAACGCGCGCGCTATCTGCGGCGTCGCCAGGCCGCCGAGGGTACGCAGCGTCAGCGCTACCTGCGACTCCAGCGCGAGCGCTGGATGGCAGCAGGTGAAGATGAGCCGCAGCCGGTCGTCGGTCAGTTCTGTCATGTCGGTGGGTTCTGTTTCGCCAGCGAAGGCATCGAGGGCGGCGTCTGCCTCGATTTGGGAGCGCTTCGCAATTAGGGTACGGTCCCGCCGCAGACGGTCGATCGCCTTGCGCCGGGCAGTGGTCGTGATCCAGGCGCCGGGATTTGCCGGGACGCCGTCGCGCGGCCAGTGGTCGAGCGCGACCGTGAACGCGTCTTGCATCGCCTCTTCCGCCAGGTCGAAATCGCCGCAGACGCGAATGAGAGTGGCGAGGATGCGACCGGACTCCGCGCGGAATGTCTGATCGATAGCCTCCGCGGTCCTCACGAATCCCACCACGACGCCACGATCAGCCCATACTCTGCCGAACCAAGCCGGCGGTCGCTCCGTAGTCCCAGTTAGGGACGTGCATGACGGGCCGGACTTCCACACCAGACGATTGCGCATCCGGGATCCTGGCCGCGTATTCGAGCGCCTCGTCGAGGTCTTTGCAGTCGAGGATGTAGAACCCACCCATCACTTCAGTTGTCTCCGCGAAGGGGCCGTCGGTGATCATCGTCTTGCCGTCCCGGACGCGGACTGTGGTGGCGGCTGTGGTGCCACCGATGGCCTCACAGAAGACGTAGGCACCGCGTGCGCGGGCTTCGTCCGCGAAGGCGAAATGGGCGCGGATCGCCTCCTCGGGAGTGACGGCCGGGTTATCTTCGTTCCAGTGGAGCAGGAACATGTAGAGCATGGTGCGTTCTCCTTTCTGAAGCTACTTCGGGTGCCAGAGGGCGATGGGGCGAACGTCTATCCAGGCGCGGCCCTCGGCGGGTATTCGCTTCGCGAACTCGGCCGCTTCTTCGTGGTTGCGGCATTCGATAATGTAGAAGCCGCCAAGCACCTCCTTCGTCTCGGGGAAGGGGCCGTCAGTCGTGAGGACCTTCCCGTTCCTGGATCGGATTGACTTCGTGTGCTCGGCCGGGACGAGGCCGGCGCCGCCTTCGAAGATACCGCGCTCCCGCAGCTCGCCCTCCAGCTTCTGGTGCTCCGCCATCACATTGGTTCCGTCATATGGGACGGTGGGGTCGTAGTTGATGAGGAAGATGTATCTCATCTCGTACCTCCTTGAAGTTGGTGCGAGGCCCGTGCCCCGCTCACCTTAGCGACGGACGGCGCGGCCGGAAATCGACAGCTCTACTCGGCAGGTTCGGTCTGCAACTGCCGCAAAATCGTAGCGGAGTCAAAGTATACGCGCTCGCAGACCAGATTCGCCTCTTCAAAGAGGAAGAACGCGGTCATCCGGCACTTGAATGCGCGCCCTGTGGGAGGCATGCTGCCTAGCCGGCCCCTCTGCGTGCCCAGGAGCCAGAATTCTACGATTACCGCGTCAGATGCGTGGCGGAGCGAGATCAGTTCGTTGCGCTGATCGGGGAACGTGGCGCGGGATTCTGCGTAGTACCTCTGGACCTCGGAAGTGCCGTCATACACCCGGCCGGTGCTCATGATCTCGTAGCGGGGATGGGAGAAAGTCCGGAGAGCCGCCTCCAGGTCGAGGTCGTTTTCGGCCTGCATGTGCTCACGGACGATTCGTTCGCGTATCAGGCGCGTGTCGTTCGCCGCGGTCATCCTAGTCCATCGCGTCGCGCGTCCGCCAGTAGCCGATGGCACGCCGCAGCGCGCGCGCGGCAGCTTGAAAGCTACCGAAAACCGGGATATCGCGTTCGATTAGCTTCGCGCGGATTTGTGCCATTACGTCCTCGACGTGGCCGGGGTGAGCGATCGCTACGAACGGCTTCGAGGATCGCCCCTTGTGCTTCGCGAGGGTGTCCGCCATGCCGTCCAGCAGGGCGGGGTTGGCGGCGAGCCGGCGCGCGATGAAGCTGGCGCCCACTTCCATCGCGATGGCGTCAACGTTCGCGTCCTCATCGAGGATCTCGAAGAGCCTGTCGAGGTTTCCGGGCGCGAAGCCGTGGCCTATCGTCCCACCGGCATCGAGGGGGTTCTGATAGCTGCCGCCGATGATGTTGAAGAACGATGACAGCTTCTCGTACGACCCTCCCGTCAACTTTGGCACTTCCAGCCCCTCACGCTCGAATGCGTCAGTAATCACGACCGACTGGCCGCCGGTCATCGCGATCAGGCCCATTCGTGTCCCGGTGCCTGGCTTGCAGTGCACCAGGGCCTTCACAACATCGATCGTCTCGTCAAGGCTCTCCGCCGGCACAACGCCGGCCTGCCGCATGGCAGCGTCCCAGATGGCGGCGTTTGTGGCCAGCGAGGCGGTGTGAGAATAGACCGCGCGGCCACCGGCGGCTGTGACGCCGCCCTTCCAGACCACGACCGGCTTCGTTTTGGCGGCATCCTTGAGCGCGCGGAAGAGACGGCGCCCGTCTTTCGTCCCTTCCAGGTACATAGCTATAACTTCGGTTTCCGGGTCACCGGCGAAGTAGTCGATGTAGTCCGGCGCGTCGAGTATCACGGCGTTGCCGAAGCTCACAGTCTTCGAGCACTTCACGCCCTGCACCGCGCCGACGAGCGAGAAGTTTATCGTGTGCGTGCCGCTCTGGCCGATGAAGCCAACGTTGCCCGCATCGCCGGTTGGTTGGTCTGTGCTGTGCCGGACTCCCAGCCGGCGGTTGTACAGACCCATACAGTTCGGTCCGATGAGCAGCAGATCGTTCTGCAGCGCGATCTCGGTGACTTGTCGTTGCGCCTCTATCCCGTCTTCCGTCTCCGTTTCCGCGAAACCGGACGTGAACAGGGCGACCGCACCGACTTTCCTGGCCGCGCAGTCCGCTACGATCCTGGCCGCTACGGGTCGCGGAACGGCGCAGAGGACGTAATCGATCTCATCGGGAACGTCGGCGAGGCTCGTATAGTTCGTGACGCCCATTGCCTCGATGCCGGGGATCTCCCCGGGGTCGATCTGGACGGACACGGCATCGCCGGTGAACGTGCTCATGCAGTTCAGCCACATGTAACCCATGGCCCGCTTATCGCCAACGACGGCGACCGTGCGCGGGTTAAGGGCGCGTTCGAGACGCTTACGGAGGTCTGTCGCGCGCTCGGCTGTCTGGGTCACGGCGCTAGCCGGCCAAGCCCTGATGCGGAGCGCTCACGCTCACCCGACCACGATCCGCGCGTCCACCGCGATGGCGCCGTCCGCGTATGCGAATACGGGATTCAGGTCCAGTTCCTCGATCTCCGGGTGTTCTTCCACGAAAGCCGACAGCTTCAGGAGCAGTTCCGCGATGGCGTCCAGGTCCGCCGGCTCCTGGCCGCGCACGCCCTGGAGTACTGGGAAGCCCTTGATCTCCCTGATCATCTCCCGCGCGTCCTTCGGCTCCAGCGGGACAATGCGGAAGGCGACATCCTTCAGCACTTCGACGAAGATGCCTCCAAGCCCGAACATCAGGACAGGGCCGAACTGCGGGTCCTTGCTCATGCCGACGATTATCTCGGTGCCTGACGGGGCCATCTTCTGTACGGCGACGCCGTCGATCGTGGCAGCGGGTTCGTGCTTCTCTACGGAGGCGATAATCTCCTCGAACGCCGCTTGAACCTCAGCCGCCGAGCCCACTCCGACCTTCACGCCGCCCACGTCCGACTTGTGGGTGACGTTGGGCGACACGATCTTCAGGACCACCGGGAAGCCGGCCTTTTCCGCCGCCGCCGCCGCTTCAGCCGGTGTCTTCGCCAGCGTCGCCAACGCCACAGGGATACCCGCCTCGTGGAGCACTTGCTTGGACTCGATCTCTGTAAGGACTGTGCGTCCCTGTTTGCGAGCCGTGGCCGTTACTTCGGCGAGAGACATCTGACGTGGGTAAGGAGCTCAGGCGCGGATTGTGGGCGCCGCCTTGGCGCTGCGGGTCATCGCCTTGCGGGCACTGTAGTTCGCGAAGCTGCGAGTCGCGCCGCAGTACTTGCAGACGCCGTCGCTTGTCTCTCCGTTCGGCGTCGCGATCTGCCAATGGTGCGCGCAGGCCATGCCAGCGGCGTCGCTGCTGCTCGTCTGCATCTCAGATCGCGGCTCGGCTACCATCGCCCGCCTCCACGGCCGCCGCGCCTGCCGCCGCCGCCGCCGCCGCCGTAGCCGCCTCCACCGCCGCCGCCGCCGTAACCTCCGCCCCCACCGCTTCGGGACTGCGGGGGTTTCGCTTCGTCCACCGTGAGGGTGCGTCCGTCAAGTGTCTTGCCATTCAGCTCTTCGATCGCCTTTCGAGCGTCACCGGTGTTAGTCATTTCCACGAAGCCAAAGCCACGGGAACGCCCGGAGTAGCGGTCGACGGCGACTGATGCGGACTCGACAGCCCCCACCTGCTCGAAAAAAGTGCGTAGGCCTGCGTCTGTCGTGTCATAGGAAATGCCGCCGACATAGAGCTTCGATGCCACTGAGGTCCTCCTTCAGGTGCCCGGCTATACGCGTCTGACGAGCCTCGGTGCGGGAAACGACTGGGGCGGCGAGGCAAGCTTTCTAACTATAGCGTTAACGTGGCTACTGAACAATAGATCGATCTGAGGACAATCGAGTCTGGGCCTTGCGGCCGGGGTCACACCACGGCGTTCTCCTGGTACGCTCCGAATACGTCGCGCATGACGTCGCACATCTCCTGGAGCGTGCAGTAGGCGTTGACGGCGTCCAGCAGACGCGGCATGACGTTCTCACCGTTGCGGCACGCCTGTTCGAGCGCAGCGAGCGTCCGCGACGCCTCGCGGCCGTCGCGGTCTCTGCGGAGGCTGCGCAGCCGCTCGATTTGCCGCCGCTCGCCGTCGGGGTCCATCGCCAGGATAGGGATCTCGATTGGGTCGTTCATCACGTATTTGTTGACACCGACGATGATGCGGTCCCGCTCGTCGATTTCGCGCTGGTAGCGGAAGGCGGAATCTGCGATCTCGCGCTGCAGGTAGCCGTTCTCGATTGCCGGGATAACGCCCCCCATGTCGTCTATGGTGCGGAAGTAGCGGTACGCCTCCTCTTCCGTCTCGTCCGTCAGCTTCTCCAGAAAGTAGCTGCCCCCGAGAGGGTCTATCGTGTTCGCGACGCCCGATTCGTGGGCAATCACCTGTTGTGTGCGCAACGCCAGGCGTGCCGCCTTCTCGCTCGGCAGCGCCAATGCCTCGTCCATCGAGTTCGTGTGCAGAGACTGGGTGCCCCCCATTACGGCTGCCAGCGCCTGGATCGCCGTCCGCACCAGATTCACTTCCGGTTGTTGCGCAGTGAGCGACTCTCCTGCCGTCTGGGTGTGCAGGCGCAGCCAGCAAGAGCGATCGTTCTGCGCGCCAAAGCGCTCTTTCATCTCGCGGGCCCAGATGCGTCGGGCCGCCCGGAACTTGGCCACCTCTTCGAAGAAGTCGTTGTGGCAGTTGAAGAAGAAACTGAGCCTCGGTGCGAACTCGTCCACTGCCAGACCTCGGTCGATCGTCCACTTAACGTACTCGAATCCGTCGGCGAGCGTGAACGCCAGCTCCTGGACGGCGGTGGAGCCCGCTTCGCGGATGTGGTAACCGGAGATGCTGACGGTGTTCCAGTTCGGCATCTCCCGCGTGCCGAATTCGATCGTATCCACGACCAGCCGCATGGACGGTTCCGGCGGGAAGATGAATTCCTTCTGAGCGATGAACTCCTTGAGGATGTCGTTCTGAAGCGTGCCGGCCAGTTGCTTGCGGGAGACGCCGCGCTTCTCCGCGGCGGCAATGTACATGGCCCAGATGACGGCGGCCGGCGAGTTGATGGTCATGGACGTGGTGACCTCGCTCAGCGGGAGTCCATCCAGCAAGATCTCCATGTCCGCGAGGGAAGATACGCCGACGCCACACTTTCCGAACTCACCGTAGGCTTCCGGCGCATCCGTGTCGTATCCATAAAGCGTCGCGAGGTCGAAGGCGATTGACAGACCTGTCTGGCCCTGGGACAGCAGATAGCGAAAGCGCGCGTTCGTCTCCTCTACGCTGCCAAAGCCTGCGAACATGCGCATCGTCCACAGCTTGCCGCGGTATCCGGTGGCATGCACGCCGCGTGTGAACGGGAACTCTCCGGGGTCGCCGAGATCGCGTGCGTACCCCGCGTCGTCCCCGGGCGGACCATAGACCCGCTCGATCGGCCGGCCGGACGTCGTCATGAACGCCCGTGGCCTTCCGTCCGAGTCTGCGGCGACGGTATAGGTCGACTGCCGATCTTCGATGTCTCGCATGACTCTTCGTGTGTAGAATAGCACGTTGGCGGATGCGGTTTACGTTGGCTGCGGTGCACGTTCCGAGCCACCCGAGGAGTGCGCGGACGGCGCGGGCCTTGACACGTGTGCTAGAATTTGGTCACGCGTCTTAGCGTCTTACTGATGGGGTGTATCATCTATGGCTCTTGAGCCGTTCGACGACTATCTAGATCTGGTGGAAGCGGCGCGTGTGCTTAACATTCATCCGCAGAGCCTGCGCCGGCTCATCAAGCAGAAGAAGGTGCCGGCCGTCCTCTTCGCGGGGAAGTACTTGATCCAGCGTGACAAGCTGGAGATGTTCAAGTCGAACTACGACCCGCGGCCCGGGCGCAAGGCCATTCGCACGCTGCTCTGAGCTAGCCGTCGCTGGCGGATACCAACGGAGCGTCGATTGCGATGCCGGGATCGCCGACGTCACGAAACTCCATGAACAGGTCGAGCCCGATCGCCCTACCCTGTTCGTCAGTTGTCTGCGAGGTGATATTCAACCGGACGGGCCACCGTCCCTCATCCGCTACCCAGACGTCCACCTGAAACTTATCGGGCAGCTGTGTCTCCGGGGAGGTTCCGAGCAGCTCAGGGAGGCGCTCGAGGTCCGCGTCGTCGAGGGCATAGTGTTTCGTCACTATCTCGCTTACGGTTTCAGTCGTCGCCTCTGCGCCCGACAGGGAATCTGACAACCGCTCAACGATGTCGGTGCACACAACGGCTGGCGTAAGCGAGGCCTCTTCGGAAGACTGCTGCCAGTCCAGCCCGACCCGCACCCAGTTCTCGCCTTCTACGCTTCGCAGCTCAAGCTCCTCGCCCTGGACGCGGAGGATCGTCTGGGAACGGTCAGGGGCGACGAATGCTCCCTCGAGCCGCATGTCGGAGAAAAGGGCCGTGAGGGCGTCGGCGAAGGCGCTCAGCGGAGCTGCTGTCGGAGAACCGGGGGTCCTTTCGAACGCCGGAGACGCCAGCTTCAGCGAAATCTCGTAGCGATAACTCGGGAGGTTGCTGATGCTGTCGCAAGAGACCGTTAGGCGGTCACTGCCACCGCCACCGTTTCCGCCACTGCACGCGCCAACTACCAGGGCAATTGTTGCTACAGCTGCGAGCGCGAAACCAAGCAGGCCGCGATTGTCCATCAAGGTCTTGACCATCGACTAAGAGACGCTGGACGAAGCCATGTCCGTTACAGTCCACGGCGGCGTGGGGCCGCTTAGCCGCCCCGTTCGGTCCTCCGCAGCTGTATGTAGCTAATGCTGTCGCGGTACGGCCCCTCCTCGATCAGGCCGCTCGCCATCAAGTAGTTCAGCATCGTCTCCAGACCGAGGATAGAAATGAGGTTATAGCCCTGAGCCCTAAGCTGCTCACGCGCCCCCTCCTGCCTGTCCAGAAGAACGAGCACATCGCGCACGCTGAGCTCCGCGTTCCGCTTGAGGAACGCTCCGGTTTCTGCGATGCCCCCACCGCTTGTCACAAGGTCGTCAATCAGCAAGACAGTCTCGCCCGCGGCGTGCCTACCTTCGACCCAAACGCGATTGCCGTTGCGCTCCTTAGCGGGGTGAACGTAGATCAACGGACAGCGGCTGCGCAGGGAGAACGCGGTCGCCAGGTGCAGACCGCCAAAGGGGATCCCGCAGACGCGTTGGAACGACTGTACCTGCGGGTGCAGCATCGCCTGTCGTGTTTGGAGTTCCTCGTGCATCACGCGCGCCGCCCGCGCCAGAGCGCGAGGGCTGCTAATCAGCAGGCGAAGATTGACGTATACCGGCGAATGCTGCGTCGTTCGCCCCAACGTGAAATCTCCGAACTGGATCGCACCGAGGTTCCAGAGCTCCTTCGCCAGCCAGAGGTTGCCTGTGTCTTCCGGCATCTCCCACTCAACACAGAAAGAGGCCCCTCCGCCGGAAGCGGAGGCGGCCTTCATGATCCGAGATTAGCGCGACGATAACACCCGCGTTCAGTGCTGTCAAGGCGGCGAAAACCGCCGTCGCCAGCCGGCCCGCCAGCGGCGGCTGATCTCACGGTTTACCGCGTGTTTGGGTACGCGTCCGTTGAGGGCTTCAACGAGGTTTTGCGCCGCCAGCATAGCCATTCGCGAGCGGGTGGCGATGCTCGCGCTGGCGATGTGCGGCGTGACGATAACGTTCTCCAGCTTAAGCAGAGGGTCGGTCGCAGCCATCGGTTCCGGATCGGTCACATCGATCGCGGCGGCTGCGATCGTGCCGCTGACGAGGGCCTCATACAACGCTCCCTGGTCCACCAGCGATCCCCGCGCGGTGTTCACGAGGACGGCGGACGCTTTCATGAGAGTCAGTTCACGCGCGGCGATGAGGCCCCGGGTCTGCGGCGTCAGCGGCGCGTGCAGCGAGACAAAGTCGGACTCGCGCAGGAGTTGGTCGAGCGATGTGTGCGACATCTGCAAGCGGCGCTCGAGCGCTTCTCTTCTAGTGCGGCTGTGATAGAGGATTCGCATTCCAAACGCGCGTGCTCGAAGCGCCAGCTCTCGGCCGACGCCGCCCATTCCCACGATCCCCAGCGTTGAGCCCTCGAGGTCACGACCGAGCAGCGTTTCGGGTCCCCACGTCCGCCAGAGCCCATGCCGAACCAGGCGGTCCGCCTCGACCAACCTGCGCCCGGCGGCGATCATAAGGGCGAACGCGAACTCGGCCGTGGTTTCGGCAAGTACGCCGGGCGTACGCGCGACGAGTACGCAATGGCGAGTGGCAGCGACTACATCGATGTTATCGAAGCCTGTTGCCATGTTGCTGACGACGAGGAGGCCAGGGGCTGAGTCGAGCAGGGCGGCGTCTATTTGGTCGGTCAGCAACGTCAGCAGCCCATCGCAGCCCGTTGCTGACTGAACCAACTCCTCACGTGGCGGAGGCACGTGGCCTGGCCAGACCTTCAGCTCCACGTGCTCGGCCAGATAGTCGAGCGCGCCACCGGGCAGGTGGCGCGTGACGTATATGCGGGGCTTCGATCTCACGCGGAGCCGATGCGGGGGCCGCGCCGCTGGTCAGGTTCCTTCCCACCCAGAAACTGCGGCTTGTAGGTAGGCTCCTCACCGCGCACCTGGTCGACGTGCATGCGGTCGTGCCGGTAGTACGAGCGCAGCCACTGCATCGCTGTGAGCGAGCCAAAGATTGAGTTACTGGCCCGGCGGTCGAAGTCCGCAGGTTTCATCGAGGCGATAACGGACATGGTGGTCTCACGCTGGCGTCGCATTTCGGCCACGTGCTCCGCCGCGCTATGCTCATTCGCCCGCTCCAGCGGAATCGCGGAACGTTCTCCGGTCACGCCGTCGACATTTGCGCCGTCTTCTTCGATCGCGCGCAGCACCCAGGCGCGGTACGCGGACTCCATCTCGCACAAGTGTGACATCTGTTGCTTTTGGTTCCACTCGCCCGGTTTCGGCGAGCGGGAAGCCTCTTCGTCACTGAGTCCCGCCAGTAGTGAGAGCAAGGTCTCTCTCTGGGATTGCATTTTTTCGATCAGTTCGTCAATTTGCGCCTGTTCGGCCATATCTAGCCTCCTGCGGGGAATGATACCGCCTCCGGCTGCGCTGTCAATTACAGGCGCGTCTCGCTACAATGATCGTGGGCCTACTGCCCAGAGAGCCAACAGGAGGCGTTCCCAGCACATGGCTACGAAAGACCCGCGCGAGCCGTTTACGCGCATCACCGTCCAAGAAGCGGACGAGATGATAGGTGGTGGCGCAGCCGTCATCGATGTCCGCGAGCCGCACGAATACACAGCCGGCCACGTGCCCGGCGCAGCGCTGATTCCGGTCGCGACAGTGTTCAAGCGCAAGGAAGAACTGCCCAAGGACAAGGACCTCATCTTCGTCTGCGCCGTCGGACAGCGCAGTGCGCTGGCCAGTGAGATGGCGGCGGCCGCCGGCCTGACTCGCCTCTTCAACCTTGAGGGCGGTACCGATGCCTGGATAAAGGCCGGCATGCCCGTCGAAAAGTAGGGCCACCGTTTGGCGAGCCCGAGCTCACGTTCCCCGACGAACCGTTGACCCGCGTCCTGCTGTTCGATATCGATAACACGCTCCTTTATACCGGCGGCGCCGGGGGCTTGGCCATGAGCATCGCTTTCGAGCAAATGTTTGGCATCGCTGATGGCTTCGGGAAGATTGAGTTCAGCGGCCGCACGGACTTGTTCATCGTCTCCGAAGGGCTCAGGCAGAATGGCATAGAGGGCGGGGCTGCGGCGCACCTCGATGAGTTCCTGCGCCGATACTATGCTCTACTTCCTGGTACGCTCCGTGATCGTGACGGTTACTTGATGCCCGGCTTCCCGCAGTTGCTGGAAGCGGCCTCGAAGCGCCCCGACGTCCGTGTCGGCCTCGGTACGGGCAACTTCAGCGAAGCGGCGCGCATCAAACTCGAGCATTACGGCATCGCAGACTTCTTCTCGGGCGGGGGGTTCGGGGAGGAAAGCGTCGAACGCGCCGAAGTGATCGCCGCTGCGATAGCGCGTCTTGGTGACGGGGCGCTGCCGGACGACATCTTCGTCATCGGAGATACGCCTCACGACGTAATGTCGGGGCTCGACAACGGCGTGGTCGCTGTTGGAGTGGCCACCGGAACCTACACGACGGACCAGTTGCGGGAGAGCGGCGCGCACATGGCGTTTGAGGATTTCTCGGACTGGGAGGCGGCGGCCGCCATGCTGGTGGGGGCCGGCTCCTAACCTTCGCCCTGTACCGCCCCGGCTGTCCCCGAGCGGCGTCCATAGAACCCTTCGATCGACTGATTGACCTCCGGGACCGACGCCGTTCCCTTCGCGAGGAGCCGTTGCAGAAACTTTTCGCGGCGCCCGATCTCCCGCTCGAGGTCGCGTGGCGCGAGGATGGCCCAGTTCGCCAGGGCATCCAATTGCTCCGGCTCCCACAGGACGTCGAAGGCGTCGCGTTCGATGTCCCATTTCGCGACCGTCAGCGTTGAGAGACCGTCATCTCCATCCGGACGAAGGAGCACTACTTCCAGGATGCGTCGCATGGCGCCACCGAGCCGTCCGATGTACATCGGGATGACGAAGGTCAGCTTCGCGATCTGGCGCGACGGTATGTGAAGGTCGTCGCGAAGCTGCCTGATGACACCGGCGGTCGTTTCATCATGCATCGTCGTCGCCAATGAGTATCCCTTCGCCAGGAGCTCGAACGCCCGGCGCGCGTTGTCGTCCCAGGTATAGACAGGGATATGGTCGCTCATCTCGTTGATCAGGAGGTACGTCGGATACGACGGCGAGATCGGTGGAACGTCGAATGGCTCGCCGACGCCGCGCGTGAAGTAGGCGAGCGTGTCAGGCGGGGTGAACGAAAGCAGGGCCGTGACCGTCGTCGTCTTGCCGGAGTTCGGTGGCTCTGCCGCGACAATGATCGAGGCGCCGCGCTCCATCGCCACCCAGAGCATGGCTGAGAGCCGGGCGTCCATGTTCCCGGCCTTGATCAACTCGATGACAGACATTGGCACGGGCGGCTCCCAGTGCCAGCCCCACCAGCTGACCGGACGGTTCACGGCGCGCATGGCTTAGATAGTAGCAGGCGACGCGAGAGGAACGACAATCAGCATGCTGCCTAATGCGAGCAGTTTGCTAGAATAGCGCCATGTCCACCATGGCGGCCGCCTTCATCTCCGCGAAGGAACAGATCTCCGTCCGGCAGACCGCGGTCCCTGCGCCCGGGCCGGGCCAGGTCCTGGTGCGGGTCAGGGCCTGCGGCGTCTGTGGGACCGACCTGCACTTCTACAGCGGCGCACTTCCTATTTCGCCCGAGGCGTCGCCTGGGCACGAATACGCGGGCGAGGTGGCGGCGATCGGCGAGGGCGTGGAAGGAGTAGCGCTGGGACAGCGCGTCGCCGTTGAGCCGATCATCAGTTGTCGCGAGTGCTCTTACTGTCGCACGGGGTCCTACCACCTGTGCCGGAAGCTCGTGCGTCTGGCTACCCCGGGTACCGGCGCGCTGGCGGAATATGTGGCCGTGCCCGCGTACGCGCTCTACACGCTTCCGGAGGCGCTAGATTTCGAATTGGGCGCGCTCGTGGAGCCGCTCGCGGTCGCCGTGCATGGGCTGCACATCGCGGACCTGAAGCTGGGTGAGCGAGTGCTCGTTCTGGGCAGTGGGACGATCGGGCTGCTCTCGGTGCTCGCCGCGCGAGCCGCGGGCGCAGGCGAGATCATAGCCACGTACCGGCATGAGCACCAGGGCGAGGCGGCGCTGGCGGTGGGCGCAGCCCGCGCCGTCAGGGCGGATGCCGTCTCGGGGCTGTCGAAGGAGAAGATCGACGTAGTTGTGGAGACGATCGGCGGGACCGCCCCTACGCTGGGAGAGGCGCTGGGCGTTGTCCGCCCGGGCGGGCGCATATCTCTGCTCGGCGTGTTCACCGGCGCAGTCCAACTGAATGCGCTGGTGCTGATGCTGAAGGAGGTCCGAATCGTGGGGGGCGTTACCTACTGCCGCCCGGGCGCGCACTCCGACTTTGACGTCGCCCTGCGCATCCTGGAGTCGGACCCAGAGCGCGCACGTGCGTTGATCACGCACCGCTTCCCGCTCGCCGATGCGGGGAAGGCGTTCGCGACGGCGGCAGACAAGAGCACGCGCTCGCTTAAGGTGCAGGTGCAGACTTAGCTTCGCGCTAATTTTCCACGGCGAAGCCGCGCCAGCGCACGGCCCGGGCCGTCTCCACCTGAGACGTCATCTCCCTGATAGCGTCACCCAGTAGCTGCACCTCGACGGCCAGCCGCGTCCGCGCTGAAAGCTCCTCCAATAGGCGCTGCTTCGTCAGCAGATCGGCGGCGACGCGCGAGCCGATATAGTCCGCCAGCCGGTCCGGGTTGCTGGGCATCTCGACGCTGCGCGCCCACTGCTGCGTCATCGCCAGGTAGAGGCGAATGTATTCCGCGAACAGAGAACCGGCGTCGCCCGCGAGCTCTTGTGTTTTCGGCTCGTCGTCCGCCTTCGTGGCCAGCAACTCGACTTCGCCAACCAGGTATGGCCTGTCGCTGGAGGTGCTGCTGACACGGAAGCGTTCGCCGCCCAGGCAGATCAGGTTCAGGCGTCCCTCTTCGACCTGCTGCACCTGAGCGATGTGCGCTGTCGTCCCGACTTCAAAGGATTCGACTGCTTCGGCGACCTCGCGGCCGCGGCGGATCAACAGGACGCCGAAGGGCCGCTTCTCGTTGAGGCACATGTTGACCATGGTCTTGTACCGTTCCTCGAAGATGTGCAGAGGGAGAGTCGCTCCAGGAAAGAGGACGGTGTTCAGCGGGAAAAGCGGCAACTCCATGGGCGGCCTCAGCGCGCCGAGATGCGCTCGCCAAGCAGCCAGCGCGCCCTCTTCTCATCGCTGCTGCGCACGAATACCTGCAGGCTGCCGGGTGTAGGCGGCAGGCCGAATGGGACTAGTGGGTCAGCGCTTTTAGCGAGTGAAGGGACACCCTCCGCGGCGAGGACGTCCCGCCAGACGATAGCCTCCAGTTCGTCGTGCGCGATCCCGATGATGATCAGCCGCTCGCCGTCACGGCTCATGCGCTTATCTTACGCCAAATGACGAACGACGCTCGGTTAGAAGTAGCAGCTGAGGGGGCATGTCTAGCCCTTAGCGATGTTTACGCTGACCGCCGACGAATCGCCATCGAACAGGCCGACAACTGCCCCGCCGTCATGCAAGAGCGGGGCGTGCAGCGCCTTCGGTAGCACGGCCTCCGTCAAGTGAGCCTTCAGGCGCAGGTCGCTGCCCCTGCTGTGCAGGACAACGGTGTCACCTTCGCTCAGGCCCAGCGTCGCCGCGTCCTCGGGGTTGATGCTCACGGCCTCTTCGCGGTGTAACCGGTCTGCGTCGGGCGAGTGGATCGCCGCTGCTTCATAGCTTGTGAACAGCGTGCGGCTCGTCATCAGCCGGAAGCCACCTCCATCGGCTGCGGCAAGCGCCGGCACATCCTGCCGCTCCGTGTGCCTGGGGCCCAGCCCGTGTAGGTGCTGCTGCGCGCCGGAGTCCATCTCACGGTAGGTGCAATCTCTGTACAGGGGGACGACCTCAGCGATCTCAGCCATGACCTCGCTGGCGCTCTGGAAGTTGATGCGGATCTCGCCGGGATTCAGTCTCGCCGCGAGCAGAGATCCAAGCTCGCATAAGATCCGCCAGCCCTGGCGCGCTTCTCCCTGCGCGGCGGCCCCCTCGTGGAGGCGCAGCACGCGGCGGTCGGCGCTCGTCGTAGTCCCTTCTTTGCTCCAGGCAGGGACGTCCGGCAGCACGACATGCGCTTGTTTCGCAGTGTCCGTCGGCAGGGAATCGACGACCGCCAGGAAATCCAGAGCCTCTAACGCCTTGCGCACGTTTGCGCGCGGTGGGGCGAGCATGAGCGGGTTGTCGTTCATGACCACAAGGGCCCTGAGCTTGCCACCGGCGATCATATCGTCGAACGACAGTCCGCTGGCCGCGGGTATAGGCGCGCCCCAGAGCCGCTCCATCTCTTTACGCGCGCCTTCGTCCGCCACGGCGCGATACGCGGGTAGCAGCTCCGGTGAACCGCCCATGTCGCGCATCCCCCACACGTTGGCCGACTGAGGGAGAAGGAAGAGCGCATCTGCGGCTGAGTCGCCCGCGCAGGTGATGGCGATGTTGGCGAGCGCCGCGGTGATCGCCTTCGTCTCGCTCGCGCCGAAGTGCGGTAGTGCATACACAACGGAAACCGGCTGCATGTCAGATTGCCTCGAGGCCGCGCTCAGGACCGCCGCGGCCGCCCGGAGCGTCTCCTCGAATTCGTCCAGTTCGCTGCCGTTGGTCGAGACCAGCGCCCCGTCCAGCGCGGTCACCGCGACCGCCTCATCGCCCGGACGCGGTCTGATCCACACGTCGGCGAAGTCGCATAGCTCGCCCCAGACGGGGCTGATGACCACAAGCTTTGCCTTCATCCCGACGACTGCGTCCTTGACGCGCAGCGCAGCGATGTTGTGGCTCGATTCGAGGTCACCTGCCACGACGAGCACAGTCCTGGATTTCGCAATGCGCCGCAGGTCCGCAGGCAGCACCTCGCTGCCGAACGCCGCACGAAGACTGCCGGCGGCGGCGCGCGCGACCGCGCCCGCGGTGGAGTCCACGTTGTTCGTGCCGATTACGGCCCGCGCGATCTTGCTTACGAGGTAATTCTCTTCGTTCGACGCCAGCGGCGAGCCCAGGAAGCCGATCGAGTCGGGCCCGTGCTCCTCGCGAATCTGCGCGAGACGCTCCACGGCGAACGCCAGAGCCTCTTCCCAGCTCGCGGCGTGCTGCGGGCCGTTGCGACGAATGAGCGGGGTCTGAAGCCTCTGTGACGGCTTGACGGCGTCGTAATGAAAACGGCCGCGCACGCAGAGCTGGCTCCCACTGACCGGGTTAGCCGTCATGTCGGGCCGTACGATGACGCCACGGCCTTTCTTGCTGCCAAGCGAGATCGAGCAGCCGACCGAGCACTGGGTGCACGTTGTACCCATCCAGCGCTCCGTTTGCGTCGCGCCCCATTTGTTAGGATGCTCCATCAGCGTCGCTGTTGGGCAGACGTCGATGCACGAGCCGCAGAAGTCGCAGTTCGATTCGTGGACCTGACCGCCGGCGCCGAAGGCGATGCGAGTGCTGAAGCCGCGACCGGCAAGAGTGATCGCGCCTGTGTGGCGGATCTCGTCGCAGGCGCGGACACAGCGGGTGCAGATGATGCACATCTGCGGGTCAAACTCCAGGAACGGATTCGCCTGGTCCGGCTCCGGTTGCTGGATGTTGTAGTAGGTGCGATCATCTCCGTCCCACGGCTCGTAGCCCGCCATCTCCAGCATCTCGCACGTGGTCTGGAGCTCGCAGCGGTAGTTCTTGGAGCACGTCAAGCAACGATGCGTGACCACGCCGTCCCGCAGACACGTATCGCCCGGCTTGCACTTGACCACGCGGTGGCAGGTGAGGCAGCGGTCCGAGTGGTAGGAGAGGATAAGCGAGAGTACGGCCTGGCGCGTAGATTTCGCCTCTTGCGTATCCGTCCGTACGATCATCCCGTCAGCGACGCGCGTGGTGCAGGAGAGCTGGAGGCCGCGGGCGCCCTCGATATCCACGAGGCAGGTGCGGCAGCCCGCGTACGCGGGCAAGCCATCGACGTAGCAGAGGTTGGAGATGAACGTCCCGGAGTTCTTGATGACTTCGACGAGCGGAGCGCCCTCGGGCGCCTCGAGTTCGCTGCCGTTGAGTGTCAGTTTGGCCACAAGCGTCAGCGGGTGCGGTCGCGCTCGGCGGGCTTGCCGAGGTGCAGAGGTATCTCCTCCAGCACCGGGGCTTTCTTTCCGTTCGGGTAGTTGTGTTCGTGCGTGTGCAGGTGCTGCTGCGCCATCTTCGTCAGCGCGTGCTTGTCGCGGTACAGCTCGTTGAAGTCATACGTTGCGTCGTCCAGCGGCCCTCCCGCCTGAATCGCTTCGTACGGGCAGGCCTCCACGCAGAGGCCGCAGTACATGCAGAGGCGGAAATCGATTTCGTAGCGGTCGATGTTCAGCGCGCCGTCTTCGCGGGGCGACGTGTGCACCAGGATGCAGCCGTCCGGGCAGGCCTGTGCGCAGGTGGAGCACCCGGTGCAACGCTCCTCGAACCAGAGCAGGTTCGTGCGGGCGTTGACGGGGATGGGGCGGATCTCTTCCGGGTACTGGGTTGTGAACGGCCGCCGGATGAGATAACGGAGGGTTACGCTCAACCCTTTGGCGATACCCGTACCGAACATTAGCTCAGCGTCCTCCAGCGCAAGTGTAACCGAACGCGACCGCTGGTGAAAGAAATCACGAGGGCATATGTTGCCCAAGGAGGAAGCTGGAGACGGCCTCGACGAACATCTGGGGCGCCATTGCCTGCGCGACGTGCCCCTGGCCCTTCAGCTCTGCGATCTGGTGATTTGGAAGGACGCGGGCGAGGGCATCCGTTACATAGTTGTCCCGAGGGCTCTCGCTACCCACCAACAGGAGGACTGGCATCGTAAGACCACGGAAGTGTGAAGCATCGAAGTCGTACCGGGCGAAAGCGCGGATGTCGGCGAGCGTCGCCGGTGCATCGGCCACCATAGGCGGCCAGAACGGCGAAGCTCGTGCCGCATCCACGAATGGCTGAGGTACCTTCGGTCCCTCGAGCAGAAACGTCCGAACGACACCGTCCCAGTCTCCCTGTGCTGCTGCCTCCTCCATCCGTGCCAGGGCGCCGTCCGCCACCGCGTCTACCACAGGCGGCTCGTACAGGACGAGCTTGTGGACCAGCGCCGGACTCGCGGCGGCACCGCCCATCGCGCAATGAGCGCCGCCCGAGTGTCCCAGGACGAAGGCGGGTTCGCCGACAGCCTGAATTAGCGCCGCCACGTCTCCGAACTCTTCCTCCAGGCGACGGTCTCGCGGCGCGGTGGTCTCGCCGCGGCCGCGGCGGTCCATGGCGAATACGGTAAAACGCGGACTCAGCAGGCCTTTGACTACCGCCCAAGTCGACTCATGGTCACCCATCGCGCCATGGACAAGCACGAGCGACGGGCCATCGCCGTAGCGATCGTACGATACGAAGGAGCCGTCCTCTAACTTCACGCGCTCCATGGGGATCCTCCTTCGCGACTAAACGCGGTTCCGCCAAGAGGTTGCTTGGCGCTCAGAATGACACGGTCAAGCCGCCGGGACGACGTACTCTCCGCCGGCAGCCTGGTTCGAAGACACCTTCTTCGTCGCCACGTTCTTCGCCTTCCAGAACGCCTCCGCGAACTGTTTGACCAGGTCAAGCAACTGATTGGCGGCGTCGGCGTCGATATTCTGGCGCGCCTTGGAGGCGGTCTTCATGATGTTGTCCACCAGCTCTCCCAGACCATCCGGGCTGTTTTCCGGCTTGAAGAAGTCGCCTCGAATGATGCGGACCTCGTGCTTGACGATCTCCGCGTGGGATTCCTTGACCGCGGTGTACCGCGCCAGCGCGTGCATGTACTTGTCGCGAGCGGCCTTCTCCATTGCCGGGGCCTCCAGCGCTTCGATCAGCTGGTTCATGCGGATGACCGAGAGGGCGGCGACCTGCGCGTAGTGCGGGTCGTAGATGCCGCAGGGGATGTCGCAGTGGGCGTGGCCGTCCTCGGCCGGCAGCAGGCGGTTCACCAGGGCGAAAGCTTGTCGTAGCATCGGGTTCCTCCTTCGGGTGCGTGTCGTTGGGCGAAATCGTTACGGGCTAGAATCTACTACAGTTGCCGATGAACCGAAAGACCTTCCGCCGTGTCTTGAGCGCCGCCAGTGCCGTTCCGGGCGCGTATCCGCTCCTGGCGTGCCTCACGGCGCGCCGCATCGTCGTGCGCGGAGAGAGCATGTGGCCGACGTTGTCGCCGGGAGAACGCGTGATTTTCGATCGGTTGGCGTACGTCCTCCGAGCGCCGAAGGCAGGGGATATCGTTCTGGCGCGGCACCCCTCGCGGCCGGGGGTGCGGTTCATCAAGCGCGTTGCCGAAGAGCAGGGCGTTGGCGAGGGGCGCGTCAGTGAGGCGACGCAACCCCTGGGATGGACGTTGCTGGGCGATAACCCGGGTGCCAGCACGGACTCACGGCAGCTTGGGCCGTTCCGGCGCGAGGACATCATGGCGCGCGCATGGCTGGTCTACTGGCCCTTGGAGCGATTCCGGGCGATTCGATCGCTGTAGGGCCGCGTCATGATGCGCCCCTACCCTTCCGACTGGGACATCTTCCCGATCTGCGCTACCCACGCCGCCGGGTCCAACCGGGGCGCGTGCTTCACGCCGAGCTGGTGCATCCAGAAGTCCGGACGCTCGATGTCTGTTCTTCCACGACCGTAGGCGAGGTAGACGTCCCAGGCGAGTCCGGGGCCTTCGCCGAGGCCGATGGATTCTTTCGCGGTAATCGCGAGCGCCCGGCCCATGCGGCGCGCAAGGTGGCGCTCGCCGTCCCAGTAGTGCTGCGCTCGACGCTCGGCGAAGCGCTCAGCCGTTAGTCGCGCCGCCGCTTCGTCATCGGGCGGCAGCATCGGCGCCCACGCGCAATAGACGAGTACATCGGCGTCAGGCATGGCCTCCAGAAGCCCCGCTCCCGCACGGGAAGCGCCCTGAAGGCACATCTCTCAAGTGGGCGAGACGATCAGGAGCAGGCGGACGTGGGTCGAGGCGGACGTGAAGTCTGAGAGAAGCGGTTCCAGAGTAGAGTCTAGCCGTAGCATGTGGTTGTCAGGTGAAGCGCCCCGGTCCCGGTATTGGATGAGGCTTACGCTCGCTGTCGAGCGATAGCCGAGTCCGGAACGTGTTCGTCCGTGTACGGCGGGAAGAGCGACTCCAGCTCCCTGCGCACCGGGTCGCCTTCAGGCAGGTAGCGGCTGAAGTCGCCGCTGGGGAGCTTGCGGTCACGGTCGCCCGAGAGCTTCGCGTGCTTGATCTTCTCCTGGAGTAGCATCAACCCTTGGAGCAGCGACTCCGGGCGTGGCGGACAACCCGGCACGTAGACGTCCACCGGGATGATCAGGTTGACGCCTGGCAGCGTGCTGTAGCCGTAGGCGAACGGCCCGCCGATTGTCGCGCAGGAACCCATGCTGATCACGTAACGCGGCTCCGCCATCTGGAGATAGATGCGGCGTACGGGCACTGCCATCTTCCACGTGACTGTACCGGCGACGATCATCAGGTCGCTCTGCCGCGGCGACGGCCGGAACAGCTCCGCGCCGAAGCGCGCGATGTCGTAGCGAGGCATCGCCGTCGCGATCATCTCCATCGCGCAGCAGGCGAGCCCGAAGGCGGCAGGCCAGAGGGAGGACCGCCGCGCCCAGTTCACGATTCCTTCGACGGACGCCAGCATGATGTTCTGCCGTATCGACTCTTCGACGGACTCGGCGGCGGTGTCGGTGACACGAATCAGGGGCTCAACCACGGCGTTCTCCGATTGGGAATTGTATCACAAGCTCATGCGTCGGGATGGTCCCCAGGCCTCGGCCAGATGTTTCGGCGCAGAGCGGTCCCGAGTGCACTGGAAAGCAGGCATGTTCCGCTAACGAACACGACTACCAAGGCCCCCAGATATGCGCCATTCGCCGAGAGCGCAAACGCGGGCGCTAAGAGCACCAATGGAATCCCTGTGAGTAGCAGCAGCCAAACTGACATCGTCTTCGCGTTAACGAAGTACCCTACGAGGAACGCACATCCGATTATTACAGACTGCACCAGGAGCCCCGGAATGGACTCGGACGCCAGCAGCAACGACAACGCCAGAACGGGACCTGTCAGAATGATTGTTGCCCAGGTCTCAACCAGTCTTCCCACTTTCCGTCCTCAGTCCACCGCGCCACACCGGTGACAGCGACCGCAGCCGCTCGACGATCCCCGGTAGCGTCTCCAGCACGTATTCCATCTGCTCCATCGTGTTGTCCGTGCCCACCGTCAGCCGCAGGCTGCCGCGCGCGAGCTCTACCGGCACGCCCATCGCCGTCAGCACGTGCGACGGCTCTAGGGAGCCGCTGGTGCAGGCGCTGCCGCTGGAGGCCGCGACGGCCGCCAGGTCGAGGGCGATCAGGATCGCTTCACCCTCGATGCCCTCGAAGCAGAAGGACGCGCTGTTTGAGGCGCGGCTGTCGAGATGTGAGGGGTGTTGTGTCTCCGCTCGCCCTTCGACGGGCTCAGGGTGAGCGGAACGAGGAATAGGGCCGGTGAGATGCGCGCCGGGCACCCGCTCCGGAATGCCAGCGATCAGCCGTTCCCGCAGCGCGTGGTAGTGGGCATTGCGGGCGGCGAACTCCTCGTACGCAAGCTCCATCGCCTTCGCCATCCCGGCGATGCCCGCGACGTTTTCGGTGCCGGCGCGGCGGTTCTTCTCCTGCGAGCCGCCGAGCTGTTGCGGAAGCCACGCCGTGCGCTGCCGTACGTATAGCGCGCCGACGCCCTTCGGCCCGTAGAACTTGTGCGCGCCGATGCTGAGCATGTCCACGCCGAGCGCGTCGACGTTCACGTCGAGCGCGCCGACGGCCTGGACGGCGTCTGTGTGGAACACCGTCAGCGGGTTCTTCGCCTTCGCGACCCTGACGGCTTCCTGGATCGGCTCGATAGTACCAACCTCGTTGTTCACGTGCATGATGCTGATGATGGCGGTCTGCCTGGAGACCGATTCCTCGAGCTCGTCAAGGTCGATGAACCCTTCGCCGTCGACGCCGAGATACGTGACGCGGAACCCCTCTTGCTCGAGCCGTTCGGTTGTGTGAATGACGGCGTGGTGCTCGATGGCGGTCGTAATCACGTGATCCGCGCCGCGCTGCTTTCGACCGGCGTATGCGGCACCGCGCAGGGCAGCGTTGTCGCTCTCGCTGCCGCCGGAGGTGAAGACGAGCTCTTGCGGCTTGCAGCCGAGGACCTCAGCGATGGAGCGGCGGGCCGCGTCCAGCCCCTTTCGCGCCTCTTGCGCCTCGGCGTAGAGGCTGGAGGGGTTGCCCCAGTGGTCGCGCAGGTAGGGCAGCATCGCGTCCAGCACGCGCGGGTCCAGAGGCGTGGTGGCGGCGTGGTCGAGGTAGATGCGATCGGTCATCACAAGTCCATTGTAGCGATTGCCGGATGGCGAGTCCTGTAGTACAATTCAGGCGTAGTGTAGATTTAGACAGTCAAATATTGGAAAAGTCTGCCTACCGTATCTGAGAAGGACGCCGAAAGACACAAAATGGCCCGCCCCAGCACCATCTCCCGACAGACCGCCGCGAGCGAGCTTGACTCCGACTACAAGTGGGGGTTCGTCACCGAGATCGAGACGGATCTCGCACCCAAGGGGCTGAACGAGGATATCGTCCGGCTCATCTCGTCGAAGAAGGAAGAGCCGGAGTGGATGACCGAGTGGCGGCTGAAGGCCTACCGTTACTGGATGAAGCTCGGCTACGAGGAGCCGCGCTGGGCCAAGGTCAAGTTTCCGCACATCGACTACCAGGACGCTTACTACTACTCCGCCCCGGTCCAAACGAAGAAGCCGGGTAGCCTCGAAGAGGTCGATCCGGAGCTAATCGAGGCGTTCAACAAGCTGGGCATTCCCCTCGTCGAGCAGAAGGCGCTCACGGGTGTCGCCGTCGACGCCGTTTTCGACAGCGTGTCAGTCGCGACGACGTTCCAGAAGCAACTCGGGGAGCTCGGCGTCATCTTCTGCCCAATCAGCGAGGCGATCCAGAAACATCCGGAGCTGGTCAAGAAGTACATGGGCTCCGTGGTTCCCTATACGGACAACTTCTTTGCCAGCCTCAACTCCGCCGTATTCAGCGACGGCACTTTCGCGTACGTGCCGCCCGGCGTCCGCTGCCCCATTGAGCTGATGACCTACTTCCGCATCAACAGCGAGGGCACGGGACAGTTTGAGCGCACCCTGATCATCGCCGACAAGGGCAGCTACGTGAGCTATCTGGAGGGCTGCACGGCGCCTATGCGCAAGACCAACCAGCTTCACGCCGCGGTGGTCGAACTGATCACGCTTGACGACGCCGAGATCAAGTACTCGACGCTGCAGAACTGGTATCCCGGCGACAAGGATGGCAAAGGCGGCGTCTACAACTTCGTCACGAAGCGCGGGAAGGCCGCCGGGCGCAACTCCAAAATCTCGTGGACGCAGGTGGAGACCGGCTCCGCGATCACCTGGAAGTACCCGAGCGTAATCCTGCAGGGCGATAACTCCGTGGGCGAGTTCTACTCCGTGGCGCTGGTCAACAACTACCAGCAGGCGGACACCGGCACGAAGATGATCCACATGGGCAAGAACACGCGGAGCACAATCATCGCCAAGGGCATCTCAGCGGGTCACGGGCAGAACACTTACCGCGGACTCGTGAAGATAATGCCGACGGCGGAGCACGCGCGGAACTTCACCCGCTGCGACTCACTTCTGATTGGCGATAAGTGCGGGGCGCACACGGTGCCGTACATTGAGGTGCGGAATCCGACCGCGCACATGGAGCACGAGGCGACGACGTCTAAGGTGAGCGAGGACCAGCTCTTCTACCTGATGCAGCGCGGCATCAGCGAGGAGGCGTCCCAGTATATGATTATCAACGGCTTCTGCCGAGGCGTCTTTCAGGAGCTCCCGTTCGAGTTCGCGATGGAGGCGTCGCAACTCCTCAAGGTCAGCCTCGAAGGGACCGTGGGCTAGGTGAGCACCAATCACACACGCCCCCTCCTGGAGGTTCGCGGCCTCCACGTCTCCGTGGGCGAAAACGAGATCCTTAGCGGGCTGAGCCTCGCGGTCCACCTGGGCGAAGTGCACGCCATCATGGGCCCGAACGGCAGCGGCAAGAGCACCTTCACGAACGTCGTCGCCGGGCGGCCCGGTTACATCGTGACCGCCGGCGAAGTGCTGTACCGGGGCAAGAACCTGCTTGAGATGACGCCGGACCTGCGCGCCCGCGAGGGCGTTTTCCTCGCCCTCCAGTACCCAGTTGAGCTCCCCGGCATCCGCAATCGCGAGTTCCTGCGTACCGCAGTGGAGGCCGTCCGTGAGCATCGCGGAGAGTCGAAGCTCCCGGTACGCGAGTTCAACAAGCTGTTGGACGCCAGGGCGAAGGAGATGGAGTTTGAACCGGACCTGATGAAGCGCTCCGTCAACGAGGGCTTCTCCGGCGGCGAGAAGAAGCGCAACGAAATTCTCCAGCTCTCTGTCTTGAACCCGACGCTCGCGCTGCTGGACGAGACCGACTCCGGCCTGGACATCGATGCGCTCAAGGTGGTGGCTGAGGGCGTGAACCGCTTCCGAGGGCCGGATAAAGCGATCGTCCTGGTCACGCACTACCAGCGCATCCTCAACTACATCACCCCGGACTACGTACACGTGCTGATCGGTGGGCGGATCGTGCGCTCCGGTGGCCGAGAGCTGGCTCTGGAGCTGGAGTCACAAGGGTACGATTGGCTCAAGGAGCCCGCCCAAACCGGCAGCGCCGGCTAACAGGCGGATCAGCGTGACCCAGGCGCCCTCAAAGTACAGCCACTACCTCACCGACTTCGACGCAGATTCCAGGAGATTGGCCTCGCAACCGGCGTGGCTGTCTGCCCTGAGGAAGGAGGCCCTCGCGCACTTCCGCGAGGTCGGTCTGCCCACCGCCCGTAGCGGCAATGAGCCCTGGAAATACACGAACGTGGCGCCTATCGCCGCCGCCCAATTCGTGCTCGAAGCAACACCGGAGCCCGACATCGACCGCGTCACGGCCGTGGCGCCATGGTGCACAGTCTGGCACGAAGCTGTATTCGTCAACGGCCGCTATTCGCCCGCGCTGTCGGCCAGTCCCGCGACGCACGAGCCGAGAGAAGGGCTCGGAGGAGCCACGATTGAGAGTCTGGCGGACGCCATCGCGCGCGATGACGGCCTGATCGAACGGCACCTCTCGCGCCTGGTCCCGTACGATTACGATGGCTTCACGGCTCTGAACACTGCGTTTCTGGCAGACGGGGCGTTCGTTTACGTGCCGGATGGGGCGGAGGTGTTGACCCATATCCATCTCTTATTCATTTCGGCGCCCGCGGCACGTCCGGGCGTCAGCTACCCGCGCACCCTGATCGTCAGCGGCAGGTCGAGCAAAGTGACGGTGATAGAGAGCTACGTATCGTTGAACGGCGCGCAGTATCTCAACGATGCAGTGAGCGAGATCTTCGTTGGGGAAGGCGCGCGGGTGGAGCACTACAGAGTCTTACTTGACCGCGATGCGTATCACGTGGGAGTAACGCGCGTCGATCAGGGACGGGACAGCAGCTTCACGTCGACGTCATACGCAACCGGCGCCGCGCTGGCCCGCAACGACTTCGCCGTGACGCTGGGCGAACCGGGGGCCGAGTGCCGTCTGCGAGGGCTTTACGTGGGCGCCGGAACACAGCACATCGACAACTACTTGAACATCGACCACGCAGCGCCGCACTGCAAGAGCCGCCTCTACTACAAAGGGATCCTGGACGAGAAGTCGCGTGCCGTCTTCGGTGGCACGGTGCTCGTGCGCCCGGGGGCGATCAAGACAGACTCCCATCAGGAAGATAAGAACCTGGTCCTTTCGCACGAAGCGGAGGTAGACAGCAAGCCGGCGCTGGAGATATACGCGGACGATGTGAAATGCGGGCACGGCGCGACGGCAGGCGCTCTAACCGACGAAGCGTTGTTCTACATGCGCAGTCGCGGCATCGACGAGACAACGGCAAACCAGCTCCTGATCAAGGCCTTTGCCAGCGAGATCCTGGACGAGACGATCGAACCTTTGCGGGAGTACCTCGAGCGGCGGACTGCAGAGGCACTTCCACGCTTTGGGATGGCGCAGGGGATGTCGTGACGCTGGACGTCGCGCGCATCCGGGCGGACTTTCCGATCCTCAAGCGGGAAGTGTACGGCAAGCCGCTGGTGTACTTCGACAACGCCGCCACGTCCCAGAAACCGCGGCAGGTGATCGATGCGATCGTGCGCTATTACGAGCTTCACAACGCGAACATTCACCGCGCGGTGCATTGCCTGGGCGAAGAGGCGACTGCCGCTTACGAGGACGCTCGTTCCAGGGTCGCCGCGTTCATTAACGCGCCCTCGCCGGAATGTATCGTCTTCACCCGCAACACCACGGAGGCCATTAACCTCGTCGCGTACACCTGGGGCCACGCGAACATCAACGCAGGCGATGAGATTCTCCTAACACAGATGGAGCACCACTCTAACCTGGTCCCCTGGCAGCGTCTCGCGGCCGCCAAGGGTGCATCAATTCGCTATATCGGCCTTACGGCGGCGCAGACGCTCGATCTGCCAGCGCCTGACAAGCTATTCTCTTCCCGCACAAAGCTGCTGGCGATGCCGCACGTCTCGAACTCGATGGGAACGATCAATCCGGTCGACGAGATCGCGGAAGAGGCGCGGCGCCGCGGCGTGTCGGTGTTGATCGACGGTGCGCAGGCCGTGCCGCACCTGGCGGTTGATGTGCAGGCGATCGGCAGTGACTTCTATGCATTCTCGTCGCACAAGATGCTTGGCCCCACAGGAGTCGGCGTGCTGTACGCGCGGCGCGAGCTGCTTGAAGATATGGAGCCGTTCCTGGGCGGCGGCGAGATGATCCGCAAGGTCACGTTTGAGGACGCCACCTGGAACGACGTCCCCTGGAAGTTCGAAGCGGGTACGCCCAACATCGCGGATGTCATCGCCCTGGGCGCCGCGATCGACTATCTAGGCGATCTGGGGATGGACAGCGTCCGCTCGCACGAGATGGAGATCACGGCGTACGCCTTGGACCGCATCCGCGAGCTAGACGACATAACGCTGTACGGTCCTCCGGACCCGGCGGACAGGGGCGGTGTGGTCTCCTTCAACTACGGCGACCTGCACCCGCATGACATCGGCCAGGTGCTGGACCATCACGGCGTGGCGATCCGGGCAGGGCACCACTGCACTCAGCCTCTTATGCGGGCGCTCGGGATCTCCGGAACGGCGCGGGCCAGCTTCTACATCTATAACACGCCGCAAGAGGTGGACGTGATGATCGACGCGCTCAAGGCCGCTCGCGACTTCTTCAACCG
This sequence comes from uncultured Dehalococcoidia bacterium, assembly GCA_964558415.1. Lineage (GTDB taxonomy): Bacteria > Chloroflexota > Dehalococcoidia > SM23-28-2 > RBG-16-64-32 > CAZLDI01. Next base: position 37,019 of record CAZLDI010000002.1, read on the forward strand.
ATGACAACGCCTCGCGACGAGTACGCACGGCAAGAGTCGGAGCTAGACGAGCTCTACCGGGACATCATCATCGACCACTACCGGCACCCGCGTCACCGTGGCTCTCTGACGAACCCCAGCGCGAGCCACGAGGGATTGAACCCGCTCTGCGGCGACGAGGTCACGGTGGAGGTTACCATCAAGGACGGGCGGATCGAGGACATTGGCTACCTCGGCTCCGGCTGCTCCATCAGCCAGTCGTCGGCTTCCATGATGACGGAGGCAGTTTACGGGAAGACACCGGGCGAGGCGCGCGAGCTCGGCGACTCCTTCACCGCGATGATGCGCGGCTCCGATGGCGTTGACCCCGAATCCCTGGGCGACCTTGAAGCTCTGAGCGGAGTGCGGAAGTTCCCGGTGAGGGTGAAATGCGCGACGCTGGCGTGGCATACGCTGAACGAGGCGCTGGCGGACGCGAGAGCTTCGTAAGGCGCTACGGCGACGGCCATAAGCCCGGGGCCGCCAAGTTCGCGGTGCTGTCGCGGGCAAGGGCCCGGCCCGAGCGGAGAAGTCGACGCAATGCGGAACTAGAACGAGAACTCTCGCAGAAACGACCGCATCCCCTCCGGCGCGGAGCGTTTTTCGAAAAGCACCGCGTGGACCGTCGCCAGAAGAGGGAACTGCTCAGCGCTTTCGCGGGTTAGTTCCTTGATTGCCTTGCAGGCGACGACGCCTTCTACGGTACTCTCGAGCAGGAAGCGCTGCCAGTCCGCGCCGCTCCCCAGCTTGTCTCCCAGGGTGCGATTTCGGCTGTGCTCGCTGTACCCCGTCGTCAGCAGGTCGCCAAGACCGGCGAGCCCGTACGCGGTCTGGCTCAGTCCACCTAGCGCCGTGCAGATGCGCATCATCTCCTCAACGGCCACTGTGCCAACGAACGCCTTCGTGTTCATGCCCAGCCCCAGGCCGTCGCACATCCCGAGCGATATCGCGTAGATGTTCTTGAGTGTCGCGCACAGCTCCAACCCGATGAGGTCCGCGGTTGCCTCCACCTTCAAATGTTCGTTCTGAAGGACACGCTGTACATGGCGGCGTGGCGCCGGTTCAGCGTAGCCGACGATGACTGCCATCGGGTGACCGCGCGCCATCTCAATCGCTATGGCCGGTCCACCCATGCTGCCGATCTGGCTGCGATGGCGCCCGCCGAATCCGTCCGATATCACCTGGCTCATGCGCTTGTGGCTGCCCGCTTCCAGTCCTTTGGCAACGTTTAGCACGGCCACGCCCTCGGCGAGGTGAGGCGAAACGTCCGCGGCGACCTTCGCGACGATTTGGGACGGCACGGTCATGAACACCAGGCTCGCGTCAGCTACTGCGTCCGCAATCTCCCAGCGTGCCTCGATGCGGGGGCTAAGCTCGATGCCGGCGAGGTACTTCGTGTTCCGGTGGTGGTCCCGGATCTCCTCGAGCACATCCGTCTCGATGCTCCAGAGGACCGCCCGGTGGCCGTTGCTGGCGATCACGTGGCCGAGTGCGGTTCCCATGTTTCCGGCGCCGAGAATCGCTACGGTTTCAGTCATTGCAACTCGGAGTGGGCCTGTGATCCCGTTCGGGATGACGCCCGCTCTTTCACGGGTCGATCAGAATCTGAACGTCTTGAGATCACCCGCAACCAGAGTGTTCGCGAGGCCGTTGAGCACGGGTTGCGAGTTCAGGTGTGTGAGTACAATCCGCGTGTGGGGTGATATGCGCCCTCGGATGATCTTCGCATCATCCAGACCCATGTGCTGGGGGCCGCTGCCTTCGGTATAGGTGCAGTCCAGTACCAGTATGTCCGCGCCCTCGGCCAGCTCAAAGATCTCTTCGCAAAACATCGTGTCGCCCGTGTAAGCGATCGTCTTGTCGTTGATGATGGCCCGGTAGCCGAAGGCGTGCATCTCCTCCTTGACGTGGTTCATGGGCACGGCCTGGAACTTGATGGAGCCCGCGGTCTGCTGCTTTCCGGGCTGCGCGTCGATATAGACGCGCTTGTAACCGGATTCGCGAACGATGTTGGGATACACGCGGACGGCGAAGTCTTCCATCCAGTCCTCCACGCCCGGTGGTCCTACGATGTACAGGTCGTTCGTCCGCGGTGTCTTGTACATGTACTCCAACAGGAGGAACGGGAGGCCGACGAAATGGTCGCCGTGGTGGTGAGTCAGAAACAGGACTTCTATCTCGGCCAGCGGCACCTTCAGTTGTTTCAAATGAGGCAGCAGCGTCGGTGGGGCGTCGAAGAGATATCTCTTGTCGACGACGAAGGAACTCCAGTAGCGCCCCTCCGAGGCGAAGGCGTTGGCGGATCCGAGAAACGTGAGCTCCATGGTCAGGCGGCGGTAGCGACGTACTCCCGGTGGACGCCGTCAAGGAACGATAGAAGCGCTTGCGTGGCCTCGTCTACGGCATCCGTCGCTTCTTCCTGGGTTTCCTCTGTGGTCGCGTACTTCGCGACCATGTTGCGCGTTACCTTCGAATGCTCGACGTCGAGGCTGTGGTGCACCACGAAGAAGCGAAGCCCGTCCGGGGTGTCGATGCCATAGAACCTCTTGAGGCCGTCCATCTTGGTGCCGGCGACTTCGGGTACCTGCGATTCGTACGCGTAGAGTGCAGAGATACCACGCACGAACGGTGTATCCTTGGTGATGCGCCGGTACGTCTCGATCAACGCTGTCGTCTCAGGCAGTAGCGTGGACTCGATCAGCTCGCTCCGGGTAAGTCCCAGCGCTTCACCGAACTTGAGCCACAGTTCCGGGTGGTTGTTGGGTCCCTGCTCTTCTTCCACCAGGTTCTCCAGGAGCTCCTGACGGTCGGGAAGGTCATCACAGTTGGCGTGCGTGCCGCTGACGTAGGTGGGGAACGCGAGTACGTGGTGGTAGTACTGGCAGGCATATCCTTTGAGCGCCTCGAGGGTGAGCTCGCCGGCCTGCCAGGTCTGATAGAACGGGTGCTTGAGCAGGCTGCGATCCTCGATCAAGCGATCGAGTTGCTCGCATAGCTCCTCCCCGGTGACGATGTTGGTTGTCGTCAACGTGTCCCCTCCTTATTGGGCGAAGGAGCCGTGACTTGCCGGTCCGCCTCAGGCGGACTCGTGCAGGTCGCGGCCCCTCCCTATGGTGCCGTTCCGGTTACAATTCTACTTCTTCAGGATGTTGATCGTGCACGCTGAGCCCAGGCCGATGACGTGGGCCAGCCCCACCTTCGAGCCTTCCACCTGGCGATTTCCGGCCTCGCCGCGCAGGTGCCAGACGATCTCCACGATGTTGGCGACCCCGGTAGCGCCCAATGGGTGCCCCTTGGACAGCAGGCCACCGCTGGCGTTGACGGGAATCCGCCCGCCGATCGAGGTGGCGCCCTCGTCGATGAGCTTGCCGGCTTCGCCCTCGCCGCACAGCATCAGGTTCTCGTAGTGCAGGATCTCGGCGGTCGCGAAGCAGTCGTGCAACTCCACCTGGCTCAGGTCCTCAGGGCCAATTCCGGCCTTTGTGTACGCCTCTTTCGCGGCGTTCTTCGTCAGCGTGTTGATGTCGAACATCGTCGGGTTGCGATCAGAATAGGGATCGGAGGTGAGGACTGAAGCCGCTACCCACACCGGCTTGGTGGTGTACTGCTTCGCCTTCTCAGGAGACATTAGCACCACTGCCGCGGCGCCATCGCCTGTTGGGCAACACATAAACAGAGTGTTCGGCCAGGAAACTACGCGCGCCGTCAGCACTTCCTCCAGCGGTGTCTCCTTCTGGTACTGTGCGTAGGGGTTGTGCACGCCGTGCTCGTGGTTCTTCACGGCAACTTTGGCGAACTGGGCCTGCGTGGTGCCGTACTTGCGCATATGTTCCACGCCTGCCTGACCGAAGACCCCCGGCATAAGGCCGGTACCCATTACACCCTCGGTGCTGTAGGCCCGGTCGCCGCCTCCACCACCGCCGAGCAGGCCCATCTTGCCCATCTGCTCGCTGCCGACCGCCAGCGCCACATCGTAGGCGCCGGAGGCGACGGACAGCCATGCCTCGCGGAACGCGGTGGAGCCCGTGGCGCAGGCGTTGGAGACGTTGATCACCGGGACGCCTGTGGCGCCTATCTCCTTCATCATGCGCTGACCCACCATCGCGTTCGACTGGTAGAGGTTGCCGCTGACAACGATCTCGACGTCCGTAATCGGCACGCCGGCGTTCTTAAGGGCGCCGATCGCGGCCTCCGACGCAAGTGTGACAACGTCCTTGTCGGGATAGCGGCCGAACTTCAACATGTTGGCGCCGACAATCGCTACGTCTCGCATTCGAATCTCCTTTTCGCGTTGCTATCGGTGTCTAGACGACCTTGAACCTGGCGGCGATCACCTCGTTGCCGTCGCGATCTGTTGCTACCTTCTGGCCGTACATCTTGACCTTCTTGCCGAACCAGCTGGTGCTCGGCTGGTTGGCGTCCAGTCCGTCGACGTTTGCACGAACGGCGGGACCATCTTTCAGGTCGATGATGGCGCCCACATACGGGGTTTCGATGCCTGGCGCGCTCTGGTGAACGACGGAGAAGACGTATATCTCCCCTTCGTCGCTAAAGCGGACTTCCTCGAATGGGCCCGTTGCGCCACACTTGCCGCAGGCGGTGCGTTCACCCAGGAACTGCGTGCCACATGCGGCGCACTTAACGCCCCACAGATAGGCGTCTTCAGCCGGAAAGTTGTCGGGCACTCTGATGAAAGGCAAAAGCGGTTTCTTGGTGGCGGTAACGGTTGCTTCCTGAGTCAAGGGCGGCTCCTCCTTCGTTGGTGCGCCTCGTATGTAATCATGACCCTGACGCGCACGTCAAGTGACGATAATCACATGGCGACTACTCCGCCGGGTGCTGGTCGTCACGGTCCAGCGGCGGGATGCTGACAGTTGTCTAAGGAACCTTCCGGTGCTATCTTCTTCGGCATTGATGGCGAACAGCAATGAGCCGTACAATCCTCTGGACTTGAGGCGGTTGGCCGAGGGGATAGCTCGGGCGCTCCTTGAGCAACCCGTGAACCCGTTGCCGCCAACGGATAACTTTTCTGGCAGTGGTATCTACGTCATCTATTACACGGGTCAGTTTTCTCCCTACGATCCGATCACCGAACGCAATCGCGACGACAAGCTTGAACGCCCGATCTACGTTGGCAAGGGGATTCATGAAGGGCGACGGACTGGAGGAGGGGGATTCGACCCAACGGAGGGCGCTGAAGTATTTGAGCGGCTCAAGAAGCACGCGAGGAGCATCGCAGATGTTGAAAACCTCGACCTTGGCGACTTCTCGTGTCGGTACTTGGTCGTTGCACCCGTCTGGATTCCCTTAGGCGAAGAACTGCTAATACGATTGTTCTCGCCACTTTGGAATACTGTTGTGACCGGATTCGGGAACAACGACCCGGGCAAGAGAAGGTACACCCAACAGCGATCGATTTGGGACGTGCTGCATCCGGGTCGAAGTTGGGCCGCGAAGTGCGCGGACAATCCTCGGACGCAAAGAAAGATAGTCGAGGCAGTGGCGCGCGTTCTTCAACGGCCGCAGGTGGGCGACGACCTTGAGTTAGCGCCGTAGCACTACCGCGGCGTCGTACAGTTGCACCTTGCCACGATGCCCGTCTGCGTCCCCGTTACGGACTGACGAATCGATAATACTGTTGCCCACGCGTTTGGTGCGGACGATATGGACGTCCTCAACCTTCAAACCGTTGGATTCGGCCATCTGCGCCATCAGGCGATCCACCGGGAACTCGATGCCTTGAATGATCGAATTTCCAATTACGATGACCGCGTGACCCCCAGGCCGCAGGTGAGTCTTTAGCGCCTTCGTCAGTCTATTGGTGTCATTCAAATAGGTCGCCACGTAATTGGCCCAGCCTGACCCTCCGTAGTAGCCCTTCTCGGTGTTGGTCGCACGTAATCTCTCAAGCGCGGAAGAGATGTCGGGCAAATCGAAGTTGAGATCCACGCGCTCGCCTTGACGGACGGTCTGCCAGAACTTGCCGAAACTGGATTGCTCCAGCCGTTTCGGAGCCTCGGCATCCTGCAGCAGGTCCAGCCAGTAGATTTGAGGGCGCGTGTTGCGTACATAGTGATAGTTGTTCATGTATGGCGGCGATGTCACGACGAGGGAGACGGCGCCCCGTGGGAGTTCGGAATCGAAGTAAGACACCTGATGCACGTCCCGCCGACGGGCGAGCCAGTTGAATCCAAAACTCTGACGCACCCACTCTATGTCTGTGAGCATCTCTTCCAGCTTGCGACAGACGGGCGTCGCAACAGACGCGTTCTCGATGAGCGCCTTCCCTGAACCCGGCCGAGAGGCCAGGGATGGTTCGTAACTGTAGTTCGAGAACGAGACCATCGTCGCTCCGAGGGCGGCGCGAAACAGCGTTCTATCGGGATCAAGCAGGACGCGCACTCGCGACAGGGCGTACAGAAACTTCGCTTCGATTGGCGGACTAAAGAAGGGTATTCGGCTCCTAAATCCGATCGGCCGTATGTGGCTCAGTTCGACCAGTATACCGGCGAGTGCATCCGGGCCCCCTTCAATCCATCGCCGGTCGATCTCGACCTCGAATCTTCGCATGGCATCCCGGAACGCGGCCACCTCAGATCGGAAGTCATGGATGGGCACCTCAAGGCATCTCAACTTCGCCGCAGTTGCGAGTGCGGCGTAGGGGTTTATCTCGTAACCGACGGCGTCGTGTCCTGCCTTGACCGCCTCAACTAGGGTTGTGCCGACGCCGGCGAATGGATCCATCACGAGATGCGGTTTCCGACTTCGCTTCGGCAGGTACGAATGGATTGCGTCTTCCACGAACTGCGCGGAGAATCCGGCGATCCACGGTACCCACCTATGGACCGGGAGTGACTTGTTCTCGGACGCTGCCGCATCCCTCAATCCGGCTTCAGTCGCCGCCTGATACCTCAGTTCCAACGCGAGTTGTTCTCGGGTTAACACGCTAGAATCGGCCCTTACCGCCTCGTTTCGCATGCTTATGACTCTGGTCCCAGTACCTTTCTAAATCGTCAAGATATCGTTCGATCGCTTCGTTCCGCTCGGGGGTTCGCGCTGGCAGCGGAGGCGTGTAGCCGCTTTCCTTGCGTAGTTGCTGGTACAAGTCCAGCGCTTGCCGTTTGTTCTTGAACTTACCCCTGACTTCGTCGTGCAGAATGACGTAGAAGAATCCATCGTCTGAAACCCGGTCGGTCGCTCGTTCGATTGACAGGCAAATGGCAGGCGTCGATTGCCTGAACAGGTTCGAAGCATTCGAACGGCTGTTCACTCTATCGCGATTATAAACCCGCGAGTCTTCGCTGGACATCCACAACTGGCACTTTTCAACAACTACGCAGCCGGGTGTTGGTCGTCCCGGTCCAGGGGCGGAATGCTGAAGCTCATCACCAGCGCCTCGCCCTCCAGCGCGCGGACGCTGTGCACTTCGCCCTTGTCGATGCGGACCGTCTCGTACGGGCGCAGGCGCAGCGTGTGGTCGCCCACGCGGGCCTCCACAGGGTGCTCCAGCACGGTGTATATCTGTACGGACTTCTCGTGGTAGTGCGCCGAGACGTGCTCTGTCTCCAGCATGCGGATAATGCGGATGCTGCACTCTTGCATCGATACGTGAGAGAGGATCTCGTAAGCCCCGAGGTCGCTCATCTCGGCGCCTCCTGGAAGTACCGTCGCTTCGCCATCTCATACTCCTCCCGAGTGTTCATGCCAAGGAGAACGATATCAGATTCGAACGGGACCTCGCCCACCTCCGTCTCGTGACGGCGCAAGACCTCCCTCAACCCCTGCGTGGCTTCCTGCACCTCCCGCAGCTCGCGCAGCAGCGAACCATCCAGCACTGCAGGATGTCCGCGGCGGCCCTCGAAAATCGGCACGGTGATCAGATGTCGGTTCAGCCGATGCGACTCCAACAGCCGCCGCGTGATCGACGAAGGTCGGGGCTGGTCCACGCTGAGTACGATCACGGTTCCGGTCGCGTCCGTCAGTTGCGCCGCTCCGGCGCACAGGGAGGAGGCCCGCCCATCTGTGTAGCCCTCGTTGATCGCGGCCTCGCCGCCTGCTTGTTCGACGTGTGGCAGGACCTCGCCTGAGCGATGTCCCAGGACGACCACCACACGGTCTACTCCTGATGTCTTCAGCTGGCTGATCTGGTACTCGATTAGAGTTCCCCGCCCCCAGGCGAGCAGAGGCTTGGGTTCTCCCATTCGCTGCGATTCACCGGCGGCCAGTAGAATCGCCGCTACGACCTTCCCGCGCATCACCGTGGCGCCACCCGCAGTAGGTTCGAGAACACGAGACGGCTGATCGGGGGCGGCGCTCCTATTCTGCGGAGAACAGGCTGCTCAGCTTCATCGCCAGCGCCGCGTTGCCGCCCAGCTTCACCTTGCGCATCGTGATCGCCATCACCGGGTTCAGTTCGCCCATCGATAGGTCCATCCAGTGCTCAGGCTTTGTCTTAATCTCCGCGTCAAAGGGTTCCGCCGGGCCGTCCGCGGATTCGGCTTTACCGTCAGCGATCTGTATGTTCCACTGCCCGCCGCCTTCGCCGTCCATCGTGAACTGGTAGGTGGTGGTCATGTCGGCGCCTCGGCTGCTCCAGAAGATGAGCGGCATGTAGTGGAAGGTGCGCGAGAGGTGGTAGTTCACCTGGTCGGGCGTGCCCGACTCTATCCAGTGCGGCACCTTTTTCTTGCTGACCTTGCGGATCTCCTGGTACTGCCCGGCCAGGAACAGGTAGCTGGCGAAGAACAGATCGCGCACAGTGCCTGGCCGGTCCCACGCCGGGCTCATCGCCGGCTTATCCAGGTCCGCCTCGCTCAGTCCGTTGAGGGTCGCGAGATGCTCCTCGAAACCGGTCTTTACGCGCGGCAGAAGCTCAGAGGCCGGCAGATTTCGCGCGCCGTCCAGTGTCTTCTTGCGAAACGCGAGGATGTCCTCCCTCTTCGCGAATCCGGGGATGTTCGCTGGCTCGCCGGCCAGCGCCTGCTCCGTCAGCCGCAGTCCTTCCTCTTCATGGGTTGTCGCCAAATGCGCCAGGTGCTCGCGCGCCGTCCAGTGGTCGGACGCCTTCTTTTCCCACTCCTTCTCGTCAAGCCTGGAGAACGCGTCCAGACAGCGGTCCAGGGTCTGGCGGTAGAACTGCGCGATCTGTTCTTTCGTGGGCTTTTTCAAGGATCCTCCCTCTGGCTCGCTATATCGCTAGATCGATTCCGCCTAGACCTCGCGCATCGCCCGCCAGACGCGCTCAGGCGTGAGCGGCGCTTCCGTCACGCGCGCACCGGTGGCGTTAGCAACGGCGTTCGCTACTGCCGCAGCGCCGGCCACGATTGAGGGCTCGCCCACGATGCGGGCGCCGTATGGGCCTTCCTCTGAAGGTACCTCCACGATAATCGCCTCGATCGGCGGCAGGTCGCGTGTCGTCGGCAGCCGGTAGTCCAGCAGGTTTCCATTCAGCAGTCTGCCTCGCTCGTCGTAGAGCATCTCCTCCGAGAGCGCGATGCCCAAACCCTGGCTCGCACCGCCTTGCATTTGACCTTCCACGGAAAGAGGATTTATCGCGAAGCCCGCGTCCTGGGCGACGGCGAAGCCCAGCACGGTGATTTCGCCGGTCTCCGGGTCCACTTCGATGTCCGCCGCCTGCGCGGTGAAGCCGGGCGCCATCTTGCGGGTCGTGATCGCACCGCGGCCGACGATCGCTGCGAACGGCGCCGCGAAGTTCGTACTCATCCGGCCCAGGCGCTGGAATGTTAGCGACTTCTCGTCCGAGCCGGTCACGCGAACTACTCCGTCCACCATCTCCAGGTCGTCCGGCGCGACCTCCAGGCGTTGGGTGGCGATCTCCAGCATCTGCCGGCGCGCGTCCTCCGCCGCCAGCTTTACGGCTCGCCCCACCGTGTACGTGGTCTTGCTGCCGGCGCTCATGCCCGCGTAAGGCGCGGTCTTCGTGTCGCCGGTGGCTACGTTCACCATCTCCAGAGGCACGTTCAGCACCTCCGCCGTGATCTGGGCGAACGACGTGTTCGTGCCGGTGATGTCCGCCGAGCCCACTGTTACGTTGATGGTGCCGTCGCTATTCAGGCAGACGATGGCGCTCGCGGGCTGGAGGCCGCCCATCCACCCGCCGATCGCGAGACCGACGCCACGGTTCGGCCGGCCCCGGGCCGCCGCGCGGCCCTTCCATACATTGCTCTCCGCGATCGCCTCAAGACATTGTTTCAGGCCGATGCGCGGGTAGGGTTGGCCGCTGGGCAGCGGGTCGCCCTCCTCAACGGCGTTCTTCAGCCGCACTTCGAGCGGGTCCAGGCCCAACTCGTTGGCCATCATGTCCATGTGGCTCTCGATGGCGAATGTCGCGTTGTGCGCGCCCGGCGCCCTTAGCGCTCCCGCACTCGGCTTATTCGTCAGGACTTCGTACCCCTGGATTTCCAGGTTCTCGCACTTGTAGTAGCCGCCGACGAGCAAGCACCCGGGAAGCATCGGCGCCCCCGGGAAGGCTCCAGAGTCGTAGACCAGCCTCGCCTTGATCGCGGTGAGCGTCCCGTCGCGCTTCATACCGGTTTTCAGATCGACGGCGGCGAAGGGCGCGGGCGTCGCGGCCAGCATGTCCTCTTTGCGGGACATAATGTGCTTCACCGGTCGGCGCGCCACCATCGCCAGCGCAGCCACCATCAGTTCGTACAGGTAAATCTTGCCGCCGAAGCCGCCGCCCATCTCCATGGCGATCACGCGGATCTTGTTTTCTGGAATGCCGAGCGTTTGGGACAGCTCGTCGCGGACGTAGAACGGCGCCTGCGTACTCGTCCAGACGGTCAGCTCGCCGGAAGCGTCGTAATCTGCGATCGTGGCGTGAGGTTCGATGTAGCTCTGGTGCACCATCGCCGACCGCCAGGTGCGCTCGACAATGACGTCCGCCTGCGCGAAGCCGGACTCGATGTCCCCGCGCTTGAAGTTCATCTGCGATGCGATGTTCGTCGGCGCCCCCTCCGCCTCCTTCTGTTGCACCTCAACCGTCACGTGGCCGCGCTCTTCTGAGCGGTCGACGTCGCTAATCGGCGTCCGTACCAGCGGCGAGTCTTCTTCCATCGCCGCGAGAGCGTCAACGACGGGGGGCAGTTCTTCGTACTCGACCGCGATCAGCGCCAGCGCCTCTTCGGCCACGTGGGGATCACTGGCGAGGACAGCCGCGAGCGGCTGGCCATAGAAGAGCACCTCGTCCGGCGGAAAGATGACGCCGCGGCGGTTGGAAGCGTTCATCTTGTACGCGGGGAGGTCTTCCGGGGTTATGACCATTTCAACACCGGGGTGACTCCGGGCCACTGTGGCGTCGATGGACTTGATCCGGGCGTGCGCGTGCGGGCTGCCGAGCACCTTCGCGTGCAGCATGCGCGGAAGCTGCAGATCATCGGTGTACGCGGTTTCGCCGGTGACCTTGCCTATGCCGTCGATGCGCTTGTGCCGCTTGCCGACCGCGCGGTAGCCGTTGGTCTCTTTTTCGTGCCTTACTTTCGTCTCTTGCGCCATTCTTGTCTCTCTTTCGGCTTCTAGCGCAGCCGGTCTGCCGCCAGGAGAACCGATTCGTATATCTTCGCGTATCCCGTGCAGCGACAGAGGTTACCGGCGAGCCCCGCGCGCACGTCGTCCAGGTTCGGCTTTGGGTTGTGGTCCAGGAGGGACTTCGCCGCCATGATCATGCCGGGCGTGCAGATGCCGCACTGGACGCCGCCGGCGTCCACGAACGCCTGCTGGACGGAGTGCAGGGTGCCGTTGGTGGAAACCCCTTCGACCGTGGTCACGTCGCGTCCCTCGGCCTGCACCGCAAGCATCAGGCAGGACGTCACGAGGCGGCCGTCCACGATGATGGAGCAGGCGCCGCAGTCCCCGGTCCCGCAGCCTTCCTTGGCGCCCGTCAGACGCAGCTGCTCGCGTACGGTCTCCAGCAACGTCCAGCGCGGCTCGACCGCGACTTCCTGTGGCCTCCCGTTCACGCTGAGTGTGATGATCCGCTTGCTCATGCTAACTCGTCTTCTCTCCGACGAACGTCCCGTCCGGCGCGATGATGAAGCTGTCTGTCATCGGCACGATCGCTCGTAAGCCGCCGTCGTCAATGCTCACTATTACCCGCAGGTTGCGCTCCTGCCTATCGTCCCACCAGGCTTGGACCTCCACCTGATACTCCGTCCCCGAGCCTCCGATTACCTCCTGATGCTGCTCGTCGCCGATGAGCTGCGTTAGCTGTGCGTAATTCTGCGCCCGTCGGTGCGAGACTTCGGCAGCCAATAGCTCCGTGGCCTCCTCCTTATCCACTGTAGCCGGCGCGCGTCGCCGCCTCCCGGAGGATTCGTCCTGTCATAATGCGCACAAGGTGTGTCCTGAACTCCGCCGAAGCCCTGACGTCGGAGATGGGGCGGGCCGACTGGGCGGCCGCCTCGGCCGCACGCTCGAACGCGCCGTCGGAAACCTCACGGCCTTCCAGTATCGCTTCAGCTTCCCGCGCCCGCACCGGCGTCGGCGCCACGGCGCCAAGCGCGATTCGCGCTTGCTTGATTTTTGCGTCGGCGATCGTAAGGACCGCCGCCACGCCAACGACCGCGATATCCATCTGTTTGCGCGGGGTGTGACGCCGGTACGCACTGCCCGTGCCTGCTGCTGGTGTCGGTACGATGACCTCCACGAGGATCTCCCCGGGCATCACGGCGGTTCGCCCGGGGCCCAGGAAGAACTCCTCGAGGGGCAGCGTGCGTCGACCGTTCGAGCCCGCGACAACCGCCTCGGCCCCGTAGGCGAGCAGTGGGGGCGCGATGTCTGCTGAGGGGGCCGCGTTGCACAGATTACCGCCCACGGTCGCCATGTTCATCGTCTGCAAGGAGCCGACGACGCCGGCCCCTTCGGCTATCGCGCGGATCCGCTCGTTGATCACTGGCGAGGCCGCCACTTCCGCCATCGTGACGCCCGCGCCGATACGAAGTCCGCCGGATTCGCTGAACTCTATGCCCTGCAGTTCCGGTACGCGCAGCAGGCTGACGATGCAAGAGGGCGAGGGGAATCGGGTCGCACCCTCCTTCATCTGGACCACCAGGTCTGTTCCGCCCGCCAGAGGGCGCGCGCCACTGTACCTGCTTAGGAGGCCGATCACCTCGTTCAAGCTGTCTGGGGCGTGGTACTCGAATGCGCGCACTTAACCGTCCTTTACGAATGCGTCCCTCATTCTATCCGAGTGGGCGCAAGGGCTACAATACGGGACGGCTTCGAGATTCTAGTCTTTAAGACCGAGCGCGCGGAATACCGCCTCATATTGCGCCGGGTTGCCGGGCTGGAACCAGCGCTCCGCGTAGGCGATCCGGCCGCCGCGCTCGATCACGAATACCGCGCGGCGCGAGCGCTTGCCGCTTTCATCCACGACGTCAAACGCCTGCGCTGCCTCGAGCGCTTCATCGCTCGCGAGCGGATAAGGGACGCCGCCGAGCCGCTCTGCGAAGGCGCGATGCGACTCGATGCTGTCGGCGCTGAGGGCGACCACCTCAGCGCCCAGTTCGCGGACGAATTCGTAGTCGTCGCGGAACGCCGCCAGTTCAGTCGAGCAGAGAGGGGTGGCGTCCTCGCAATAGAACGCCAACACGGCCTTCTTGTCCTTCGTGAGGGTGAGGAGTCGCAGTTGTCCATGCGTGCTTGGCAGCGAGATGTCCGGCGCGCGGTCTCCGACCTCAGGCGTCACGCAGCGCTCCCGTCAGCCCGCGCAGCTCTCTGCGCTCGATGCTCTTCGACTGGATTAAGACCTTGATCCGCCCCAGGCCCGCGGGATCCAGTAGCTCCGTCACAGCGCGCCGGCGGGCGTAGTGCTCCTCCATATTCGTTGCCCCCCCTCGCAAGGCGATCCCTTCCAACATGCCGAGATTAACGAGAAACTCCGACTGAGTCTTGAGACCGATGGTGGTCAGCCCCGCTTCCTCCGCGATGTGGCGTAGGGTCGTGAAGTCCACGTGGCTGGTCATGTCCTGGTGGCCGATGCGCGCGTAGGGGTCAGCGCTCGGATTGTGACGGTAGAAGCAGAGCAGAGTGCCGTCTGTCCGCCACGGTGCGAATAGCTCAGAGGCCTCATAGCCATAATCGAAGGTGACGAGGAATCCCCGGCGCAGGGACTGAGCCGCGGATTCCATCCACCTCGCCGCCTCCAGGTTCGCCTCCGCCAGGCAGCCATCACCGGGGAGCAGACTCAGAGCCTCGAAGTAGGCCGCAATTCCGGGGGTGGACGGCGGCCTGAGTTCTTCCCTGAATTGCCCATCTCCCCAGGTCACGAACACCTCCCGCAGCACGCCCGCTTCCACGGCGACGCGGTGCACCGGCATACTGTCAAGTAGCTCGTTGGTGAGGATGCAACCATCGATATCGGCAGGCAGTTCAGCCGCCCAGCGGGCGCGCCCGGAGACGCCCGCGGCTTCAACAGCCTCTCTCTGCACTTGCAGAAGCCGGCGGCTGCGCTCAACGATCACGTAGCTCACGCTTTCGTACAGATCTGGTTGGTTGCGCTGCGTCCAGCGCAGCAGATCGCAACACAAGGTGCCATTGCCCGCGCCTGCTTCGACAACTTCGAAGCGGTCCGGGCTGCCCATGAGCTGCCACATCTCTCGGATCTGACGACCAATCATGGCGCCGAACAGGGGGCTTGTCTCGGGGCTGGTGACGTAGTCTCCGGCGCGCCCGATCCTGGGCCGTGCGGAGTTGTAGTACCCAAGAAGCGGGTGGTACAGCGCCATCTCCATGAAGTCCCGGAAAGTCACGCCGCCCTCTGACCGAATGCGTGCGACGATCGCATCTTTGAGCGCGACATTCTCAGTGGTGCTTTCGAACTCCTCGACCATCGTCATGCTGCCCGAGCGCACCCATCCTACCATTCGTTGCGCCGTCCGTTCCCCGCTGGTAAACTATTGCAAGCGCCACAAAAATTGGCCTCACAGCAAATGACTCCAGGCAGCTATCAGGACGACGCACTCTTTGAAGAGGCGTTTCAGTTATTCGGCCGGCTCGTGGCCCGCTCGGACCCTGGCCGCTTCGACACGTGGGCGGAGCTTGGTCTCACGATCACCCAGCTGCGTGTTCTGTTCCACCTGCGGGCTCACGATGGTCTTTCTGCGGGCGCACTTGCCGAACGGATAGACGTCACACCATCTACTCTCACGCGAATCATGGACCGGCTGGTGCAGGCGAGCCTGATAAGGCGTGAGCCTGACCCGGAAGACCGCCGCCTGGTCCGGCACGGACTCACGGAGCGTGGTCTGCTTGCCATAGAGCAGATGGAACGCGCATTCCGAAGCCGCATGAGCAGCATTTACGCGCACCTGAGTCGTAAGCAGCTGGAGCGAATCGTCTGCGCCCTGCGCGATCTGACATCGGCGTCCGACGTGGTCGATGCCGGTGAAGGCGCCAGGATACCGGCCTGACATGACCGCAACCGCCCCACCGCGCGCGGCGCCGGCCGACGAGATGAGCGGGCGCACTAAGGCCATTATTATGGCCGGGACGATGCTCGGCATGTTTACGGCGGCGATGGACCAGACGGTCGTCGGCACCTCGATGCCTCGCATAATCGCAGACCTGGGAGGCTTCGGGTTGTTCAGTTGGGTCGGCACCGGCTTCATGCTTGCTTCGACCGCCACGGTGCCGATAGTCGGTAAGCTCACGGATATCTACGGACGGAAGCCCTTCTACATGGGCGGAATCTTTCTCCTGATTGTCGGTTCGGCACTTTGCGGCTCGTCCCAGAACGTAGAGCAATTGATCGCCTTCCGCGTAGTACAGGGCCTTGGCGCGGGAATGATCATGGGAATCGCGTTCGCAGTGCTGGGCGATGTGTTCGCTCCGGCGGAGCGCGGACGCTGGGCCGGAATGTTGTCCGCCGTCTTCGCCTCTGCCAGCGTGCTTGGTCCGCTGATCGGAGGCACGTTAACGGACCACGTACACTGGCGCTGGGTGTTCTACGTCAATCTGCCGTTGGGGGCGATCGCCCTCACCGTTATCGGCCTCGGCATGCCTCGGATCAGGCCCGCCCAGGGTTCACGCCTGGACTGCCGTGGTATCGTCCTGCTGCTTGCCACCGTTGTTCCGATGCTCTTGGCGTTGTCCTGGGCCGGAAGCCGCTACGAGTGGGTGTCTCCGCAGGTGATTGGCCTCCTCTCTTGGGCCGCCGCCGGCCTGATCGTCTTTGCGTATGCGGAGTTGCGCACGGAGGAGCCACTCTTCCCGATTTCGCTTTTCGGGAATCGCGTGTTCGCCGTATCAGCGCTCGTGACGCTTATCAGCGGCGTCGCGATGATGGGCAGCTTTTTCTACCTGCCGCTGTTTGTCCAGGGGGTGATCGGCGCATCGGCCACGAACTCCGGCCTTGTCACCATGCCGATGATGATCGCGATGGCGATATCCAGCGCCATCGCGGGACAGGTCATGTCGCGTCTTGGATACTATCGCGTCCTGGGGTTTACGGGGCTGGCGATCATGACCGGAGGAGCGATCATTCTCAGTGGCCTCGACGTCCGCTCGACGCGGAGCGACGCGACGGTGGCGATGATCGTCTTCGGACTGGGGCTAGGGATGTCGATGCCCCTGTACATGCTTGCGGTGCAGAACGCGGTCCCCTATCGCGTTATGGGCGTCGCCACGTCGTCAATACAGTTCCTGCGCTCCGTCGGCGGCACTATGGGCGTGGCGATCATGTTCTCGATCATCCAGGGTCAGTACAGCTCAGGACTGAGTGCCATCGTCCCGCCGCAAGTGCAGGCTCAGCCGGAACTGCGCGCCGCGTTGGACGACCCCCAGTTCCTCCTCAACACGCAGGCTTTCGCGCGGGAGCGATCGGCCTTCGAAGCCTTCGGCGCGCAAGGGCCGGCGCTTTTCGAGCAGACTGTGCAGGCCGTGCGCGAATCGCTCGCGAACGCCATTTCGGAAGCGTTCTTCGTTTCCATTTTCGTCCTCGCAGCCGCCGTTGTGATCGCCGTGTTCATGAAAGAGATCCCGCTTCGTAAGACGCACCTACCATCCGATGAGGCGTCCGCTCTCGCCACGGAGGAGTTGAGTGTGGGGTTCCCGGGTCCGGCCCCGTCGCTCCCACCTATCGCAGGAGGTGCGAACGGTTCGCCTCCCGTGGAGTCCGCCGAGAGTTGATACCTCTTCGCGCCCTTGTCCTCTCCCGTTCGCGCTAATATCATCCTCCTCGTCAACCTCATCAGTCGCGGGAAGGATTTCGCAACCATGTCGCGCCGAGCCTGTCTGTTCCCAGTTGCCTTCTGTCGAATCAAATCGCAACCGTGAGGTCGCGGCTACGGCTCCGGGTGGCATTGGCCGCAGGTCCGCTCGCCGTTGCGATAATTGCATCCTGTGGCGGGAGCGGTGGAAGCGATCTACTGCTCGGTGCCACCACGAGTCTTCAGGACACAGGCCTCCTCGAAGAGATCATACAAGCGTTCGAGGAGCAGACCGGCTATAAAATTACGCCAATTGTGGGCGGTTCAGCACAGATTCTCGAAACGGCGCGTCGTGGCGAGCTGGATGTGGTCATTACGCACTCGCCGGACGATGAAGCCGGGTTTGTATCGGATGGTCACGGCATCGACAGCCGGGCGGTTATGAAAAACTACTTTGCCACCGTGGGACCACCCGATGATCCAGCCGGGGCGGCGGAGGCCGCGACTCTGGCGGAAGCGTTCCAGCGCATCGCCTCCCGGCAGGCAGTCTTCGTTAGCCGCGGGGATCGGTCAGGGACGCACCTACGGGAGTTGGCTGTCTGGGAGGCGGCGGGCATTCAGCCGGCGGGAGAGTCCTGGTACCAGGAATCCGGGTCCGGTCAGGGGCAAAGTCTGCTGGTGGCCAGCGAGAAGCGCGGATACACCCTCGTCGATACATCAACCGTGGCGGTTTTCCAGACGAGGGTTGATCTCGCGACCTTCCTGATCGATTTCGAGAGTCCCAACGTGTACTCCGTCACACGGGTCAACCCGGCCATGCACGATGCCGTGAACTCAGCCGTCGCCCTCGCCTTCTCGCAGTTCATCACGTCGATCGCCGGGCAATGCATCATCGAGCAGTTTGGCATGGAGGAGTACGGTCAGAGCCTGTTTACGCCGCTGGGCGAATGCACCAGCGCCAAAACGGGTGGATAGTGCGAGCGGGCCAGCCTCATGGACCTGATATTCGATGGCGTCACCGAAGCGCTGGCCCTGATATTCCGTGGGGACGGTTACGTCTATGAAGTAACGCTCACGTCGCTGGCTGTGTCCGGGGCCGCCACCCTCATCGCCGTTGTGTTTGGTCTGGCGATCGCTTCCCTTATAGCATTTCGCGCGGCGCCCGGTCGCACAATCGTGATCAGCGCGTTTAACGCGGGGATGGCGCTTCCGCCAGTCGCGGTTGGCCTGCTGGTCGCGATCATGCTCTGGCGCACCGGTCCGTTCGGACAGCTCCGCCTCCTGTACAGCCCGTCGGCGATTGTGATCGCGCAATCGGTGATCGCCACTCCGGTCGTGGCGGCCCTGAGTGTCGCCGCGCTTCAGAGTCTGAACCCGCGCCTCCGGCTGCAAGTGCTGGCGTTGGGGGCATCCAGGATACAGGCGGCCGTGCTTCTCTTTCGAGAGGCGCGTCTATCGTTACTGGCCGCTGCGATGGCTGGCTTTGGCGCCGCGATCTCCGAGGTCGGCGCCACGATGATGGTCGGCGGTAATATCAAGGGCTCAACGCGAACGTTAACTTCAGCCATCGTACTCGAGGTCCAGCAGGGCGACTTCGAGACCGCGATCGCCCTGTCGTTCATTCTCCTGGCGGTGATCTTTGTCGTGGTTGCCGCGTTCACCATCGTTCAGCAGCGGAGGCCGTCTTCATGACCGCGCCGGTGGCGGAGCTTCGCAGTGTCCAGGTGAAGCGCGGCTCCAGGATCATCCTGCGAGTCGAGCACCTTACGGTGAGTGCGGGCGAGGTTCTCGCTGTCGTCGGACCCAACGGCGCGGGGAAGAGCACCCTCATCCACCTGCTGGCCCTGCTCGACCGTCCCCTTCATGGCCAGGTCCTGTTTCATGGCTCACCGGTCGCGGGCAATGGATTGGACTCCCGGCGGCGAATGGCCGTCGTGTTCCAGGAGCCTCTGTTGCTGGACACGAGCGTCGAGTCCAACGTGCGTAGCGGCCTGGCCCTTCGCGGCGTCCCGCGGGAAGAGCAGAAGCGGCGCGCCCGCGATTGGATGGAGCGATTCGGCATCGCCCACCTCGCCCGTCGCTCTGCGCACACCCTCTCCGGCGGAGAGGCCCAACGCACAAGCCTCGCCCGTGCGCTTGTTTTGCGACCGGACCTGCTCTTGCTGGACGAGCCGTTCGCCGCACTGGACCAGCCGACCCGCCAATCTCTGATCGATGACCTGGCAGTCGTTCTTTCCTCGACGGCGACAACGACGGTCGTTGTCACGCATGATCGGAGCGAGGCGCTTCGGCTTGGCAGCCGCGTGGCCGTGCTGATGGGCGGCGTGGTCAAGCAAGTGGGACTACCTGCGGATGTTTTCGCGTCCCCGGTGGACGAGGAGGCCGCGGCGTTCCTCGGAGTGGAGACGATAGTTTCGGGCGTAGTCACGTCCAGCGATGATGGTCTCGCTACGGTGGATGTCTCGGGCCATGTCATCGAGTCTGCATCGGACATACAGCCGGGAGCGGCAGTTCATGTCTGCATTCGCCCCGAGGACGTGACGCTTAGTGCGGAAGACGAAATATCCGGCCAGACCAGCGCGCGCAATCACCTGCGCGCGGCCGTGCGCCGGATCGTGCCGTCCGGACCGTACATCCGTGTGGAACTGGAAGCGGGCTTTCCGCTGGTCTCGTTCATAACCCGTCGCTCGCTTGACGATCTTGCCCTGGCGCCGGGGCGAGAGGTGAGCGCCACCTTCAAGGCGACAGCGGTCCACCTGATTCGTCGCTAGGGTCGGTCGCCCAGCGCCCCCAGCAGGGACAGGTCGTTGCTGGTGATCCCCTCGGCGCCGCGTTCGAGGAGTCGCTGCGCGCGCCGCTGGTTGTCCACGGTCCAGCAGTAGACATGTATGCCCCGCTCGGCCAGGATCCGGGCGCGCTCTGTTGTGTACAGGCGATGGTACATGCAGACGCCGTGTATAACGTCGCCCTGTTCGAGTCTGCTCAAAAACCGTCTCCATTGGCGCGCGGATTCCATCGAATACCGCACCTCCAGCTCCGGCGCGGCCTTCCGCAAGCTGTCCAGGACCGGCCAGAACTGTCCACACACCGCCACCCATTGCGTTGCTCCGGCCTCGCGTATCTGGTGCGCAAGAGTAGTGGCGAACAGTCGAGCATCCTGGACGTCCGGCCAGCACTTGGTGTCCAGCAGCAACATCCGCTTGCCGGCCGTCAGCTGCAACGCCTCTCGCAGGCGCAACGAGTTCAAGTCCAAGCGGATGTAATAGCCGCGCCAGAGAGGCACGCTCAAGGAGGGAAGTGGATGCCCGGGCATCCGCCGGTCCACCAGCAAAGGTAGCGGGTTCAGCCGGTGATCATGCCTTACATAGATATCCCCGGCGTGGTACCAGACATCAGTCTCGATAACGTCTATTTCTGCGGCAAGCGCTGTGCGCAGGCCTTGCCGGGTGTTGCCGTACGCGTGCGCTATGCGAACTGCGGCGGGCGTGGTCACTCCGGCGGCTTCGGCCGTTTTCGTGGGCGTTTTCCCGGCGTGAAGTCTGAAACTATGCGCTCGATCTGCTGCCGACGGTGTTCATAGTGTGCGGCGGACATTCCCAGTATCTGCCGCAGAGAATAGGTGCCATGTTCCGCATCCACCGCCTGCTTGTCCAGGTCCGCCGGCTGCAGGTCGTGGAGGAGGTTGCCGAACCGCCGCAGCGCCACCTGAAATGACATAGCTGCCTCCCGGAGCGACGCGAAGTCGGCGGTCTGCAGGCACGGCGGCTGGGGCAGGGCAAGCGAGCGTGCGATCAGCCGACCGTAGTAGAAGTTCAGTTCGTCGGTCGCTCGCTCGAGCACGCTCTTGATAGAGTCGCCGTCCGCCGTCTCGCGTGCGAACGCATCTGGATCGCAGGAACTGATGCGTTCGGATAGTCGGCCGCGCCCCTCCTCCAGAGCGCGCAATAGCTCATCGAGTTCCTCGGAGGTGGAGACGACCTCAGTCATCGTCAGCAACCCGCTTCACGGGCAGCGGTTGCCGGCCCGAGAAACCAGCGTTCAACTCATGCCACCACTCTATCCGTTCCTCGCCGAGCTTCCAGCAGAGGTAGACCTCCGTTCCGCCTATCACGGTCCGGAAGTCGATCAGGCCCTGCGCCACGTCCTTCAAATCGCAGCCGAGCGAATGAACGCGCTCAATGCGTTCCTTCATCTGGGACGCGATACGCTGCATCTCCAGGCGAATCTTGCCGGCCATCCCTTCCAGCCCGTGCCCGTTGGACTGAGTCTTCAGCCCAAGCTCAACCAGTTGACGCTGGAGTCTCTCGTGCTCAGTGTTGAGCGTCGTCAGCTCCCCAAGGATCGTGGTCAAGCGCGGGATCAGCTGGTCGGCCTGCTCGACGCTGAAGTGACGGGGCGGCATCTCGTCCCCAATCCTACCGCAGCAGGGCTTGCAGTCAAATCGCCGCTGAGGGTCGAGAAGACCTACTTGGCGGACAGAGGTGATCGAGCGTGTTCGCCCAGGAACTGCAGCACCGCGCGGTTCACGTGATCGGCGCATTCGACGAGGAACCCGTGACCTGCCCCCTCGAACTCCACCAGTTTCGCGCCCTGAATATGCTCCGCCAGCAAATGCTGATTCTCGTTCGGCACTATCTTGTCGTGGGTGCCGCTGAGGACCAGCGTTGGCGCGCCTATTGCGCCAAGCCTATCGAACACGTTGAATCCTGTTACTGCCATAAACTGCCGAATCAGTGCGTGCTGCGGGGCTATCAGGTGGGCGTTGGCGAGGGCCCGTTCCACAAGCTGTGCCTTGTTTGCGTCAAGGAATCCATCGCTGTAGAGGAGACTCATCCCCTCTTCTATCTGCCTCTCCAGCGGAAGCGAGCGGACGGCTAAGAAGAACTGCGCAATCTCCGCACCAGCGATGACTGCCTTCGGCCCGCCGGCCATTGTTCCGCCGAGGATTAGCTTCCGGACCCGCTCCGGGAACGCCAGCACGAACTCCTGCGCGATCATCCCGCCAAGCGACATCCCGAACACGTGCGCGGTGTCGAGGCCGAGCGCGTCCAGCACCCCGGCGGCGTCGCGCGCCATCTGCGGCATCGTGTACGGCTCGTTCGGCTTCTCGCTGCGGCCCGCACCCCGGTTGTCGAAGGCGATCACACGGTACTGCTCGCTCAGAGCGGGTATCTGACGCTCCCATGCCGTCACGTTGGCGCCCAGACCCATGATCATCAGTAGCGGCTCGCCCGCGCCGTGCACTTCGTAGTAAATCTCGATCCCGTTGGACTTTAGCGTGGGCATTTGGGCTCTCTCCCGATTGCGGTCATACGCGTATGTTCTGATGATTTGATGCTCAGCCGCTGCCGGGCGTTGCCATTTGCCGCAAAGCGCCAACCCCGTCGCGCCCTACTGTACGATCCCAACCAGCTTTACCTCGAAGATCAGAGTCGCGTTCGGCGGCACCTTAGTCCCGAATCCCTCCTCGCCATAGGCCAGAGCGGGCGGGATAATCAGCTTGCGCAGAGTGCCCACTCTCATGCTGCGTATGCCGTCATCAAAGCCGCGGATCTCGGAATCTGAACCCAGGATGAACTCGTACGGAGCTGCCGTCGGCTTGTCCGGATCAACCGTCTGGTCGAAGACTCTTCCATCTTCGAATGTCCCAGTGTAGTGCACCGACACCCTCTGTCCGTCTCGTGGGAATGGTCCGAATCCCGGCTCGATGTCGACATACTTCAGCCCGTTGGGCAGAGTGATCTCCTCGCCGGTGCGGACAATCTCCAGTAGTTCAACCTCCATGGTCGTCTGGACGTCCGGTGGTATGGCGGGGAGGTGCGGATCGCCGGTAGCGGACTGTGGTGGAATCGTCAGCAGCCGCTTCCCCCCGGCACGCATAGTCGAGACGCCTTCCTGAAGGCTCGGTAACACCTGCGGCGTGCCAAGCTCGAAGAAGAACGGCTCCTCTGGTACGTCGTACGATTCATCGAACACTGTCCCGTCAAGCAGCGTGCCCCGATAGTGTAGTACCACGTAGTTCCCTGGGCGGGGTGGGTCTCCGTCACCCTGTTTGATGTCCTGGTAGCTCAGCCCGCTTGCCAGTGTCACGATAGACTGCGGGTCGTCGTCCAGCAACACCGCCAAGAGGACCACGACCGCGGCCCCCACTGCTACCACGCCGGCGGTGATGAGCCCCAACGGCGCCAGTGGAATGGTCCGCGACGACCGAGCCATTGTGGGTTCGTCAGTAGGAACCACGGCTGTGATGTTGTGGGTCAGGTCGTATTCCGCTCGTCGGACGGGGTCATCTAGCAGGTCAAACGCCTGATCCAGCTCGTGCAGGCGTTCGGGAAACAGAGGCTCCGCGTTCAGATCCGGCTGGTACTCCTGCGCCAGGCGCTCATATGCCGATTCAATTTCAGCGCGCGGCGCCCCAGGCCTCACGCCCAGCACAGCGTAGTAGTCCATATGGCTGGTCACGCCTTAACGCACCTCCAGAAGGTCGATATCGAAGATTAACGTGGCGTTGGGAGGAATTCCCGTGCGTCCTTCTGCCCCATATGCCAGATGCGGAGGAACAATGAGACGCCTCGTCCCCCCGACCTGCATCGTCTGGATGCCTTCGACCCAGCCGGCGATCAAGTCTTCCAGGACAAATTCCACAGGTTGGCCTCTGTCGATCGAGCTGTCAAACTTCGTGCCACCGTCCTGCAGCCACCCCGTGTAGTCCACGCGAACGGTCTGCTCAGGCGTTGGTGATGCTCCGGTACCGATGACGATGTCTATGTATTGAAGCCCGCTCGCGGTCGTTACCGGCTCGGCGGTAAGTTCGGGAGGTGTTGCTGGTGCCGTCACCGATGGTTCAGGGGGGATTGTCGCGGTTGCCGGAATCGGGGTCATGAGACTTGACACGTTTGCATCTTCGCCGTCGTCGAACGCCGAGATCGTTATCAGTGCCGCCAACACCGCCAACGTGATAGCCACCGCGCCGCCCGCCAGCGCATAGGGGCTGAAGATGAAGCTACTCGCCGCGCCCCAACCCACGGCGCTGCGGGTCGGCGGTCGGTCCGGATTCGGGGATCGGCGTGCAGCATCGTAGGCGGCTCGCCGGTGAGGGTCCCGTAGCGTCGCGTATGCCTCGTCCAACTGTCGAAGGCCGTGCGGGTCCGCGGGCTCTGCCTCCTCGTCTGGATGGTGCAAACGCGCCAGACGCTCATAGGCGGCCGCGATCTCCGATTGTGGCGCGCCCGGGCTGACGGCCAGCACGCCGTAGTAGTCGACGTCGTTGCCCACGCCTCTACTTTATCTCCAGAAGCTCGATATCGAAGATGAGCGTGGCGTTTGGTGGGATACTACCGGAACGGCCTTCGGCGCCGTACGCGAGAGCGCCCGGTATGATCAACCTCCGCGTTCCACCTACCTGCATCGTCGAGAGCCCCTCAATCCAGCCCTGGATCACCTCACCGAGCACGAACTCAGTCGGCTCGCCTCTGTCGATCGAGCTGTCAAACTTCGTGCCGCCCTCCTGGAGCCAGCCGGTGTAATTCACTACAACGGTTTGCTCTACCGTTGGTGAAACGCCACCCGTTCCCGGCGTAACGTCGATATACTGCAGCCCGCTGGCTGTCGTCGTCGGCTCACCCTCTATCTCCGGTGGCGATAGAGGCCCAGAGGGCGGCGGCGTTTGCCCAACCGGTGTCGGAGTGATCGCGGCAACGCTGACCGTCGGTTGAGCGACCACGGCGCCGCCATCGTCGTCAAGCAGCGATATCAGCACGAGCGCCGCGACAACCGCGATGATGATGCCGACCGCCGCGCCTGCCAGCGTGTACGGGCTGGCGAGGAAGTCACCGGTCGCCCTGGCCAGCTTACCGCCGCGCGATCGCGGCTCACCGCGTTCTGCGCGCGCCTGCCCGCGATCGTACTCTGAGCGCGTCTTAGGATCGCGAAGAGCGTCGTAGGCGGCGGATATCTCTTGCCAGCGCGTCCCCGCCTTCGGTTTCTTGCTCTGCTCGGGGTCGTACAGCTTCGAAAGTCTCGCGTAGGCCCGCTGGATCGCCTCCTGGCTCGAGCCCCGGTTCACCTGAAGTATCGCGTAGTGGTCTCTGTGCTTCTCCACACCCTCTCCTCGCTGACAGTACGAACGTGAACCAATTGTAGCCGAATCAGTGCCGGAACCTCACCCTCTGTGATTTGCGCACTGGCTTATCGCCCGGCCCTTGACCCCGTGACCATCGACCCCCGACCCTGTACCTCGTGCCCGATCTCCCGCCGATCATCCGCGCCCTCCTCCGTCCTTCTGCGTACTCGCACACGGTCAATGATGTGAAGCTCGTCCAGACGCATATCTCGTACGTGATCCTGGTGGGTGAGCATGTCTATAAGATCAAAAAGCCACTGAATTTCGGCTTTCTGGACTACTCCACGCTGGGCAAACGCCGCCACAACTGCCTTCGGGAGGTAACCCTGAACTCCCGTCTTTGCTCAGACGTCTATCTGGGGGTCGAAGCGATACGCGACGACGGTGGTCGCATCGCGGTCGGCGGAAGGCGAGGCCGCGTCGTCGAGTACGCCGTGCACATGCGTCGCCTTCCGGAGGAACGCATGATGCACAGGCTTCTGGAGCGTGGCGAAGTCAGCATCGAGATGGTGGAGCACGTCGCCGACCGGGTCGCCGCGTTCCATGCCGTGACGGAGACCAGCCCGCGTAT
Organism: uncultured Dehalococcoidia bacterium; assembly: GCA_964558415.1. Lineage (GTDB taxonomy): Bacteria > Chloroflexota > Dehalococcoidia > SM23-28-2 > RBG-16-64-32 > CAZLDI01. Next base: position 62,898 of record CAZLDI010000002.1, read on the forward strand.
CGCGGAGTACGGCGGCTGGGCGATCCGTTACGCCTGGAACGAGAATATCCGCCAGTGGGCGCCGAACATCGGCCGGACCATCAATGTCGGCCAGGACCGGATACTTCGCGCCTACGGAGAGGCGTTCTTCGCCCGCTCGCGGGACATCCTTCAGCGTCGAGTCCGGGAGCTGCGAATACGCGACAACCATAGTGACCTCCGTTGCGACGCCGTTTGCGTGCGGGAGGACGGCAGCGTATGCATCATGGACTGCGTAGAATTCAACCGCCGCATCCGCCTGGTGGACGTTGCCCGTGACGTGGGGTTCCTCGCGATGGACCTTGACTATCGCGGGCGCTCGGACCTGGCGGAAGCGTTCGTCGGCGCGTACGTCCGGGCTTCCGGAGACGGCGAGTTGCGCGAGATCATCGACTTCTACAAGTGCTACAACGCGTGCGTGCGTGGCAAGGTGGACGGCTTCCGGCTATCCCAGCCGGAAGTCCCGGCCGCGGAACGCCGGGCCACCCAGCGCGCCGCCCGGCGACACTTCGAGCTCGCCTGCCACTACGCGGCTTCGCTTCCCCCGGCGATGCTTGTCATCACCTGTGGGCTGCCTGGGACGGGGAAATCGACCCTCGCCCGCGCACTCGGTCAGGCATCCGGCTTCGAGGTGCTCTCGTCCGATGTCGTTCGCAAAGAACAGGCGGGTATTAGCCCGAAGGAGCGCCGTCTTGAGGAGTATCGCGAGGGCATTTATTCTCCGGACGCCACCGAGCGCACGTACGAAGGTTTGCTTGAGGGTGCGCGTCCGCTGCTTCTGGCCGGCCGCAGTGTGGTCCTGGACGCCTCGTTTATCCGGCGGGAGCACCGGCGAGCTGCCGCTCGCACAGCGAGGAAGACCGGAGCGCAGTTCGCCTGCCTCGAACTTGTGTTGAGCGACGAGGCTGCACGGAGGCGCCTGGCCCGCCGGCTGCGCCGCGGCGGCGATCCATCAGACGCTCGCTGGGGGATATATGTGGCGCAAAAGCGGCGATTCCAGAAACCATCAGAAGTCGGATTGGATCGCCGCATTGTCATCGATGCTGCTCGGCCGATCCGGGTGCAGACGCGCACCGCCCTCGCGTCGCTTCGGGCGTTGTCGCCTATCTCACTGACCGCTCGTCGCGGACGCCAGCGACTTACTGTCCGGTCGAACCGTGTCCGCCCGTGTCGCGCGCCGTGACGGCCAGCTCATCCGCCAACTCAAGGCGTACGTCACCTAAGCGGCTCGCCACCAGCTGTGCGATGCGGTCGCCGTTGCGCACGACGTGTGGGTCGCGGTACGGCAAAACGTACATCGTGACCATCAGCTCGCCCCGGTAGTCAGCATCTATCGTCCCCAGCGCGACCATCACGCCCCGCGAGGATAACCCGGAGCGCGGCCGTATCTGCACGTCCAGTCCGGGCGGGCTCTCAATCGCGATTCCCGCAGGCACTCGGATGGGCTCTTGCCCCACCGCCAGCTCCCCTGCCACGCACGCGTAAAGATCGTAACCGGTGGCGTCATCCGTGGCCTTTTCCGGAGTGCGCGCCCCTGCCCGTAGTTTCTTGACACGGATGACCTGCGTCATTGGAGGAACCTCAAGATCTCCGCCGCAACCACCTCCGGCCGCTCCATCGGGCCCGTGTGCCCGGCACCGGGCGTCACAGCGACTCGCGCGCCCGGTATGCGACCGGCCGCGCGCTCGCTTATCATCACCATCATGGGGTCTGTATGCTCGCCCCGCATCACCAGCGTCGGGCAGGAGATGGCCGGCAGGGCTTCCCACGCGCCCAGCGATGCGCTCTGCTCGAAGATCTGCGCTTCTATCTCGCCGGGGCACTTCAGCTCAATCTCCCCGTCCTCCCTCCGGAACGTCCCCTCTTCGGCGTAGAGGCGGAGAACGTCCGGGCGGAAGCGCGCGAACGTCGGCCGCTGCTCGTACGCCTCGACCATCTCGGCGGTGCTGGGCCACACAGCCCGCCGTTTTCGCGCCCCAGCGGCCATCCGCGCCCTGCCGTCCGCCGCTGGCGGGAACTCGCCGGGCGGGCGGATGATCGGCTCGAAAAGCACCAGGCGCGAGACGTACTCGGGATGTGTGGCCGCCAGCACCGCCGCGGTGGCGCCGCCGGCGGAGTGGCCGACGATCGGCACGCCGCGCAACATCAAGGCATCCAGGAACGCCTTCAGGTCATCCACGAAGTTCTGCCAGTGATAGTCCTCCGGTCGCGGCGACGGCTTGTCGCTGTCGCCGTGGCCGCGAGTGTCGTATGCGTGGATGTGATAGCCGCAACCGGCCAGCGTCTCTGCGACGGGCTGCCAGAGGCGCGCGAGGAAGCCCGTCGCGTGCACGAGCACGATCGGGGGGAATCCTGCGCGCCCGGCTGAGTCCGGTTGCCACGTCAGGCAGTGCAGCCGGAGGCCGTTAGCCTCGACGAAGCTCGCGCGCGGCTCCATCAGCGTCGTCCGTCGGCGAGGCTTACCTCGCTCATGTAATCCCGATCATCTGCGTATAGCTGCGCTTGGGCCAGCGCTCATCCTCGCGGGTCACTGACTGCCTCAATCCGCGGTATCCGTTCCCGCTCGAACTCCCACATCCGCCCCTCTCCAAGTTCCTCGACGCGCTCCAGACACGAACGTACCTCGGCCGCCAGGCGTTCCACATCGATGCCGAGCGCGGCCGGCTGGAAGGGCGCGAGCAGCCGGAGCGAGTCTCCCAGCACCAGCAGTGTACCCTTATGGTTGCCACGCAGCAGGTGGTGGAATCCAGCCGCAGCCTTGATCAACCCCTGGTAGAAGTTGGTGTAGCCACCCTCGTCGCCCTTCGAGCCCGATTCAAGCCATACTTCCTCCAGGGTCTCGTGGCAGTCGTAAAATCGCCAGGCGTTGAATTCGGCGATACCCTTCGCGAGGTCCCCGGAAGCGGCGGGGTCGAGGGCGGCCTCTGGTCGGGTCTTCATGGGGTCAGGATAGGGTCAGGGCGTCAGAGGGTCAAAGGGTCATCGCCCCGATTGACGTTGCCGCTCCTGCTCTTCATCCTAAGTATCACCGAGCAGGCAGAAGGAGAATCCCATGACTATAGCCCACATCCAGGAGCAGGCCGACATCCCACCGCCTCAAGTGGTGGAGGTGAGCGCGGGCGTATTCGCCTACGTGCAGCTGGACGGGAGCTGGGGGCTGAACAACGCCGGCTTCATCTTCGGGCGGGACGCGGTGACCACCATCGATACGTGCTTCACGGAGCGGCGGTCGCGCTGGTTCGCGGAGGCTATATCCGCAGCGGCCGGCTCGAAGCCGGTGCGCACGCTGGTGAACACGCACCATCACGGGGACCACACGCACGGCAACTACCTGTTCGCGCCCGGGGCGACGATCATCGCGCACGAACGCTGCCGCGAAGAGGTGATTGCCACCGCCTTGGGGACAAAGTCGCTATTTCCCGGGGTCGAATGGGGCGAGATCGAGGTCGCACCGCCGTTCGTGACTTTCGAGGAGCGGCTTACGGTGTGGGTCGATGACCTGCGCGTCGAGCTGATCTTCGTGGGGCCGGCGCACACGACGAACGACATCGTGGCCTGGATACCCGAACGCAAAGTGTTGTTCGCAGGCGACGTGATCTTCAATGGAGGGACGCCGTTTGTCGTGATGGGCTCCGTGACCGGCTCCCTACAGGCGCTGGAGCGAGTGAGGGCGCTTCGGGCGGAGACGATCGTGCCCGGGCACGGGTCAGTGTGCGGGCCGGAGGTGATTGACGACGTGGCGGACTACCTGCGCTTTGTGCAGGAGACGGCGCGAGGCGGGTTTGAGGCGGGGCTGGAGCCACTGGCACTGGCGCGCGAGACGGACCTCGGGCGATTCAGCGAGTGGCTTGACAGCGAGCGCTTCGTCGCGAACGTCCACCGCGCCTACAGCGAGGTGCGGGGCGAGCCACTGGGCACGGTGCTGCCGCTCGCGGCCGTCGTGCCGGATATGGTGGCGTATAACGGGGGGCAGATGCCTCGTTGCCTGGCGTAGGGATAGGAGAAGTAGGTCCGAGGCGGCCGGCAGCCGGTCCTACGGCGACCGAAGCGTGTAGCGCTCGGCTGTTTCCAGCGCCGGGGTCTCTGCGGAGAGTCGTGCGCGGATGAGCTGGACTTCACGGACGGCAAGCGTGGGGCCGGGGCCGCGCTCACGAAGGGCGGCTATTTTCTGCTTAAGGTGAGGCAGGCCTTCGCCTGAGGTGAAACGGGCGATGCTGATGTGAGGAAGGAACAGAGGGCCGTCGAAGGGATAGCGGACAAGTCCGGGGACCGCGTCCAGCAGACGGACGTTTAGCTCGCGGACGGGGAGGCTGTCCAGAACTTCGAGGCAGACCACTTCGGGAAAGCCGTTGATGCGCCCCAGCCGCACGTCGAAGGCGCGCTGCGTTGCGAAGGTGTCGCGGGCGGCAGTGGCTATCCGCTGGAGATCACGCTCGTAGATATCTTCATGGCCGCCGGAATTGACTACCAGGAAGCCCAGACCCTTGATCGTGATGTGCCAGTACGGTTCGGGGTACGGTTCGACGCCCGGGATCGAGGCGATCTGCTCGCTTAGCGTGCGGATGTAGGCGCAAGCGTCCGGATTATCGACGCGGACGAGCAACGCCACGTATTCCGTGCGGCCGCGCGTCCATGCCGACTCGAGAGTGTCGCGGACGAGGACGGGGCTCTTGAGGGCCTGGAGGCGGGCCCAGGCGGCGGCGAACTCGGCGTTTAGGGCGGCCACCCGGCAAAGCGTAGAGCACGCGGCTGGACCCTGCAACCTGTGCTCAGGGCATACCCCAGCCGGCGCCGCCGGGGGTTTCCAGCGTCAGGCGGTCGCCGGGACTGACCTTGATCTGGGTCTTGGCCGGGAGCTCGATTGCGTCTGTGAAGGGACGATTGGCAGGGACGAGTAGATTGCGGCCCAGAGCGCCGGGACCGCCGCCGGCAAGGGGCCAGGGGGCAATTCCACGGCGTTCCGTTAGCAGCGTGATGGTGGCCGGGGCGAGGAACTCCCATGTGCGGACGATGCCATCTCCGCCGCGGTGTTGGCCGCTGCCGCCGGAGCCGCGACGCACGGCGTACTCGATCAGCCGGAAGGGATAAGTAGTCTCGAGTGCTTCTGCGGGGGTGTTGAGGGTGTTGGTCATGTGTGTATGGACGGCATCCAGACCGTCGCCCTGCGCGGACGCCCCGGCGCCGCCGCCCACGGTCTCGTAGTAGGCGAACGGGCGCTCGCTTTCGGAGTCGTAGCCGCCGATGGTAACGTTGTTCATCGTACCGGCACTCGCCGCGGGGATGAGGTCCGGAAGCGCCTGTGCCAGCGCGCCCAGAACCAAGTCGACGATGCGCTGAGAGGTCTCGACGTTGCCGGCGGCGACGGCGCGGGGCGGTCCCGCGTTTACCACGCTCCGGTCCGGCAGCGTGAAGCTGACCGGGCGGAAGCAGCCGTCGTTGGCCGGGACCGCCTCACCGCCTTCGATCAGCGCCTCGAGGAGGCAGCGAACGACGTAGTAGACTGCGGAGCGCGTGACTGCCGCAACGGCGTTGATTGACGAAGGACGCTCAGGCGCCGAGCCGGTGAAGTCACAGTGCATCTCGCCGTGACGGATGGAGACCCGGGCCCGGATGGGGACCGGCTCCTCGCTGATGCCGTCGTTGTCCAGGAAGTCCTCGAACGCGTAGTCGCCATCCGGCACGCGCAGGAGGGCGGCGCGCGTCATACGCTCGGCGTAGTCCAGCAATGCGTTCGTCAGCCTGCTGGATCGATGGACGCCGAAACGCGCGACGGTTTCGTGCAGGCGCCCTTCACCGGTGCGCTGAGCGGCGATCTGGGCGTCGAGATCGCCCCTGCGTTCGTCGGGGGCGCGCATGTTGCGCAGAAGCAGTTCGAACACACCGCGATTCAAGCGCCCGCGATCGTACAGCTTGATCGGGGGGATCACGATGCCCTCCTGGATCAGCTCCTCGGCGAGGGGCATTGATCCGGGCGACATGCCGCCGACGTCCGCTTGGTGAGCGCGAGAAGCGACGAAGCCGATAGTCCGGCGGCCCGAGAAAACGGGTGAGACCATGGTGATATCGGGCAGATGGGTGCCGCCGAGGTAGGGGTCGTTCAAGATTACGATGTCGCCCGGATGAAACGGCGCGAGCGGCATCACGGCCTCGACCGCGGCGGGCATCGACCCGAGGTGGACAGGGATGTGCGCGGCCTGGGCGACCAGGCGGCCGCGGGCGTCGAAGACCGCGCAGGAGTAGTCGCGACGCTCTTTGATGTTGGGAGAGTGAGCAGTGCGACCAAGAGTCACGCCCATCTCCTCGGCGACGGAGGAGAACAACGCCGCGGCGATGGCGAGCTCGGCGGGATCGAAGGATGCTCGTGTCGTCACACCGGCTCCAGAATGAGGTTGCGGAAGGCATCGACCTCCGCCTGCCACCCGGGGGGAACGACGGTGGTGGAATCCATCTGCATAACGACAGCGGGCGCGGTGATGCGCGCTCCGCGCGCGACGCGGCGGCGGTCATAGATCGGCGTCTGGGTAGGACCGTTTGCGAACCAGACGTCACGGTACTCGTCGGGATTGGGATTGGTGCTACGCTTGCGCGTCGGTCGGCTCTGCGGCGGGCTCGGAGCGGTCAGTGATGGCAGCAGCAGTTTGATTCGGAGGGTGACGATCTCGACAGCGCGGGAGGGGTCGCTGTGGCCGTAGCGCTGCTGGTGGGCGACGTGGAAAGCAGGTATGAAGGCACCCGGGTCGAGGGGATCGACCCGGACCGGTAGCTCGTAAGACTGGCCCACGTATCGCATCTGGAGGAAGGTCTGGACGGCGAGACCCGCGAGCGCGAAGCCTTCCGCCTCGAATTCGGCGCGGCCTCGATGCTCCAGTTCTGAATGGGCGTGGGCAAGTCGCGCGACGAACGTGTCCCCCCCGAGGCGGAGCATCAGCGTTGTGGACACGTCTTTGACGATCGGCGCCGTTGCCATGCCGAGGGCGGACAGGACGCCCGGATGGGGTGGTATCAGGACCCGCGGGATGTGGAGGGCAGCAGCGAGGCCGCAGGCATGGAGCGGCCCGGCACCGCCGAAGGCGACGAGCGTGAACTCCCGCGGGTCGTGGCCGCGCTCGACGGAGACGCGGCGCAATGCGGACTCCATGTGGGCGTTGGCGACGCGGACGATAGAGCCTGCGGCGAGATGCGGATCACCGCCGAACGGCTCCGCGATGCTCCGAAGAGCCTCCGTGGAGCGGTCAACATCGATCGCCATGCGACCGCCGAGGAAGTGTTGCGGGGCTATGCGTCCCAGAGCGACGTGCGCGTCGGTGACGGTAGGGCGAGCGCCGAGCCCGTAACAGGCCGGGCCGGGATCCGCTCCGGCGCTCTCCGGCCCCACTCGCAGAATGCCTCCCTCATCGAGGCGCACGAGGGAGCCGCCGCCCGCGCCAACACTGATGACATCGATGGTGGGCCCGCGGATCGGGAGGTCGCCAACGGCTGTCTCGTCGCGCTCCAGGACGGCGCCGGGACAGAGAGAGACATCGGTCGAGGTTCCGCCCATATCCAGCGTGATGATCCGCTGGTACCCCGCCTGCTGCGCGAGGGCGAACGCACCGGCGACGCCGCCCGCAGGGCCCGAAACGGCGGTGCGGACCGCGAGCCGCCCGGCGGCCTGCGCGCTCATACAGCCGCCGTTCGAAGCCATGATGCGTAGCCGCGCCACGCCCCGTCCGGCAAGGCCTGCGCTCAGGCGGGTGAGGTAGCGCGAGATCACCGGGGCGACGCAGGCGTTGGCCACGGTTGTGCTCGTGCGTTCGTACTCGCGGTGCTCGGGTAGCACCTCGTGGGAGACCGACGTGGGGATGCCCCGCAGCCGCGCAGCCGCCGCGACGACCCGCTCGTGCTCCGGATTGAGGAACGAAAAGAGGAAGCAGACCGCCAGGGACTCGATGCCGGCGGCCTCCAGCCGGTCGAGCAACGTCTCGACCTCCGTGGCGTCGATCGGCTCGAGGACGTCTCCGTGATGGTCGAGTCGTTCATTCGCTTCCAGCCGTAGATCCTCTGGGACGAGCGGCGGCGGGCGGTGGGGCGAGAGATCGTACAACTTTGGGCGGGTCTGGCGGCCGATAACCAGAGTGTCGCGGAAACCACGGGTGGTGATCAGAGCGGTGCGGGCGCCTCGCCGTTCGATGATCGCGTTGGTAGCGACGGTTGTGCCGTGGACCAGCTCGTCCGGAGTCACGGCCATCTCCGCCAGGCCGTCGAGGATGGCGCGGGCAGGCTCGCCGGGTGTAGCTGGCCGCTTGTGGATCGTGACGGAGCCGTCATCAGCGACAAGATAGAAGTCGGTGAAGGTCCCACCGGTGTCGACGCCGAGCACGGCCATGAGCGTAGTTTACGAGCGGGGGGCAGACGGTGCACAGTAGATACCGATCTGCGCGATCGCACCCAAATCGTATCTGAGCTGCTTCGAATCCACACCCTTCCCGTTCACGTTAGGGTTATGGTACTCTGCGGGCCATGGGAACGCTCATAGATATGCACATCCATACGATCGTCGGGTCGATGGACAGCGACCTCTCGCCGAAGCGGCTGGGGGAGCAGGCGCGGGAGGTGGGGCTGACCGGGGTGGCGCTGACGGAGCACCTTCACCAGTGGCAGTCGGACGAGGTGCAGCACTTCCGTCAGGAGTACGGGCTGTTCGTGTTCAACGCGCGAGAGTGGTCCACGGACATGGGCCACATCGTGGTCCTGGGGCTCCCGCGCGAAGTGCGCGGCATCCACCGGGCCAGCGACCTGAGGTCGGCGTGCCAGGAGTACGGGGCGTTCATGATCCTCTGCCACCCGTTCCGTTACTTTCCCGGGCCCTCCAGCCTGCTGTTCGGCAACCGCCGTGACCAGGGGTCTCTGACGATAGAGGAGATGGCGGCGCACCCGGTGTTCGCTATGGTTGACGCGATCGAGGTGTTGAACGGCGGTTGCATCGACCGCGAGAACCGGCTGGCTCAGGACGTGGCGCGCCATCTGCGCATGCCCCAGACTGGCGGGAGCGATGCCCACATGCCGCTCGAAGTCGGGCGGTACGCGACGCTGTTTGAGAAGGACTTGGAGAGCGAAGACGATATGCTGTCGGAGATGCGCGCAGGTCGGTTCCGGGCCGTTCGGCGCACGATGCCGAAGGTGTTCGAACCTCTGGAAGAGGCAGTCGCCCAGTAACTGTGTAGGAAGCGAGCGCGGGAGGCGGGAACTCCTGAAACCGGACAACCCATAGCACGGAGGCATGATCATGGACGGCTGGCTTCGCGCGGGTCTGGCGTTTCTGGCGATCGGTTCGCTCGCAGTGGGCATCTGGCAGCTATTCGGACCGCAGTCATTCTACGATGACTTTCCGGGTGCCGGTCACCAGTGGGTCTCCGCGCTGCCGCCCTACAACGAGCATTTGATGAGGGACGCGGGCGGGTTGAACATCGCCCTCGGGATCGTGGTGGGTTGGGGGGCGGTCTCGCTGCAGCGCGGCCTCGTGCTGGCCGGACTGATCGCGTACCTGGTGAACGCACTCTCGCACTTCATCTTCCACCTCTTCAACCTTGAGGGGATGGAGATGGACGATCAGGTGGGCAATGCTGTCACCCTGGGGTTCGTGATTGTGCTGCCGTCCCTGCTGCTGGTGCTGGCCGCGCGGCGGACTTAACGGCGGCCGAAGAGGCCGCCCTTGCCCTTGAGGCCGCCGAGGAACTTACCCCAGGCGGCCTCGGCGGAACCGGCCCGCGCGAGGTCGCGGACGCGTTCGGCGATGATGTCGCGGACGCGGCCCTCTTCGCCGGCATCCAGCCAGTAACCGTGCTCCTCCTCGCAGGTGTCCAGTTCGAGGTCGTAAGCGCGGTAGTTGAACAAAGTCATGCGCTTGTCGCAGATGGGGCAGTCCAGCTCGCTCGGACGCTCACCGAAGGAGATAGTGGCACGCCGCTCCTCTGCCGTTGAGGCGGTCGTAGCTTCCAGTTGGTCGAGCTCGTGATGGTCGAGCCAGCGTCCGTTGCACTTGGCACAGCGGTCAACTTGAATGCCGTGGTGTGATTCCGTGGAGAGGGAGGTGTGATCGCGGGGACAGTTCATGCGATCAGTGTACAGAGCGCGCGGGTTAAGTGACAGGCGGCGCCGGTCACGGTGCGCTGACCTCCCGAAGCGCGATGGACAGTGTGCCGCCGTTTAGCTGTGCAGCGCGCAGGCGGGCCTCCGCTTCGTTAAGGCCAAAGATGACGGGGCGGCCGTCCGTGATCGCCTGCTGGATTTTCGGAGCGCCGATGAGGATGTCGTCGAGGAAGATGCCGAGAGGATACCCGGGCAGGCGGCTCGTGATCTCCTCAAGAAGCTCGCTCCCTTCGGTCGTGAGCTGCATCTTCAGGCCTGAGGGCTCCTCAGCAACTGTCCACTCGCCCGGTACGGCGTCCGCTCCAGTGATCGCTTCCTGCTGCCCGGTCTCTGACGCGAACGTCGACTCCCAGAAGACCTTGCCCCGCTGCTGGGGCGTGAAGCAATGGGCGGGCTGGCGGCTCACCTCGTCCGGGCCAATCAGGTCGGGGACGACCGCGAACAGCTCGCCCTCCGGCGTCTGGCAGACCACGGATCCGCCCTCGATGAGCCTGGGGAAGCGGAACTCCAGGAACGCGCGCTCAAGCACAAGACGGCGCGCTGTCGCTTCGTCGATGCCGCTCATGATCGCCGAGATCGTGTCCGGCCCGCTGACCGAAATCTCGGCGTCCGCGCCGTACGCGTCTGCGCGCGCCTGAAGTAGAGCTACGATCGCCGACAGGTCCGGCGCTTCGTTTGATTGCTCAGGCGACAGCGTCAGGGTGATCGAGGATGAGCCGCAGGCTGTCAGAATGAGGCCAAGCGACGCCAGAAGGGCTCGTAGCGGACCGCGGCTCGCGCTAACCAGCGAGTATCGCCCGGATCTGCGCGGCATGCTCGTGGTCGTGAGCGGATGTGTTCTCCAGTACGCTAAGGATGCTGTACTCGTCGTGGCCGAGCGTCCGGATGGTGTAGAAGGTGTCCTCAGTCGTGCCTTCGAGCGCGCCGATGATGCGTGCGCGGCTGGCTTCGAGTTGCCGGTGCGCGTCGGATGCGGATGTGGGTGAATCCTCGGCGACGACATTGGCCGGACGGCTGTTGAGGAACGCGATCGCCTGGGTGTACAGTCGCTCGGAATGAATGACGTGCTCCAGCACGCGCCGGACGGTCCAACCGCCGCGGCGGCCGCGCTCGAAGTCGGTGTCCGAGAGAGCGTCGACGACCGCGAGAAGATCCCGGCGCGAGGCCTCTATGTCCTGCCGGTTGGACGTTAGTTCTGCGTGGAAGGTGCAGGTCATTGGCGCGCCCGGCTCTTCAGACCCTCGTTCATGCTTCCCATTCGGTACCCGCCGAGGTCGAACGTCACGTACAGATAGCCCAGGGCGTTGAGCTTTTCGGTGACTTCCTGCCGCTTCGCCAGCAGCGCGTCCATTCCCGGGCCGTCTGTTTCTATCCGCGCGAGTGTGTCGCCGGAGGGGAGGACGTGGTGGCGGACGCGTAGTTGGCGCAGGCCCAGCGTACGCAGGAACTGCTCGGCGCGATCGACGCTGCTCAGCGCCTCCACGGTGACCGCCGTGCCGTAGGGGATGCGAGAGGAGAGACAGGCCATCGCGGGCTTGTCCCACGTCGGCAGGCCACGTTCGCGGGATAGCTCGCGGATCTCCGCCTTGTTTAAGCCGGCGTCGATGAGCGGGCTGCGGACGGCGTGGCTTGCGGCGGCGCGGCGGCCGGGGCGGAAGTCGCCGGTGTCGTCCAGGTTGCAGCCGTCCAGCACCGCCGCGTATCCACGTTCGCGCGCGATGTCCGTAAGACGGCCGTATAGTTCGTCCTTGCAGTGGAAGCAGCGGTCAGGATTGTTCTTGACGTAATCCGGATCGTCCATCTCCCGCGTGTCGATCAGCTCGTGCGCGATGCCGATCTGACGCGCGAGCGCTGTCGCTTCTTCGACCTCGGACGGTGGGATGGAGGGTGAGACGCCGGTAATCGCGAGCGCACGGTTGGTGAGCACGTCGTGCGCGATCGCCGCGACAAACGTGGAGTCAACGCCGCCGGAGTAGGCGACGATGGCGGAACCGGCGTCGCGGATGATTTCACGCAGGCGAACGAGCTTCTGTGTTGCGGAAACCTCAGTGGTCACGACGCGTAATGATAGCAGGTTGGGCGGTGGACAACAGGGCCGCGAGGAGCTAGACGCCGTTGACCGCGGCGAGTTCGGGAGTCACCGCCGGGACCGCGCCTGCCTCCAGGAGCTTCAGAAGCGCCCGGGTGCAATCGGGGTCCAGTTGCGTCCCGGACACGCGCGCCAGTTCATCCCGTGCGGCATCCACGGTCATGGCAGCGCGGTACGGCCGCTGCGAGATCAGCGCGTCGAACGTATCCGCCACGGCGATAATGCGAGCCTCGAGCGGTATGCCGTCGCCGGCCAGTTGGTCGGGATATCCTGAACCATCGAAGCGTTCGTGGTGATGGCGCACGATACCGGCGATCTGCTGGAACCCGCGCATGCGCTGGACTATTTCGTGCCCCTTACCGGGGTGGAGCTTAATGAGGTCGAACTCTCCTTCGGTCAGCTTGCCCGTCTTGGCGAGGATGTACGGAGGCAAGCCGATCTTGCCAACGTCGTGCAGCTGAGCGGCCAGGACGAGCTGACGCAGCCGCGGCGGCGCGAAGCCCATCTCGAGGCCGATGGCGTAGGCGATAGCGGCCACTCGGTCGACGTGACGGGAGGTTTCGAGGTCATGGTTCTCGATCTGATCCGCGAGGTCGACGAGATCGCTGGACCTCCCCCGGCTGAACTGCGTGAGCGCATCGCGCATCGCGATGCCGTCTGCTATCACGCGGACATCCCCCGCGCGGATGAATTCCCACAGCCAGCCGGCGAGGACTGTGAGGAAGGCCCCAAGGAAAAGGAAGTGATACATCCACCACGAGTATGCCCAGAAGTGTCCGAAGTCGAGCGACAACTGCGCCTCTGCCAGAAACAGGAGTCCCGCCATCACCGTCAGTTGAGAAGGGAGGCGCGCGAACATGTATGACTGAAGATAGCGCCATCCGGCGAACGATAGAAGGCAAACCGTCAGGGCGGTGAGGGTGTGCTGAAACCACTCCTTCTGCGTCGGAAATCCCTCCAGCCAGTTCGGGGATGCCAGACTGATCGCAAAGTACCCGCCTATCAGGCCGGCGCACGCAGCGAACACGAGCTCGGGCAGGCGAAGTCTCGTGCGCTCCATCAGTCGAGGTACGGAGATGACGCTGAGGGTCGCGAAGATGCCCGCCGCCAGCGTGCCCAGCCAGGGCGAGCGACCGATGGCCGCCGTCGGCTGATGATAGAGATGACCGGGTGTCGTAAGGCCGTGCACGCCGAAGATGACAGCGAGCGCGAGGAACGCAAGCGCGAGGAACAGAATTCGCGTTTGGCGGATCGAGCGTGCTGAGATGATCAGGACGGCGCAGGTAACAGCGGCGAGGATGCAGGCAGCGGAGACGACGTAAAAGTGGAATCCGGAACTGCCCCAGGAGTGGTCCAGCCCCGGCAACCACAAAAGCGCCCCAAGCAAAACCAGCGGGATGGCGAGTGCGGCTACAGTGATTCGGATTGGCATTGGTGCTCGAATGATTGCGGTAATGCAATCCGTATGACGTAGCGAGCGCGCTCAGCGTTACAGCTAGAGGACTCCGTCGCTGCGCAGCGCGGTTATTTCGTCCCAGGTGTAGCCGGCTTCCAGGAGGACTTCCTCCGTGTGCTGGCCTAGCTCAGGCGCGGGGCCGCGGACGCCGACGGTGGCGCCGCCGTACTTGACGGGCGTATCAACGAGTTCGATATCGCCGACACCAGGGCGCTGCACTCTGGCGAAGGCGCCGCGGGCGCGCGTCTGGGGATGGTTGATCGCTTCTCCGAGTGTCTGTGCGGGCGCCCAGATGCAACCTTCCGCGTCAAGACGCGCTGCCCACTGGTCAAGCGTACGCTGGCCGAAGACCTGGTCCAGGAGCGCGATGAGCGCCTCCCGGTTCTCCGTGCGCAGGGCCATCGAACTGAAGCGCGTGTCGTGTTCGAGGTCGGGACGTTCTATTGCGCGGCAGAACTTCGGCCAGTAGAGGTCGGCGACGAGCATCACAAGCTGGATCCAGCGGCCGTCTGCGGTCTGATAGCTGTTCCAGAGTGGGTTCGGAACCGAGCGCCGGGAGATACGGACGTTCTCCGTGCCGGTGAATAGCGCGGCCTGCACGTCGATGCCAAGCACCCATAGGCCCGTATTGTTCAGCGAGACGTCCAGTGCTTGCCCCTTGCCGGTGCGCTGGCGGTGGAAGAGCGCCAGCGAGACTGCGCCCGCGACGGCCAGGGCGGTAGTGTGGTCGCCCATGCCCGGCCGCTGGGGAGGCGGCGGGCTGTCCGGCTCGCCCAGCAGGTTCATGATGCCGCTGCGCGCCCAGAAGGCAGCGTAGTCGTAGCCGGGCCGGTCCCGGTCGGGGCCTGATGAGCCGTAGCCGGTGACGCTGGTGAAGATGATGTCCGCGCGATGCGATTTGAGGTCGTCGTAAGTAAGGCCGTAGCGCTCGCGACGCTTTGGCAGGAGGTTCGTGGCGAAGACGTCGCAGCCCCCGATCAGCCGATAAATTACGTCGCGGGAGCCCGCATGTTCGAGGTCGAGCGTGATCCCGCGCTTGCCGCGGTTGTCCAGCTCGAACGCATAGTTGAACGTAGCAGCCAGCGCCGCGGACCCGTACCCGCGATACGGGTCGCCAGCCGGCGGCTCGACCTTGATGACGTCAGCTCCCGCGTCGGCGAGAAGGGCGCAGCCAGCCGGCGCGGCCAGCCAGTTGGCGACCTCCAGGACGCGGATCCCGTCGAGCGGGCTTTCCAATATCGTGGCCGCGGTCAGGGCGTGATGGCGATTTTCAGGACGCCCTCCGCCTTACTGCGGAAGAGGTCATATGCTTTCGGGGCGTCATCCAGCTTCATGCGGTGCGTGAAGAGCGGCTTGAGGTCGGTGTTGCCGTTCTGGCAGAGGCTGAGCATGTGTTCCATGCGGTCGCGGCCGGAGGGGCAGAGCGTCGTCACGATGGTGCGGTGCAGAAACGACGGCGCCGTGATTGTGGGCATGGAGAGCATCGGGGTGAGGCCATAAACGCCGACCGAGGAAACAGTGCCGCCGCGGCGGATGGCCCGCGTACACGCCTCGAACGTAGTCTGGGTGCCTACAGCCTCGACGGCCACGTCGACGCCCTGGCCGCCCGTGAGGGACATGATCTTCGTGATCGGGTCCTCCTCCTTCGGGTTGATGACCACGTTGGCGCCGAATTTCTTCGACATCTCGAGGCGCTCCGGGAGCGAATCTACGGCGATGATCAGGCCACAGCCGCGGGCGCGGGCACCCGCCGTAGCGCAAAGGCCGACGGGCCCCTGGGCGAAGACCGCGACGGAGTCGCCGAAAGCCGACCCGGCGCGCTCGATGGCGCCAAAGCCCGTGGAAAGAATGTCCGTGGCCAGGACGGCCATTTCATCGCTCACGCCGTCCGGTACCTTCGCGACGTTGCCATCCGCGAACGGGACGACAAAGTACTCCGCCTGGCAGCCGAAAAGGACGCGGCCGCCGCCGGTGCAGGTGCTATAGTCCACTTTCATGCACTCGTGACACGTACCACAGCCAGTGAGGCAGGACGAAATGACGCGGTCGCCCTCCTTGACTCGGTTGACGCCTGCGCCGACCGAATGAACGATGCCGACGCCCTCGTGGCCCATGAGGAGGCCGTTGGGCGTGACGTGATTCCCCGGGAAGAGCGCGCCGAGCATCTCGTTGGGGAATTCGTCCACGAAATGCATGTCAGAACCGCAGACGGTGGACATGGTGGACTTGATGATGATCTCGCCTGGTCCGGGCGTTGGGATCGGAAGGTCGATGATCTCGACCTTGCCGTTGGTGGGCTTAACGCAGGCTTTCATGGGGCGACCTCCCGTGGATTCAGGGTGTTCTGAGTTGAGTTATCTGAGCATAGGGCAGTGGTGGGGAATGGGCAATGGTAGCACGTCTGAGGAGGCCGGATAGTTCAGGAGGCTGCGAGCGATAGCACGTTACCGGTGCGTGGGTCTGCGCGGCCCTCCAGGTGATCGAGATAGACCCGTTTCACGGCGTCGGGCCCGCGCTCCTCTACCACGTCCAACCACGAGGCGACCGGTCCGCGGAACGCCTTCCAGGCTTCGGCGAAGCGCACGTTGAGTCCTCCGGGCCCCCAATCAGCCGTCCGCTTCTGGCCCTGTGCTGGCGCGAAGAATAGCGCAGGGGCAGGGCCGGGCAGCTGAACGTTTGGCGCCTCCTCGTCCCAGTGGGTCGCGCCGACCGCCGCCGAATGCTTCAGGTTGCCTCCGAGGAGTTGGTGTATGGAGGTGCGCGCGGCGCCGCTTCCTGACATGTCCACGTAGGCAGCGGGCACGTCTTTCGGCAGCGAGTTGATCTGGTCATACGTGACGATACGGTCGTAGCAGCCAAGGCTTTCAGTGAAGCCGGCGTTTCGTTGGGATGTCAGCCCAATAAGGTCCGGGCGGCGGGGCAGGCGGGAAAGGAGAAAAGCCGTCCCATAGGCGGTCTTGCTCGATGCGCTGGATAGAATGGTCAGGCGCGCGCCGAAGAAGTCGTTATCGAGGAGAAAGTCGGCGAGGAGGAAGGAGGTCCAGAACAGCGGCCGCAGGATCATCTGCTCGTTCTCGTGAACCTGATCGTAGGCAAGATCAGTCGTCGTGCGCGTGTACTGGTTGTAGACGGCCGGGAGGGTCCGGCGATGAGGTGCCACGTCCGCGAAGCCGGCGCCGGTCGCTTCTGCCTGCACCGTAAAGTGAGACGATGCGGGGTAAAAGCCGTAGTATCGCTCGCCCACCGCCACGCCGTCGCTGCGCGATTGTGTGACCTCGCCAAAGCCCCAGACCGGGACTCGTCCCCAGCCGTCCTCTGCGGGGAAGAAGTTCCAGTAGCCCATGCGTTCGCCGAACACCGCGTAGGTAACGTTGTTCGCGGTGATGGCGAACTTCTCTACCCTGAGTTGTGCCTCACCCTGCTCCAGATCGGCGCCGTCTGTCGCCTCGCCGTGACCAAACTTGCAGCTTCGCAGGTCGTCTCGCCTGACCAGGAAATCGACGCGGCCATTGCTTACGTTCATCGCGTTCAAGGTGGTACCTCCTTATGGACGTGCGTAGTGCGGGGCGGTGCGACGCACCGGAGTTGATTATACTCGCGGCATGGGCCGGGAAAAGGGCAGGCTGGCGCGGGGCGGTCGCGCGGGTCGCATGGCCGTGAGCGGCGCTGGCTACGGCGCGGATCGCGTTCTGGACACTGCCCAGCGACAGGTTTTCAGGCTACTGTGGCTTTTCCTGCCGGAGCCGGCGATCGCGCGGGACCTGCGCTTTGAGCACCTGCTGGCATCGCGCTTTCTGTCGGATGCGGGGCAACAGGCGCTCGTGTTCGGGGCGCTGGTTGCCGTAGCGCGCGGTGGCGGGTCAGCGCTGGAGGTGGCGCTGGTGGGAGTCGCGGCGCTGGCGCCGCCGGCGCTATTTGGGTTGTATGGCGGGACGGTGGCGGACACGCTCCCGAAGCAGGTGGGTCTGGCCGGCGCATATGCGTCGCAGGCGGTGCTCTGTTTCGTCTTCGCGGGGGCGCTCGGCAGTGATCTGGTGGTGCTGCTTGCGCTGATCTTCGCGGTGAATGTGCTGGGTCAGGTATCTGGCCCTACTGAGTCTTCTGTCCTGCCGCTGGTGGCGACAGAGGCGGAGCTGGCGAGCGCGGCTTCGATGATCAACCTGGCGTCGGCCGCCGGCACGGCGTTCGGAACGGGCGTGCTGGCTCCGGTCGTCGTAAGGGCGTTTGGCGTTGAGGAGGTACTGTACGTTTGCGGCGCGATGTTGCTGCTGGCGGCCAGCCGCGTGTTTGACCTGCCGGTGGTTGAGAAAGGCAAGCGCATCCGATTGCCGCCGGTCCAGCGGCGCTTTCGGCCGGCGGTGCGATGGCTGGTGCGGCACCCCGCGGTGGGGACGATGATTATCGTGGCGGTGCTGGGTGGGACCGTGAACGTGGTGCTCCAGACGCTGGCGCCTCGTTACGTGCAGGAGGTGTTGCTGGCTGACGCTGCTGACACGGCGTACGTCTTTGCGCCGTCGGCGGTGGCCGTAGTGGCGGCGCTGCTGCTGGCGCCCCGCTTGATGGACCGAATCGGCGAACGTACGGTGGCGATATTCGGGCTTCTAATCGCTGCTCTATGCCTGTTTCTACTGGGGTTGGTCGGCGACGTGGCGTCGGTGGTGGACGAGATCAACCCACTTCATGCCGTGGGGCTGATCGGGATCGACCTGAGCGCGCGACTGCGCACCGCTGGGTTGCTGGCGATGCCGCTGGCGTTTGGGGTGTCGCTGACGGTCACCTCCGTGCAGACGTACATCAACCGCCGTGTTCCGGTAGGTTACCAGGGACGCACGTTCGCTATGCAGAGCGCCTTGCGGAACGGCTCGGCGATCGTCCCCCTGCTGGCGATGGGTGCGGCGGCCTCGGAGTTCGGCGCCGAAAAGGTGCTCTTGGTGTCGCCGCTGCTACTGCTGGTGGTGGGTTACGCGCTGGTGTTCGCGAGCTACCGGTTCGTAGGGCTTCCGGCGCCCGGGCGACTGGCCGTGCTGGAGTCGTTCTGGGAAGAGCCGGGCGAGGCGGCGGACGGCGAGCCGAAGGCGATTTGATGCACTAGCTCCCCGTGGGAGGCGGCGCCGGCTGACTCCCGAAGCGCTCGACTTCCTTCCGGAGATCCAGCGGCCGGACCACGGCGCGCCGCTCATATTCGCCCCACTGGTCGCGTGGCACCATCCACATGATCTCGAACTCGATGCCGTCGGGGTCCTTGCCATAGAGCGACTTCGTCGCCCCGTGGTCGCTCATCCCGGTCAGCGCGTCCATTTCGGCGAGGACGGCGGCCGCGGCGGCGAGGTCCTCAATAGCGGCGACCTCCCAGGCGAGGTGGTAGAGGCCGACCGACCGCCGAGAGGGCTGCTGGGCGTCGACGCCGACCGCCATCAACCCCAGGTCGTGATGGTTGTTGCCGCCTACCGCGCGGAGGAAGGCCATCATGCCGCCCTCTCGGGCGACCTCCTCGAAACCGAAGGCCCGGCCGTAAAAGTCTACGGAGCGATCGAGGTCGCGCACGTAAAGGACGGCGTGGTTGAGTCGCGCTACCGCTATGGGCGTCTGGTCCTTGTCAGGGTTCATCGATGACTCCTCTCTCGTTTAGGCGTACTGAATTTCGTGTTCACGCGCCGGCCCGCCGCGGCAGCGGCCGCCCGGTCACCAGGCCCCGGCCCGGGCCGTGTACGGCCCGCAGCAGCCGCGAGCTCGTCTTTGCCGAGAGTGCAACTTGACGCGGTGTGTCCCCCGTGGGAACGAGCAGGGTGCTGCCGGAAAGCAGCACCACGCCTTCGCCTGCGGTCAGCTCGCCCTCAAGCGGGTAAAGCAGCGCACCCTCGCCCGCGGCCAGCTCAAGCGTGATGCTCGCTCCCGTTTCGAGGGAGCTGTCCGCGAAGAGACGGATGTCGCCGTTCACTCTCAGTTCTGCGCGCGGCCCCACGAGTTCCTTGGTCAAGACGCCGGGCGCTTCCTCGTAGCGGGGTGCTTCGCCGTCGCGAAGAGCGCTGAACGATGCGCGCTCGGGGACCGGACGGGTCTCGTAGACCAGGATGAACGCGTGGGTGCGCTCGCCCGTGTCGTTCCATTCCTTGTGCAACATTCCCGAGAGGCCTTCTGTGAGGCAGGCGACGTCGCCCTTGCCCATGAAGCCCGTGATCCCGTTTTGGGCGTCATCGTGGCTGAGTGAGCCTTCGAGGATGTAGAAAAGGCGCTCGTTGTAGCGGTGGGGATGGTGGCCGATGCCTCGGTTTGGCTCCACGACGGCGTCGTGCACCATGATCAGCGGACCGGAGGCCTGCAGGGGCACGAACGGACCGATGACCTCGGTGGCCGTGAGACCCGGCGAGCCGAAGTCGGACTCGCCGAGCACTACGTAGTCTTCCGGAGAGAGCAGCAGCATATCTGCCTTGTCCCTCGTCTCGAGCGTGGTCATGATTTTACTCCTACCGGCCGTCCCTCTACTTCTGTCGGATCGCCTCGATGTGGAGGGTGATCTTTACGTTGTCGCTGACGACGGCGCCGCCGGTCTCGATCATCGCATTCCACTTTACTCCGTAATCCCTGCGGCTGATTTGTGTCGTCGCGGTGAAGGCTGCCCGCCTGCTGCCCCAGGGGTCGTCGATCTCGCCCTGAAACTCGGTGTCGAGCACCAGCGGACGGCTGACGTCGCGAATCGTGAGGACGCCGTGTACCTTGTAGTCGCTTCCGCCCGCCTTCTCCAGACGCGTGCTGGCGAACGTGATTTTCGGGTACTGCTCGGCGTTGAAGAAGTCGTCTGAGCGCAGGTGGGCATCCCGGTCCGGAAGATTGGTGTCGACGCTTGCGACATCGATGGTTGCAGTGACGAAGGAGTTCTCTGGCTGTGCTTCGTCGATGCTGAGCACGCCCTCGAGCTCGCGAAAGCGGCCCTTCACGGTCGTGACGACGAGGTGCTTGACGGAGAACTCCGCGATGGAGTGCGTCGGGTCGATGGTCCAGGTGCTGGTCCTGGTCTCAGTCTGGGTGGTCATTGAGGGCTACCTCCTGCTACTAACCGGAAGTCCGGTACTTACTTCTTGTAAGTTACTGTACGGGAGTGAGCTATCAGTTGTCAAGCCCCTAACTTTAGGTTAGACTGACACGAGGTAACAGAATGCCAAACAAACTCGAACAGATGACCTCGTTTTGCCCCGTCTATCACCGGGCGGCGGAGCTGATAGGCCGGCGCTGGACCGGAGCAATCCTGAGGGCGATGTTGACGGGTGTGAACCGCTTCAGCGAATTGAGCGGGACGGTGCCGGGAATGAGCGACAAGATGCTCTCTGAGCGGCTGAAGGAGTTGGAGGCCGAAGATATCGTCGTGCGGCGGGTCATCCCGGAGACGCCGGTGCGGATTGAGTACGATCTAACGGCGAAAGGCCGCGGGCTTCAGGACGTGATAGAGGCGCTATCCGATTGGGCGGACCGCTGGCAGGCGGTTGACGCGTTGTCTACGGCGCCGCGCGCCTGATACTGACAGGGCGTCGGGTGGCGGGACGGCGCAACGCGCCGGATGGAGCGTCGGCCCGTCGGTCCTCGCCGGGGCGCGTGATTGCTATGGTATACTCCGGCCAGTGGCGGAAGTTTCGGCCCCCGCAGGCTTAGCCTAGCGACCTGGTCCCGTGGCGACCCGAACTGATCCAGTTCTAGAAAGGGTCGTAGATGAGGTACCAGGACAGGGTTCTCCATTGTCCAGACTGCAGCCGGATCTTCGCGTTCAACGTCGCCGACCAGCGGCTCTACGGTGAACTGGGTTACGACCAGCCTCGACGCTGTCGAAGCTGTCAGCTGTCCCGCGAGACTGCCCGACGCCATGTGCCGGGCAGGCCTCCAACATCGGCAGTCGTGTCACAGCCCAGGGCAGAAGCGCGATCCCTCCGCTCCAACTTTGGCTGCGCGCAGTGGTAGTCGGCCCGACCGGAAGCGATCTGCGGACGGGCGGGCTTAGCTTCGTCGATCACGCGCATCACTGGCTAATCGCCAGGCAGGATGGTCCTGTGAGTGAGGGAACCTGCAAGCGCTGCGGCGCTCGGCGGGACTTCAACAACGGCTTCATCCGGTCATATGCTCGTCCCTACCGCGTGCCTGAAGCTGTGCACCGGCCCGGCCTCGAACCCGCGGCCTGATAGGCGCGATCCCGGCGACACAGGTCTTCCGGTGTCCTACGCAGCGGCGACTGGCGCGCCTTCTTCCACGATCTGCGGTGAAGCGACCGCTCTCGGGGCAGGCAACGCCTCGCGGTCCCGGACGAAGAGCGCCGCCAGCAATCCCAGCAGAGTGAGGGCGGCAGCCACGATAAACGACTCGTGGAAAGCGCTGAGGGCCGCTTCGGGGTTGCCGGTTGGGCCCAGCACCGTGTCGTGTGTCGCCAGGCGGCTGCTGAGGGCCGTCGCGAGCAGCGCGACGCCGAAGCTGGCGGCGACCTGGCGGTTCGCGTTGAAGATCGCGCTCGCGCGGCCCATCTCCTGAGGCTTCATCGTCGCGTAGGTCGCCGTTTGCATTGGGATGAGGATACCGGCGAAGGACATGCCCCGCGCGAACATCATCAGGCTGATCCACCCGCGCGGCGTATCCAGTTGTACGAATAAGAAGCAAAGTGTGGTAAGCGCCACGCCGGACATGCCGACCATTAGCATTCGGCGTGGACCGACGTGGTTGTAGATCCGCCCAAGGACCTGAGTCATGGCGACAACGCCCAGCGCCTGCGGGAAGGTGGTCAGGCCGGACTCCAGCGGGGACAACCCCATCTCCGCCTGTAGGAGCAAGGGGAGCAAGAACAGGCCGCCCATCAAACCACTGTAACCGACGATCTGCACAGCGTTCATCGTGGTAAAGAGGCGGTTCTGGAAGAGCCGCATATCGATCATCGGCATTCGCGCACGCAGCTCCACGAAAGCGAACACGATCAGCATCGCGATTCCGAGCAGGCCGAAGACCGCAACACGCGGGTCGCTGAAGCCCTCGATGCCGGCCTCCGCGAGGGCATACATGAGGGCGCCGAGGCCCCCGGCGGCGAGTAGGAAGCCCGGGACGTCCAGGCGCCCGGAGTTTTCTTGCTTCTCCTCCTTGAGGAACATGCCTGCAAAGAGCAGCCCCAGTGCGCCGACAGGGATGTTGATGAAGAATATCCAGCGCCAGTCGTGATACTCGCTTAGGTAGCCACCCAGTACTGGCCCGCTGGCCGGTGCAACCACCATCGGTAGCATGAGAATGGCGGCGCCCTTCGCTCGCTCCTCCGGCGGGAAGGCGCGGAACAGCATGGCCGTACCGACGGGGGTCAAAATGCCGCCTCCGACCCCCTGGAGTATGCGGAAGGCGATTAGCGATTCGATGTTCCAGGCGAGACCACAGAGGAAAGAGCTCGTGGTGAAGACGAACAGGGCGATCATGAAAATGCGCTTGGTGCCGAAGCGGTCGCCGGCCCAGCCACTGACCGGGATGAAGACTGCGAGGCTCAGAAGGTAGCCGGTAACCACCCACTGAATCGTGGATGCGCCCTCGTTGGGGTTGACCTTTAGGTCGCGTGCGATCTCCGGGATGGCAACGTTTACGATCGTCATGTCCAGCAGGTCCATGAAGAGACCGAAGACGAAGACGATGCCGACGATCCATTTGTATTCCAGCCTACCGATCATCGCGTGGCTCCCAAAATGCGGCCTTTCCTTCGGCTTCTAGAGGTTCGCCACTTGCGGAATCACGTCCCGCCCCATGACCTCGATCGGGGTGAGTTCGTCCACGCCCGCGAGCGCGCCGAGGACCGCTTGAACGCCAGCTTCGGCATAAACGCCGAGGCGGTCGACGAGCTGAGCCGCATTCTCGCCATTCGCGCCGACGCTCATGGGCAAGATGACGGTCTTCAGAATGTCGTCGTAGTTGCGCCCCTCTGTCTCGCAATGCTGGCGCAGGACGTTGAACTTATGCTTGACGGCGTCACCGTCCATGCCGAAGACGTTGCAGGCGTCGGCATAGCGGGCGACCAGTCGCAGCGTCTTCTTCTCGCCGCTGCCCCCGATCATCAGCCGAGGTCGGGGCCGGGATAGCGCCTGTGGAACGTTTAGCGTCTCAGCGAGCTGGTAGTGTTTCCCCTGGTAGGGGCCGTTGTTGTCGTCGCTCCACATCTGATTGACGATCTGGACTGCCTCCTCCAGACGCTCGAAGCGTTCTTTCAGAGGCGGGAACGGTACGCCCAGGCCGGCATGCTCACGGTCGAACCAGGCAGCGCCGATGCCGAGCCAGGCGCGCCCGCCAGAGAGTACGTCCAGTGTCGTCACCTGCTTCGCGAGAACGCCCGGGTGACGGTAAGTGACGCCGGTAATGAGTGTGCCGAGGCTCACGCGGGAGGTATTGGCGGCCAGGAAGCCGAGCGTAGTGTAGGCCTCGAGCATGTCGAGATCGGCGGCGCCAACCATGGGTATCTGAAAGTGGTGGTCCATCACCCAGATGGAGTCGTAGCCGGCGTCCTCGGCCGTCTTAGCGATTACGCCAAGTTTGGGTCCGAGCGCAGCCGGTCCGCCCGGCCAGGTGAAGTACGGGATCTGTAATCCGAGTTTCAAGACGCGCTTCCTACAGCACTACCTTCGCGACGGTTTCGAGGAGCTGGGGCGGGCCGCTCACGAGCATGGTGGTGAGGCAAGTGTTCCTCCAGCGTGGCAGCTCGTCCTTGATTTTGCCGATGGGGCCGATAAGTGCGAGGTCTTCGACCATCCTGGTGGGCACCGCGGCCATCGCCTCGCGCTTCTTCCCCTCCAGGTAGAGGTTCTGGATCGTGGCGCATTCGGCCTCATAGCCCAGGCGCGCTATGACGTCGTAATGAAAGTTTGCGCCCCGCGCGCCCATGCCACCTACGTAGAGCGCGAGCGTTGGGCGGTAGAAATTGGCCGCGGCCTCAATGTCGTCGCTCGGGATGATGGGGACCATAGAGGCGACCTCGAAGTTGTCCGGTTTGCTACCGTTGCGCCGCGAAAACCCGTCGTTGAGGGCGTCGCGGTAGAACCCGTCGGACTTCGGCGAGAAGAAGATGGGGAGCCAGCCGTCGGCGATCTCAGCGGCCAGTGCGACGTTCTTCGGCCCCTCCGCACCGAGGACGATTGGGATGTCCGAACGTAGCGGATGAACCGTGGACTTGAGGGGTTTCCCGAGGCCTGTTCCGCCTTGATGGGGCATCTGATAATGGCGGCCCCGGAACTGCACCGGCTCTTCGCGCGCCCAGATACGGCGGATGATCTCGACGTACTCCCGCGTGCGTTCCAGAGGGCGTGGGTAAGCCTGGCCGTACCAGCCTTCCACGACCTGTGGGCCTGATGCGCCGAGACCGAGGATAAAGCGTCCGCCGGAGAGGTGGTCCAGCGTAAGCGCCGCCATCGCGGTGGCCGCAGGCGTGCGCGCGGAAATCTGTGTGATGGCAGTACCGAGCTTGATCCGGCTGGTAGATGCGCCCCACCAGGCCAGCGGGGTAAAACAGTCGGATCCGTACGCCTCGGCGGTCCAGATGGAGTCGAAGCCCATGTCTTCCGCGGCGCGGATCGTCTCGACAATGCCGGGCGGGGGTCCGGCGCTCCAGTATCCCGTTGCGAGTCCCAGTTTCACGTGTCCTCCTTCGTGGCCTGTCCGTCAGGCAGCATACCGCGGCTAACCACGTCCGCAGCGGCAAGCATTATGCGCCTCGCGATGCGCCGGTCCTCGCCGAAGCCCACCTGAAACATGAAGCCTTCTGCGAAGCCCAGGCCGGCCAGCGAGTGCGCCACGCTTTCGATGTCGATCTCAGGTCGCACGCGGCCTGCTTGCTGGTGGCGGAGCAGCTTGCCCGTTATGAGCGCGACGCGTCGGGCGCTGATGCCAGCGCTGATTGTGCGACCAATCTCAGGATCGATCGCGGCTCGGGAAACGCTCACGCGCATGAAATCGCGGCGCTCCCACATGTCGTCCAGAAACCAGAGGAGGAGTTGCTGGACCTCCTCCTCGATGCTGTCGCGGTCAGGCAGCGCGGTCTCGAAATCATCCGCTAAGTGCGAGGCTTTGCTCTCCAGGATGGCGAGGAGGAGGCCGCGCTTTCCGTTGAAGTAGCGATGGATCAGGCCTTCGGCGCAGCCGGCACGATGGGCGATTTCGCGAGTGGTAGCGGCGTCGAAGCCATGTTCAGCGAACACAGCGTTCGCAGCGTCGATGAGCGCTTGACAGCGCATTTCTCGACCACGCTTGCCGGGCCTGATTACGTTTTCAGGGGCGATGGTCATGGGCTCCCTTGTCCAAATGTGCGTGCGCGCGCACTTCACTATGTGCCAGAGCAACCGAACTGTCAAGTTTCAGTTTGACGGCAGAGGTGGTGTTCGATAACCTGAACGAGTATTTCTTCGACGGAGTGTGAGATGGTAGCAGCGACACGAACAGAACTGGCCGTCCAACCGCGAGAGGTGTTGGGCAAGAAAGTCTCGCGGTTGCGGCGCGGTGGACTGACGCCGGCGAACATCTACGGACACAACGTAGAGTCTAAGGCGATTCAGG
Source organism: uncultured Dehalococcoidia bacterium (assembly GCA_964558415.1). Taxonomy (GTDB): domain Bacteria; phylum Chloroflexota; class Dehalococcoidia; order SM23-28-2; family RBG-16-64-32; genus CAZLDI01. The sequence goes on from CAZLDI010000002.1 coordinate 89,129, forward strand.
TTTCGACGGATGACTTGAGGCACGTGCTGCATACAGCCGGCCGAAACGAGATCGTGTACTTGATGCTAGACAGCGGCGAGCCGCGCCCCGTGTTCGTTCGCGACGTGCAAAGGAACCCGGTTTCAGACGCGATTCTGCACGTAGACTTCTACCAGATCTCCCTGAAGGAGAAGGTACGCTTGGACGTGGCGATCCACCTGGTCGGGCTCTCTCCGGCGGTGGACACCCTCGGTGGCATTCTCGTACACGCCTTGGATCGCGTATCGGTGGAAGCCTTGCCCGCAGACGCCCCGTCGTTTCTCGAAATCGACGTCTCAGTGCTGGAGCATATCGACCAGTCGCTGCACGTTTCCGACCTCCGCGCCCCGGAGAGCGTCACGATCCTGTCAGATGGGGATCTGGTCGTTGCGAAGGTTGCGCCGCCCGCTGTCGAGATAGTTGAAGAGGTTGTGGAGGAGGAAGTTCCGGTCGAGGAACAAGCAGCCGCTGCCGAGGAGGAGGCCGACGCAGAGTAGGCCCCCACGAAATAGGAGAAGAGAAGCAAAGACGCGGGAGGTTTGCCTCCCGCGTCTTCTTCTGGCTGCAGGCGTCTATCCGAGCCGTGCTCCGAGGACTCCGGGCATCCCGCGCAGGAAATCTGCCGAACGGAGCCTGCGCCGGCCGGCGCGCTGGAGTTCCAACACGGCGAGGAGTCCCCGCCCTGTCTGCACGGCGAAGGAAGCGTCGTGCGCCAGCGCCGGCAGTCTGCCCTGCTGGTCCGGCGTGATCCGAACTACGGTCCCAGGCTCCGCCGAGATCACGTCGTCCAGAGGCCAGGCGCTCCAGATGTTGATCGACTCTTCGGCGAAGTGCGTGAACGCGCCGGGCCAGGGGTTGTAGGCGCGAACGCGGCGCCAGATTTCGGAAGCAGGGAGAGACCAGTCCATAGCGCCGTCATCCTTGCGCAGAAGCGGACAGGCGGTAGCGGCTGAGCTGTTCTGGAGGCGGGGTCGTAGGTGTCCGTCGAGCCACGTCGGTAGCGTCTCCGATAGCAGGTCAGCGCCAATGCCGGACAACTCCCCGGTCAGTGAGCCTGCGGTGGCGGCGCTGTCGATAGGGAACGGGCGCTGAGAAAGAATGGGGCCGCTGTCCGTCCCGGCATCCATCAGCATGATAGTGACGCCGGTCACTTCGTCGCCCGCAAGTATCGCGGCCTGAACCGGCGAGGCGCCGCGCCAGCGGGGCAGGAGCGAAGGATGCACGTTGACAACACCCCTGGGTGGAATGTCGAGGACTTCTTGGCGGAGAATCTGCCCGTACGCCACGGCGACGATGACCTCTGGGCGGAGATCCCGCAACTCTCGGACGGTCTCCGGCGCGCGCAGCGATCGTGGCTGGAGTACGGAGAGGCCCAGCTCCTGGGCCACGAGTTTGATCGCCGGCGGTCTGGCCGCGCGCCCACGCCCGGCAGGGCGATCCGGTTGCGTGACGACTGCCGATATTCGGTACCCGTCACTAGCGAGGCGGCGCAGCGACGGTGCCGCAAAGTCGGGAGTGCCAATGAAGAGCAGGCTCATGTTACTCTGGGCGGTGATCCCAACCATTCTCTGTAGAAACGCAGAGTGGCTCGTCGGCGTTGTAGTTGGTGGTGAGTAGATTGACCAAGACCGCGATCATCGGTGCGGGGCTGCCCCTGCTGGTTTTCTCCGCGCTGGTAACCGCTTGTGGGGGTGATGCCGGGAGTGACCTTGCGATACCCCCTGACGGTGTCGGCGTGGTTGTAAACACCCCTGCGGGGACGGCGACGCTGCTTCCCGTGCGGACACCCGACCCTTCGCCCACACCGTCGCCGACTCCTCTGAAAGTCTGCGACGCGAACCCGGACCCGGCGAGTCCGAAACTGCTGCAGGTGGAGGAGCCGAAGCCGGAACAGAAGGTGAAGGTGCCGTTCCACGTGCGCGGCTGGGGCTCCAATATCGCATTCGAGAACCGTGGCGTCGCTGTGGCGGTCGTTAACGCCAAGCAGGAAGTGCTACAAGTGCTGGACTTACCGCCGCAGCCGCGGACGTATCGTTTCCCGCCGCCCGGAATCGAAATCACGGAAAACACTGCCCCATTTGCCGCAGACGTCGTCATTCAGAATATCAAAGAGCCCACAGCGTTCTGTCTTTGGGTCTACCAGGAGACTACGGTTGAAGGGCAGCCGCGAGGTGTAGTCCAGGTTCCGATCATACTTGTGCCCTGACAAGATTCGTTAGTCGCGGAGGTAGTCACGGGTCGCGGATGTCGGCAATCTCTTTGATGCTCCACCCCTGAACGTTGCGGAAGCGTGATGCACCGTTGAATAGCGTGCCTAGCTGGATGCCTCCAACCTGTTCACTCACGAAGTAGGTGTTAACGGGATAGTACAAGACGACGCTGGGCACGTCATCGCGAAACAGTTGCTGGAAGCTGTAGTACAGCCGCTGCCGCTCGCCCAGGTCCTTGGTGCGTCGCGCCTCTTCCATCATCGCGTCGGCGTCCTCGCTGACGTAGGCGGCGAGGTTGCGGCCGCTATCAGTCGCCTGGGAGCTGTGCCAGGCGGGATAGGGGTCCGGATCTGGTCCGGGATCCAATCCGTAGATAGCGGCCTGGTACTCGCGCGGAATCAGGAAGTTTCGAACGAGCGTCGAAGGTTCCTCGCGCACGACAACCGCAGCGATGCCGATGTTGGCCAGGTGCTCTGAGATCGTTTCTGCCAGGGCGCCGCGAAGTTCGTCCTTGTCCGTCATGAGAGTGATGCGGAGTTCCACGCCGTTTCGTGTTCGGACGTCGCCGTTCTCCGGCAGCGTCCACTCTGCTTCCTCAAGAAGGCGCCGCGCCTCCCCCTGGTCGCGGGAAACAGGCTCCAGTTCGGGGTTGAACGCCCAGGTACCGGGAGGGATGGGTGAGCTTGCGCGAACCGCTCGACCACCGAGCAGATCCCCAATGATGGCATCGGTGTCTACCGCGGCGAGTACCGCCTGCCGCACGCGTTTGTCGTTGAACGGCGGCGCCTCGTTGTTCAGATACAGCATTGTGTACGCACTACGGTTGCCGGATATCGCCCGGAATCCGTTGATCGCTGACACCGCGTCGAAGTCGTCCTCGCTGGTGCCGCTGCCGAGCAGTATTCCCTGGGCCTCGCCGCGCACTACGGCGACTGCCGCACTCGAGCTGTCAGGGTAGAAGCGAAGCTGAATCTCATTGATGAGGGGCGCGCCGAGGTGGTATCGAGGTTCAGCCTTGAGGATTGCCTGTTCCTGGTCGATTGAGACCACCCTGTAAGGACCGGTCCCGACTGGTTTCTGGTTAAAGGTACTCTCCGCGAGGGCCTTGGCACTGGTCCCCTCCAGCACGTGTTTTGGCAGAATGCCCGTCGTCGCGTAGGCTAGGAACGGAGCGAACGGCTCGGGAAGCTGGCACGTGACTGTCATGTTGTCAGGCGCGTTGCAGGTTAGCTGTCGCCAGAGAGGCGCCTGATCTGGGTCCCCTCCGAGCAGCGGATCGGCGAGCAACCCGTATGTGAACAGAACGTCGGCGGAGGTGAATGCGATGCCGGTATGCCAGAAGACGTCCTGTCGAAGATGAAAAGTTACTGCTCTGTTGTCGTCGCTGATCTCCCATGACTGCGCGAGATCAGGCAGCACCTCGCCGTCCGAACCCAGTCGCGTCAGTCCTGAGAAGACGAGGCTGGCGATGTCCCGGTCCGTGTCGTTGAGGTGCGCGTAGAGCGGATTAATGCGGGAGGGCGCGCCGATAATCGCCTCCACGTACCGGAAGGACCGGCCGTCCTCGGACGGATTGAGCGGCCCGGCGACGGCCGCCCAGGCGATAGCAACACCAACAACACCGATGAAGAGAACAGCGAGGAGAGGCCAGCCCTGCCCATGCCTGGATGGCGGCAGAGGCTGATTGGAGGAACTCATGAGTTTAAGGGAGGCGCCGGGGCGTTAGCGCTGGTAGACAGCGATGGCAGCGATCACCAGCCAGAGAACGCTCAAACCTATAGTGAGCTGGAACAACGTCTTCTCCAGGCCGCGGCGCGTTCGAACGAACGAGCCACTCTGGAGACCGCCGACGCCTTCTCCGCGCACCTGCAACAAGATAACGGCTATGAGCGCGATCGAGACGAGTATCGCCGCTATCGAGAGGAAGTCTTGAAGGTCCATGCTTATTGTCCCTGGTTACTGATCCAGCACGGCGACCAGGCTCTGCTCCGGCTCGTCGACGAAAAACTCGGCATGATCGCCTTCGTCATATATACGGATAACGGCTTCGGCTAGTTTGGCGGATTCGTGATGGTACCGATTACCCTCGCTGACCACGTCAGCCGTGACCAAGCGTATCCGATTGTTGATCCGAGCGTCCAGCCTCACCGCCTGTGAATGTTCTGCCTGCGGGATCAGATCCGCCAGGTTGTCGTTCGCGAGAACGTAGTTCACAACGCCCTTGCCAACGTGGTCTTCTATGGCGGCCACATGATCAGCGACGCTGAATCCGTCCGTTTCGCCGCGTTGCGTGGCGACGTTGCACACATACACTTTGGGTGCCGGCGCGGCCAGGAGGCTGCGCTTGATGCCTTGCACCAGCAGGTTGGGCAGGACGCTGGTGTACAGGCTCCCGGGACCGAGGACGATCAAATCGGCTTCGAGGATGGCTCGCACCGCCTCCGGGTGAGCGGGCGGGTTGTGCGGTTGCAGGTACACTTCGCTGATGCGCGACACGTGCCCATTGTCGCCCGAGACCTCAGGCCCAATGGCTGACTCGCCTCGGATGGTCCGCGCGTCATCGGTGCGCGCGCAGAGCGTGACGTCTTCCAGCGTGGAGGGGATGATCTGGCCCCTGACTGCCAGCACGCGGCTGGTCTGACGGACGGCGTCCTCGAAGTTGCCGGTCACTGCCGACATCGCGACGATGAAGAGGTTGCCGAAAGAGTGGCCGGCCAGACCGGCGCCATCCTCGAAACGGTACTGGAACAGTTTGGTGACCAGCGGCTCAGCGTCCGCCAGCGCGGCGATGCAGTTGCGCACGTCACCCGGCGGAAGGACCCCGAGTTCGCGCCGAAGGACGCCGGAGCTCCCCCCGTCGTCGGCCACCGTGACGATGGCTGTGAGGTTGCCCGTATACTCCTTCAGCCCTCGAAGCAGGGTCGCGAGGCCGGTGCCGCCTCCAATCGCTACGATCTTTGGGCCACGCTTCAGGAACCGCTGCGTGTAGATCGTGTTCACAAGGCTTTCCTGCGGATCGCGGTGGGGGACCAGCACCGACAGCAGAGACTGGTTGAGTTTCCAGATGGAGTAGAGAATCAGCCCGACGGCCCCCAGCATGAACACTGTACCGCGAACGTAGCGGTCAATGAACTGGAACGTAACATAATACATGAAGTCCGGCCACTCAAATCCCTCCGCGTAGAACTCCCGGACAATGTAGCCCAGTCCAAACGTCAGAATGGCAACGCCTATGGCGATCAGCCCCAGCCAGCGCTTGATGTGCATGCCCGGGTAGAACCACTTCAGAAAGTCGAAGGCGAGGAGGCGGCTCATAACTCTATTCTAGTAACGTCCAAACTGCCGTTGCGATTACGGTCAGGCGTCAAGTTTTTCTCTGAGTGTTTGCGTGACGGCATCCGGCCTGGCGCGCCCCTTGGTCTCGCGCATGACCTGACCCACCAGGAACTGGATCGCACTTTCCTTGCCCGCACGGTAATCATCCACGGGTTTCGGGTTGCCCTCGATCACGCGGTCGACGGCTGCAACGATCTCGTCATCCTCGGTAATCTGTTGCAGTCCGGACGACTTCACGAGCTCAGCGGCGCGGCGACCGGTGCTGAACATCTCTTCGAGCACGGCTTTGGCAGTCTTACCGGAGATGGAACCGGCGTCCTGGAGATCTATCAACTCCGACAAAGCTTCCGGCGTTACGGCCGAAGCCTGAATCTCAGCGCCGGCGGCGTTCAGGAGGCGGGCCAGGTCGCCGCTCACCCAGTTGGCGGTTGATTTGGCGCGCCGTTCGGGGTCCTCCCTGGCGAGCGCGACGACCGCCTCGAAGAAATCGGCGCGCGCCCGGATTTCGGTCAACACGCCGGCGTCATAACTCGAGAGGTGGTACTGTTCCTGGAATCGCAGTCGTCTGGCGTCCGGCAACTCCGGCATTCGGCTGCGGATACTTTCGACCCAGTCGCGGTCAATCGAAAGCGTCGGTAGATCAGGCTCCGGGAAATAACGGTAGTCGTCGGCGTACTCCTTTGTGCGCTGGGGGACGCTGCGGCCGGCGTCTTCGCGCCAGCCTCGCGTCTCTTGTAACACCTGCCCGCCGGATTCGAGAAGCTCTGTCTGGCGCGCGACTTCGTACTCGATTGCGTCATAAGCGTGGTGGAAGCTGTTGATGTTCTTCAGCTCCACCTTTTGCCCGAACTGGGCCGAGCCGGCGGGGCGAATGCTCACGTTTGGTTCGCAGCGCATGTTGCCCTCGTCCATATTCGCCTGGCTGGCGCCGATGTACCGCAGGATCTGACGCAGCTTGACCAGGTAAGCGCGCGCCTCCTCAGCCGAGCGGATGTCCGGCTCCGAAACGATCTCCATTAGTGGGAGGCCAGAGCGGTTGACGTCCACCAGACTGTAAGCCTCGCCGGTTGGCGACGCCACATGAGACAACTTGGCGGTGTCTTCCTCCAGATGTACGCGAGTAATGCCGATCTTCTTCATCTCTCCGTTTACTTCAATCTCAAGCCAGCCGCCCAGACAGAGCGGAAGGTCGTACTCGGAGATCTGATAGCCCTTCATCAGGTCCGGGTAGTGATAGTTCTTGCGATCAAATTTCGCTTCAGCCGGGATCGAGCAATTGAGAGCGAGTCCCGTCATGATCGTCAGGTCCACTGCGCGCCTGTTGATGACGGGGAGCACCCCGGGCATGCCCAAGCAGACGGGGCAGACGTGAGAATTAGGCGGTGAGGCCGGCGATGGGACCGGACAGGCGCAGAACATTTTGCTCTGCGTTAGAAGTTGGGCGTGGACCTCGATCCCTATGACGGTCTCATATCGGACGGCTGTCTTCGTCATGAGGCAGTGACAGTATAGCAGGCGAAACCCTGCCGCACGCGCCGCCGCAGGTTACGAACTTGTTGACAACCCGAAGGTGGATCAGAGGTTGGCGCGGAAGAGCGCGATTACACGGGACCACGCGTCGTCCGCAGCTGCCTGGCGGTAGACCTCGGTCCGCGTGTCGTTGAAGAAGGCGTGCTCGGTCCCCGGGTAAACGCGGATCTCGTGCGGCTTTCCGTACTCCTTCAGGGCAGTTTCCAGCTGTTCACGTACGCGTGCGCTGGCGAAGTCGTCGTGCTCGGCGAACGCGGCGAAGACGGGACCGCGGAGATTAGCGAGCTTATCAATGGGGTTGGGGTTCACGCCGTAGAAGGGGGCCGCCGCCCGGACATGCGGGCTGTCGCAGGCAAGGGTGAGGGCCAGCCCGCCGCCCATGCAGAAGCCAATAGCGCCAATCCCTCGGCCGGCCGCTGCTTCTGATGCTAGATAGTCGGCCGCCTTCACCAGCTCACCCCCGGCGCGATTCATATCCAGCGACATCATGAGTTTCTGCGCCTCGTTGGGCTCCGATGCGACCCGGCCGTGGTAGAGGTCGGGCGCGAGGGCGGCGAAGCCTTCACGAGCGAAGCGCTGGGAGACATCTTTGATGTGTGCGTCAAGACCCCACCATTCCTGGATGACGATGACGCCGGGAAAGGGGCCGGGTCCGTCCGGCGTGGCCAGGAAACCGTCTGCGGTGTCGCCGTTCGTCGCAAAGGACACCATCCTGGTGCTGATGTCGGTCATAAAGGGGGCGCTCCTTTCAGTGGTGAACGCCCACAATCTTAGCAGCGATGGGCGAGAGGCGAGAAGGGTGTGCCGGGCCTCGGGGGAGAACCCCGGTTGACAGTGTTTGGCTCGCACTACATAATCCCGTGAGCGGCCCTGTCAGGAGCATCGCCCCGATATTTCGATGAAGCACATTGCGCGTCACAGCGCGCTCGATTCGAGCTGGCGCTGGGAAGAAGCTGCCGCGCCTCGCGCCTAGGAGGCTCCGAATGGCTCGTGTCATTGGCGTCCGCAGTGGTGCGGACTCAAGCTGGGAGTGGGTAGTCTCCGTCGATGCTGACGGCCGGAGACGTCCTCGTCCCTGGCTCCTGTTGCCCGCGCTAGCGATCCTTGGCGGCGTCCTGCTGGCCAGTCTCTCGCTCATGCGTGGTACCAGCAATTCGTCCGCGGCTCCCCTCTCGGGCGCGATCTTTACGACAACGCCGAACGGCGGCGTCGTAAACGAGAACGTACACTACGCCAGCAAGAAAGAGGTGTACCTTGACGGCGGTCCACCTCCCAACGCCCCACAGACGGCCGCCGGTCTACCCGACGGAGACTACGTCTTTCAGGTCACCGACCCGCCGGGCAAGGTGCTGCTCTCGGAGGACGCCTCCAAGTGCCGCGTCTTCCGCGTATCCAACGGCGTCATCGTCGCCCTCCGCGACAAGACCATTGGCGGCTTCGTCGACCACGCGACCAGCGACGCCTGTCACGTCAACGACGGCCCGGATGGCGCCGCGGGGGCGACGGGCAAACACGACACGAACATTGACGGCGACCACGGTCCTCCGGCCATCGTCGTCCAGCTCATGCCTTTCTTCGACACGCCCAACCCCGGCGGAGTCTACAAAGCCTGGGTCATCCCCCTCAGCCGCTACGTGGCCAACGGGGGGAACCCGGAAGCTGCCCTTGTCCAGCAGTGTGCACCCAACGGCAAGCCCGTCCAGAACTGCAACGGCGGCGCCGTGAAGATCGGCTACCAGCGTGACCCCGGCTTCGGCCCACCGGGCGACGAGGTGAAGACAGACAATTTCAAGGTGCGCGAGTTCTTCCCGCCTGAGATCAAAGTCCGCAAGTTCCACGACCTCAACCGCGACGGCATCTGGCAGCAACCGGCCGAGCCCGAGATCGGCGTCGACCAGTGCGTCAACGCCTCCGGACTGATCGTCCCCTGTCCCGGCGGTTGGCCGTACGACTTCACCGAGCCGGTGGACGGCGGAACCATCACCAATGCCTTCTACACCCCCAATGTGCACGTTGCCGGCATACCAGGCACTTACACCGCCTGCGAATTCCATCTGAACGGGTGGTCACAAAGCGCCGCCTACCTCGACGGCGTCAAGCACAATGGCGACCAGTGCGTATCTGTCAACGTCGCCGCCACCTCCGGGGAGAAGCACGAGATCATCTTCGGCAACTACGGACCGACCGCGACACCGCCGCCCAGCCAGACGCCTCCGGGAACGAGTACCCCAACCCCCACCCCACCCGGGACCGCGACTCCAACGCCGCCGGGATCGCCCACTCCGACTCCACCCGGCACTGCTACGCCTACGCCGCCCGGGACCGGCTCGCCGACGCCGGCAGGGACACCCACGCCTACTGTGACACCTACACCAACACCGACCGTGCCTCCGCCCCCGACGGCGACACCGACCCCCACGCCCACACCCACAAAGCCTTCCGGCACGCCCACGCCGACCGTGACCTCGCCCCCGAGCGGAAGCCCATCCCCCAGTGGAACGCCGACGCCCACGCCGGCTCCACCCGGGACCCCCACGCCGACTCCCACGCCATCGGGCCCGCCCGGCTCGCCCACTGTGACGCCCACGCCTACTTCACCATCAACCGCCACTCCGACGCCGCCCGGCGGAGTCACGCCAACGCCCACCCCGACCTCGACGTCGACATCAGCGCCGCCGTCGTCCTCACCGTTGGGTGCCACGCATACGCCCGGCGCGTTCCCGCCCGGCGGCGGTACACGCGGAGTTGCGGAGGATGCTCTACTCCTAATCGCGCTCGCGGGTGCGGCTGGACTTGGCGCGGGTCTTCTGGTGTTAGGGAGAATGAGCCGCCGCAGCTAGGCGAGCGCCAGGTCAAGGACGATTGGTGCCGGGGGTGGGAGTCGAACCCACACGCCCTTACGGGCAGCGGATTTTAAGTCCGCGGCGTCTACCGTTCCGCCACCCCGGCGACCGAGACAATTCTAGCAGGCGCACGGTTCCGACGATCTCAGGGAAATGCACACGGCAGGTACGCGGAGCTAGGCGGTGCGAAATCCGATGTTTCGGTGCGTGCCGTCGCAGAACGGTTTGTTGGCCGAGTGCCCGCAGCGGCACAGCGCCACTCGCGTGTCCTCGCGAAGCAGAGTCCCGTCCTGCCCGACGATGCGGACCCTGCCGCGGAGCAGGAGCGGACCGTTCGGGCGCGCGTGGATGGACGTCTCCGGCTCCGCAGGCTCACCTCCGCCGCCATGGAGGCGACGGAAATGGAGAGCTCCGGTGGGGCAGGACATAACGGCTTCGACGACCTCATCCGCGCCTGCCTGAGACACGTCTATCCACGGCCTGCGCATGGCATCGAATACCTGTGGGTTCGCCACCAGGCAGTTGGCTGTGTGTATGCAGTATTGCGGTTCCCAATACACGGCGATCTCGTCGTTGCTGTATTCGCGGGCCACTCCCGGCTTTTTCCGGTCTTCTTCCATCCTCGCTCCTACTGCGGGTATCCGGCGACTCAGACGTGATCCTTCATCGGAGTCTTGCACTGCGGGCAGATATCAGAGAGCGTTGTTCCGAGTTCCGCCTCTTTGGGCTGGGTGGGGTAGCCCGCCGCTCGCCACGCCTGATAACCGCCCTCCAGAGCCCATGCCTGGAAGCCCTTCTTGCGAAGGAACTGCGCCACACGGGCGCTGGTGAACTCGTCGGGTCAAGTGCAGTAGGCGATAATCCCCAGGTTGACCGGCAGCTCATCGAGCCGGTCCTGGATCTCCTCGGGATCGATCCTCAAGGCGTCTTTGATCGCCCCGTGCAACTGCCGCCAAGTATTAGGTTCGACGACGTCCAAGATGATCGCCTCTCCACCGTCGACCATCCTCTTCGCGTTTGCGGGGACTACCCTTAATCTACCAGCGCTCTTCGCCATAGTCGCTCTCACCTCTTCTCATTTGACTACACAGTCGCGACTTGAGCTGCGCGTGCGGCGGCCTCCTTGCATTCGGCGGCGGGATCGGTAGCCTCCCTCCCGGAAATGCGCGTGGCGACGCGAGCTACTTCCCGGCCGAGTGTCCGCAGTTGCTCCTCAACACGCGGGTCGCGAGGGCGATTACGATCGTCGAAGGCCTGCCACGCCTGAGATACAGGCACGACCAGAGGCACTGCCCAACCCCTCAACGCGCGGACGGCGAACTCCATCGTATTTACCGCTTGTACTCCTTGTACGCCTCCGGCGGTGCTGATGAGGCCGATGACTTTGTCAGCGAGAAACGGGGGTCGCGGTCGGCCAACAGCTGCAGCCAATCCAGCGCGTTCTTGAATGAACCACTGATAGTACCATGGTACATGGGACTAGCCCAAATCAGCCCATGTGCATCGTGCATGCGTTCGCACATACGAGATGCCGATTCCGTCACGTTTGCCGCCTCGGGATTATACATCGGCAGGTCCAGCGACCTGACGTTAAGCAGTTTCGGTCTTGGCGCCTGCATCGGCAGCGCCTTCAAGCGCCACGGCCGCGGCAGTAAGGCTACTGGACCCCGCGCGCAGCGATCCGCCGAGGCCTACGACTCTCAGTTGCTTCGCCATGATTCTCCGAGCATGCTAGAACATAGTGTTCGTGTTGGCGGCCGTCTCGGGAACATCCTGTAGGACGTCCCAGTGCTCCACGATCTTGCCGCCTTCCAGGCGAAAAATATCCATCACCGCGATGCCGCGGTCACCCGGTTCGCGGACGAAATGACTGTTGGCAACGACGAGATCACCCTCGGCCACGAAGCGCTTGAAGAACACCTGGAGACCAGGGTATGCTTTGCCGAACTCTGTCACAAAACCTACGAACGCCTCGCCGCCATCCGGGGCCTGGGGGTTGTGCTGTCGATAAACGTGCCCGAGATGCCTGGCGGCAGCCTCTTGCGGCTTTTTCTGGTTGAAAGCCAAGTCGTAATAGTCGTGGACGGCGGCCTTATTAGTTTCCAGTGTGTCAGTCATGTTCGCCTCCTTTGCCGGAGCTCGCGGACCCAGGACAGCCTGAGGACTGGTGTCACATGACTCCGATCTGTTTCATCAGCCCCACTACGTCGTAGAAGAGCTTCTCTTCAACGATCTCGCCGTCCTTCCAATGGGCCACGGTACAGAACTCTAATTCAAAGCTCTTGTTGGTGGGCGGGATCTCCTTGCCATCGGCGCCTTTCATCGGCCCCTTCATGGTGCCGGTAAACCTCGCTATGGAGCAGGTGTAGTCGCCGTCGGCAATCAGCACCTTGTAGGGTAGGTCCAGGTGGTTGTCGGGGAAGGTCTTGAAGAACTCGATGGCCTCGGCCTTGTGGTTGGGCCGGCCCCGCGTCGGACCCGGCTGGGCTGGCCAGTAGACGACGGTGTCGGCAGAATGGCGCTTCTCGAACGTATCCCAGTCCTGAGCGTTCCAGGCCTCATCCAGCGTCGTCATCAGCTGCTTGTTCTGTTCTGCGGTCATTCGATTACCTCCTATGGCTGTGCCTGCTTTATTGCTTCGGCGCTGATGTCGATGACGATATCCTTACCCAGAAGAAGCCCGCCGGATTTCCCGCTCGAGCTCCCTTGTCAAGCCAAACTCTTTCCTGTTGATGGCAGCGGTGGCGTGAAAGGCGACCCGTGTGTTGCCGAGTGGATCGATAATCGCTCCATGGAAAGGTCCCCGATAGGGGGACCCTGCGGGTGACATCGCGAACCTTCAGTTCGCCGTCCAGCGTCCCGAGATCCGGCGTCACGCTGGTCGCACGATAGCTCATGACGGGAAACGCTTTAACGTTTAGAAAGTGATCGCTACGTAGGTCCTCATCGCTCATTTCGTTTTGGGTGTCGATACTCTGAGTGTTGACGCTCACATCGAGCGATGACTGGGTCGGGTCCTCAGCGACAATGATCGTACCGCTGCGTGAATTGAACCGTCCCCGCACTCGCCCGACCACCATGTGTTGAACGGTAAAAGTAATGAACGTGTGGGGTGGATCAAGTTCGTACGCGCCGGGTGCGGGAATTGCTATCCCGCTGAATGGCCGAGTAAGGGGCCGAGTTTCCTGAGTCATGCCAGTGCCCTGTGCTTTCCCGAACCTATCCGGCGCACTCAGGGGGTTAGGCGGGACGGTGCGCCGCCAGATTCTATCACAGTTTTTCTTCCGGCGTGAGGGGCGTGTCCGAAGCGCTCCACCTCTCGCTCAGATCGAGCGGACGGACAACGGCGCGCTGCTCGTATTCGCCCCACTGCTCGCGCGGCACCATCCACATAACCTCGACCTCGATGCCGTCGGGGTCTTGCCGTAGAAAGATTTCGTCGCGATGCGTTGGGAATCGTCCGCCGACGCGGGCCGGCTCTTTGTCGTGATGGCCGCAGAGGACGCCCTCATGGAACTCGAGCCGCAAGGCCGTCGCCCGCTAAGTCGGGCGCGGCGGGACGACGCTGGCGTCGCCAACTGCTCGCATTTCGGTCTTTATGCTGTCAAACCAATCTGGCTCAACAAGAGATCGGCCCGATTGGGCCGTTTTCGTATCCAAAAACTTGGAGGCGACGGCGGGATTCGAACCCGCGATCAGGGTTTTGCAGACCCCTGCCTTAGGCCACTTGGCTACGTCGCCCCACCGCATATTGGTGCCGAGGAGGGGATTTGAACCCCTACGCCCTTTCGAGCACCGCCCCCTCAAGACGGCGTGTCTACCTATTCCACCACCTCGGCAGCATGATTTATCTTACCGATTCGGCGCGAGGCGCGGCAAGGAACGCGGTGGCGAAAATCGGCGGTTACGCACCCACGTCTATCACGTCGAAGGGCGGCTCGAAATCCGCGTCAGTGACGTCGCGCGAGACCTCCGTCGCCTCGATAGAAGACTCGGCGCCGGCCGCGCTGAAGCTGCCCCGTAGCAACAAACCGTCGCTGGCGAAGCACCAGGTCGCTTCACCGGCGCCCTGGCCGGCGAGGAACGAGCCGCTGGTGCTGAAGCATGAAGCGTCTTCGCCCGCGATCTCCTCGTCAAAGGTGTCGAGTCCCGCGACGTTCGCGGCCGCGTCCACGATCGCGTTGGCGTCGAACAGCCCGGTAAGCAGACCGGCGAAGCTTCCCGTGGCCTCGGTTTCGATGCACTGGTTGGCCGAGCAGAGGTACGAAGTGTCCCGCGTCGTGATGATCGTCGTCACGTTGCCGTCGCCGTCAACGGTGTCGATTCGCGAGTTCGGCGACTTGGAGTATATCGTCATCGTCGTGGTGGTTCCGCCGCTCGTGCTCTCGTAGGTCACCTTGGCTGCGATCTGACCGTACTCCTCCGCTAGCCCTCGGAAGACGCTCGTGGCGTCCTCAGTCTCGTCGGGCGTTGCGGTCGCTTCGTCTCCGTCGTCACCGCCATCCACGGAAGCCGACGCCGTCGCGTCGTCGCCGTTCGCGCCGTCTCCGCTGTCGTCATCGTCGCTTCCACCGCAAGCCGCAGCGGTAAGCGCCAGGGCAGTGAGGGCGGCGATGAGCAGCATGAGGAGCCGGCTTCGGCTCAGCGAGCTTGAGTGGTTGTTACCTGACGCCAATGGTTACCTCCCGTGGACTTGATGGTTGCTATGTTGTCGCCGCTTATCTTGGCGTGATCGTAGGCGAACGGTCAATCACGCCCGAGCTGCTGGCTGTGGGGCAGGGCGGACGAGGCGCTGTTCGCGGTAGAAGCTGTGCGGATAACCCATCCTCGGTTCGCTCGCCTGATCGATGCGCTCGACCGTCTCCGCCGGCAGCTCAAGATCAAGGGCCGCGAGGTTGTCCTCCAGCTGCTGCACGCTCTTCGGACCGATGATCGGGGACACGACGCCGGGGCGCGCCAGGTTCCAGGCCAGACTCAGTGCGATTGCTGAGACGCCGAGTCCGAGCGCTTCGGCGAGCACTACCTCCACGATCTCGAAGTTGCGGTCCCGCAGGGCGCGGCGCCGCCAGATCTCCTGGAACGGCCCCGACGCGCCGAATCGCGTCCCTTGCTCGGGCTCCGCACCCCGCTGGTACTTGCCCGTGAGCATGCCGCCGCCCAGGGGGCTCCAGGGTATGACGCCGAGGCCGAACTTCTGACAGACCGGCAGGATTTCCACTTCGATGTCGCGTGCCAGGATGCTGTACTGGGGCTGGAGGCTGATGAGCGGCTCCCACCCGCGCGCCTCTATCACGCGCGCCGCCTCCGCTATCTGCGAGGCGTTCCAGTTGGAGACGCCGATGTAGCGCACGAACCCGCGGCGGACCAAATCATTTAGCGTGCTGAGCGTCTCCTCCACCGGCACGCCATCGTCGTAGCGGTGCATCTGGTAGAGATCGATGTAATCTGTGTCGAGGCGGCGAAGGCTGTCCTCCACCGCCCTCATCAGGTGCTTGCGGCTGGTCCCACCGTCGAAGGGGCCGGGTCCCAGCGGAGCGGCGGCCTTCGTAGCCACCACCACGCTGTCGCGTCGGCTCTTGATGGCTTTTCCAACGATCGTCTCCGACAGCGTGCCGGAGTATACGTTTGCCGTGTCGATGAAGTTGTGGCCGGCGTTGAGATACGCGTTGATGATCGAGATCGAAATGCTTTCGTCGCAGCCGAAGCTCTCGTTCCCGAAGTTCATCGCCCCCAGACAGAGGGGAGAGACCTTGAGTCCGGAGCGGCCGAGCGTTCGAAGTTCACGGGTGGGCATGGGTGGACCTCCTTGGGGGTCTGCTTGGTTAGAGTTCGCAGTATATCAGTCCGGCGTTGAGCGCATTCGCGGTCACGTAAGCCAACCGGGGTTCGTGACCCGCAGCTTATCTGCGACCGTCCGCCGTACATGTCCGAAGATTGCGTCGTAGGGAGCGCCCGAGTCAGCGTTGCCGCTGCGGATGAGTGCGCACAACGCTGCGTTGCGCGCAAGGAGCGCCTCGCGGAGCTCAACGCGCGTCTGTGGAGTCTCTCCGACGCCAAGAATGGCGTCCAGCCCGTCCCACTCGGTGGCCAGCTGCTCGTCCTCGAACTCCAGCTCCCGGCGAATGATGCGGATGGCGTTGGCGGACACGCGGGCGTGGAAGCCGCGCGATCCAGGGACGTTCGGCACAATCTCCTCATCGAGAAACCGCTCGATCGCCGCCAGCAGTTCGTCGTACCTCGGACGGTCCTGCATCACGCCTGCTCCATCAGGTTAAGGAGTTCCCATTCCGTCTCCGCCGTCCGCCGGCCTATCGAAGCTAGCTCGACGCTCTTGCTCAGGCCCTGGAGGAACGTCTGGGCCTGGCTGATGCAGATGACGCCCCAGCGCAGGTTACCGAACAGCTCCCAGAAGCGTACGGCCGTTGGGTCTACCGTGCGCCCGCCCGCTTCCTCGTAGGCCGCAAACAGCTCCTCGCGCGTGCCGATTCCGCCTGCGGGCTTTGCGTCGCTGCCGAAGCGCCAGGAGCGCACGCAGAACCAGCCCATATCCTCCATCGGATCGCCGATGTGCGCGAGCTCCCAGTCCAGGATGGCGCGGACGCCGTCGGACCCGAAGATGACGTTGCCGATGCGATAGTCCCCGTGGACCAGCGTCTGTTCGCGCTCCGGCGGCAGGTTGCGCCTCAGCCAGCGGAAGGCCAGCTCGAATGCCGCGTGCGGTTCCGGCGTGATCATGCGATAGGTCTGTTCGAAGCGGTCCACCTCTGTTTCGGCGGCGGACTTGCCGGGCGCAGGCGCGGTTAGTACATCAAGGCCGTGCTTGGCGACCGGCACGGCGTGAATGTTCGCCAGGATCGCGCCGAGCTGGCCGGTCATGACCTTCCGTGCCGTCTCGTATTCATCGTCGCGAATAAGCTTGCGGGCGATCGTCTCGCCTTCCACTCGTTCCATAATGAAGGACGGCGCGCCGAGTGAGTCATCCCCAACAACGTGTACCTTCGGCACGGCGACGCCTTCCTCGCCGGCCGCCTTCAGGACCTGGAACTCCGTCTCTCGCGACATAAGCCCCTGCTGGCGGCGCGGGTCCATGCGCAGGATGAGCGCCAGCGTCTCAGTGCGTCCGTTCGCGTGCTCGATCGTCGCGTCGAAAGACCAGGTCTGGCGAGAGGCGCCGCCGGTCAGCAGCTTCAGATCGCGTATTTCGACAGCGCGCGCGTTGTGATGACGGGTGAGAAATGCGGCGAGGCGCTCGCCAAGATCTTCGGGGGTCATCCGGACGTGTCAGAGGCGCGTGGGCACGCCGCCTCTAGGCGATCTGGTCCAGGTATTCCGAGATGCCCAAACCCGTATGCCCCAGACAGCGGTACTCCGTCATCCCTTCGCCGATGTGCGTGACCTGACCGTCGCGGCGGTTGCGTAAAGGTATGAAGCCCCTAACCGTTCCGGCAACAGTGACAGTGTCGCCGTCTTCTAGGACGAGCGTCGCCTTCATGCCGCGATGGTACGGAGCCGGGTCGTACGCGGAGTCGATGTCGACGCTGGTGACGCGACTGACACGGCCGTCTCGGATGACTACGCCTCCCTGCGTGCGCTCTTCCGGCGTACGGCGGATCTCCGAGACCATGATGTTCAGCTCCGGGCCAAAGGAACAGGTGAGCCAGCGATAGGAGTGGATGTTCTGCCAGTAGCGCGGCCCCCAGGAGTGGTCACGCAGGCCGTAGGCGTCGATCTCGTGCTTTTCGCCGTCAATGGACACCGTGCCCGTAATCTTCATGTGCTGCTCGTAGTGGGCGCGCGCGAACTCCTTCTCCGGGTCTTCGATCACCCGGTCTGCCCCCGACGAGCCGTAGACCGGCCCGACACCCTCGTGAGTGAGGTCGATAGAAACCTTCTTGTGCGGGTTCTCGCGGAACGCCTGGCCCGGGTCGGACATCTGCTCCGGCTTCGTCAAGAAGACAGCGGAGCCCTCATAGGTCGTGCGCAGGCGGACGAGCGGCTCAATCGTCTCGAAGCGCATCCCGCCAGCATCGAAGGCGTCGTTATGCGTGATCTCCGGGCGCTTGTAGTTGAACAGCACCTCGCCGCTCGGGAGGTAAAGGCAGAGGGTGACCTCCGCGTAGCGCTCGTTGGCGCGGTTGCCGCAGCGAAGGAAGCCGCCGAGTCCCTTCGCATTGTCGAAGAAGTTGAAGTACATGCTGTCGTTGAAGTTCTTCTCGGTACCGAGCGGGTGAGTGTAGTCGTCCTGGGGCTTGATGTCGCCGTAAACCGGGGCTTGTACCATGGGTCGCCTCCTTGTGTGGGATGTCCCGCCGCGGCGGGCTGGTGCGTGCATTTTAGCACGCACCAGCCCACGTTGAGCGCATCGATCAGTCTCGTGTTCTAGGAGTTCGGGCGTACCAACACCTTCTGGTCGCTCCCCCGGTCTGCCGTAAGCGACTGGAAGGCGTCCGGCAACTCCTCCAGGGAAACCGTGCGCGAGATCAGCGGCGAGACGTCGATGGCGCCGGAAACGATAAGGTCGCGGGCCTCCTCGAATTCGGACGCATAACCGAAGGTGCCTGCGATGGATTGCTCCTGAACCAGGAGGTTCAGCAGGTTTACGGAGTAGGGTTGCTCGAACGCGCCGGCGACGACGATGCGTCCGCCGCGGTGCGTCGCCGCCAGGCAATCGTCCATCGTCGGCGCTATACCTACGGCTTCGATCGCGAGGTCGCAGCCGAGCCCATTCGTAAGCTGCCGCACCTGCAACGATGCGGACGCCGCCGGATCGACAGCGTGGGCCGCCCCGAGCGCCAGGGCCAATGCGAGCCGAGAGGATGCGGGCTCCGAGATGATTATCAATCCCGCGCCTTTGTGGCGGGCGGCGAGTAGGGTCAGCAGGCCAATCGGCCCGCCACCCGCGATGAAGACCGTCTCGCCTTCCGCCAACCCGCCTCGATTGATCGCTCGAAGCGCGACGCCGAGCGGCTCCGTGAGCGCCGCGCGCTCAAGCCACGAGGCGTCGGGTAACGCGAGCGCCTGGTCGGCGCGGATGCAGACGCGCTCTGCGTAGGCGCCCTGGCGGCGATAGCCGGTCCCAAGCTGCTCAGCGCAAAGATTCGCGGACCCAGAAGTGCAGTAGTAGCATGTGCCGCAGGGGCCGCCCGGGTGGACGACCACCGGGTCCCCGATCTTGAGGCCGTTCACGGAGGAGCCGAGGCTGGAAACGGTGCCCGTGAACTCGTGGCCCATGACCGGCTGAAAGAGGCCGGCGCTGCGGAGTGACGGCGCCTCGGACGAATACTCGTGGAGGTCAGAGCCACAGACGCCGCAGTGGCTGACCGTGATGACTACCTCGTCCGGCGCTGCTTCCGGCTCCGGCAGGTCCCGCAGCTCCATGCGGCCGCGCCCGGCGAAGGCTACCGCCTTCACGCCGGCCGGCGACCGCGGACGGCCGTGTCGATTGAGTCCTTCAGAACGCCGACGAGCAGTTCGATATCAGCCTCGTCAATGATGAACGGCGGGCCCAGCATTACAACGTCCTGTGCTTCTCCAGAGCCGCCTGGATAGAAGAACACGCCCTTCTGGAGTCCTATAGCCATCACGCGCCTGACCATCTGCATCGAGGCCGGAAAGCGTTCCAGTGTGCGGCGATCGCGGACCAACTCAATGCCTAGGAGGAGCCCGAGGCCACGCACTTCCGCCACATGCGGGTGGTCCCCGAGCGTCTCGTCAAGCCGGCGGCGCAGGACGCGCCCCATCCGCGCCGCGCGAGAGACGAGGTCCTCGCGCTCCATGATCTCCAGCACCTTATCGGCCGCCGCGCATGATGCTGGGTGGCCAGCAAACGTATAGAACATGATATCAGCGCCAGATTCGCTCAGGGGGGCGATCACTTCCTCGGTGGCGTAGATGCCGCCCATCGGAGCATAACCTCCGGCGAGTCCTTTGCCACCAACCAGGATGTCCGGTACGACGCCCCAATGGTCGACGCCAAACTTGCGCCCGGTGCGGCCGAAGCCGGTCATAACCTCATCCGCGATGAGCAGCACTCCGTACTTGCGGCAAATATCGGCGACGCGCGGCCAGTAGCCCGCCGGCGGAACGAGCGCCCCGCCGGCGGAGCCGACGACGGGCTCTGCGATGAACGCCGCGACGCTATCGGGGCCTTCCCTGATGATCAAGTCTTCGAGCGCATCCGCGCACTGTTCCAGGCAGCGGTCTTCGTGCCTGCCGAGCGAGCACATGAGGCAGTAGTGCGCTGGCGCCTTCGGAAAGTCAAGGAGCATTGGTTCGAAGCCCCTGCGGCGGTTCGCGTGGCCGCCGACAGCTAGCGCGGCCAGCGTGATGCCGTGGTAAGACATCTCGCGGCCGATGACCTTCCAGCGTTGCGGCCTGCCTGCGGCAACATGGTGGGTTCGGGCAAGGCGGAGCGCGGCTTCAACGGACTCCGACCCGCCGCTGGTGAATCCGACACGAGTCAACCCGGGTGGCAGCCAGCTGCGGGTCAGGCGATCGACGAGCCTCTGCCTGGATTCGCTCGCGAAGGGAGGAATGGCGTAGGTGAGTTGTGTCAGCGCATGAGCCGTCGCCTCGGCGACCTCTTCGCGCCCGTGGCCGATGTTTACGACGATCGCCCCGCCACCTGCGTCCAGAATGCGGCGGCCATCCGGCGTTATGAGGTAAGCACCCTCAGCGCGCTGCACCGCAAACGGGACAACGCCGGGATGGGGGACGAACGAAAGCCTGTCTTCGGCGCCCGCGTCAACCGTCATGGCCCAAGCATACCAGCGGGCGGCGGGCGCAGCTATGCGCTGATGCAGTTAGTTGGCGGCGGGGATGAACCGGCTGATGTGCCGGAAAACATCCTGAATCGATACGACGAGGGCGTCGGCCTTCGGCGTCACGATAGGTATGTGCCGGAAGCCACCGACCGACATCTTGTGCAGGGCCACGGCCAGGGTGTCCTCGTCGCGCAGGATGACAGGGTCGGGAGTCATCATGTCGCGCACGGCGACTGCGTTCAGATCCACTTTTTCGCTCGCAGCCTTCATCAGGATGTCGTGTTCGGTCAGGATGCCGACGATCTTGTCTTCTGACTTGACGAGGACGCATTCGGCGCCTCTACGCTGCATCAGATGGATGGCGTGGTGGACGGGGTCCCCCGGGGCGACGGTAGGCGTCTCTTTGACGCTGACGGCGCTCAGCGGGTCTTGTGAAAGGTGCAGCTCGAACTCGCTCTCGCCGTCGGGACTGTTGAGCAAAGTAAGGTCCTGGCCGCAGCTTTCGCAGGAGTCGGCTCCGGGGATGTTGTCGAAATTGCAGTCAGGGCAAATCATCGCGGTCCTCTGGTCTGACCATAGCTGTTCATCAGGGCGCCTTAATCCACGGTCCAGGTGTCCCCCTCCGCAAGGAGGGCCTCAAGGTCGCCCTCGCCGTCGCGGGAGATGGCATCCTCGATCTGCTGTCTCAGAAGGTCGTCATAGGTGGGTCGCTCCACAGCGCGCAGCACGCCCATGGGTACGGGGAACTCCGGGTACTGCATGCGCGCTAGGATATAGGCTACGGCCGGGTTCGGGTTCGCCTCGTCGTGTACGAGCAGGTCGCTTTCCTTGACGCCGTTGCCAAGCTGCACAACTTCGGGAGTCGTCCCGTTCAATACGATGCCTCGATCGCGGTCCTTGCCGAAGATCAGCGGCTGCCCGTGTTCCAGTGTGACGGTACGGTCCGGACGCACGTCCTTGTCCGCGAACTCCATGAAGGCGCCGTCGTTGAAGACGTTGCAGTTCTGGTAGACCTCCACGAAGGAAGTGCCCTTGTGGTGCGCCGCGCGGTCCAGCGTTGCGAGCAAATGGTGCACGTCAATGTCGAGCGACCGGGCGACGAAGCTGGCCTCCGCGCCGATCGCAACGCAGAGCGGGTTCACGGGGTAGTCGATCGTGCCCGCGGGCGATGACTTGGTCCGCTTGCCCATCTCTGACGTCGGTGAGTACTGGCCCTTGGTGAGGCCGTAGATGCGGTTGTTGAAGAGCACGATGACGACGTCCACGTTGCGGCGAAGGATGTGGAGGATGTGGTTGCCGCCTATGCTGAGCGCGTCGCCGTCGCCTGTGATCACCCAGACGCTCAACTCCGGCCGTGAGCACTTGAGACCTGTGGCGATGGTCGGCGCGCGGCCGTGGATGCTGTGGAAGCCGTACGTATTCATGTAATACGGCAGTCGGCTGCTACAGCCGATGCCCGAGATGAAGACGATGTTCTCGCGCGGGATGTCGAGGTCCGGCATGAGCTTTTGGGTTTGGGCGAGGATGGAGTAGTCGCCGCAGCCGGGGCACCAGCGCACCTCCTGGTCCGTTACGAAGTCCTTACGGGCTAGCGGGACGATTTCGCCCTGCGGCTTAGTCGTCATCTATACGGCCACTCCTGTCGGCACGAGCTCGTTGATCTTCTGCTCGATCTCCGCGATCTTGAACGGCCTGCCGGTAACCTGGTGCAGGCCGACGGCGTCGATGAGATATTTCGCTCGCACCAGCATTAGCAACTGTCCCAGGTTCATTTCTGGAACGAGCACCCTGTCATAGCGCGACAGAACCTCGCCCAGGTTGCGTGGGAAGGGGCTGAGGTGGCGGAGGTGCGCGCAGGACACGGGCAGTCCGCGGGCGCGCGCCGACTGCACCGCTGAGATGATAGGGCCGTAGGTGCTCCCCCATCCCAGCACCAGCAGGCCGCCGTCAGCGTCGCCGATCACTTCCAGCTCCGGGATGTCGTTGGCGATGCGTTCCACCTTCTCGGCGCGGAAGCGGACCATCTTATCGTGATTCGCGGCGTCGTAGCTGACGTTCCCCGTGACGTCGGACTTCTCCAGACCGCCGATACGGTGCTCCAGGCCGGGCGTTCCAGGAACGGCCCACGGTCGGGCCAGCGTCTCTGGGTCGCGGGAGTAGGGCCGGAAAGTCTCAGGGTCTGTCGCGAAGGTAACCGGAATTCGTGGCAAGTCGGCGAGAGATGGAATCTTCCAGGGTTCGGAACTCGTCCCCAGGTACCCGTCCGAGAGAAATATCGTCGGTACCATGTGGCGCAGCGCGATACGGAACGCCTCAATCGCGTATTCGAAGCACTCTCCAGGAGTCGCTGGCGCGACAATCGCGACGGGGCATTCACCGTTGCGGCCGAACATCGCTTGCAGGAGATCGGCCTGCTCAGTCTTCGTAGGCATACCCGTGCTCGGGCCGGAGCGCTGGATCATCGCCACGACGATCGGCAGCTCCACCATCACTGCCAGCCCCAGAGCCTCGCTCTTCAGGGCGAGTCCCGGGCCGCTTGTGCCGGTGAGCCCGAGGCAGCCCCCGAAGGCCGCGCCGATGGCGGAGCCGATGGCGGAGATCTCATCCTCAGCCTGGAACGTCTTGACGCCGAATTTCTTGTAGCTGGCAAGCTCCTGCAAGATGTCGCTGGCCGGCGTGATCGGGTAACTGCCGTAGAAAAGTGGGCGGTTGGCCAGCTTCGAGGCGGCGAGAAAGCCCAGGGCGGTGGCCTCGTTACCGGTGATGCTGCGATAGCGGCCCGGCGGGAGCTGAGCCTTCGGCACGCGGTAGTGCACCGGGAACAGCTCCGCCGTCTCGCCGAAATGAAAGCCTGCTTTCAGAGTGTCGGCGTTGGCGTTCGCGACCGCAGGGTTCTTGGAGAACTTGTCCTCGATCCAGCGAAGCGTCGGTTCCAACGGCCGCTCGTACAGCCAGAGCATCAGGCCGAGGGCGAACATATTCTTCGAGCGGTCTATCTGCTTGATGTTAAGCCCACTGTCCTCCAGCGCCCGGGCGTTCATGCTCGTGATCGGCACTTCGATCACGCGGTAGCCGGAGAGGGAACCGTCCTCCAGCGGATTGGCGTCATAGGCGGCCTTCTTCAGGTTCAGCTCAGTGAATTCATCGACGTTCACTATGAGCGTCCCGCCGGCGACCAGGTCCGCGAGGTTGGTCTTGAGCCCGGCAGGGTTGAAGGCGACGAGGACGTCCGGAGCGTCGCCCGGGGTGTGAATGTCATAGCTCGAGAAGCTGACCTGATAAGAGCTTACGCCGGGCAAGGAGCCAGCCGGGGCGCGAATCTCGGCCGGGAAGTCCGGGACGGTACTGATGTCGTTGCCGATCAGCGCGGCTGTGTTTGTGAACTGAAGGCCCGCCACCTGCGACCCATCACCAGAGTCACCCGCGAAGCGGATCGTCACCCGGTCAAGCTCTTGGACCTCCGTCCGGTGAGTGTTCGTAGCCATTACGGCGCTACCCGCCCTCCGGCGTCTTCAGGAGCTGATGCGGTCTCGGTGGCAAGTTGAGGACCTGTTCCGGGAACGACTCTGCGAGGAAGTTGATGACATCTTGAACGCGGAAGATGGCCAGGGCCTCGCCGGTCCCGGGATCGACGATAGGGATGTTGCGGAAGCCCTTGTCGTTCATCAGCGTGATGGCGTCGCCGAGAGTGTCGTTGGGCGTGAGGGTCATCGGGTTGCGAGTCATGAAGTTGTCGACTGGCTCGTCGTAGTTGACGTCGCGTGCGACCACCTTCAAGAGAACGTCGCGCTCAGTCATGATGCCGACGAGGCGGCCGGCCTGGGCGACGATGACACAGCCGGCGCGCTCGCGCTGCACTCTGGCGATCACTTCTCGAACGCTGGTGCCGCTCTCAACCGAGAGCGGACGGGGAAGCTGAAGCGACCGTATCTTGTCCCTCAACACGGACGCGGCCCCTCATGGTTGGAGGGTTGCCCGGGAACGCTGGGGCGGCGCCGAAAGAGTGTGCCGCAAAGGTGCGGGTTCATCCGATACACAGTATAGCAGGCGAGCGCCGTATCAGGGCAGTCGCGACGGCAGGCGGGCCGTGCGGGTCGGTCTAACACTGAGTCAGCGCTTTTTCGATCGCGCTCCTCGCTCGAGTAACATCTAGCGTTCGACTCGCGGGGACGCCTTGACGTGCGAAGTCGTGGGCTTCATTCTAGAACGACAGGTTGGAGGTTCAAGCCTCTCTGGGGGCGCCAATCGACGCCGCATGCGCGATCCGAAGGGGGTAATCCGTGCGCGCTATATTCGTTGCACTCATCGTGTTAGGCTCGTTGGCCGCGGCCTGCGCAGGGGACGAGGACGATGGAAGCGCTGGAACGGCCACGCCAGATGACGTCCTCCATCTCCGGGGCTACGACATCACCCTTGAGAACTTCCGCTTAGCGATCCAAGGGTTCTTCGTCGGCCAGGATTCAACTTTCTGCGAGAGTATCAGAGGCCTGACGCCCGCCGAAGCTATCGACGCCCTCGATCAGAAGTTGTTAGCACTGCCGACCAACCTTCCGATTCCGAACGCAACGCCGGTCTCCCCGGAGGCGCAGCGCAGTCGTGAAGACGAAGAGAGGGCTGCGCAGATCGCCCTGGATGAGTGTGCGGGAGTGAGTCCGAGTGCCTCTAGGCAAGGCGCGTTCCTGCTGGCTTAAGCATCCGCTCCTTGGGGCGCTAGCGTGTTCGTTCCAGAGCGATGACCGGTATCGTGCGCGTGGTCCGTTTCTGGTACCCGTCGAATGCCGGGAGCAAAGATGCTTGTCGCTGGAACAGCCGATCGCGCTCCTCGCCCGATGTGACCACGGCTTTGACCGGGTACTTCTCCGTGCCGACCTCGACACTCGCATCGGGATGCGCCACGAGATTGTGGTACCAGGCGGGGTTCTTGGGTGCACCGCCCATCGAAGCGAAGACGACGATCCGATCGCCGTCTGCCAGATAAACCAGAGGCGTCGTGTGCGGGCGGCCGCTCTTGGCACCGGCCGAGGTCACCAGGACCATTGGCGCGCCTTCGAACGGCCCGCCGACCTTCCCCCCATTGGCGCGAAACTCTTCGATGATCTTGTCGTTGAATGCGTTCGGCATGTCTCTGCTACCTCCTGCTGCTATCTTACTTGGTAGGCGCGTTCTGCCTGCACAGCGCACGCGCAGACGGGTCTTCCTATCGGCGGGTGGCGATCAATCCCCACCTGAATGTTCACGCACCTGGTGGAGGCGGCACTTGTCGCTCAGGGCCATTCAGGGCGACTGCTACGCGCTGTGATAGACTCGCTGAAGCTATGGCGGGCTCGTATCTGCATTTGGCCCGGCCGCTATGCGTGGCCGTATCGTCCCTGACTCTTGTTCTGGTCGCCTGCGGGGAAGACGCGGACGAGGGCATCGAACCAGCTCCTGGGCCGCAGCTGTCGGCGCCGGAGTACTTCGAGAGACTCAGGGGCGCGTTCAACGGCTTGGAGCAGGCTATCGTTAGGTCGACCGAGGCTCAGGACCCCGAAAGCATTGACACTCTCACGGAGGTCCTCCCTTTCCTCAAGGCGGCGATTACGGACCTTGAGGAAGCGGTTCCCGTCTTCATCAACGAAGTGGCGGCCCTCAATCCGCCCTCTGAGGCCGCGGATGCTCACGCGAGATTTCTCTCCGGCATTCGCCTGGACAACGAATCGATCTCGCAACTGGCGGACAGGGTGCGGGACGCGAATACGCTCTCCGAAGCCACCTCCGCGTTCGAGAACCGCAAGACGACTCTGGTCGAGTCGCGGGAGCCCTGTCGCCAGCTCCAGGAGATCGCGCAGGCGCAGGACGTCAAGATAACCCTCCCGTGCGACGAATAGCGCGACACTGACCTATCGCCGGCGGTCGCGCGGGTGGGGGCGGCCCGGCGGCCGCCCCCACCTGTCGATCCTACGGGATGGTGATGCTGTCCGTAGTGCAGTTGAAGTGCGCCGGAGTGTCCACGTATGGCGGGTTCTTGTTGAACTTGAGGTCCGGCCGGAAGACGAAGGCGATCTCGTTGAATCCCGAGGGGTCGGTAATCGCCGTTCCGGGCCGGTAAGCGCCGTCGCCTTCAGCCAACCTGTGCAGGAATTCCGTCATCTGCGGACTGAACTCGCGCGTCGACACGAACTCGCCGTAAGTGCCCGGGCAGAGGATGTACAGGTTGTACACACCCACCCAGTCGAACAGCCGGTCGCCGATCTTGGGCCCGTTGTCCCCGACGTTGGCCTGCAAAGCGTCCGCATCCCAGCCACCGTAGATGTAGTCGACATCCTCGAAGTTCCCATCGCACGTTGTCGTCGCAAGGCCACCCTCGAAGGCGAAGGTGTACCACTCCTGTGGGTCGGCTGGGCTGAGCTGGCCACAGGCGTTCGGCAGCGAGTTGCTCTCGGTGACGCGCGGGTGGAGGTCAAGCTGGTCGCGGTCACGGCCGCCCCAGATGTGGTCGTGGTGGCGACCTCCCCAGATGTCGTCGTCCCCGTTGTTACCGAAGATGTGGTCGTTGCCGTTGTCGCCATTGGCCACGTCCGCGCCGGCGCCGCCGTGCATCCAGTCACCGCCGTTGCCGCCACGCATGCGATCGTTGCCACCCGTGGGGATCTGCAGCATACGGAACTCTCGATAGAGCGAATTCTGGATGAAGATGTCGTCGTCCACGAACGGCTCGTTCGGCTTGATGTGCACAGTCGCCGTGGTCAGCTTGCGCTCCAGGAAGTTGCCCTGGTCGCCGGCCATGGCGTCCTCGCCGTTCTCGCCGTGCATCTCGTCACCGATCGCCGGCTGGGTGGCGCCGGCGGTTTCGTCGAACTGCCCGTACATCTGGTCGTCGCCGTCTCCGCCGAACATCAGGTCACTGTTCGCAGTGAGACCCGGGGTGGTCTCGAGCATCGCGACTTCGCGGTCAATACGTGAGCTGGCGGGGCCGGTCGGATGGCGTGGGGCAACGTCGCCGATGTGGTCAGCGAGCGTGGAGTAGTTGAGCGTAACCCACTGCCCGCCCGGGATCAGGCGGTTAATCGTACCGTTGTCGCCGATCATTTCGTCTGCGCCGTTACCTCCGTACATCGTGTCACCTAGTGGCACGGACTGCGAGGCGACGGTCCCGAGCGGCACGTTGCGCATCATGGTGCTAACGTCGGTACGACCGGGGACAGCGCTGGCGGAGGCCTCCGCGCCCAGCGGTGCGAGCTGGGACTTGCTGACGGTCGGGCCGGAGCCGCCGAGCATGTCGTCCTCTCCGTCCTCGCCGAACATCATGTCGCTGGCCGCGTTCCCTTCGAGGTAGTCGAAGCCGGCGTTGCCGTGGATCAAGTCGTTGCCGCCCTGACCGTACACGATGTCGTCGTTGTCGTTGCCCCAGATCTCGTCATCGCCGCTCAAATCCGGATCAAGCGGGTAATTTCCTGAGCCGGTGAACTCAACGTCAAGCAGCGTCGTGAGTCGGGTGAAGTTGCCGTTGAACGTGTTCACCTCCCACATGAGCAAGAGATCTAGTGGCCGTTCGATCGTCCCGTTGTCGCCCAGGATCACGTCAGCGCCGTCGCCGTTCTCGGTACCCTGACCGGAGAGGGAGTCCTCACCGAAGATGTCGTCATCGCCGTCGGTCCGGTCGTTGACAGCGGTGGCTTTTTCACCGCTGGTGAGCGTTGAGAGCTGGTTGCCGCTTGTCGAGGCGCCCGTGCCACCGATGAGGTCGTCCTGGCCGACGTCGCCGGTCATCGTGTCGTTGCCGGCGTTGCCCTCCATGTAGTCTTCGCCGGCGTTACCGTGCATCTCGTCGTTGCCGCCCTGACCGTACATGGCGTCGTCGTTGTCGTTCCCCCACATGTCATCGTCACCGCTGACAAGCGCGGAGAGCGGCGGATTGACGCCCAGCTCCACGTCCAGGATCGTGAGCACACGGTCGAAGTTGCCGTTGAACGTCTCCATCTGCCAGCCGCCGGTGCCGGGACCTGAGGTGATCAGCGGACGGATAATGCGGCCGTTGTCGCCGATCATGTAATCGGCGCCGTCGCCGGTGGCTAAGCCCTGTGACATATCGCTCTCGCCCGTCATGACGTCGTCACCGTCGGTGCGGCCGTCGATCGCGGTGGCGGGGTCGTTACTGGTGGTGGGGCCGGTGCCGCCGAGCATGTCGTCCTGGCCGGCGTCGCCGGTCATCGTGTCGTTGGCCGCGTTGCCCTCCATGTAGTCCTCACCGGCGTTGCCGTGCATCTCGTCGTCGCCGCCCTGACCGTACATGACGTCGTCGTTGTCGTTACCCCACATCCGGTCGTCACCGTGGACATCTACGCTGAGTGGGGCGTTTCCGGTGTTCTCGACATCGAGCTGCTTGATTATGCGGGTGAAGGCGCCGTTGAACGAGTTGACCTTCCAGTCACCGTCGTCCGGCCCGCCCACGATGAGCGGCCGGGTCACGATGGCGTTATCGCCGGTCATCGTATCGGCGCCGTTGCCGGTGGCGGAACCCTGTGACATGTCGCTCTCGCCGAACATGTTGTCGTCCCCATCGACGCGACCGTCCACACCGGCAGCCGGGTCCGAGCCGATGCGGCCGGTGCCGCCGATGAGGTCGTCCTGCCCGGAGTCGCCGTACATGAAGTCGGCGCCATGGTTGCCCTCCATGTAGTCCTCGTCGTCGTTGCCGTGCATGACGTCGCCGCCGGCGTCTTCGTCCGTGGCGCTGTCGCCGTCGTTGTCCAGCCCGTCAACGGGGTCCTCGTCAATGCGGGCGTCGGCGTCGTCGTTGAAGTCGGCGCCGTTGCCCTGGCCGTACATCACGTCGTCGTCGTCGTTGCCGAACATGATGTCGCCGCCACTGACGTCCGGCATGTCGGGCGAGTTGACGTCGAGCAGGATGATGCGCTCGTGCTGGACACCGTTGCAGGCCTCGTCCGGATCGGGGTCGCAGTCGCGGAAGGTCTGTGCGATCCACTGACCGTTGCCGTCGAGGGTGCGCTTGATGATGGCGTTGTCTCCGGCCATGTTGTCGAAGCCGTTGCCGCCGGTCATGTTGGTCTCGCCATCGTCGGTGCGGCCGTTGGTGCCGGTGGGCGGGTCGGCGTTGATACGGCCGGTGCCGCCGACCATGTCGTCGTTGCCGTCGTCGCCGGTCATCGCATCGCTGCCGGAGTTGCCCTCCATATAGTCTTCGCCGGCGTTGCCGTGCATATCGTCGATCTCGCCCTGGCCGTACATCACGTCGTCGTTGTCGTTGCCCCACATGATGTCGGCGCCGCTGAGGTCCGCCGAGAGCGGGTCGTTGGCGACTGTCTCGACATCCAGGAGGGTAAACAGGCGCGTGACGGCTCCGTTGAAGGTGTTCGTCTGCCAGTCGCCCATGTCCGGCCCGGACGGGACGAGCGGTCGGGCGATGGCA
This sequence comes from uncultured Dehalococcoidia bacterium, assembly GCA_964558415.1. GTDB lineage: Bacteria > Chloroflexota > Dehalococcoidia > SM23-28-2 > RBG-16-64-32 > CAZLDI01. Next base: position 119,238 of record CAZLDI010000002.1, read on the forward strand.
GCGTTGTCGCCGGCCATCGCGTCGGCATGACTGCCTTCGGCCGTGCCCTGGACTGCCGCGCTCTCGCCGTACATCGTGTCGTCGGCGTCGCGGAGGTCAGGCTCGGGACCGGCTTCGTAGTCGTCGGAGCCGCCGCCGATCATGTCGTCCTGACCCAGGTCGCCGAACATCAGGTCAGACCCATGGTTGCCCTCCATGTAGTCGTCGCCGTCGTTACCGTGCATGACGTCCTGGCCGCCGTCTTCGTCGGTCGCGCCGTCGCCGTCGTTGTTGACGCCGTCCGGCGGGTCTTCGTCGGTCGCGCCGTCGCCGTCATCGTTGACGGTGTGGCCGAAGTTGCCGCCGCCGTACATCACGTCGTCGTGCGTACCGCCGGTCATGATGTCGCCGCCGCTGAGGTTAGCAGCGATCGCCGCTTCGCCCACCTCATCCACGTCGTACAACTTGACCGTGCGGATCACGGAGGGGTTGAACGTGTTGAAGGAACCGTCTCCACCGGGCCGCAGGATGGAGGCGTTGTCTCCGGCCATGACATCGAAGCTCTCGCCGCCGTCCATGTTGTCGCCGCTGTCGGCGATCGTCCCTTCGACGCCGGCGGACTCGAACGAGGAGCCGCCGATCATGTCGTCCTGGTCGGCGCCGCCGGTCATGACGTCGGAGTCGTTGTTGCCCTCCATGTAGTCGTCGCCGCCCTGGCCCAGCATCTTGTCGCGGCCGGGCCCGCCGTACATGTCGTCGTTGGCGTCGTTGCCCTCCATGTAGTCGTTTCCGCCGATCGGGTTGAGGTTGAGGAGGTTGGCGTCGAAGCCGGAGATCGTGCCATTGTCGCCGATCATCACGTCTGCGCCGGTCTCGCCGAACATGTTGTCGTTGACGTCGTCGACGCCGGCAGTCGAGCTGCCTCCGATCATGCGGTCGTTGGCGGAGCCGCCCCACATGCCGTCGGTGCCCTGGTTGCCCTCCATGTCGTCCGAGCCGGAGTTGCCGCGCATGGTGTCGTTGTCGCGGCTGCCGAACATATCGTCGTCGTTGCCGTTGCCCTCCATCAGGTCGGCGCCGCCGCCGCCGTTCATGATGTCGTTGCCACCCTGGCCGAACATCTTGTCGTTACTGGCGTTGCCGTTCATCGTGTCGCCGCCTTCGCTGACGGCGTCGCCAAAGACGGCGCTATCGTCCCCACGAGAGGAGCTGCCGTGATGGTCGACCGTTCCGGTGTCGCCGAGCATGATGTCGACGCCGGGGCCGCCGTTCATGGCGTCGCCGTCCGGGCCGCCGATCAGGTCATCGTCGCCGCCGGCGCAGTCGGGGTCGGCAGAGTCTATCGCATCGCCTCCGCCGTTGTCGACGGCGTCGTCGCAAGAACCGGCTCCGGCGCCGTCTTCGACTTCGCCGCCCTCGCCCTCCATTGTGTCGCCGCCGCCCTGGCCGAAGAGCCAGTCGTTGCCGGTGTCGCCGTGCATGTTGTCGCCGCCGTCGGCGCCGGGATCGATCTGAACGGTGTCGTTGTGGCGGGACGGGTTAGTACCGGCGCCGGGTTCGGCCCGGAAGACGATTCCGTTGTCGCCCAGCATCACATCATTGTGCGCGCCGCCACGCAGCTCTGGGTCGGCGCCGTCACCGCCGATCACGTTGTCCTGGCCGTCTTCGCCGAAGATGCGGTCGGCGCCGGCGGAACCGAGAAGGTTGTCGCCGATGTCGTTCAGGACCGCGGTCTCGTTGCCGCCTTCAATGCGGTCGTCGCCACCGGAGCCGATGATGTTGTCTTGACCGGCATCGCCGAACAGCCGGTCGCCGCCGTCACCACCGTCGATGGTGTCGTCGCCGTCGCCGCCGTGGATGCGGTCCGCGAGGTCCATCGTCGTGGTATCCGAGAGGCCGCCGCCGAGATTGTCGTTACCGCCCACGCCCCAGACGTGGTCGTTGTCCAGGCCGGCGTCGACGTAGTCCGCGCCTGTGCCAGCCAGGCCGGCCACGGTCGTATCCGTACCGGCGGGATCGCCGGTACGGCCGTTGACGGGCGGCACGTTGTCGTCGATCGTGCCGACGTCGCCGATGATGACGTCGAAGCCCTTATCGCCGATCAGTTCGTCGTCGCCGTTGCCGCCGATAACGTCGTCGTTGCCCCTGCCGGCGTTGATCGTGTCCTTGTCGTCGCCGCCGCGCAGGATGTCGTTGACGATACCACCGGTCAGTTTGTCATCGTCGCCGTCGCCGTTGAAGACTACGGGGATGTCGAACTCAATAGGCTCGCCGGCGCAGTCCGGATCAGGCGGAAATTCGCCCGGATCCGTGAAGTCGGCGTCGCCGTTCACCTTCACGCCCTTGTCCGCCTTGCCGTCGGGGATGCCCGGACCCGGCGGTAGATCGACGCTGTTATCGCGCTTGTCGGAGCAGGCGTCGATATCGTCTTCGGCGAGACCGGCGTTGAAGCTCCCGGAGTTGGTCTCGTCGCTGTCCGTGTGGCAATCAGGATCGCCGGTGTCGGACATGCCGTCGCCGTTGTTCGGAGGTTCGCCGTTGGCAACGTCGCTGTTATCGAGGCCGTCGCCGCAGGTCTGGAGGCCGTCCTCCTCCTTCATCGTGTTGGGAAGCGCTGCGATGACATCCTTGCCGTCGCCGCCGGAGCCTTCGACACGCGTTATGCCTCCGTCGTCACCATTACACGCTCCGTCGTCGTCGAAGTCGCACTCGATGAAGCCGAAGGCATGCACCTCCAGTCTCCCCGTGCCCGCGTTCTTAATGACGGTGAACTCTTCGTCTTCCGCGTTCGGGAAGGCTCCTCTCTCGGCGGTACGAGGACCCATGTTCAGGTACAGTACACTGCCGACCTTCGTCGCCAGGTTAGGTTCAGGATCGAGATCGCACTCCACCTGGAAGGACCAGAGCACTATCTCCGCCAGCGTGAATGTCCATCTATGTGACCAGAAGAAGAGGTCAACCTCCACGAAGACGCGCAGGAAGACGCCGAACTCACCGGAGAGGATGAAGATGCACAGCGGGTTGCCTGTGATCTCAATGATGTCCGCGATCTCGACGAACTTCAGCTTTCCGTCTGCGTTCGGGTCCTGAAGGTCGATGTTGATCGTCAGGAAGATGCCACCCTCGGCGCCCGCGGAGAAGATCAGGACGCTGATGGAAGCGCCCGCGACCAGCTCCCCGCGCATGGAGAACTCGGGCACGTCCTGGCCGTTGCTTGTGTCAGCCAGGAAAAGGCCGTTGAGCAGCGTGATCGCGTCGGCGCCACCGACGACCTGACGGATGCCCTCCGTGTCGTAGCCGAGGCCGAAATGGCCCTTGAGGGTGACGGATCCACCAATGTGGACGAAGACCGGCGGCACCGCCCAGATGGGCCCGAAGCTCTGGCTGTAACCGAAGCTCGCCTGCAGGTTAGGCGGCTCCCAGAGGACCAGCGTGAGGTCCTTGCCGAACATTAGCTGCATCAGGTCGGAGGGCTTCTCCAGGAATGGGAAGCTTACCCCGGCCTCCTCCGTGAGCATCTTGAGGGACGCCAGAATACCCTTTTGAGACGTGCTGGCGTCATCCGCCGCGCCCGTGCCCTCCTCAATGTCGTCCAACATGTTCGTGCTCTCGAGGGCGGTAAGCTCGCCCGCCTTGTAGGCGTCTTTCGCGTCAGCAAGCGGTTTAGTCAGCTTGGACGCGGCGAGCGTATAGTCGTCGCTCCCCGCGTCCGTGTCCGGAGCGATGGGGATTACGAGGCCGCTCGGACCGGTCAGGTCAAGCGGATCGATCGCCTCGAGGTCGAAGCTGTTGATGAAATTGATGACCGCGACGATCTCGTCCAGCATGTCCAGGTCGCCCGAGCCGAGCGTGATGATCAGGTCCAGCAGAGTGATCGGCGTGCCCGCGAGATCGCTCAGCACGGGTATCGGCGTGACCAGGATATCGATGGCTGGCTGGATCGGTTTTGTGTAGACCTGGATCTCTTCCGCAACGGGCCCGATCATGTTTGTGAGGAAGCTGCCGATGTTGATGCGGAAGTTATCCAGCGAGGCGCTGAGGCAGGCCTCGAGCTCATCGTTGGCCGTGTTACCGTCGCACTCACCGGTGTTATTCTCCACCTCTGACGCGTTGTTCCCGGCGAGCGACCAGCCCCAGTGCAGCTTGAGGTCGCCCAGCAGCTGCGGTATCGCGGGGTCAAGCTGCCCATCGCCGTCGAGATCGATGGTCGTCAGCAGTTTGAGGTTGGCGTTGACAGCCGCTTGCAGGTCGAAGCTAACAACGTCGCTGAAGGATGGCGCGCTCAGGATCTCAGTGAACGTCGTACGGCCGTCGTTCGCCTCGGTCATCGGATCTGTCATGTCAATTATGAATTCGGCATGGGCGTCCTCGTGGCCGGGGTTGTTCGGCGTAGCGTCACTGACCTGCAGAAGGAGGAACCCGGCGATCTTGGCGCTGATCGACGTCGCCGGCCCGCCCAGTTCGACCTGCCCGCCGATGTTGAGCTCGGTGGCATCGCAGTCGGGGTCATCCGCATCCACCATATCGTCGGTGGGAACAGTGCTGTCGAGCGTTCCATCGTCGTTGTCGTCGTCGTTGTCCATCCCGTCGGTGCAGGTGGCCGTCCTCAGGCCGTCCTCCATCGGCTCGGTGAGGAGGAAGAAGGCGTTGCTCTTGCTCACGCCGAAGCCGATGTTTACCTCCCAGTCGTAGCCAAGATTCACCTGGCCCGTCGAAGTCAGGTTCAGGCCCGGGAGGTTGAGGTCGAAGCCGATGTCAGGGTTCGCGCCGCCCTCCTGACCGATCGTGGCGAAGAAGCGGATCTCCTCGATGTTGAAGCCATCCGGGTTCTTGATCGGACAGCCGTCGTTGCGCTTCGTGCCGGTGGCGTGGTCGTCGGTGTCGTTGTCGCAGCGCGCGCCCACCGTCTCCGGGTTGGCCGGCCCGAACACGGGGCAACCGTCGTTGGTGACGCCGTCGTCGTCATCATCATCGAGATCGGCGCAGGAATCGCCACCGTTCGGCCCGCAATCAGCCGTGCTGGCGCCGCCGCATGGGTTGCCGGGATCCTCCTCTGCGGGGCCGCTGGTGGGGCAGCCGTCGTTGGCGCGTCCGTCGCCATCGTTGTCCGCCGCGGCTCCTGTGCCTCCACACTCGTCGCTGAACTCGGACGTATCGACGGCGGCACAGCCGTCGTTGACCTTGCCGTCGTTGTCGTCGTCGCGCTCAGCGAACGTGGTATCGGCGGCGTCGTCGCACTCCAACTCGGGTCCGTAACCACATGCCTTGGGGTTGACGGGGTCAGTCACGTCGCAGATGAGGACAAACTTCAGGTCGTCCGTAGTGAGCCCATCGTTGCCGCGGTCTTTGAGCAGGCGGTCATCCTGCTGGCCAACGCCATCGCCGTCACCAGCTGGGTCTATCAGCGCATTGGCGATGTAGTCGCGGAACTCATCGATCTTGGCGACGACGGTCTCCGCGGCCGCAGTCTGCAACGCGTCCGCGGGCCCGCTGCCGCCGGGCTCGGTGACGGACTGCATCAGGTTCTCCCGCAGCTTACCGACGAAGTCCGTGCCAAGGCCGAGGTTGCCGAGCAGCGGCAGCTTGAAGCCGAAGAGGTTACCGTTGAGGAGGTTCTCCAGCATGTCCAGCAGGTCGCCGAGACCGCTCTCAAGGAGCAGCAGGTCAAGCACAGCGTTGGCGATCTCCGCCGCGATGCCGCAGTTCGGCGGTTCGGTCACCGTCGCTGTGAATGTGGCGGGGAAGGCGAACGTGACCTTCAGCGTGCAGAGGTACTTGCCCTCCAGGTAGATGGGCAGTTTGGCGCAGACCGGGTCCGCGCCGCAGTCGGCCGGGTTGGAAACGGGTCCGGCCAACCCGCCGTTGGAGTTGAAGATGCTGGGTGTCAGCTCGGCGAAGTAAATCTTGCCGGGCGTAGCGACAGGATCGTCGATCGTCAGGTGGAACGAGGCGCCGAGGTTGGCTGACGGCGGAGCCGCCGGACACCCGTCGTTTACCTCGCCACCGGCGTCGGCGTCGTCGTCAGTGTTGTTCTTGCATTGGAGCTGGTCCTCGGAGAGGCCAACCTCAGGGCAACCGTCGTTGACGTAACCGTCGCCGCCTTCGTCGGTATCGTTGTTGCAGTCCGCGCCGGTCTCCGGGTCAGCACCTGCCTGCGGGCAGCCGTCGTTGACCTTGTCGGCGCCGCCGTCCTCGCTGGCGTCGACGGCGTCCGCGCACTGTGGGTTCTCGGCGCCGGTGAGGCCGGGACCGGGAACGGCCGGGCAGCCCTCGTTGACCAGGCTGTCAGCGGCGACGCTGTCGTCGTCGTCGTCGTTGGCGCACTGACTGCCGATCTCCGCCGTCGCGCCGATCTGGGCCGTGAGCGGGCCGACGTTGCCCTTGATCTCGAAGTTCTGCGAGCCTACCGAGGCGCTGACGATGAGGTCGCTCGTCGGCTCCAGGAAGAACTGGATGGCTGATATGTCCGCGCCGCTCATCTCAATACCGAAGTCGAGGTCCAACCGACCCTGGACGTTGGCGGTGAGCGTGCCGTGGGTCTCGAGGCCGATCAGATCGGCGGAGATGCCCAGGGTGCTGAGATCGAGGTTGAGCGAGACCTCCTTTGTCTTGCTCAGACCAAACCTGAGGTGGAACTTGAGATCGGAGCCGGCGACCGTGTCCACGAGCTGTATGGTCAGGTTGTCCGGGCAGCCGTCGTTGACCGCGCCGTCGGCCTCGCCGTCGTTCACGTCATTCTCGCACTGCGTGCCGGTCTCCGAGGCGCCACCGACCTGCGTGCAGCCCTCGTTGTGCAGCGAGTCGCCGTCTTCGTCTCCGGCGAGTCCGCAGATCGTCTCGGGCATGCCGCCGGGGAGCAGCCCCTCGATCTGCTTCTCGACCAGTTGGAGCGTGGGCTGTGCCGTGGGGCAGCCGTCGTTCGGGAAGCCATCGTTGTCGTCATCGAGACCCGGCTTGTCGGGGTCAGGACTGGGGTCCAGAGGGCCGCCGGGGGCCTCGCAGTCGCCCTCCGGGAAGGGCTCCGACTGCGCGCCGGGGCAACCGTCGTTGATGATGCCGTCGCCGTCGTCGTCCACCGCGTTGGCGCAGGAGTCACCGGCGCCCAGGCCGCAGGGCGGCAGGAATCCGGCCAGACAAGGATTGGTCGCATCCTCTTCGTTGAAGCCCTTTGCCGGGCATCCATCGTTGACGAAACCGTCTGCGTCGTCGTCGTTACTGTCGCCCGACCGGCAAGGCCAATCCGTCTCCGGCGCGCCGTCGGCTGCAGGGCCGCCGGGACAGCCGTCGTTTAGCGTACTGTCCGGGGGAGGTCCAGGTGTTTCTTCGTCGGCGGCGTCTTCGTCCCCGTCTCCAATGCAGGCGAAGTCGCCCTCCGGCGCGACGCGCATACCATCGGCGAGGTCGGCAAGGTCGCCGGCGTAGCTGAGGATGTCGGCGACGCTGCCGCCGACCAGCGGCAGCGGCTCGTTCAGGAGGCCGCCTTCTTGCTGCTGTATCTGGTCCGCCAGACCGTCGATCATTTCGAGCAGGCGGATGAGGATGGCCAGGGGGTCGTCCGTATTGAAGTCGAGCAGGTTGGCGATGTCGAGCTCATGCGCATCTATGGTGATCCCGGCAACGAGGGGGCTACAGTCTGTGTCCTCGTCGTCCGCTCCATCGGCCAGAGGAGGCGTCGGATCATCGAGTGCCTGATTGTCGTTGCCATCAGTGCAGGTGTCGGGGCCTGCACCGTCCTCGCTGCCGTCGACGACCAACGGGCCACTGACTCCCCCGCCGGCGATGAGGTCGCCGCTGGCAAGCGTTGCGCCGCCCAGCGTAGCGCTGATTGTGGCCTTGGCATCGATGAAGCCGTTGATGTCGGCGTCGATTAGCGACGTGATGTCGTTGAGCCCCGCGAGCAGCTCGGGCAGGGTAATGCGCTCATCACCGCCAGCCGGATCGGTGAGGTCTATGGTGAGGACGTTGCACTGCGGGTCGTTGCCGTCCTGGAAGAGGGAGCCGTCGTCGGAGCCGTCGACGGTGCCGCTGCCGTCGAAGTCGATCTTGCCACCGATGACGGAGAGGCCGGCGAACTCGCCGACGTCGTTCTCATCGACCTGGCCGTCGTCGTTGAGGTCGACGCCGCCATCGATGATGTCGACGCCGGCGATTGTGCCGTCGTCGCCTGTGTCGGGCGGAGCAGCGTCGTCACCGTCCACGTCCACGGTGCCGTCCTTGATCTCGGCGCCGTCGTCATCGTTATCCTTGCCGTCGCCGCAGTCGGCGTTGGTCTTGCCGTCCTCCGGCAGGAAGATGGAGTAGCTGCCCATATTCCCGGCGTTGCCGTCCGTGTGGCAGTCGGCGTCACCAATATCCATGCCGTCGCCACCGCCGTTGTCCGCACCGTCGTTGCAGGTATTGGTTGTCGGGTCCTCGGAGGCGCCGATGGTGGCGACGCCGTTTTCGAGCGACACCCCGAGGATGCCGATTAGCGCAGACGCGGTCACATCCGCTTCGAACTGAAGGTCGAGCTTGAGCTCCGGCCCGGGGCCATCGGTCTTGATGAACAGACGGTCTTCGATCGTTAGCAGGCACTCGCCGTCCGCGAGGTCCTTGAAGAGATCGCCGTCGTCGTCCATGCCGTTGTAGCAGGAGGCGCCCCCTTCCATGAGGTTGCACTCAGGCGCGAGGGCGTCTGTGATACCGTCGGCATTGTTGTCGATCGTGTCCGCGCAGGAGCCCAGTCCTCCGCCCGCCTCCTTGGGGCCGCAGTCCGGGTCGAGGCCGTCCATGCCGTCCATGCTGTCGTTGTCCACGTTGTCGCGACAGCTGTCTTCCGCACCGCCGGGGCTTTCAACCGGGTTGTCCGGGAAGTCGCGCAGGTCGAGGCCGAAGGTGAGGTTCAAGTCGTAGCCGGCCGTGACGGCGGCCGTGGCGTCAGCGGAAAGCTGGACGCCATTAATCACCTCTAGGTCCTCGCTGAAGTTAAGCGGGGCCTTGCACTGGGCGTCGGAGTTGTCTATCTGGTTGTCAGCGTCGTTATCGGCGCCGTCGTCGCAGGTGCCCCTTCCTTCGCTGCGACCGGCAACGTACGGCTTCGCGGGGTTGTCTTCGATGTGGCAGTCAGCGTCTGCCATGTCGGTGCCGCCGCCGCCGTCGTTGTCCACGCCGTCAGCGCAGGTACCGTCCTGCACGCCGTCCTCGGGACGCGAGCCGTCGTAGCTGTCTGCGTTGGAGGCGTTCGCGTCGGTGTGGCAGTCCGTGTCCGCGGTGTCCGCGCCGTCCGGCGGACCGGACTTGTTCTCGACGCCGTCCGCGCACGTTGGTGTGCGGCCTTCGCCCGCGCCGGTGGAGAACTCGTCCTCGAGGTTCAGCTCATAAGTGAGCGTGCGGGCGAGATGGTCGTAGTCCAGCGGCAGCTCAGGGATAGACTCCTCCGGCAAACCGAGCGCAAGGGCGAGGGCCGCCCGGAACTTGGCCTGGAAGTCCTCGGCGTCCTTGAAGTCAGGCTGGCCGGTGTTCGGGTCAATGAGCGTGGTGAGGGCCGCGTGCAGGCGGTCGGCAACGGCTACGACGTCACCGATGCTGGCATCGGTGAATGGCAGTTCCGTGTCGAGCACGCCCGTGTTCTGGAGGGACTGGAGCCAATCCAGCAGCTCGCCGAGCGCGGTCAGGAAGCCGAGAGCGCTGAGGTTATTAAAGGGGTTGAGGGCGCCCATGTCCTGGAACTCCAGGCTGGGGTTACCGGGGTTCAGGCTGTAGTGGAACTTGACGCGCGGGTCGGAGCGCGGGCAACCGTCGTTGACGGCGCCGTCGCCATCGTCGTTCGTGTTGTTCGCGCACTGAGCGTCGGCCTCCGCTGTTCCGTCCGCCGGGCAGCCGTCGTTGGTCTTGCCGTCTCGGTCATCATCGTCGCTGTCGGAGCAGTCGGCGCCAGTCTCTGGCGCGGTGACATCGAAGAGGTTCGTACGCAATGGGATGTTGGCGTCGACGAGCCCGTGGGGCGTGATATCGATGAGGTCTTCAATGCCGGTGTTCTCTATCTCGCGCACAGTAATGCGGTTCGGGGCGGGCGAGCTGGGATCGGGGTCGACAAGGACGACGGTGACGTCGGCACTGGCGCTGATGTCAGCGCCTTCGTCGGGCTCGCCCGGGGTGTCGAACTGGTCGTCAGTCGTGAGCTCGAAGAAGCCGAGCCGCGCGGAGATTACGAGATCTTCGATATTGGTCTGGGCCGTGAACTTCAGGTTCGCGAATTCGACGAAGAACGCGTCCTTGCAGGTATCCGGGTCGGCCGTGTTGTACAGACTGTCGTCGAAGCCGAACTTGAAGGCCGCGTTCAGGGTGAGCGTAACCGGCGCATCACCGTCAAGATTGAGGCCGGCGGTGTCGCCGCCTGCGGAGAGGTCGAGAGGTGCGTTGACGGTCTTTGATAGCGTGAGGTTGAGGTCCAGGGTAAGGATGCCACCGGGACCGCCTTCGAAGTCGAACCCGGCGTCAATGAGCACATCGACGCCGCCAACATTGCCGCTGAGGCCGCCTTCTGTGACGTTTTGTTCCAGTCTATCGATGATCTGTTGAAGGTTGGTGACCGTACCGGGGCTGAGCGTGTTCAGGATATTCCCCAGGTTGAGCCCGCTGTCGCCGGCAAGGCTCACGTCCAGCATCTGGAGCACCTTGTGCAGGTCGCTCAGGTGAGCGCTGACCGTCGTGCCGGATGGGGCCATGCGGACGAGACTGCTGAAGAAGTTGCCGATGCCACAGGAAACGCCCTCTGCGGTGTCGGTGCTGATTGGCGTGGCGCCGAGGCCGCTGACTTTCCAGATGCCGCGGCCCTGGGTACCGATGTAGAAGGTGCCGCTGGCGTCGAAGTAGGCATCCCACGGCCGCGGTATGTCTTCGTCACGCTCAGCCGGCGGTGTCGCGGTCACGGCACCGTTACAACCATCGTCATTAGTGCCGTCGCCGTCTTCATCGAGACCGTTGTCACAGCGCGCGATGATCGCGACCTTCTTCCAGGTGCTCCCGAAGTCCTCGCTGATGAAGACGCCGGAGTCGTGGCCGCCGGCGACGACTATGCTGCTGGCGCCGGTGGCGTGAGGGCTGATTTCGAGGAGTGAGGGCTGGGCGTAAACGCCGTGGGTGCTGAGGTCGAGCGCGCCTGTCACGGGCTGGGGCTTAACGCCGCTGCCGGCGACGAGCGAAGTGAGGGTCGCGTCCGGAGTCCAGGTGGTGCCGCCATCAATGGAAGAGATGATCGTGGGCCCGGACGGGGCGAGCCTGGTCATGTACAGACGCATCGGGTCCTTGGGGTGAGCGGCGTACATGCCGGTTGTGACTTTGCAGTCAGGATCGGCGAAGTCGATGCCGGGATCTCCGCCGTTATCGATGGTGTCGAAGCAACTGTTGGCGCCGCCGCCCGCCTCGCGGGAGAGCGGCAGGCGTGTCCAGGAGCCCGCGCCCGTGCCCGTGAACTTCCAGAGCTCACCGCCCGGGTCCTCGTCCGTCGAGAGATCGAGGTCGTCGTCGACACCGTTAGTGATGTCTTCGTTCATCATGCCGTCGCGGTCGTCGTCGTAGCCGCCGCTGCACTCGAAGCGTATGGTACTGGCGTTGGCGCCGGCGCCGGCGGTGACGGCGTAGAAGGTGGGCACACCGCCACTGACGGTAGCTTGAACAGCGCAGACGTTGGGAGGAACGGTGCCGGTGCCCAGCAGCGTCCAGGCGGAGGCCCCTGTGTTAGTCGTGATTGAGACTCCGGCAGTGGTGGCGGCCACGTAGCTGCCGGCGGCCCACTGGTCGATCGAGTCCAGCTGCTGGAAGCCCTTCAGGGTACCGGGAGGGTTGTTTGCCAAAGGGGTGGCGCACCCGTCGTTAACAACGGTGTCCAGCTGGACCCCGAGCGTCGTGGGGTTGTTATCTTCGTCGTCAGTGCCGTTCTGGCACTGGTCAACCTCCGGCGGGCCGACCGCAGCGCAGCCATCGTTCGCTGCGTTGTCGGCGTCGTCATCAAGGTCGTTGGCGCATTGCGCCGGTGTCTCGGCGATGCCCGAGACGGGACAACCGTCGTTCACGGCACCGTCTCCATCGTCGTCTGTGCGGTTGGCGACGACCGTGTCGCAAAGGTCAACTTCCGGGAAGTTATCGTTGAAGACAACCCTGCGCAGATTCGTGCCGGGGCCGCAGCACAGCGTGAAGATCGCGCCGGAAGCGTCCGACTCAATGTCGAAGACATCGCAGCACTGGGTGTTCGCCCAGGCGCCGCCGGCGTCCTTGCTGGTGCTCAGGCCCACGTCCTGGGCGCCGATGTAGAGGTCGGTGTTGACGGGCGGGCCGGCCTGCTGCGCACCGTCGATATCCCAGAGCCATTGGGCGTGGATGCCGGTGTCGGAGCGGGCCCAGGTGACGCCGCAGTCGTTGGACTTGTAGACGCCGGCGTCGTTCGAAATGTAGAGGGGACAGCGCGGCACGGGTGAGGTTGGGTCGAACTCGATATCCTCAGGGTCAGCGTGAATGGACACGTCGACCTGGGTGGTGGCGCCGGCGCAGTCCATGCCGGCCTGGTTGGTGCAGGACATGCGCATCGTCTGGACGCCGTTGCCGAAGTAGATGTCGAAGGTGCGGAGCGGGCAGCCGTCGTTGGCACGCCCGGGATAGGTGGGACCGTCGGCGTCGCTGTCGCCGGCGGTAGCGGTGTCAGGAATGTCGCACTGGTTGACGTCGGTACCCTCGCTGTTATCGCCGGAGGAGACGTTCGTGTTGTTGTCGACGGCGCAGCCGTCGTTGATGAAACCGTCGAGGTCGTTGTCGAGGTCATCCGCACATGCCACTTCTGCTGCCGCGTCCGTGGCCGGGTCGCCACCGCCGCAGCCGTCGTCGGCGATCGTGTCGCCGTCGTTGTCGACGCCGTTGTTGGCCCCGGTGCACTGCGGGCCGAATTCGGGGAAGCCGCGCGCCGGGCAGCCGTCGTTGATCTTGCCGTCAAGGTCGTCGTCGTCCGTGTCGTTGCCGCAGGTGTTCAGAACCTCGGTAGCGGGCCCGCCGATAGCAGGGCAGCCGTCGTTGATGGCGCCGTCACCGTCGTCGTTCGTAGCGTTCTGACAGTTCGCGCCGCTTTCAGGCGCGCCGCTGGCTGGACATCCGTCATTGACGGTGTTGTCGCCGTCATCGTCGATAGCGTTGCCGCACTGGTCGCTGTCTTCCTTGTCGGTGCCGGAGACAGGGCAACCTTCGTTGATGAAGGTATCGCCATCAGTGTCGGCATTGTCATTGCACTGCAGCCCTGATTCCGGTGTGGCGTCTGTGAGATTGCTGACGACGTAGACCGGGCGTCCGCCACCGATGGGGTTGATATTCGTCCAGGTCTGCCCACCGTCGTCTGACTCGTACACGCCGGCCGGCAAAGTCAGCGCGCCAACGATGCCCGGAGCGCCAACGATCACGAAGATGACGTCCGGGTTCACGGGCGAAGCAGCGATCGAGCATGTGGCGAAGACGTTTGTCCCTGCCGCTACAAGTTGAGCTACAGCGTCGGCGAGGTCCGGGCGGACCCAGGACTGTCCGTCGTCCAGGGAGCGGAAGTGCCCTTCGTCGCCGCAGACATCGATGATGCCGTGATCATGGACGGCAACGTCCCAGACGCGGCCGCCGATCGTGGCGGGATTGGGGTCTATGTGGTTCCAGGTGGCGCCTGAGTCCAGGCTGATGGCGACGCCGCACTTGGTACCTACGAACACCTTATGCGCGGCGTCGGGCCGCACGGCGATGCCGAACGCGGACGGCTCTCCGGACGCGCCGGACCAGCCGGCTGGATCGTTCAGGATTGTAGTCTGGCCTGTACAAGTGCCGGTATCTGGTACCGTCGGATGCGACCAGGTAACGCCGCCGTCCGTGCTGACGTTGATGCCGGCGTCGCTTGCGTCGGAAGGCGTGCGGCCGTCGTAGAAGGAGGTTGAGTACACAGTCAGAGGGAGGGCTGAGTCTTCGATGAGGGAGGCGACATAACTGGTGGCGTCAGAGGCGTCACCGTCGGAGTGGCAGTCAGGATCGCCCTTGTCGGTCAGAGTGTCGCCGCCGTTGTCGGTGGTGTCAGCGCAGCTCTGCGGGTCAAGCGCTACGTCCCAGACGGCGTTCGCCCGGTGCTCGTTGAGGCGTGACCAGTTGGCGCCGCCATCGGTTGTGCGGTAGAGGCCGCCCCACTCGGTGGCCGCATAGGCGACATTGGGGTTGCCGTTTTGCACGGCAATGCCGTTGATGCGCCCGGCCCAGCCGCCGTGCTGCTGCGGCGGGACCGTAGAGGGGTCCGGGCTGACGTCCGTGACGATGAACGGCGCGGGCGGCACAGCGCCGGCGGGCTCCACGCGCATAGACGCCAATGCCAAAACACCAACGATGAGGAAGATTGCGCCTTTGCGCATGGTCCGGAAGACCGCGTCAGCGGACGTTTCTCGCACTTGCCTTGGTGCCCTCATGTTCGGTCCTCCTCTTTGTGCCGCTTACTGCGCGAAATCTGGGGGCGGGCAGGCCGCCGTCGGAACGTTGTTTGCGATACCGGCGACCCAGCCGCCGTTGATTCTTGTGTTGACTCGCCAGGAGAAGATGAAGCCAGCCGGAATCCTCCAGCCCAAAGATGTGAGGCCCGGTTCCAGGCTCTGCGAACTGAAAAATGGCGGGGTGACGAACCGCTGCGCGGAGAAGTCCAGTTCCAGGCGCTGTTCTTCGCCCGCCGGTTCAGAGGTGGACCAGAAGAAAACAGCGGCAAGGTCAAGCTCCGGCGTGCACTCCAGCGCGACGTCCCCTGGGGTGGCCGGCGTGAATCCCGATGGAGGGTCTCTGAAGTCATCCTCTTCGATGGGGCTATCGGTGGGTTCCGCTGCCAGTGGTGTTGGCGTTGGCACCGGGGTGTCTGTTGCCGTTCCGGGACCGCCGTTGCCGTCTCCATTGCCATTGCTGGATTGTCCGTTCGAGCTACCATCCGATCCACCGTCAATGGCGATGATGGCGATGACTATAGCCACTGTCGCAGCAATGCCAATGCCAAGGGCAATGAGCCAGAGGGATCGGATTCTGACGCCACTCCGGCCCGAAAGCCCATTCGTTTCGGCTTCGAGATCGTCGCTCATTCACTCCAATCCGACAAAAAAACCGGCAGTACACTGCCGGCCATACGCCGATCTCTCCACCTGCTGCACCGCACCCCCTCTGTCGCAGCGACTGAAACTTGTTCACATATATAGTCCCGGCACACGATATGTCAACCCTTTTTCGAACCAATTCGAATATCGTCTACGTTCGTTTGTCTCGGGGCGCCCCCTGCCGCAGAGGTCTCAACGTTGACTGCGCACGCGTTGCGTGCCTTAATGATGCAACCGGCTTTGAGCACGGTTTGGTTGCAACGTGAGATGCTTAAGACTCCTGCTATCTGCGCTTCCGGCTTTGATGCTGGCGCTTTCGGCTCGAGGCGTAGCCGAGGCCGCGACGTATGTGGTGGATACTACCTCGGATGGGAATCTGTCTGGCTGCACCGCGGGAGCTGCGGATTGCAGCCTTCGCGGCGCGATCAACAGGGCAAACAGCGCACCGGATCCGGACACGATTACCTTCAGCGTAGGCGCCGGCCCTCAGACGATCGCGCTCCTGTCGGCGCTTCCTGCCCTGCTGCATCCGACGGCGATCGATGCAACGACCCAGCCCGGCTTCACGGGAACGCCACTCCTGGAGCTCAATGGCGAGAGTGGAGGCGCCGGCGCCGACGCCCTGGTGATCATGGGCGGAGCCGCCACAATACGCGGTCTCGTGATCAACCGGTTCGGCGGTGATGGCGTCGTTGTGCAGGGGGGTAGCGGGAGTCTGATCGAACGCAACTTCATCGGGACGGATCTGCCTGGGACGGGGGATCGCGGCAATGGCGGTTCGGGCATCTCGATCGTTGGTTCCTCCGGCAACTCCCTTCTCGATAACGTCATCGCGTTCAACGGGCAGGCCGGGGTGTCGGTGTTTTCTGGCGTCGGGAACTTCATCTACGGATCGCTCTTCGCGAACGACGGGCCCGGGATCGACCTTAGCCCTGTTGGGCTGACGCCCAACGACCCCGGAGACGCGGATGCAGGCGCTAACAACCTCCAGAACTTCCCGATCTTGACGTCGGTCTCATCAGGTCCGGGAAGCGCCACCATCGACGGGACCCTCGGCAGCATGCCGGACACCGAGTACGCCCTAGACTTCTACTTCGGCGCCGCTTGCGATCCGTCAGGTTCCGGCGAGGGCCGGTTCCCGATTGGCACTACGTTTACGACGACGGACGGAGGCGGAGACGCACCGTTTCAGGCGACATTCCCCATAACGCTTTCCGACGCGAGTTTCGTTACGGCCACGGTGACAGACCCGTCGGACAACACCTCAGAGTTCTCAGCCTGCTTGCCTGTCGTGGACGACGCCGACGATGACAACGACGGCGTAGCGGACGTTGCCGAACCGGGATGCGGCGCCAACGCGATGGACTCGACCAGCCGGCCCGAGCGGATTGATGGTGCCTTTGCTGGCGCGGACGATGACGGCGATGGCCAGATTGATGAATCGCTGCCCGCGGGCTCGGGGACCCTTGACTGCGATGGCGATGGCTACGTCGGCACTACTGAAGTGCATGTAACCACCGGTGACCGGGACCCGTGCGGCGGCACAGGATGGAGTGCTGACCTCGTTCCGGGAGGCTTTCAACCGAACACGCTGAACATCCAGGACCTCGCCAGCTACATCGGCCCCGTTCGTCGCATCAATTCGTCTCCCGGCGATTCGGGCTACAACGTGCGATGGGACCTTGTTCCCGGGAGCACGTTTGGCGAGGACATCAACCTGCAGGACCTGGCGGCCATGCTTTCGGGCCCAACCGGATACCCGCCCATGTTCGGCGGCTCGCGCGCAATGAACCACCTCTGCGCGTACCCACCGTAATCGTGCGCGCTTGATTCTCGCGACCGGGCCGCCGACTGTTCGATGCATCCGCCGCGACTACGGGTGCTTTGGTGTCTGGCAGGGGCAGAGGGACTCGAACCCCCGACCTGCGGTTTTGGAGACCGCTGCTCTTCCAGCTGAGCTATGCCCCTACCTGCCGCAGAGGGAATCTCGCGGCTAATTCAGTATATCAGGGGAGAACACGCGAGCCGGGGGTGACGGGTGTAAGCTACGATCCAGCAGCCAGGAGCGCGATCGCGCGGTCCGGGTAGTTCGTGCAGATGCCGTCGACCCCAAGCCCGATCAGGCGCGCGATCTCCGCCTCCGGGTCGGCCGTCCAGGCATAGAGGGCGAGGCCGCTGCGCAGCGTGTCCCGCCGGACCTGCTCCGTGATGCCGAAGCAGAAGACGCTGACCGCCTGAAGGCCCATGCGCAGCGCCCACTCGCGCTTGTCTGGCCACTTCGCCAGCGACTGCGCCGACAGCAGCAGCCCGCCGGGGAGTCGCGGCTCCACGCGGCGCATCGACTCCAGCGCCCGCGGGAAGAACGACCAGACCATCGCATCGTTGATGGCCTTCCTGTCGCGCACTACCGAAGCGACCTGCTCCTCGATGCCCGGCTGCTTGATCTCGATGACGAGCAGCGCGTTGCTGGCAGTCAAGTCGAGCACCTCGGCGAGCATCGGCGGCGGCTCGCCTCCGGCGTCAAGCGCGCGCAGCTCCGCGAGGCTCAGCTTCGCCACCTCACCGCTGCCGTCCGTCGTGCGGTCCACCGTCCGGTCGTGCATCAGTACGGGTACGCCGTCGGCGGTGGCCTGGACGTCGATCTCTATGGCGTCAGCCCCAAACTCCAGGGCTGCGCGGATGCCGGCGAGCGTGTTCTCAGGCGCGTGACCGCCGCAGGCGATATGGGAGATAACGAGCGGGCGCATGCCGAAAGTATAGGAGATACCCGGATGAGAGAGGAACGCGCCAGCGGCGGTCTCCACCGGCGGCCGGCAGTGCCGACGGGTCAGACCGCTTCTCTATCGAACGCCGCCAGCATGCGGCGCCGCCGATCGGCAACCTCCGCAGCGGTCTCGCGCGCGAGGAGCGCGAGCTCGAAGCGCCGGGGATTGACGGCGTAGTCCTTGCGCAGGTCTATCTGGCTGGCGACGCGGTGGATCACCTGCGCCATGTAACGGATGGCGACGCGCCAGTCGATCGCCGGGTCAGAGATCGGCGGAATCTCCCGGTCCTGGCAGAAGCAGCCGCAAGTACGATCTATATCGGACTCGATCTGCGTGGCGACGATGCGGTGGACGGCGCGGATGATTGCCATGTCCGCGCTCACTGCCACGAAGGGGACGACTCTGCCCAAACGCGTCCGGAGCGTGGCTTCGGGGTTCTGTGCGTCCATCTCCAGGTTCAGGCGTCGCTGTTGAGCAAGAAATAGTCCCAGCACGTCCACTTCTTCCTGAAGCAGAGGAAGGCCCCTGGGGAGGACCTCGGTAACTGTTTTCGTCCAGAGCCGGACCGACCGGTCCAGTTGCTCGCCCTTGCGCTGGACATGGCGCAGCGTGCGCTCGTCCTGCGGTACATAGAGTTCGTGCATCTGCTGCACAGCCGCATCTCCTTCGCGTGCTCTTCCCTTGACGTTCACCAAATAGGATTTGGGAGAGTCCCACGCGGTTACCAGAGGCCGGATTAGGAGTGGTTAACGTTGGGTAACGAATGGACAGCCAGTGATAGAATGAGGCGCACCGAAGGAGGTCCACGATGCCGATTGATAGCTTCAAGTACCTGCCCGGTTCCATCGCGGGGTACTATCGCGCGATGTCGGTTCAGCGCGAAGGCCCGATCCCCTGGACGCCTCTTCAGAAGCCGCTTACCGAGACGAACGTCGCGCTGATCACGACTGCCGGCATATACGTGAAGGGCCCGGAGCCGCCGTTCGATATGGACGGCGAGCGGCGCAACCCGATGTGGGGAGACCCTACGTTCCGGCGCATCCCGCGTGACGTGCGGCAGGAACAGATCGGCGCCTGCCATCTGCACCTCAACAACCGCGACATCCTGGCGGACGTCAACACCGTCCTCCCGCTGAACCGCCTCGTAGAGCTTGAAGCGGAGGGCGTTGTGGGATCGCTCGCGCAGACCAACTACTCGTTCATGGGCTATCAGACGGACCTGACTGAGTGGAAAGAGAAGTACGCGCCCGAAGTTGCCGGTCTGATGAAGGACGAAGCAGTGGATGCCGTACTCCTCGCCCCCGCCTGACCGGACTGCCACAAGAACGCGCCCGTGTTGGCGCGGATGTTCGAGGAGCGAGGCTTCAGCACCGTATTGGTGAGCGGCATGCCTTACTGGAGCGAGCAGTTCGGCGTTCCCCGCACCGTGGGCGTGGAGTTCCCCTACGGCCACGCCTTCGGGATGCCGGGCAACCGCCAGATGCAGATGACCGTCGTCCGCGCGGCGCTCGCGCTGCTGGAAGAAGCTACGGAGCCCGGTACGATCCGCGAGCTTGATGTCGAGTGGCCGCAGCCGTTCGAGGAGGCGAAGAAAGACTGGCAGCCGCTGGAGCCCTCGCCCATCGTCGCGCTGATGATCGAGCGACGGCGCGCCGCGGCAGAGGCAGCGCGCCAGGGCGCTAGCTCCTCGTAAGCATGGTCCGTCCCCAGCGCCCTTTCCTGCCCGGCCCTGACCCGTCCCGGTCATCCTGACGAATGACGCGCGGGGACGATAGCACGACACGGGATTTCGACGTTATGACTGAGGGTAGGGATGAGATGACAGGACGCTCGAAGCATTCCTTCGAATCGTCTCAGGTATCAGCATTCCGATTAGCGCGGCACTATCTGGCGGACGGCCAGCAGGCGAGTGATCTCATTGCGGTAAGTGAGGGCGCCTGCGGTATTCAAGCACAAGTGATGTCCGCTGCTGAGATGGCGTTGTGGTCGCGGCTGCACACAGTCAAACGGTCAGATATCCACTCGGCGCTGTGGGACAGCCGCACCCTCGTCAAGACTTCCTGCATGCGCGGCACGCTTCATCTGGTGTCCGCCGCCGATTTCCCCATCTACATCAGCGCTCTGAAGCGCAGCCGGGTTCAGGCGCTGCGGTCGATCGCCGCCCGTCGGGGTGTGACGGAAAAGGACGTTGCCTCAACGAACGAAGCCATCGTCGAGGCTCTGAGTGAGGGGCCGCTGACGCAGCGCGAACTGAACGCAAGCATCGCTCCCGGGCTAAGCGTGAAGGCCAGAGAATGGAACGAGTTCTCTGCCTGGGGTTTCGCCAGGGCGGCCGTGGTGGAGGGGTTGATCTGTTACGGCCCTGATCGAGGGCAAGAAAGCACCTTCGTCCGAGTCGATCAGTGGTTGCCGGCGCAGCGGACAGTGTCTGAACACGAAGCTAAGGGAATCTTGTTGGCCGCTATCTGAGTTCGTACGGACCGGCAACTCCACAGGACCTTGCCAAATGGACGGGCATGCCCATGAGTGAGGCGAAGGCGGTCTGGGCGCTGATGCACGAGGAGCTGGCTGAGGTCGATGTCGAAGGTGCGCGACGATGGATTCTCCGCCATGACTACAACGAATTGAAGAGCAGCCGTTTCAACGATGAGATACTGCGCCTATTGCCGACCTTTGATCCGTTTCTCCTCGGCCATCAAGAGACCAGCCATCTCGTCGAGCCCGGTCACTACAAGCGGGTCTACCGCAAAGCGGGCTGGATCTCGGCGGTGGTCTTGCTGAACGGGAGGATCATCGGCACGTGGTCTCACAGCAGCCGCGGAAAGCGATTTTGTGTGGAAGTTGAGCCGTTTCAGAAGTTGTCAAAGGCAGTTCGAACCGGGATCGAAGAGGAAGCGGCAAGCTTAGGTGTCTTTCGGGAAGCTCCATGCGAGGTCGCGTTTGGCGAGGTGGCCCGATAGATGGTGCCGGCGCTGAAGCCCTCGCCCATCGTCGCGCTGATGATCGAGCGACGGCGCGCGGCAGAGGCAACGCGCCAGGGCGGTGCGCAGTAGCGGCCAGATCACGGCCGCTACTCCTGTCCTCCGGAACCCCTTCCCGCTCATCCTGAGGTTCTCGTAGGATGAGCGGGGCGACAATGTTCCGCCTACTCACGCCTTAGTGGCGAAGGCTGCGCCTCGCCCTAAACGCAAGGAGACACCCACGATACCAGCGATCTTCGTTCACGGCGTACCGGAGACCCACCACCTGTGGGAAGGCGTCCGCTCGCGCCTATCCCGCAAGGACACCATCGCTCCCGACATGCCGGATTTCGGTTGTGACGCGCCCCCTGGCTACGGGAACACGAAGGAGGAGTACGTCGACTGGCTTATCGCCGAGTGCGAGAAATGTGACGCGCCCGTCGACCTCGTCGGGCACGACTGGGGCGCGCTTCTCGTGCAGCGACTGGTCGCTCTCCGCCCTGACCTCGTGCGCACCTGGACGGCCGGTGGCGGCGTAGTCGAAGAGTCGTACGTCTGGCACCCCGTGGCGCAGATCTGGCAGACGCCCGGACAGGGCGAGGCGTTCATCCAGCAGATGACGGCCGCTGCGATGGCGACCGCGCTGGTGAACGACGGCGTACCGGCAGACGTTGCGCAGGCGCTGGCCTCGCGCATCGACGAGCGCATGAAGACTGCGATCCTGAAGCTCTACCGCTCAGCCGTGAACTACCCGAAGGAGTGGGGGCCGGACATGGCGCGAGTGAAGACGCCCGGGCTGCTCATCTTCGGCGGGCAGGACCAGTACATGCAGCCGGAGTTCGCCCGCAAGCTGGCGGCGATCACCGGCGCGGAGCTGGTCCTGCTGCCCGGCGGCCACTGGTGGCCACTGCAGTTCCCGCAGGAGGTGGCGGAGCACCTCGAACGGTTCTGGTCTAGCGTCTAGCGCGCGCGGTCGTCGCTGAGCGCGCCGGCGAGCAGCTCATCGAAGCGGTCAAGCGCGGGGCTGCGAGAGGCGTCGATGCCGCGCAGGGGGCCGTGGTCCGCCAGGTAGCGGTCCACGAACAGCTTCGCGACCAGGCCCTTGCGTGTGTCGCCGAACTCTCGCTGCTCCCACTCGGCCTGTTCGATCAATAGCGCGCCACCGTACACGTCGCCCATGAACTGAGCGAGCGGAAAGAGCCGCGCCTCCGCAGTCTCGCGGTCCAGCGACTTCCAGGCGTCGATGGCCGCGGCTAGGTCATCGATGCGGCGCGCGACTACGTTCGCTTCCGGCGATTCGCCGGCGTTGCCCACAGCCTCGCGCAGGCGCTCGAGGAACGGCGCCTCCGCCTGCTCCCGCTCGATAGCGCGCCGGACATCGAGGCAGAGGATGTTGTCGGGGCCCTCCCAGATCGTGTTGACCTGGGCGTCCCGCAGAATGCGGGCCACCGGCCAGGTCTCGATGTAGCCGTTGCCGCCGTGGACCTCTATTGCGTCGCTGGCCATCGTGATCCCCAGGCGGGCCGTCTTCAGCTTCGTGATTGCAGGGGTGAGGCGCAGGCGCTCACGCCCGTTACCGGAGCGCGAGTGGTTGGGGTGACCGTAGCCGTCGAGGATCATCGCCAGACCCGCTTCCACGTCGACGATCATCTCAGCCAGCTTGCGTTTCATGAGCGGATGGTCGATGAGAGTCTTCCCGAAAGCGGAGCGGCTGCGGGCGTAACAGATCGACTCGACGAGCGCACGGCGCGCGCAGCCCAGGCCCATCATCGAGACGCCCAGCCGGGCGTCGTTCGTCATCTGCATCATGCGGGCGAGGCCCTGGCCGTCGCCCCCGACGGCGTCGCCGGTGGGGGCGCTGGACATCAAGAACGCCTCCGCGTCCACGAACTCCACCTCGCACGAGGCGACCGTCCGCGTCCCCAGCTTGTCCTTCAACTGACGGATGTGAACCCCGTTCGGCGTGCCGTCGCGGCGCTGGCGCATCACCAGGAAGGAGCAGACGCCCTTCACGTTATCGGGTGCGCCGACCGGCTTCGCGAGGACGACGTACACCTGGCCGTTGGCGTTGGACGCGAACCACTTGAAGCCGTTGAGCAGGTAATGGTCGCCTTCGGGAACGGCCGTCGTCTCCAGCGCACCGAGGTCGGAGCCGCCGGTCCGCTCCGTGAACATCTGCGCTGTCTCGCCCTCCCACTCGCCGGAGGCGAACTTTCCGAGCACCCACTCCTGGATATCCGGCGGCGCGAAGTCCGACACGAGGCGCTGGATCATCGCCGTGCCGGTGCCGATAGCGCAGGACATGCCGATGTCCGCCTGGCAGAGCATGTAGCCTTCCGCAAAGGCGGGGATATCCGTCCGCACGCCGGCCTGATGCGCCGCTTCCCGAACGGTCCGCGACTGAAAGCGGCTGGCCAGGATGTCGCGCTTCGACTGGACGGCCGACTCCGGCAGGATCACTTCGCTCACTTCGTGACCCCAGCGGTCGTAGCGGACGAGCCGGGCGGACGCCTTGTCCGTCAGCTCTGCCCGCTCCGCCACGGGTCCACCCATGAGGGCGCCGGAGCGTTCGAGATACGGCTGCGCCCACTCGAAGTCGCCGGTCTCCATGTGATAGCGCAGCGCCCGCTGCAGCGCCGGGTCGGACGTGTACCAGTTGAGGCCCGTCGCGCCCCTATAGCGCTGCGACGAATAGCGTTCGGTCTTTTCAGCGGTGTTGAACGGCGATGAAGTGTCGGTCATGGTCTGTCCTCGCGGTTGCTGATGGCTGATATGCACGTCTTATTGTAGCCGTTCGCAGCGTCCGTTGCTTACTGAGCGGCCTGCCTCGCCGCGATGGTACGCACCATGGCGATGAAGTCATCGACTGTCAGATCGTTGACTGATTCTGCAAACGAATTCCCTTCAAGCGCACTAACTTCCCCGCCGGCCTCGATGCGATATTGTCCGGTCCACGGCTGAGCGTAGTATCTATCGGAATCCTCGTAGAAATTCAGAAACAGAACTGCCCGATCGTCGGGCATCAGTAGGGGGTCCTCTTCTGCGACAGCGAGCACTGCCGTTTCCCAGTCGGGGCACGGTGCAGGACCGCCGGGCTGGGTGATGTTGATCTCCTCATCCGCCAGACCTTTGAGAGATTCCCCGACAGCGAATGCGACGGAGGTGCCATTTACCTCGAACGCAAGTCGGTTTGCGGCGCCAACCACGATCACGTCGGCCTCGGCGATAGCCGTGTCCAGGTCTGATGGTGGCGGCTCCAGGAAGTCGAATATCCCATCGACCTGAGGTAACGATCGAGGGTCGATCTCCCTCGAACCGAATTCAGCGACCCATTCCACGAATCGTGTGTCGAATGCCGTCCGCGAATTTGAAATCTGCTTCTCCTTCTCCTCGTCTGTTGATCGCGCCCACTCCTGCTCAAGTCTCTGCTGCTCCCCGAGGTCGACAATGAAGCCCTGGTCGCTCAGCTGGCGGGACGAGATATCCACGCTGGCAACAGGCGTTTGGCTCGCATCCCTGGCTCTGACAGACAGGACCTGTTTCTCGCCGATCGCAGCCGTCAGGCTCACTGATCCCCTTGCCGGCACGGAAATCGTCTTGAGGCTCGGGAGTATCTCGGCCGGCTGAATACAGATGGCGGCCGCATCGACGACGCCGTAAGTAACGCTGAGTTCGGAATCCGACGGGTTAACAAGTATCACTTCCTGATTGCCGCTGCATGCAGCCACAGCCGCCAGGGCGACGACAACGACAGCTGTGGACAGTGCCCGTCTCACGAGCTCCCGCTCCCCCTCACACCCCCTGTGGGTTGCGCACACACACAATCGTCGCGTCTGCGCCGTGGATGCGCTCCGCCTGCGCGATCGCCTCTTCCACCGTCGCCGTCGCGATGAAGCCGAGGTGCTTCGGGACGGCGGGGTCCTGCGCGCCGGCGACGTAGACGCGGGCGGCGTGCTTCAAGCGCTTCAGCGGGTGCGTCGCCAGGATGCCGTGTACCGGGTGGAAGGCGACACCGTTGCGGTAGCGGTCGATGTAGCCGGCGTGCGTCGCGAACTCCTCGCCGAAGCGGGCCGTGATCTCGTACGGGTCCTTCGTCGCCGGGATGACGCGCTCCCAGACCTCCTTGTACGAGGGGTGGTGCTCCATGTCCCACTGCTCCGGGCACGGTGTAGCGATGATCACCGAGCAGCCCGGCTTCCCCAGCGCCTCGATGTACCCCCCAAGGTAGCCGAGAGCTGAGGAGACGAGCGTCAGCACCGGGTTCATCTTCGCGAACGTGGCGTAGGGGCTCCAGTCCGGCACGCCGTAGACGACGATATCGGCAGGCTCGCCCTGCGACCGGCGCGGCGCGTGCATCGACGCGAGCATCTCGAGGGCGGCGGCGCGACATTCGTCGACGCCGCCGGCCCAGCAGGCGCCGATAGTCGCGGCATTGGCGAGCACGGTCTCGAACTTGAAGACCCGGCGGCCCAGCTTCTGCTCGATGAAGCGGCCCTGCTCCTCGAAGACGTGGTGCATGCGGTTGCCCCGCACCGACATCGACATGCCGTCCGGCGTGTGCGTGTGGCGGATCGACTGCCAGGTGGAAAGGCCGACGGCGACGGACTTCCAGCCGCCGTTGAAGCCCAGGTGGTTGGCGGCGTTGACATAAACCGTGAGGTCCGACTCGACCACCAGCCGGTGGACGTCGACGTCGTAACCGGACTCTGTCGTGCCGAGGTTGACGATGTTTTCCGCGTCCTCCGCGTCGTGGCACATCAACCGGTCGCCGAAGCGTTGCACCAGCTCCTCGCCGATGATGCGCGCGAGCTCGTCGCGCGTCCACTTGCGGTGCAGGGCGTTTGCGCAGACCAGCGTGACGTTCTCCTCTGGCACGCCGGCCTCGCGCAGCTCTTCGAGGACCGCCTCGATCGCCAGGCCGCGCACGGGGCCGAACGACGGCGCAGTCGGGTCGTCAAAGGCGATCAAGACGCGCGCGCCCGGCTTCACGAGCGCGTTGACTCGGGGGAGTCCGAGGGGATTCGCGATCGCGTCCCCCACGGCCGCTTTCTGGTCGCGCACCGGCTGGATGCGCGCACCGCCGCCGCCTCCAACGAGCGTCGTCCGCTGCGGGAGCTCCGCCTGGAGCGTCGAGTCGCCGTAAGGGAGGCTCACCTGCGCCATGACGGCCCGATTATAGCACCGCGTGACGCAGGCTTAAGGGCGTTACGGCGGTGCCTGCGCGCCGACGATTGACTCGATGGTCACGAGGAATTCGTCCAGAGTCTTGCCGTCCACCTCCACGGCGAAGGGATTTCCTTCCAGGGGCGTGAGTTTGTTATCGCCGCCGATGAGATAGCGCCCGGTCCATGGTTGCAGTTCGTAGGCCCCAGTCTCGTCATGCCGGTCCAGGAGCAGCACTGCTCGGTCACCTGGCAGCAACAGTGGGTCAGCGTCATTAACGACCAGTACGGCCGTGCTCCAGTCTGGATATGGCTCAGGTCCCCCCGGCTGCAGCACTGTTACCTGGCCGACGAGAGTGCCCTTAATGGATTGGTTAATGGCGATGCTGACATGCGCTTGGAATGCACCATCGAACATCACCGTCTTCGTTGTACCCACGAGGATGACATCAGCTGAAGATACGGAAGCAGCCAGATCGGGCGCTGGCTCTGGGAACAGAACCTGTCCGGGCGCAATGGGCAGAGATCGCAGGTCGAAATCCGTGTTATTGAACTGCGCTAACCATTCCTTGAATCGCGCGCGAAACCCGGCGTCGGCCTCCCGGATTAACGCTGCGCACTCGGCATCTGACCTTCCGTCACAAGGATCGCGGCCCGAGGACTGGGACGATGTGAGCGCGTAAACCCCAGCAGCAACCGTTAATCCTGCCACTAAGCCGATGGTCGCCGCAGCAAGCTTGAATCGCGATCGCTTCATCGACAGTTCCTCAATAGGGCCAGTTGTAGATACAGCGTATTCCCCACGCAGAGGGCAGAGAGCTCGGACACTGCGCGAGGCCAACTTCGCCGGGCGATGGACCAGTAATCGGTGGGTTCTGCATGCTTTGATGCATTAGATAGTTCGACTGGTTGTGATGCATCAAACCGAGCCCATGCCCGAATTCGTGCGCGAAGAGAGACACCTGCTGTTCGTAGTAACCGGGGAATTGACCACGGTCTATGTCAACGTTGGTGTACCAGATATCGATCGCGGCCCAGCTCGTGCATACTTGGCTCGTATTACAGTTAACCGTGTAAGCTAGACCAGGTGTTGACGGCTGGTCGCGAACAAAGATCCAGCTGTCGTTAGGCTGGGGTACGTAATGTAGGCTCTGAGGGCCGCTCGCGTCGTTCCATGCCCACATGGCGGTCTCGAACGGTGTCCACCAATCAGGTCGTTGGTCGGTGAATTCATCGACCAAGCGAATGGTGAGCCAAGTGTTAAGGACGTAACCTACGCGGCAGAGGAGTGGCGTGCCGGGTTTCCAGCAGGTGCCTGACTGATAGGTGTGACCCGCGTCAGCGGGGGGGGCGAGAGCAAGCAGTGAGGCCAAGAACGAGAACGCGGCGGCGAGGAAGAATCCGCGGCTGAGCATTAGTGTCTCCCTGATCTACTGGGCAGTATAGCGCCGCGCTGACGCCTGTCAAGGCGTTCTTTTCCGGCACCGCGTGACGCAGCCGTAAGCTCCGGCATATGCTCGCATCCAACGTGGAACTCGAGCTTCTGGGGCTGGTCGTGCTCGGTCTGGTAATCGGCACCTACGGAACGATCATCGGGCTCGGCGGCGGCTTCGTCCTTGTGCCCGTTCTGATCTTCCTCTACCCGGAATATGAGCCCGAGCGGATCACCGCGATCTCGCTCGCGGTCGTCTGGGCGAACACCACCTCCGGATCGCTCGCCTACGGGCGCCAGGGACGGATCGACTACACTACCGGCTGGATCTTTGCGGGCGCGGCGCTGCCCGGGGTGGTCGGCGGCGTGTTTCTCGTGGGGTTGGTGCCGGAGCGGGCGTTCACGTTGTTGTTCGCGTTGCTGCTGCTGGGCCTGGCGGCGCTTACGGCCCGGGGCGCGCCGCGTCGGCTCCGTCAGCCCCTGGCCCCCGGCCCGGGCGTCATCGTGCGCACGATGGACGCCCCCGAGGGCACGTACCGCTGGGGGTACCGCATCTGGCAGGGGTCAACGCTGAGCCTCGGCGTGGGGTTGATCTCCAGCCTGTTCGGGATCGGCGGCGGCGCCATCCACGTGCCGGCGATGATCACGTTCATGCACTTCCCGGTGCAGTTCGCCGTGGCCACATCCCAATTCATCCTGGTGTTCATGGCGGGCACCGCGACGATCATCCACCTGCTCAGCGGGTCGCTCGGCGGGGACCAGCTCGTGAAGGCGATCGCGCTCGGCCTCGGCACCATCCCCGGTGCGCAGGTGGGGGCGCGCATCGCGCAGCGCCTGAAGCCCCGGACGACGCTGAAGCTGCTGGCCGTCGCCCTCCTGGTGCTGGCGGCGCGACTGCTGTCGAAGGGCCTGCTGAGTATTTAGCTTACGGCGCCGAGCAATCCGGGCCGCCGAAGGCGCGCTCCCCGTTGAACATATCCGGTTTGAGGAACGCCAGGTTGGCCAGGTCGACGATGTTGATGTCCTTCGTGAGCAGGCCGGAGCCCGGCACTACATCCCACCTGGAGTCGCCCGGGTTCGTGCCGAGGTCCGTATCGTAGTACCGCACCGGCAGGATAAAGCTGGCGAGATCGCTGAGGTCCAGGCTGTCGGTGCTCGGGCCGCTGGAGACGATGTCCGCCGGCCAGTTGGTCTGGCCGCACGGTTCCAGCGCCTGCGTGCCCACGTGCGCCTCCGTCGTATCGGCGTAGCCGTCGCCGTCATCGTCGGGGTCGGCGCAGTCCGCGATCTCATCGCCGTCTGTGTTCAGGAAGCCCTCGTCTGGGCCGTCGTTCAAGTCGTTGTCGATGCCGTCGCACACCTCCGGCGTGCTGGCCGCGTTCAGCGGGTCTGAGCCGGCCGCAGTCTCGTCCGCATCGGACGCGCCGTCGCCGTCGTCGTCGGCGTCGCAGGCGTCGCCCTGCCCGTCGCCGTCAGTGTCCGTCTGCTCGGCGTTAGCCGCCGTAGGACAATTGTCCGCCGCGTCGGCTGCCCCGTCGTTGTCGTCGTCGGCGTCGCAGGCGTCGCCCTGCGCGTCGCCGTCCGTGTTCTGCTGGTCGGCGTTGGCGAAATCGCGGCAGTTGTCGGCGAGGTTGTGCACCCCATCGGAGTCGGCGTCCCCGCAGGGGTCGGGTTCGCCCGCGATCGTACCGACGACGACGGTCGCGTTGTTCGTCGCATCCGGGGTGTACCCCGTGCCCGCCGCGTCGATGTGGACGTTCGCGGACAGCGCCAGCGAGTAGGCGCCGTCGCTCGCGCCGGCGTCCGTCAGGAGCGTGAGGCGGGCCAGTGTGCCCGAGCCCTGCTCGGCGAGGGCGCTCCCGGTGTCAAGCGCCGTCGCCGCGAAAGCGTTGTCGCCGTTGCCGTCGGGCACTGTGTCGCTCACGTTGAAGATCGAGCTGCCCCCGTTCGCCGCCAGCAACAACGACACGTTCTGCGCCTGGACCGTGAGATTGGCGTCGGAGTAAGCCAGCTGGTACGAGAAGCTGACGATGCCGCCGCTGTCATCCGCGACCGTGGTCGTGCCGTTCGTGTTCACGGCAGGTATGCCCGCTGCCGTCACGTCTATCAGGATGCCGTCGACGACGTCCTCGCCGGCGTCCTGCGCGTTGTTCTCGAAGACCTGCCGGCAGGCCTGGCGCACCCCGAGCGAGGTGGCGCCGTTGCCCGCGGAGTTGAGGTCGATCGACATCGCGTTCATCCCGCCCGCGTGCCCCGCCGCGGCGGGCGCCACGCCCTGATCGGCGGGGCCCAGGAACAGGGCGAGGACCGGCAGCGCGGCGAGAAGTACGATGGTCAGCGGGGACCGGCGGTTAAGGTTCGACGGCATGGTGCACCCCCATATTGGGCTCGGTTGAGCTTCATTATGGCACGCTGTATGGGAGTGTCAATGGGCGGCCATAGGGATGGCGAAGCGTGGGGGGACGGCGGGCGATTGACAGACGTGAGGCTCAGCGCATAATGGGGAAGATGACGCCCTCCGCCAGCCTCAATACTTCGATGGGGCGACCACGCGCACTACTTCTGTTGCTATGTTCGCTGGCGCTTTCCTTCGCGCTGTCGCCTCAAGAAATCGTGAAGGCGAGCCACGCGGGCGGCATGGATGCGATGTCTGTGGACATGGACATCACCGGCAACAGCCCGACCGCAATTGGTACGCAGACTACCTGTGTGAGACTAAACGAGAACAACGTGCAGGACGGTGCCGAGACAGGCGTCGACACGATCACCTTTGATATCACAGCCCTGACCATCGGAGCCTTTAACGATGGCGGAGACGGGGTCGGCGGTGGAAACGACAGCGGTGGCATTATCGCCTATAGCCTCACCCTTCAGTACGACGAATCCCTGCTCACCTTGGAGACTCAGGACGCCGCCGGCGGCGACAGCTTCCTCCTGAGCAACAACGCCTCCAGCAGCTTGTTTGGCACTGGAGAGTCCCTGCCTGACACCAACGGATCCAACGACTGGGACGGAGGGGCGCTGGACACCGGAACAGGCGTGCCGGAAGCGGGAAGCGGAGTCCTGAACAGACTAACTGTGTCTTCTGAGGACACCGCAGTGGGCGCGACCACTGCCAACCTGATCCTGGATCCCGGCTCTACTGTGCACCTCGCCGCGTCAGGGACGGCCTACTTCCCGGACGCATTGAACCGCGGTACCATCGCCCTCAATCAGGCTTGCCCTGCCGATGCCGATCTGGACGGAGTACCCGACGGTATCGATAACTGTCCGAATGCGCCGAATCCCGCGCAGACTGATGCTGACGGCGATGGCATTGGAGACGCGTGCGACGCAGATGACGATAATGACTCTGTCCCAGATCTGCAGGACAACTGTCCGCTTGTCGCCAACTTCAATCAGTCCGATGCGGATGCCGACGGGCTGGGCGACGTGTGTGACAACGATGACGACAACGACGGTGTTCCTGACGGTCAAGACAATTGTCCGGGCGTGTCCAATGCGACTCAGGTCGATTCGGACGGCGACAGCTTGGGGGACGCCTGTGACCCGGATGATGACAACGACGGAATCGGAGATGCTCTGGACAATTGCCCAACGGTGGCAAACCCAGGCCAGGTGAGTTCCGATGGCGATGCATTCGGGGATGCCTGCGACAATTGTCCGGCCACGCCCAGCGTTACTAACCTGAATAGCGATGCCGATGCGCTGGGCGACGCGTGCGATAACTGCCCGCTAATCTCGAATCTTGATCAACTGAACACCGACGCCGATTCGATGGGCAACGTCTGCGACGATGACGACGACAACGATTTCGCACCTGACGGGACGGAACCGGCTTGTGGGTCCGATCCGCTTGATGCGTCGAGCGTTCCGGAGAGGGTCGACGGAACCTTCTCAGGCGCTGACGACGATGGTGATGCATCCATCGACGAGCTGCTGCCGGTGGGGGCCCTTCTCTACGATTGCGATTCGGACGGGTTCACGGGAGGTGTCGAAAACCACCTCTTCGCTCCGGACCAGCAAGGGGACCAGGATCCCTGTGGCTCCAATTCGTCCCCACCTACGGTGCCGCCGTCTCCGCGTGGTTGGCCGGCCGATCTCAGGGGCGGTTCATTCAGTCAGGACAGGGTAGATGTGGTCGACCTCGGTAGCTACCTCGTGCCGGTACGCTACTTCGACACGAATGTTGGCACCCATTTCGGAGATCGGAGATGGGATATCCGTCCAGGCCCGGGCGGACAGTCGCAGGACATCAATCTTGAAGACCTAGCCGCATTAGTGATACTACGCCCGCCAATGTTCGGCGGGGCCAAAGCACTCTTCGGCCCAACGTGCCCCTGGGGGCCGTGAGCGTGCAGCCCAACCGCGCGGGGCGGCCAGGCGTGCGGGTGGGCGAGCCCTCGCCGGAGACGAAGATCAGCTGCTAGGCGATACGACGGAGGGCGATCGCCGCGGCGATTGTAAGACCCGCCGTTGCGGCGATGACCCCGATAGCCCCCGGCAGCGTCCGGCCAAGCGGCGCAGCCTCGGCCGGCTTAGCGTCTTCTCCCAGCAGTATGCCTGCCTTCCCGCCGACGGCGAACCCCGGCTGCGACTCGCACGCGTCCGCGATACCATCGCCGTCCGTATCCTGCTGGCCGGGGTTAGGAACGTTCGGGCAGTTGTCCAGGGGATCCGGGACGCCGTCGCTGTCGACGTCGCTCGAGAATCCGCAGGGAACGTCTATAGCTATCTTCGAGCCGGGTACAGCCGAGTCTGGATACCCGTCGTTGTCAGTGTCGATCTCGTTATCGGGCGTAAAAGCTTCGTTATCCGCCCCAATGTGGATCGTCTGGCTCACCGGCGGGCCCCCACCCGGCGCGTCAGCGCCCAGACGCAGGTCATACTCACCGCTCGCGGCAAACAAGGTGGTCCCGAGCGTCAGGCGCGTAAGGACGCCGGGTCCGCTCTCCGGTACGTTGCCCAGGTCACCAGTGTTTAGGTCCACCGCTATGCTCGCGAACAGGCCGTCGCTATCGGCCAAGGGGTCGCTGATGGAGAACAGATAACTGAATGGGTCTGACACCAGGAGGAAGTTTTGGTCTTCCTGCACTACCTGAATGCTCGAGGCTGGATAGTGAAGTAACAACTGGTAGGCGATCATACCGCCGGCCGGGGGGAAAATCGATCCGTTGTAGGGCGGGATGCCCTGCGGGCCGGTGACGATGTCCACGACTACCTGGTTGAGAGAGTCTTCGTCCGCGTCCAGCAGGCCGTTATCGTTGATGCGGGCGCAAAGCTGGATGGAGCCTAAGCTCGTGGCGGTATTCTGAGGGGACAAGGTCGGGTCCATATCGATTAAGAAGTTATCGGCACCTCCGGTGTGGGAGGCTCGCGCGACCTGGTCATGGTTCAGGAGGACGAAGCTCAACGCCGCCCCCACCGCGAGTACACCCAGAGAAAAAGTGACTGGGAAGGCCCGTCGGAACAGCCGTGTAGGCATAGTGCACCCCCTCGAGCGAAAGCACCTGTTCGGATCAAACTTATCGTCAAGTCATTCAGTAGTCAATACCCAATTTTAGGTACAAACGAGTTGGCTTGGCATGCGACGACCAGCGCCCGAATGCCGAAGCCGTTCACGGGCCGCCTGTCTAGGCCCCCATTCTGGGGGCGGCCAGCAGAAAGGGCTTCTACTGCTGAGGGAACTGTGGAGCCCCGGGCCGGACTCGAACCGGCGACCTGCGGTTTAGGAAACCGACGCTCTATCCACTGAGCTACCGGGGCGCCGAACGCGTGAAGGAGAAAGGAAACTGGTGGAGATAGCGGGGCTCGAACCCGCAACCTCGGCATTGCGAACGCCGCGCTCTCCCAATTGAGCTATATCCCCACCCGATAATTGATTATAGCAGGAGAATTAGAGAGCGGGCGAGCCGGAACGGACAACGAAACAACAGCGCAGGGAGCACAGAGCAAGATGTCACCTCAGGAGGCCGGGGACGATTTCGACTGTGACGACGCCCGCCGTCAGGTCCACGCCCTGAACGATATCGTCCACCGCGGGCACCAGGATCTCGCCGAGCGGCCCGCGCACAAGATACACGTCGTTACTTGGGGTGGACGTGACCTCCACCACGTGCCCGAGGTCCCGTCCGTCCGCTGCCCGGACGGCGAGGCCGATTAGCTGATAGCGGTAGTACTCGCCTTCCGGCAGCGGCGGCAGGTCCTGCTGCGGGACGGTTAGATACGCGCCCTGCAGCGCCCGCGCTTGATCTCGGTACGAAATGCCCGAGAGCTTCGCGACAAGCATCCGGCCCGCCGCGCGGCAGTGCTCGACCTGATGCTCGAATCCGCCTGCTGTGAGGCGCCGTCCCGGCGACAACACCCCGGCGGGTGCGAGAGGTTCGATCCTCACCTCGCCGCCTCTGCCCCAGGCGGCGACTACGCGGCCTACCGCGACGTGGCCCGGCGGGATTCCGTCACTCTCGCTCGCCGAATCCTCCGTCGCCGATTTCGAGGATGGCCCTTTCGCCACGTCGTATCGCCGCCACCTTGAGCAGCGTGCGCATGGCGTTGGCGATGCGGCCCTGCTTGCCGATGACGCGCCCCATGTCCGCCTCGGCGACCTTCAGGTGGAAGACGAGGTGGTCGCCGGCGTCTTCCTCCGACACCTCAACCTCGTCCGGGCTGTCGACGATGGCGCGGGCCATGTACTCTATGAGCTCTTTCATGCGGGGTTACTCCGTGGGTTCGGGTTCGTCCGTAGTCTCCGCCACCGCATCCGGTTCGGACGGCGCCTCCGCCTCAGCCTCTACCGCTGCTTCGGGCTCGGGCGCGGCCTCATCCTGCGCCTCGGGGGCTGCTTCGGACTCAGGCGGTGCCTCTGCCTCCACTACGACCTCTGCCGCTGCTTCGGGCTCGGGCGCGCCCTCATCCTGCGCCTCCGGGGCGGCTTCGGCCTCTGGCGGCGCATCTGCCTCCGCTGCGACCTCGGCCGCTACTTCGGGCTCGAGCGCGGCCTCATCCCGCGCCTCGGGGGCTGCTTCGGCTTCAGGCGGTGCCTCTGCCTCCACTGCGACCTCCGGAGCCTTGGGCTTGGCGGCAGCCGCCGGCGCGGCGGGCGCTTCCGCCTTCGCTTCTTTCTCCTTCTTCGGCGCCGGCGCGACAGTCGGGCCCTCGTAGCGTACGGGGGCTCGCCCGGCTCTCTCCATGACCCCCAGTCGCGTCAGGAGCTTGGCGGCGGTGTCAGACGGCTGCGCGCCGTTCTGGAGCCAGCGGATCGCCTCTTCCTCCTTCACGACGAGCGTCGTCGGCTCCGTACGCGGGTTGTAGTGCCCGATTATCTTCAGGAACGACCCGTCGCGCGGCGACCGGGAGTCAGCGACGACGATGCGATAGGCGGGCTGCTTCTTCTTGCCCACCCGGGTCAGGCGAATGCGTAGCAATAAGCACCTCCGAACTGGTTTGAGTGGATCATTCGGCTACCGGAGGAACGGCGAGATCTTGGAGCCGCGGCCGGTGCTAATCTCTTGCAGGATCTTCCTGGCTTCCTTGAACTGCTTGAGCAGCCGGTTGATATCGGCAGCTTGAGTGCCGCTGCCCTTTGCGATGCGCCGGCGGCGGCTGCCGTCGATGATCTCCGGGTGCCGGCGCTCCTCTGCAGTCATTGAATAGATTATCGCTTCGATGCGCTTAAAGAAACTCTCGTCCATCTCGTCTACGTTCAGCTGCTTCTTGATCTGCGACAACCCGGGTATCATGCCGACCAGCTGGGCGATCGGCCCCATTTTTCTGATCCGCTGGAACTGCGCCTGGAAATCGTCCAGCGTCAGCGCGCCTTTCTTCATGCGCTGGGTGAGCCCTTCGACATCCTCGTCCGTCAGGTCTTCCTTCGCCTTTTCGATCAGCGTGAGCATGTCGCCCATGCCCAGCACCCGCGATGCGAAGCGGTCCGGGTAGAACGCCTCCAGCGCGTCGGACTTTTCGCCGACTCCGACGAACTTGATCGGCACCCCCGTCACGGCGCGGATCGAAAGCGCGGCGCCGCCGCGGGCATCGCCATCAAGCTTGGTGAGGATGAGGCCGCTCACCGGGACGGCGTTATTGAACTCCTCCGCGGCATGTACCGCTTCCTGGCCGGTCATGGCGTCTGCCACGAGGATGACCTCAGACGGCGAAAGAGCCTTGTGCAGCGACTTCAGCGCCGATCGGCCGCTGTCGTCCAGCTGGACGTATCCCACGGTGTCGACAATGACGGCAGAGGCGTTGATACGTTTCGCTTCCTCCAGGCCCTTCTTGCACGCCTCCTCCGGCCGCGCGCCCTCTTTGATGGCGGCCACCGGGATATTGAGCTGCCGGCCAAGCGCCTGCACCTGCTCGACGGCGGCGACGCGTTCCGGGTCAGCGGCGATCATCAGCGGACGCTCGCCCTGGCGGCGCAAATGGAGGGCTAGCTTGGCGGCCGTGGTCGTCTTGCCGGAACCCTTCAGGCCGACGAGCATGATGACGGTCGGCGGCGTCTTCGCCTTCTGCAGCGCCGCGTGCCCGCCGCCCAGCATCTCGATCATCTGCAGGTTGACGGTATCGATAATCGTCTGCATCGGGGTGAGGCTCTTCATAACCTCCGCGCCCAGCGCGCGCTCTCGCACACCCGCGATGAAGTCCTTGACCACCTTGTAGTTGACGTCCGCCTCAAGCAAGGCTAGCCGGACTTCGCGAAGCG
This sequence comes from uncultured Dehalococcoidia bacterium, assembly GCA_964558415.1. Classification (GTDB taxonomy): domain Bacteria; phylum Chloroflexota; class Dehalococcoidia; order SM23-28-2; family RBG-16-64-32; genus CAZLDI01. The sequence continues at coordinate 155,350 of CAZLDI010000002.1, forward strand.
CCTCGTCAAGGTCCTTCTCGGAGATCGTGCCGCGACCGCCCAGCTTGCGGAAGACGCCCTGTAGCTTGTCGGTGAGGGAATCGAACATATCTACAAGGAATCAGTGTACGGGCGGGTTTTTCAGGGAGTCAAGGATAGAGGGAGCCTGGGGTTGGCGCCTATCAGCGCGTGGCCACGCCCCTCAGTTGCGGACGCACGCATATGAACGGCGGGATGGGCGGAAACGTATTCTTGACGCTGGATTCGACGTTGCCGAAGCCCGCCTCCCGAATTGAACGCCCGGTGTCGCGGTTCGGGTGGCAGCCCGCGCCGAACCAGCCCCACATCGGCGTGACCACGTCCTGCCAGAACGCCCCGAAGGCGTTCTCGTAGCGCACATGCTCGTAGAACCGGTACTCGCCGCCCGGCTTCAGCACGCGTTTGATCTCCGAAAGGGCCTTTTGTTGGTCGTTAACGCTGCACATCACGAGCGTAGTGATCACAACGTCAAACGAATCGTCGTCGAACGGGAGCTCTTCCGCAGGAGCCTCACGCAACTCGATAGCCTTGCCGAGTTCCCTGGCTTTCTGCTCGGCCCGCTTTAGCATGTACGGGTCAGGCTCAGTGGCGATCACCTGCGCATCGTCGCGATAGTAGGGAAAGTTCGCGCCCGTGCCTGCGCCTATTTCGAGAATCCTGCCTTTCGCCGTCCCTACCATCTCCTCCCGCATGCCGCGGAGCCATCTTTTCTCGGCGGACGCCATCTGGCGGTCGTATAGGGCGGCGAACCACTTGTGACCTTTCATTGGAGAGACCTCCGGTCTGCTAGACATGCTCACCCGTCACTGGCGCCTGTCTTCAAGGCTTGAACTTCGCTACGCAGGCGGGAGACCTCCTCCCGAAGCGGTATATCCTCAGTCTCTGGCGTCGCGTGGTCTCCGTGGCCGGGCATGCAATCAATGGAGAGCTCCTTCTTCTGCCCGCGCGAGCGGGCGACCAGCCAGGCGACTCCGCCCATCGCAAGCATACCCAACGGACACGCGAGTACGAGAAGAACAAGAGCGATAGCACCTATCGTTTCCATTGCTTTCTCCTTCCTACATTTGGAATGCTCACTGCCATCGCATCCGATACCAGCGGCTTCTCAGTAAAGTCCCATCGCCATCGTTAGGCTCATCGAAGCGCCGAACAGCAGAGCGTATGAGCCGGCCATTGCGACGCCGTGCCGCCTCAACGTGAGCGCGACAGTCGTGAGTGTTAGCCCCTGCTCGCGGAGGAACCAGAGCAGCCAGCCCGCGAGGCCGACGATGCTGAGGGCAACGAAGTACGGGAGCGCGCTCTGGATGAATTCCTGAACAGCCGCGGCGCTTGCGATGCCAAGCACGTTTGCAGTCGCGCCGCTTATGCAGCAGGCTCCAGCGACGACTCCCCAGCTGCCGCCGGCAGCGAGGAAAGCCCGCTGCCCCTTCAGCCAGGAGAACACCGGCAGTCCCATGATGCGCGCGACCAGGCTCGATTGTGGCTCTTGAAGTCCCCCATCGTATGCAGCGCCCACCCGTGATCGGAACGGCCACCATGCAGGCCGGCGCGTTCCGGGCGCGAGCTCTGCTTGGAGTCTCGCCTTGAAGTCCGGGTTCGCCAGGCCTCGGAGCCCGGTCGCCAGCCTCGCCAGCGCGTCCACACCCTCGTCGCCGGTCGAGGCGAACTGACCGCTGGAGACGATGCTCTCGATCGACTTGTTCAGTTCGTCGTGCTTGAGTTCCCTAGTCATTCCAGTCACCTACCCCCGAGCGCAGAGTCTCCATCGCTCGATGTTGAAGCAGTTTGACCGCGCCCTCGCTGCGGCCCATTTCTAGTGCGACCTCCTTGACGCTGTTCTCCTGGCCGAATCGCATGACCAGCACTTTTCGCTGGTCCTTCGGCAGCCTCTGCACTAGCTCGAACAAGCGCGCCCGCGTCTCCACTTCTATCAAGCGGGCCTCCCAGGCTTCGTCTTGTGAACTAACCGTCTCCAGCAGCGGTTCCTCTCTCGCGGCGCGCTTGAAGTAGTCCGTGGCAGCGTTGGCGGCGATCCGGAACAGCCAGGCAGAGAACGGAACGCCGCGCCATTCGAAGCGCGACAGGTTCTCCAGCGCCTGCCGGAATGTCTCCGCCGTCACGTCCTCGGCGGCCGCGCGATTGCCCGTCCTCGTGACGGCGAAGGCATAGACGCGATCGAAGTAGCGCTCGTACAGCTTGGCGAAGCGGCGAGGCTGCCTCTGCGAGGCCTCGATGAGCTGGCGTTCTGCTTCTAACTGCCTGGCATCAAGCACGGGTCGATTCCTCACTCTGTCCTTGGCCTGCGAGCATAACTGCCTTGAGGCCAGAAAGTTACGCGAACGCGAAGAGCTTCTTTAGCTCCACGTCTGGCCACCATCGCTCGATCGGTAGAGCCGGCCCTCGCCGTTCACTACCAATACCTCCAGCGGGTCTGAGGGGTTCATCCCAATCACTAGGACGAGCGTGTCGTTAAGGGCCGTCGCGTTCCACGTAGTCCCACCGTCCGTGCTGACGAACAGGCCGCTGCTCGTCCCCGCGTAGACCCGCCTACCTTCGGGGGCCGCCCTTATCGTGAAAACCACTCCCGTGTCGATGCCTTGCCGGGAGGCGGCCCACGTCTTTCCGCCGTCTCCGCTGCGCAGAATCCCGGCGTCAACAGCCGCGAGCAGCAGGGTACCGTCAGGCAGCTCCTGGATCGCGGCTGTGCCTGGAGGAACGTCGGAGGAGACGAGGCGCCAGTCACGTCCGCCGTCATCGCTGACCTGCAGGCCGAAGCCGACGGGAACGGCGTACAGGCGTCCCTTCATGGTTGGTGAAGCGGCAAACGTGTGCAAGTCCAGGCCGGGGAGGTTGGAGTCGACCGCGGCCCACGTCTCGCCCCCATCTTCGCTGCGGTAGTAGACGTCGTGGCCAGCCATGTAGACCGTGGTTGGCGTGAAAGTGTCGTATACAAGGTTCATGGCGTCGCGACCCGCCTCGTCGATGACTTCTGTCCAGCTATCGCCGTCATCGTTGCTCTTCTGGACGCCACCGTGGTGTCCGAAGAGGATCGCATCATCGGCCGCCGGGCTGAAGGCGAGAGAGTGGTAGTCGGCGGTGTCAAAGGTGTGTATAGCGTCGAAGCGGCTCGGCCCCGTCCCACTGTCGCCGCCGCCTTGCAGCAGAAAGACGACGATGGCGACGACGGCCGCGACCAGCAGGGCCGACCAGAGCGCGATGCGTACGCCCCATGTGCGGCGTTTCAGGCTCGGCGAACTCCCTTTGGAAGGCATAAGAAGCCTGATTCAATAGCCCCCAGAGCCACCACCGTTGAGCAGCGGTGACAGTGCGCCCTCCAGTTCCTCGTAGCTGACAACGCCTTCGAACTTGGCGGCGATGATCCCGTCGCCATCCACGACGAAGACCCAGGGCTCGTTCTGGAGCCGCCACTCGTCCGTTATGAAGGGCAGTGGTTCAAGAGCGATGCCCGCGCGGGCCTTCTCAATGTCATACGGTTCTACGTGGATGAAGTTCGCCTGACTTTTGTATGCCTCGTACAACTCGTCGACGATCTGCTTGGTGGGTCCGCATATCTGGCTGAGGCAGAAGGACGGAGTGGCGAAGACGATGACCGTGGGGCGGCCGGAGGACAAAGCGTCGGCGATTGTCTTGTCGTGCATTTCGGGGATCGGCACTTCTGACGTATCGATCTCAGTGATGTCGGTGACGTCGCTGAGGATGGTCTGAACGCTCGCCGGGGCCGGGTCACCGGTGTTGGGGCTGAAGCTGTCCTCGTTCACCGAGAACACCGGCCTCACGGCCTCTAGTTGACGCCCGGCGGCCGTTCCTGTGACCTCCACGCCCCACTGACCGGCGGCGTCAAAGTCCACCTGTGCCACGTAGACGCCGGTTTCTCCCGCCTCGTGCGTCTCGGTCGTGCCGTCATCGTGTGTATGCGTGTATGTCTTCGTGATGCGTAGCGACTCCGCATCCAGCTCAAACTTCAAGCTGCCTTCGGATCCTTCGAACAGAAAGAAGCGCAGGTGCAGGTCTGCCCCCAGCACTTGCCCGCCATCCTGGTCCAGAAGGCCCAGAACCATGCGGTTCGCGCCCACAGCGAGGTCGGACGAAACGACGACCGGTTGGATCTCGGCTGACAACGGGGTGAGGATGATGCGGTCGTCGTCCGACGAACCGCCGCAGGCGGCGGCGACGATTGCCAGGGCGACGACTGCGGTGGGCGCGAAGCCTCTGAGTGTCATCACTGCGAAGTACGCTGTCTGGTGCGCCCTGGACGCGTCGGGGAGGCCTCTATAGACCCTTCGCGGCCATGAAGGCGCAGAGGTCCGCGACGCGGCAAGCGTAGCCCCACTCGTTGTCGTACCAGGAGACGGCCTTGACCAGGTTGCCCCCGATCACCATCGTGCTGAGCGAATCGAAGATGGAGCTGCGGCTGTCGCCGCGGAAGTCGGACGAGACCAGGGGCTCGTCGCAGTAGCCCAAGATGCCTCGAAGCGACTCGGATGCGGCGTCCTTGAAAGCCTCGTTCACCTCATCGGCGGTCACGGACCTCTCGACGTTCGCCACCAAGTCACACACGGATACAGTGGCGGTGGGCACGCGGAACGCCATGCCGTCCAGACGCCCCTTAAGCTCGGGCATGACCAGCGTTACGGCCTTCGCCGCGCCGGTGGTAGTGGGGATGATGTTTATCCCGGCGGAGCGTGCCCGCCGCAGGTCCTCGTGCACCGTGTCAAGGATGACCTGGTCGTTGGTGTAGGAGTGGATCGTGGTCATGAAGCCCTTGTCCACGCCGAAGCTGTCGTGCAGCACCTTCACGACGGGCGCGACGCAGTTAGTGGTGCACGAGGCGTTGGAGACCACGCTGTGCTTCGCCGGGTCGTACATTTCGTCGTTGACGCCGAGCACGATAGTCAGGTCCTCCCCTTTGGCCGGCGCGCTGATGATTACCTTCTTCGCACCGCCGCCGTCGATGTGACCGCGCGCCTTGTCCGCACTGGTGAAGCGCCCCGTGGATTCGATCACGAGCTGGACACCGAGGTCTTTCCAGGGGATGCCGCTGGGGTCACGTTCGGCGACGACCTTGATCGTGCTCCCGTTGACGCGAATCGAATCGTCCGTTGCCGAGATATCGCCCGGGAACGAGCCGTAGGTGCTGTCGTACTTCAGCAGGTGAGCGTTGGTCTTCGGGTTGGTGAGGTCGTTTACGGCCACGACTTCGACCTCTTCCGGGTGCAGGTCATGGATGGCCTTGAAGACCTGTCTGCCGATACGGCCGAAACCGTTAATCCCGACTTTGACTGCCATGCGGGGCGCCTCCTGAGTTCTTGGAGTGCCCCCAGTATATCGCCGGGTCAGGTGGCGGGCAAAACGCGGAGGTTCAGCCGGCGCGCCGGTGACCGTTCGTATGGACGTGGCTGGATTCCGCGTCCATCATATGTCGGAGGTTCGACAGCGCGCGGAACTGGATGACCCTCACAGCGCCGATGCTCTTGCCGAGGACGTGGGCGATATCCGGATAACCCAGATCGTCGATGAAGCGCATCACTACCACCTGTCGCTGCTCCGCGGGCAGGCGGCGCACCTCACGCCAGACCTGCTCACCGTCAGCTTTGCGCTCGCATGTTTCCTCGGGTGAGAACTGAGAATCGCGAGCTTCCAGTGCGTCCGGTAGCTGGGCATGGCCGTTGTTCTTGGCGGCCTTCTTGTAGTTGATCGTCAGGTTGCAGGCGATTCGGAGCAACCAGGCCAGGAATGGGACGCCTCTGGACTCGTAACGCGGCATCGCCTCCAGGGCGTTGAGGAACGCCTGGGCGGTCAGGTCTTCGGCCAGCGCGGGTTCGCCGGTCAAGAAGTAGGCATGACGAAAAACTCGGAGTGCATAGCGTTCGTACAGACAGCCGAACGCTTCGCGGTCGCCGCTTTTGGCGCGATCGATGAGCTGTTCGTCATCGGTCTCTGCGAGGACAGACCGACGCATCAACCCCTCCCTGGGCTCTATAGCACGACGGTTTTGGTTCCCGGACCTCACTCCGCGGGACTTCCGGCCAAGGAACCTGCGGGGAACGTGTGATCCAGTTACCTGAAATTGTAAACGGCAATTACAGTGCCGTCAAGGTATTCTGCACTATATTTTACGGAATTAATATTCTGCTATTGACGCACCAGTGCCCGTTGACACACCTCTATTGGCTTTCCTAATAATGGGGCTGATCTGCGGAAAGGGGGACTCCCGCATGGAGTTCAAAGAGGTTGTCGGCCGCCGCCGTTCCATACGCTTCTTCGAGCCGGACAAGCCCGTGGAGCGCGAGAAGATACAAGTGATCCTGGAGACCGCCCGATTGGCTTCCTGCGCCGTGAACGCCCACTGGCTGCGGGCCATCGTTGTGGAGCGGGACAAACTACCGAAGGAGAAGCTCAATCAGCTCAAGACGCCGGTAGCTGCTCTCGCGCTGGACCTTGCGCCCGTTCACATCTATTTCTTCTGCGACCTGGGGGTGGTCAGCCGGATCAAGGGCTCGCGCCTGCGCGAGCTCGTGGACGCCGGCGCGCTGGCGCCCACCCACGGTTGGAGCCACAAGTTCGTGGACGACTTCGTTTATCCGCAGATCCTGGAGCCGATGACCAAAAACCTGCAGGGTTACCTCGCGGCTGCGATGGCAGACTGCGGGGGCGCCGCCCAAAACGCGCTCCTGGCTGCCTTCGACGAAGGCCTGGGCGCCTGTCTGAACACACCTAACCCCGCGCTTGCGTCGCAGGTGTTCGGTGTGCCGGCGGACTGGGTGTCTCTTTGGGTGATGCTCGTTGGCTACCCCGCGGAGTCCTGGGAGGCGGGCGGACAGCGGCCCCGGCCTCCGTTTGAGGAACTGTATTTCGAAGGCGACGTAAACACGCCGTTCAGGCGCGACCCGGCGGTGGTTGAGCGGCTAAAGAGCGAGAAGATGATCCAGGCGCCGGCGCCCCTACCCGGTCGCAAGGAAGAAATCAGGGCCCTGGCGGAACGGCTCAATCTGCCGGAATAGCTGGTGGGAGTGCTCACGAGGCCCCTCTCAGAGTATACAACTGTGGCCGTGTGGCGCGCCGCCCTGGCAGAGCAGTGGGGCGAAGAACCCGCGGACATCAACTCTCGCTTTGAGACCCTTCAGCGCTTCTGCGAATTTGCAGAGCGGGAGCCGGACGCGATCATTGCGGAGTGCTCGCGGGAAGTGGAGGGCGGCAAGCGGATTCGCATCAAGGCGCGCCGCGAATATAGCGCGAGGATCGCTGAGTTTGAAGGGCTGGCAGACGGGGACGCCAGGACTCAAGGGCGGGCGGGCAACGTGGTCCGCAGCTTCATGATCCACAACGGGATATTCATCCAGGCTGGCGTTCAAACGTAACGTCTAGCGACTAGCGAGGTCGTCGACAGCTTCGCCGGTACCCGAAGGACGAGGCCGGGAACAGAGATCCTAGACAGCCATGCCTCGTAGGCCCTGGAGTCCCCGCAGGTGTGCGATCTCACCCAGATGGGTGAACCCGTGAGTCAGGCACATGTTGCCGATGGCGTTGAGGATCGGCATCTCGCCAAGTGGCTTGACGGTCACCTTCTGTTGAAGGAACTCGTCGTCTGCGGATGCGAGGTACGCGTCTGTAGCGGCCCATACTTCCTTCATGTACTTGATGAAGTCTTCCGTGGAGGAGATGCGCAGGTTCTGGGCGTCTTCCAGGCTCATTCCGGTTCCCTGCCCTGTGCGGTGCAGACCGAACTTCTGGTCCCAGCCGTTTTCCAGCCAGACCGTGGGCTTCCCCTGGAGCACGAACTGCATGATGTTGTCCTCCGTCCTCACGTAGTGCCAGAGTACGAACGACCCCGGCAGCCCTTTGTCGTTGGCTCGCCAGTGGAGCTGCTCGGAGGTCAGGTCGCCGATCGCATCGTTATACATCGAGTGTTGCTGGCGCAGGCTGGCGCGGATGAAGTCTACGTTCGCGGTTGTCATGCTGCTCTCCTATCTGTCACGTGGTAGCCGGGCCGTGGTTGCGCCGCTAAATCTATGCCTCTGCGAGAAAGCTGTCAAGCCGTGACGCTCGCCTTGACCGTACCGCCTCGGCCGGAGAGAATGCGCGAGATGTTTGGTGGAAGCGTCCCGCGGCGTCTGCGCGAACGAATCGGCAGGCGGCGGATCCTCCTCGGCGTGGGATGGCTTGGCCTGGGCGTCCTGGCCGCCGCGGCGTGTCGCGACGGCCAGCGCGGCGCCCTCACCACGCTGGACGCCACTCTGTTTCGCGGGGACGGCGGCGAGGTCCTGCCAGGACCTGGAGAGCCGTACGCGGTGCGCACCGAACTGGCGGATGCGCAGACGGGTCGCGAAGGACGACGCCGCTCGCTGGCGGTCTTCCATCACCTCTCGGACTTCCGGATAGTGGACGAAGAATCTCCGTTGCGCAGCGAATGGGTTGAGGTCTGCCCGACTCCGATTTCGAAGAGTGCATTCCGTCCACAGGAGTCGCTCAGCCTGCACGCCGCCGCAGCGATGATCGCGCAGGCGAACCGGGTCGACCGCAGCCCGGTTACGGGGCGGCCGGTGGACTTCGCGCTGCACACCGGCAACGCCGCCGACAATGCCCAGTACAACGAACTTCGCGCCTTTCTTGACCAGATGGACGGACTTCTGGTGTCCCCGGACAGCGGCTCCCCCGGCTACGATGGCGTTCAGGGAGAATCTCCCGAAGGCGCCTACGGCGATCTGCTGGAGCAAGCCCAGCGAGAATTCATCCCGGCGGGACTGCGCTATCCCTGGTACGCCGCCCTCGGCAACAGAGACGTCCTGGTACAGGGTAACTTCGTGCCAGAGGACTCCACTCGCGGGATCGTTCTCGGCGCTGAGAAGCTGCTGGTGGTTGGCCCAGACGCGCTGGAAGAGGTCTGCTCGGACCCGCAGGACCTCCTCGGCCCCAACACCTCCGAGGAGATCCTGGGCGATCCCGACACGATAGTGGGTACCGTTGGCGCCGACCCCGCCAGACGTATCCTCAGCCGCGCCGACTGGGTGAGCGAGCACTTCAAGACCGCTGACTCGCCCGGCCCTCCCGGCCACGGCTTCAGCGAGGACAACCGCCGGAGTGGAACCGCCTACTACACCTTCGCGTACGGGCCCGTGACGTTCATCGTCCTGGACACGGTCAATCCGGGCGGTTTCTCCGCCGGCAGCATCGACGCCGCTCAATTCGCCTGGCTCGAGGAGCAGCTTGAGGCCCTCAGCGCCACTTACATCGATGCCGCCGGGCGCGCCGTGACTTCAGCAGCGGCGGACAGACTGATCGTCGTCGTCAGCCACCACGGACTGGATGCGCTGACCAATCCGTTTCCGGATCCGGCAACGCAGGAGGAGCGGGTGCGGGGTCAACAGCTGGAGGACCTGCTGCATCGCTTCCCCAACGTGGTTCTTCATGTCGCCGGCCACCAGCTGCAACAGCGAATCAACGCCCGGCCGGACCCGGCTCGTGAATCGGGCGGGCTCTGGGAGGTGACCACCGCCTCGCCGCTGGACTATCCGGCGCAGAGCCGGTTGCTCGAGATAACCGACAACGCAGACGGCACGCTCTCCATCTTCAGCACCGCCTACGATAGCGCGGCGCCCGCAGTCCCCGGCGATGCCGTGGACCCGACCGAGGGCGACGGCGTGAACGAGGCGCTGCTGGCAAGCCTGGCGCGGAAGATCGCCTGGCGCGACCCTCAGCTCGACCCCGGCGCAGCCGGCCTCGAACCAAGCGACCGCAACGCCGAGCTTATCCTGCGAGCGCCGTTTGACCTGACGGCCGTAGAGGCCTCGGCGCAGCGCGTTCGGGGGGCGGCAAACCACGTGAGCCGGCGAGCCCTGCTGCGCTCAATTTTTGCACCCGGCCTCGCCCGCTAGGGCACCGTCGCAGCGCGAGAAATTAGAATGGGGGCCGGCAGTCCGGCCCCCATTCATCGATTGCGCGAGTCTGGCTGCTAGGCGCCGCGCCGTCGCATGACGAAGAACGCGCCGCCGCCGAGTACCACGATCGCCGCGATCACCGCCGCGACGATGATGCCAACGTTGCTGCCACCGTCTTCTCCGTCCTTCACCTCATCCGTCGGTTTAGTGGTGGGGCCTCCCGTGTCGCTCGGTTCACCGGTGTCTTCGTCTGCGTCCGCGCACTCCGTCCCGGCCTGGCCCTTGTGGCAGCCCTTGAACGGATCGTCGCCGGAGCGGTAGCAGTTGGCGCATTTCTCCTCTGAAGGAGGGCCGCCCGCCCCGCTACCCGTGCCGATAGACACGTCGATCGTGTTGGTGACCGGAACGAGAGCCCCGTTCGGGAGCGGGTCTGTGTCGCAGGCGTTGCCGATCTGGTCAAAGTCATCGTCTTCCTGGTTGTCCAGGTCCTGGCCGTTTGGCTTCAGCGGGCAGTTGTCCTGCCGGTTAGCGTAGCCATCGCCGTCCTCATCGGAGTTACCGCCTCCGGCGGCGGGGTCGTCATTGGGGTCACAGGCCACGTCCAGGCCATCCCCGTCGCCGTCGCCGCTGATGTTCTCCCGTGGGTTCCCGGTGTTCGGGGCGAGCGGACAGGTGTCCAGGCTGTTTTCGTAACTATCATCGTCGGCGTCGCGCTGGCCGGCGGAGAGCACCGTGAACGTGTGCTTGCCATCCTTGGGCGTGACGTAAAGGTCAATATAGCCGTCCCGCTCGCCCGGGTTCTTATCGCACGCGTCGCCGATGTCGTCCGCGTCCTCGTCGTCCTGGTCCGGCTTATCGTCTTCGTCCGCGTCCGGCGCGCCCGCGGGGGCCGGGTTCTCATCCAGCGGGCAGTTGTCGTCCTCGTTGTCTACACCGTCTCCGTCCTGGTCTTCAACGGTCTCGTCATCGTTCGGGTCGCAGCTGCTGTCGAGGAAGTCAAAGTCTATGTCGTTACCGTCAGGGACGTCGTTGCCATTCGCATCTTCGGCGTTGGGAATGATATCTTCGTATGGACACGGGTCGTCGATGTTTGCCACGCCGTCGTTGTCGGCGTCCATCGCTGATGCGAACGTGTTGTTGGTGGAGACCAGCGGCGTGCAGAAGTCGTTGATCACGCTCGGCTCCGGAACAATCTCTTCGTCGCCGATCGCCTGGAGCACGGTCACCGTGGGGTAGCCAACTTTCGGGTCCTTCGGAATCAGCTTCTCGAACTCCTCGCCGGGCAGGTCAAACACCGTTCCCGGCTCGAAGACCAGGAACTGCAGCAGGATCGGGATGCCGGCCACCGGCGTGATGCCCGCAGAGCGGCGAATCGGCTGGAGCCCCTTGAACACTCGCGTCAAGAAGTCCGGGTAGTGGTCGATCGCGTCGAGCATCGTGTTGCCGTCTTTGTCCTCGGCAAAGTCGCGGTCGCCGAAGCCCGGGTCTCCCAGCTCGTCCAGGTCGTCGAAATCGACGAGGTTGTCCTGGTTGAGTGTAGCGTTCTGGAACTGGAAATTCACATCGATCTTGCTGAAGCACGCGTTGTTCGCGAGCCCCAGGATCGCCACCGCCGTCAGGTCTCCTACGGGCTCGCCGATCGGGATCTCGTCTCCGCGGACGATGCCCCAATCCGGTGGTATGAAGGCGAGGAAGCCGCCGAAGTTGACGTCCCCCTCCGCTATCTTGATGTCCACCGTGAACTCTGTGGCCGTCTCCGGCTCCGTGCTTGTTAGTGTGACGTCGAGCTGCGGGTTGAACGTGCCCGCGTTGGTGGTGTCGTAGCCGCCGAGCACCAGCAGGAAGGCGAGCACGCCTAACGCGGCGCCCATGGCGAGGAGCGGCTTGAATCTCACCTCGTTAGTCTCCTTTCTCCACGTGTGTGTCTGGACGCCTTACAACCATGCGCTTACTTCTTTCGTCCCATCAATCGCGAACCGGCAAGCCCGAGCCCGGCCACGACGCCCGCGCCGCCGAAGGCCACCAGCAGCGCCGCCCAGGCCGGCAGGCCGGTCCCCGTGGGCGCCAGCGAGCCAATGCCGGTGTCGCCCACGCAGTTAGCGCCAACGCACTGCACCGTTGTGCCCGTTGTCTGCCCGGGGGCAGGGGTTACTATCGCCGGCGGTTTGGTTGGCTCCGGGGTAGGGGTCTGGCCCACCGCCAGTGCAACCGCGCAGGCCGGGTTTGTATCGATGACGGGCGGTACCGGTGCGGTGCTCGCTCCCACGCCAAAGGTCAGGAAGAGGTTCAGGCACATTATGGTGTACCCGCCGTCACGCTTGTCCGGCCCGTTCGTGCTCACGCCGAACAGCTCGCAGTTGGCTTGCGTGTAGCCGGCGAAGCCGGTGCCGCACGACGTGACGTCGCAGGTGTTGCCGATGCCGTCCGGCTCGTTGTCAAAGAGCACGGGGACGTTGGTGAACTGGTCGGGGTTCTTGGTGGGGTCCTGGAGCTGGTTCGCCAGCGGGCAGTTGTCCGCCCGGTTGGAGAAGCAGTCCTGGTCCTCGTCCAGCCCCACGTATCCGGCCTTGCAGCCCGCGTTAACACCGCCGCTCTGCGCGTTCGGGAACGGGTCGCAGACATCAGAGATGCCGTCGCTATCGGTGTCGGTGTGCGCCGGGTTGGACGCGACGCCGGCGGCGCGCGGGTTCCACGTCCCGTTGGGCTTCAGCGAGCAGACGTCCAGGGTATTCTCGATGCCGTCCCCGTCGGCGTCCCTCTGGGAGCCGGTGGCCACCACGGCCTTGTAGTCGCCTGCCGTGGCCGGGTTCTTGCGGAATAGGCAGCCGCCCTCCTGCGTGCCGGAACAACCGGTGGCAGGCACCGGGTCGCCCTCGGAGGCAGCGCCTACCTTCGGACAGCCGTCGTTGATGGAAGAGTCTTCGCCGTCATCGCTGATATCGTCGGTGCAGTTGCCGTCCGGCGCCGCATTGACCTGCGGACAGCCGTCGTTCACAACGCCGTCATTGTCCTCGTCCACGTTGTTGTTGGACTCGCAGGGGAAGAAGGGATATCCCAGGTTCTGGGCCTTCGTGTCAGGGACCTCCGGCGGGTCGGTGAACGGGCAGTTGGCGTTCTTCCCGGCGGCAAGGCTGCCCGTGCAGGGGTTGTCTCTCGTCAGGCCAAAAGCGACGTTGGAAACCCGAAGCGGGGAGCAGAAATCGCTGATCGCGCTGGGCGCCGGCGGCACCGTCGGGTCCTGGAGCACGGTGATGCTCGGGTAGCCGAGGTCCGGGTTAAGCGTGATCGGCGTGCCCTCGGGTCCCTTAACGGTTATGCCCGGCTCGAAAAGGAGGAAGTGCAGGCTGATCCAGTTCCCCTGCACCTTGCTGAACCCGCCCAGGCGGGCGCGCGGCTGCAACGGGGCGGCGGGCCCGTTGACGTCATCCGCGGTGAAGGGTATGCGGTCCGGGCCGTTGTCGAAGTCAACGTCGAACGCCGCGGTGAGGAACTTCGGATACTTGTCGATGCCGTCCGGGATGCCGTTGCCGTCCGCGTCCCGGGCCAGTGGCTTCATGGTGTCGGTCTCGCCCACGGGCTTGGGCGCGATCGTGTCGTTGACGTTCGTGCTGGCGTTTTGCAGAGTGAAGTGAACGTCGATCGAGCTGTTGCAGTGTCCGTTGATCAGGCCCAGGACGGCGTTCGAGCCGAGCCTGCCGACGAGCGCTCCGATCGGGACGCTGCTGCCGGTAGGCACCTCAAACGTCTTGGGCACGAAGGCGGCGGTGCTGCCGAAGTTGGAATCGATCGGATTCGCGTCCTTGACGCTGCAGGTGTTATCCCAGCCCGTGCAGAACTTCCCGCGCACGTCCGTCGATACGCCCGGGGCGGGATCTCCATCGCACTCGTTGGCGCCGATGTTGAGTCCCGCCTTGATGTCCACGGCGTCAAACTTCTCCAGACAGGCCAGTCCACCCGGCGCGAACGGGGGCCCGTTGGTCTGTGCGGCGCTGTCCCGCGAAGATGCGTAGATAACGGCCGCTGTTACGATGGCGAGCGCCAGCAAGGCGGTAAATCGAAATCCCCCCGTCATTGCGCTTTACTCCTTTATCGTCCGCAAAGGTATTGATAGGCGATTATCGCTAACGGACTGTACCGTTACCTATATCGGAATTCGCTGGCCATTGTCAAGCGAAAGACAATATGGCCCCCTGTGCCCCCGAAACGCTGAGGGCCCCGGACGGACTGTCCGGGGCCCTCAGCTCTAGAAGCTTGTTTGGCGTTGCTTACCGTCTGGCGCGCAGGCGCTCCATCGTGAACGCGCCCGTCCCGACGGCCACCGCAGCGAGCGCCGCGAGTATCAGCAGCCATACACTTCCGCCCGCTCCGCCCGTCGCGTCACCGAGTGGCGGCAGGGCCGCAGGCGCCTGTGTCGGCGTGGGCGTTGGAGTTGGGGTCGGCGTTGCTGGTCCCGGCGTTGGTGTGGGAGTCGTTGGCGCCGGCGTTGGTGTCGGGGTGGGTGTAGGCGTGAACGGCGTCGGATCACACACGTCGCCGATGCCGTCGAGGTCAGCGTCCAGCTGATTGGCGTTGCTGTCGGCCGGACAGTTATCGCAGACATCGCCCACGCCGTCGCCGTCGCCGTCCGCCTGAGTGGCGTCGGGGTCGTTAGGGCAGTTGTCACAGACGTCGCCGTCGCCGTCGAGGTCAGCGTCCGCCTGATTGGCGTTGCTGTTGGCCGGGCAGTTGTCGCTGGCGTCCGGAACGCCGTCGCCGTCGCTGTCAGGAGGTGGCGTTGGCGTCGGAGTTGGTGTCCCAACCGACGAGCAGGGCTGGTTGAGGGCGATCGCGCCCAGGTTCAGCGCATCCGGAGAGTAGCCGCCGCCGGAGGCGTCGAGGTGCACACTGTCAGCGGGACTCAAAACGAGGTATGCGGCGAACGGGTTTACTGAACCTATGGAGTCTTCAGAGGAGATGGTCAACCTGTTGAGGACTCCGCTTCCGTCTTCAGGTACACCCATTCCGGTGTCCAGAGCTGAACCATTCCAGTCGTTGGATGCATCGGTATCAGGCAGCGGCTGTCCAGCGTTGAACAGGCTGCTGCCGGGGTTACTACCCAGTAGGAAGCTAGAGCCGCCGTTGCTGTCCTGAGTTTCCAGCGTGAGCAGGGTTTCGTCGTACTGAAGAACGATGCTGTAGGCGATGATGCCGCCGACGTCGTTCGCAGGGTTAGCGTCGCCCTGGTCGTTGAAGACGGGGATGGTCAGGGCTGTGATGTCAAAGGTGACCGTGTCGACGGCTGTCTCGTCGGCGTCCTGCACGCCGTTTTCGTCAATACGCGCGCAGAAGGTCTGCGCTCCGATTGCGGTGGCGGTGTTGCCGGTGATGTCCATGTCCACGGACATCGCGTCCATGCCGCCCGCGTGGCTCGCCTCGGTGCCGCCAGTGCTGAACGCGAACGCCAGCCCGGCCGCGACGAGAAGCCCCGTCACGAGGCTGAGTATGAGGGGTGCGTTCCTCAAATCATTCCCTCCTTTTTCCTAAGGCGAGCCGCCACACTGCCTGACGCCGGACGCCAGCAACGGGCCGCGAACCTGTCTTTCGCACGTTTCCAATATTGTTACCACAACCCGTGTGCCCCGCGCAATGCCTTACCGTAAAGCAGCGACAGATTGGCTAATATCACGCCTCTTCCCGCTGCGACCTCCGGTAAAGCAGCCAGCCGCCCCCGCCCAGGGCGCAGGCCCCCAGGCCCGCGAGCACCACAACGGCGATCACCGCTCCCGTGGACGTTCCGCCGTCTGCCTCCGTGATGGTCGGCGTCGGCGTCGTCTGTTGCGTCTGGCCGTCCGTAGGGCTCGCTGAAGTCTCTCCAGAGGGACCCGGCGATCCCGTGCCTGGCGCCGGTGTCAGAGTTACTTGAGGTGCCGGCGTGAACAGCTCTTCGATCGGCGGGATGCCTGCGATCTGCGGCTGTTGCGCGGCGGCCGTGCAGTCCTGCCCGATAAAGATCGACGCAGCGCCGATGCTACTGACGTTTATCGTTTCGTTCCGCGTGTCTTGCAGTGCCGGATAATCGCCGGTCGCCGCGTCGACGCCGATAGTCAGCGGGCTGGATCCATTGGCTTTCGCCCTGAAAGTGATTCGAGACAGGACGCCGGGGCCCCGCTCTACATTAGCCTCCGGCGCGGTGCGAGACTCGGTGTCCAGGAGCGAGGTGCGGAAGGAGCCATCCGAGTCGGGAAGCGCGTCCGTAAGCCCGCCGAAGCCGGAGTAGCTCCCCACTGCGGCGAGCAGCAGGTCGTTGTTCACGGCCGTCACTTGCAGTAGCGCCGGGTTGTATTTCACATCCACCTGGAAGGCGATGACCGGTCGGTCCTGCGGCACGGCGTCCACCACAAGGTCCACCACGGCGGTGGACCCAACCTCCACCCGCACGCAGCCGTCCAGGTTCCCCAGCGTTGTCGCGGTGTTCCCCTGACTCACGACGTCCAGCGCCACCAGGTTGATCACGCTGGCGGAGTGATCCGCCGCCGCTGACATGCCGGCCAGGAAGATCGCGCTCAGCGTTAGAGCCGCTGCCGTTATTCCACTGCGAATCATTGCGTCCTCCCGGAGATGTGGGGCGAGTTCGATGGGGATGCTCCACCGTGACGGCGCAAGAGTTGGTCGAACGAGGGAAGGTCCGCTGTGCGGAGCTTCATCGCCCCGGGTGGACAGTCTCTTCCTACAGACAACGCCGCCCCGCCCAGACTATTCACCTCGATCGTCTGGTTCTGGATGTCCTGAACGGCCGGGTAGATCCCCACGCGCGGGTTGAAGTCCACGGTCAGCCGGGACGTCCCCTCCGCTTTCGCCCGAAAGCTGATCCGGGCAAGGACCCCCGCGCCGCTCTCAACGTTCGCCGGTGGATCCGTCCGCGACTCGATGTCGAGAACTGATACTCGGAACGACCCGTCGCGATCAGGCAAAGGATCGCTCAGGCCGGGGAAGGGCTCGTAAGCGCCTACCGACGCCAGGAGGAAGGCCACGTCGTATCCCGTGACTTCAAGAGTGCGCGGGTCATATTTCACATCCACCTGGAAGGCGATAGCGGGACGGGTTTCAGGGATCGAGTCGACGACGAGGTCAACGTCCGTAAAGGCGCCGCGCTCAACGCGCCGGCAACCGTCCCGCGGTCCGAGCTGCGTAGCGCCATTCCCTGCGGTCACCGGGTCCAGGGCGATCAAGCCTATGCTCGGGGCCGGCTCTTCCGCTGAGGCAGTCTGAAGAGCGACCACGAAGCCGGTCGCGAGGGTCAGCAAGGCCAGCAGTCGCCTGTCTATCAAGACCGGCTCCCGGCGCGCACTGCGACGAACGCGAACCCCAACGCCAGCGTAGCGGTGGATGCCACAGTGCCAATTAGCCACCAGGGCACGTCTTCGCCACCTGTTGGTGGTGGCGGTTCTGCCGTTGCCGCCGGCGACGTCCGGCGCGGCGATGGGGAGGGCGCAGGCGTCGGCGTGGGCGTCGCCCCGTCCGTCGCTGATGTCGATGGCACAGGAGTGGCTGCGCTCGGTACCAGATCATCCGGTAGCTCCTGCGGATCGGGTGTTGGAGCGGGCGCCAGACACGGCCGTTCGACGGCGATTTGGCCGGACGTGATGGCGCCGTCGAATATAGCGTTTCCATTCGGGTCGCCCAGGTGTTGACCACGGATGCTGGTCAGCGTTGGGCCGAAGTCCCATGCGCCGTCGCCGTCAAGGTCGCGGCGGTCGATCGTCGCGTAGCTGACACCGGGCGCCTTCGCCTCCAGCGTCAAGCGCACGAGGCCGCCCGTCCCTGTGGCGCCTGTTGCCCCGAGAGTCAGGTTCGCTGCCGCCAGGCGATAGTACCCGCTGGAGTTGGGCACCGGGTCTGAGAAATCGAAGATAGTCGTGTTTTGTTGTTCAGCAAGAAGCATCTGGACGTCTTTGCCTACGATTTCGACAATGTCGCGATTGTAGGCAAAGTACGCCTCCCAGGCAAGGAGGTTCGTGGCTGACTCGACGACGATGTCGACCGTCAACGTGTCGCCCGCGTCTGCCTCCACGCACTCGTCGCTCAATGCGAGGCTGGGCGTCGCCTGCAAGGCGATCGCCGGCCCGGCGTCCGTTCGGCCCACGTAGCCGGCCGGGCTCAGTGGAGTCCCAAGCGCCGTAGCAAGCGTACCTACAATGACGAGACGCATCACGCTGGTAGCGACTCCGCGGCGAGGCGGGAGGCTCAGGATGTTCGGTGCGACCCGGACCGCCTCATGGCGATCAGCGCCACGCCGGTGAATCCAACCGTCGCCACGACACCAACAACTACCGCGAGGAACGCCCACGTGGGTATCCCATCGCCGCCGCCTCCTCCCACCACTTGCAGGATCTGACTGCCATCGCATCCCTGGCCGACAGCCACGTCCGCGTCAAGTATCGGCCCGTCAAAGTAGCTGTCTCCATCGCTATCGCCGATCTGCAGACCCTCGACATCAGTGACCGTCGGTGCCACCGGGCGGCCGACGATGTCTGTGGGGCTGGGGCTGATGCTCAGGGTTGTCCTGCCGGGGCCCACCGCCTCCAGCGTGAGCCGCGCAAGCACTCCATCTCCGTCAACGCCGACCAGTGGCTGGGAGATGGCTGCGGCTCCCACTCCGTATCGCCCATCATCATCAGGGACCGACTTGGACGTGTCGATAACGTTGCTGTCCGGCTCGTAGGCCAGGAATTGCTGGACATCGCGGTCGACGATATTCACGACTTGCTCGTCGTACGTCAGGTAGGCCTCCCACGCAGTGAGGTCGACCACATCCTCGATCGTAATATCGATCTGCAGCGTGCTTCCCACCGCGACGGAGACGCACTGGTCGCGCGCGGCAAGGGAGGTTGGGGTGTTCCCTGCCGCGTCCACATCTATCGCGAGCGTGGTGCTCGTCTGGGCGGCAGCGTGTCCACCGGCCAGGGCAAACGGAATTAAGAGGAGCAGAGACGAAGCCGACAGCCAGGTCACCCTGAGCAAACCACTCATTATTCGCGTTCTCCCAACCCCCTCGGGTTGAAGCGCATCGGGTGGTCAGCCCGCCGCCGCCGGACGAACATAAGACGACGTACAGATATTGTATCACGGGTCGTCAGGACTCGCCAATAGAAACCTGTCAAACCGCCGATGGGAGCGGCTACGGCGTGGGGCATTCGTGGTTGAACGCTCGCGCCCCGCTCAACATCGGCGGCCGCGAGATTACCAGCTGTGCCATGTCCTGAAGGTTAATCTGCGCGCCAAAGCCGCCGTTCCCGGGGGAGATATCCCACCGCTGATCGTAGCCGCCATCGCCTGGAGAAGTGTCCATGCGCCTGGCCGGCGCAACGAAACTCGCAAGATCGAGCAAGTCTACCTTGTTGTAGCTGATCCCGCTGCCGACCAAATCGAACGGCCATCCGGCTGACCCGCAGCGGGTCGCGGGGTCCGTGCCGACGTGGAACTCTGCGAAGTCGGTGAGTCCATCGCCGTCGCCGTCGTCGCAGGCGTCGCCGGGCGGATCGCCGTCCCAGTTGGACTGGCCGGGGTTGGAGTCTTGCGGGCAGTTGTCATAGGCGTTCATGACGCCGTCTGTATCACCGTCTGCCATGGTCGGGCAGGTCTGACCGAAGGCGTGTGCACCCTCAAACATCGGTGGATAGGCGGTCGGTCCCACGATTAAAGCTGCGATGTCCTGTAGGTTGATCCATCCGCCGAAACTACCGCCCGGCACGAGGTCCCAACGCGCTTCGTAGGCTGCGTCGCCCGGGCTGGCGCCGATTCGCCTGATCGGCGCCAGGAAGCTCACGAGGTCCTGGAGGTTCAGTGTGTTCGGCTGGTAGCCGCCGGACACCAGGTCAGCAGGCCAGCCGTCGGACCCACATGGCAATGAGGCGTTGGTGCCAAGGTGCATGCCCTCGGTTTCGTCGGAGAACCCATCACCGTCGTAGTCGCTCATCGTGGCGGCAGTCACCAGGTCTTGTGGACAACTGACCAGGCCCCCACCATGCGAATTGTTGTTCGCCTGGTCCAGGAGGTCAGAGACGACGATGACTTCCGACTTTGTATGCCCAACGCCGTTAGCGACATCGTTGAGGATCGCGTCGCCGTCATTCATCACGTCTCCAACGACCTCTCCTGAGGTAAAGGACGCCGCTTCGAAGCCCGGGAACTTGATCGCGTTGAGCTTCGCCGCGAGCAGTTGCGCGCGCAGCATCGCGTAGCCTGGTCCGCTGGAGTTCGCGTTGCTCATCACATCCCTGGCGTCTGCTTCCGTGGCCACCAGCGCCTCCGGCGCCCCATCGTCCGGGGCGACTCCGAGCAGAATGGGCAAGTTGTTGTAGGTGCTGTCTCGCGGCGGTGAGTCGAGACCGGTGTGGGTCTTCCAGTAGCCCTTCGTCAAGCCCCCACCGAACGGCTGGCACGGCCCAGGAGGTGGTGTGGGCGTGGGCGTTGGCGTCGGCGTAGGTGTGGGGGTTGGCGTGGGAGTGGGCGAGCCCGTTGGTGTCGGTGTGCCGGGCCCGCAACGCTGCAATATCCGGTCGTGGCCATTGTTGTTGGCGCCGTCCAGCAGATCCTTTATCCCCACGATCTCATCCTTGTCGTGGGGGATGCCGTTGGCCATATCGTTCAGGATCTGGTCGGCCTGCGACATAACGTCTGCAACTGTGTCCCCGTTGGGGAACTGCGCGTCACTGAATCCGGGGAACAGGAGAGTGTTTAGCTTCGCTGCCAGAAGCTGCGCTCGAAGCATATTCACGCCGGTTCCGCTGGAGTCCGCCATGTCGAAAACGTCTCGAGCGTCCTGCTCATCTGAGATGAGGGCCTCCGGATAGCCGTTGTTCGGTGCGATGCCCAGGAAGATCGGGAGATCATCATAGGTCGGGTCCCGCGGTGGCGAGTCCAGACCCGTGTGCGTCTTCCAGTACCCCATCGTCAGGCCGCCCGAGAACGGCGGGCACGCCGGAGGCGACGCCGAGGCGCTAACAGTCGGCGTGGGAGTGGGCGTCGGTGTTGGTGTGGGCGTCGGGGTAGGTGTAGGCGTTGGCGTTGGCGTTGGCGTCGGTGTCGGCGTCGGTGTTGGTGTGGGCGTGGGTGTCGGCGTGGGCGTCGGTGTCGGCGTCGGTGTTGGCGTTGGCGTGGGTGTAGGCGTTGGAGTGGGCGTTGGAGTGGGCGTTGGAGTGGGCGTAGGCGTCGGTGTAGGTGTGGGCGTGGGCGTGGGCGTCGGTGTAGGCGTGGGCGTGGGCGTAGGCGTGGGCGTAGGCGTGGGCGTCGGCGTCGGCGTCGGCTGCGGCGTAGGGGAGGGTGTGGGCGTGGGCGTGGGCGTCGGTGTGGGCGTGGGTGTCGGGGTTGGCGTTGGCGTGGGGGTTGGCGTGGGTGTAGGTGTTGGTGTAGGTGTAGGCGTAGGTGTCGGTGTGGGAGTAGGTGTAGGTGTAGGTGTAGGTGTAGGTGTAGGTGTGGGCGTGGGCGTAGGAGTGCATGTCGGCAGGGGCGCCGGCGTTGGCGTAGGCGTAGGCGTTGGCGTGGGCGTCGAGTCGGGCGTTGGGGTCGGAGTGGTGTCCGGCGGCGGCGGGCCGACGTTGATGTTCTGGCTTTCCGTCACCGAGTCGTTCGCAGGAGTGCCGTCGTCAGTGCAGTCGCCCGGGTTGAGATGATCGATCCTTACAGTAACGGATATGGGTATCACGGCTTGCACCGCTGGAGCATGGCATTCGAACCTGGTGCGGTAGAGGATCATCTTCTGCTCGCTCGCCATGAGAACGAAGTCGACGCGTCCCGGAATGAGCAGCTCGGTCACCGCAGTGCAGCCATCGGGCGGCGTCCATTGGAGCAGATCCGGGGGAGAGGTAATGATGACGAAGTCGTCATGTGTGGAGAAGTTGCCTATCTCGCACTGGACGTGCATGTAGGCGCCGCCATAGTCCGAGAGGTTAACGGGAGGCGGTCCTTGCTTAACGCAATATTTCACTCCAACGTCGTGAGGGCCTTGTGCCGGAGTCGCAGTGGGCGTCGCTGTTGGTGTCGCCGTCGGTGTTGGGGTTGGCGTCGGTGTAGGGGTAGGCGTAGGCGTCGGTGTTGGGGTTGGCGTTGGCGTTGGGGTCGGTGTGGGTGTGGGAGTCGGTGTGGGAGTAGGACTGGGCGTTGGCGTTGGCGTTGGCGTGGTCGTCTCCGGTGAACCCGTAGGTGTAGGTGTAGGTGTAGGTGTCGGCGTTGGGGTCGGGGTCGGTGTAGGTGTTGGCGTAGGCGTCGGGGTAGGCGTGGGCGTTGGCGTCGGCGTTGGCGTCGGTGTCGGTGTCGGTGTCGGCGTAGGCGTTGGCGTAGGCGTAGGCGTCGGCGTCGGGGTAGGTGTCGGCGTCTCCCCGCCTGGGCACTCCTCGTTCACCGCGATGATGCCGCCCTCCGTCACGTGGGGATCGCGCGCCGTGCCGCTCGCGTCCAGGTGGACGTTGTCGGAGAGCACCAGGTTGTACTGGCCCGTGGCTGCGGTCTGAAGCGTGGAGAAGGTCAGCCTCGCCAGTGGCCCGGAACCGGACTCGCCGGCGCCCGCGCCGCTGTCGAGCAGGGCCACGTCGTAGTCGCCCGGGGGACTGCCTGGAGGCGGCTCGCCCGCGGGGAACAGGGAGCTCCCGGCGTTCGCCCGCAGCAGCAGGCCAGAGGAGTCGAACAGTTCGGCGTCCAGGTTCAGGTCCGTCGCCGCGTAGGTCAGCTTGAAGGAGAGGGCGATTATCCCGCCTGTGTCGTTAGTGGGGTCGCCGTTGCCACCGATGTCGAGGGCGGGGATGCCCCTGGCCAGGACGTGGATGTCAACGCTGTCGGGTGTCACATCCTCATCGGCATCCAGGAGGTCGTTCTCGTCGATGCGCGCGCAGGGTTGCGTCGTGCCGACGACTCCCTGAGCGGGGCAGCCGTCGTTGACCGCGGTCTCGGCGGTGTTGTTAGCGTTCAGCGGGTCGTCGTTCGTGGCGTTGGCGCATTGCGCACCGGTCTCCGGGGTGAAGGAGTTGGCGGAGGAGACGACCGGGCAGCCGTCGTTCACGAACCCGTCGGCATCGTTGTCGGTCACGTCCGTCCCGCACGCCGTTTCGCGATCGACGTTGCTCACGACATTGGCTGCAGGGTCCATGTCCAGCTGCATGGCGTCCATGCCGTCCGCGGAGCCTAGATGGCTGGCACTTGAAGGTCTGTTCGTTACGATCAACAGCGCCAACAGGGCCGTCACCGCAAGCGCGGCACCTAACCTGTATCTTGATCCAAGCCTGGCGACCGCCACGGGCGCTTGGATCAAGATACCGCAGAAAGCGAGTCGCGCCAGGGTACGCTCCCGCGTACTGCGTGACAAACGCCTCCCTCGTTGCATGCCAGGCTCAATCCCGATCCTAACGAGTCTCTATGGCGCACCAGGGCATGACTGGTTGACAGCTAGGGCGCCGCCGAGCATTGGAGGCCGAACGACCACAACTGTGGCTAGATCCGCGATGTTGACGTGTTTGCTCAGCCCGCCCGATCCGGGTACCAGATCCCATCTAATGCCGAACCCTGCATCGCCGGGAGATTTGTCGAGGCGACGAACGGGCACAACGAAGGAGGCGAGATCCGAGACATCCACGCGGTTGTTGCTCAGGCCGCTGGACACGAAGTCGAACGGCCAGCCATTGATCCCGCACGCTGCGTTGGGGCTGGTCCCAACGTGGAGCTCGGCGTAGTCGTAAAACCCGTCACCATCACCGTCGTCGCAAACATCGCCCAGGGCATCTGCGTCCCAGTTATTCTGGTTCGTGTTTGCTTTGACCTGACAGTTGTCCATGAAATCCGGAACCGAGTCATTATCGTCGTCTGGATCACAGGCGTTGCCAGCTGAGTCACCATCGGCATTGGCCTGATCTAAGTTGGACACGAGCGGACAATTGTCTGCGCCATCGCTGCGCCCGTCGTTGTCATCGTCGGCGTCGCAGGCGTCGCCCGCCGTGTCAAAGTCGTTGTTCGGTTGACCCGCGTTTGACGCTGCGGGGCAGTTGTCAGAGCCAGTGCAGCCCGGTGCTGAGGGTGCAGCGCTTGGATTGCAAACGCCATCGCCGTCGAGATCGGGGTCACAGGAGTCGCCCATCGTGTCACTGTCCAAATTGGACTGAATCGGATTGAACAACGCCGGACAGTTGTCGGGTCCGTCGAGGATTCCGTCGCCGTCGTCGTCTGCGTCACAAGCGTTGCCGGCACCGTCCGAATCGAGATCACTCTGAGCAGCGTTCGCTGCCAGGGGGCAATTGTCTGAGGCGTTGCCCAGCCCATCTCCGTCGGCATCCATGTCACAGGCGTCCCCGGCGCCATCGCTGTCGACGTCGCTCTGACTCGCATTTGCGTTGGCAGGACAGTTGTCCGTTCCCGTGCAGGCGCCCGGTCCTCCCGACGGTGCTCCGGGGTTGCATCGGCCGTCACCATCTGCGTCCACCTGTCCGGCGGAGCATCCGTTGGAATCCACGGGCGCGGCAGGTGGAGTGCCTGAGCATAGGTCGTTCGCTCCCGTGACGCCATCCTGGTCGGTATCCGGGTCGCATTCGTCCCCGAGTCCATCACCGTCCGCGTCCACCTGAGTTGGGTTAGGCGTCAGCTTGCAATTGTCCGGGCCGTCAAGCACCCCATCCCCATCGGTGTCGGAAATTACCGGGTTGGTCCCGTACGTTGGGTACTCGACTTCGTCTGTCAGACCGTCAAGGTCGTAGTCGTCGGTCGGACTGTCGTGGCAGCCGTCTTCATCGGAAATGCCGTCGTAGTCTTCCCTCGTCTGAATCGGGACAAGCAACGCGTTAAGCGGCTCGTCTCCCGTATCGGCTATGCCATCAAGCCCCGCGGTGAAGTCAGTCGCGGGGCAGAAGTCGTTCCCGTCCGGGTGGCCATCGTTGTCGTTGTCCGGCTCCGGACACCCGTCGCTATCGTGGAAGGCGTCATAGTCTTCGTGAATGCTGCGGCAGTCGACGAGAGGCCCGCTGCTGGGGAAGGAGAGGAAGCCTCTATCAGAGCCTGTGCAACTGACGGCTGTCTGACCGAAGTCACAGATTCCGTCAGAGTCGTTGTCCGGCTCCGGACACCCGTCTGTATCGAGGTGCCCGTCGATGTCCTCGGAGACGAAGGGACACGCGTCGCTGCTGCTAACGATCCCATCGTTGTCGATGTCATCCGGGCATCCGTCCCCGTCCTGAAAGCCGTTGTAGTCCTCCGCAAAGGTCGGGCACTGGTCCGTCGGGATGTTACCGAGTCCGTCTCCATCCATGTCTGGATCGCATGGGTTCCCCAGAGTATCGCCGTCGATGTCTGTTTGGTTGCCGACAAGGGGGTTTCCAGCCTGCGCGGGCCCGTTCGGCGTTGCCGGGCAGTTGTCGGAACCGCTGCAGAGTCCACTTATGATACCGGGATTGCAGATACCGTCGCCGTCGCTGTCTACCTGAACTATTGTGCAGCCGTTCTGATCCACGATTGCCGCTGCGGCGGTACCCGGACAAAGGTCGCAGGCATCTCCGACGGAGTCACCGTCGGCGTCGGCTTGTGCTGGGTTGGCGACAGTCGGACAGTTGTCAGAGCCGGTGCAGCCGGGCGGTGGCCCCGTGGAGGGCGCCGCTGGGCTGCAGAATCCGTCAGCATCCGGGTCCACCTGGGCCAGCGAGCAGCCGAGAGCGTCGACTGTTGCTGCAGGTGCGGTTCCGGGACACGAATCGCAGGCGTTGCCAACGCCGTCCCCGTCCGCATCCAGTTGAGTGGGGTTGGCTACGTTGGGGCAGTTGTCGTTCGCCAACAGGCACCCGGCGGGCCCGGTCGACGCAGCGCCCGGATCGCAGATGCCATCCGCGTCGGCGTCGACCTGCGCGTTCGCGCAGCCGTCTGCGTCCACGATAGCTGCCGCCGCAGTACCCGGGCAAAGATCGCAAGAGTCACCGACCCCGTCACCATCAGCGTCCGTTTGGCTGGCATTCGGCGTGCTCGGGCAATTGTCGGAGCCGGTGCAGCCGGCTGGGCCGGCAGAAGGGGCGCCCGGGTTGCAGGCTCCATCAGCGTCACTGTCCACCTGTGCGTCCGCGCAGCCGTTGGCGTCCACGGGACTTGCTGCCGCCGTGGCGGGACAGAGGTCCGCTCCGACGCATCCCGGCGCCGGCCCAGCAGACGGAGCGCCGGTGTTGCAGACGCCATCCGCGTCCGCATCTACCTGCGCGGACGAGCATCCGGCGGCGTCCACGATAGCTGCCGCCGGAGTGCCCGGGCAAAGATCGCCCGTAGGAAGGCCGGTGCAAGCGGAGGGTCCGGTGGACGGGGCGCCCACATCGCACACACCATCGGCGTCTGTGTCCACTTGCGCATCAGCGCAGCCGTTGACATCCACGGGAGCAGCGACTGCTGTCCCCGGGCAGAGGTCCGTTCCAGTGCAGAACGAAGGTGGCGCACTCGGATTGCATACTCCATCACCGTCCGTGTCCACCTGCGCCTGCGAGCATCCATTTACGTCGACGATAGCGCTGATCGGTGTGAACGGGCAGATATCCGCTCCGTTCGGCACAAGGTCTCCGTCGACGTCCGGATCGCACGCGTCGCCTGCCCCGTCGCCATCAAAGTCCTGCTGTCCCGGGTTAGCGTCAATCGGGCAGTTGTCAGAGCCCACGCACAACGTGCTCGCCACCGACGGATCGCAGATACCGTCCAGATCGCCGTCCACCTGGCTCTGAGAGCAGCCGTTCGTATCAACTGGTGATCCTGTGGTGCCTGGGCATGTATCGCAGGCGTCGCCCACGCCGTCGCCGTCTGAATCCGTCTGGGCGTTGTTAGCGGTCGCGGGACAATTGTCGCTGCCGGTGCAGAACGTGCTGACCCGACCAGGGTCGCAGATCCCGTCACCATCAGGATCGACTTGATCCGCCGAGCAACCGTTGCCATCAGTCACGGCTGCCGCTGCCGTCCCCGGACAGGCGTCGCAGGCGTCACCGCGGCCGTCCGCGTCCGAGTCGGATTGGCTCGGGTTCACGTTGTTCGGGCAATTGTCGCTTCCTGTACATGGAGGAGGTGGCCCACCGGAGGGCGCAGCCGGGCTACAGACTCCGTCTCCGTCAGGGTCGACCTGCAGCGACGAACAGCCGCTGCTGTCGACGATTGCCGCGGGCAACGTGCCCGGGCAGAGGTCGCAGGCGTCACCGGCGCCATCGCCGTCCGTGTCCGCTTGACCCGCGTTGGCAGCGGCAGGGCAGTTGTCAGAGCCCGTGCAGACCGATGGTCCGGTGGAGAGCGCCCCCGGGTTACAGATGCCATCTCCATCGCCGTCAACCTGCGCGTCGGAGC
Source organism: uncultured Dehalococcoidia bacterium (assembly GCA_964558415.1). Classification (GTDB taxonomy): domain Bacteria; phylum Chloroflexota; class Dehalococcoidia; order SM23-28-2; family RBG-16-64-32; genus CAZLDI01. Next base: position 182,574 of record CAZLDI010000002.1, read on the forward strand.
AGCCATTCGAATCCACGGCCGCTGCCGGGGCTGTACCGGGGCACAGGTCGCAGGCGTTTCCTCGGCCGTCCCCGTCGGTGTCAGTTTGGGTGGCATTGGCCGCGGCGGGGCAGTTGTCTAATCCCGTGCAACCGCTCGGCCCAGCCGATGGCGCTGTGGGGCTGCAGATGCCGTCAGAGTCCGGGTCCACTTGAGCGTTTGAGCAGCCGTTCAAGTCGACAGCCTGTCCGGAGATCGTGCCCGGACACAGGTCCAATGAGTCCACAACGCCGTCAGCATCCGCGTCCGCGCAGGAACCTGCGCCGACTATGATGGTCGCGTTGACGACGTTCAGGATCGGGATGGTCTCGTTCTGAGTGTCGACCAACCCGTACTGAGTTAAAGTCAGTCCCGTGCTGCCTGCGCCCACCGCGAAGATCGTGATTCGGCTCAGGACGCCCACACCCGTCTCAGCGCTGCCGGGGAGCGGGCCGGTGTCCAGCGTGCCCTCGTTGAACGTACCATCTGCGTCTGGGAAGCCGAGGGTTTCATCGCCGGCCGCGAACAAGTTGCTCCCAGCGTTCGCATTCAGGAAGAAGTTGTGGTTCTCGGCCGTGATGCTCACCACGCTGGGGTTGTAAAGGATATCCCACCCCATGCTGATCAGCGGTCGCGCTGCGGGGATGCCAACGGGGCCCACCACTACGTCCACCTGCGCCGTTCCCCCTACTGTCGGGATGACCGCGCACGATTCGAGCGGACCGATCCCCGTCGCCGTGTTCCCGATGGGCACGGGGTTGCTGATATTCGTGTCGATAGCCAGCTGGCCCACGGTTGCGCTGGAGTGACTGGCCTGAGAACCGCCCGACCCCAGGACAGTAGCCAGGAGGATGGCCGCGCCAAGCGTGACCATCGCGGATGAGAATCGAATCCTTTGTTTAGTCATGCTATCCACCTCTGGCCCAGACCGTGCGTCACCTGGCACAGGCCGCGCGTTGCCCCCTCGCGATGGCCGGGAAAGCTAGGCGCGTCTTTGGCCCGCGCCTGCTCCTGAATGTCGGACTTACGGTTGTTGATCACGAATCGATCTCTTCGATATCCCTGTCAAATTACGTTGCTATGGTGTGCAAGTTGGTCCGCCAAACTCGCGAACGCCGCCAAACATCAGCGGGTATGTGATCACGAAATTTGACAGGTCAACGATGTTGATCCAACTGCTGAACGACGACCCCGGCACCACGTCCCAGCGGGCGCTGAAGTTGGCTGAGTTGGGCGAGGTGTTGAACCGCCGGATTGGCGCGATGTAGCTTGCTATATCAGAGATGTTCACCTTGTTCGCACTGAACCCCCCGGTGGCCACCACGTCAGCCGGCCATGACTGACTGTAGCCGGAGGCGTGAGGCTCCCCGCAGTTGTCCAGCGGATTCGTGCCTATCTTGAATTGAGCTTCCGAGAACGAGCCGCTCTGTCCCGGTCCACCCGGGCAGCCGTCGTCTATCACGGCGTCGTCGAACGTGTCGTTGTTGATCCCGTTGCAGAGGGGCGTCCCGGCCTCATCCAGGTCGTTGTACCCGTCCCCGTCGTCCTCAGGATCGCAGGCGTCTCCGCCCTGCGTGTCGCCGTAGACCAGGTCAAAGTTCGATTGTGATGGGTTAAAGTTCACCGGACAGTTGTCAGTAGCGTCCGGAACGCCATCGTTGTCGGCGTCCACGTCACAGGCGTCTCCGAAGGCGTCGCCATCTGTGTTGACCTGGGTGGGGTTCGGCACCAATATGCAGTTGTCCGGGCCGGCAACGATCGGTCCAAGGCTGTCGGAGTCCAGGCTGCCGTCGGAGACCAGGTCGCCGTCGCAGTCCGGATCGAACTGGCCTGAGTGTCCTGGAGTAGGTGCCGTGCAGGCCGGAGAAGCCGGCTCACTGGCGTCTGCCAGGCCGTCGTTATCATCGTCGTTGTCGCAGGCATCGCCCAGCGAATCCCCATCGAAGTTGGCCTGGTCCGAGTTATTCAGGTTCGGGCAGTTGTCGTACTGGTCCGGGACCCCATCGGTATCGCCGGACTCGGCGCAGCTCCCGGAGTTACTGACGACGATGCCCGCGTTTGTTACGGCATCGATGAATGGGTCGGCGTCCGCGCCGTCTCCCACGCCGGTGCCTGCTGTGGAGGTGAGCGCTGTCCCGACCGTAACGCCGGGGATGTCCGTGGCGATGGGCGAAATCTGGAGGGACGACCACCCGTTGGCGGCGGCCTGTCCTTGGATCTCCAATCGCAGCAGAACTCCGTCCTGGTGAGCACCCAGTGTCGGACCGGGATCCGGAAGCGAGGGCAGGGAGTTCAGGTCGTTGGCGCCTACGCGGTAGATCTCAGTCTCGCTGGGGTCGGGCAGCGCCTCCGAGGTGTTCTGGACCTGGTTACCGGGATTTGGGCTCGGTTGCGCACTTTGGAGCAGGAACCTGCTCGTGTTGCCTATGTTGGCACCCGGCTGCGTGAACTTGATGTCCGCCGGGTCGATCTTGATGTAGCCGTCCCAGGAGGCGAGATCGCTCAAGCCCTTCACGTAGAAGTCGACCTCGGTCGTCGCGCCGGGGGCGATCACCTTGCAGATGTCGGTCGACGCCGTCGTGCTACCCAGAGCCAGCGCCGAGTTCCCTGAGATGCTCACGTCAATTCCTACCGAAGCTGCGTTGTTAGCCTGTGCGGGGTTATCGCTGCCGGCTGGGCCGAGCCAGACGGCCAGCGCGACGACCGCGAGCAGGAGAGTCAGACGGCAGAGCGGCGCTATGCCTGCGCGCCGGGTTTCGTTCCTCATCTCGCTTGCGCCTCCTCATGTTCTAACCCCCTCGGCCGGTCCCCTTTTGCTCTGCCTTTAGAGCCCTATCGCCTCGTCAATCTTTGTTATGAGAACCAAAGTGGGAGGGGCTCCACTTGCGGACCCCCTCCCACTCTCGTTCTCATCTATTCTGTTGTGTTCTCCGGAGAGGGGAGGGGGTCGGGCCCTCCCCTCTCCGGTCTAGGCCGGTTCGCTGCTTCCTATGGCGGAGGCGGCGGGCCGACGATGATGTTCTGGTTCACCGTGACACAGTCGTTCGCAGGGTTGTTGTCATCGCCGTCCGGCGGCTGCTGGACGTGGTCGATGCAAACCTGGATCGAGATCGGCAGGACTGACTGGACTGCCGGAGCGTGGCACTCGAACTTCGTCCGGTACAGGATGAACTTCTGCTCACCGGGCTCGGGTGGGTCCTCATCGGCAGCGGTGTCGCCATCGTTGTCGATCAGGTCCGCCGGGTCTTCGTCGAACAGCATGTCGCCGTCGTTGTCGACCGGGTCGGGTCCGAGCAGGACGAAGTCTACGCGACCGGGGATCAGCAGCACCGTGGCCTTGGTGCAGCCGTTCGGCAGCGCGGTCAGAACCAGGTTGGCCGCCGAGGTGATGACGACGAGGTCGTCGTGGCCGCTGAAGTTGCCGATTTCGCAGAGCACCCACATGTAGGCGCCCACGTTGTCGGACAGGTTGATCGGCGCAGGGCCGAACTTCAGACAGTACTTGACACCGTCATCGTGCCGCGGCGTGTCGTCGCAGGCGTCGCCGATGAGGTCGCCGTCGCTGTCTTCCTGACCCGGGTTGTAGTCGTCGGGGCAGTTGTCCAGCGGACCGCAGTCACCGCCGTTGCCGGCTTCGCTGATGCCGTCCTGGTCGTTGTCCTCACACAGCTTCACAGTGTCGGTACCAACGTTGTTGCCAAGGTTGGTGTCCACAGCGTGCGCGTTGGCGCCGGAGATGGTCGCCGTCACGTCAACCGTGCACCTCTGGTCAGGGTCACCCACACTGAGCGTCGCGTTGAACGGCACCGTGATGATGTTCGTCGTGCCGGCGCTCTCTGCAGGCTCATTGACTACTGCCGGGCCGCTGAGGCCTACGCAACCATCGCTGCTGGCGTACGTGATCGTCACGATCGCCGCGGTGGTCGCCGTGTTGGCCAGTGTCTGCACTCTGGCGAAGAACTCGTAGGACACGCCCTCCACTGCCGGGACCACGTCCACGCTGGCCTTGTCGTTATTGACGTCACCCGGGTCGGCTGCGCGCCGGTCCTCGATGAGCGCAATACCGTCGAGGTCAACGAACGGAGGCTCCTGCATGATCGTGACGGACGAGACCTTCTTGTCCTGCACCATCGTGATAACCGTGGTGGCGTTGTTGGTGCCCGTGTTGTTCGACAGGGTCCCGTCGCTCACGTGCAGCACGGGGTTCGTGCTGAGCACCGCGGTGCCGACCAGGTTGTGGTTGCTCGCCGTGGAGCAGTTCACCAGCCACACGGCGTTCGCGGGCTGGACCATGCTGACCGGCAGGTTAACGTTAACCACCTGGTTGCCGTTCGGCACCTTCGTGCAGTCGGCCGGAACAGTCAGGCTCAGCGTGACAGTCCCAGCAAGCGGTCCGTACGGGCCGTTGTTGTGGACGTTACTGGACACCGTGACGTTGAAGTTCGTGTTCTTCGGCACAGACGCCGGGGCGCCTACCGCAACCGACGTCACCTTCGAGTCGGCGTTGGTCACCACCGTGTTGTTGATGCACAGCGATGCTGAGTTGTTGTTGGGGTTCGGGTCCCTGACGTGCAGCGTGGCTATCGGGCTCGTCTCATAGGGCTCGATGTTGTCGCTCCAGCAGAATATGTGGTTGCTGGGCGAGGTGCAGTGCATCGTGAACAACTGGTCCACGGTGACCGTCACGCTGACCGGCAGCACAACCGGCGTGTTGAGAATGCTCGCCGGGAGCACTGTGCAGTCTGCCGGGGCCGAAGCGTAGATGTCGTCGAGAATGGTCGTCGGACCGAACGGACCGTTGTTGTGGAACACGGACCGCACGATGATCGGCTCGTTCTCGCTCACATCGAACGTCGGGTCGGGGATTATGAGCCCAAGCTTCTTGACGTCGCTGACCGCGTAGGCCGTGATGTCAATGTTCTGCTTGAACACGTTGTCCAGCACGTCATCCGACTCTTCTCGCACCGGGTAAACCGGGGCCACACCGACCTCAAACCTGATCGCATTGTCGTGGAACGACTTGCTGAAGCAGTGGACGGTGTAGTTGCGCGAGATTGTGCGCTCTTCACCCGGAAGCATCGCCGGCAGGATGATCGTCAGCAGGCTGTGGCGCGTGCCAGCGATGATGCTGCCACCCACGCCGTCGCCCGGCTGTGCGATCCAGATAGCGTCGCAGATCGCGACCTGGCTCCTCAGCAGGAGCGTGACCTCGAGGCTGGCGACGATGTTGCCCTGGTTCGCAACGACCACCGAGATGTTCTTCGAGTTGCTTGTGCTGACGTCTACGTTGAACGACGCTTGCTTGGTGACCGACTTGATCGCGCTGTCCGTGTCCGGGCAGCCGTCAAGGTCGTCGATACCGTCAACGTCCTCCGCCACGGTGTCACAGTCGTCGAGAGCGTCGTCAAGGTTGTCGTTGTCGTCGTTGGGATCACAGGCGTCGCCCAGGCCGTCACCGTCTGAGTCTTCCTGGCCGGGGTTAGCGTCGTTCGGGCAGTTGTCACTGCCGTTCGGTACGCCGTCGCCGTCGACGTCAGGGCAGCAGGCCGTGACCACCGGGTGGTTCTCTGCCTGGTTGTTCGTGATGTCGTTGTCCGGGAATGTGGACGACGCGTTCGCAACAACCTGGAGAGTGTATGGCCCGCCGGCCGGGCAGTTCACGGTGTAATCGCGAGTCACAATGCGGACCTCGTTGGAGGCCATCAGCAGCTCTGTCCAGTTGAGCACCGTGCTCTGCGTGCTGCCTACGACATCCGGACCGGTCAGCGCGTCCGGCGTGGTGTTGCCGTCTCCGGGCTCCGGGATCAACAGCGGGTCACAGACCGCTGGGCCGGACAGAGAGAGCGACGCCGCGACGTTGCTCGGTACGTTGCCGTTCGTGATCGTGACTGTGATCGTCTCCGTGTGCAGCGTGTCAATCGGCGCATTCACCGTCAGGTCGTCCGACTTGCTGACGGACACGTCGTTGTCCGCGGTGCACTGGTTCAGATCAGGAATGATTACGGACTGGCCGGTGTCGGTGCGCTGGAACTGACCAAGGATCACGTGCGTTGTGCCGATCACTTCGCAGGTGCGCAGGTCACGCCCAGGGCCGTCAACGCCCTTCAGACCGCCGCCCACGCCACCGGGGTCGTCCGCGCCCGTCTCACCCAGGTAATCGGATGCGACGAGTAGCGGAGCGCACGGCTGCGGCGCGGAGCCGCTGGCCGGGACTGACGGGTCGCCCGTGATCAGTACTTGAGCCCATCCGCCCGCTCCCAGGTTGAAGATGATGATGTTGGCCGGGGAGCTGAGGACCGGGATCAGGTTTACGGCGCGCGCCCAGACCGGGGCGCCGCCCGCAACCGACGTGCCGTTCGGGTCGAACGCCAGGAAGAGCGGGCTGGCCTCTACGCGTGTCGGCCAGAGTACCGTGCTGATCAGGGCCGGTGCGGTCGCGTCGTTGGGACCTTCACCTCCGGACGCCGGAAGCGCGCCGTCGTACAGGTCGAAGCCTGAGCTGCCCAGGGGCACGGAGCAGGGAGAGGCGCCCGGGCCCAGCTTCAGCGTTACGCTGAATGCGGACCGGTTCACCCTTGTCCCGTTCGGAATCGTGCCGCTCACCGCGTCGGCGTTTCCACGCGTAATGTAGTAAACGCCGGTCGGTGTGCCGTTGCCGGGCAGGAACGTCAGTGTGCCTGCCAGCGGCTGCCCGCCTGCGGGCCCACCTGCGCCGATGGCGTACTCGATCAGCTGCTCACACGGCTGTGTCAGCAGACAGTCGTCGTCCGTCGGCGGTGTGCCGGCTGCCAGCGGGAACGGGCCATCGAAGCCCGGGTCGCTCGGCGTGTCGTCCTCGTCCTGAAGGACGGCGAACGTCGGCGTGAAGTCACGCTCCAGCAGGATCGTCTGGCACGTCGGGCCAACGGTGTTGTTGCCCGGGAGCGGGTCATTGACGTGCGGCTGCACGATCGTGATGTTGTTGATGATGCAGACTGTCGGCAACAGGTAGCCGGAGTCCTCGTCTGTGGCGAGGTCGCCGTCGTTGTTGACGCCGTCGATGCGGTCTTCGTCAATCAGCGTGTCGCCGTCACTGTCCTGGCCCATGCCGTCCAGGCCGCACGAAATCGTGAAGCCCTCGTTGGCCCCCGTCGCAGCGCTTACGCCAAGACTGGTGGCGCCTCCGAGCGGGCCCGTGGTGTTGACCAGCGTGCACGTCCCGGCCGTCAGGCCGCCCACGAGGTTCGTCACGAACACCGTCGGCGTGATTACCACGCTCGTCGGGCCGTAAGGACCGTTGTTGTGGACGGTCTTGTTGATCGTGAACGGCTGTACCGCGCCCACAAGCAGCGGCGGGTACGGCAGCGTCGGGGCCTTGTTGGCCGGGAAGCCCGTGATGCTCTGCGCCGTGATCTTGACGTCAGAGTCCGCCGTCACGATGAACGGGACGGTCGTCGAGGCACAGTTGTTCGCAAGGATCGGGTCGATGCCCGGGTAGTTGCTGTCGATGCAGTTGTCCACGATCAGCTGGTGGTTGCTCGGACTCGTGCAGTGAACTGTATCGATCTCCTGGTACGGAAACGGAACGCTGACGGGAAGCGGTGGCAGCGGCACTACTATGACGTAGGGCCCTACGTTCGGCAGGCCGTTCAGCGTGCAGCTAGGCGGCAGGGTGATCATCTTGGTCAGCGTCGCCCCCGGTATGATGTCCGGGCCGTTGTTGTGGATGATCTTGTCGATGATCAGCGGCACGTTCTGGCTGACCGTGATACCGCCCGGGAACGTCACGATCTGGCCACCCACCGGGGCGCCGACCAGTTTGACGTCAGTCGGGCTCGGGCAGACAAAGCCACTGACCGCGGAGTTCACCACCAGCGTCGCGTTCTGCGTGGCGTCCGGGAAGTACGCTGTCGAAGTCGGGTCCAGGTGGACGTTGTTCGTCAGCGTCAACGGGTATACGCCCGGGACCACGACCGCGTTGCTGATGAGCTCGATGCGCACCAGATAGCCTTCGCCGATCTCCGGTATGCCCAGGCCCGTGTCCAGGGCCACAGCCGCGAAGGGGCTGGTGACGTCCGGGACCGCGTCGCTGGCGTCGAAGACACCGCTACCCGCGTTCCGGTCCAGCATCCCACCGCCCACCGGAGGGCTGTAGGTGTGCGCATCGATCGTGGTTGAGCCGGCGGGGAAGCTGAAGTCCAGCGAGTAGGAGATTATCCCGAATCCCGCCGGAATGCCGATTCCCACTGTGGCTTCCGCCACCACGTCGATGTACATTCTGTCGACCGCGTCCTCGTCGTCGTCCGTTACGCCGTTCTCACGGAGCAACGCACACGTCTCGATCGGGCCGACAATTGTGTCGGTGTTCGCAGGTGGAACACCAACTGCTAAATTAGCGCCGGTGGCGTCCGGATCCATGTCAATTGCCATGAGATCCATGCCGCCGGCATGACTGGCTCTAGCCGAGCCAGCGTCTTCGAGCATTCTCAGCCCGGCGAAAGCCAGGGTAAGAAGTACACCGAAAACGAGAGAAACCGATATGAGGCGTCTCATCGCCGCACCCCCTTGTGAACTATCCTTGCCGCTTGATAATGAATGATTGCATGTTTATCGAGAGTTTGCCCGCCGGACCCTGAGGCCCGGCGGGCAAACTCTGCCTGTTCCTTAGTCTCCCAGCGTCGCGGACCCCGTACAGGTCGGCCCGCCGAACGCTCTCACGCCGAACATCGGTATCGCCGCGAGCTGTGATATGAACGAGAGGTCCTGTACGTTAATCCAGGTACTGAAGGTGGTTCCAGGGACGATGTCCCAGCGCTTGTCAAACGGTACGATGCCCGGGCTGGTGCCGATGTAGCGAATCGGCGCCACGTAGCTCGCCAGGTCGGACACGTTGATCCTGTCCGCGCTGAACGTGCCGTTAGCGCCCAGGTCCATCGGCCAGTCGCTGCTCGGTATTCCCGGGGCGGCTGAGCTGCCACGCTCGCAGCGCCCCAGCGGGTCGGTGCCCAGGTAGACCTCGACGCCGTCCGGGCTGCCGTCTCCGTCCGTGTCGGGGGACGTGAGTATGCATGTCGGCGCTCCCGGGCAGCTTGCCGGGTTGCAGTCCGTCACCGTGCCCGCGTCGGGGCCGTCGGTCTCCAGCGCGTCGATGCCGCCGGCGCCGTCGTTGTTGAGGCCGTCGTTGCAGGGCTGCCGCGGCTCGCCTGAGGCCGGCGGGCTGGCGCCGGAACCGGAGGACAGGACCGGGAAGACGCGCTGCGTCGCCCAGTGCTCCGGCGTCAGCGTGGCCATGGTGTCGTCAGGGTCGTCCAGGCCGTTGGTGCCGTCCACCAGGTTGCACCAGCCGTCGCCGTCTACGTCGCCAACCACGCCCGCTCCGAGGATGCACACCGGCAGCAGCTCGAACGTGCTGTGGAAGTGGCCGTTGCCCACGCGACTGCTGCTCGGGCAACCGTCGTTGACGCCGTCGCCTTCATTGGCTGCGGTGTTGGGGTTGTCCTCGTCGTCCGCCACGTTCAGGCAGCCGACCTCTGGAGCGCCGACCGCTATGCAGCCGTCGTTGACCAGGCCGTCGCCGTCGTCGTCCAGCGGCAGCGCTTCGCCGAGCGCGCAGTCGACCTCGGCAAGGTCGCAGAGGTCGCCCAGCGTGTCGGCCTTGGAGCCGCCGCGCGGCTGGCCGATGAGGGGCGGCTCGGGGCGCTCGCTCTCCGTCTGCGTCGGGTTGGCGATCTGCGGGCAGTTGTCGCCCGCGTTCTGCCAGACCCCGCCGTTGGACGCCAGGTCGCCGTCTTTGTCGTCCTCCTCAATGACGTTGACGCCGGGGCAGCCGTCGTTGATTGCCGTGTCGTCGCCGGTCACCGGCGGCCCCGGGTCTTCGTCGGCCTCGTCGATTGCGTTGGCGCAGCCAGCGACTCCGCTCTCCGGGAACGTCCCAGCCGTCACGCAGCCATCATTCACGTAAGTGTCGCCGTCATCGTCCAGCGGGAGACCTTCGCCCGCGGCGCAATCCGTTTCCAGGTCGCCGAAGAGGGTGGGGCAGCCGTCGTTGATTGCCGTGTCGTCGTCGGTGACCGGTGCGCCCGGGTCCTCATCGGCCTCGTCGATTAAGTTGGCGCAGCCACCGACTCCGCTCTCCGGGAACGTACCGACCGTCGGGCAACCGTCGTTGACCAGGGTGTCGCCGTCGTCGTCCAGCGGCAGGGCTTCGCCGGCAGCGCAATCCGCTCCCGTTTCCGCGCCGCGGGTCGGCTCGCAAATGGGGTCGAGCATGTCGTCGTCCGCGCCGTCCTGGTCACGCGGGTTGTCTACATTGATCGCGTACTGACAGGTGTCCAGCGCGTTTTCATAGCCGTCGCCGTCACTGTCGCGAAGCGAGGTGTTGAGGGCGCCGAAGAAGTGCGTGCCGGGCGCGGCCGGGTTCTCGTAGCGCAAGTTGCCGACGGGTCCCCCCGCGGGGCATCCGTCGTTGATCAAGTCGTCGTCCGGGTCGACTGGCGCACCCGGGTCCTCATCGGCCTCGTCTACGGCGTTGGCACAACCGCCGGCAATCCCGCTCTCCGGGAAAGCAGTCGGCAGATCGCCGGCCGTCGGGCAGCCGTCATTGACCAGGGTATCTCCGTCGTCATCGAGAGGGAGGGGTTCACCTACCTGGCACTGAGCTTCACCACTCGGCACTCCCACAACCGGGTTGTTGATGCCGTTGGCCGTAGCGCAGGGCGCCAGGGCGGTGCCGAGGCAACCGTTAGCACGGGCGCGCCCGTAGATGTTGAAGGTGACGCTCAGCGGCCCGCAGAAGTCTGAGATGCTGCTGGGCGCCGGATCAGCCGTCGGGTCCTGGAGCACGCTGAAGAAGCTGTAGCCCAGGGACACTTCCGCCAGGTCGTAGAGCGGGTCCGGCGCGGGTACTGCGGCCAGCGCGCCCGGCGCGAAGATCAGGTATGTAAGGATCACGGCGGAGTTGGCAACGATCTGTCCGCCGGAGTAGCGCGCCATCGGCGCCACGCTGCTGAACAGCGTGTTCAGGTAGCTGGGGTACTTCTCCACGTGCACGGCGATGCCGTTGACCGGAGGCGCCGCGGAGCTGAGGAGGCCCGCGCCGCCGTCGGGGGCGCCGCCGTTGCCTGCCGTGATCGCGTAGCTGTCGCTGAGCAGCGGCATCAGCGTGCCGGTCGCCTCAAAAGGCGTGCCGGGCGCTCCCGCCGTCGCGACCGCCTCGTTCTGCGGCGACGGGTAGACCAGGTTGCCCGCTGCGTTGTCAGCCGAGGCGACCATGAAGTTGAACGTCACCGGCAGGTAGCCGTCGCACGAGAGGTTGCTCAGTCCCAGAGACGTCTCCGACGCCAGGTCGCCGACTACCTCACCCAGTACGGGGTCGCCGGCGCCCGCCAGCGGTGGGCTGGGCGCGATGGTCGCCGCGCCCGGGAGCAACGTGACCACTGACGCAAAGTTCATGTCCGTGCGCGAGGCGAGCGGGAACTCGCCCGCCACAACTGCCGGACACGACGCCGGAATACAGAGCACAGTCGTGTAGTCGGTGGCGGCGCTGGCCACGTAACTTGACTGCGTGACCGAGCCGTCAGTCGTGAAGTTGCCCATAGCGCTGACGCTTGGTTCGTCGCGCTGCGCCAGGAAAGCGCCTACTGATAAGGCGATGAGCACAATTATGAGCTTTGGAAGCGCACGTCGGAGAAGCGACGCTTGCATGAAATTCCCCTCCCTTTGGGCTCGCTATGACGATTGTTAGTTCGCCGCGGGTTAGCCGTTCTTCGCCTAGGACCTCCTGTTTATGTTATGGAGTGGCTCTAGTATCGTGTTGAGGTAGGTGCTTGTCAAGGGGGTAATTATGTCTTCCTTAGCTACCTATCGCCCCCGCCGACTACACTCTTTTTTCTAGACGTAACATTTCTGAATCATTTCGACTGTATTTGAGCCGGCGTCGCGTGGCGTCCTTAGAATCTGTGACGCGCGTCACAACCGGCGCCCTTGTTTCACCAAACCGAGCGCTTGTTTTGTATAACATAAGCGCGACGGTCATAGTTGACCCGCGTCGGAGGCCCCCCGTAAGCTGGACTTCACGATGCAGATATCGGTGAGGCGGAGCGTGGTGAGGCGGCTTCTCGGCGGATTCCCCGTGCTTATAGCCATGGCGGCGCTGCTGCTGCTCGCCTCGTGCAACGGCGGCGACGACCCCGCTGACGGAACCGGGACGCCGGTGCCCACCACCTCCGACGGGACCACACCCTCCAGCCCTCCGACCGGCGACCAGGACTGCGACCCGCCGCCGTCCGAAGCCGGCTCCGGCCTCGACCTGCCCGGCCGCCTGACCTTCGTGCGCTACCGCATCGTCGCCGGCTGCTCGCCCACCGTCTACATCATGGACGCCGACGGCACCGGCGTCACGCAGCTCACAGACTTCCCGCTGGGCGACACCGAGCCCGACCTTTCGCCGGACCGCTCCCGGGTCGTCTTCAACCACGGCGGCGGAGGCGGCCAGTATATATATGTAATGGACGCCGACGGCAGCAACCTCACGCAGATCACCGAAGGCAACGGCGGCGACGTCAGCCCACGCTGGTCCCCGGACGGCGCCCGCATCGCCTTCAGCGACGCCGGCTCGCTCGCCGTGATGAACGCGGACGGCAGCAATCAACTCATCATCATGCCGGCGCAATCCTCTGATACCGCTGAGCCCTGCCGCGCCGGTTCGTTCGTCGGCGGCTGGTCCCCGGACGGCCGCATCACCTACTACAGCGCGGTCGTGCGCTCCGGCGGCGAAAATTCGTTCTGGATCTGCGCGATCAACGCGGACGGCTCCGGCTTGGAGGTGCTGGTCGAGGAGCCGCTCGGCGGTCTGCACGCCGAGCCTCACTGGTCGCCGGACGGCAAGAAGATAGTCTTCCGCGATGACCGCGACGGCCGCTGCCGCGCGGAGGACGCGTCCTGCAACTACGAGGTCTACGTCCTGGACCTCGAGACGGGGGAAGAGACGAACCTCACGAAAGACCCATCGTTTGATATCGAACCGGTCTGGTCGCCGGACGGGGAATGGATCGTCTTCTCCTCGAACAGAGACGACTTCTCGTTCGACCTCTACATCATGCGCGCGGACGGAAGCGACGTCCGCCGCCTGCTGGATGACCCCAACGTCAAAGACAGCTACCCGAGCTGGCGCTAAATGCGCGGGACTGCTGAGGCCGCCGAGCCACGAATGGTGAGCGGTCGCGGCATCTTCCGCGTCGCGGCGCTTCCCGCCCTCGCACTTCTGCTGGCGGCAAGCCTCTCCTGCGATGGTGACGGCGACGCGACGCCGCAGGACGGTTCGCCCACCCCCGCCCTCCAGACCGAGGTCACCCGTGAGACCGCCGGCGTTCGCCTGAAGCTATCCGTCGAAAAGGCAACGTATAAGGAAGGCGAGACCGTCAGAGTCAGCGCGCAGGCAGAGAACCTCACCTCGGACCAGCTCGCCGCTGTGCCGGCGGGTCCCTCGCAGTCGGCGTTCAGCTTCTCGCTGTTCAGCCAGATCGGCGGCGACCAGGCCCTCAGCGCTGACGGCGGGCCGGTCGCGCCGGAGGGTGAGGCCTTCGGCCCGGGCGAGCGCGTGAACGGCAGCGTGGCCTGGGACCAGCAAGTGGCCAGCTACCAGGACCCCGTCCCGGGCCCGCCGGGAGAGTACACAATCACCGCTGAGATTAGCGTGATCGGAGGCGCTCTCACTATGCCCGCTGTCGTCGGCGCCGCCGTGACCTTTCGTTTGGAGGGAGGGGAAGCGATCATTCTCCCTGACATCGCCCTCACCGTCGCGCTCACCCAGCCGGAGGTGAAGCAATGGTTCGAGGGGCGCGCGAACCAGAACGTGATCTGCTTTTGGGGACAGCGCGGGCTGTTCTACAACGGAGATTCGCAAACCGCCAGCGTCGCCGAGACGTTGGAGCTCCTGTATGACGCCCATCTGCAGAACGGCTGGCCGATCTGCAGCCCCGTCACGAGAGGCGACGACTGGCTCCTGATCTTCTCCTCACCTGAGGCGCCGGAACCGAAACGCATCAGCGTCTTTCTTGACCTGCACGACGGCACGTTCCGCCGCGTGGAGGAGGGAGGCCCGATGCCGCAGTCTACCGGCGCGCCGTCTCCCTGAACCCGGTCAGGGCGTGATCACGTACAGCGCGCCCGCATCGACCTTCGACGCGTCAGCGCCGTCCACCCGCTGCCCCAGCACGACCAGCTCCACCCGGCCGTCGCCGTTCAGGTCGCCGGTGGTCATCGCCGACCCGAAGGCGTCGTCTGGGAGCGCGCCGAAGACCGCCAGGTCCGGGGCCGCGCCGTCCACCACAATGGCCCCGGACAGGTCCTTCGCGGACAGCACATAGACCTCGCCGCACTCCCCCCGCTGGTTGCCCGCGCCGTCTCCAAAGCCGCTTCCGATAAACACCTCCATGGTGCCGTCGCCGTCCAGGTCCACCGTTCCCAGGGAGTAACCTATCATGTCCGCCGGGTCTTGCCCGTAGAACTGGACATCCTCCTCACCGGCGGCCAGGTCAATCGTCTCCGGCAGGTCTCCCCCGAGGACGACGTGGACTTCGCCTGCCTCCGGCACGCCGTTCCCCGGCCCGTCGCCGCCGCGGGCGCTCATCAGGAGGTCGTCGACACCGTCCCCGTTCACATCTCCGGCCGCCAGATTGAAGCCCAGGGTATCGTTCTGCTCAGCGCCCCAGACGGTGACGTCTTGGTCTCCCGCGGCTATGTCCAGCACGCCGCCGAGATCGCGCGCGCCGTAGATGATGTGCACTTCCGCCGCCACCGAGCGCGCATTGTCCGGGCCATCCGCAGCCTCGGCCGTGACGATGACGTCTCCGGCGCCGTCCCCGTTCAGGTCCCCCCCGGCTACAAGGTCGCCGAACTCGTCGGAGTGCGGGTCGTCGTTCTCGCCGTAGATCACGACGTCGTACTCACCTTTCCTCATGTCTCTGCTGGGCGGCAGTGACTCGCTCCCAAATACGACGTACGCGGCGCCCGCCTGGGCCCCCGGGTTCGGCAGGTTATCCGGCCTTCGCGCGAACGTAGAGCCGATGATGACATCCTGCGTCCCGTCCTGGTTCACATCGGTTGTCGCCACCGAGTCGCCGAGAAATGCGTTCCCGCTGGCCCCTATCATCGTGGAGGCTGCCGGCGTGCTCGCCAGGTCGATAGCTTTCGGTGGGTCAGCCCGTCCCAGGATGACGTACACAGCGCCGGCCTGCGCGCGGTCGTCCGGCCGCAGGGCGAACGGCGCCCCAATCAGCGCGTCGTCCAGGCCATCACCGTTTACGTCCGCAAGCGTACCCGAGAACCCGAGCTGGTCGTTCGCCGCGCCGCCGTAGATCACGAGGTCGGCGCCGCCGGACGCGAGGTCCAGCTCGCCGGGAAGCGTGTCGCGGCCCAGGACGATGTACGTCTCGCCGCTGTCCCGCCGCGAGTTCTCCGCACCGTCGCCGAACCTGGCGCCGATCAGCAGGTCGTCGAGCCCGTCTCCGTTGAAGTCCCCGCTGGCCAGCGCCGGTAGGTCGTTGAAGAAGTCACCGCTGTCTGCTCCGCGAATCACCATCGCCGCTGTCTCGGTCGCCAGATCGATGATGCGAGAGGCGGTCACTGTGCTGGATGCCGGAGGCCGCTCGGTTTGCGTCGCCGGTTGAGATGCACCCGTGGGAGTCGCCGTGGGCGGGTCTCCACTTCCGCAGCCAGCCATCAGGGAGACACCAATTCCGGCCGCGATCAGGGCGATGGCAGGGTGGCTGTGAGGCACCGGTTACTTCGACCCCGCGTAGAGATCATCGTAGTAAACGTCGGCTTCCGGCGCCCCGACGCCCGGCAGTTTGTTGTCCCAGCGGACCTCAAACAGGAACCGTAGTTTCTCGAACCCCTCCGGGGCCTGTCCCCAGAGCCGTTCGAAGTCCGCCTTCACCTCCAGCTCGAACGGCACCCACTCTCCCTGCACCGGGTCCTCACGAGTGTCCACGAAGACGAAGTGAGCGTTGCCTATCTCGAATGGGCGGCTGTCGATGCCTGCCAGGGGGTACCGCATCTGATAGTTCGGCGCATCAGCGGGGAAGTTCTCCGGGCCGAATGCGATGATCACGAATTGAAGGTACTGAAAGCGCGTGCCTTTCATCCAGTTCTCCGCGCGGTAGAATCCGCGGACGACCTCCGGGAATTCTCCCCCTTCCAGCTCCTGGACCAGGTAGTAGACCTTGGCGCCCTCTTCCGTCACGGGATCGCGCATTCGCAGCCGCGCGGCGGACGCACCCGTGTGCTGTTGCTCCTGGCTGACCGTGAAGCACGCGCTTGGTTCTCCTCCCAGGCAGGTCCAGGGCCGGTCCCCGCTCTCGAACCCGGAATTCATCAGCAGGTTCCCCGTAGGGAGCGACGCAGAGCTGCTGCTGGGGGGCTTCGCTTCATCGTCGCCGTTGCAGCCAAGCGTGAGAACCATCAGGCACGCCGCTGCCGTGCCGGCGCCACACCAGATTCGGATGGCTGAGTGCATAGTGTTCCCTATTGTATGGTACGAGGCTTCCTTGCTGACTCTCCTGTTGACGAGACCCTCGCCGGCTACGAACACTACCAATAATCTTCTACAACCAAGGATTTGCGTGATTATCAGAGCCATCTGACTTGACATATTCAAAGAACATCACGCAATATGAATCGCAAACCTGGCGGGTAACGGGGTCATTAGTGCCGCTTATCCGCCGTCCAATCGGTGCTACATCGCCCAAGGTGTGGGGATCGCGGGGGGATACGCGCTCCTCGAATGGGAGGGATACGACGGGAAAGGGGACCTGGACAATGTTGCGGCTAGCGGGGATAACCTTCCTAACAGCTCTGGTTGCTCTGGCGGCGCTCGTCGCCGGTGGCTATGTGCGCATACCCGATACGGCTCAGGCCAGCCATCTGGGCTCCGCGGACGGCATGGACGCCATGCAGCTGGACATGGACCCCGCAGCCAATGTGGTGAGCAACGTCGATCGTGAGACGGCGTGCGGGACGGACGTGACCGACAACGATGCCGACGGGTTCGTCAACGACGGCTGCCCGGTCGTCTCCTCCGCCAACAGCTTCACCCCGGAGACCGGCGCGCAGTGCGCCAACGCCACGAACGACGACCCGCTGAACGCTAACAACACCGCCGAGACCGCGGTCAACGACGGCTGCCCCGCTCAGGGAGTCGTCGGCACGACGCAACCCTGCGCGCGCATCGACGAGAACGACCTCCTGGATGCCGATGAGGATGTGACACCCGACAGCGTTGACATCCACGTCCTGGCCAGGGGCATCCCCGCCCTCGACATCGGTGGCAACGGCGACCCCACTAACGACACAGGCGGGATAATCGCCCTCTCCTTCAAGCTGACCTACGCGGCGACGGACCTGAACCTGGACGCCGAACTGTTCGACTCCTCTGGCCTGCTGCTGCGGGCGAACGCCGGGAGCTCCCTGTTCCCCGCGGGCGAGCCGCCTCCAGGCAGTCCCCCGGGCGACTACGACGTGGCCCTGCTCGACAGCGGCGCGGGCGCCGGCGAGTCCGGTTCCGGGCCACTGGCTAAGCTGACGTTCTCCACCCTTCAGAGCGCGGCCATGGGCCAGTACAACCTGGTGCTCTCCGACAACGTCCACCTGGACGCGAGCGGACAGGCGCGCGATCCCCACGTGACTAATGGTGGGATCATCGCGGTGAACGAGGCATGCCCAGGCGGAGAGACGCCGACACCGACGCCGACACCGACGCCGACGCCAACGCCTACGCCGACGCCAACGCCAACCCCGACGCCCACCCCCACCCCAACCCCCACACCCACGCCCACCCCTACGCCCACGCCAACCCCGACGCCAACCCCAACGCCCACGCCGACACCTACCCCCACGCCTACGCCGACATCTACCCCCACGCCTACGCCTACACCTACACCCACTCCGACACCTACCCCTACCCCCACGCCCACGCCTACGCCAACACCGACTCCGACACCAACTCCGACACCAACGCCAACGCCAACGACTACGCCCACGTCCACGCCGACGTCTACGCCCACACCAACACCGACGCCTACGCCAACACCGACACCGACACCGACACCGACGCCAACCCCAACCCCGACCCCGACACCGACGCCAACCCCAACCCCATCACCATCGGGTTCGCCTACCCCTACCCCCACGCCGACGCCCACCCCGATACCGACCCCGGTTTGCGTCCCGTCCTCGGCGACTCCCGCGACAGGGCTCAACGTTCAATCGTTGAACGGCGTCACGCCCGCGAATTTGGCGAACGACCTCGCCGGTGCTGGGGTCAGTGTCTCTAATGTGACCTACACAGGGGCGTGCGTCGCCGCGGGCCGGTTTACCGGCGGTGCCGGCATCATCGGCTTCGGGTCTGGGATCATCCTCAGTTCGGGAGACGTCGTGAACGTTGTTGGACCGAACGTGGATGATGGGATTACCACGGTCAACGCGACGGCTGGCGACTCAGCCCTGGATACTTTGTCCGGATTCACAACCTTCGATGCTGCGGTCCTTGAGTTCGACTTCACGCCGACCGGCAATCAGATCGCGTTTCGCTACGTCTTCTCCTCGGATGAGTACAACGAGTTTGTTCACAGCAGCTTCAACGATGTCTTTGGATTCTTCGTCAATGGCATGAACTGCGCCACGGTCGGCAATCCGGCGGTCGCCGTGTCGATAAACACCATTAACAACGGCAACCCGTTCGGCAGCGATCCCAAGGAGAACCCGGCCCTCTACGTCAACAACGACCTTGATGACGGGGGTGGAGGGATCAACACTGAGATGGACGGCCTGACAGTGGTTCTGGCGTGTCAGGCGCCTGTGAACGCCAACGTTACTAACCACATGAAGCTGGCGATAGCGGACGCAAGCGATGAAGTGCTCGACAGCGCCGTGTTCATCGAGGCCAGCAGTCTCGTCGTGCCGACGCCGACGCCGACGCCAACCCCTACGCCAACCCCGACGCCAACGCCAACGCCAACGCCTACTCCGACGCCAACCCCGACGCCGACGCCGACGCCAACGCCAACGCCAACCCCGACGCCCACGCCGACCCCTACGCCGACACCTACGCCTACGCCTACGCCAACGCCAACACCGACGCCGACGCCTACACCGACGCCGACGCCGACGCCAACCCCGACGCCAACCCCAACACCAACACCTACGCCGACACCCGCACCCACGCCTCCCACGGGAACGTGCAACGGCCTGCCCGTGACGATCTTGGGTACAAACGATAGGGACGTCATCATCGGCACGCCCGGCCATGATGTGATCGACGCGCGCGCCGGAGACGACATCGTCATTGCGCTGAGCGGCGACGACGTTGTCTGCGCGGGTAGCGGCAAGGATCACGTAGTAGGGGGCTTCGGGAACGACACCGTCCTTGGTGAGGCCGGTAAGGACCTGCTCATCGGCAACAGCGGCAACGATGAGCTATCCGGTGGCAGCGGTGAGGATAAGCTCATCGGTAGTGATGGTGACGACGACCTTAACGGCGGCCCGTCGACCGACTTCTGCGTGGGTAGCGGCGGCCTGGACAGCGCCACCTCCTGCGAGATCGCCATCGCGATACCCTGACCCAGGGCACGCACTTTAGCGGAGCGGGGCTCGTTTTCGAGCCCCGTTCCTGATTTTGGTGCAAGTGACGGGCTGCCCGTTCATTTACTGCTTCTTTACTTTGGTTGAGTTTCGGTTAACCCGCCTGTTCACTTTCCCCTGTGAGAATTGGTGTTGACCGCAGCGATCCATATTACGCATCGGGAGAAGCGACATGGTTACGACCCGCTACACGAATCAGCCCTCGCAGCCACTGAGCCGGCGGCGCATCCGGCGATGGTCGGCGCCCGTACTGGCGCTGGGCAGCCTGATGTCCGCCCTCGCCCTGTTCGCCTTCAGCGGTGGCTGGGCCTCCGCTGAAGGCGGCGACTTTCGGCTGGACTTCGTCGGCGCGCAGGACACCACGTACGTGCACGCCGGCCCCGGCGAAGGAAACGAGATCGGCGCCGCGGAGGGCCAGGACCTTAGCTACGACGACCGCACTATCAACGCGGACGTCGTCGAGCAGCTTGAGTCTGAGGACTTCGATTGCGGCGATCGTATCGTCTTCTTCACAGAGGTTGAGGTGGACGCCAGCGCCACCGACGCGGGCCAGACGGCCGTCATCGTTTACGACTTCGATGCCGAGAACAATGGCCAGGCCGGCGTCGGCTACGAAGACGTGCTTTCCGTGGGCATCAGCCGGGTGAACTTCCCGCCGCCCAGCCAGACCGGCGAGAGCGGAAACATCGGGCTGGACGGCAACGAGACCGCGGTCCTGATCGGCGAAAGCTACAGCCCCGGCGGGACCGTCTTCGGACACCCGGTCGCAGCCAGCCGCGCAAAGCATCTCAACGCAGTCGTCAAGCTCACCGGTCTGGACGCCGGCGAGACGCTGATCGTACGCATCGACGTTCGTTTCTCTTGTTTTAATCTGAGCCCTACCGGCAATCTTCACGCGGCAATCGCCACCGCCTTCTTTGATTCCAATGGTGACGGTGTCTTCGAAGACGCTCGAAACGGCGACCAGCGCATCCGCGTCGGACAGCAGGATGTCCCCATGCTCGGCATCGGTCAGGGCGCCACACCGTCTCCGACGCCCACTCCGCCGCCGACCCCAACACCGACACCATCTCCCACGCCGGAGCCGACCCCGGAACCCACGCCTACGCCGACTCCGACCCCCACACCGACGCCTGCGCCGACCCCGGAACCTACACCCGAGCCGACGCCGACGCCGACACCAACACCGACGCCCGAGCCCACACCGGACCCGACGCCTGCGCCGACGCCCGAGCCCACACCTGAGCCGACCCCGACGCCCACACCGACCCCGACGCCTGCGCCGACCCCGGAGCCTACACCCGAGCCGACGCCGACACCGACGCCGACACCGACGCCGACGCCGACACCGACACCGACGCCGACGCCGACCCCAGAGCCCACGCCCATGCCGACGCCGACTCCGACACCGACGCCTGAGCCGACCCCGGAGCCCACGCCAGCGCCGACGGCTACTCCGACACCGACGCCTGCGCCGACGCCGGAGCCCACACCCGCGCCGACTCCGACGCCCACACCGACGCCTGAGCCGACCCCGGAGCCCACGCCAGCTCCGACGCCTACTCCGACACCGACGCCTGCGCCGACCCCGCAGCCTACGCCCGTGCCGACTCCGACGCCCACACCGACGCCTGCGCCGACCCCGCAGCCCACACCCGCTCCGACTCCGACGCCCACACCGACGCCTGCGCCGACACCAACTCCGACGCCTGCGCCGACGCCCGAGCCGACCCCGGAGCCTACGCCCGAGCCGACACCGACTCCGACGCCTGAGCCGACCCCGGAGCCCACGCCGCCGCCGACCCCGGCTCCGACGCCTCCGGTGGTCACCACGTTCCAGTTCCAGGAGCCCCAGGTGCTCCCGCAGCTGTTCCCACCGACAGGTGGCGCGCAGTCGCCGACGAGTCAGGCCTGGCTCACTGTCGCAGCGCTGGGCGCGGCCCTACTCCTCTTCGGATCACTCACTACTGCTACCGCCTGGCGAACGGGGGTGCTGCGCCGAAAAGACGACGCCAGGTAGCAAAGCAGCGCCCCGGTGGGTGGAGCTCTGTGCCACCCCCGGGGTGTTTCCCAGACCCCCCCTCCATACACCGCTTCTTAACCTGGGTTCGGGTTTGGTTAACCCGTCTGTTCACTCCGCGCCCTGACAATGGGACTTGATGGCAGCTAACTCTCTAAACGCACCGGGGAGGAGTGAAATGGCAGGCACCCGCAACACAGATCGAAACTCGCGCAGAGGCGCCACGAAATGGCACTGGCTGATTGGAGCCGGAGCGCTCGTCGGCGCTTTCGTTTCTTCCGGCGTGGCCCTCCACAACGGCTCACTTGAGACGGCGCTGGCATCCCACAACGCGGTCGCGTGCGACGACGACATTCCCTCTGGCTGGAGCTGCGCGCCCCTGGTCAACAAGCCGCAGTCGGCATCCGGTGTCGTTTCACCGGCATACGGCGAGCTGATCTACCAGTTCGCCGACACTGACACCCTCTGGATCAGCGTGCGTGCAGTGCCCGCCACCGGAACCGTTCAGAGCGGCGAGCAGCTGTGCCTGGACGACGACAACGAGCCGTTCAACGACCCCACCAACGGATCGGGCAACAAGCCTCGCGATTGCACGGGAGGTAACTCGGCGGCCGTTAACGTCACGGACGGCAGTTCTGGCATCCCGGATGCATCTCCGGCCGAACCGGATGACGACTCAGCGGCCGGTCCAAACGGCGACTACGAGGTTCGCGTCGTGAACATCGCGACGGATGGCACTGCCGACGGACTCACCTACGCCGAGTTCAACAACATCGACGGTTACACCTACTTCGTATATCACGTGAACATTCAGGGCGCCCAGATGGCGTCGACCCAGGGGTTCTTCGAGCTGCCGCCTGCGACTCCGGCGCCTACGCCAACCCCCACCCCGGCGCCTACGCCAACCCCCACTCCGACGCCTACACCAGCACCCACGTCCACACCGACCCCAGAGCCAACGCCGGAGCCGACCCCGGAACCGACGCCTGCGCCCACACCCACCCCGACACCGACGTCTACACCGACCTCTGGGCCAACGCCGGAGCCGACCCCGGCCCCGACGCCTGCGCCCACACCTACCCCGACACCGACGCCTGCACCGACCTCCGAGCCAACGCCGGAGCCGACCCCGGCCCCGACGCCTGCGCCCACACCCACCCCGACACCGACGTCTACACCGACCCCCGAGCCAACGCCGCCGCCTGCGCCGACCCCGGCGCCGACGTCCGAGCCTACACCGACACCCACACCTGCGCCGGAGTCGACCCCTGTGCCAACGCAGGCGCCCATACCCACGCCGGGGCCAACGCCGGTTCCGACTGTGCCAGCACCAGCGCCCGTACCCACACCTGAACCGACCCCGGCCCCGACGCCTGCGCCGACCCCTCCGGTCGTCACTGCGTTGCAGGTCGAGGGCCCCGAGGTTCTCCCGCAGCTGTTCCCCCCGACCGGTGGTAGGCCTGAGCGAACGGGAGGGGCGCCGGGAGATTGGTTCTTACTGATGGCGGTCGCCGGTGGCGCTATCGCAGCCTTCGGGTTAGTGATCACAAGCGCCGTCCGGCCGTTGGGGCAGCGCCGAGAGGCGGACGACCAGTAAACAGCAAGCGGCGGTCCCATCAGGGACGCCCCTTGAACATACTCACGGGCGGGTCCCGGGCGCTATTGGTACAATAGCGGGTAAGCCTGATGAATCCCCTGACCTTTCGTATCCGATATGCGCTGCTCCTGGCTGCTCTGGTTCTGGTTGCCGCGTCCGTGTCTGAGAGCGCGGCAGCTCAGCCACAAGACCCCACTACGCGCGCGCAAAATGCCCTGCGGGGGCGCGCGCCTGAGCTCGGTTTGCGCCCGGACCTCTCTGACCTGCAGGTAACCTCCATCCGCCGCGGTCTCGCGGGCGACCACGTGAGGTTCCAACAGACCCTCGCGGGAATTCCCGTTCAGGGCTCAAGCGTCCTGGTTACCCTGCCAGGAGATGCCACTCGTAGCCCCATCGTTCGGAGTAAGTACGAGACCGGGCTGCGAGCCCGCCCCAACAGTCGAGCCGTGCCCGCCGCGGCAGCCATTCAGATAGCTCTCTCAACGCTGGGCGGGTCACGCGGCGGGCTGCGAGGAGACCCGCAAACGTCGCTGGCCTATGTCCGTCAGGGCAAGGAAGCGGTGCTCAGCTGGCAGGTTGTACTTCCATTGCAGCATCCGCTGGGCACCTGGCTTGTCGCGATCGAAGCGGATAGCGGGCAGGTCATGTTCGACTCTGAGTTGACTCGCTGGGACGAGGGCAGAGTGTTCGATCCGAACCCCGTGAAGAGCTCCGGCGGGACGTTCCCACCGCCCGCTCATTGCGACAGCGCCGGTACCGAGCCGTCGCTGAGCAGTGAGTACATCTTGAAGCCACTTTCTGGCATCCAGCCGGGACAAGATAAACTCATCGGCGAGTTCGTCGACCTGACCGCGCCGGGGATTATCGGTGGCTACAAGCCCGCTGGACAGGCCGATGAGCTGTCAGGCTCGTACGTATACCCGTGTCTCAACGACCGGTTCGAAGAGGTGATGGTCTACTATCACGTCGATGCCACCCAGAGAAAAATCCAGTCGTTGGGTTACTCCGGCCCGGCAGCCATAGCCGCGCGTAGCGTGCCCGCGCACGCGCACTACTTCGCCGATTGCAACGCTTTCTACGACCCCGCCACGCGCGGCCTCCATTTTGGTGACAGCACGACCTGCGGCTCGCTAACGGATACCGCCGAAGACGCGGATGTGATCGTGCATGAGTACGGCCACGCCATCCAGGATGACCAGATCCCGGCGCTTGGATTCGGTCTCGAGAACGAGGCGGAGGAGGCGTGGGCGCTGGGGGAGGGCTTCTCGGACTTCCTGACCGCCGCCTTGTTCGGTGACAGCTGCGTCAGTGAATGGGCGAACTTCGGGTCGCCTCCCTGTCTACGCGAGCTCGAGAACACCAAAGTGTATCCCGCCGACTATGATGCTTGCCGCTTCGCCCCGCCGTTCCCGGCCGAGCCGCACTGCGCCGGGTTGATCTGGGGCGGCGCGCTATGGGACCTTGTCCAGGCGCTCGGCGGCGACCAACACGCTCGCGACCTCGTCCTGACCATCGTCCTGGAGAGCCACTTCATGCTTCACCCACTAACGACGCTCCACGAGGCCGCCTCCGCCGTGCGTGATGCGGACGCTCTCCTCTACGGCGGCGCGCACGAAGCCGCGATCGACGCCGTCTTCGCCGCCCGCGGTCTGACGAGCCTCAGCGCGATCTCTGACTTCCCGAACGCGTACCTCCGGATAGACCACACCTATCGCGGCGACCTTGACGTCGACCTGCTGGTCGGCAGCATCAGCACTCCAGTCTGCGCTATTGCGGTCTTCGGACCCAACGCGGGAGATGGGGCAGACGATCTCGTGGGGTATGAGCACCTTGGAGGCTCGCCCTGCGAGCCATTGCTGCCGCCTTCCGTCGCCCAGCCATGGTTTCTGCGTGTACAGGACATGACCAGCGGAAACGTTGGCACGCTGGAAGAGTTCCAGATCGCTTTAAATGGCAAGCTACGGTGCCTGGCGACCGGTCTGCCGGCAAGTGTGCCCGACGCCGGCGCGCCCGTATATTCACAAATCGACTGCACCACCACGGTAACTGGAGCGCCCGTTGATGACGACGGTGACGGCTTCAGCAATCCAGTCGAACTCTACCTGAGTACCAGCCCGAGCCTTTCGTGCGGTCCCAACAACTGGCCGGCGGATCTCAACGTATCGCCCCCCAGCGCCAACAAGCTGGATATCCTGGACCTGGCCAGCTACATCGCCCCTGTCAGGCACTTCAACACTTCGCCCGGTGACGCGGCGTTCGCGATCAAGTGGGACATCGTCCCCGGCGCCGGCGTCCTACCCGAAACCATCAACTTGCAGGACCTGGCCTTCCTCGTCACGTTCACTCCACCGATGTTCGGCGGAGCGCGAGCGTATAACAAATCGTGCCAGTGACCGCCGGCGCCCAATAATGGTGGACATAACAATCTAGGAGGCCGGAGCGAGATGCTAGAATCGAACTAAGGACTGTAGCCCCGGGAGCCCACAAGTATGGCAAGAGTGCTGGTAGTCGAAGACGAACAAAACATCGCCGATTTCATCCGGCGCGGCCTCATCTTCAACGGCTATGAGGTAGAAGTGGCCCAGAGCGGGGAACAGGCGCTGACCTTCGCGCAACAACGGCTGCCGGATATCGTCGTCCTGGATCTGATGCTCCCCGGGATGGATGGCGTGGAGGTCTGTCGCAGGCTGCGCGCCGCTGACGATCTTCCCATCATCATGCTCAGCGCTCGCGACGCCGTCAGCGACAAAGTAGAGGGCCTTGGCTCCGGTGCCGACGACTATATGACTAAGCCCTTCGAATTTGACGAGCTTCTGGCGCGCATTCAGGTCGCCCTTCGCCGTCGCCAACGCTCCAGCGCAGCAGATGTGCTCCAGGTCGGCGACCTGGTAGTGAAGCCTGCCAGCAGAGAAGTGGCGCGGGCGGGCCGCGAGATCAACCTGACCGCCCGAGAGTTCGAACTGCTCGAATGTCTGGCGCGCCACGCCGGCCAGGTCGTAACCAAAGAGACGCTGTTCGAGCAGGTATGGGGATACAACTTCGACGTGGAGTCCGATGCCATCAAGGTGTACGTCAGTTACCTGCGCAAGAAACTGAATGCGGATGGTGAGCCGGACCTCATCCACGCGATACGCGGCGTAGGCTACGTCATTAAGGCGTAGAAGACATGTCCATCAGCATCCGCTGGCGGCTGGCTGTGGGCATCATCCTCGCGTTCGTCCTTACGCTGGTGCTGATCTTTGTGACCGTATGGTTCGCCCTGCAGCGCATATTGACCGACGATCTCGACGATTCGCTTGGCTCGGACGCCGAGCTCGTAACGGCGCAGGTGCTTCTCGTGGGGATAGCCGACAATCAGCGGATCCAGGAATACCTGGACGCCAACGCCAGCAGCTCTGAAGGCCACAACCCGTTCCTCTCTGTCATCCGCGGACCCGACGGAGACGAGATCGCGACCTCTCCTGGGTTTCAGGAAGTCAACGTCGCCCTCTCGGCTTCTGAGAGGGCTGATGTTCTGGCGGGCAACACGCTCAAGCGTACTATCGATCTGCCGGGAGACAAAGAATATCGCGTCCGCTCGGAGCCGCTGCGCGTGGGCGGGGAGGTGCTCGGGGTCGTGCAGGTAGCGCGTGTTACTGAGGGCGTGGTGGACCCCGTTAACACGCTTCTCATCATCCTCATCGCGGAGGGCATCGCCGCCACCTTACTGGCGGTTGGGCTCGCCATGTGGCTCTCTCGCGGTGCGGTGAAGCCCCTCCAGCGGGTCATCGACATCGCGGCTGAGATTGAGGCCTCCGATCTCACGCGTCGGATCCACACGGCCCGCGCGCCGGCAGAGGTCCGCAAGCTCGCCGATACCTTCGACGCCATGCTGGAGCGTCTTGACAAGGCGTTTCGGGAGCAGCAGCACTTCGTCATGGACGTATCACATGAGTTGCGCACGCCGTTGACGGTCCTGAAGGGTAATCTGGATGTCATGCTCATGGACTCTGGCATTAGCCCGGACACGCGCGAGCACTACGACCGCATGGCGTCAGAGGTGTCGCGGATGATCCGGCTCACCACCAACCTGCTCTATATCGCCTCCACGGAAGCCGGCCGGGAGCCGGAGCGCCGCCTGGTGGAGCTGGACGTGGTTTGTCTCGAGGTCCTGAGGCAGAGCCGGGACCTTCGTCCGGACGTGAAGTTGGGCATGGGCGACGAGGACCAGGTGACGGTCGTCGGTGACCGTGACCAGCTCAAGCAGATGGTACTAAACCTGGTCGAGAACGCCGTGAAGTTCACACCTGACGGCGGCCAGGTCAGGCTCTCGTTGTCCGGAAACGGGTCGCAGGCTCAGGTGGCAGTGACAGATACGGGGCCTGGTATCGCGTCTGATGTCCTGCCACACATCTTCCAGCGCTTCTTCAGAGGCACCCAGCGAGGCATGCTTGGCGGAACAGGTCTCGGCCTCGCCATCGCGGAGAGGATCGCCCGCGCTCACGGTGGCAGTATCAGCGTGGAGAGTGAAGTCGGCCGCGGCAGTACCTTCACAGTAAGCCTTCCGGTCGGTGTCGGCGCGCAGGCGGACGGCAGCCCGTAATCAGTTCACCGGTGCCGTCGGTTCGAAGTCGGTCGCTACGGCCGGTTCCACCGCCCTAGCGACTACGTCGAACGTCGCGTCCGGGAGCGTGGGGTCGTTGAATTTCGCCGTTCTCTTCAAAAGGAGTAAGGTGCCGTCCTCAGCGAAGCAGGCCTTAGCCTCATCCGTTCCCGGCAGACCGTCTCCGATACGAGCGCTGGAACTGATCTGAAAACATTGCGCGTCTACGCCGGCTATTGACTCGGCGGGTAGTGCGGAAGTCGTGACGCTCGACACCCCGCGGACTAACGCGTCGGGTAGCTCACCGATTGGCGTGGAGTAGATGATGCTGGCGCTGCGCGCATTTGCTTCAACAGTACTCTCGCAGGACGACAGGGCGCCGGCCAGAGTGCAGATATAGGAGTTCTCCCCGTTAATTATGACGATCGTCCCAACGGCCAGCTCATCGGTTCGGACGAAGTCTATCCGCTCCAACTCCCCTTGATGGTAAACGAGGAGGTCGCCGTTGGGGTGTGAGCCCCAGTTGACGGTGGTCAGAGTGTACGTAACCTTGCCGTCGACGCCCGCGAGATACGCCGCCGCGAGGGATTTGACATCCCCATCCACCACAGGTGGTTGCGTTGCCGTCGGGCTGGCGTCCGCTGGGGTCCCTCCGTCGGCTGGCGCGTCGTCGTCACCGTTGCACGCCAAACCGATCGTCGCGAGCGCGAGCACCAACCAGGCCATTCCTGCGATTCCAAACCCTCGCCGCACGCCTCTCTCAGCCATTTCGCTCACCCATCCTCATTCCGCCGATATGTCCTCTACCTGCGTGACCTCCCAGCCCGCTTCGCCCGGGTTTAGGTGGACCCTCCAGGCGTCGCGGAACACGCCGGATTCCGCGGAATCCACGCGCGCGATGTTGAGTATCACCAGTCCTGGGGCGTACACGCTCGCGCTGTCCACTATACAGAAAGTGCCCTCTGAGTCTCCGTCGGGCAGCTTCGCGCAATCGAACGGCTCCGTGAGCTCACCTTTCTTGCCGTCAAGACCCGTGCCAGGCAGGTATCGGCGGATCGCTTCAATGCCCCCGCTCGTCGGCGACCAGTCCGGCGACCCTTGTGGCTTCGAACTCCCGCTCGAGCTATCATCATCGCCGCCACAGGCCATCGCGAGAGCCACCACCGAACTCAGCAGGAGGGTCGACCAGGCGTGAAATAGCGGTTTCATTGCGGGTTGATGACCACATACACCGCGCCCGTGTCAGCGAGTTCTTGCGACGCGTCGACCCGCACGGCGACGACCGCCAGCCCGTTCGAGTCGCTGCTGACGCGGCCGGCGGCGACTGCTGCACCAAATTGATCGTTCAGATCCTTGCCGATCACCGGGCGAGCAAGCGCTTCGCCGTAGAGCACTTTCTCGCCCGCGAGCGACGGGTCGCCCAGCAGGACGTGCACCAGGCCGGCGCTATGACGTCCGAGCGCCCCTCCGGAGAACGAATTGCCCAGCGCCAGATCGCTGTCACCGTCGCCATCAAGGTCGGCGGCGGACAGCGAAGAGGGTATGATATCGCCCGAGTCGGGACCGCGCACCGTCACGTCCGCCTGGTCCGTAGCCAGGTCAATCGTGCCCTCGAATCCGTCTCCGCCGAAGAAGACATGCACGGCGCCGGCCGTCGTGGTGTTGCCGTTCGCCTCCACCTGCGCGCCCATGGCGATGTCGTCGGCGCCGTCGCCGTTGAAGTCCCCGACGCTCATCGGAAACCCCAGTTGCGCGCCGGCGGCCGCCCCCAGTATCGTCACATCCTGCGCGTCCTCTTGTATCGTCACCCGCTCGTCCCAGTTTGATCGACCAAAGAAAACGTAAGCCGCGCCGCTGGCCTTGCGGTCGTCACTCGCATTCTCTCGATTCGCACCCACAATGACGTCGTCGGTACCGTCGTCGTCCAGGTCCGCCACCGCTATTGCGGTTCCGAACTGTCCGAACTCCAGCCCGCCTTGCTTGCCGCTAATGAGTACGTCCTGTTGCAGCGCCGCGATGTTGATCTCGCCCGCCAGATCATCATCACGACCGAAAACGATGTACGCTTCACCCACGCCGGTGCGTTGGCTGCCGGGCGGCGACCCCGGCTCCCGTCCGGCGAACGGGGACCCCACGACGAGATCCGTGCGTCCGTCGCCGTTCACGTCCCCCATGTCCATGCCCGTGCTGAGTCTGCTGAACCCTTCCGAGCCTGTAACCGTGAAGTCGAACACATCCGCCGCCAGGTCGTACTCTGCTTGGAGCTCAGCGCGCCCGTAGAATACGTACACCCGCCCCTGGTCTGTCCGCAGGTCGAATCCCGCGGTAACACCCGGCGCACCAACGAGGATATCATCAGTGCCATCGTCATTCAGGTCGCCCGCCAGCACCGTAAAGCCCAGGTTGTCTCCGGGTGATGCCCCGAAGATCGTCACGTCTGCCTCATTCGATAGCTCGAGCTCGCGTCCTTCGAACGGCCCGAAGATCACGTAAGCCTCTCCGGCGTCAGTCCGCTTGCCGTCTGGCCCATCGCCGCCGGACGCGCCGATCAGCACATCCGGTGCGCCATCGTCGTTGAAATCGCCGAGAGCGATGCTGGCGCCGCTCGTGAGAAGGTCCTCCCCTCCCTCGCCAAGGGCGGTCAGCAGCGGCGTCAGCCCCCGCAGGTCCGTCGCGCGGTCAGAGAAGAGGCCGAGCCCGGGCGAAGCGCTGGCGCTGGGCCCCGGCGTGACGCCGCTTGACGATGGCGATGCGGAGGGCTGCGGCGCATCGTCGCCACCGCAGGCAGCTCCGATGACAACAAGAGCGGCCGCTAGGAGTGCGGCCGCTGGGCGCGCAATTGCGGAGGGCCGGAACATATGTGTCTTCATCGTATTGGCGCGTAAGAGCATGGGTCAAGAAGAAGAAGTCGGTACTGCGGGTGCTAACTCTCGCGGAGGGTGCTACGGCCCACCGGCGCTCAGCGGCCCCCGGTCCATATTCCGCACACGCCCTGCGGCTCGTCCGGAGATGGCAGCGGGTCCGGTGCTCCGGGGACCATCGATACGTCTCCACTGTTGAAGAACCGCAGCCGGTAGGGCTCGTCCGGCTCCACTCGCATCAGAGTCGCCAGGTAGTCCTCTCCATCGGCGGCGGCCAGCGTGAATTCGATCGTTACGGATCCCTCGACGACACCAAACGATTTCAGAGCCTCGAGTGGCGAGAGTCGCTCCAACATCTTTCGCATGCGAGGGAATTCCGTCTGGAAAACGAGGAACCCGCATCCGACATCTTCTCGATGATCCTCAATGGTTCCGGGAATGCTGGCGGCGTAGCGCGCCCAGGCCTTGTTGATATCTCCGTCGGTGACGGCCGCGAAGAATTCGTTCAGGACGTCACCGGCCTCGATTGCGTCCGGCTGTCTGCCGATAGTAGCAATCGGCGTCGGCGACACTACCGGCTCGGACGTATCGGCGCCGTCATTGCAGGCTGCCATCGCCGCGAGAGCCGGACTAACCAGGACGAGGGCGATCGACGATGCGCGCCATCTCGTCCACGCCCGGAGGGCCCTACTCATCGTGCTCACCAGTCATCGCGTAAGAAAAAGGCGCCACCTTCCCGGGGGCGCCATGGGCTGCGCCGAGGCCGGTGCAACCCCATCCCACCGCATTATACCCGATGGCGGCCCTCCGGTCGCTGCTGCGTGAGCGCGCCCGGGGCTGGAGGCTGGCGTAGTATATATGCGAGATATGGTCTCGCACTGTGGAAGCAACCCAGGGAGGGCGGATGAACGAACAGACGCGCAAGGCGATTAATCTCATCTCAGCGCTGATGGTGATCAGCATGAGCGTCCTCGTCTTGTCCTGCACGGGCGGAGGGAGCTCCATCGACACCGGGACTCCCACTGAGGCTGTCACGCCGACGCCGAGCCTGGGGCCGGTGTCCGGCCGGATCGCCTTCATCTCAAGCGATGCCAATCTGGCCCTGATCAATGGTGACGGCAGTGGGGAACAGGCGATCACAAACGGCGGTGGCGTGACTTATTTCGCCTGGTCGCCGAACGGCATGCTGATCGCGGCCACTACCGCCGGCGCGGACGCTGAATCCGTGCGCGTCCTCCGTCCCGATGGGTCCGCCGTCTTCGATCTAACTGGCTCGTCGCCTCTATGGTCGCCGGACTCGCTTCTCGTCGTGGTTCAGGACGGCTCTGGCCTGGTCATCGTAGATACGGCAGGCGCGGAGATCCTGCGAGTGAGTGACGCGATACAACCCGCCTGGGCACCCAACAGTGGACAACTGGTGGCCCTGCGCACAGACGCCAATGGCAAAGCCGTCCCCATCGTCGTTTCAGTACCCGCCGGCGGGGAGTCTCTCCTCGATGCTGAGATCCAACCGGACGACTCCGTGTACCCGCTCACATGGCACCCGGACGGCAACGGCGTGGCCTATCGGGATGCGATCTATGAGGTGGGCACGGGCAGAAAGATCGCTGTTGCCGGCATCCCGGTGTATTTCTCCCCCAACGGCCGGCTCGTCCTGGTTGTGCTCCCACAAGACGCCACGCAGAGCGGCCGCCCGGCGCAGCTGTGGGATCTCTCGCAGGGGCTGAAGCCTATCATCGGGCTGGAGATCCGCCCTGCTGTCGACAGCACACCGCCGCAGCTTTTTATCCAGAGGTGGACGGAATGGCTGGATGCCGGACGTATTCTGGTCTATGCCGACCCGGATGCCTTCCGGCCCCGAATCCGCGTCTACGAGACCGTGGCTCAGCAGCAGCAGACGTATCAAAATATCCGTGGGGAATACCTGGACGCGTCTCCAGACGGCAAATACCTGACCTTCACTCATAACTCACGAATTTGGGTATTTCCGGTGGAAGGCTACGCGCTTGTAGACATCGCGGCAGGCTCCCTCTCCGCCTGGCAGCCCTCCACGCCTTGATGCCGGGACGGCGGTTCTCACCGATTTATTATCCGGTTTTAACTGCCCCTTAACCCTGCAACAGCGTTATGACATGATATAACTGCATTAGCTCACGGGGGGTCATTGCCACCGTGGATTGGCGGCAATGAAGGCTCGGCAGCCTGCCGCCCTTGGTATTACCCATCGTGAACTGGTACCGGTGTACAGCCATGTTCGAACAAGTATGCGGGGGTGCATAGTGAAGGTAGCAGCGGCGCTCGCGAGTCTCGTCATACTAGCCGGTCTCCTCTACATAGGCGCTCGGGACGTGGCGCGGGCCACCACGCTGACTCCGGCCTATCTGGTCACCCTGACCAACTCCAACTTGTCGATGAACGCCAACATCACCGTCGAATACGAAGTAGACTCCCCGCAGAGCCGGACTGCTGCGCATGTATCTTTCATTCCGAGCGCTTTTGGAGTCGCGAGCGGAGCCTCCGTACCCACGGGTGCCGAGGTCGGCAGCATCGCTATCGCCCAGTCCGAATCCGTGTCCAACGGTCCCTGCGCGAGCGCCACCTCCCTTCTCTACGATCTCTTCGACGCCAGCACAAACACGGGCGACACCGTCGCTGACACCCCTAAAGTCCCGAGCGCGTCCTGGCCCGGCTTCTCGGACGCCAACGCCAACGGGCTTGTCGACGCTATCGATAAGTATCCCGCGTTCCTCAACGTCCTTTATCCAGGGGTGACGCCACGCGCGCGATCGTACGGGTCCATACCATCCAGCCTTGGCACCATTAATCGGGTCGTCAATGTCCTGGTTCTGGAGCCTGGCACGAATCTGCCCGGCGTCGGCATCCTTCCGGTCGGCCTGGGCTATCCGGTGGTCGTCGTTCAGCAAGACCCGACACCGCCGGCCGCTTCCAGCGTTATCTCGGAGGCCTGCTCTTACGCCAAGGTGACACGACAGGATAGAGGCCTGACCGCGAACAATCCCGATACGGGGGTCAACGAGGGTGGCTTCGTCTACCGGACCAACCCATCAGTCGACGGCTCCTACACGTTCCTTGACTACGGACGCAGCATTCGCGACTTCGATAGCGACGGCATCGAGAACACGCTCGACAGTTGTCCTACCGTTTCGACACCCATCTGGAACCCCAGGATATCCGACCCCACGAATGACTTCGATAGCGACGGTATCCCGGGCAAAGATGACCCGTTCGTATCCGGGGAGCAACTGCAGGCGGGAAGCGGCTGTGATCCGACGCCGCTCACGGCGAACAGCGACGCCGATGCCGACGGTTTCCTCAACCGCCAGGACAACTGTCCCATCGTCGCGAACGGCGCGGCCGGCAATAATCAGGCCGATCCAGACGGCGACGGGATCGGCAGCTCCTGCGACGTGCTGGACAACCTGGGCGACGGACACCTCCACGAGGTCTGTGTCAGCGAGAACGAAACGATCGGCTCGGGCGGCACTCCAACGGCGCCCACCTGTCCTCAGTACGTTCTGGACCAGGACAACGACGGATTCACCAAAACCGCCGAGGACCACGTCTTCACACCGGCCGCCAACACCGACCATGACCCCTGCGGCGGCAACGGTTTCCCCCTCGATCTGAATAGCACTGGCGGTAGCGCGAACGACATCGACATCTCAGACCTGGCCAGTTTCGTGGCGCCGGTCCGCCATATCGACACCGATCCCGGCGATCCCGGATACAACGTCCGTTGGGACTTGATACCCTTCTCGGCTTTTGGCAAGGATATCAACATCCAGGACCTCGCTATCGTGGTCACCAGCTACCCACCGATGTTCGAAGGAGCGAAGGCGTACAACGGTCCGCCCTGCCCGTACGCACCCTGACTTTGGCAGAAGCGCAACGTTCGCCGATGACACTCCGGCCATTTGGCCGGAGTGTCTGCTATGCGCCGTCAACTCGCTTTACGTCCGTGAAGCTCTTGGCCATCCTCTCGGCGTGCCTCGTGCTTCTTGTCGCGCTCGGTTGTTCGAATGACGCCGATCCCCTCACCGTGACATCGACCACCCCCACGCCCGTGATCGTTGATAGGCCACCCTCAGAGCTCGATCTGCCAATCCAGGTGGCGGTGACGTTGCCCATCTTTGAGGAATTCGCCCGGGCGGCGGGGCGAGAAAATATCGAGTTGATCTCCCTCGTCCCGCCGAGCACAGATCCGCATCTCTACCAGCTCACTTCCGCAGACCTCGGGCGAATGCGCGGCATAGACTTCTTCTTCTTCAACGGTCTGGGCCTCGATCCGCACATCGGGGACCTCATCGAGGCGAACCGGGACGAAGATGCTTACGTGATCCCGTTTGCCTCCAACATTCGATCGCCGCAGGGCACTCCGGACCTGACTGCGGAAGTGGCCGGCGACAACGCGCATCTCTGGCTCGACCCGAACCTGGCTTACATCTACGCTGAAATCGTCGCTGATGAGTTCATAATCTACGATGGCATCAGGACAGACTTCTACAACGTCAACTTCAACAGCTACCGAGATTCGCTGCTGGCCTTAACCGATGAGATTCGTAGCCAGATCGCACTGATCCCACCACAGAACCGCACGCTGTTGACCTATCATGATTCGTTCGCTCACTTCGGCCGGCGCTTTGAGCTGACCAATGCTGGCTTCCTGGTTTCCACACCGGGCGAGGCACCGTCCCAGGAATCGATCGACTCGTTGGCCCAGACGGTGGAAGGCACCGGTGTGCCGGCCATCTTTGCCGAGTACGGCTACGATGCGACAGTGATGCAGCAGATCGCCACGCGTACCGGGGCGCAGCTATGCACGCTCTACTCGGATATCGCCCCCGCCGGTGTGGGTTACACCGAAATGATGCGCGCCAACGCCGCCGAACTTGTGCGCTGCCTCGCCCCCTAAGGCCTAGGGCGCGATCGCCTCCGGCGATACGTTCCGCATCTGGCGCAGACGCCCGTCCACCGAAACCTCGAGTCCAATCGGCCCCTCGTGTGCTGCCGCGCCCGGCGCGAGTCGCGCGCTCCAGATGAGGAACACGACGTCTGCCAGTGGGGTTATCGAGAAGGAGATCTCCCTGGTTGCCTCGCATGGCTTCGCTGCCGCGGCACTCGTCGGAGCGGATTCGAAGGTTCCACCCCAGAGGTGCAGACGACTATCACCATCAGACGACGGAGTGGCCGTGTTGTCCGGCCACCGTATCGATGCGTCCGGCCGGGATCTGCCTGTCAAATTCAGAGCATCGGCCTCAGCGGCCTCGAACCCCGCCAGGAGATCGAACGCTCCGCCGCTTGGCGTGCGGCACTGATAGTGTATCCGTACCTCGTGAGGGGATCCGGCTGTCAGGTCCGTAATCTGAACTGCAAACCCGATGTGCTCGCCCTCGCGATGGGGAGGTACGTCCGTCTGCAGGTCATTCTCCTGCCAGCTCCGCCGCTCTCGCGACCAGACCAGGACCTGCAGCTGCGGCGACGCGGTTGCCACGGGCGTGGGCGAGGCCGTTGCCCCTGGCGGGACCGTCGTCGCGCCCGGGCTCGCGCCTGGAACGTCCTCGGAGATCTCAGTTGGCAACGGGTCGTCATCAGACGTGGCGAAAATGTACGTTCCCAGCGCCAGGACTGCTATCGCGAGGACCGCCATCGCAAGCCAGAAGATGCGTGGGCGCAGTCTTGGCCGGGATTGTCTGCGCCTCGGCTGCGGCGTGTCCCACGACCACGCGCTGCCAGCC
Source organism: uncultured Dehalococcoidia bacterium (assembly GCA_964558415.1). Classification (GTDB taxonomy): domain Bacteria; phylum Chloroflexota; class Dehalococcoidia; order SM23-28-2; family RBG-16-64-32; genus CAZLDI01. The sequence goes on from CAZLDI010000002.1 coordinate 219,025, forward strand.
GGTCCGCGCCGTCCGGTCCGATCGTCTCCCTGAGATGGTGGCTGCCACATGTCTGTACATGTGACGCGGGAAGGGGAGGCTGCGTTAGCGGCGGGTCGCCCTTCTGATCGCCGCCCAACCCCCGACGGCTGCGACCAGGACGACCACGGCGCTGGCTACAGCCAACCTCGGGGTCACAGGTCGCTTGCCGTCCAGAGCGAGTTGATTCCGCCTCCTCATCGCGCGGAACGTAATTGGGTGCCCCCCCGATGCGGGCTGCAGCCGCGGCCGCACGAATATCGCGATGGCGAGAATGGCGCCTCCGATGGCCGAGATCCAGCCACCCGCAAACGTCACGGCGAGCGCCAGGAGCGGCGTTGATCGTGACAGCGGCGAACCACCCCCGACCGGCGCCTCGGCTGCAGGCATCGTGCCCGGCGTTGGGGCTGTAGTCACAGGCGCCGCGCAGGCCACCTCCGACGCAGTCTCCCCCGTGTTCGTTCTTACTCGCGCGAAATCTGTTGGGTCGCTGTCGCGGAACACCTGCGCCTGCGACCAGACGAAGGACGCCTCCGTGCCGGGACCGCTTTCCACCAGCACCGACTCACCCGGGGAAAGCTCGCCTACTCCCGTCAGCGGGAACGATTCTGTCTGCGCAGGGTCGCTCTCCAGCTTCCACAGTGACACGTCCACAGGTTGCGCCCCTGAGTTCGTGATGACGACCGCTTCGGGCGAGCCACTGCAGTCCAGTTCAGTTATGCGAACGTCTGATTGCTGCGCTGCCGCTGAACGCGTGCCGACGGGCGAAACGGCAGCCGCAAGCATCGCTGAACAGACCAGCGAAAGAGCCAGGGCGGTGCGAATTGGGGCGCGTCGCACGCGCTGCATCATACGCGACGATTCGGGGTCTTGGGAAGGGGTTGTACTCGTTCGGTACATCCTGTACACCGCTCTCCTTTCTAGGCTGCATTTTG
>CAZLDI010000003.1:0-200626 GCA_964558415.1 uncultured Dehalococcoidia bacterium
GTTTTTAGTACGGGAAGAAGGGGGAGGGGGGCGGAAAGGGGTCACAGTCGTTGCTGCGCCCGTCGGGGGGGGGGAGTGATGGAGCGCATAGCGCGACCGGTAGCGGCGGGTTATAGTGGCCGCGCAATTACGCTCATGATGTCCTGAATAAGGAGGCACCCGATGGTAGAAGCAACTGTCAGCGAAAGCAGAATCTCCGAACTGGCGTCCGGCCTCCGCGGCCGGATCATCCGCCCCGGCGACGGCGATTACGACGGGGCCCGCCGCGTTTGGAACACGATGATCGACCGGCACCCGGCCCTGATCGTCCGTCCAGCCGTCGCGGCCGACGTCGTTGCGGCGGTAAATTTCGCCCGCGACAACGCTCTCATCCTCTCGGTGCGAAGTGGGAGCCATAATGTCGCCGGCAACGCCGTCTGCGACGACGGAGTAGTGATCGACTTCTCCGAAATGAAGGCGATCAGCGTCGACCCGCAGGCGAAGACAGCCACCGCCGAACCGGGCGTGAAGTGGGGCGAGTTCGACGCCGCCACTCAAGCTCATGGGCTCGCGACGACGGGTGGCACAAACACCGACACGGGAATCGGCGGCCTGACCACCGGCGGCGGCATCGGCTGGCTGGGGGGAAAGTATGGCCTCGCCTCGGACAACCTCCTCTCAGCGGACGTGGTGACCGCTGAGGGCCGGCTGATCCACGCGAACGACAAAGAGAATCCGGACCTCTTTTGGGCCCTGCGGGGCGGTGGCGGCAACTTCGGAGTCGTCACATCGTTCACGTACCGGCTTCACCCGGTGGGGACGTTGCTGGCGGGCCTTCTGGCCCACCCGGTGGCCGAGGCGAAGAAGGTGTTGCACTTCTACAAGAATTGGGAACGCGAGATGCCGGACGAGCTACGCTGCATGCCCGCGCTCCTGACGGACCCGGAAGCCGGTCCTGTCATCGCCGTCGTCGTCTGCTACAACGGACCGATTGAGAAGGGAGAGGAGGTCCTCGCGCCGCTGCGCAGGTTCGGCCCGCCGGCGATGGATGGGATCGCTCCGATGCCCTACACGGAAGTGCAGGCACTACTTGACGGCGGGTTCCCGCCCGGACCCAATTACTATATGCGGGGGCCGATGGTGCGGGAGATCCGCGACGAGCTTATTGACATCATGGCCGACCATTACGGCCGGGCGACCACAGCGCACTGCGCCGTGGGCCTCCAGCCGCTGGGCGGCGCTATGGCGCGCGGTGAGACGGCCTGGCCGCACCGGGCGGCGACTTACAATCTCCTCATCGTCGCTGGCTGGGAGCCGGGAGACGATCCAGCGAGACACATCGCCTGGGCCCGCGCTGTCGGCGAAGCGGCGGCGCCATACACGACGGGCGCCAGCTACGTGAACGAACTGGGCCGTGAGGAGGATGAGGGCTCGGCTCAGATCAAGGCGGCGTTCGGGGCGAACTATAACCGGCTGGCGTCTATCAAGGCGAAGTACGACCCGCGGAACCTCTTCCGCCACAACCAGAACATCAAGCCGGCGGTCTGAGCGACCGAGGCAAGCAGCCTATTGACAGCGGTCTTCGCCATAAGGCGCTGAAGGCGTCGGTGACACTTGTGCCGCTGTGCGCACCGCGAACATAGCGGACGGCTTTACCGTCGCCAGACATCCCTCACCCCACCCCCGTGGAAACCTAAGGCATCCACTACCTTCGGTCGCCGCGATAGAATAACGCCAGCATGGAACCGCGCATCCAGTACGCAAAGACCAGTGATGGAGTGAACATCGCCTACGCGGTGTTCGGGGATGGCCCGCCCGTGGTATTCCCGGTCAGCATCTTCGGCGATCTCCACCTGTACTCCTCGCTCCCCGCGTCACCGTTTGGCTCAGTAACTGACAGGCTTGTGGCGTTCGGGTGGCGCGTCATCAGGTACGATGACCGTGGCACCGGCTCCTCTGACCGTGACGTCGCGGACTTCTCCCTGGAGGCCCGGCTGCGGGATTTGGAAGCTGTCACGGAGCGCGCGGCGTTGCAGCGCTTCGCCGTGTGTGGCCGAACGACGGGCGGGTTGGTCGCTATCGCGTATGCGGCCCGGTATCCGCAGCGCCTATCGCAGCTCGTCCTCTCCGGCACTTTCGCTTCGGGAGCTGACTTCTACAAGGTGGTACCGTTCGCGCGCACAGCGGTGGCCATGAGCACGCTGGCGGAGAAGGACTGGGAGTATTACAGTCTCGCTGTGGCCAGCGCCGCTACGGGCTTCGCGGATAGCGCCCTGGCGCGAGAGCTGGCCGCGGCGTTCCGGTCGGGGATGTCGGCGAGCGCATATCTGGCGCACCTTCAGGCGGGCGAGAAAATAGATGTGACCGATCTACTCCCTCTCGTAGAAGCGCCAACCCTCGTAGTGGAGGACAGGGCATCCGCAACCGAAAACGCCGACCTCTCGAGAGCAGTAGCGTCCCAAATTGCCAACGCCCGCCTGGTGGCCACTGATGATTACCCGCGCGCCGTCGACGAGTTCCTGCGGGAGACGGGCGAATATGCCCCGAGCGCTGGGGCTGGCATTTCGCCGCCAGCCGCACCAGTTCCCGCTGAGCCTGACCCTGAGCGCGGGCAACGAGTCGAACTGCCCACGGGTCTGACAGCTATCCTCTTCGCGGACATCGCCGACTCCACTGCCCTCACGGAGCGCCTCGGCGACACCGCCTTCCGCGAGAAGGCGCGCGACCTGGACGGCGTTCTGCGCACCATCATCCGAGACAATGCGGGGACCCCCATCGAAGGCAAGCTCCTCGGCGACGGCGTTCTCGCCGTCTTCACGAGCGCGCGCCAGGCGATAGAGGCCGCGCTGGCGTGCGGGGAGCAGGGCAACCGTGAGGGATTGCCCCTGCACCTGGGCCTCCACGCCGGTGATGTCATCCGCGAATCGGACCCGGATGGGCGCAGCAACGTTTACGGTGGGGCGGTGAACATTGCCTCGCGGATCAGCGGGCTGTCGGCGCCCGGTGAGGTGCTGGTGTCGGAGACGGTGCGGTCGCTGGCGCGGACGTCGGCGGGGGTGGGGTTCGAGGACCGGGGGGAGCAGGCGCTGAAGGGGGGGGGGGAGGCGGTGCGGCTGTTTGCCGTGAGCGCCCGCAACGCCAAGGCAGAACTAGAGTAGAGCATGACGGAACTGCGGATCCCGACGAGCCCGCAGGACCTGGATGTTGAATGGCTCACGGCTGCGTTGAACCGGGGAGGCGCCCTCGCAGATTCGCGCGTCGTCTCCTTCACCAGCACCACGCTCGGCGAAGGCGCCGGACTGCTCGGTCAGCTCACCCGCATCGAGCTGGCTTACGAGCCCCCGGCCCCGGAAGCGCCGCAGTCGCTGATCGCGAAATTCCCGACCACCAGCGAGGAGACCCGCTATATCGCTAACCTCTTTCGTATCTACGAAGTGGAGGTCCGCTTCTACGAGGAGATCGCCCCGACCATGTCTCTGAGGGGCGCGCTCTGCTACTACTCCGCCGTCGATGCCGAAACTCTGGACTTTGTGCTGCTACTTGAAGATCTCACGTCCGCCCGCGTCGGCGACCAGCTGCACGGCGCGACGCGCGAAGAAGCCGAGCTGGTTGTACGCGAGCTGGCGAAGTTCCACGCCAGCTGGTGGGACGCCCCGCGGCTCGAGGAACTCGACTGGCTGCCCTACCCCAACAGCGAAATCTACCGGTCGTTGGAGACGAGCTACCAGGAGGCGTGGGAGCCGTTCCTGGCGAACTTCGGCCACCGGCTGCCTGCCTCAGTCGTGAAGACCGGAGAGAAGCTGGCGACAAACATCTGCAACCTCCTGGACATGTACGCCGAGCCGCCCCTGACGATCAGCCACGGCGATTACCGGCTGGACAATCTATTCTTCGATCTTCCTGACCGCTCGGCGCCGCTCGCCGTCATCGACTGGCAGTTAAGCTCCCGCGGGCGTGGCGTCGGCGACATCGGCTTCTTCATGGCAGGGAGCGTCGAAACGCCGGCACGCAGGGCTACTGAAAAGCACATCCTGCGCATGTACCACAACATCCTTCTGGAAAACGGCGTCCAGGGGTACGGGTTCGACCAGCTCTTCCACGACTATCGCGTGTCGGTGGTGGGCGGCTTCTTCAATCCCGTAATGGCCGGTGGCTCGCTTGACCTGAGCAACGAGCGGGGCGTGGCGCTTGTAACGGCGTGGGTCGACCGCTGCGCCGCCGCCATCGTCGACCTCGACGCCGGCGACGTACTCCCGGCCTGACACCGCGCACGCCGGTGCTAACATAGACGCCGTCATGGAGCCCCAGATTCAGTACGCCGCAACGTCCGATGGTGTAAGCATCGCCTACGCTGTGTTCGGCGATGGGCCGCCGATCGTGGATGTGAGTTACGGCTTCGGGAACCTCCACCTTCTAGCGTCCGGTATTCCGGGCAGCGCACAGAGCACCGACGCCCTTGTCCGCCTGGGCTGGCGCGTCGTCGTGTATGACGGCCGCGGGATGGGGTCTTCGGAGCGCGGCAATACGGATTTCTCTCTTGAGGGACGCCTCCGTGACCTAGAGGCGGTCATCGAACAGGCGAGGGTTAACCGCTTCGCGCTTTACGGCTCCATTAGTGGCGGTCCCGTGGCCATCGCCTACGCAGTCCGACACCCGGAGCGCGTCTCACATCTTTTGCTCATCGCCACCTACGCAAACGGGTCCGACTACTACAAGCTAATACCGGCGGCGCGGGCGTTGCGGGCTACCGACACCATGGCGGAGGACGAGTGGGAGTACTACACGATTGCCTACGCCAACGCTTTATTGGGGTTCACGGACAGCGATCTCGCCAATAGAAGTGCCGCGGTGATGCGCTCCGGGATGTCGGCCCGGGCGTACACCTTGCATGTGGGCGCGAACGAGAAGATCGACGTAACCGATCTCTTGCCTCTCGTGAACGTGCCGACGTTGGTGGGTCACGGCCCGTCGTTCTCGCTCTCGAACATCGATTTGATGCGGGTGCTCGCGTCGCGAATTCCGAACGCCCGCCTGATCTCGACGGATGATGGGATCCCGGCGATCGACGCCTTCTTGCGCGAAGGTGAAGAGCAGCCCGCAGCCCCGCCCGAACTCCCCTCCGGCACCGCCATCATTCTCTTCGCCGACATCGCGGACTCCACCACCCTCACCGAGCGCGTAGGGGACGCCGCCTTCCGCGGGAAGGCGCGTGGGCTGGACGGCGTTTTGCGCGCCATCATCCGCGACAACGCCGGCACGCCTATCGAAGGCAAGCTCCTCGGCGACGGCGTCCTTGCCGTCTTCACCGGCGCCCGCCAAGCGATTGAGGCTGCGCTGGCCTGTGGCAGGTCTGGGGATGAGGCCGGGTTACCGCTGCACCTCGGGGTCCACGCGGGCGATGTCATCCGCGAATCGGACCCGGACGGGCGCAGTAACGTTTACGGTGGGGCGGTGAACATTGCCTCGCGGATCAGCGGGCTGTCCGCGCCGGGGGAGGTGCTGGTGTCGGAGACGGTACGCTCGCTGGCGCGCACGTCCGCCGGCGTCACGTTCGAGGATCGCGGGGAGCAGGAGTTGAAGGGGGTGGGGGAGGCGGTGCGTGTGTGGGCGGCGGTGGAAGATGACAGATGACAGTGGACAGATGACAGTGATTCGAAGGCGGAATGTTGTCGCTCCGCCCGTCCTACGAGAGCCTCAGGATGAGCGGGAAGAGGCATCGGACGAGGTCCTTCGACTCGTCCTTCGCTGGCGCTACGGACGGCTCAGGATGAGCGGAGGGGCGTGATGGAGCCGCGTATTCAGTACGCGAAGACCCGCGATGGGGTAAACATCGCCTACGAGGTGCTGGGCGAAGGACCACGCGACGTGGTCTTCGTGCCCGGGATCGTCTCGCACGTCGAGTTCTTTCATGAGCTCCCCGGCTACACGGACTTCCTGCGCGGCCTCGCCGCCTTCGCCCGCGTGATCGTGTTCGACAAACGGGGGAACGGGCTGTCCGATCGCATTGTCGGCGCGCCGAGCCTTGAGGAGCGGATGGACGACATCCGCGCGGTCATGGAGGCGGTGGGAAGCCAGCGCGCTACGCTCCTTGGGGTCTCGGAAGGCGGACCACTCAGCCTGGTCTTCGCGGCGACCTATCCCGAGCGCGTCGACGCCGTCGTCCTCTACGAGACCTTCGCGTTCGTCCCGTCACCACCTGAGATGGCACGCGAGTGGGGGAGCGCGATGATCCAATTGTGGGGCACCGGAGCGTCGCTCCGTATAATGGGCCGGACGCGCGCGGACGATCCGCAGGTCCGGGCGCTCTGGGCCCGCGCCGAGCGCCTGTCGATCAGCCCCGGCGGCTTGCAGGCGCTGGTTGAGTTGCTGTCCGAAATCGACGTACGGGCCGTGCTGCCCAGCGTGCGGGCCCCATGCCTCGTGATCCGCAGCGGGTCGGGGTTGTTCGCAGAGCAGAGCGGGTATCTCGCCGAGCATCTCCTAGACGCCCGCGTTGTTACGCTGGACGGCGCGGACCACTATCCGTGGTTCGGGGACGGCCATGCTGTCGTGTCCGAACTACAGGAGTTCCTCACCGGCGTACGGCCCCCGCCTGAGCCCGACCGGGTGCTCGCAACGGTCCTTTTCACTGACATCGTCGGCTCCACGGAGCGGACTGCCCAGCTGGGCGACCGCCGCTGGCGCGACCTCCTCGAACGCTCCTACACCCTGGCACGCAAAGAGATGGCCCGCTTTCGCGGCCGCGAGGTGAAGACCACAGGCGACGGTTTCCTGGCCACCTTCGACGGCCCGGCCCGGGCAATCCGCTGCGCTTGCGCCATCAGCGACGGTTCCCAGACCCTTGGCGTCCATGTCCGCGCCGGCCTCCACTGCGGCGAGTGCGAGCTGATGGGGGAGGATATCGGCGGCATCGCTGTTCACATCGCCGCCCGCGTGGCAGCTATGGCGGGCGCGAACGAAGTACTGGTTTCGAGCACCGTGAAGGACCTGGTGGCCGGGTCCGGGATTCGATTCGAGGATCGGGGAGCTCACGCCCTGAAGGGCGTTCCCGACGAGTGGCGTCTGTACGACGTGAAATGGCGGGAGGGGGCGTGATGGAGCCGCGCATCCAGTACGCGAAGACGAGCGATGGGGTGAACATCGCGTGCTACGCCATGGGGCAAGGGCCTCCGGTCCTTTACATCCCTCCGGTCACGGTCAACCATCTTCAGTTCGAGTGGCAGATACCCGCGCTTCGCGAACTGTACGAGCGGGCAGCGCAGCGAAACATGTACGTTCGCTACGACCCGCGCGGCACGGGTCTTTCCGATCGTGACGTGACCGACTTCTCCCTGACAGCGATGGTGAGTGACCTGGAAGCCCTCGACGACCACCTTCACCTTGACAAGTGCCGGCTTATCGCTGCGGGATCGAGCACAATCTTCGCGATCGCATACGCGGCGCGACATCCGGAACGGCTTTCCCACCTCGTCCTCTGGTCCGGATACGCGCGGCTGCCCGAATCCGACATCCGGACGTCCGAAGCTGTGATCGGTTTGGTTGAGCTGGACTGGGAGTTCGCCAGTGAAGCGATCATGCTGGGCACGTTCGGCCAAATGCAGCAAGAGCCGCGCCGTGAATGGGCTACCCTGATGCGCGAGTCCGTGACGCCCGAGACGTACGTAGCCTTCAGCCGTCAGGCCAGGGAATGGGACGCCACCGCCTTACTATCAGGGCTGACGATGCCGACGCTGGTTGCGCAGCGCCGTAACTATCCAACGTTGGGTGTGGATGTGGCGCGAGGTCTTGCTGCAGCGATACCAAACGCCCGCCTCGCGTTGATCGAAGGTACGTCAGTCATTTTGGACGCGGCCGTGAACGCGGCGATTGGTTCATTCTTCCGGGAAACCGGTGACCAAGGCCCTCCGGAGCACGAACTGCCCTCGGGCATGACCGCGATCCTCTTCGCAGACATCGCGGACTCCACCGCGCTCACGGAGCGGATGGGCGACGCGGCGTTCCGGGTGAAGGCCCGGGAACTCGACGGCGCGCTGCGCAAGATCATCGGCGAGAGCGGCGGCAGGCCGATCGAGGGGCCCACGCTGGGCGACGGAATACTCGCTACGTTCGCGAGCGCCCGCCAGGCGATAGAGGCCGCGCTGGCGTGTGCGGCGGTGGGGAACCGAGAGGGATTGCCTCTGCACCTGGGCCTCCACGCGGGCGATGTGATACGCGAGAAGGACCCGGACGGGCGCGGCAACGTCTACGGCGGCGCGGTGAACATCGCCTCGCGTATCAGCGGGATGTCGGCGCCGGGGGAGGTGCTGGTGTCGGAGACGGTGCGGTCGCTGGCGCGGACGTCGGCGGGGGTTCGGTTCGAGGACCGGGGGGAGCAGGCGCTGAAGGGTGTGGGGGAGGCGGTGCGGGTGTGGGCGGTGAGGTCCTTCGACTCATCCTCCGCTGCCGCTACGGACGGCTCAGGATGAGCGGAAGGGCGTCGTTGACCCGCAGCGGGTGTTCGCGGTGAGGTTCGGGGACGGCTCGGCCGGGAGCGGTCAAACCTAGCTCCCTGGGTTACTGAGAAGATCTCTCTATCGGGGTGTCGTCGCGGTTGCCCCACTCGTTCCAGGACGCGTCGTAGTTCTTCACGCGGTCGTAGCCCATCAGCCGCAGGAGGAACGTGCCGTGCGCCGCACGGATGCCGGCCTGTCAGTGGACGAGGACCTGCTTCTCCGGCGTGATCCCGATCGATTCGAGTTTCCTCGCGATCTCGTCCGCCGGCAGGAGGAGGCCTGACCGCACCGGCGGCGCCGTCAGGTCCAGCCACTCCATGTGCACGGCCCCCGGTATGCGCCCTCCGCGCCTGTTCTGGCGCTGGTCTTCGCCGGTGTGCTCCCCGCGCGCCCGAATGTCCCAGATCACGGTGTCCGGGTCGTCGATCGCCGCACGCACGTCGTCGAGCGTGCAGAGGCTGTCAGGGCCCGGGTGGACGCGGAACGGCGCCGGCTCCACGTGCGGCTGCTCCATCGTTATCGGGCGTCCCTCGTCGGACCACTTCTTGAAGCCGCCGTTGAGCACCTTAACGTCTGTGTGCCCGTAGTAGTCCAGCGCCCACCACAGCCGCGCCGCGTACAGGCCGCCCATCCCGTCGTACGCCATTACTGTGTGCTCGCTGCCGATCCCGTGCGAAGCCATTACGCGCTCGAACGCTTCCGGGGGCATAAGGTGGACGCCGCCGCCGTCCTTCAGGTAGTGGTGCACGCGTAGGCCAATCGCTCCTTTGATGTGCATCCGCTGATACGCGGGGAACTCGTCGCAGTCCACGATGCGGAGGGATGGGTCGTCAAGGTGCGCGGCCAGCCACTCAGTATCGGCCAGCAGCTCCGGTCGCGCGTAGTCCACGGGACGTTCCTTCTCCAGACGTTCTTCGGGATATAATCCGGTGCGTCCGCCTCTGGCGGACGAGCGCCCTAATTATAGCGATATGGTACTGATCCCGGCATCGCCCCCCACACCTGTCACCATTGGCGGACGTGTGTTCGCCTGGGGTGAGCGCACTTACGTGATGGGCGTCGTCAACGTCACGCCGGACTCCTTTTCCGGCGACGGACTCGGCAAGGACATCGACGCCGCGGTCCGCCAGGCGCTGCGTATGCAAGACGAAGGCGCGGACATCATCGACGTCGGCGGCGAGTCGACCCGTCCCGGCTTCGCGGAAATCGCGGCAGACGAGGAGATCGCGCGCGTCGTCCCGGTGATCGAGCGCCTCGCCCGCGAGCTGGACATCCCGGTCAGCGTGGACACGTCCAAAGCCGCGGTCGCCCGGGCAGCACTCTCAGCCGGCGCGCAGGCGATTAACGATGTTCACGGCTTCCGCCGCGAGCCGGAGGTGGCCCGCGTCGCCGCGGAGGCCAGCGTCCCGACCATCGCCATGCACTACCAGCGCGGCCGCGAGTTCCGCGACACGATTGGCGATGTCGTCCTGGGCCTGACGGAAAGCCTGCGGATCGCCCGCGAGCAGGGCCTGCCGGTAGAGAACGTGATCGTCGATCCGGGCTTCAACTTCGGCTGGACGCACGAGCAGGCGCTGGAGATGCTGCGGCGGCTCGCCGAGCTACGCGTCCTCGGTCGGCCGGTTCTCATCGGAACCTCGCGCAAGTCCACGATCGGCAAGGTGCTCGGCGATCTGCCTATCGAGGAGCGGCTCGAGGGGACAGCGGCGACGGTGGCGATAGCGATCGCGAACGGCGCGGACATCGTCAGAGTCCACGACGTAAAGCAGATGGCGCGTGTCGCGCGGATGTCCGACGCCGTGGTTCGCGGCTGGCGCGAGGACGGCGGCAGGTGAGCGGACCGCTACTGGGCGATAACGGAGCCGTACGGCGCAGCGCGTTCCTCGGCCTCGTCGGCGCGGAGGTGGAGGAGCGGCGAGCGGGCTACGCGCGCATCGCGCTTCAGCTACAGGAGCACCACATGAACCCCGGCGGCGTGATGCACGGCGGCGTGGTCACGGCGCTGCTCGACGAAGCCCTCGCGACCGCTGTCGCCGCAGCGCGAGGGCCGGAGGCCAATCGGGCGCAGCCCCATACGAGCATCGAGATGAACGCGAGCTTCTTGCGCGCCGCCCGCGCCGGGGATGCGGTCGTCGTGGAGGGGCGTCTGCTGCGGCAGGGACGCTCCGTGATCTTCGGAGAGGCGGAGGCGCGCAAGCGGGGCGACGACCGGCTGGTATCAAAGGCACGCTTTACGTTCCTTGTCCCGCCGCCGCGGACGCGGGCGGGCGCCGCTGTCGCAGCACCTGTAGCGGCTCCAGGTCAGCCGCCGAGCGCGAAGACAGGGCACGACCCCGTCTGGGTCAGTCCGTTCAGCGCCTTCATCGGCGCACGGGCCGACGAGGTGGGCGAGGGGTACGTACGGCTGGCGCTGACGCTGGCTGAAGAACACACGAACCCGAGCGGCGTTATGCATGGCGGCGTCGTGATGACGTTGATGGACTCGGCGATGGGCCTCACTCTGCGGCTGCAGCGCGGCGAGGATGTGGCCGCAGCCGCCCCGCACGCGACGATCGAGATGAACGTGAGCTTTCTCGCCGCCGCCCGCGTGGGTGATGAGGTCCTTGTTGAAGGGCGGTTGCTACGGCTCGGGCGGACGATCGCTTTCGGCGAGGCGGAAGCGCGCAAGCGCGACGACGATCGTCTGATCGCGAAGGGCCGGCTTACGTTCGCTATCCCGCGCACGGGTGAGTGATGGCAAGTGTGTACCTGGCGCTCGGCTCCAATCTGGGCAACCGGCGGGCGAATCTGCGGATGGCCCTGCGCGGTCTCACCCGAATGTGCCGCGTCGAGGCGGTTTCCTCTCTCTACGAAAGTAAACCGGTCGGCCCCGAGCAGCCGCGTTACTTCAACGCCGTTTGCCGAGCCGAGACCGGGCTGGAGCCGGTGTCCCTGTTGCGCTTCGTGAAGGCGCTGGAAGAAGAGATCGGCCGCAGGCCCTCGGCCGAACGCTGGGCCCCGCGCGTCATCGACATCGACATCCTGCTGTACGAAGACCAGGCGATCGAGTCGGAGGAGCTGACCCTCCCGCACCCGCGCCTGTTGGAGCGCGCCTTCGTGCTCGTGCCGCTGGCAGAGATCGGAGGCGACGACCCGCAGCAGGGCCTAGGTGCGGGCTTGCGCGATCTCGCGGCGCAGGTAGACCAAGCAGGTCTGATCAAGGTGCAAAGCATCGGCTGGGACGGCGTCGCGGGGGTGGAGACGGAAGTCCGTCTCTAGGAGGCTTCGGCGGGCTCGTCCGCGCCCTCTTCGTCCACGTCTTCCTCCATCTCCTCGGGTTCGGACGTGAACATCGTCCAACCGATCCAGAACGCCAGCGCGGACACCGCGGCGACGGCGCTGAGCACCGGGACCGCGATCGCCAGGTAGCTGCGACGCATCGTGGACCAGAGGAAGAAGACCGCGGCGAACGCCGAAGCGATCATGATGATGAGGCCGGTCCTCTGTGATCCTTCCATCGTACTTCCTACGTAGCGGCCTTGCGCATCTGAGGCGGCAGCAGGTTGGGGATGCGGTCTTCTATCGGGTAGCGTTCCGAGCACTTAGTGCAGGTCAGCGTGCCCTGGATCACTTCATCACCGCTTTCTTCGTCGGCCGTCAGTTCCAGGGGCGCCTTGCACATCGGGCAGGCAAGGATCTCCATTAAGTCTTTGCGCATCTTCTGGGGTGCCTCGCCGCAGATTGTATGACGGAGCGGCAGGCGCGTCAATCGAGCCTTATTCAAAATTGTGCGTCGTCCGCCTCACGGATACGCTCATAGTAGAGGGGTCGCTTGTGGATTTCCGCGTGGCGGCGCTCCGCTTGTTCAAATTTCTCTAGTGCATCACGCTCCGTGACCCCGTGAACCGCCCAGCCGTCACCCACCGCAGCCCATCCATTTTTGATTTTCATTAGGCGTGGTTGCTCCATATGAAATCACCTCGCCTCGATGATGAGATGACCCCCTCTGCGCGGTCAATTGCGATAACAAATTCCCGTGTGCCACGGGCACTTGACACATGAGTGTGCGTAATGATAGCATCTTGTCACACGCAAGGAATGGAGATGACGAGATGGCAACAACGAACCAGAACGCCGGATACGCGCCGGTCGCCAACGTCCTGTCCGTCATTCGGCGACTTCGGGAACGGGGACTGCCCGACCCCCTCTCTCTCCAAGAGCTAGAGCGCATCGGCATCCCGCCTGGAAACGCACCTCGGACGCTGGCCTCTCTGCGCCTCCTGGGGCTTGTGGATGATGAGGGCCAGCGAACGCAAGCGTTTGAGCGAATTGGACGCGCAAGTACGGATGAGTACCAAGGCGTTCTGGCAGAGGTAATCAAGGCTGCCTACGCAGACGTCTTCACCGTGGTCGACCCCGCGAAGGACACGGACATCGCCATCAATGATGCGTTTCGGCATTTCGAGCCTCAGGCCCAGAGGGGAAGAATGGTCACCCTATTCCTCGGCGTGTGCCAAGAGGCTGGACTAATCCCAGGTGGCCCGCCCCAGCGTAAAGCTAGGGTCCGTCGGACAGAATCTCCGAGTAAGAGTGCCAGCGCCGCCCGGGCCCAGACCATCCGACCGGAGTCAGTGGCGTCCGAGGTGCATGTGCCCTCACCCAAAGTTATCCAAAGTGAGGGAGAGACGGACTATCGCTTAATCTCGGCCCTCATGCAACAACTACCGGCCAGCGGAAAATGGAGTCAGTCTAAACGAGACCGGTGGGTAAAGGCCGTCACGGCTGCTGTCGATCTCCTGACTGAAACGAGTGATGAGGAGGACGAATCGGGCTAGATAAAGACAGAGAGCGGGCCACGTGTTTCAGGCGCACCCGCTCTCTTATCGAATCGGCGGGCCGGCGTTGGACACGAGTGGGGTCTCGAAAACCCACACAAGGTGAGTTCGATTCTCCCCCGGCCCACCAGTCATAGTGCACCCAGAGTGCGGGAACACTCTGAGTGCTGGAAACAACGGAGGTATGAGCTCCGATGCACCACAACGATGTTACCACGTCGCGGGAACGGCGTGGACAAGATGCTCAGCCACCGATCGTGGCCGAACTGCGGGCGATCTTCAATGCGCTGCCAGATACCGACTTACTGACGCTCTTGCGCGGGGGTACTCATACATCTCTAATTTGAATAAGGCTCAATCGGGCCGTGGCACGGCGCTACAATGAGGGTGCGATGAGCGGCGAGGTGAAGCGCATTCCCCTGGACCGCCGCGTCTGCGTGGTCCGCGAGGAACGCATCGACCTGAGGCCGGAGCGCGGGGCGGTCGTCGGGCCCCTGCTCGGGCTCGCGATCAGCGTCGTGCTGTTCGTCCTCGTCGTGCTATTCGCGAACGACCTCTCGGTGACCGTACTCGCGCTGATGCTTGTGCCCGGAGTCATCCTTGCGCCGTTCTCTGCAATGGGCTTCGTCTACTCCTTCATCGGGGCGGCCGTCGTCGTCGAGAAGGCGAAACAGTCCGTGCGCTTCCAGCAGGGTGTGATGGGGCTGGGCATCGGCACAGTGGAGCTCGTGCCGTTCTGGAAGGTGGAGCAGATAGAGGTCGAGGACTTCCAGCTCGGCGAGGCGCCCTCACGCCTGCCGCGGCCCGGGTTTGACCTGCGCGCCTGGGATATCGTGCTGGTGAAGGCCAGCGGCAAGCGGCTACCGATTGCGCAGGTCGTGTCCGGGAACAGCAACGACCTCATCGACGAGGGCTTTAATCGCGCCCTTGATGCGGCCGAGGCGATAGGAGCGATGGTCGGAAAGCCGGTGGTGATCACGGCGGCCATCGAAGACGAAGCGGCGGAGGCTGAGGTAAAGTCCATCACAGCCGAATCGTGAGCACCGAAGCCGAGATACTGCGGGACTTCAGCACCATAGCCGTCGTCGGCCTGTCGTCGGACCGGTCGCGCCCGAGTTACAGCGTCGCGCGGTACTTACAGAAGCACGGCTACCGGATCATACCGGTGAACCCGGCGGAAGACGAGGTGCTTGGCGAGAGAGCGTATCCCGACCTTCATTCAGTGCCCGGGCCAGTAGAGGTGGTGGACATCTTTCGCCGGGCGGAAGACGTGCCCCCGGTAGTAGACGAGGCTATCGCCATCGGTGCTAAGGTGATCTGGATGCAGCAGGGGATAGCGAACGAAGACGCTGCCCGTCGCGCGCGGGAGGCCGGGCTGCTCGTCGTTATGGACCGCTGCATCAGGACAGAGCACAAGAAGTTGGTTTCGCGCAAGGACTCAACGAGTGATAGTCAGCCGCGGCTGATCGTCGAATGATTGAACTGGGAAGGGTGCCGTTCAGGCTGCGCGTGGGTGTGACGGGCCATCGCCAACTGGTAGATGAAGACCAGCTTGCGGTGGCTGTCCAACGGGCGCTCACCGAGATTCGCGCGTTGCTGCCTCCCGATGAGCACACCTCGGTCCTGCTGACTGTGGTCTCGCCTCTCGCCGAGGGAGCCGACCGTTTGGTCGCCAGGGAAGTGCTCAACGAGGACGGAGCGGATCTAGAGGCTGTGCTTCCCCTGGAAACCGCAGACTACGTCCTGGACTTCACCACCGAGAAATCTCGAGGGGAGTTCGAGGGACTGCTCGCGCGAGCGGTCAAGACGACAGTGATACCTCGCTCGGGAACCCGCGAGGACGCGTATGATCGCGCTGGACGGCTGGTGGTCGATCGATCCGACGTGATGATCGCTGTGTGGAACGGTGAGCGCGCGGAGGGACATGGAGGTACGGCCGAGATTGTCACTTACGCGCTTGAACGGAATAAGCCGGTAGCCTGGGTATCAACAACCGACAAGGCCGTAAAGGTTCTGGGCGGACGCACAGTGGCGGAGGTGCCGCTCGCTCAGACACGTGATTACAACAGCGCGACCGTGGAGCCACGAAAGTTCGCCGAGCATTCGCGCGATATGGAGCGCCTGCTCGCGGCCGCTGCAGAGCAAATTGGAATTGAGGGGCTGCCCCTTCAACCGCTCCTGGGGTGGCTGGCGCCGTATTACACCCGCGCTGATATGCTGGCCGTTCGTTATCAAGGCTGGTACTACTGGCTGGGGAATGCAGCGTTCCTTCTCGCCGCGGCGGCTGTGGCGGTTGCGGCCACGCAGATTCTGTTCCTGCCCGAGCGCAGGGGATTGGCGTGGATTGAAGTGGGAGTCCTGGTCACTCTTCTTGCGGTCTTCTTCAGCGGGCGTATCTGGCGGCTGCACGAGCGATGGCTGTCCTACAGGTTTCTGGCAGAGCGATTCCGTTCTGCGCTATTCCTCGTTATGTGTGGGCTGCACACGCGGCGGGAGGGCGATCTCGAACGTCTGGACCTCGGGCACCACTCCGAGGACTGGTTGCGGAGAGCCTTCGGGGAAGTCTGGAAGATGCAACCGGCGCTGGACGCGACCAGCGTGGAAGTTGCCAAGTTGCGGGCGTTCCTGGGCGAGGCGTGGCTGCACGATCAATTGAAGTTCTACAGTTCGTCAGGCCGCCTTTACAAGTCGAGACACGCGAGGCTCAGCGGCGCGATCTACGCGCTTTTTGCGGGTACGATCGTGGCGGCTGCTCTGCACGGCCTGGGCGTCGGCGGTCATGGGTCGGAGGGATCTGTAAACTGGGCCAACACCCTCAAGCTCTTCGCGATCGCACTGCCGGCGCTGGGCGCCGCGTTAAGCGGCATACGATCACAACGAGAGTACGAGCGAAACGCCGAGCGGTATGACCAGATGGTACACTATCTGGCAAACATCAGAACGCGTATGCAGTCCGCCCCCGACATGGACGCGATCCGTGGGATTGCCGCCGAGGCTGAGGACCAGATGCTTGACGAGAACCGCGACTGGTTCGTAGTAATGAAGTTCCACGACTTCGAATTGCACCCGTAGAGGCCGGAGGTAGCCCGGGCGATGGCTCACGACGTCTTCATCAGCTACTCCTCGCAGGACAAGCCGACAGCGGATGCGGTGTGCGCGACGCTTGAGGGCAAGGGCGTTCGCTGCTGGATCGCGCCTCGCGATGTTCTTCCCAGTGAAGACTACGCAGAGGCTCTGATGGACGCGATCAACGGGAGCCGGCTCGTACTGCTGGTCTTCTCCTCGAATTCCAATACGTCGCCTCAGGTGAAGAGCGAGGTGGAGAGGGCGGCGGCCAAGGGGATCCCGATCCTGCCCATCCGCATAGAAGACGTCGCTCCGTCGGCATCCATGGAGTTCTTCATTGGCCGGCGACACTGGCTCGACGCTCTCACGCCGCCACTCGAACGGCACCTGCAACAGCTGGCGGAGACCGTCAAACTGTTGCTAACCAGGGGCGAGACGGCGACCGCGGCTGTCGTCGATGCGACACGGCTACAAGCGGCGCCCACGACGGCGCCGCCACCGGAAGTTGCCGACCGTACGTCGTCGCAGCCGCCGGGGCTCGGGCCGCTACTGGCGGACTGGGTTCAGCGTCCCGCTGCGCGTGTGGCCGTGGGGATCGGCGTGGTGGCGGCCATCCTAATGGGCACATTGGTCGTGATGTCGTCCGGCGGCGACGAGGTACAGACCGCGGCGCTGACGCCTACGTCGCGGGACGCTACCCCAGTGGCCGGAGGCGCGAGTCCGGCGGTCGGCGCTGCGAGCCCAACGCCCACGCGCGCGCCAACGCTGGCGGGTTCCAGCGCGGCACCGGTGCCGCCGAGCGGAGAGTATGGCATCGCCCTGAATCTCGAGTGCGTTGCGCCGGGCGGTCAGGTCGAGGTTGCCTGGACCGCGGAGCAGGAGTTCGCTGATCAAGTGAGGTTGTATGAGAAGGGTGCCCCATTTGGGCAATACGAACTGGCCATTTACACGAATTTGGACGACGAGCGACGAATCGTCGGTGCTCCAAGTGAGGCGGGCGAGTACGAGTTCCGGTATATGCGGGGAGAATCTCATCTTGCTCGTAGTGACCCCTTCACTGTGGAATCCGGATGTCCGGCGGATGGGCCGTTAACTCTGAGCGCCGATTACACTTTGTCCGCGAGCGCCAACTGCGTGGCGCCTGGCGGCGAGATCGAGGTTACTTGGGCGGTTCAAAGCGAGTTCGCGGACCAGGTGAGGTTGTACGAGAAAGGCTCATCTTTCGGGCAGTACGAGCTGGCTATATACGTCAATTCGGACAATGAGTCCCGGTTGATCCAGGCCCCGCAGAAATCCGGTGTGTTCGAGCTCCGCTACATGCGCGGGGAAACACATCTCGCGGTGAGCGGGCCGGTCACTTCAGGGGATAGCTGCTGACGCGGAAGGCTTCCGGGCTATCTGGCCTCCATCAGCTCTCACCTGGAGGACGACGCGGTGACCGAGCGAACTGCCAACTTGCCGAGCGGTCTCGGATTAAGGCTGGTGTAGACCGTGAGCGTCGTCGAGACGGGGGGGGATGTTCCTTGACAAATCTCGCGCATCAGGACAATCATTCGAGTGCGCCCGCAGGAGGAGTGACCGATGACCATCGAGAAGACCAGAGAGAATATCACGGACTGGGGCGGCGACTACGACATCTTCGACCCGGAGTTCGTTACGAACCCCTATCCCATCTGGGATGAGTTGCGGCAGGAATGCCCGGTGGCGCACACAGAGCGCTGGGGCGGCTCCTGGATGCCAACTCGCTACGCTGACCTTTTCGCGATAGCGCAGGACATTCAACACTTCTCCTCGCGGGAGATCCTGGTCGCGCCCGTCGCGCTGCCGCCGGGGCTGGAGGACACCGAGAGTCCGTTCTATGGAGTGCGCGCCCCGCCCATTAGCTCCGATCCGCCGGAGCATACGTGGGCCCGTAAGCTGCTCCTCCCGCATTTCTCCATCAAAGCGGTTGCTCCGTACGAAGAAGAGACACGCGAGCTCTGCCGGTCATTGATCGATGGGTTCATCGAGAGCGGCCGGGCTGACGCGGCCCGGGACTACGCGCAGCAGATCCCACCGCGCGTCATCGCCTCGATGCTTGGCGTGCCGCAGGAGATGTCCGAGACTTTCACCGGATGGGTGCGCAATCTTCTGGAGATCGGCCTCACCAATCCCGAGGTGCGAGCCCCGGCGCGGATGGAGCTGCTGAGCTTCCTGAACGAGCAGATCAACGAGCGACGAGAGAATCCGAAGGACGACCTGATCAGCCGCCTACTGGAGGCGGAAGTGGAGGGCGAGCGGGTGCCGCACATGCACCTGCTGGGGACCTGCCTTCTGCTGGTGGTCGCGGGAATCGACACTACCTGGAGCTCGATCGGCTCGGCGCTGTGGCACCTGGCCCAGCACCCTGAGGACCGCCGGCGCCTGATTGCGGAGCCGGAGCTGATGCCGAACGCCATTGAGGAACTGCTCCGCGCCTACGCGCCGGTGACGATGGCGCGCCTGATGAACGAGGACTACGAATACGGCGGCTGCCCGATGAAGGAGAACGATCGCGTGATAATGAACTTCCCCGCGGCGAACCGCGATCCCGAGAAATTCGCGGACCCTGACAGGGTGATCCTCGACCGGCAACACAACCCCCATATCGCCTTTGGCGTGGGCATCCACCGCTGCGCGGGATCGAACCTGGCGCGCATGGAGATGCGAGTGTCAATCGAGGAGTGGTTGAGACGCATTCCTGACTTCCATCTGGAGGACGCCGGCGCTGTCACCTGGGCCGGCGGTCAGGTGCGCGGCCCGCGCTCGCTTCCCGTGGTGTTCTCGTGATGCGCATCAAAGTTGAGGCCGACCAGTGTCAGGGCCACAATCGCTGCTTCGCGCTGGTGCCGGAGCTGTTCGATCTGGATGAGTTGGGCTACTCGCACGAGAAGGGAGACGGCACGGTCCCGGCGGAACTGGTCGAGAAGGCCCGTCTCGCCGTCGCCAACTGCCCGGAGCGCGCGATAATCATCGTCGAAGACGCCTGATATCCGGCCGAAGAGAGTGCCCCTGGGCGCCGGCGGTTGTCCCGCCCTTCCGTCCCGTGATAATATTCGTGGTGCGAGGCGATCCCTTTTCTGCATGAATTAGTGCATTACGTTTTCGGCCGTCCGGACCAGTCCCTTCGGTTTGCGTAGTGTATGCATAACATCGAGCAGCAAGAGTCCCCACGAGAGAAGTGCGGCGTCTTCGGCGTCTTCGCGCCGGACGAGGATGTCGCCCGCATCACCTTCTACGGTATCTACGCCCTCCAGCACCGCGGCCAGGAGAGCGCCGGCATCGCCACCGCGGATGGCCACCGCCTGCACATTTACACCGGCATGGGCCTGGTCTCGCAGGTGTTCGACGAGACGGACCTCGGCTACCTGCCGGGATTCGCGGCGATCGGCCACACGCGCTACTCGACGACGGGCTCGAACAGGCAGGAGAACGCCCAGCCAGTGCTCATCGAGGGGTCGAATGGACCCGTGGCGGTGGGCCACAACGGCAACCTGATCAACGCGGAGCTGCTGCGCTACGACCTGGAAGACGACGGCACGGAGTTCACAAGCTCCACCGACACCGAAGTTGCGGCGCGCCTGCTGGCATCGGCTCCCGGCGAGGATTGGCTCGAGCGCGCCGCCAACACAATGCGCGCGCTCGCTGGCGCTTATTGCTTCGTCGCCCTGACGCCGACCTCGTTGATCGCGATGCGTGATCCGTACGGCATCCGCCCGCTCTGCATCGGCAAGCTCAACGGGAAAGGCTGGATCATCGCCTCGGAGACCTGCGCGCTCGACCACCTCGGCGCGGACTTCGTGCGCGAGGTCGCGCCGGGCGAGGCCGTCGTCGTCGATCGCGCCGGCCTGCATTCAGTGCAAGCGATTGAGAAACGGCGCGACGCGCTCTGCGTGTTCGAGTACATCTACTTCGCCCGCCCCGACAGCGTAATCCGCGATAAACTGCTGCACCCGATGCGCATGAACATGGGACGCGAGCTGGCGCGCCAGGCGCCCGTGGAGGCAGACATGGTGATCGGCGTGCCTGACTCCGCGACAGCGGCCGCCATCGGGTACGCCCATGAATCCGGCATCCCGTATGCGGAGGGGCTCGTGAAGAACCGCTACGTCGGGCGCACGTTCATCCAGCCGGACCAGCGCCTGCGCGACCAGGGTGTCTATCTGAAGTTTAACCCGCTGCGTCAGGTCATCGCAGGCAAGCGCCTCGTGGTGGTCGACGACAGCATCGTGCGCGGCACGACGACGCCCAAGGTCGTGGAGATGCTGCGCAAGGCCGGGGCGAAAGAGGTGCACATGCGCATCTGCGCCCCGCCCATTCGCCACCCCTGCCACTTCGGCATCGACATGGCCACCCAGTGGGAGCTGATCGCCTCGCGGCATGAGATCGATGAAATCTGCGGGCATATCGGCGCGGACAGCCTGGCCTACCTCACGATTGACGGCCTTATGCAAGCAGTCGAGCAGCCGAAAGACAGCTTCTGCACCGCCTGTTTCACGGGTGAATACCCCATGCCGGTCCAGCTGCAGATGGACAAGCTCGTCTTCGAGCGCGTCGGTCGCAAGGGCAAGCGTGTGCCGGTAGGCGTGGCCTGGAGCTGGGAGGAAGACCGCCACTAGTCTCGCCCCGGCGTAGCGCCAGCACGCTATTCGAAGGTCAGGTTCCAGAAGGAGAAGACATGACTCAAGCGCCCACCGTGAACGACGCCGCCGTCCAGCGATTGGGGGATGGATTTCGAGGACAGTTGCTCAAGCCGACGGACCAGGGCTACGACTCCGCCCGCGCGATATTCAACGCGATGATCGATCGCCGGCCGTCTCTCATCGCCCGCCCGGCTGATACGAACGACGTGAAACGCAGCGTCCGGTTCGCGCGCGAACACGAACTGGTGGTCTCCGTGAAGGGCGGGGGGCACGCCGCCTCCGGCCACGCCGTGTGCGAGGGTGGACTGATGATCGACCTGTCGCTGATGAAGGCGCTGAATGTGGACCCGGTGCGCAAACAGCCACGGCTGAAGGCGGCGTGACCTGGGGCGAGCTCGATGCCGCGACGCAGGAGCACGGCCTCGCAGTTACCGGCGGACGCGTTCCCAGCACCGGTATCAGTGGCCTCACTCTGGGCAGCGGCTCCGGCTGGCTTGAGCGCAAGCTGGGCTACACGGTCGACAACATGATCGGCGCGGAGGTCGTGCTGGCCAGCGGAGAGGTGGTGCACGCCAGCGAGAGCGAGAACGCGGACCTCTTCTGGGGCCTGCGCGGCGGCGGCGGCAACTTCGGCATCGTCACTAGGTTCGAGTACCGGCTGCACAAGATCGGCCCTCTCGTCTTCGGAGGAATGCTCATCTTCCCGCGCCCCCGTGCTGCCGAGGTCATCCGCGCTTATCGTGATTTCATGGAGGGCGCGCCGGACGATGTGGGCGGAGGCGCGGCCCTGGTCTGCGCTCCCCCGGAGGAGTTCGTGCCGGCGCCAATGCACGGCATGCCCGTGCTCGGCATCATCGTCTGCTATACCGGGAAGCCCGACGACGGCGAGCAGGCTATCAAGCCGCTACTCGACCTTGGGCCGGTCATGAATATGACGCAGGCGATGCCGTACCTGGAAGTGCAGAAGCTGATAGAAGCGGGCAACCCGCCCGGCTTCCAGAACTACTGGAAGGCCGACATGTACCCGGAGTTGCCGGATGAGGCTATCGACACACTCGCAAAGGTGACCGCGGAGCCGATCTCGACGATGACGACGGTCCTGGTTCAGCCGATCGGCGGCGCCGTTCACCGCGTCCCGGAGGACGCCTCGGCGATGGGGTGGCGCAGCGCGAAGTGGGCGGTCCACGTGCTCGGCATGTGGGAGGACCCTGCTCAAGACGACAGGCAGATCGCCTGGGTCCGCAACGTGGCCGCCGCGATGCAGCCGTGGGCGCAGCGGGGTACGTACCTGAACTATTTGATGGATGAGGGCGAGCAGCGGGTCGAGGAGAGCTTCGGGCCCACTTACCAGCGGATGATCGCGCTCAAGAACAAGTACGATCCCAGCAACTTCTTCCGCCTCAATCAGAACATCAAGCCGACGGTCTGACGAAGGTCGAGAACGTCCGCCCAGCCTACAGCGCCGCCGCCGAGCGCCACATCTCCCGCTTAGGCGATCTCGCCAAGTCCACGCGCTGACACCGAGCGTTGACAGGCCGCGTCGTTGGGCGCATCATCGGAGCACGCCCGATGGGCGGGCCGAGATGAGTCAGCAGCACATAAGTTTTTGCACCACGTCTGACGGCGTCCGCATCGCCTACGCGACCTTAGGCGACGGCCCGCCCCTTGTCTACGTAACGGGCTGGCCGGAGCACCTGGAACTGGAGTGGCAGAAGCCAGTGGTCCGTCGGTTCCTGGAGGAGCTGGGCCGCGGCTTCACCTTGATCCGTTACGACATGCGCGGGTCGGGGCTTTCAGACTGCGGCGTGTCCGACTTCTCGCCGTATACGCTGATCAAAGACTTGGAGGCCGTCGTCGATCATCTCGCCCTGGAGCGCTTCCCGTTGCTCAGCCTGGGCGACCTGGGCGGGCCCCTGGCAATCATGTATGCCACTTCTCATCCCGAGCGCGTGAGCCACCTCATCCTGAACAGCCCGTTTGCCCGCGGCTGCGAAATCGCAACACCGCAGGAACAGGCGGCTCTTATCGAATACATCGCCAGATACGGCTTCCCTACGGCCGAGTTCGTGGATGCCCCGGACGGCAACCTCCAGGCGCTACGCGACATCCGTGAGATAGGCGACGCTGGGGCGTCGCGCGAAGTCCAGGTTGAGTTGACGAGGATAGAGTACTCCGTGGACGTCTCCGAGCTCGTTGGCCGCGTGTCGACGCCCACGCTCATACTGCACGCGCTCGGAGACACGTATGTTCCTTTTGCCCTGGGAAGGGATCTGGCTGCGCGTATCCCCGGCGCGGAGTTCGTTCCCTTCGAAGGGGTTGGTAATGGTCCGGTGGCGCACCGTGACGTGATCGTGCGTGAAGTGCGGCGGTTCCTCTTTGGCACCCTGCACGCCTCGATTCAAGTGGACTCCGAAGAGTTCAGACCAGGGGAGTACCCGGACGGCTTGACCGCCCGGGAGGCGGACGTCCTGAGGCTCGTCGCATCGGGGTGCAGTAGCCGCGAGATCGGCCAAGTGCTGGTCCTCAGCGTCCGTACGGTAGAGCGGCATATCACGAACATCTACTCAAAAACCGGTGCCAGGACTCGCGCGCAGGCGACCGCTTATGCGCTGTCGCAAGGTGTGCTGGCAACCTCCTCTACGTAATCCCCGCCAACCGACAAGATACGTAGTTTGCCGGAAGTCACGATGCACCCCGGCGAATTAGCATCCTCGCTGTCAGGTGATTCGCCGGGTCCGCCTGAGGCGGATCCGGCGGACGCCTGCCAAACAATCGAAGGAGTTCAGGTGAGAGCGTCGGCCGCGGCCGAGAAGGAGGAGCACGATGGTAGAGACGACCGTCAGTGAGAGCACAATCAGTGGTGGGCAACGGATACTTACCACCAACGGCACGGAGCGCGTGCTCGACGATTCCGTGGTCGACGAGCTCGCAGCCGGGCTGCGCGGCGAAATCCTACGGCCCAGCGACCAACCTTACGACGTAGTGCGCAAGGTATGGAACGGGATGGTCGACAAGCGCCCGGCGTTGATCGCGCGTTGCGGCGGCACCGCCGACGTCGTCGACTGCGTGCGGTTTGCGCGCGAACATGACCTGCTTGTGTCGGTGCGAGGGGGGGGCCACAACTATGCCGGCAACTCCGTCTGCGAAGGTGGGCTGATGATCGACCTGTCGCCGATGAAAGGAATCTACGTGGATCCCGCGCGACGGACGGCGCGGGCTCAGGCAGGACTGAAGCTCGGGGAGTTCGACCGCGAGACGCAGGCCTTCGGTCTGGCGACCACGCTTGGGGTCATGTCAGATACAGGCATCGCGGGGGTCACACTGGGCGGTGGCTACGGCTGGCTCGGCGGAAAGTATGGTCTAGCGTGCGACAACGTGCTCTCAGTTGAGGTCGTCACTGCGGACGGCCGTGTCGTGACCGCGAGCGCCGAGCAGGACAAAGATCTCTTCTGGGGTGTACGGGGTGCGGGCGCCAATCTCGGAATCGTCACGTCGTTCGAATACCGGCTGTATGAGGTCGGGACCGTCCTCGGGGGCATGGTGATCTATCCGATAACAATCGGTAAGGAGGCGATGCAATTATTCGATGAGTTCTCAGCTACGTGCCCGGACGAGGTGACCACGGTCGGCTTGCTCCTGACCGCGCCGGACGGCAACCCAGCAGTCGCCATCGCTGCCTGTTACTGCGGGCCTCTCGATGAAGGCGAGCGGATCTTGAAGCCGATCAGGGCATTGGCGCAGCCGGTGGCCGATCTCTTCGCGCCACAGCCGTACGTACAGATGCAAACCATCTTCGATGACCCCTGGCAAGGAGGACGGCGCTATTACAGCAAGTCAAGTATCGTCCGGCGCTTGAGTGAGCCGGCGATCGAGACGTTCCTGGAGCTGGCCCGCTCCTTTCCCACTCCGCTTTCCAGCGTTGGCTTTCAACAGCTGCACGGTGCGGCAGGCCGCGTCGGCGCGAGCGAGACGGCGTTCCCGCATCGCTACGATCACTTAAGCATCTATGTCCATCCGGCGACGGACGACCCGGCCGACGACGAAAAGATCTCCCGCTGGGGACGAAAGGGCTGGGACACGATACAGCCGTTCGTCGAACGGGCGCTGTATGTGAACGGCTTGGAAGATGCACTGGAGGAGGGCGAGCAGCGGGTACAGGAGGCGTACGGGTCCAACTATGCAAAGCTGGTGGCACTGAAGAACAAATATGACCCCACCAACTTCTTCCGCCTGAACGCCAATATCATGCCGACGGTGTGACGCCTGTCGCCTGCCAGCCAGCTCCGGAGCGAGGTATCGAAGTCGGGGCGCGATACTAGATAATGGCGGTGTGGACGAGAGATCCCCTCTATCCGTCTACGCGACCGCTGGCGTAGGTGTGTGGGGAGGTGGCAAAGGTCAGCGGGGTACAATGGGGCGCGTGAGCGCGATCTTGTCGCAAACAGCCCTCGCCACCGATGACCGGTCAGCAGCAACTCGCTGAGCCATGGCCACCTACCGCATCTACTACGCCGAGCGCGATCCTAACGCCGCCGTCGCGACCTCCCGCTACGCCGGCCGCGTCTACTCGCTGGGACGCGAGGTGGAGAGCAACCCCGCGAGCGCGGAAGTGGAGTGGGAAGAGACGGTTGACGCCGACAGCGCCCCGGAGGCGCTGGACGCGTTCTTCGGCGACCACGTACGCAACCGCTCCGAGGTCATGTGGGTCGACGACGACGGCGAGAGTCACGCTATGGAAGGCGAGGTGGACTACAACCCGGACATGACCTACATCTGGGTCGAGAAAGAGAAGCTGATGGAGTACCAGGGCCTGGACGAAGCGACGCCGGGGCTGGTGGTGTGCCCCCTGTGCGACGGTCACGGCGAGGTGGAACCGGAGGCGGCCGAAGCGTACATGGCCGGGGTGGCAGGAGAGCCATTCGAGGGATGATCGCCCTCCTGGCCCCTTACGACAAATCCGGCCTCACAGAGTTCGCCTCCGGCCTCGCGGCACTCGGGTTCGAGATCGTCTCGACCAGCGGCACCCTCAAGTATCTCGGCGAATCCGGCGTCCCCGCGCGCGCTGTTTCCGACCTCACCGGCTTCCCGGAGATCCTGGACGGTCGCGTGAAGACGCTGCACCCGATGGTGCACGGCGGCATCCTGGCACGGCGCGACAAGGCGGAGCACATGGAAGAGCTTCGCGGGCATGGGATACCGCCGATTGACATCGTCTGCATCAACCTCTACCCGTTCCGCGAGACCGTAGCGAAGCCCGGCATCACGTTGGAGGACGCGCTTGAGAACATAGACATCGGCGGGCCGGCGATGATCAGGGCGGCGGCCAAGAACTTCCCGTCCGTCCTCGTGCTCGTCGACCCAGCAGACTATCAGGAGGCGCTGGACCGGTTGAGCGCGTCCCCCGACGGCGCTCAGGGCGGGCGAACCGATCTGGAATACCGCCGGCGCCTGGCCGAGAAGGCGTTCCAGCATGTCGCGAGCTACGACACCGCGATCGCGCGGTGGATGCGGGAGGAAGGAGGAAGGAGGAAGGAGGAAGCAGAGGGGCCGGACTTCCCGCAGCAGCTCACCGTTGGCCTGGAAAAAGTTGCGGCTCTTCGTTACGGAGAGAACCCGCACCAACGCGGTGCGCTCTATCGCGAAGACAGGCCGGGTCCAGCTTCGGGACTGATCGCCGCTGAGCAGCTGCACGGCCTCGAAATGTCCTACCTCAACTACTTTGACGCCGACGCCGCCCGGCGCTGTGTCGCAGAGTTCGACGACCCGACGGTCGTCATCGTGAAGCACGCCACGCCGTGCGGGATCGCTTCCTACGAAGACATCGCGGTTGCCTACCAGCGTGCCTTCGACTCAGACCCTGTCTCGCCGTTCGGCGGGATCATCGCGGCCAACCGCGAAGTCACCTGGGAGATGACCGAGGCGATGAAGGGCATGCGCTATGACGTGATGGTCGCGCCCGGGTACGAAGAGCGGGCGCTCGAACGGCTGCGGAAGCGGCGTGACTTGCGCATTTTGTGCGTGCCGGAGCAGGGAGCAAGGAGCAAGGAGCAAGGAGTAAGGGGCAAGGAGCAAGGAGCAGGGAGCCTCGAATACCGTACGGTGCTCGGCGGGATGCTGGTGCAGGAGAGCGATACGCGGCGCGCGGCAGAGCTTGAACTGCGCGTGGGGACGAAGCGCGCGCCAACTTCGGCCGAACTCGCCGAGCTGCGCTTCGCCTGGACTTGCGTGAAGTACGTGAAGAGCAACGCCATTGTACTGGCGAAAGAGCGCGCGACCGTCGGCATCGGCGCTGGGCAGCAGAACCGCAAGAAGCCGGTGGAGCTCGCGCTCGAGCTGGCCGGAGGGCGAGCGAAGGGCGCCGTCGCCGCCTCCGACGCGTTCTTCCCGTTCGCCCGCGACGATGCCGTCGAGATCGCCTGCCGCGCGGGCGTGACCGCGATCATCCAGCCGGGGGGCGGCGTCCGTGACGACGAAGCCGCTGAGGTCTGCGACGAGTACGGTGTGGCGATGGTGTTCACCGGAACGCGGGCGTTCCGGCACTAGGCCTCCGACGCTCCAGTCCGCGTATTGACACTCGTAAGGTGCGGTGCTAGATTGCGATTGAGACAGCTTTCACAATCGGGCGCGAGACCTGAGACTGTGGTATAAAGCCGGACGAGGACGCTACAACGATGCCCCCGCTGGACATAGTAACGGACAATCTGTTCAGGCAAGTCCCAGAGGGATTCGAGTTTCTCGGAGTGCTGCTCACGATACTCGGTTCGCTGGCGATCATGGTGGCGCTCGGCGCCTGGTGGTCCCGCTAGGAGCCGCCGATGGCGATCACTGAAGAACCGGGAAAACCACGAAACTGGTCGGAGCGCATCGGCGTCCTTCAGGACCGCATCTACAACGCGCTTTTCCACAACTACATCTGGCAGTCCATCTTCCGCTCCGGCTACCCGAACACCCCGCGCAACCAGATGCTCGTCGTGGCGACAAACGTCTTCCTTCACCTGCACCCTACGCGCGTGCACAAGACGCACGTCAAGATCACCCACACCTACTGCCTCGGCGGGCTCACCTTCTTCATGTTCCTGGTGCTCACGGTCACCGGTGTGCTGCTGATGTTCTATTACGTGCCTTCAGTCGAGCGCGCCTACCAGGACATCGCTGCGCTGGAGACGAACGTCAAGTTCGGGTTGCTGATGCGTAACATGCACCGCTGGACGGCGCACGCCATGGTGATACTCGTGTTCCTGCACATGATGCGTGTGTTCTACACGGGCGCCTATAAACCCCCACGCGAGTTCAACTGGGTCGTCGGAGTTATTCTGCTTGTGCTTACCCTGGTGCTGTCGTTCACCGGCTACCTGTTGCCGTGGGACCAGCTGGCCCTGTGGGCGGTTACTGTAGGGCACGGCATCGGCGGCTCCGCCCCCTACTTTGGCGACGAGACGCAGCTGATCGTGTTCGGCGGCTACGAGATCGGGCCCAACGCGCTGATCCGTTTCTACACCCTGCACGTGATCGCGCTCCCGTTGCTCGCGGCGATCTTCATGGCCGTGCACTTCTGGCGCATCCGCCGCGACGGCGGCATGGCGCGGCCCCTCTAGGAGGCATCGCTTCCGGCGATGGCGATTGAAGCCCCTGCAGTCAGACCGGCGACCGCGCGCCCGCGCCCCAAGAGGGAGCGGGAGGAGGAAGTTCTTGTCTGGCCGGACCTGGTCTTTGTCGAGTTCATCTCCGCCGTCCTCTTCACAATCACGTTCTTGATCCTTTCGGTGGCGATAAACGCGCCGCTGCTGAACCGCGCGAACCCGAACGTCACGCCGAACCCGTCCAAAGCGCCCTGGTACTTCCTGAACCTGCAGGAGCTGCTGCTGCACATGGACAAGGCCTGGGCCGGCGTCCTGCTGCCGACGATAGCGCTCGTCTTCTTCGCCTCCATCCCGTACCTCGACCGCAGTCGCGAGGCGCAAGGCATCTGGTTCGGAACGCGCTACTCTGTCCGGCTCGCAGTGATCTCCGTCATCTACGCCGTAGTGGTAAGCGCCGCGCTTGTGGTCTTCGACGCCGGCGACCGCAACGTGAGTCCTATCCCGGGCACGAAGTTCGAGACGGAGCTCGTCACGCGATGGATCCCTTCCTGCGACGCCGGAGCGGTTCATCAGGGCACGCCCTGTCTACGTGACGTGACGGGGGCCAGGCACACAGGCTTGATCACGATGAAGGACCTCTCCAAGCGCCTCCAGTTCAGTGTGCCGTTCCCAAACTTCTTGCTCGCCAAGCTGAATAATGAGGCGGACGAAGAGGCGACCGAAGAAGACAGCAGACTTGACTGGCCCAGAGACCTTGATCATATCCCGGTCCCCTTCAACGACGTGGACTGCTGCTATGGCAGTCTGCATCTCTGGAAGGGGATGAACTTGAACGTCCCGAACATCGTGGCGGAGCAGGTGCTGCCCCTATCCACCATTGCGTTTCTGGCACTCTTCATCCTGTACGCCTTTTTCCGGCTGGGCTGGTTGCGCACCCGGCGCGACGTCTTCATCGTGATGTTCACCTGCGTCCTGGCCTCGTACCTGACGCTTTCCATGATCGGCAGCTTCTTCCGCGGGCCCGCCCAGGCGCTGGTGCTTCCGGACAAAGTAAAGGTCGACCCAGGCTAGAGGAATGACGATTGGAATCTGACGCCAATCCAAACAACGGGCCGCCTCCCGGCGAGGCTCCGCCGCCTGTCGCGTCTGCCCCCGGCCGCTCGCTCGTCGTGGATACGCCGGTAGCCAGGCCTGTCCCGCGGCGTGACGCCATCACGCGCCGGGTATTCCTGCTCGGCGGCTTCTGGAGCGGCCTCTCGCTGGCCATCGTTGGACTTGTCGGCGTGCCCCTGGATTTTATGTGGCTGAAGAAGATCGGGGGCTTTGGCGGACCCGTCCCAATATCCAAGGACCGCATCCCCGCTGTCGGCGCCGATCCGGTGCGCATCAACGAAGGGCGCTTCTGGCTTGTGAACCTTGAGGCCGGGACGACGCCCAACGGCGAAGAGACCCGGGGAGGTGTCTGCGCGCTGTGGTGGAAGTGCCCGCACCTGGGCTGCACCGTGCCCTGGAACCCCGGCTTCAGCTTCAACCAGCGTAAAGGCTGGTTTCGCTGCCCCTGTCACAACTCCACTTACACCAAGGAAGGTGGCGTGCTTGTCTTCGGCCCGGCGCCTCGCCCCATGGACATGTTTCCGATCGAGGTCCAGCAGGACGGCAGTCTGGTAGTGCAGACCGGCCGCCAGTTCGAGAGCAGCGGCAGCCCAGATAACCCCACGCGCGCGGTGCCCCTGGAGCCGGGCAACAAGACGCCGGACCTGATGGCGAGCGAGCAGTGATGACGCGCGTATGAACACCAGCAAGCAGATCAACGTCATCATCGGACTGCTTATGGTCTTCGCCGTCGCCACAACGCTGTATTTCCTCTGGGACACCCCCCGCGAAGACGAGGCGAACGCGCGGCAGGTAATGGAGAACGCCGAGTTCGGCGGCGCGACCTTCGCACAGAATTGTTCGTCCTGCCATGGATTGACGGGCCGCGGCGCCATCGAACGGTCCGGCTTGCCGGGCGCGCCGCTTAACGTCGAGTCAAATCGAACGACCAAAGTCGGCGATATCAACACCAACCACCTCCGCTTCCTGGGCACCATCACCTGCGGCCGCGGAGGTACCGTAATGCCTGCCTGGTCAACCTCCCAGGGCGGCGCCCTCAACGACTTCCAGATACGGCAGCTGGTGACGCTGATTACGGGGGTCTTCCCCGAGGGCGACCCGCCGAGCAATCCAAACATCGTCGGTGACCCGAATGCGGTCAGTGAAGAGGCGTGGCAGCACGCGCTCGACCTGGTCAACCACGCGCAGGTTTTCGACCCACCCAAGGAGCTGGATGAGGACGTGAACGCGGAGGCGGGGAGTCTCCTACTGAACGATACAACCGGACTGGCGAAGGATGCTATCTTACGCCTCGGCGGAGAGAGTCTGGACAAAGACTATGAGTTACTGCTCGTCGTCAGTGTTTCAGGCAACGAGGTAGAGGTGGAGCGCGGAATCGAGGGGACAGACGCCGCTGAACACACCACCGGGTCTGAGGTGTATGGAGCCCCCGTCCCTTCCGGCACCACGATCACCAGCGCCACCTGCGGCCAGGCAGCCGCGAGCACTCCGCTTGCGGTCGAGACGGTGGATGTCAGCGGCGCCGTAAGAGCCGATCTCGGCGACAATTTCTTCGACTTCGGCGGCAAGCGGAACCCGAACCTGCGCGTTAAGGCGGGACAGGCGGTCACTGTAAGCCTGTCGCATATCGGTAGCGCGCCTCACAACATGCGCACCGCGGGCGCGGACGGCGAGTTCGACTCGGACGACGACAACGCTTCAGACCCGGACTTGATCAGCGGCGGCGCCACCGGAACGCTGACCTTCACCTTTAACGCCCCCGGCGGGTCTGCGTACCGGTGTGACTTCCACCCGGATCAGATGAAGGGCGAGATCGAAGTCACGGAATAGACTATTTCGCTCATAGCCGGGCGGCCGCGGCGGCCGCCCAAGATGGAGGCTGGCCCCGATGCAGAACGCATACCGCCTGCTCGGCACGGCACTGCTCCTCGTCTCTGTCACTACGCTCGCCTGCGGTGGCGATGACGACGACGAAGGCCCCAGTATCGACGGCGCCTCGCCGCCCGGGCTGACTTTACAGGAACAGCCAGACGTCGTGCAGGAGCTTGATACGGAGTTGACCGCGTCTGAAGGCGGCGGCTTCGGGATTGAGGCGAGAGGCGCGCTGTTTGCCCCTAACAAGCTGGGCATGGCGGTGGGCGATTCGGCCACCTTGCGCCTGACCAACAAGGACGGCCAGACGCACAACCTGCGTATCGCCGGCCTGGACGGACAGTATGAGACGGAAGACGATGCGGCGGTGCCGGACGCAGGTCAGTCTGAGATCGGGGAGGTGAACTTCACACCCCCCGTAGCCGGCGCGTATACATTCCGCTGCGACTTCCACCCGGGCACAATGGGCGGACAGGTCATCGTCCAATAGCGTTAGGGCTTCGCCCGCCAAGGAGCGTCGCGCCTACGATCGCCGCGACATCGGGTACGCACTCAACGGCGTGCTGTTGACGGGCCAGGGGGCGTAAGCTATATTGCGCGCTGGACGCTGGCTAGCGCTAAATCCATTGGGAGGACGAGGAATCTTGGCGAATCAGGTAGGGAAACGGTATCAGTGCACTAACTGCAATACCGAAATGATAGTCACGAAGGGCGGCGACGGCAGCCTCAGCTGCTGCGGCGTGCCCATGCAGCAGAAGCAATAGGGGGCGGCGATGGCGAATCAGCTAGGCAAACGGTTCCAGTGCGAGAACTGCGGCACTGAAGTGCTTTGCATCAAGGCCGGAGACGGCGCCGCAGAGTGCTGTGGCAAGCCGATGGAGCTCCTTCAGCCGAAGGTGCTGCCCTCCGCAGACTAGCGAACGGGATCGCCGGCCCACCGCCCCTATTGTCCCAAGCAGGCTCAGCCCTGATCGTTAGTTGGCCTTTGGACCGCGCTTGCTCTTCGGCAGGCGCACGGCGTCCTTCTCCTCCGGGAACAGCGACTCCCCCAGCGGCGTGACTTCACCGAGCGTGCTGGCGCCCACGTCTCCCGTCTCCTGGTATGAGCGAAGATACTCTTCGCTTACGAAGAACATTCAGATGCAGAACCCGTCCCGCTCGATGTCCTCGTGGTGACGCTCGCAGGGGCAGATCTTCTTGCGATCCTCATCAGGATCGCCGGAGAGGGTCATTCAAGGGCAATATAAACGTCCGTGGTTCACCAGGTTCTTGGCGAGCCCGCGCTGGACCTCGTCCACGATCTCCGGCAGCGGGAAGAATTCGTAAGAGCCTTTCTCCACGTACTTCTCGGACATGCGCCTCGCGCGCTCAAGGGCGTCTTCAAACGTGACTTCTTTCGTCATCCTGCCGGCTCCTCGTTAGGCGAACGGACGCCGTTAGCGTATGCCAGGGAGATTCACGAGGCAAGCGATTCGCCGGCCCGAAATCCTTGACAGGCCTGAACGGCGAACCCTATCATACGCGAGGTTGCTCCCGACAGGAGCGTTCAGGAGGAATGTTTGCCAGAGGTCTACATCAATAGTAGCGACAACTTCGACCAGCAACTGAAGCGCTTCAACAAGATGGTCCAGCAGAGCGGCGTCCTGGCCGAAGCGCGGCGGCGCGAACACTACGAACCGCCCAGCATCCGTCGCAAGAAGAAGGCCGCCGCCAAGCGCCGGAAGAGCGCAAAGAACGCCCAGCGCGGCATCTGAGCCACCCGCCAACTACTTAGAGTGACCTTTCGTCCGATTCTGCATGTCCCTAAAAGAGCAACTGGCAAACGACCTGAAGGATGCCTTGCGCGCAGCCGATGAGCCTCGCAAGACTGCGATCCGTATGGCCATGACGGCGATCAAGAACGCCGAAGTTGCGGCCATCAAGCAGTTCGATGACGCGGAAGTCTTGACGGTGATCGCGAAGCAGGCCAAGCAGGGCCGCGAGAGTATCGAGGAGTTCACGAAGGCCGGCCGCCAGGATCTGGTGGATAAGGAAGCGGCGGAGCTGCGGATACTGGAAGCTTACCTGCCACCTTCGCTCGGGCGTGCCGAGATCGAGGTAGAGGCCCGCAAGGCCGTCGCCGAGGCCGGCGCAGCCGGTCCGGGCGACAAGGGCAGGGTGATGTCGGTCTTAATGCCGCGCATGGCGGGCCGCGCAGACGGTCGCCTCGTGAACGAAGTCGTCACCGAGGTGCTCGCCAACCTCACCGCATAACTACGGCTCCTGCACCCTGCTCGTCCCACGAACCCACCATCAACTCGCCAATCCCCGCCCCCCGCTGCCAAGGCCCCACGGCGATGCCCTCGCGCGTTTGTTATCATGAGATGGTGAGGATGGCGCTATTATGAGGGGCTCTACCAGGCGCGGTGGAGAGGTTATCTCGCCGTTTCGATCGTTTCTGTTCGCGGCGGCGATAAGCGCGGCGTTCCTGGTGACGCTCGTCCCGATTACTTCGGGTGAGACCTCTCTCAGCAAGGGCGACATCGCCTACAAGACGTTCGAGACAGGCGGCGCTGTCATCATCGAGAAGGGCGACGCTATCAGCGAAACGCAGCTGGAGCGAATCCGAGAGGCAGGCCTGCTGGAGAACAAGGTCGAGGGGGCGGACGTAGCGGCCGCGGTCATCGTCGCGGTCCTCGGCGGCGCGCTGCTGGGCCTTTACGTCTACCTGTTCCAACCCAAAGAGGTCAACAATCTCGCCCGCCTGATCATGGTGGGCCTCCTCGTGGTACTGTGGGTAGCCGCCGCGAAGGTGTTCCTGTCGCTCACGCTGCCCGACAACGACCGGCTGTACCTCGGGTATATCCTGCCCGTGGCAGCGGCGCCGATGCTGGTTGCGACGCTGCTGGACGGCGGCCTCGGCGTCGCCATCGCGGCGCTGCTGGCCGTGCTGGCTGCTTTCGCCGGCTACGCGCTGCCCGACGCCCGGCAGTCGCCAACGACTGCCGCGCTCGACCCGCTCCAGATGGTGATGGTCTTCTCGCTGGGCAGCCTCGCCGGCATCCTGGCTATTCGCCGCGCTGAGCGTGTGAACGCCTACGCGATGGCGGGCGCGACAGTCGCGCTCGTGACCTTCGCGCTCCTGTTCGCCTTCTGGCTGTTGTCGTCCGACCGTGCCGGCGTAGACTTGATCTGGATGGCGTTCGCTTCGGCGCTCGGTGGCTTCGGCGCCGCGATCATCACCGTCGGCGCTACCGCTGTGTTGGGCGTAATCTTCGGCGTCACGACTCGGATACAGCTCATGGAGCTGGCGCAGCTCAGCCACCCTCTCCTCCGCCAGCTACAGGAGAAAGCGCCAGGCACGTTTCACCACAGCGTGATCGTAGGGAACCTGGCGGAGCGGGCGGCAGACCTGACGGAGGCGGACTCGCTGCTGGTGCGCGTTGGCTGCTACTTCCACGACATTGGGAAGATCGCCAAGCCCGGTTACTACATCGAGAACCAGATAGACGTCAGCAACCCCCACGACAAGCTCCAGCCGAAGGAGAGCGCGAAGCTCATCTCGGAGCATGTCCGCGTGGGGCTGGAGCTCACCGGCCGCTACAGGGTGCCGTCCAAGGTGCGTGCTTTCATCCCGGAGCACCACGGGACGCGGCTGGTCACGTACTTCTACCGCAAGGCGACTGAACGTGACCCTACCACGGATCCGGAGCGCTTCCGCTACCCCGGGCCGAAGCCGCAGAGCAAGGAGACCGCGATCGTGATGCTCGCTGACTCCACCGAGGCGGTGGTGCGCTCCAGCCGTGACCGTTCTCACGAGAAGATCGATGAACTCGTGGACAGCGTCATCGCCGAGCGCGTGTCCGAGGGGCAATTCGACGAGTGCGATCTGACGATGCGGGACCTCAAGGTGATAGCCGAGTCCTTCAAGAACACGCTGCGCGGCATCTACCACCCACGCATCGAGTACCCCGCGCCCACTAAGGGCGAGCTGCAGGCGACAGGATCGGGTGCCGCGGTTGGCTTCTTGAAGCCGCCGGCCGAGCCGATGGAAGCGCCTCCACAGCGTTAGGGGCGCGTCGCCAAAGCGTTGATGCCGAGCCGCGTTCACCGCATAATGGGCGGCGCTGCAAATCGTCATAAGATCAAAGGAGGAGCCTTTTGGACGCCGTATCCCTCTTGACCGATCAGATCAAGCAAGCCCATGAGGTCGTCGTTGCCACGATCGGCGACCTGACGGCTGAGCAGGCGCACTTCGCGCCGGCCGGCAATGCGAACGCGATCGCTCCGTTGCTTGTGCACCTTGTCTCTGGAGAGGACATCTTCCTCAACATGACGACCGGCCGGCAGCCGCTGGCGATGAGCGTGTACGCCGGCAAGACTGGCGCCAGCGAGGCACATCCCATGGGTGACTACGGAGACTGGGCCAAGCGCGTGAAGGTAGAGCTGCCGCAGTTTAGCGACTACATGCAAGCGGTTTTCAAGGGCACGGAGGCCTACGTTGCCGGCCTTAAGCCGGAAGAGCTTGACCGAGAGCTCGATCTGACCACCTTCGGTCTCGGCAAGTTGAGTCTGGGCGCGTTCATCGCGCTCACGGCCGTGATCCACCCCTCTAACCACGTCGGCGAGATATCCTGCCTGAAGGGCTTGCAGGGGGCTAAGGGGTACCCGTTCTAGGGTGGCAACAACGTGGACTCAATCGCGCTCCTCAACAAGCAAATCGAACTTGCGCATCTGATGCTGGAAGGGACGATGTCGGACGTCACGCCGGAGCAGGCGCACTGGTATCCGGGCGACAGGGCGGCGTCAATCGGTGGCAATTACGCGCATCTTCTACTGGTGGAGGATAGGTATATTAACGGGCTGCGCGGTGCGCTGCCACTCGCGGAATCGGCATTCGCCGACAGAATGGGTGTAAGCGAGCCTCTTCCTTTTGGCAACCCCTGGGACGAATGGGCCCGTCGAGTGAAAATGGATCTTCCCGCGGTCAGGGCGTACGCTCAGGCAGTCTATAAGAACACGAGCGAGTACGTCGGTTCCCTCGAGCCCGATGACCTAACGGGCGAACGAGACCTGACCAGCATAGGCGGCGGCAAACAGGGCATTGGATGGGTACTTTCGGTGACCATCATCGCGCATATCAACATGCACCACGGTGAGATCTCCTTCCTGAAAGGTCTGCAAGGCGGCAGGGGCTACCCGATTTAGGTCTCGCGCTCCTGCCGATACCTCACATACCGCGCCAGCGTCCGCACCGCGCGCTCAACGCTTGGGAAGATTGCGACTCCTGCCTCAACGAGGCGCTCACGTGAAGCAGAGACCACGCGCCACTGGTTCTCGTCGGAGTAGTCTGACGGCGCGAGAACGACCGCAAACGGTTTCGTGGTCTGGGCGGCTATCTGGATGAAACGCTCCGTTACGCGGGCGATGATCGCCTGGGGGTCCGGCCGCCCGAACGCCCACGGCTCGCCGATGTTCCCGACCAGCAGGTCGATGCCAGCGCTTTCGTTCAGCCACTCCAGCACCCGCGCCCCGCCGAGCCCGCTGCCGGCGAGAATCGACTGATCGACCGGGTTCGTGACCCACCCTGCCAGGTCGGGCGCTTTCTCGGCGATCTTCCGTTCTACGTCAGTGGGAAGCGCCGGCACCGCCAGCCCCAGCTCCTCGCAGAGATCCGCGGTGAGCACCGACCTGCCGCCGCCCGCGCCCACCATTCCGAGTCTCGGCCGCTCATCGTCGCCCGCTCCAGACGCGGAGCGGACCGGGCGAGTCGAAGGGCCTTCTGACCATGGCTTCATGTACGCCAGGGCTATCAGCATATCGATCAGGTCCTCGACAGTGTCCACGGATAGCGAGCCCGCCTGGGCGACCGCGGCGTTCCAGATCGCGCTCTCGCCGGCCAGCGCCGCCGTGTGGGAAGACGCTGTCCGCGCGCCCGCCCCGGTGCGGCCGCCCTTCAGGACGACCACCGGCTTGCGCGCCGACGCGCCACGCAGCGCTGACATGAATCGCCGCCCGTCGCGCACCCCCTCGATGTACGCGCCGATAACCCGCGTCTTGTTGTCCTTCGCGAAGTAGTCGAGAAAGTCGCACTCGTCCAGGTCGAGGGCGTTTCCGTAGCTGACCGCCTTCGAGAAGCGGAAACCGCGGGAGCCACCGAAGTGCGTAAGCTCGAACAGCAGGTTGCCGCTCTGCGACAGGAAGCCGATGACGCCGGCCTCGCGGGACATGTCAGTGCGGAAGGAGATGCCCTCTGCCGGATGCAGTAGCCCCATGCAGTTGGGCCCGATGAGCCGAACGCCTGCGGCGCGCGCTGTCTCCAGCAGGCGACGTTCCAGGTCCGCAGCGTCCGGCCTACCTGTCTCGCTGAACCGCCCGGTGAACAGTTGCAGCACCTTCACGCCCGCCGCGGCGCAGTCGTTTACCAGGTCCAGGATATGGTCGGACGGGATGCAGGAGATCACGTAGTCGACACCGCCGGGAATCTCACGGAGCGACCGCCGCGTTGGCAGACCGAGGATCTCGTCTCCGCGCGGATTCACTGGATGAATGACGCCCTTGAACCCGAAGTGCTGGAGCGATCGCACGTAGTCGTAACCCGGCGTATCCGGGTTCGTGGATGCGCCGACCACCGCGATAGACCGGGGGTGAAACGCGGCGTCGATGAGGGCGGTGGCGTCCGAGGTCACGGACGTGAGGATACGACAACCCGCCCGTAGAGACAGCAGCTTCAGCTCAGTCCTCATGAATCCTGACTGGCGAGCAGTAGGTGGCGGCAGCGTCTGCGGCGTCGTGGCTCTTCTTTGATGCTCCCTCCTGCAATGCTCTACGATGACAGCGGAATGCGCTTCGCCGTCGTTGTTTTTCCCGGCACCTGGAGCGACCACGACTCCCAGTACTCGCTCGTGACGGGTGCTGGACAGGATGCCGACCTCGTCTGGCATCGTGAGACAGACCTTTCCCGCTACGACTGCGTGGTCCTGCCGGGCGGCTTCTCCTACGGCGACTACCTCCGCTGCGGTGCGATCGCGCGCTTCTCGCCGGTGATGGATGCCGTTGTTCGTCACGCGGAGGCGGGTAAGCCCGTCATCGGCATCTGCAACGGTTTCCAGGTGCTCTGCGAGGCGCACCTGCTGCCGGGCGCGCTCATGCGCAACGACTCCCTCCAGTATCGCTGTGAGTGGGTCAACCTGCGCGTCGAGAGGGTTGACACGCCCTTCACGAACCTCTGCGAGCCGGGCCAGGTCCTGCGCGTTCCGGTCTCCCACGGCGAAGGCCGTTACTTCGCCGACCCTGCGACGCTCGATGATCTGGAAGCGAGCGGGCGGGTGGTGTTCCGCTACTGCACCCCGGACGGCGAGATCACGACGCAGGCGAATCCCAACGGCAGTGAGCGGAACATCGCCGGAATCGTCAACGAACGGCGCAACGTGCTGGGCATGATGCCGCACCCGGAGCGGGCCTGCGAGGCGCTTCTGGGCGGCGAAGACGGCCTTCTACTGTGGCAATCTGTGGTGGAGTGGGCGAAGGCGGCAGTGGCCTAGCGTAGTGGTGCGAGGACACCCACTCTCGTGACGCAAGAGCCCCGTCCGCGACAGGCGGACGAGATATTCTGCCCCACCTGCGGCACGCTAATCAAGCGCGCCTTCAAGTTCTGCGTCAACTGCGGCGCCGCCGTGCCGGACCTGGGCGCAATGCCCGGTATCCTCACGACCGGCCCCATCCCCACCGAGGAATGGCCGTACCCCCTGCGCTTCGACGTGGAGTACCCGGAGAGCCTGTCTCGCCTGAGCACCGCCTTCAGGCTGATCCTGGCGATCCCGCAGTTACTGATTGTCTATGCGCTCGGGACGGTCGTTGGCCTCGTCACGTTCATCAGCTGGTTCGCCATCCTGTTTACGAAGCGCTACCCGAAGGGACTCTTCGACCTCGTTGTCAGCTTCAACCGCTGGAGCGCCAACGTCTACGCCTATATCGCCTTGCTGCGCGACGAGTACCCGCCGTTTTCGACGGATCCGGGACGGTACGCCGTCGTCTACGACGTCGCGTACCCGGAAACCCTGAATCGCTGGCTGATCTTCGTCAAGTGGCTGCTGGTGGTGCCGCATCAGATCGTCCTGGGGGTTCTCGGATTGCTCGCTGGGGTCTTCGGGATGATCGCATGGTTCGCGATCTTGTTCACGGGCCGGTTCCCGCGCGGGCTGTTCGATTACATCGCCGGACTGCTGCGCTGGTACCTCAGGGTGAGTGCCTATTCGGGCCTGTTGACCGACAAGTTCCCGCCGTACAGCGGGCGAGCAGATGCGGGCCCCGCTTCCGGCCGCGCCATCGCCTGGTCGGCGGTGCTAGCGCCGTTCGCCCTGGCCGCGTACGTGGGCGTGTATTTGGCGATATTCGCCCTCAGCATAGGTTCCTTCACCGAGACACATGAGGTAGATCTGACGTATCGCGAGGTCGTTCGCGGAGAGTTCTCGCCCACCGTGGACGTGGAGGGC
This sequence comes from uncultured Dehalococcoidia bacterium, assembly GCA_964558415.1. Lineage (GTDB taxonomy): Bacteria > Chloroflexota > Dehalococcoidia > SM23-28-2 > RBG-16-64-32 > CAZLDI01. The sequence continues at coordinate 40,052 of CAZLDI010000003.1, forward strand.
ACGCAGGTGACGCTGCTGGACGCCGAGGACCCGGCGACCGTGCCAGGGTTCAGGCGGGCGGCGTCCGGGCATCACCTGGTGACGTTCGAACTCAGCATCAGGAACGTCGATGCGACTTTCACGACACTGTCTGCGGGAGCGTTCGATCTGACGGACACCGGCGGCAACGATCACTCGCCGCTGCTCGTCGACGATCGCGGGGTCATTAACTATGACCAGCTGGCGCGTGGCCAATCGGCCATCGTCATGGTGACCTTCGAGATTCGGAACGGCAGGGACCCTGCGGAGCTGACTTACTCTCCCGGCTTCGCCGCGTTCTTACCATTCGGAGAGAGAGTCCGCTTCGTGTTCCGCTGAGAACAGGCAAGTCGCGTGCGTTCAGGCAGGTGCCATGGCTGGCCACCGACGAGCACAGCCTTCGCTGATGGACGCGCGATAGTCGCGATGCCACCTTGGGGGTGTCTCCCAGGTGGCGACTACTTTGACAAGCAGTCAATCGAGCATATAATGCACCCATCAATCGCGCCTAGCGAAGGAGCGTGGCAGATGCAGGAAGAACCATCTATTGGCGCCCCGGCGGTCGCACCGGCTGATCGAATCGAGAGGTTGTCACGGTTGATATCCTCCAGAACTCTCGAAGGGTGGGTTGTAGTCGACAGGAACGAACGAGATGCATCGGCTGTCTTGATGTTGGCTGGTAAGGAGGTCAACCATCTACTCCACTTTTTGGTTGGAGTCTTCACGTGTGGGATATGGTGGATTGTGTGGCTAATTCTGGTACTCACGCAGAAGAAGGAAAAGCGAGTGCGTCTGTCGATCGATCAGTATGGAAATCTGCTTGAGGAGACAATGAGCGCCGCCTAGCGTGGGTGAAGCAATGGCCGTTGGAGAAATCCTTCGCTCCCTCGAAGGACGTGATCGAATCTGGATAGCTTGCCCGATCAGGGCAGTGTTTGGCATCCGTTGTCCTGGGTGCGGAATGACGCATGCGCTCGTGGCGTTGCTTCGCGGTGACGTCCGCCGCGCCATGCAATTTAATCCTTTCGTCTTGGTGCTTGTGCCCCTTCTCATCTTAGGTCTGTTTGACCTTGCGCGGCACGGCGTCGAGCACGGCAGCTGCTGGCTGCGGGACAAGCGCAGCAAGGCGTAATGGCATGGAGGCGGCGTACGTTGTCCTCCTAGTCGCGGTGTTCTTGGTCGTTCTGGTGGCGGTCTTCGCCACTATCGGTGTGCCGAACAGGTCGGTCAGGCGTCGATTCCTCACACCCAAGGAACAGCAAAAAGGAATTCGCGTGATCCCGCCGGACGAACACGGACGGTATGGATGAGAGATTGGCGACGTATGCCGAGGTTGTGTAGCTGCGCTGGAAATCACGAATTTTACGGCGCTGAATAAACGCGACGAGTATCCGCCGTTCAGCCTGAAGTAGCGCCGCCCACCGCCACCTCGCCGCGCACCAGCCGCTGGTACGAGAGCGGCTGGGTGATGATCGCGTCCGGCTACGTCTTCCCGCCGCTGGGCCTGTACCTGATGTGGCGCTACAAGGACTGGCACCCCTGGTTGAAGAGCGGGATCACCGTCGTTGGCCTTTCGCTCGCCGTCGTGTCCAGCTACATCTCTTCCACGTACGTTATGCCGCGCATATTCTGAAGGTGTGGCCGTAGACCAGACCGCCCTCGACGTCATCGCCCTCAGCCGCGACGAATACGAGCTGATCGTCCAGCGCCTCGGGCGCGAGCCGAACGAGGTCGAGCTCGGCATGTTCGGCGCGCTCTGGAGCGAGCACTGCGGCTACAAGAACTCGAAACCGCTGCTCCGCCGGCTTCCGGCTGAGGGGCCGTACGTCCTGACGCGCCGCGGGGCCGAGAACGCCGGGGCGATCGACATCGGCGGCGGCCTCTGCGTCGTGATGAAGATCGAGTCGCACAACCACCCCTCGGCGATTGAGCCGTACGAAGGCGCAGCGACCGGCGTCGGCGGCATCGTCCGCGACATCTTCGCGATGGGGGCGCGCCCGATCGCGCTGCTGGACTCGCTGCGCTTCGGGCCGCTGAGCGACGCGCGCAACCGCTACCTGTTCGGCGGCGTGGTGAGCGGCATCGGCGGCTACGGCAACTGCCTCGGGATCCCCACCGTGGGCGGCGAAGTCGTCTTTGAGGACGCCTACTCCGCCAACCCGCTCGTCAACGCGATGTGCGTCGGGGTCGCGCCCATCGAAAAGCTCGCCAGCGCGAAGGCGGAGGGTGTGGGAAACATACTGATGCTGGTGGGCGCAGATACCGGACGCGACGGCATTCACGGCGCGTCCGGACTCGCGTCGCGCTCAGACCCCAATGCCCGTTTCGACGAACTGCGGCCGGCGGTCCAGGTGGGCAACCCCTTTCTTGAGAAGATGCTGCTGGAGGCCTGCCTGGACCTCGCGCACAACCATGCGGACTGGTTCACGGGCATCCAGGACCTCGGCGCCGCCGGGCTGACCTCGTCTGCCGTCGAGGCGGCCGCGAGGGCTGGTACCGGGATTGTCATCGATGTCGCCGCCGTCCCCCGGCGTGAGGACACGATGACACCGTACGAAGTGATGCTCTCGGAGTCGCAGGAGCGGATGCTGATCATCGTCCGCAATGGGCGCGAGGGCGATGTCGCCGCGCTGTTCGAGCGCTGGGAGGTGCCGTGGGCGATCATTGGCCGTGTCACCGACGACCGGACGGTGCGGATCGTTGATGGAGAGCGCGCGGCTGCCTGCCTCCCGGCTGACGTACTCGTCGACGCGCCGGAGTACACGCGGGAAGGCATCCGGCCGCCGGTGCTGGACGAGATGCAGTCTCTGGACATCGCAGCCCTGCCGGACGTGGCGGATCCCGCCGCTGCCCTGCTGGCGCTGCTCGCGACACCGAACATCGCCAGCAAGCGCTGGATCTACCGCCAGTACGATCAGAGCGTGCTTTCGAATACCGTGGTCGAAGCCGGCGGAGACGCGGCGGTGTTGCGCATCAAAGGTACGCAGACGGGGATCGCGCTGTCCACCGACTGCAACGGCCGCTATTGCTACATCGACCCCTATGCCGGCGGCGCCATTGCGGTCGCGGAGGCGGCGCGCAACGTCGTTTGCGCGGGCGCTCAGCCGGTTGCCGTCACGGACTGCCTCAACTTCGGCAACCCGGAGCGCCCGGAGGTCTACTACCAGATGCAGGAGGTCATTCGCGGCATCGCCGACGCCTGCGATGCGCTGGGAACGCCGGTCATCTCCGGCAACGTCAGCCTCTACAACGAGACGGGCGGCAGCGCGGTCTACCCGACGCCCGTGATCGGCATGTTGGGGCTGCTGGACGACGTGAGCGTGCATGGACGAATGGGCTTCTCGAACGCAGGGGACGACGTGTTCCTTATCGGATCGATGCTGGAGCAGCCCACGGCGACGCTCGGAGGGAGCGAGTATTTGAAGGAGATGCACGGCCTGATCGGCGGGCGGCTCAGCATCGACCTCGCGCTCGAAGCGCGTGTCCAGCGCGCCGCGCTCGCCGCGATCCGGCAGGGCGTCGCCACCGCTTGTCACGACTGCGCCGACGGCGGTCTCTCCGTTGCCCTGGTGGAGATGTGCATCAAGGGCGACAAGGGCCTCGAAGCGCCCGCCGCGATTCTGGGGACGCGGCTGGACGCGGCGCTCTTCGGCGAAGCGCAGTCGCGGGTCGTCGTCGCAACGCGCGACGCCGGCGCTCTGCTGGCCATCGCCCGCGGACTGGACGTGCCGTTCGCCCGCGTCGGGCGGGTGTCAGCGGACGGACGCTTCCGCCTTGGCCCGCTGGACATGGCGGTCGCGGAACTGCGCGAGGCATACGAGGGCGGGCTGGAACGGGCATTGGCGGGTTGAAATTGGGACGCGCCTCTCGCCGTTGACAATTGCCGCACAAGCGTTCTAATATTGACCTAAACTGGCCCTGTGGATGAGATGTCGATTAATCTTGTGTATAAGCCCCTTGTTGTTCCAGCGTGAGCGCTGCGTAAGATTCAGAAGGAGATTTCCCTAATGAGAGTTGTGTTTCTTGAAGAAGTGGAGGGCACCGCCCGCACGGGCGACGTCAAGAACGTCGCCGCCGGCTTCGCCCGCAACTATCTCCTTCCGCGCAACCTGGCCGCGCCGGCGAACGACCACTACATCGCCATCGCTCAGGCGAAGGCCGGCAAAGAGGCGAAGCGCCAGGAGCGCCTGGACGACGAAGCTCGCGCCCATCTGCTTCCGAAGGTTGACGGCCTGTCCTTCAGCATCGAGGTGCGCGTGGGCGAGCAGGGCAAGCTCTTCGGCTCTGTGACCAACCGCGACATTGCGGAGCTGGTCCAGGAGGGCACCAAGATCGAGCTGGAGCACAAGCAGGTGGACCTGCGCGAGCCGATCCGCGACCTGGGAGCGCACCCGGTGCGCATCAAGCTCACCCGCAACGTCATCGCGACGGTCACCGTTAACGTAGAGCCGCTCGGCGGTGCGGTGGTTGCGGAGGCGGCGCCGGCCGCAGAAATCGAGGCAGTCGAGGATGCTAGCGCGCCCGACGAGACGCCAGAAGCTGAGGCAGAAGAGACGACGGAGCCCGAGGCTGCGGATGAGTCCGAGCCAGCGGTTGAAGAGCCCGCCGACGAACCGGCGGTAGACGAACCCGAAGAAGAGTCCGAACAGAGCGAAGACAACTAGTTCCCGCGACGGTCGAGCCGATAATCGAACGGCCTTCCCGGCGCGGGCGTGAGGGAGCGCGCGCGGGTACATGGTCGTCGAGACAGGGACTGCAAGAGGCGGCGAGAAGCTACCGCCGCATGATGTCGAGGCGGAAGAGGCGGTAATCGCATCGCTCCTCGTCGATCCGGAGGCGATCTTCAAGGTTGCCCCCAGGCTCGAGGCCGACGCGTTTTTCCGCGAGAAGAACGCCTGGGTCTACCTTGCCTGCCGCGCGCTCTGGGACCGCAGCGAGTCGATAAATCAGATCACCGTCGCGCACGAACTTGCGCGCCGCAACCAGCTTGAGGCTGTCGGCGGCGTCTCCTACCTGAGCCAGCTCGTCACCGAGCTTCCCACTTCGGTCGGCGTCGAGCACTACGCAGGCATCATCCAGCGCGACGCGACCTACCGGCGGCTGATCAGCGCCGCCGCTCAAATAGCTCAGATCGCCTACGAGGGGGGGCCCGCCATCGGCGAGGTCCTCGCGCGCGCCGAGACCCTCGTATCCGCGGTCCGTCAGGGGGAGAACCTGCGGGACTTCGTCCACATTCGCGAGCTGCTTACCGGATACCTGGAGTCGGCGGCGGCCGGCACCGGGGCGGTCGCCAGCCAGGTGCGCGCAGTCACGTCCGGTTTCATGGACCTGGATACGCTCCTGGCGACGGGCCTCAAGCGCGGCGACCTTGTCATCGTGGCGGCGCGGCCCAGCCTCGGCAAGACGTCGCTCGTTCTCAATTTCGCGAAGAACTCCGCCGAGCGGCAGAACGCCACCGTCGCTTTCTTCTCAATAGAGATGGCGGCTGAACAACTGGTCCAGCGCGTGCTCGCGATGGAGTCCGGCGTCGACTCCACGCGTCTCGCCTTCGGCCAACACTCCGACCGCGAGGAACGCAAGATATCCCAGGCGCTGGGCGCGCTAAGCGAGATGCCGATCTACTTCGACGACTCCGCGATGCTCACCGTGGCCGAAATGCGCGCCAAGGCCCGCCGCCTGCAGCTGGAACGCGGCCTGGACCTCGTGGTTGTGGACTACCTTCAACTCATGCACTCCGGGACGCGGAACGAGAACCGCGTCCAGGAGGTGAGCTACGTATCCCGGTCGCTCAAGCAGCTCGCGCGCGACCTGGACGTGCCGGTTGTCGCGTGCTCGCAGCTCTCCCGCGCCGCGGAAACGCGCTCCAACAACGTGCCCCAGTTGAGCGACCTCCGGGAGTCCGGGAGCATCGAGCAGGACGCGGACGTCGTCATGTTCATCTACCGTGAGGACAAGTACGTCTCGCGTGAGGATTGGCAGCGCCAGCACCCGGACCGTCCGTCCGAGGGCTATCCCGCTGGAATCACGCAAATCGTGCTCGCCAAGCACCGCAACGGCCCTACGGGCACGATCCACCTGCGCTTCCGCGAGCGCATCGCTCGCTTCGAGGACCTGCTCGTACGGGAACCAGAGGAGTGGGAGGAGGAGCCGTGAGCCCGGCCACTGTGGGCGTGGCTGCGGTGCCCGGATTCTCGGGGTTCCCAGCGTCCGGTTTGGCGACGCCGTTGCCGAACCTCTTTTTCTCGCGCGTGCTCCCTGACATCGAAAGCGCGGAGGAGCTGACCGTCAGCGTCTACTTTTTCTTCCTCCAGGCGCGCAAGCGCGGCGCCTCGAAGTTCGTGGCGCGTCGCGAGTTGGAGGCCGACGCCGGACTGATCCGATCCCTCTCCAACCTTTCCAGTGGCGATGGTCAGGCCGCGCTGGAACGGGGATTAGAGCTGGCGGTCAAACGGATGACGCTGGCCCGCACGCACGCACGCCGAGGTGACTGCCTGGAAGAGGTGTTCGCCGTGAACACGCCTTCCAACCGCGCGGCCCTGGCGTCGCTGCGCGCGCTGGAGCCCGGGCGCGAGCCGCTGCCGCCCGCAACTGGATCAACCGCGCCGGGCATATTCGCGTTGTACGAAGAGAACGTTGGGCCGCTCACCCCGCTGATCGCGGACGACCTGAAGGACGCGGAAGAGCGCTACCCGGCGCCCTGGATACACGACGCCTTCAGCGAGGCGATAGGCCTAAACAAACGGAGCTGGCGCTACATCGAGCGCATCTTGCGCCGGTGGGAAGCCGAGGGTAGGGGCGATGAGAAGTCTGGGCGAGATACTCAAGTCGACTGGCTCGAGCGACGTTACGTCGCAGGCAAACGCCGGCTTGAGCCAAAGCGCGGCTGAGGAGCAGCCCGAACAAGACACTGCTGCCTGCGACCGCTGCGGCGGCGCTGGTTTCGTGCGCCGTTCGGTGCGATTGGGTCACCCTGACTTTGGCCGCGCCTTCCCCTGCGAGTGCACGCTCAACGAGCGGGACGACCAGAGGCGCTCCCGGCTCGAGCGCTACAGCGGCCTCGGCGCGCTCTCTCGCCTCACCTTTGCCAACCTCAGCCCGCGTGGCCGCAGCGCCAATCCCGCGCACCAACAGCGGTTCGCCACCGCTTCGGCCGCGGCTGAAGTCTTCGCTGAAGCGCCCGCGGGGTGGGTCGTCTTCAGCGGCCCCAGCGGCTGCGGCAAGACGCATCTCGCTGCCGCCATCGCCGGCCGCTGCATTGACAACGGCCAGGCCGCGATGTTTATGGTCGTCCCGGACCTGCTCGATCACCTGCGCTCGGCCTATCAGCCCGTGAGTGAGATACGCTACGACGAACTGTTCGAGATCGTGCGCAACGCGCCGCTGCTCGTGCTCGATGACCTCGGGGCGCAAAGTTCTACGCCCTGGGCAGACGAGAAACTCTTCCAGATCATCAACCACCGCTACAGCGCCCAGCTCCCGACCGTCTTCACGACCAACCTTGACCCGGCCGACTTCGACGCGCGTATCCGCAGCAGGCTGACCGAGGAGACGCTCTCCCGGGTCTACCAACTGGAGTCCGGCGCCGGACAGGCTACAGGCGACCTTGATGCGCTGTCGCTGCCCCACCTGCGGTCGATGACGTTCAAGACGTTCGACCCGCGGATAGTACAGGTCGACGAGCGCGACGAGGCGGCCGTTATAGCCAATGCCCACCGGGAGGCGATGAAGTACGCCGCAGACCCGAAGGACTGGCTCCTGATCGCCGGGGTGAGCGGACGCGGCAAGACGCGCCTGGCGGCGGCTATCGGCAACTATTGCCGCGAGGCCGGTGCCGGCGTGATGATGGTCGTCGTGCCCGACCTCCTGGACTGGCTGCGCGTAGGGTTCGGCCCCCAGAACCACAAGGCCTTCGACGGCATGTTCGAGCAGGTGCGGACGGTCCCGCTGCTCATCCTCGACGATCTGGGCGCGCAAAGTAGCACGCCCTGGGCCAACGAGAAGCTCTTCCAGCTCCTGAACTATCGCTATAACGCGATGCTGCCGACAGTGATCACGACGAACGTCACAGCCGCCGAAATCGAAGACCGCATCCGCACGAGGCTGACAGATCCGCAGGCGAGCACGATCCTACTGATGGGCCGCTTCGAGTTCTTCGCACGGCGACAACCGGCGCCCGCCGGCCCGGCACCGCGCGGCCGTCCGCGCAGATCGTAGGCAGGGGGTCTATTCGGCCTCTGCTTCGTGAGCCGCGACCCGCAGAAGAGCCTCCTCGTCCATTCGGTACGTATGCCACGTCTCATCCCGCCGCGCGCCGAGGCGTTCGTAGAAGTCGATCGCCAGCTTGTTCCAGGGCAGCGCCTCCCACTTGATCTCCATGCACTCCCGCCGTGCAGCCTCGACTGCTACGGCGCGGAATAGCGCCAGCCCGGCGCCCGAGCCGCGGAACTCCGGCAGGACAAAGATGTCTTCAAGGTACAGCGCCTTCCTGCCTTCGAACGTCGAATACTCCTCGAAGAACGCCACGTAGCCCACGATCTCGCCGCGGGCTTCGGCGACGAGTGTGCGAAACGGCGGCTCCTCTCGGAACATGTCCCGAAGCACTCGCGCGGCCGCGTCTTCGTCCGGCCCCTCCAGCTTCTCGTAGTCCGCCAGTCCACGGATGAGCGCGATCAGCGCCGGGCCATCCTCCGGACGGGCGGTGCGGACTGTCAGGTCAGGCATTTCGTGGTCTCCCGCCGGTACGCTTCTTGAGCCAGTCTTGCAAGGCCCAACGGGTCGTATCGTAGGCGAGGTCGCCCCAGGGGATCTCCGGCGGCGCGAACCAGCGCGTCTCCAGCGCTTCCCATCCCGGGGCCGGTCTGCCCGCGCCCACGCGGCCGCGATGGACGATCGATACTATCCCCGGTCCGTGTGGGCGGGGCCGCGAATATATGCCCACCAGGCTCCCAACGCGCACGTTCAGCCCGGTCTCCTCCAGCGCCTCGCGGGCCGCGCACTCTTCGATGGTCTCGTCGATCTCCATAAACCCGCCCGGGAACGTCCAGGACCCGTATCGGGGCTCGATCGCCCGGCGCAAGAGCAGGATTCGCCCGCGCCGCTCCGGGATCACCCCCACCACCAGCTTCGGATTAACATACAGGATGTGTCCGCGGTCGCAGACCAGCCGCGGGCGGTCTTCTGTTGGCAGCAGGCGGAAGATCAGCGGCGCGCCGCAGGACGGGCAGTAGTGCAGGTCGTTGCCCGACGTGACGACTTCGTCCGACACTAGTCGCGGGAAAGCCGGTAGATGGCGTCGCCGAACATGGCATTCTCGAACGTCAGCACCACCACTTCGCCGTCCGGCAGCTGTCCGAATGACGAGATGTTGTAGTCGGTGTCCACGAGTTGCACGGCTGCGCTGCCGTCTGCGGTGTTCACGGCCCATATTCTACCGGTGCAATAGTCGCCGTAGATGAACCACCCGTTCAACTCCGGCATAGACGGCCCGCGATAGACGTAGCCGCCCGTCACTGAGCAACCAAGTGAGTGGCTGTACACCGAACGCGGGAACGTGAAGTTCCCCGCTGGACCGCAACCCGCGGGCTCGTAGACGGCGTTGCCTTCATAGCAATCCCAGCCGTAGTTCGCGCCGGACACGATCCGGTCGGTCTCCTCCCAGGCGCCCTGGCCCACGTCGGCGAGCCAGAGCTGCCCGGAGTAACTATCGAAGCCACCGCGCCACGGGTTGCGCAGGCCATAGGCGTAGATCTCGTCGGCGTTGCCGCCGGGGCCGTCCGCAAACGGGTTGGCGGGCGGGATCGTGTAGGTGCTCTGGCCGGTGACGTTGAGCCGCAGGACCTTCCCGAGTAGGACCGACAGGTTCTGGCTGTTCTCCTGTGGGTCGCCGAAGCTCCCGCCATCGCCCAGCGTCAGATAAAGGTACCCGTCCGGGCCAAACGCGATCTCGCCACCGTTGTGATTGTCCGCGAACTGCGGCACCGTGATGATCACGGTCTCGTCGCCCGGCGCATCCGCGTCCATCACCCCGCCGACCACCTGGAACCGGCTGAGAACGCTGGGCTGCGGGCTTCCGCGCGTGTAATAGACGTACACACGGCCGTCCGATTGAAAGTCCGGCGAGAAGCGCAGGGCGAGCAGCCCCTCCTCGTTCCCTCCGCCTCCCGCAAACGCCGCTAGGTCTCCGTACAACGTCGGCGCGAACGCTCCGGTCAGTGATATTCGCCACACCTGCTGGTCTTGCTGGAGGACGACCACCGCCGCGTTTGGCGCGCCGGGGATCGGGACGATGGCGACCATCCGATTGAACGTAGCGGTCGGAATAGTCGCAGGCAGTTCGTACCCGTTCGCCGTTACCGGCCACGGGCAACGCGGCCCGCCGAACGCGCGGGCGCCTCCCAGCATCGGCGGGTACACGAGGCTGACTGAAGACAGGTCCTGGATGTTGATATCTGTTCCGAACGTCGAGCCCGGTATCAGGTCCCAGCGCACGTCTCCAAAGTTCGTGCCCACGTCCGTGCCGAAATAGCGGATGGGCGCGATGTAGCTGGCCAGGTCCTGGACGTTGATCCGGTTGAAGCTCGGAGCGGTCACCACAAAGTCCGCCGGAAAACCGTCGCTCCCGCAGGGGTCCTGGTCCCGATCATTGAGGCCGCCGAAGACGTGCATCTCCGCCGATCCAACGTAGCCGTCGCCGTCGCAGTCGAAGGCTGAAGCGCCGGGTGGCAAGAGTTCATCAATGGCAGCGTCGCCGTCGTCGTCCACAGCGAGGAAGTTGTCATGCACGCGTTCGGGTCTGATACCCGGGTTCGTGGCGCTACCGCCGCAGTTCTGCTCAGCGACATCATTGACGCCATCGTTGTCTCCATCGGGGTCGCTTTGGGCGAGCGGGCGGGCGCTCGTCAACGACGGGCTGCTCCAGAGGATGGTTAGCAACAGCGAGACAGCAGCGAGGAGGAAGATGGGTGTGCGCGGGGAAGCGATCATTGGGTTATTAGAAGACGTACCAGCGGACTCTCTTTAACTACACGATACGGCGCAACGAGTTCTGGTGCGAGGATTCCACCTGATAGCGAGCCTACCTGCTCACCGCCTCCCCCTCGATCCACTCCTCACCGCCCTCCCAGACCTCCTTCTTCCAGATCGGGACCACTTCCTTGAAGCGGTCGACCAGCGCGTGGCACGCCTCGAACGCCTCCTTCCGGTGCGGCGACGACACGGCGACGAGCAGCGAGGTCTCGCCCACCTCCAACCGTCCAGTGCGGTGCTGAATCGCGATCCCGGTCACGGGCCAGCGCGCGCGTATCTCCTCCGCGATCTGCAGCATCACCTTCGTCGCCATCTCAGGGTAGGCGTCGTATTCCAGGTAAAGGACCCGGCGGCCCATGTTGTGATCGCGCACCACCCCATAGAACAGCGCTACAGCCCCGGCTTCGTCCCTCCGGACCTGCTCGACCAGGCGCGCGGGGTCGAGCGGACCGGCCGTGACCTCAAACAGCCCTTCGACCGGCTCAGGACGGACGGGGCTGCCGCCGCTGACGGGGGGGATGAGTGCGATCTCGTCGCCGTCTCGCAGTGGGTGGTCCGGGGGAACGTACTCCGCGTTCACGGAATACATCAAGCTTCCGTCCAGGCCGGCCAGCGCGGGATACCTGCGGCAGAGCAGCGCGTAGACTTCACCTGCGGTCAACCCCTCGCCCATCTCCACTTCGGTCTCTCGCGTGCCCGCCAGCTCGCTCAGGCGCGCGAACAGCCGCACCTTCGCCTTCATCGCACCGCCAGTCTAGTGGACATTGCGCAGGCGCGGCAAGGTGAGCGCTGCTACTGCCACGGCACCCGTGAGGGCGATGCCGATCGTAAAAGTCGCGGTGATCGCGCCGGCAGCCTCCGCGAACGCGCCGATGAAGACCCCGTTCGCCATCATGAAGGCCGGGTTCAGCCAAAGGAGCGACATCAGACGGCCGCGCACCTCGTTCGGCACGTGGTTCTGGATGATCGCGGAAGCGGATATGAACCCGAGGTTGAGGAGGCCGCCCATGAAGAACTGGATCACGCCGAACGTTACCAGGTCTCGCGTGCCGCCCCAGGCGATGAGCATCGCGCTTCCGCCCAGCATGCCGCCCAGGAAGATCAACCCCTTGTGGCGGAAGTCCCGCGCCAGCGATAGTCCATAGGCGGCTGTAATCGCGCCGAAGCCCCACGCCGCGCCCACCGCGCCCCATTCGAACGCGCTGGCGTCCAGCACTTCCGGCAGCCAGTACGGGGACAGGTTGTAGACCGCACCACTGGCGAAGGCGCTGACCGTGAAGCCAATCGCCAGGACGCTGGCTATCTCGGCGTGCCGCCGTGCGTATCCAATCCCTTCGCCGATGTACGAGGCCACCGATGTCTGTGTCTGCAATTCCGTTCCTTTGTAGTGGATCAGCAGGAGGGAGACCAGCACGGCGACGTGACCGATCAGGCTGAGCGCGAACGCCCCGCCGATACCCAGCAGGTCCAGCGCGCTGCCCGCAAAGAGCGGCGAGATCGCGAAGCTCGTTTGTAGCGCCGCCGTCGAAAAGGAGACGGCGCTGGTGATCTCGTTGCGGTCCACCACCTCGACGATGATCGCCTGTCGCGCCGGCAGGTCGAACGACTGTGTGGCCGCGGTCGCGAAGAGCAGTAGAAACACCTGCCATATCTGGATGGCGTCGGCGAGTATCAGAACAGTGGTCAACCCGGTGACGACGAGCGCGGCGCTCTGAGTGGCGATCGCCAGTGTCCGGCGGTTCATTCGGTCCGCCATGGCGCCGCCCCACAGGGAGAAGATGATCACGCTCGTCCCGCGTGTCAGCCCCACCAACCCCAGCGTCAGCAGGACCGGGAACGAATCGCCGAGGACTCGGGGGAAGTATTCGTTGATGAGCTGGCCGATCGCCATGTATTGAAAGAGGATCGTGCTGCTGGCCAGGAGCATGCCCGCGCACAAGATGCGAAAGTCGCGGTGCCGCAGCGCGGCCAGGCCCGCGATCCCCATATATGACGGCCGGACAGCCTCTGACTGCGCCGCCCGGCTGATGGCTGCTTCTTCGGCGGCTTCCAAACTCACCTCCAGGCACTATTCTAAACTGCGGCCGTTGAGATTCCGGGAGCGGGCTGGTAGAGTGACCAGCGCGAGCAACAACCAGGACACCTCAGGAGAGCCAAGATGGAGTTCCCGAAGAGCAGCGCGACAAGGGAGTGGGTATCGAACGAGATCGACGATGCTCTGGCCGGAGACGCGGACTGGCGCGGCGGGCGCATCTGGAGCCTGGTTTATTTCGCCGGCGATGACGTGGCTGAGGTGATCACGGACGCCTACGCGAAAGCCATCTACACTAACGGACTGGGCCCAGCGGCGTTCCGAAGCCTCAAGCGCTTCGAGTCCGAGGTGATGGGGATGACGGCAGATCTTCTCGGCTTGCCCGCGGCGGTCGGGAACATCACCTCAGGCGGCACGGAGAGTATCCTGATGGCCGTGAAGACCGCGCGAGACTCCGCCCGGGCCGAACGCGGCATCACCGAGCCGGAGATCGTAGTGCCGGTAACCGCGCACCCCGCGTTCGACAAGGCCGGCCAATACCTGGGTGTTAAGGTCGTGCGCACGCCCCTGCGCGCCGATCTGCGCGCCGACCCGGACGCGATCCGTGGGGCGGTGACGGTGAAAACGGTGCTTATAGTGGGTTCTGCCCCCTGTTACCCGTTCGGGCTGATCGATCCGATCACCGAGATCGCCGATCTGGCCCAGGAGCGCGGCGTTCTCTGCCACGTCGATGCCTGCGTCGGTGGCTACCTCTTACCGTTCGTCAAGCGGTTGGGGTACCGGGTGCCGGCGTGGGATTTCAGCGTCCCGGGCGTGACTTCTATCTCCGCCGACCTTCACAAGTACGGCTACGCGGCCCGCGGCGCCTCGTCAATCATGTACCGGGATGTCGCGCTCCGCCGTTATCAGCACTTCGTGCGGCAGGACTGGCCCGGCGGCTCGTACGGCTCACCGACGCTGGCTGGAAGCCGCCCGGGCGGAGCCGTCGCGGCCGCCTGGGCCGTCATGAACTACCTTGGCGCCGAAGGCTACACCCGCCTCGCGAAGGTGATCATGGATACGACCCGCTCCCTGATCGACGGGGTCAACTCTATCAGGGGGCTTGAAGTCCTCGGCGAACCGGATATGAGCCTGTTCGCGTTCTCGTCTGATTCCATCGACGTTTACGCGGTGGCGGATGCACTAGCTCCGCACGGTTGGTTCCCGGACCGCCAGCACTCACCGCCCAGCCTGCATTGCATGGTTACGCCGGTCCACAAGGACGCAGCAGAGCCGTTCTTGGACGCCTTGAGGCAAGCTGTCGAATCCGCGCGAACGGACGGTGCGACAACACAGGCATCATCGGCCGTGTATGGGATGGCGGCTGAGGGCGACCCGAAGCGCTGATGGCCGGACTCCGTACGGCATCCCGCCCGGGGTTAGCGGGCCTGTGGGACCGGGCCCTGGACGTGGTCTTTCCGCCGCGTTGCGTCGCCTGCAAAGCGTTCGGCGCGTTCATCTGCGAATTGTGCTACTCCTCCATGGCGGCCGCTGACGGTATGCGCTGCCCCGTCTGCTGGTCGCCGTCGGCGCGCGAGAGCGCCTGCGAGGATTGCCGCCGCCACCGCCCTGCATTCAGCGGCACGCGCGCGGCGTTCCGTTACGAAGGCGTCGTGCGAGACGCAGTGCACGCCTTCAAGTTCAAGGGAGTTTCGGCACTGGCGCCGCTGCTGGCAAACCAGATGGCTGCGTGCCTGGGTGACTGGAGCCCGCCGGTCGATGTCATCGCGCCGGTGCCGCTGGCAGGTGCGAGGTGCAGGACGCGAGGGTACAATCAGTCGGAGCTGCTGGCCAGGGAAGTATCGCGACTCTCCGGGTTTCCTCTGGATTCCAGGCTGTTAGTCAGAGTGCATGCTGGGGCGCCGCAGGCGCGTCAGGTGGGCGAAGGTTCGCGCTGGCGGAACGTGGTGGGCGCCTTCGCCGTCCGCAAGGCCGCGCCACCCGGCGTCCTATTGATCGACGACGTCATCACGACGGGCGCAACGCTGGACGCCTGCGCTCGCGTCTTGTTAGAAAAGGGCGCCGCGAACGTCTATGCGCTTACGTTCGCGCGGGAAGACTAACGCCGCTGCGTAGCCTTGTTGTAGGGGCCTTCCGGCGCGCCTTACAATGAGACATCTGAACAAACCAGCCAGCATCCGGGGAGGTACGGCGTCCGTATGGACATCATCTTTCGTGGCCAGCACCTGACGATCAGCGACGATTTCCGCAAGTATGCCACCGATCACCTGAGCAAGCTCACGCGGTACCTGCCGCTCGCGGATCATGCGATCGTGGACGTCCGGCGCGAGGCGAAGGCCGATGAGGGGCGCTATGTCGTCCAGGTCACCGTCAGTGCCAACGGAGCGTTCCTCCGTGCTGAGGAACGTAACTTCGAGCTGACGGCCGCAGTGGACGCGACGGTTCACGTGCTATCCCGCCAGGTTAAGCGCTTCAAGGAGAAGAAACTGCTGCGCAGCGAGAAGCGCGTCGACAAAGACCACCGCCTGCCCATAGAAGCGCCGCCGGAATTAGCCGACACCCTGCCCCCTGACGTCGAGATGGTGCTCGGCCACGTCGTCCGCCTGAAACGGTTCAAGATGAAGCCGATGACAGAAGCAGAGGCGATCGAGCAGATGGAAGCCCTGGGCCACGACTTCTTCCTCTTCCAGGACGCTGACAAGGGCGAAATGGCCTTGCTCTACCGCCGCCAGGACGGCGACTACGGGATGATCCTCGAAGAGACTGCATGATTGTAACCGTGACCTTGAACCCGGCGATCGACCAGACGTTGATCGTCTCGCGCTTTGTCGCCGGCGATACTGTACGGATCAAATCCAGCCGCTTCGACCCGGGCGGCAAGGGGATCAACGTCTCGCGCGTTATTCACGAGCTCGGTGGCGACACGCTGGCGATGGGGTTCGCGCCCGGCGGCCTCGGCAGGTACATCGAGCAGACGCTGGAGTCCCAGGGCATACCCTGCGACTTCCTGCATATGAAGGGCGAAACGCGCACGAACATCACGCTCGTCGACGAGGCCCGGCACATGCAGACGATCCTCAGCGAGCCGGGCCCGATGACCGAGCGCCACTACGTCAACGATCTGAAGAACAAGCTCAAGCGCCGCCTGCGTCCCGGCGACTGGCTGGTGCTGGCGGGCAGCATCCCGCCACCGCTGGACGGCGGCGTCTACACAGAGATCATCAACGAGGCGATCGAGATGGGCGTACACACTGTGCTGGACGCTGACGGCGCGGCCCTCGCCGCCGGAGCGTCCGCCCATCCGGAGATCGTCAAAGGAAACCGGCGGGAGATGGAACGTCTGCTGGGCCGCCACCTGGACAGCGAGGAGTCCACTCTGGAAGCCGCGCGCCAGTTGCACGCTAGCGGCGTGGACCACGTCGTGGTCACAAGGGGCAGGGAGGGCGCCGTCGCGGCGACCGACGAGCGCTTTCTGCGCGGCGTTGCCCCCAGGGTGCGCCCGGTCAGCGCCGTGGGCTCCGGCGACGCCTTCCTGGCCGGCGTCGTCCTCACGCTCAGCCAGGGCGGCGAGATGGAAGACGCGTTGCGTCTGGGCATCGCCGCGGGTACCGCCTCTGTTCTCCTCCCCGGCACGGAACTCTGCCGCCGCCGCGAGGTGGACATTCTGATGCCTCGCGTGCGCGTCCAGCCCGTCGACCTCCCCGTCGCCTGCTGACGGACGGCGCCCAATATGAGCGTCCGTCCGGCCCTCATCACCTTCCTCGGCGACCTCGGCAGTGGCCGCGCAGAGCTGATGGTCGGGCGCGCCAGGTTTGCTGCCACATTCGACAGCATCGAAGCGGCGCTCGCGTCGGGTGCGTTCTCCCGCGCCGTCTTGGCGACCGACGATGCGGAGTTGGAGATGGATGTCGCAGGAGTGGCGATCGACGTTGATGACGGGCCGTTCCACTTCGGGCGGCGGCTGGCCGGCGTCCTGCGCAAGCAGCGCATCAAGGCGGCCGTCTACATGGGGGGCGGCAGCGTCCCGCTCTTCACGGGCGAGGACCTCAAGCAGGCGGCTGAAATGCTGGAGGGCGGACGCGCCGTCACTAACAACGCCTTCTCCTCGGACGTTGTGGCATTTCGCGCCGATAAGAAGACGCTCGCGGCGGTTGAGTCGGTGGACCGTGACAACGCGCTCGCGAGGGCGCTGGAGGACGCTGGACAGACACTAACGGAGCTGCCTCGCTCGCTGAAGACGCTATTCGACATCGACGGACCGACTGACCTCGCGGTTCTGAAGCTAGCTGGCTGGGGCGGCCGGCGCCTGCAATCGAGCCTGGCGGAGCAGGAAATATGTCTTGGGCCGTATGAGGCCGTGCTGCCGCTGTTCACGGACCGCAAGGCGCAGATCGTCGTCGCCGGTCGTGTCGGCAGCCACGCCTGGCAGTACCTGGAACGCGAGACGGCCTGTCGCGTACGGCTGTTCGCCGAAGAACGCGGGCTCGAAGCGGAAGGCCGCGCCCGGGACGGGACGGCGCGCTCGCTTGTCGGCTTCTTCCTCGAAGCCGCCGGCGCCCAGCGCTTCTACGAGCGGCTCGCCGAGCTGGGAGACGCCGCGTTCATCGACACGCGCGTGCTCCTCGCCCACATGCAGCGCGACGCGGACCGGGAGGACCGCTTCCTCTCGGACCTGGGCGAGTGGGAGCTGATCAAAGACCCGTTCCTGCGGGAGCTCACCCTCCGCGCCTCGCGCGCGCCAATCCCGGTGCTGCTGGGCGGCCACTCGCTGATGTCCGGCGGTCTGATGGCGCTGAACGAATTCGCCTGGCAGCGGAAGGAGGCGGCGAGTACGTAGTCGCAGCCTCCGCTTTCTCGATTGACCGCACCCCGCCCTTCACCCTACGCTTAGTGTGTCGTCCCCGCCCGAACTACGAGGAGAACCGCATGAGCGACCTTGAGCGCACCGATCCCGAAATCGCCGGCCTCATCCACGACGAGGAGCGCTACCAGTTCGAGACCGTGCGCCTGATCCCGTCCGAGAACTACGCCTCCGCTGCCGTTATGGAGGCAACCGGCTCCGTGCTCACGAATAAGTACTCGGAGGGCTACCCGGGCAAGCGCTACTACGAGGGCCAGCGGTACATAGACCAACTGGAAACGCTCGTGCAAGAGCGCGCGAAGGCGCTGTTCGGCATGGACCACGCCAACGTGCAGCCGTACTCCGGCTCTCCGGCGAACATGGCCGTCTACTACGCCCTCCTTCAGCCCGGCGACACCATCATGGGGCTCGCCCTCCCTCACGGCGGCCACCTCACCCACGGCTGGAACATCAACTTCACGGCTCGCTTCTACCGGGCGGTCCAGTACAGCGTTGATCGCGTGACCCATCGCATCGACTACGACGCCCTGCGCGCCTTGGCGCGAGAAGAGAAGCCCCGCATCATCGTCGCCGGTGGAACCGCCTATCCGCGCGAGTACGACTTCGCCGCGTTCGGCGAGATCGCCCGCGAGGTGGGAGCCTACTTCCTGGCTGACATCTCGCATATCGCCGGCCTCATCGTCGCGGGCGCGCACCCCGACCCCGCTCCCCACGCCGACGTCATCACCACCACGACGCACAAGACGCTGCGCGGCCCCCGCGGCGCCATAATCCTCTGCCGCGCCGAGCACGCCGACGCCATCGACCGCGCCGTCTTTCCGGCCCTTCAGGGAGGTCCGCACAATCACACGACCGCGGCCATCGGCGTCGCCCTCGCGGAAGCCGCGACGCCGGAGTTCCGCGAATACGGCCGCCAGGTCGTTCGCAACGCGAAGGCCCTCGCCGGCGAATTGCTGGAGCGCGGCTTCGACCTCGTCTCCGGCGGCACCGACAACCACCTGATCCTGATCGACCTCACTAACAAGGGGATCATCGGCAAGAAGGCGGCGCAGGCGCTGGACCGCGCGGGGATCGTCGTCAACTACAACACCGTCCCGTACGACCCGCGGAAGCCCTTCAGCCCCAGCGGCATTCGCATTGGCACCCCCTCGGTGACGACGCGCGGCATGGGCCCGGACGAGATGCGCCGCATCGCCGAATGGATGGACCGCGTCGTGAGCGCCGCCGGCGACGAGACGGTCACCGAAACGGTGCGGCGCGAGGTCGCGGAGATGACGGCCGGGTTCCCGGTCCCGGGTATCGCGGACCGCGCCGGCGCGCGGGTGTAGGCCCCTTCCGCTTGTTGCTCCAAATCGCGGCGTGCTATAATGCGCCGTGCCCGTGAGGGGAGGTGCCATCGTGGTATTGACCTCAACGGGCGTTTAGCTTTTCATACTGCGAGGAGTTAGTGCGAGATTACGAGTTGGTGATGGTAGTGAGCCCGGACGTCGGCGACGAGGGGTTCCCGGCAACGGTTGAGCGCGTGAGCCAGTTCATCCAGGACCGTGGCGGCGAGATCAAAGAGGTGGAGCCGTGGGGACGCCGCCGGCTCGCTTACCCGATCAGGAGGTTCACCGAGGCCTTCTACGTCGTCACTCACTTCAGCATCGACCCGCAGTCCGTGCGCGCGCTCGAAGGCAACCTCGACCTCGCAGAAGACGTCATTCGGCACCTGGTCGTCAGGCTCGACGAAGTGAACTGACGGCGGGAAGGAGCGACGAGATGGCGGGACTGAACAAAGTGATGGTCATCGGCAACCTGGGCAAGGACCCCGAGATGCGCTACACCGCCGACGGCAACGCGCTCACCAGCTTCAGCGTCGCCAGCAGCCGCAACTACACCGCGAAAGACGGCGAAAAGCGCGAGGAGACGGAGTGGTTCAGCGTCGTCACCTGGGGCAAGCTGGCGGAACAGTGCAGCCAGTTCCTGCAAAAGGGGCGCAAGGTCTACGTCGAAGGCCGCCTGAGCACCCGCTCCTGGGACTCGCCTGAGGGCGAGAAGAAATACCGGACCGAACTTGTCGCCGATCGCGTGCTGTTTCTCGACAGGACTCAGGGCGCGCCGCTTTCCGAAGATCACGAGCCGGGCATGGCCCTGGAGCCTCAAGACATCCCATTTGAGTAGGACGAAGCATGGAAACTGAACCGGAAATCATCGAGACGGAAGTAAAAGCCGCAGCCCCCGCAGCCCCTCAGGCGACCGAGGCAGGGCCCGGCGGCCCCCGGCGCACGCCACCGGCCGGTGACGACGAGCGACCCCGGCAGAGAGGGGGGAGGCGCCGGCGGGTTTGCATCATGTGCGCAGACAAGATCAAGGTGGTGGACTACAAGAACGCCAGCTTCCTCCGGCGCTTCGTCTCCGAGCGTGGGCGCATCGACACGCGGCGCCGGACGAGCGCCTGCGCCAAGCACCAGCGCGCCCTCTCCCGCGCCATCAAGCGGGCCCGCCACCTCGCGCTCATACCGTACACAGCGGAGCACATCCGGGCCTCGGGCATGGGTCGTCGCTAGCGGCGCCACTTCCCGGACGGATAGCCACAAGATGCTCAGGGAGTCAGAGTTCGCCAACCATGCCTAACAAACGCCGCCGCCGCGCGTCCGTCCCTGCTCCAGCCTGGGAGCGGGAGCGCGGCGCGATCGGCCGTCGCGTCGGTGGCCGTAGCTTTCAGTTCTACGCGACTGTCATCGTCGTCCTGCTGCTGATCGCTTCGCTCGGCGCGGTCGGCGCCGGGTTCTTAATCGATTGGCGGCAGGATCAGGGGCGGCCCGGCTCCGCCGCAATTCGCGTTGGGGACAAAGACTTCTCCGTCCGCTACTTTACGCAGCGGCTGGAGATGTTTGTGCAGGAGAGCGGTGGGGTTGGGAACGCGGCCGGGATGGCGCAAAACGCGTTTCCCGCGACGTCCGAGAACCTGATCAATGAAGGGATATTCCTGACCTTCGCCGGCGAGCAGGGACAAACGACCACCCAGGACGAAGAGAATGCCGAGATCGCGGCGCGCCTCTCGATCACCAAAGACGATCCCAACTTCCAGACCCGCTTCCAGGAAGAGCTCGTGCGCAGCGGCCTCACGGAGGACGAGTACCGGGAGATCGCGCGCGCCGCGGTGCTGCGCCGCAAGGTTGCTGAGAAATTCACGTCGGAGCTACCCGGCGTCGCCGAATCCATCAACTACCGTCAGATCGTGGTGGCCACGCAGGCTGAAGCTGATGACATCAAGACGCAGGTGGAGGGCGGCGCGGACTTCGCGGCGATCGCGAAAGAGAAGTCGCTGGACACGGCGACAAAAGACACGGGCGGCGACAAGGGCTGGGCGCCCAGGAGCTTCCTGGACGTTTCCCTGGAGGATATCCTGTTCCCCCTGGAGGCGGGCAAGGTCATCACGGAACCCACGAGCGGCGGGGTTTTTGTCTACCAGGTCGTGGTGAAGGAACCGGCGCGGCCGATCGAGGACAGCCACAAGAGCACCCTGGCGCAGAGGAAACTGCTGGAGTGGATCACCGAGAAGCGCGGACAGGTGGAGATTGTGAACCACATGGACCTCACCAACCCCGACCTGGACAAGTTCAACTACGCCTTCGAACGCGTCTACCAGACCAGTTAACGGGCCGCCGGTGGTGCGCTTGCAGATCAGCGTCGTCCTCCTCGGCCTCGGCGTAGTCGGAAGTGGTATCGCCAGAGCCCTTCTCGACAAGAGCGATGAATTCGTGGAGCGGGCGGGCGCCCCCATCGTGTTGCGTAAGGTGCTGGTGCGGGACGCGAAGAAGCAGCGCTCGATCACCTTCGCTCCCGGCGTCCTCACGACGGAACCCGAAGAAGCGCTTGGTGTGGAAGCCGATATCGTCGTCGAAGTTATGGGCGCCGAGCAGCCCGCGTGTGAGTACATCGAGCGAAGCCTGAAACTCGGGCGCCATGCCGTGACCGCGAACAAGGAAGTCATGGCGAGGCACGGCCCGCGGCTCCTCGCGCTCGCCGCCGACAACGGAGTGGACATCCTCTATGAGGCAGCCGTTGGCGGCGGCATCCCGATCGTCTCCCCACTGAAACGCGACCTCTCCGCCAACCAGATCGGCAGCGTCCGCGCGATCATAAACGGCACCACGAACTACATCCTCAGCCGGATGAGCCGCGAGGGCATGGACTTCGGGGAAGCTCTTAAACAGGCGCAGGACCTCGGCTACGCGGAGCCCCAGCCGGAGAACGATATCGAGGGGCACGACGCCGCGTACAAGCTGGCTATCCTCGCCAGCCTGGCATTCCATACCCACGTCCAGCCGGACAGCGTGTATCGAGAAGGCATCACAAAGCTGAGCGCCCGAGACTTCCGCTATGCGACGGAACTGGGGTACGCGATCAAGCTTCTGGCGATCGCCCGGCGCGACTCGGACGGCGTTCAGGTGAGGGTGCACCCGGCGCTGGTGCCGGAAGGAGAGCTCCTGGCGAAGGTAGACGGGGTGCTCAACGCGGTCCAGGTGGAGGGAGACCTCTGCGGGCGCGTCCTGTTTCAGGGCGCAGGCGCCGGCGCCGGGCCGACGACCTCCGCGGTGATGGCGGACGTGCTGGACGCGGCGCGGTCGATCCTGCAGGGCAGCCGCCCCTCCCCGTGGCGCTATACTTCTGACGCTACCGTCACGCCGATGGCGCAGTTGCTGAGCCGCTACTATATTCGCATGGAAGTTATCGATAGGCCCGGAGTCCTCGCCGGAATCGCCAAAGTCTTCGGGGACAACGCCGTGAGTATCGCGTCTGTGATACAGAAGGAAACCGACGAAGCCGCCCAGACCGCCGAACTGGTGGTAATGACCCACCTGGCGCGCGAGGCCTCCGTGGAGGCGAGTATCGAGCAGATAGAGCGCCTCGAAGGCGTGCGGCAGGTTGGGAACCGGCTGCGGGTGGAGGGCTGATGGTCGCGAAACCGCAACGCCACGACGCCACGAACGCCGCCGACTGGCTGGAAAGCGAACTGCTCGCCACAAAGGCGCGCCTCCACAAGGTGGAAGGCGAGCTTCAGCAGGCGCTGAAGCAGACCTGGAGCCTGGAGGCGGACATCCGCCGCGTAAACGAGGCTGTGTCCGTCTCCGGATCGGTTAGCGCCGCACTGTCCTCGTTCCGCGAAGACCTCCGGCAGCTACAGGCCCAGCTCGGTAAGGCACAGGACCGGCAGGCGGCGCTGACGAACCGCGTGGAAGAAGTCGTGCGCCAGCGAAACACCGAGGGAGGCCGCGACCGCCAGGATATGGCTGTAATGGTGAAGCAGGCGGAAAGCGCCTCAAAGGTGGTCCAGCAGTTCGAAAACCGCACCCAGGCGCTGGAGGAGGCCACGCGACGCCTTGAGGAGGACCTGGCCGCCCGGCAGCTGGCCCACCACGGCCTGGAACGCTCGATAGAAGATGCCGCCGCTCGCAGCGTCCGCGGTATCGATGCCGCGGCCCGCCTGGAGCAGGAGCTGACGCGCGCGGCCCTGCAGTTCGAAGAGCTGCACAAGACGGACGGGGCGTTGGACGAGCGCGTGAACCTGGCGCAGGAGCTCCTTCGGCGCACCCAGGAGCGCCTTGATTCAGTCGAGAAGCTGGCGGCGTTCCCGGACGAGGCGAGAGAGCTGCTGAAGCGCGCCGTCTTCGAGCGCGAGCAGCTCGCGCAGCGTCTAGCGGTGGTGGAGAAGCTGGCCAAAGAGGTTCACGACCGCTTCCAGGAGTTCGTCCACGGTCTCGCCAGGCTGGACCAGCGCAGCCTCAACCAGGGCGCGGAGCTCGTCTCTCTTTCCAGCCGGCTGCAGGAGCTGGAAGACAACACCCGGTCCAACTTCAAGCGGTTGTTCCAGGTCCAGCTCCGTCAGCGCCGCCGCCAGTCGGAGTCGCTGGCGCAGGAGATCAAGGAGCTGAGCCAGGGTGAGTTTGGCAGAGACGGCTGATTCGCGGCACCCGGGCGTCCTCCGCCGCTACGGCGAACGCCTTCCGATTACCGACGCCACACCCCTGATCACGCTGGGCGAGGGCGATACCCCGCTCGTCCGCTCGCGACGGCTGGTGGAGCGAGCCGGCTGCCGCGAACTGTACTTCAAACTGGAGTCAAGCAACCCCACCGGCTCCTTTAAGGACCGCGGGATGGTCCTCGCCGTCGCGAAAGCCATGGAGTCAGGCGCCAGGGCCATCCTCTGCGCCTCCACCGGCAACACCAGCGCCTCCGCCGCTTCTTATGCCGCCCACTGCGGGCTGGACGCCTACGTACTCGTGCCGCACGGTAATATCGCGCAGGGCAAGCTGGCGCAGGCCGTCGCCCACGGCGCGCGCGTGATCGCCGTCGACGGGAACTTCGACGCCGCCCTGAAAATCGCGCGCCAGATCAGCGAGCAGCACCCGGTCGCGCTCGTGAACTCCGTCAACCCCTACCGCATCGATGGACAAAAGACCGCGGCGTTCGAGGTCGTGGACGCACTCGGGGACGCTCCGGACCTGCTCTTCATCCCGGTGGGCAACGCCGGCAACATCACCGCCTACTGGCGCGGCTTCGTGGAGTACTACCGGAGCGAGATGGCGACGCAGAAGCCGGGCATGATGGGCTGGCAGGCGGAGGGCGCCGCGCCGATCGTGCAGGGTCATGTTATCGACAATCCACAGACCGTCGCCTCCGCGATCCGCATCGGCAACCCCGCGAGCTGGCGCTTCGCCGAGGCCGCGCGCGACGAGTCTGAAGGAGCGATTGCGGCAGTCAGCGACGCCGAGATCATGGAAGCCTACAGCCTGCTCGCCAGCGAAGAGGGCATCTTCGGCGAGCCCGCGTCGGCCGCCGGCCTCGCCGGCCTTCTGAAGCACGCTCGCGACCACGACCTCAGCGCGCTCACCATCGTCTGCGTGATCACGGGCCACGGCCTGAAGGACCCGGAGACGGCGCTGAGCATCGACGCGGCGATGGTGGAGGTCGCGCCGGAGCTGAAGGCGGTCGAGCGGGCGATGGGGCTGTAGGCCACGCTCAATCACGGCGAAGACAGCGGTCAATCAATGCGAATTCGCTCGTGGCCGGAGATTGATCCCGGTTGCCCGCGAGCGACTTTTGATTATCACCCGCTGGATATGCGTTGTTCAGCGGAAGGGTCGTATCTGGTGCCCTTGATCTGGCCGGCCGCTGCGGTGATTGATTCCCAATCATCAGCAGGGACGGGGAGATTCAATCTGCCGCCGGCAACTCCGTCCGCGTGACGGACCAGGCGGGTGAGCAGGAGGGCGGCGATCTGGTTGGCGCGGTTCTGCTTGAGCTGGTGCTTGCGGCCGAGCGCGAGTAGCACTTCGCGAAGCGCCGGGTCGGAGGCGAGGAGCGCACCGAGTTGAGCGAACTGTCGGGAGTAGGCGCCGGTCTTGAGGGCGTTCATGTTGCCCCGGGGCGCGCCGGCGCCGGGGCGTTTGCCACCGCGGCGGGACTTAGGCGCCGGTTCACGCGGATTTTCTGTGACGGTCATTGCGCCTCCACCTCCTCGATTTAGACGCGATTTGGGGCGAGCCTCTCTTCTGAGGATAGCGGTTGGGGGGTGGATGTCCGAGGGGGGAGTGGCATACCTCACCCCCGGCCCCTCTCCGTGGACGGAGAGGGGAGGTGTTGGCCCTCTCCTCGGGAGGAGAGGGGTTGGGGCGAGGTGTCATCAGGGCATTGGCGCGCGTATCGTCGTGTCCTAGAATCACGTCGATGTGAGGTGGCACACTGCCCCGGAAACGTGGAAGAAGCTGATGCCGCTGGCACGAGCGATGCGTCAGGCCCCGACGCCGGCTGAGGCGAGGCTGTGGAAGGCGCTGCGGGGCAGACGTACAGGTGGACCGCGATTTCGTCGCCAGCACGCGCTAGGGCCTTTCATCGCCGACTTCTACTGCCCAGAGGCACGGCTGGTTGTTGAGGTCGACGGTCCGATTCATAACCGTAGGTCGGCGGCCGACGCTGAACGCCAGGCATACTTGAACGGCGCGGGCTTCAGGGTCGTCCGGTTTACGAACGACGGGGTACTGACGTCGTTGGATGGGGTACTGGAGGCGATTTGGGGAAACCTCACCCCCGACCCCTCTCCTCCGGAGGAGAGGGGAGGTCTAAGGGGGCGCGGGTAGTATTATTGGCTTGTGAACCAGACTATCATCGCCCACGTCGACCAGGCGCGCATCGCTGCCGCCGTGCGCGAGATCATTGCGGCCGTTGGGGAGGACGCCTCGCGGGAGGGGCTGGTGGACACGCCGAGGCGGATCGCGGAGGCGTACGCGGAGCTGTTCGCGGGGCTGGGGCAGGATCCGCGCGCGGTGCTGCGCACGAGCTTCCAGGAGTCGCACAAGGAGATGGTGGTGCTCAAGAACATCCCCTTCTACTCGCTGTGCGAGCACCACTTCCTGCCGTTCCACGGGCAGGCGCACGTCGGCTACGTGCCGGAGGGGCGGATCGTCGGCGTCAGCAAGCTCGCTCGCGTCGTGGACATCCTCGCGCGCCGGCCGCAGATGCAGGAGCGGCTGACCAGCCAGATCGCGGATACGATCATGGAGGGGCTGTCGCCGGACGGGGTCGCTGTCGTCATTGAGGCGGAGCACCTGTGCCTGACGATGCGCGGGGTGCAGAAGCCGGGGACGGTGATGGTGACGTCGGCGATACGGGGTGGGTTCCGGAGACGGGGGGTGACGCGGGCGGAGTTTCTGTCGCTGGTGCGGGGGAAGTAGCGGAGATGACAGATGACAGAGGACAGAGGACAGAGGACAGATGACAGATGACAGAGGACAGATGACAGATGACAGATGACAGATGACAAAGGACAGATGACAAAGGACAGATGACAGAGCTGTCCACTGATCACTAACCACTCGCCGTTAAGAGTGTGACATCCGTCACAGTTTCTTGAAGCGTATCCTGCTGTATTATTGATAGCCACGCATGTGTAACATAGCGGTCGTCTCCGTACATACGTCGCCCCTGGCGCGGCCCGGCACCCGCGACAGCGGCGGCATGAACGTCTACATCCGCGAGCTGAGCCGCGAGATGGGGCGACGTGCGCACACGATGGACGTCTTCACGCGCCGCGTGGACCCGGCAGCGCCGCGCGTCACCGTGATCGACGAGCGCACCCGGGTGATCCAGATCGACGCTGGCGCGCCCGGCGCGGACAAGGCGTCCCTGCGCGATATCCTGCCCGCCTTCCGCGACGGCGTCCTGGAGTTTCAGCGCGAGGACGGACGCGAGTACGATCTGGTGCATAGCCACTACTGGCTATCCGGCTGGGTGGGACAGGCGCTCAAGTCCGAATGGGGCGTCCCCCACGTGATCATGTTCCACACGCTGGGCGAGGCGAAGAACCGGCACCACCCGGGCGAACGCGAGCCGCAGTACCGCATAGACGGCGAACGCATCGTCGCCCAGAGCGCGGACCGTGTCATCTGCGCGAGCCGCGGCGAGGCGGAGATGCTGGCGGAGCTCTACGGCGTCGCGCCCGGTCGCGCGGCGATCGTGCCCTGCGGCGTGGATACCGTCCGCTTTCGCCCGATGAGCAGGCGGCGCGCCCGCCGCTACCTCGACCTGCCGCAGGATGAACCGCTCGCGCTCTTCGTCGGGCGGATCGAAGCGCTGAAGGGGATCGACATCCTGCTGCGCGCGGTCGCTCAGGTGGAATCACGGTTTCGCCTGCTGGTGATCGGAGGCGACCGGAAGGATACCCCTCGCAAGGGCGAACTGGAGGCGCTGGCGAAGGAGCTCGGGGTCGCCTCTCGCGTATCGTTCCTCGACGCCGTCCCGCACGAGGAGCTGCCGCTGTACTACAATGCCGCCGATATCTGCGTGGTTCCATCGTATTACGAGAGCTTCGGCCTGGTGGCCGTCGAAGCGATGGCCTGCGGCGTCCCGGTCGTCGCCTCCCGCGTGGGCGGGCTCAAGGAGACGGTGCACGACGGGCAGACCGGCTACCTGGTGCCCTGGCGCTGCCCCGAGCCGTTCGCCGAGCGGCTCGAGATGCTCCTCAGCAACCCCTCGCTCCGGCGCAGCATGGGCCGCGAGGCGCGCGCCGCGGTCGAGCGCTACCGCTGGTCCGAGGTCGCCGCCCGCGTCGAAGACGTTTACCACGAGCTGGTCTCGCAGTACCGGGGCGTCGCAGTCGGCGCCCACGTCGCGTAAGCCCCCGTGGCAGACGCCACCGGCACAAACGGCGCGCAGCCCCGCAAGGCGCTGGTCGTTGTGGCGCATCCGGACGACGCTGAGTTCCTCTGCGGCGGCACTGTAGCGCGCTGGTGCTCCGAGGGCTGGGAGGTGAACTACCTCCTCACCACTAGCGGCGACATGGGAAGCCGCGACCCGGAGATGACCCGAGAGCAGCTCACCGCCATCCGCGAGAAGGAGCAGCGGGCAGCGGCGAAGGTGCTGGGCGTCAGCGAGTGCGTGTTCCTGGGCTACCCCGATGGATTCGTGGAAGATACGGCGGAGATGCGCGGCAAGATCGTGCGCGAGATACGCAGGCTGAAGCCGGACCTCGTGCTGACCTGGGACCCGTTCCGCACCAGCTTCACGCACCGTGACCACCGCCTCACCGGTCAGGCGGCGATGGACGCCATCTACCCGCTGGCGCGCAACCCGCAGGGGTACCCGGAGCACCTGGAGGAGGGGCTTGAGGTGCACCGCGTGAACGAAGTCCTCCTGGCCGGCAGCGAGAAGGCGGACTACCATGTGGACGTGACAGACCACTTCAACACCAAGATCGCCGCGCTGCGCAAGCACAAGAGCCAGATCGGCGGCGCGCCCGTGCGAGAGCTGCGAAAACGCCTGCGCGCGAGAATGGCGGAGACGGGCAAGGAGCCGGGCTACAAGCTGGCAGAAGCGTTCCGCCGGATCACCTGGGGCTAGGCAGTTGGAAGAGGTCTCAGCCGCAGGGTTCTGGGTGGGACTGGCCGGCAGCGGCCTGGCGACGCTAGCGTACTGGAGCCACGTGCTGGGTCTACGACTCGTCGTCCGGCGCCTCGCGACCGAGGCAGGAGACGGTCCGGCGATAGCAACGATCGAGCGCGGAGGGGACGGGCCAGCCGGCATGCTGGGCCGCGCTGCCACCCTCCTGTCGTGGGCTGTGGTGGCGGTGCTTTGCGGATCTCTGCTCGCGCGCTGGCAGGCCGTAGACCACGCGCCATGGTCCAACATGTACGAGTTCACCGTAGCGTTCGCGACCGGTATCGCCGCCTTTGCCGTGCTGTTCGAGCGCTCCTTCCAAGGGCTGGAGGGCGGGCGCTCAGGACGCGTGCTGGGGGCGATCCTGATGCCTGTCGTATTCGCGATGCTCGCCATCACGGCCGCGTTCTTCCCGGACGACGTCCGGCCGCTGGTGCCGGCGCTCCAGAATGCGGACCTGCTGGCGATACACGTCGCGGCGATGGTGACCGCCTACGCCGCTCTCAGCGTCTCGTTCGGCGCCGCGGTCCTCTATCTCGTGCAGGGTGGCAAGCGGAACCGCTTTGGGCGCCTGCCCAGAGCGCAGCTGCTGAGCGACGTAGCGTATCGCTCGGTGATGCTGGGCTTCCCGCTGCTAGCGCTGGGGATCGCCCTGGGCGCGTACTGGGCGAACAGCGCCTGGGGCCGCTACTGGGGCTGGGACCCGAAGGAGACATCCGCCCTGGTCACCCTCCTGGTCTACGGTGTGTATCTGCATATGCGCGGGCTGCGAAACTGGTCCGGCATGCGCTCCGCCGCTGTCCTGGTGGGCGGATTTGGGGCCGTCATGTTCACGTACTTCGTGGTCAATCTCTGGGTGGCCGGCCTGCACAGCTACGCGGGCGTGTGATGTTCGACCCGAACGAGACGGCCCAGCGTCTGAGCGAGTCGCTCGCGACGATTGAGTGGGCGGTGTCAGCGATACCACCCCGGTTCACGCACGAGCTCCCCGATTTCTATCCGGAGGGTGAGTGGGGCGTGGCGATGAACCTGGCGCATCTTGTGGTGTACGAGGAGGAGATCGCCAATCCGGTGCTGGCGGCGCTGGCCGCCGGTGGTGACGGCGTCGGATCGGTACGGTCTGCGATGGAAGGTTGGTTCCTGAACGACGCGCTGGCGATCGCAGGGGAGCCGATCGACGCGTTGTTGGGCAGACTGAAGGCCGCGCGCGGGCGTCAGATCGAGATGGTCGAGTCATTCGCAGCGGAGCGGTTCAATGCGCCGATGACGCCGCTGTGGGCCAGCGGCAGGCACGGCACCCCGCCGCACTCTGCCGGGTGGGTGGCGACGAAGACGTTCCAGCACACGTGGGAGCACGGGAACGCGGTGCTGCGGATGGCGCTGTTCGCGCCGCGCTGAACTACACTGGACGCGGCGGGCGATTTGGTATTACAATCGATGAGGTAGGTAATACCATGAGCAGAATGACAACGAAGGGACAGGTCACCATCCCCAAGGCGGTCCGCGATAAACTGGGACTCCGCCCAGGAGATGAGGTAGAGTTCATCCTCAACAACGGCTCGTTCAGCCTGCGCAAGCAGAGTCCGGAAGATCCCTTCGTGAAATGGCACGGCTATCTCAGGGACAAAGTGAGTGGGAAGCGCACTGACGAGTTGGTCCGCGAGATGCGGGGCGAGTGATTACCGCCGTCGACTCGACCGTAATCCTAGACTCCCTGACGCTTGATCCTGAGTTTGAGGAAAGTTCGAGGAAGGCGCTGTCGCAGGCGTATAATGCGGGATCCGTCATCCTGTCCGAGATCGTTTATGCAGAGATCGCCGGGCAATTCCCAACGCCTGACGCCCTCGATCGGTATCTATCAGACACGCGGTTGAACCTGGTTCCTGCGGGGGCTGATGCTTTGCATCAGGCAGGGCGGGCCTGGATGCGCTACGTTCGGACGAGACCGGCAGGGATTGTGTGCGCCAGCTGCGGGAGGCGAAACCGGCCTTCGTGCGAGGGGTGCAGGTCAGCGTTACGAGGCAGACAGCACCTGGTAGCTGATTTCTTGATCGGCGCGCACGCAGCGGCACACGCCGACGGCCTGCTCTCACGGGATCGTGGTTACTATGCCACGTACTTCCCGAAACTGCACGTCATCGACCCCAGCGTGTGACAGCAGCCCCGTATGCCGTTGACATGCCTCCTGGCGCGCTGCTATCCTTAGCCTTTGGCGTCGGGTATTGACGCCCGTTCGCTGATTTCTGGCGGTCGGAAGACCCGGTCGATCTCCTGAACGGGAATCGCCGTTGGTCCTTTCGGCCTTTTGTTTGGGGAAGGGGTAGGAATCGCAGGTGCCCACAATAAACCAGTTGGTGAGACACGGCAGGAAGCCCTTCGCCCGTAAGACGAAGGCTCCCGCACTGCGCTTTCGCTTCAACGCGCTGACGAACCGCACGCTACGCGGCGAGGGCAACCCTCAGAAGCGCGGCGTCTGCACCAACGTCCGCACCCAAACGCCGAAGAAGCCGAACTCCGCGCTGCGCAAAGTGGCGCGAGTCAGGTTGACCAACGGCATCGAGGTCACGGCGTACATTCCGGGTGAAGGGCACACACTTCAAGAACACTCTGTAGTACTGATCCGCGGCGGCCGCGTGCGCGACCTGCCGGGCGTGCGATACCACATAGTGAGGGGCGCTCTGGACGCGACAGGCGTGCAGGGGCGCAACCAGCAACGCAGTAAGTACGGCACTCGCAAGACCGAAGGGTCTCGCTAGTCCGAGGAGAGATCCATGCCGCGACGCGGTAAGGTGATTCGTCGCCCAACGCCGCCCGACGCCAAATACAACAGCGTCTGGGTGCAGGTGATGATCAACAAGGTAATGAAAGACGGCAAGAAGAGCGTGGCCGAACGCGTGGTTTACGGCGCCCTGGATCAGGTGGCGGAGCGCACGAAAGAGGACGCCCGCGCGGTGTTCGAGAAGGCTATGCGCAACGTGATGCCTGTTCTGGAAGTCAGGCCCCGCCGCGTCGGTGGCGCGACTTACCAGATCCCCCTTGAGGTCCGGCCCGCACGGCAGATCTCGCTGGCGATGCGCTGGCTCCTGGGGTCGGCGCGCGGTCGGAGCGGCAAACCAATGACCGAACGCCTCGCCGTGGAGTTGCTGGACGCTTATCGAGAGCAGGGCGCGGCGATCAAGAAGAGAGATGACACCCACAAGATGGCAGAAGCGAACAAGGCGTTCGTGCACTACCGGTGGTAACAGAAACCTCCCCAAGGCCATGGCCGGCAGTTAGTTCCCGCCCCGGGAAGTTAGAGATGGTTGAAGAAATCGTCGTTGCACCCATAGAACGGGTGAGAAACATCGGAATCATAGCGCATATTGACGCCGGTAAGACCACGGTCACCGAGCGCATCCTCTTTTACACGGGGATCACGTACAAGATCGGGGACGTCGACTCCGGGACCACCGTCATGGACTGGATGGATCAGGAGCGCGAGCGCGGGATAACGATCACAGCGGCGGCCACGACGACGAGCTGGAAGGACCACCAGATCAACATCGTGGACACCCCGGGACATGTGGACTTCACTGTAGAAGTGGAGCGCAGCCTGCGCGTTCTTGACGGGGGCGTCGTCGTCTTTGACGCCGTCGCCGGTGTGCAGAGTCAGTCGGAGACGGTCTGGCGACAGGCCGACCGCTACCACATCCCCCGCATCGGCTTCATCAACAAAATGGACAGGGTCGGCGCAGACTTCTGGAACGCCGTAGCGATGATTCGGGAGCGTCTCAATGCGCGCCCGCTGCCGATCCAGATCCCCATGGGTCAGGAGGACTCGTTCCTCGGCGTAATCGACCTCGTGGAAGAGAAGGCGTTGATCTTCGACGCTGACGAAAAGGTCCCGGAGCCGCAGGCGATTCCGGCGGAGTTCGCTGAAGAGGCGAAGAAGCGCCGGGAAGAGCTGATAGAAGGCGTCGCCGAAGTCGATGACCAGATGCTGATCAGTTACGTGGAACACCATGAAGTGACTCCCGCGGAACTGAAGAAGGCGATCCGCCGGGCGACGCTCGCTGGTCTCGTCAATCCGGTCCTCTGCGGCGCGGCCTTGAAGAACAAAGGTATCCACCCCATCCTCGACGCCGTTATCGACTACCTGCCTTCGCCGTTCGAGGTGAACGCGGTGACCGGTCTGAATCCAAAGAACGGTGAAACGATAACGCGAGAGCCCAGGCAGGATGAACCCTTCTCGGCACTGGCGTTCAAGGTCGTGGCCGACCCTTACGTGGGCCGGCTCGTTTATTTCCGCGTCTATTCCGGTGTCGCGAAGCAGGGCGCAATGCTGTACAACAGCACGCGCGGCCAGCGCGAACGGCTGGGGCGCATCCTGTTGATGCACGCGAACCGCCGCGAAGACACGGACAGCATAGAGGCTGGCCAGATCGCCGCCACCGTCGGCTTGAAGCACACATTCACCGGCGACAGCCTCTGCGATGAGTCAAAGCCGGTCCTGCTTGAGGCGATCAAGTTCCCGGAGCCGGTAATCTCTGTGGCGATCGAGCCCAAGACGAAGGACGACCAGGAACGCATGGGCGATAGTCTGACCCGGCTGGTGGAAGAGGACCCCACTTTCAAGGCGAGATACGATCAGGAAACCGGGCAGACGATCATCTCCGGCATGGGCGAACTGCACCTCGAAATCATCGTCGACCGGATGCTGCGGGAGTTCAAGGTCGAGGCGCATGTGGGCCGGCCCGAAGTGGCTTACAAGGAGACGATCACAAGCTCGTCCCGCGCCGAAGGCCGCTTCGTCCGGCAGACCGGTGGGCGCGGACAGTTCGGCGTCGTCTGGCTGGAAGTCGAGCCCCTGCCGCGCGGAACGGGCTTCCAGTTCGAGAATAAGATCATCGGCGGGTCAATACCGAGAGAGTACGTGCCAGCGGTGGAGCAAGGAATCAAAGAGGCGCTGGAGACAGGCGTGCTCGCGAGCTACCCGGTAATAGACGTCAAGGTCGCGCTCGTCGATGGCCAGTACCACCCTGTGGACTCTTCCGAAATAGCGTTCAAGATGGCCGGGTCTCTCGGTATCCAGGACGGGCTGAAGAAGTCTCGTCCGGTGCTTCTGGAGCCCGTCATGAAGGTTGAGGTGGCGACACCGGACCAGTTCTTCGGAGACGTCATGGGCGATATCAGCTCCCGCCGCGGTCACCCGAAGGAGATCGACCATCGCGGGCACCTACAGATCATTACGGCCTACATCCCGCTGGCCGAGACGTTCGGTTATGCCACCACGCTGCGTTCGCTGACGCAGGGCAGGGCCAGCTACACGATGGAATTCGACCACTACGAGCAGTTGCCGGCCGCCATGGCGGAGCAGATTTCGGGACGGCGCATGCAGGGAGCCGTGCGGAGATAGCCATGGCCCGCCAGAAGATTCGCATCCGCCTGAAGGCCTTCGACCACCGCATACTCGACCAGTCTGCTGTGCTGATCGTCGAGGCGGCAGAGCGGACCGGCGCGGCGGTGGCGGGCCCAATACCACTGCCCACCGAAATCGAGAAGTTCTGTGTCATCCGCTCTCCGCACATCGATAAGGACTCCCAGGAGCAGTTCGAGATACGCACGCACAAGCGGATCATCGATATCCTGGAACCTACGTCCAAGACCGTGGACGCGCTCATGAGATTGCAGCTGCCTTCGGGCGTTGATATTGAGATCAAACTATGAGCATCGAGGGCATCCTGGGGCGGAAGGTGGGCATGACCCAGCTGTTCGAGACGGACGGCACTTCAGTGCCTGTGACAGTGATCGACACCACGCCGTGCGTCGTCGTCCAGGTTAAGACGAAGGACAACGACGGCTACGAGGCGGTGCAGCTGGGCTTCGGGACGCGGAAGCGCGTTAGCTCCCCGCAGAAGGGCCACATGAAGGGGCTGGGTCAGTTCAAGTACCTGCGTGAGCTCGGCGTCGACAACGTAAGCGAATGGGAAGTGGGCAAGACAGTCGGCTGCGAGATCTTCGAACCCGGCGATCTCGTCGATGTCTCCGGCGCCAGTAAAGGACGTGGCTTCGCGGGTGTGATGAAGCGGCACGGCTTCCACGGCGGGCCCAAGACGCACGGTCAGTCGGACCGCGCGCGGGCGGCAGGTTCCATCGGCGCGGGCACCGACCCGGGGCGCGTGATCAAGGGTATGAAGATGGCCGGGCACATGGGCACTAACCAGGTGACCGTGAAGAACCTCGCCGTCGTGCGCTCAGATCCCGCCAAAGGAGTTCTAATGGTCCGGGGCGCAGTCCCTGGCAACGAGGGTATCCTGCTCAAGGTCAGGCGCTCCACACACGGGAGGGCAAAGTGAAGCTTCCCGTTCTGGATGCGGAAGGCAAAGAGTTGCACTCGCTCGATGTTGACGATGCTGTCTTCGGCATTGAGCCGAATATGGCCGTTCTGCACCAGGCGTTCGTGCGGCAGAGGAACAATCAGCGCGCCGGCACGGCAAGCACCAAGACGCGCGGCCTGGTGCAGGGGAGCACCCGCAAGATACGAATGCAGAAATACACGGGTCGCGCGCGGCAGGGCAGCATACGCGCACCTCATCACGTCGGCGGTGGCGTTGTCTTCGGCCCGCACCCAAGGGACTACAGCCAGGCGATGCCCAAGAAGATGCGCCGCCTGGCGATTCGGTCCGCCCTATCGGGAAAAGTGGCGGACGGCCAGTTGATAATCATCGACAGACTGGCGTTCCCGCAGCCCAAGACGAAGGAAGTGCTGCGAGTCCTGCGCAACGTCGGAATCATCCGCTCTGCGCTGATCGTGACCGGCGAGCCGGACCGAATGTTGCACGCCAGCGCGCGGAACCTCCAGAAAACGAAGGTGTTGCCGGCCTCCTACCTGAACGTCGCAGATATGCTGAACCACACGTCGCTCCTGATGACGGAGCACGCGGTCCGCGTAGCAGAACGCCTCTGGGGTCACGCGCCCGCGGTCCCGGAGCCCGCACCCGAGCCGAAGGCGAAGGGCCGAAAAGCTGCCAAGGCAGTGAAGGCCCCAGAGCCCGCACCCCAGCCGAAAGCAAAAGTCCGGACGCCTGCTAAGGCAACGTTGGCGCCGGAGCCCGAACCTCAGCCGAAGGTAAAGGGCCGCAGGGCTCCCAAAGTGGCCGCTCCGGACGAGCCGGTCGTCGAAACTGCGGCGACGGCACCCACCCCGCGTAAGAGGGCTCCTCGCGTGGCTGTCAAGGCAGCGGCGCCGGAGGTAACGGAGAAGCCGCCCGCGCGAGCGAAGCGCCCCAAAGCAGTGGCGGCGAAGCCGAAGAAGCCCGCAGCCGCTGCTGGTGAAGGCGCGGACACGCCAAAGCCACGAACACGGGCACGCAAGACAAAGGGTGAGGCGTAAGGATGCCCAAGCAGCTTCACCCGCTGGATATCATCGTACGGCCACTGATCACTGAGAAGGCTACGCGCTTAAACAGCGAGCACAAGTACATATTCGAGGTGCGCCGCCACGCCAACAAGGTGCAGATCAAAGAGGCCGTGGAGAAGGGCTTCGAAGTGAAAGTCGATAACGTAAACGTAATGAACATGCGCGGCAAACCACATCGCGTCCGGGGGAACCGCATGAAGCAAGACCCTGCCTGGCGCAAAGCTATCGTCACGCTCAAGCCGGGCGAGAAGATAGAGCTGTTCGAGGGCTTGTAAGATGGCGGTTAAGCAGTACAAGCCCACGTCCTCTGGTCGCCGCACTGCCACGGGTTACAGCTTCGACGAGATTACGCGGTCCACCCCGCAGAAGGCGCTGCTCAGCCCGCGCAAGAGGAACGCCGGCAGGAACAACCAGGGCCGGATCACGGTCCGGCACCGAGGCGGCGGCGCAAAGCGGCGGTTGCGGACCATCGACTTCAAGCGAGACAAGATCGGTGTGCCTGGGAAGATCGCCTCCATCGAGTACGACCCGAACCGCTCCGGACGAATCGCGCTGGTCAACTACGCCGACGGTGAGAAGCGGTACATCCTCTGGCCGGCGGGCGTCAAGGTCGGCGATATCGTGATGTCCGGGCCGAACGCGGAGATAAAACCCGGCAACGCACTACCGTTGAAGAACATCCCGTCGGGAACGACGATTCACAATCTCGAGATGCACAAAGGCAAGGGCGCCCAGCTCGTGCGTGGCGCCGGTGGCTCGGCGCAACTCCTCGCGAGAGAGGAAGACTACGCGCTTGTCCGCCTGCCCAGCGGCGAGGTGCGCAAGATCCTGGCGGAGTGCATGGCCACCGTGGGCCAGGTCGGGAACGCGGAGCACAGCCAGATCAAGCTGGGGCGCGCCGGTCGTAAACGACTGATGGGTCGCAGGCCCAAAGTGCGAGGGTCAGCAATGAATCCCCGCGATCATCCGCACGGCGGCGGCGAAGGCAGATCGCCCATCGGCATGCCGGGGCCGAAGACCCCGTGGGGCAAGCCGACCCTCGGATACCGCACCCGTCGCCGCAAGGATACGAACAAGTACATCGTCCGCCGGAGGTACGAGGTCTAGCCATGTCCAGGTCCACAAAGAAGGGCCCGTTCGCTGACGCCAAGCTGATCGAGAAGGTTGTGAAGGTGCAGCAGTCCGGTCAGAAGGCCGTGATCAAGACATGGTCGCGACGTTCCACGATCCTGCCGGAGATGGTGGGCCTGACTATCGCCGTACACGACGGCCGTCGCCACATCCCGATCTTTATCACAGAGAACATGGTGGGACACAAGCTGGGCGAGTTCGCGCCCACGAGGACGTTCAGGGGACACACCAGCCGTTCGGCTCAGGTGAGCCAGGTGCGAAGGAAGTAGCGTGGAAGTCCAGTCGTTCACACGCGGCGCGCCGGTAGCGCCGAAGAAGGTGCGCCTCATCTTGAACGAGGTGCGCGGCAAGCGCATCGCGGAAGCGATGGCGCTGCTGCGCTTCATGAACACGCCGCATGCGCGGATCATCGCGAAGGCGATCCGTTCCGCTGCCGCCAACGCTGAGAACAACTACAGCCTGGACCTGCGCCGCCTCCTCGTCACGCGAGCTTATGTGGGTGACGGAGAACGCCTGCGACGGATGCTCCCCCGAGCACGCGGGCGGGCCGACGTGATCCACCGGCGCAAGAGCAACATCACGATCATAGTGGAAGAAGTTAATTAGGCGATGGGACAGAAAGTTCACCCCCACGGTTTCCGCCTCGGATATATCTACGATTGGGGCAGCAAATGGTACGCTGGACGTAACTACACTGAACTGCTCCATGAGGACCTGTCGATCCGCAGTACGATAGACCGAACGCTGCGTGACGCCGGCATCTCCAAGGTCGAGATCGAACGCAACGCGAATCAGATCACGGTGTCAATCCATACAGCTCGTCCCGGCATCGTGATCGGCAGAGGCGGACAACGCGTGGATGAACTCCGGGGGTCGCTAGAAAAAGTGACCGGGCGCAAGGTGCGTGTCAACATCAACGAAGTGCGCATGCCAGAAGTTGAGGCGCCGCTGGTTGCGCGCGCCGTGGCCGAGCAGATTGAACGCCGGGTGGCTCACCGGCGGGCGATCAAGCAGGCGGGAATGCGGGCGATGCAGCGAGGCGCCCTGGGCGTGCGCATCAGAATTTCGGGCCGCCTAGGCGGCTCGGACATGTCACGCACCGACCAGGAGAGGCAGGGCCGCGTGCCCCTGCACACGCTGAAGGCGGACGTGGACTACGGAACAGCCGAGGCACGGACGACGCTGGGACGAATAGGCGTGAAGGTCTGGATTTACAAGGGGGACATGATAGCTGAACGCGCCGAGCGCCGGCGCCGGCGGAACGAGGCAGCCGAAGAAGCCGCGAACGAAGGAACTGCCGTGGAGGCGGTTGCAGCAGAGGCGCAGGCAGCGGCTACCGAACCTGCCGCTCCAGATGCCCAGGCGACCGACGGCGCGACACCCGAGGCGGACGATGCTTCAACCTAAGAGAACGAAGTTCCGGAAGACCCATCGCGGGCGCAGGCGTGGTCAGGCCAACTCCGGCAACACGGTGGCCTTCGGCGATCACGGCCTGCAAGCGCTGGGAGCCTGCTGGATGACTGCGCGACAGATAGAGGCGGGACGGCGCGCTATCACGCGCTACGTTCGGCGTGGCGGCAAGCTCTGGATCCGCATCTTTCCCGACAAGCCGATAACCAAGAAGCCGCTGGAAGTCCGCCAGGGTAGCGGCAAAGGGCCTGTGGAGGCGTGGGTGGCCGTGATCAAACCCGGCCGCGTAATCTATGAGATTGCCGGTGTGGAGGAAGAGACGGCCCGCGAGGCGATGCGGCTGGCTGCACATAAGCTGCCCATCCCAACCCGATTCGTCTCCCGGCCGGAGATATAGATATGGCGAAGAAGCTAAAGACGAAAACCACTGACATCCGTAAGCTGACGACACCAGACCTCAAGAAGGAGATGGAGGAGACGTACAGACGTCTCTTCTCCATGCGGCTTCAAAGGGCGACTCGTCAGCTAACGAACTTCAACGAGCTGCCCCGCATGAAGCGACAGATAGCGCGCCTCAAGACTATTGAGCGCGAACGCGAGCTCGCGCAGGCGGCAAAAGGAGCTGCCAAGTGAGCAGGACCCGCGGTGAGCATGGCGGCGCGAAGGTGCGGGAAGGCACCGTGGTCAGCGATAAGATGACGAAGACCGTGCTCGTGGCGGTGCAGGCCAACTTCCGACATCCCCTGTACAAGAAGACAGTGCGGCGAGTGCGACGCATGGTGGCGCACGACGAGCGTGAAGACGCCCGCCTCGGCGACCGCGTACGCATCGTCGAAGCCAGCCCGATTTCCCGTCGCAAGCGCTGGCGGGTCGTCGAGGTACTGACTCGGGTGGAATTGCCCGAGGTTGCCGCGGAGTCGATCGACCTCGACCTGCTGGGTGAGGTGAAGCGGGAAGTCGAAGAGGTCCCCGCTGCCGTCGCAGCGGCCGCCCTAGAACCAGAAATTGTCGCAGAACCGGAACCGTCTGAGCCCGCTCAGGATCTCGTGGAAGAAGTAGAGGTCGAGGAGGCGCCGGAGACTCTCGCCGAGGCACCCGGCGTTGACGAGGAGACCGCGCCGGAGCCGGAGGTATCAGCTGAGGAAGCTGCCCCTGTCGGCGACGCGGTTGACACCGCCGAGGTCGAAGTGGGAGAAGACTCCGTGGAGGAGACGGGAGACCCTGAACCAGAGCCAGAGGCGCTGACAGGCGAGGAAGCCTCGCCGTCCAGCGAAACTACAGACGCCGCTGAGGCTGAGGTTGAGGTTCCTGTTGAGGCTGCGGTTGAGGCTGCGGTAGAGGATTCCGAGGAGGAGCCGGCGTGATCCAGCAGTACTCGCGTCTGAAGGTCGCCGACAACTCCGGCGCACGTCAATTGATGTGCATCCAGGTGATCGGCGGGTCGCGACGGCGTTACGGGACGGTCGGGGACATCATCGTCGCCTCGGTGAAGGCGGCGACTCCGATGGGCGGCGTGAAGAAGGGCGAGGTGGTGCGTGCCGTCGTGGTCCGCGCCGCCCAGCCGTACCGCCGCAGTGATGGTTCTTACATTCGCTTCGACGAAAACGCGGCCGTTGTGCTCTCGGACGCGGCCAACCCGCGCGGGACGCGCATCTTCGGGCCAGTGGCCCGCGAGTTGCGCGAGCGCAACTTCATGAAGATAGTGTCGCTGGCCCCGGAAGTCGTGTAGTTATGCAAAGGATACGCAAGGAAGACAACGTACTGATCATGACAGGCAAGGACCGTGGCCGGACGGGCCCGGTGCGTAAAGTGATTCCCAAAGATCAGCGGGTCATAGTAACGGGCGTGAACATTGTGAAACGGCATATGAAGTCGCGTGGCGCGCAGCAGCCTGGCGGAATCATCGAGCGAGAGGGCCCCATCTCCTGGTCAAACGTCGCTCTCATCTGCTCCTCGTGCGCGAAGCCCGCGCGCGTCGGCTTCCGTTCTCGCGCGGATGGGCGCAAGGTCCGCTAC
The DNA here is from genome assembly GCA_964558415.1 of uncultured Dehalococcoidia bacterium. GTDB lineage: Bacteria > Chloroflexota > Dehalococcoidia > SM23-28-2 > RBG-16-64-32 > CAZLDI01. The sequence continues at coordinate 80,864 of CAZLDI010000003.1, forward strand.
TGCAAGCGCTGCGACGCCAATCTGGATTAGGTAGGAATAGATGCCGCCACGACTCAAGGAGAAATACAGGGAACAGGTGCTCCCGGCTCTGGTCAAAGAGTTCGGGTACGACAACGTGATGCGGGCGCCCGGTCTTCAGAAGGTGACCGTCAACATTGGTCTGGGCGAAGCAGTGCAGAACGCGAAGGCGCTGGACTCCGCTTCAGCGGACATCGCGGCGATCACCGGGCAGCACCCGGTGATAACGCGCTCCAAGAAGTCGATTGCGAACTTCAAGCTACGCGAGGGTATGCCCATCGGCGTGATGGTGACGCTGCGCGGCGACATGATGTGGGAGTTCCTTGACCGCACCCTCAACGCGGCCCTCCCGCGCATCCGCGATTTTCAGGGCGTCTCGCCTAACTCCTTCGATGGCCGAGGCAATTACAGCCTGGGTCTACGGGAGCAGGTGATGTTCCCGGAGATCGAGTACGACAAGATAGAAAAGGTTCGCGGTTTCCAGATCACGATTTGCACGTCTGCCCGAACGGATGAGGAAGGCCAGCGCCTGCTGGAGCTCCTCGGAATGCCGTTCGCGAGGCAAGGTTAGGGCCGGGGAGATAGACTTGGCACGCAAAGCGCTTTACGAGAAGACGTTCAACAAGGAACCGAAATTCCCTGGCAGATTGCGCAATCGCTGCCGGCTCTGCGGCCGGTCCAGGGCGTTCATTCGCAAGTTCGCGCTCTGTCGCATCTGTTTCCGGGGCCTGGCGCTGAAGGGCTACCTCCCCGGCGTCAAGAAGTCTAGCTGGTAAGGAAACATGGCTACCGATCCGATCGCAGACATGCTAACGCGAATACGCAATGCTCTCATTGCCCGCCATGATCACACGGAGATGCCCGCATCCAGGCTGAAGATAGCGCTGGCGGAGGTGCTCAAGAAGGAAGGGTACGTGGTGGGCTTCGAACTGAAGGAAGACGGCGTCAAGCGGGCCTTGCGGCTAGAGCTGGCATACACCGCCACGCGCGAGCCGACGATCATGGGCATCCAGCGCGTCAGCAAGCCCGGACTCCGCGTGTACGCCGCGAGAAACGAGATACCGCGAGTGTACGGAGGACTGGGAATCGCAATACTGTCCACGCCCAACGGGGTAATGACCGGCAAGCAGGCGCGGCGCAGGGGCGTGGGCGGCGAAGTCCTCTGTTACGTGTGGTGAGTGTGATATGTCCAGGATAGGCAAGAACCCAATCACCCTGCCCAAAGGCGTGGAGGTCCGTATCGAAAAGGCTAACGTCAGCGTGAAGGGACCGAAGGGCGAGCTGAGCCGTCGCCTCGATCCGGACATGAGGATCGAGCTTCAGGACGGAATAGTCACCGTTGTTCGCCCAACAGAGCAGGCGCGCCACCGCGCGATGCATGGCCTGACGCGGACCCTCATCGACAACATGGTGAAGGGCGTCAGCGAAGGCTTCAGCAAGACGCTGGAGATGCAGGGCGTGGGCTATCGTGCCCAGATGCAGGGGCAGGACCTGGTGCTGGCCATCGGATTCTCGCACCCGGTGCAGATCGCGCCGCCGCCCGGGATCGAGTTCGAGGTCGAAGGCACCACGAGGATCGTTGTAAAAGGAACGAACAAAGAGCAAGTAGGGCAGGTGGCAGCGGACGTCCGCAAGGTACGTCCGCCGGAGCCCTACAAGGGCAAGGGTATCCGCTATCTCGGTGAATACGTTCGCCGAAAGGCGGGCAAGGCCGGCAAGGCCACCCACTAGGGGTTGATACGATGAAGGGTACCAAGACAGCAAGGGCAGCTCGCACCCGCCGTCACGCGCGGGTACGACGGAGCGTGCGAGGAACGCCGGGCCGGCCGCGCCTAGCGGTGTTCCGTAGCCTCAACCACATCTACGCTCAGGTCATCGACGACACGGCCGGCCACACGCTGGTCGCGGCGACGGACCTGGAGGTGGAGTCCGCCGCATCGGGGAAGAAGAAGCTCGAAGTGGCGACGCTGGTAGGTGAGGCGATCGCCAAGAAGGCGAAGGACAAAGGGATCGCCGCCGTAGTCTTTGATCGCGGTGGCTTCATGTACCATGGACGCGTGAAGGCGCTGGCCGAGGCGGCCCGCAAGGGTGGCCTTAGCTTCTAGTCGAGAGATCAGAGGAAATCGTATGTCAAACCCCGGGAAATACATAGCCAAACGGGAGAGAGTAAACCCCGCGGAGCTGGAGCTGGAGCTGACTGAGAAGGTGGTCTTCATCAACAGGGTCGCCAAGGTAATGAAGGGCGGCAGGCGCTTCCACTTCACGGCCATCGTCGTCGTGGGTGATATGGGGGGACACGTCGGCGCGGCGATGGGTAAGGCGAAGGAGGTCCCGGAGGCGATCCGCAAAGCCGGAGTCATCGCTCGAAAGCACATGATCAGCGTGCCGATGGCCGGCACCACGATCCCGCATCCGCTGCTGGTCCGCTTTGGCGCGTCCAAAGTGCTCATGAAGCCCGCACCTCCGGGTACCGGACTGATCGCGGGCGGTGGCGTGCGCGCAGTCCTCGAGATGGCCGGCGTGAAAGATGTCGTGGCCAAGTCGCTAGGCTCGAATAACCCCGCGAACGCCGTGAAGGCGACGATCCTTGCGCTCTCACGACTGCGCTCGCCGGAACAGATTCTGGACCGCCGGCGCGCTTTCTCGCAGGAGGCTGCCATTGGCGGCTAAGCTTCGTATCACATGGAAAAAGAGCGCCATCGGCTACAAAGAGGACCAGAAGCGCACGGTGAAAGCGTTGGGGCTGCGGCGGCTGGGGCACACGGTTGAGCACGGAGACTCACGGGCGATGCGTGGCATGATCACCAAGGTTCGCCACCTCGTCGAGGTAGTTGAGGTCCCGCAGGACTAATGCAAGCCCATCAGCTGAAACCGCCGAAAGGGGCCAAGCACGCCCGCAAGAGGGTGGGACGCGGCAACGCAGCCGGCCAGGGCACATACTCCGGACGCGGCCTGAAGGGCCAGAAATCGCGCGCGGGGAACAAGCCCAGGCGCTTCTTCGAAGGTGGCCAGACGCGCCTCTTCAAGCGGCTGCCCGCCCGGCGCGGCTTCCACAATCGCTTCCGGGTCGAATACGCGGCCGTCAATCTCAGCGACCTCGAGCGCTTCGACAGTGGGACAGAGGTGACGCCGGAGCTTCTGAAGGAGACGCGAATCCTGCGCAGCCTGAGGAAGCCCGTGAAGATCCTGGCGATGGGCACACTGAGCAAGTCTCTTACCGTCCGCGCGAACAAGTTCTCGCAGACCGCCAGGGAGAAGATCGTCGCGGCTGGAGGAACGGCGCTGGAGATAGGCGATGGCGACAGCAGCTAGAGAACGGCAACGACCGCAGCTGCTGCAGGCGGCTGTCAGCGCGCTGAGACAGCCGGACATCAGGGAGAAGCTTCTCTTTACGTTCGCCCTGCTGGTCATCTTTCGCTTCATCTCCAACGTGCCGGTGCCGGGCATCGATCCAGCCGCCGTGCAACAGGCGTTCGAGCGCAGTACCGTACTGGGCTTCCTGAACATCTTCAGTGGCGGGGCGCTTGCCAACATGAGCGTCGCGGCCATGGGCGTGTACCCGTACATCACTTCGTCCATCGTCATGCAGCTCATGGTTCCCATAGTCCCGGCGCTTCAGGCGCTGTCCAAGGAGGGAGAACAGGGTCGCAAGCAGATCAACATCTACACCCACTGGATGACCGTGCCGATGGCGCTGGTGCAGGGCTACGGCCAGCTGATCATCATCAACTCGATCGCGCCCGGCTCCGTGCCGGAGGTTACGCTTACCGGTGCAAACGCGCTCTCAACACTGTCGGCGATCATCACTATGTCCGCTGGCACGATGTTCCTGGTCTGGATCGGGGAGTTGATCAGCGAGCGCGGTATCGGCAACGGCATTTCGGTGCTCATCTTCGCAGGGATTATCGCCGGTCTCCCTCAGCTCACCGCCGGTCAGCTCTATACCGGCACGGGTGAGGGCATTACTACGACGTTCTTCCTGGCCATCATGACGATCGGCCTGGTCTCATTCATTGTCTTCTTCCAGGAGGCGCAGCGGCGTATCCCTGTGCAGTACTCGCGCAGCGTATTCCGGTCCGGCCGTATGTACCGACAGTCCGGTCAGACGCACATACCGTTGCGCGTGAACATGACCGGTATGATCCCGCTGATTTTCGCCTTCTCCATCATCATCTTTCCGGCGTTCGTCGGGCAGGCGCTGGAGGGACAGGACAACAAATTGCTCGCCGATATAGGCGGTTGGATGAAGGGCTTCTTCGATCCCGGCAACCCAGGCTACTGGATATTCACGTTCATCACCGTGGTCGTGTTCACGTTCTTCTACACGATCGTCGTCTTCCAGCAGCAGAATCTCGCAGAGAACCTGCAGAGGCAGGGAGGATTCGTCCCAGGGATCCGGCCTGGACGCCCAACGAACGAGTACATCAACCGCGTGATGCTGCGGATCACCTGGGGCGGCGCGTTCTTCCTGGGCGTCGTCGCCATTTCCGGGTACGTCTTTTCGCAGATCGTCGGCAGCACCGGCGGCCTGTCTCAGAGCGGCGGCACGTCGGCGTTCGGTCTGACGGCCAGCGGTTTGATCATCGTGGTGGGTGTCGTGCTGGATACGCTGCGCCAGATCGAGGCGCAGCTCTTGATGCGCCAGTACGAAGGCTTCATCCGCTAGGGGCCTGCGCGCAGTTGTACGTGATTCTCCTGGGCCTGCCGGGCGCAGGCAAAGGCACGCAGGCCGCCCGCCTCGCCAGGGACACCGGCCTTGTGCACGTGACCACCGGCGAGCTTTTCCGGGAGAACATTCGCAACGGTACGGCTCTGGGGCAGAAGGCGCAGTCATATGTCGAGGGTGGGCTGCTGGTGCCGAACGAGATAACGATTGGCATGCTGTTGGACCGCATCTCAGCGCCGGACTGCGTTGCGGGCTGCCTGCTCGATGGTTTTCCCCGCAACATGGAGCAGGCCCGCGCCCTGGACACCGCGCTGGCGGAGGACGGCAGGCAGATCGACCGCGTGATCTACATACGCGTCGCCAACGAAGAGCTCGTCCGCCGGCTCGCCGGGCGCTGGAACTGCAAGCAGTGCGGCGCGGTGTACCACGAGGTGAGCAATCCCCCGGCGGCGGCGGGGATCTGCGACAATTGCGGCTCCGCATTGTACCAGCGCGAGGACGACAAGCCGGAGGTTGTCCGTACCAGGCTGGAGGTCAATCTCAAGAACCTGGAGCCAATGATCGACTTCTATCGCGGCCAGGGAAAGCTGGCCGAAATAGACGGCGAGCGAGACGCGGACTCGGTGAACCGGGACCTGCTCGGGGCGCTGAGGGGGGACTGATGCCCATCATCGTCAAGTCACGGGAAGAGATCGGTATCATGCGGGATTCCGGCCGCATATTGGCGGAGGTCCTGCAGCGTGTCCTGGAGCGGGTCCGACCGGGGCTTATCGAAAAGGAGCTGGACGAGGTGGCTCGCAGGGAGTTCAAGAGGCGAGGTGTCGTTCCGACGTTCCTCCATTACGGCCAGCCACCCTATCCGGCCACGATCTGTGTCTCAATTAACGATGAGATCGTGCATGGCATTCCGGGCGAGCGCGAGATCGCCGATGGAGACATCGTGAGCATCGACATCGGCTGCACGCACAAAGGATTCGTGGCGGACTGCGCTGTAACTGTTGGGGCCGGCAACGTCGCGCCGGAGGCGCAGCGGCTGATTGACGTGACGCGGGAGGCGCTCACGCGGGGAATCGCTGCCGCGCGCGGCGGCGACAAAATCGGCGACATCGGATCGGCGATCCAGAAGTACGTGGAGGGCGAAGGCTTTTCCGTCGTACGCGAGTACGTCGGCCACGGCGTCGGACGGCAGATGCATGAGGACCCGCAGATTCCGAACTACGGTACGCCGCGCACCGGTCCCGTGTTGCGTCCCGGGATGGTGATTGCGATTGAGCCGATGGTGAACGTGGGTGATTGGAGAACCCGGCGTGACGCGGACAACTGGACAGTGAGAACGCTGGATGGCAGTCTTTCCGCGCACTTTGAGCACACGCTGGCCATCACGGACGGCGAAGCAGAGGTGCTCACTTTGCCGTAGGCGGCTCCGTTGTATTAGAATATGACTTTCGGGCGTAGTTTGATCGGGAGGTGATCCGCCGGCGCGGGAATGGCAAAGAAGGAATCGATTGAAGTCGAAGGCACTGTTAAGGAAAATTTGCCCAACGCCATGTTTCGTGTAGAATTGGCTAACGGGCACCGAGTGCTAGCCCATGCATCCGGGAAGATCCGGATGCATTTCATTCGTATCCTTCCCGGGGACAAGGTCCTGGTGGAATTGTCCCCCTATGACCTGACCCGTGGGAGGATCACGTACCGCTTCAGGTAGGACTATGAAGGTTCAAGCATCCGTAAGAAAGCGCTGCGAAAAGTGCAAAATAGTCAAGCGTGAGGGCGTCGTCCGCATAATCTGCAGCAATCCACGCCACAAGCAGAGGCAGGGATAAGAGCATGGCGCGAATCGCCGGTGTCGACATCCCGCGGGATAAGCGCATCGAGGTCTCGCTCAGCTACATATTCGGCATCGGGCGGCCCGCGGCGATCAAGATCTGCTCCGGCGTGAACGTCGCTATCGACACGAAAGTGCGCGATCTGACAGACGACGAGGTCAACCGGATACGCGAATTCATCGACAAGAACTACACGGTCGAAGGGGAGCTGCGCAAACAAGTACGACAGGACATCCAGCGTCTGATTGAGATCAGCAGTTACCGGGGCGTCCGCCACCGGCGCGGCCTGCCGGCGCGGGGGCAGCGCACGAAGACGAACGCCCGCACAAAGCGTGGAGCACGGCGCACCGTCGCGGGCAAGCGGCGAGCCGTCACCAAGAAGTAGGGCTACACCATGGCAGAACGCAAGACCCGCACCAGAAAGCGGGAGAAGAAGAACGTGCCCATGGGCCGGGCGTACATCGCTTCCACTTTCAATAACACAACGATCACGCTCACCGACCCCAACGGCGCGGTACTCTCCTGGGCATCGGCCGGGACCGCAGGGTTCAAGGGCTCCCGCAAGAGCACGCCTTACGCCGCCGGCCTTGCCGCTGAGACCGCAGCCCGCCGGGCGATGGAGCATGGTCTGCGACAGGTTGAAGTCCGCGTCAAGGGTCCGGGCAGCGGACGGGAAGCAGCGATCCGCTCGCTCCAGGCCGCCGGCCTTCAGGTAACGAACATTCGCGACGTTACGCCCATGCCGCACAACGGATGCCGCCCGCCAAAGCGGCGTCGCGTATAGGAGAACAGATGGCTCGATACACCGGACCCGTGTGCAGGCTCTGTCGCCGCCTCGGGGACAAGCTTTATCTCAAGGGTGAGAAGTGCTTCACGCCGAAGTGTCCCTTCGAGAAGCGCTCGTATCCCCCTGGACAGAGGTCCACGCGCAGACGCAAGGTCTCGGACCGCGGCCTCCAGCTGCGGGAGAAGCAGCGCGGCCGCGTCGTTTACGGGATCCTTGAGCGCCAGTTCCGTAAGTACTACGAAGAGGCGGTGCGCAAACATGGAGTTACCGGAGAGAACCTCCTCCAGACTCTGGAGTTGAGGCTGGACAACGTGGTGTACCGCCTGGGCTGGGGAGACTCCCGCTCACAGGCCAGGCAGGTCGTGATGCACGGCCACATCGCCGTCAATGGCCGAAAGGCTGCCATCCCTTCGCAGGTCCTCAAGCCAAACGATGTTGTGGGCCTCACCGGGCGCGGCCAGAAGACCGAATACTTCAAAATCGTCGGCGAACAGGTCGCCAGCAAGAGCGTCCCTACCTGGTTGAGTATGGACATTCCGGCGATGACCGGCAGGGTTCTGACACCGCCGGACGTCGCAGAGATAGGCGCTAAGTTCAACCCTGCCACCATCGTCGAGTACTACTCGCGGTAAAGGAAGGATATGCTAGAACCCCAGTTGTACAGAGGCCTGACCCCAGCGGCTCCTTTGCCCCCGCCTATTCAGGACGAGCCGCAGATTGAAGTTGAGGAATCGCGGGAGGACTACGCCCGCCTCGTCGCGGCGCCGCTCCCTCCCGGGTTCGGCACAACGTTGGGCAACGCCCTGCGTCGTGTGCTGCTCGGCTCCCTTCGGGGAGCCGCAGTGACGTCCGTCAGAATAGACGGGGTCCAGCACGAGTTCTCCACGATCCCCAATCTCAAGGAGGACACGATCGAGTTCCTCCTGAACGTGAAGGAGATCCGCCTGCGCGCTCTCTCCGATCGCCCGGGCACGATGGCCCTCGACATCGGCGGCCGCGAGGGGCCGATCACCGCCGGGGACATCCAGGCGCCTGAGCACTATGAGGTAGTGAACCCGGAGCTCTACCTGGGGACCGTTGACTCCAAAGATGCGCGCCTGTACGTGGAGTTGAACGTGGACATCGGGCGGGGCTACGTGCCGGCGGGGCAGGTGGACGGAACGACGATCGGCGTGATTCCTGTCGACGCAATCTTTTCGCCCGTGATCCGGGTCAACTACAAGGTGGATCACACCCGCGTGGGCCAGGCGACCAACTACGACAAGCTCACTCTTGAGGTCTGGACCGACGGCTCCATCACCGGCGTCGAGGCTGTCAGTAAGAGCGCTGAAGTCGTCATCGAGCAGTTCAAGCTCTTCGCCCACATGGGCCGGCCCGCCCTGCCCGTCGTCGAGCGCGGCCTGGGCGCCGGAATCCAACTGGCGCCGGACAAGTACAACATGGCGATTGAGGACTTGAGCCTCTCCATGCGCGCCTACAACTGCCTCCGGCGCAGCGGCCTGATGACCATCGGGCAGGTGCTGGAGAAAAGCGAAGAAGAGCTGCTGGCCCTGCGCAACTTCGGCCGCAAGTCATACGACGAACTGCGAGACAAACTGGACGAACTGGGTCTGCTACCGGCTGACCACGGGATGGAAGAGATGGTGGACGCGCTTCCCCTGGGTGACGAAGAGACACCGCTGCCGCTCCAGAGGGCGCAGGCCCGGGCTGAGGCTGCTGAGCTGGCTGATGCAGAGCCTGTCGCCGCCCGCGTCGAGACGCCGTCGGCCCCTGTGCGCGCGAAAGCTCGTGGCAAGTCGAAAGGGAAGGCGGCCCAGGCCGTCGCGGAAGCGGATGATGGAGAGGACATCGAAGACTGGAAGCGGGCCCTGCTCAAGCTCACCGACGAAAGTCCGGAGCAAGAGGCGTCGTAGTGGCCCACCGCATCGATGGCCGTAAGCTGGGGCGGGCGACCGATCACCGCCTCGCCTTGTTTCGCAACCTGGTCACCGATCTCTTGCGGCACGAGAAGATCATCACCACCGAGGCTAAGGCCAAGGAGGTTCGTGGGTTGGCGGAGCGCGTCATCACGATGGGCAAGCGAGGCGACCTGCACTCGCGGCGTCAGGCGCTCGCCTATGTCTACGACAAGCATGTCGTTGAGAAAGTCTTCGATGAGCTGGGGCCGCGCTACGCGAGCCGCCCCGGGGGTTACAGCCGCATCGTAAAGCTGGGCCCCCGCCTGGGTGACGGCGCGCGTATGGCGCAGCTGGAGCTATTAGAGGAGGGGGGCTAGGTCTCGTCCGTCCGCCGGCTCGCGCTGCTCGTCGAGTATGACGGGACGGCTTACGGGGGCTCTCAGTCCCAGAAGAACGCACCAACGGTGCAGGGCTCGCTGGAGCGGGCTCTCAGCAGCTTAACAGGCGAATCTATACGGGTAGCGCTGGCCGGACGCACGGACGCCGGCGTGCACGCGCTGGGGCAGGTGGCCTCGTTCCTGACCGGGAGCAGGCACTCGCCGGAAACGGTCGTGCGCGCTGTCAACGCTCTGCTCCCGCCGGACATAGCCGTGCGCGCGGCGGCGGAGACGCCGCAGGCGTTCGATCCCAGGCGCCACGCTGTCGGCAGATGGTACCGGTATACGCTGTGCGTGGGTGGCGCCCGGCCCGCCCTGGCGAGGCAGTTCGAATGGCATCTTCCGCCGCTGGATACGGCGGCGATGAGGGATGCCGCCGCTGTCCTGCCAGGCCGGCACGACTTCGCGGCCTTCACGCAGCCGTCCGAAGCGCGCCGGCGGCGCACCGAACGAGAGGTGTCGAGGTCGGCGCTGAGCGGCAACGGCAGACGGCTGCGGTTCGATGTCGAAGCCAACGCCTTCCTGCGGCAGATGGTCAGGCGGATCGCGGCGGCGCTGGTCGAAGTTGGGCAGGGGAAGCAGTCGCCGGCGGGATTCGAAGCTCTGCTTCGCGAAGCGGAGCCGGGTAGCGCCGCGAGGGTCGCGCCGGCTCGTGGGTTGTGCCTCGTAAGGGTTCGCTATGAGAATGGGTTGTTTGATGATGAAACGAATGAGGACATATAGCCTTAAGGCGGGCGAAATAGACAAGGCGTGGCACGTCATCGATGCCGCCGACCAGACGCTCGGGCGCCTGGCGTCGCGCGTTGCCATGCTGCTGGTGGGCAAGCACAAGCCCACATACTCGCGGCACCTGGACATGGGTGACTTCGTGGTGATCGTCAACGCGGACAAGGTGCGTGTGACCGGCAAGAAACTTCAAGACAAGATCTACTACCACCACACCGGATACATGGGCGGGCTCAAGGAGACGACTCTGGGCGACATGCTGTCGCGCAACCCGCGCAGAGTGCTGGAACTGGCCGTGCGCGGCATGCTTCCCCGCAACAAGCTGTCACGCCACCTCCTGCGGCACCTCAAAGTCTACGCCGGCCCGGACCACCCTCACGAGGCGCAGGTGAACGCCTCCGCCAAGCGCCAACGGGCCGCGGCGCCGGTGGTGATGGCCGCGGCAGAAACGGAGCACTCCTGATGACGGAAGAACCGACCGTAAACCTCCCGACGGGACAGTACTACTACGGTACGGGCCGTCGCAAAACGGCTGTCGCACGGGTGCGCCTCTACCCGGGCTCCGGCGAGATGTACGTCAACGGCCGGCCATACATGCAGTTGTTCGGGAGGCAGGTCCAGCAGAACAGGATCCGTCAGGCGTTCGAAGTAACTGAAGTGGCCGGCACCTTCGACGTTTACGCGAAGATCGCGGGCGGCGGCGTCACCGGCTGGGCGGACGCGCTCTCCCACGGCATCGCGCGCGCCTTGCTCGCCTTCGACGAAGGCAAAAGGCCGGCGCTGCGCAAGGCCGGCTTCCTGACGCGAGACTCGCGGATCAAGGAGCGCAAGAAGCCGGGCCTGAAGCGCGCTCGCAAGGCTCCGCAATACACGAAGCGCTAGCGTTCGCAACGCCTCAGTGAGCATGCCGTCCGATAGGGAGACTTCGCCTCCGTCACGCCCGTTGTTGGCGATGCCAACGACGCTATCGCCGTCATTGCCGGCTACGACGTGCTTTGGGGGGAGCGCATCAGCACGCGCGAGCGTGTGTTCTACGCCGCCGGCCTCCTCTTCGGCTCTGGCCGGATGTGGCGCGAGGGCGCGGGCCTCGGCTTCGATGCCGCTCACCTCGGGTCGAAGATCCACGGCAACTCGTACGACAGTACGAAGTTGACCCGCCTGTACAAGCTTAACGACAGTGGTGGTAGGTTCCGTAAGTGGGGGATGACATCGGAATACCCGATCGCCGGTCGTTACGCGAAGAACTACTTAGCGGACAACATGATGGACGATACAGGAACTGTCGGCTCGCGGCGGGAGGTAGCAGGTGTGGAGCGATGGTTTGAGGAGTACCTCCCTGGCCCGGACAACAGAGCGCCGTGGTCTGGAAGGCACAGGTGGGATTTCCCTTCACTGTTCGGGCAATGAGCAATGAACTAACACCAGATGACGAACGTCAGGCTGCCAAGGGATGACAGGCCACCCAAGTTGATTTACTTCAGCATGCGGGTCGGCGGGGAATCTTCGGATAACGCGGAGGTCATAGCGGCCGTTCGCCAGCTGCTGAACGCGCGGGACGAATTCTTGGCTCCACCAGAATGGCACGACTTGAGGGTAGACCTGACATTCGATATACCTGGCCCCTTCTCCGGTCCCGACTACCACGGTATGAGAACGGGCAGTTTTTTTCGGAAGGATGGCGTGCTCGTTGTTCAGGCCGCGGTTCCGGCAGGACTGACTCCGGGCGGCATTCCCGGCTACCTGATGGCGACCCTCAGGGAAATGGTTGAGCTCGCGAAGGGGTACGTGCGGCGGCGGAGGCTGCCGCTGTCCACCGATGCTATTGAGAGGGCGGCCGCCGAATTAGGCGAGGGGATACTTTCTTGAGCGATGGGACCGGTTAAACGCTTGGGTTAGGGGTCGCCAATACCGTGCCGCTACCAGATCGACAGCCGTTGCGCGACAGCGGCGTTCCGTGCGTGGACTAACCGCCACAGCCGGGGTGCATTCCCGCCTCTCCCGCGCCTTACTCCTGGCTGGCCAGGAAGGTGCGCAGGTCGGCGATAACGTCCGTTGGCGTGGGGTCGACTCCGTAGAGGATGCCGAGGTAGGCGCTGACGTAGTCGCCGAAGAGGATCAGGGACATCAGCTGAGCGAGTGCACTGTTGCCGCGCGCGTCCACGCTGACGTGCGCGACGCCGGCCTTGTCCAGCAGGCGCTTCGTGAAGTCGTAGCGCATCAAGACGCGGGGATGCACCAGGTCATTCGAGCCGAGAAAGACCACCGTCGTGTCGCGCGCGATCTGCTTCGGCAGCTCGTAGCCGACGATCGCGTTGTGGTGCAGCTCCGGCAGCTCCTCGTAGAAGCACCAGGCCTTGGACGACTCGTTGATCTGCGACTTCCAGCGGTGCGCGACCTCCGTCAGGGGGCCGGCGCCGTAGATCACCGGCAGTCGCTCGTGTAGCGCCTGCGCCATCTGCTTGGCGGGGTTGGAGGAAGACGGCACGTCGTCGCCGATATCGGCGTTCATTGCCTCCATCACCGTTATCGCCTCGTCCACGTCTTGAGAGACGCCTTGCATCAAGCCGAGCTTCGAGGCGACCGCCAGGAGCGGCATCAGCCCCCAGCCGAGAGACGCGCGAGGCTCGCCGTCGAACTGGTAGGTGAACGCCGGGACGCCGTTGGCGCGCGCGGTGGTCAGCAGCTTGCCGCCGGAGGTGATCGCGAGCTTCCTGGCGGGTCCGGCCAGCGCCTGATCGAAGGCGGAGAGCGCCTCTTCCGTGTTGCCGCTGAAGCTGGAGGCGATAACCAGCGTGTGCTCGTCCACAAACGGCGGCAGGTCGTACTGGCGCACGTTGAATACGGGAACGGGGGACTCGCGTTGCAGGAGCACGCGGAAGAGGTCGCCGGCGATGGCGGAGCCACCCATGCCGAGGATCACGATGCGCTCGATTCGAGAGGGATCGTGAGCCAGGTCCAGAGCGCCCGGCGCCGACGCGGCCACCCAGGCGTCGCGGCACTGCTGCGGCAGCCCTCGCACCGCTGCCAGCATGCCGGACGGGTCAATGCGCCGTCTGGCTGCGGGGTCGTCCAGGAAGTTCACCGTTGTCGTCACGCGCCTGTCAGCTCCCGCATCGCCTGCAGCACGGGTTGCACGAACTCCTCGCGGTGTACCTCCGTGTAGATGCGCATTAGCGGCTCCGTTCCGGACAGGCGGATGAGCACCCACGAATTGTCGTCGTGGAAGTCGAGGCCTAACGCGGGGTCCTCCAGCACGAAGCGCAGACCGTCCGTCCGGTCGCTGCCGAGGACGCGCAGCCCCGCGATCTCTCGCGGCTCGATCGATTCGAGCCGTGCGCGCACGCCGTCGCGCTCAGCGTCGGTCATCGTGATGTCGATTCGGTCGTAGTAGTGCGGCCCCACTCTTGCGTACACCTCGTCGACGAGGGCGGGAAGGTTCCTGCTGCGCCGCGCCATCAGGTCAAGTACGTACAGGCCCGAGAGGATGCCATCGCGTTCCGGCAGGTGGCCGCGGAAGGCGAAGCCGCCTGACTCTTCGCCGGCGATCAGCGCATCAACCTCGGTCATCTTGGGGCCGAGATATTTGAAGCCGACGCCGGTCTCGTGCACCGGGACGCCGTACAGCTCTCCCAGGTGCTGGATCATGCTCGTCGTTGTGACTGACTTCACGAGCGGCCCGCGGTCACCGCGCACCTCCAGGAGGTAGTAGGCGAGCAGCGCGAACGTCTGGAGCTGGTTCACGAACCGCCCCTCGCCGTCCAGCAGGCCTATGCGGTCGGCGTCGCCGTCCGTCGCCAGCGCGACCTGCGCGCCCGACTCTCGTACCGCGGCGGCTGTGACTTCGAGGTTGTGGGCGATGGGCTCCGGGTTGTGCATTCCGGGGAACGCGGGATTGCGCTCGCCCCGAATCTCGACGACCTCAGTCGTGCCGCCGGACAACAATTGTCGCAGGTAACCCGCGCCTGCTCCGTGCATCGGGTCCGCCACCACGCGCATTCCCGCGCCGCGCAGGCGTTCGAGGTCGACAAGCTGCGATAGGTGTTCCAGGTATTCCGGGGCTGGGTCGAACGTGCGCACGACGCCACGCGCCGTGGCTTTGTCGATCGGCGTTTGAGGAGGTTCGCTCGACAGCGCTTCCGGAATGAACGACTCGATGCGGGCGAGGACGTCCGGCGGCGCGGCGCTCGCCTGGTCTGTGCGCACCTTGAACCCGGAGTAGTTGGCCGGATTGTGGCTGGACGTGATGACCACGCCACCCGCCGCGTTGTACCGCCGGATGGAGTAGCCGATGACGGGTGTGGGCGCCGGGCGGTCGCACAGGAACACCGGCATACCGTTGGCAGCCATGACTTCGGATACGGCGGTGGCGAACTCCTGGGACAGGAATCGCGTGTCGTAGCCGACGACCACGCCGCGCGACGCGAGACCTTGTTCTTTGAAATAAAGGGCGGTGGCCTGTGCGCAGGCGCGGACGTTTTCGAACGTGAACTCATCGGCGATGATCGCCCGCCAGCCGTCGGTACCGAAGCGGATTGGCGATGCCTTCACGCCGAGACTCATGCGAGCGCGGGCTGCGCCAGCTCCTTCTCGGTCTCGGCCAGGTCTTTCAGAGTGTCGATCGCCTTCCAGAACGTGCGCGACCGAAACGCATAGAGCTTACCGGCGGCAGAGAGTTGCGGGAACAGGCTGTCCTCGTGGTCGCCGACATCCGGGAGGTCCGCGAAAAACTCGCGGTTCAGCACGTACATGCCCGCGCTCAGCCAGTGGGGCAGCAGAGGCTTCTCACGAAAGCCGCTGACCCGCTGGCCCTTCTGGCTCACTATGCCGTACGGGCTGCGTAATTGCACCAGGAGCAACGTGCCCACAGCGCCGGTGCGCACGTGCTGGCGGACGACCGGCGCCAACGGCTGAGTGTGTATGTTATCGCCGTTCGTGGCGATCACGAACGGTGCGTTTCCCGGGACCTGACGAAACGCCTGCTTGAGGGCGCCACCGCGACCGAGCGGCTGCTGCTCAATCGAGTAGCCGATCCTCAGCCCAAAACGCGCCCCGTCGGCGAAGTAGGCTTCGATGACTTCGTGCCGGTACCCGCAGGCAAGCACGGCGTGCGTGACGCCGTTGTCTCGGAGCCACTCCACCTGGCGCTGGAGGATCGGTTTCCCGGCCAACGGGACCATCCCCTTGGGTCGGTCGTCGGTCAGCGGGCGTAAGCGCTGCCCTTCGCCGCCCGCAATGATGATGGCGTGCACGGCCCTAGCCTACCATTTGGGCCGCTTATGCTGAACTTGATGCGGACGCCCCGCTATGCCGTTTGCACCTCGCGCAGGCGGTTGGCGGCGGCTTGAAGCGCGGCGACCCGGTCCGTCTGCTCCCACGGCGCATCAATGTCGCTTCTTCCGAAGTGTCCGTACGATGCCGTGGGCCGGTAGATCGGTCGCCGTAGACGCAGGTCGCGAATGATCGCCCTGGGGCTGAGATCAAACGTCTGGCGGACAAGGTCAGTCAGGCCGTCGTTCGCGAGCTTGCAGGTGCCGAAGCTCTCCGCGGAGACGCCCAGTGGCTGGGGATGGCCGATCGCGTACGACAGCTCAATCTCCACTCGGTCCGCGAGCCCGGCGGCGACGAGGTTCTTGGCCACCCAGCGCGCGGCATAGGAGGCGGAGCGGTCCACTTTGGACGGGTCCTTACCGGAGTACGAGCCGCCGCCGTGACGCCCGACGCCGCCGTACGTGTCCACGATATTCTTGCGACCGGACAGACCCGAGTCCGCCGCGGGTCCGCCGAGAATGAACGAACCGCTGCGGTTAACGTGAATGTCAGTCGCGTCGTCCATCCAATCGCCGACGACGGGCTTGATGACGGTTGCGACGACATCGTCCCAGAGCTGCTTGGGGGAGATGTCCGGGTCGTGCTGAGCAGCTATCACCACCGCCTGGATCCGCTTTGGCACGCCGTACGAATATTCTATCGTGACCTGTGACTTGCCGTCCGGTCGGAGGTAACGGAGCGTCCCGTCCTTTCGCACCTCCGCCAAGCGCTTGCAGAGCTTGTGCGACAGGTCGATGGGAAGGGGCATCAGGTCCGGCGTTTCGTTGCAGGCGAACCCCAGCATTATGCCCTGGTCTCCCGCGCCCTCGTCGTCGCCGACAGCAGTGTTGATCTCGGAGGATTGCTCCTTAATCGAGACGATGACACCGCAGGAGTCGGAGCTGAACCCGTACTCTGGCTCCGTGTAGCCGATTTCGTGGATCACCTGCCGGGCGATACCCGTGTAGTCCACGTGGTGGGGCGTCGAGATCTCGCCCAGGATGACGACGAGACCGGTGGTCGCCGTCACTTCACAGGCGACGTGCGCCTCCGGGTCGTGCGCGATGATCTCGTCAAGGATCGCGTCCGCGATCTGGTCGCAGACCTTGTCGGGATGGCCCTCCGTCACGGACTCGGAAGTCATCAGGAGAGACGGGGAGCTCATAAAAGTCATGGTCATAGTGACACCTCCTTGTTGATCTCGGTGCGTTTGCTGGTTGAGGATACAGGACGCGGAGGGTGTGACCAGGTGGAGAGTGAACCCCTCGAGTGAGGGGCGCCGATTGATACCCGGTCGGTCCGCCAATGGCGGATGGGGTGCAAGTCCCCCGCTCTCCGCATTATTTCACCTTGACTGCGTCGGCCAAACGACTTCATACTGATGGTGCTGGGTATCAATCGGCGCCGCCATTTGAGCGGTTCGAGGAGAGCGGGCGAAAGCCCGCTTTTCTGTTCTCAAGTGCCCTCCTCCCAGCCGGTCAGGCACTTTCTTTTGGGGGAACTGTTTTCCTTGGGGTAGATAGTGACGCATAGCTCTTGTGTTCTGATTTCTGTCTATAGTAGTGTGCGTCCCGGGCGGAGACGCCAACAGGTGGGAGAGTGAAGCGTTCGAGCGAGCGCCCGCAGATGACACTTGCTGGGTCCGCCGAGAGGCGGATGGGGTGCGAGTCCCCCGCTCTCCGCTCTGGAACGTCGCTCCGCGGTTGACATCCTGGCACGGTCGTGGGAAAGTGGATGCACCAGCAGGTGTCAATCGGGGCCGCGCTTGAGCGGTTCGAGGAGAGCGGGCGAAAGCCCGCTTTTCTGTTCTCAAGTCCCCTCCTCCCAGCTGGTCAGGTACTTCTTCTGTTCGTCGGTCAGTTCGTCGATCGTGATCCCCATAGCCGCGAGCTTCAGGCGCGCCACTTCCACGTCGATATCCCGCGGGACATCGTAGACGTCGGTCGGCAGCCGTTCGCTGCGCGTCGCTATGTACTCGACCGTCAGCGCCTGGTTGGCGAAGCTCATGTCCATGACGCTGGCAGGATGGCCCTCGGCCGCGGCTAGATTGATCAGGCGGCCTTCCGCGAGGAGGTAGAGCCTGCGTCCGTCCATCAAGCGGTGCTCGTCCACTTCGCGACGAATTCGCCGCTTGGACTCGCTCATCTCCTCCAGCGCCGGGATGTTGATCTCCACGTTGAAGTGCCCGCTGTTGGCCAGGATGGCGCCGTCCTTCATCAGCTCGAAATGCCGCCGGTCCAGGGCACCGGTGTCTCCCGTCAGCGTGATGAAGATGTCGCCGATTCGGGCGGCCTCCTCCATGCTCATCACCTGCAGTCCGTCCATCGCCGCCTCCAGGGCGCGAACCGGATCGACCTCCGTTACGATCACTTTCGCGCCGAGGCCCCGCGCTCTCATCGCCACGCCGCGACCGCACCAGCCGTAGCCGGCCACCACGACGTTCTTGCCGGCCCAGAGCACGTTTGTGGCACGCGTGATCCCGTCGATGGTGCTCTGACCGGTACCGTAGCGGTTGTCGAACAGGTGCTTCGTGTCGGCTTCGTTGATCGCAATGATCGGGTACGCCAGCGCGCCGTCACGCGCCATCGCGCGGAGACGTATTACGCCCGTGGTCGTCTCCTCCGTGCCGGCGATAACGCCGTCGAGCAGTTCGCGTCGCTCCTTGTGTAGGACGGCGACGAGGTCCGCGCCGTCGTCCATCGTCACCTGCGGACGGTGATCGAGAGCAGCGTGGATGTGACGGTAGTAAGTGGGGTCGTCCTCGCCGCGGACCGCGAACACGGGAATGCCGTGAATGGCAACGAGCGCCGCCGCGACGTCGTCCTGCGTGGACAGCGGATTGCTGGCACAGAGAACGACGTCGGCGCCGCCGGCCTTCAGCGTCAGCATCAGGTTCGCGGTCTCTGTGGTGACGTGCAAGCACGCCGATATCCGCAGTCCCTTCAGCGGCTGGCTCCTGGCGAACCGCTCCTGGATGGAGCGGATAACGGGCATCTCCCGGGCAGCCCATTCGATGCGGTTAACGCCCTCCTGTCTCAGGCTGATGTCCTTGACGTCATATTCGATCGTTGGTTGTACCATCTACGCTCCTTCCGGGACTAGTTCCTCGCCTGCAAGTGACTCCCTGATTTCTTCACTCTCCCTGATGGCCGCGTCCCAGTGCGGCGTAAAGTCGTCGCGGCGGGGCATCATCGCCAGGAACGGCAGCTCCTCCCGCTTATAGACCTCGATAACCCGGCGCAGTTCCGGCACGGGATCGGGGTGGTCGTCCACGCGAAGGTCGCACAGCGGATATTCCTGCTCGTGCACCACCCTGACGCCCGCGGACTGTGTGCCGCGCCTATCGCCGCCGGCCATTTGGCCGGCTTCCAGCGCCCGGATCAAGCGCTCAGGCAGTTCCTCGTGAGCGCTGGTCTCGAAGGCGCGGGCCATCGCTTGCACCACGCCCTCAGCGACGAGGATGTTGCCCAGACAGACGTATCCCGCGCCCACGACATGCCCGGCCCACGGGATGCATCGCTCCCCCGTGTACGCGGCTACACGCGCGTCCGCGTCTACGATCGCGAACTGGCGGAGGTCGCGACCCGCATCGTCCTCGACAAGCCTGTCGAGGACGCGCTCTGCGGGAAGGCCTTGCTCCAGGAGCGTCAGCCCATCGATGCCGAGGTACGGATTGACGAAAGCCTGGCTGGCGATGGCGCCGATGCCCGCCCGACAGTAGGGGACAAGCCCGCCGGCGGCAAGCGCCTTGCTGGATGTGGCGACTCCAAGCATCCCTGTGCGCGGGCAGCGGGCGGCGATAGAGAACGTCACGCCGTCGCCCCGGCGAATTCGGGCGGCTTCGGATAGTACTCCATCATCTTCTGCACGTTCAGCGCGGTCTGCTGGCCCTTGAGCAGGCTGACGAGGTAAAGCGCCATGTCGATGCCTGCTGACACCCCAGCGGAGGTGATCACATTCCCGTCATGGACGTAGCGCTCGCCCTCGCACACTTCGACGTCCCCAAGGCCGCGCAGGAGCTGGATGGCGGCCCAATGCGTCGTCGCCTTGCGCCCGCTCAGAAAGCCAGCGCTATGCAGGATCAGCGCGCCCGTGCAGACGGAGGTGACGTACGTGCAGGTCTCCGCGGCTTTGCGGATGAAATCGAGCATCCGAGGGTTCTTCATTTCGTCACGCGAGCCGAGCCCGCCCGGAAGCAGAACGACGTCCAGCGCGGGCGCGTCGTCGAATCCGTAGGAGGCCCCAACTTCAAGGCCATTGAAGCCGCGTACCCTCCCGGGCTTCTCAGCGATCGTTACCACTTTCCACTCGCCACCGGAAGAGGCCTGCAGCACCCCGAACGTCTCATAAGGGCCCACGGCGTCCAGCTCCTCGAAGTCCGGGTACAGGACGATGCCGATGTGTTTAGTCATCCGGGCGTTCCTTCCTAATCCGTCTCGTCAAGTCGGCAGCTGCTTCAGGCGCGCGCTCAGCGATCCGATCATAGCCCAGGGAAGTCATCTCGCTACAACCTCCGTCCCCTGCCCTCGCCAACGGGCCAGCGCGCGACGCACCAGACTGAAGGTACCGAAGGGCTCTTTGCGGAGCAGCGGCGTCTCGTGCAGTGTACAGGCCACGTCGTAGCCCAGACGCCGGTAGACGCTGATAGCCGGACCATTCTCTGCTTCAACCGTCAGCACGACCAGCGCGTCTCGTCGAAGCAGCTCTGCGGTGGTTGCGCTGGTGGCCGCAGCCCCGAAGCCGCGGCCGCGGTAGGCGGGGTGGGTGAATACGTTGCCCACAACCCCGATTCGCTCGGCGTCCGAAATCACGTGAGTACCGGCGATTGACACGAGGAGCCCGTCCCTGACCACGCCGTAGTAAACCGCATCATCTATGTGCTGCGGCCTGTAGTTGGATGGGGCGCCTTCCGCCGAATAGAGGCGGTTTATCGCGCTCAGGTCAGCGCCGCTCAGGCGTGTTGTCGCGCCTGCCGACGGCCGGAAAGACTCGTGCGCAACGGACATTCGCAGCATCGTTTGCGGTCGCGTGAAGAAGAAGAACTTCTCGGCCACGCGGCGATGTTCAGGCTTCAAACTGCCGAAGCTGAAGCGTGGCCCCGGGTGCAGGCTCAGGAGGGCGTCCAGGGCCAGCGGGTCGCCGGTGGCGAAGAAGGCGCGCCCGAGGCCGCTGCGACTGTGCATCACCAGCGCGCGCCCGTCGGGTCCTTCCGCGGCGTACCAGTCTGACGCCGGGAAGAGGCGCTCATCGAGTTGCGCCAGCGCGTAGGCGGCGTACACTCGGTCGTCCTGCAGCCACGCCCGGATTTCATCGCGGTCCGTGATCCTCTGGATCGTGTACAGCACGCGCGACGAAGCGCGGTCGCCGGAAAGCGCGGCGGTCATCGCTCGACGCTCCCGGCAGGCTGTCCTACGTACTTGCCGATGATCGGCGCCAGCCGCTCTTTCGTCTCAGCCGGTACCAGCTCAGGAGCAGTCACCAGCGCTGTCCTGAGCGCGCTCGCGCAGATGCAGTTGCGCTCCGCCGGAAGCCGACGCAGCGTCAGACCGACGGCCTGGCGCGACACTGCCGCGTTCTTGAGCAGGTTGGCGACGATCATCTCCGCCGTAACGTCTTCATGCGCCTCGTGCCAGCAGTCGTAGTCCGTCGAGCAGGCAAGGACCGCGTAACAGATCTCCGCTTCGCGGGCCAGCTTCGCCTCAGGCAGCGCGGTCATGCCGATGACCGCCGCACCCCAGTTGCGGTAGAGATTCGACTCCGCCCGGGTTGAGAAAGCGGGGCCGTCCATCACGACCATGGTACCTGCTGCGTGAGTGGTCGCGCCTGCTTCGCGGGCCGAATTCGTGAGCACAACGCGAAGTTGCGGACAGAACGGGTCGCCGAAGGCTATATGCGCGACGAGCCCCTCGCCGAAGAACGTCGATTGTCGGCCGCGCGTGCGGTCGATGACCTGATCGGGCACGACCATGTGGAGCGGCTCTATCTCCTCGCGCAGGCTGCCGACGGCGCTGACGGCGATGATGAACTCGACGCCCAGGCCTTTGAGCGCCCAGATGTTCGCCCGCGACGGCAGCTCGGCCGGGAGGATACGGTGTCCGATGCCGTGGCGAGGCAAGAAGGCGACGCGCTGCCCGTCCAGATCACCCGCGACGATCGCGTCGCTTGTCTCGCCGAACGGCGTATCGATCCGCATCTCCTCAATCTCCGTCAGCCCCTCCATCTGATAGAAGCCGCTTCCACCGATGACCGCCGCGCGAATTCGCCGCTCAGCCACTTACCGCCGCCTTCTCCGCGCACAGCCTGTGCAAGCTCTCCTTATAAGGCGGTCGCGCAACCCCGTTCTCCGTGACGATCGCGGCGATGTATTCGCCGGGCGTCACGTCGAAGGCGGGGTTCATCGCCAGCGCTCCGACTGGCGCCATCGCGGAGCCGCGGATGTCAGTAATCTCTTCCGCTGCGCGCTGTTCGATCTGGATGCCCTCGCCGGAAGCCACTGATAGGTCGATCGTGCTCGTCGGCGCCGCAACGTAGAACGGGACTCCGTTTTCCCTCGCCACGACCGCCAGCGGGTAAGTCCCGATCTTGTTGGCCGCGTCCCCGTTGGCGGCGATGCGGTCCGCGCCGACAATGACAGCGTCCACCATGCCCCGGCGGAGCAGAGACCCCGCCGCCGCGTCTACGATGAGCGTGTAGGGGATGCCGTCCCTGGCCAGCTCCCAGGCGGTCAGCCTCGCACCCTGGAGAAGCGGCCGCGTTTCGGGTACAAACACGTGACGCAGTCCCCGCTCAAGGTAGGCGCTGCGGATGACGCCGAGCGCAGTACCGTAGCCTCCGGTTGCCAGTGCACCCGCGTTGCAGTAGGTCATCACGGCAGACTGCTGGGCGAGGAGTTGCGCACCGTTGGCGCCGATGCGTCGGTTGGCCACGATGTCCTGTTCGTGGATGCGACGCGCCTCGCCCATGAGGGCCTTCCTTGCGTCCGCGACGTCAGTGCTCTGATCGAAAGACCTCAGCATGCGGTTCAGGGCCCAGGTGAGATTGACGGCAGTTGGCCGCGTGGCGGCAAGCTCAGCGGCGGCGTTGCGGAGGCGGTGCCGCAGGCTGTCCACGTCAGCGTCGAGGGTTGCGAGGGTGACGAGGAGGAGGGCATAGGCGGCGGCGACCCCGATGAGCGGCGCGCCTCGGATCTGTAGCGTGCGGATCGCCTCAGCGACGAGGCGGTAGTCGTTCGTCTCGACCCAGACTTCTCCCTGAGGCAGGCGCGTTTGATCCAGAAAGCGGACTTTGCCTCCAGGCACCCAGTCTATCGGTTTGAATATTGTGTCTTCTGACATCGACCTCTGGCCGACCGTCGTCGGGCAATAAAAAACTTCTCGCGGTGGAGAAGTCACACACTTCACTCTCATCTGTCCCCCGCCTGGGGCGGGAGTCGGAGTTGGCACCGCTGTTCCTCCTGGGACGAACCGGTTGCCGGGCTTCTAAGGGCCGTTCCCTCCACCGCTCTGGATGAGAGCGCTGCTATTCAGTTTTCGAACCGATGGTACGGCCCCCGCGACCCTGCTGTCAATCTCGCGTTGGCCTTGCCTAGTCGTATTTGACCAGTGCGAGCAGGTCGTAATCCTGCAGATGCTGACGCCCGCCCAGGAACTCCAGTTCGACGAGGAAGGCCATCGCGTGAACTCGCGCCCCCAGCAGCTCCACCAACTTCGCCGCTGCCCTGCTCGTCCCTCCCGTCGCCAGGACGTCATCCACGATGACGACACGGTCGCCCTGCCTGAGCGCGTCGCTGTGGATGTCCAACTGGCTCGTCCCGTACTCCAGCGAATACTCGACGCTCATGTGCGCCGCCGGCAGCTTGCCCGCCTTGCGAACGGGCACGAAACTAACGCCGAGGTTGTAGGCGAGGGGTGCGCCGAACAGGAAGCCGCGGGATTCAATGGCGACAACGGCGTCCAGGCCCGCCTCGCGGTACTCGTCAGTCAGGCGCTCGATCACGTACCGGAACGAGTCGTTATTCTGGAGCAGTGGTGTGATATCGCGGAAGAGGATGCCCGGCTGAGGGAAGTCAGGGACGTCGCGGATGTATTGCTTGAGGTCCATGCGCGCAGTAGATTACCACGAGGCGCGCGCTTAGAATACCAGCAGCACCAGCCGGGAGAATCAGCAGAATGCCTGATAGCAGCGAGTTGAAACGACGCGCCCTGGAAGACGTTGAGCGGCGTCGGGCCGAGTTGATCGATCTTTCACTGCGCATCCACGCGAACCCGGAGATCGCGTTTGAAGAGGTCAAGTCGGCGGCGCTGCTGGCAGACTATCTTGAGTCGAACGGCTTCACTGTGGAGCGGGGCATCTGCCAGATACCGACGGCGTTCCGCGCGACGCTCGGGTCCGGCGCGCCGCGCGTCGCCTTCCTCGCGGAGTACGATGCCCTGCCGGGCATCGGGCATGGCTGCGGGCACAACATCATCGGCACCGCGGCGTGCGCGGCGGGGATCGCGGTGGCGCCCTTGCTACCGGAGACGGGCGGGACGGTGCAGGTGATCGGGACGCCGGCAGAGGAGGCCGCGGGTGGGAAAGTGTACATGGTCACGCGCGGCGCATTTGAGGGTCTGGACTGCGCGATGATGGTGCACCCCGGGAACCGCAACACCGCGATCGCTTATGCCCTCGCCTGTCTGGAACTGGATGTCGAGTTCGAGGGACGCGCCGCGCACGCAGCGGCGCGTCCAGAGGCGGGCCTCAACGCGCTCGACGCGATGGTCGCCGCATTCGCGAACGTTGGATTGCTGCGGCAGCAGTTGCGGGATTCGGCGCGGGTGCACGGCATCATCACGGACGGCGGCGCGGCAGTGAACGTCATCCCGCACCACACTGCGGCGAAGCTCCTGGTCAGGAGCGAGGACGATGACTACATGGACGAGGTGTTGAAGCCGAAGGTGCTGGCTTGCTTCCAAGGCGCCGCGCAGGCGACCGGTTGTGAGCTGACATACCGCTGGGGCGAGGAGTCCCGCTACCGCTCCATGCGCACGAACCACGCTCTCGCCGACGCCTACCGCGCCAACGTCGAGTCGCTGGGGCGCAAGATAGTGGAGCAGGAATCGCCGCGTTCGATGGGTTCCACGGACATGGGCAACGTCAGCTGTGTGGTGCCCGGCATCCATCCCAGCCTCGCGATCGCACCGCTGGATGTGCCCGTGCATACCATCGAATTCCGGGAGATGGCGGCCAGCGAGTCCGGACATCAGGGCCTCGTCGACTCCGCCAAGGCGCTCGCGATGACCGGAATCGACGTGCTTATGGACGGCGACCTGCGGCAGCGGATGGCCGCGGAGTTCGCGACCGCCTAGCGACCCGCGCGCCATCGCACGGCGCGACCGAGATACTCCGTCTGCGGTAACCTTAGCCCATGACCACCGCGAACCCCGTCATCGCGCTTGACGCGATGGGCGGTGACAACGCCCCGCGAGAGATCGTGCAGGGGGCGGTCAAGGCGGCGCGTGAGCTGGGTGTGCGAGTGGCGCTGGTAGGACGCCAGGAGGTCGTGGAGGCGGAGCTGGCTCGTCATGGTGGGACGCCGGACGGGATCACTGTGGTGCACGCGCCCGACGTCATCGAGATGGACGACCCCCCGGCGTTGGCGGCCCGTCAGAAGAAAGACTCCTCCATCGTCGCCGGGCTGAAGCTGGTCAAGCAGGGAGGCGCGGAGGCGTTCGTCTCGGCCGGGAACACGGGCGCGGTGATGGCCGCAGCCATAATGTACCTGGGTCGTATTCGCGGGATCGAGCGCCCGTCGCTGGCCGGGCTGCTGGCCCTTTCCGGCAGGCTCACGCTGTTCCTGGATGTCGGCGCCAACGCGGACTGCAAGCCGGTCTATCTGCTGCAGTTTGGACAGATGGCGGCGGCGTATATGGAGCGGCTGTGGAAGGTCGAACGTCCTACGGTTGCGCTACTGAACATCGGTGAAGAGGAGACCAAAGGGAGCTCCCTGGCCCAGGAATCGTTTGAACTGCTCCGGGATAGCGGCCTCAACTTCATCGGCAATCTGGAGGGCAAAGACGTGCCGTTCGGCCGGGCGGACGTCCTCGTGACGGACGGGTTCACCGGGAACGTCGTGGTCAAGACGATGGAGGGCATGGCGGAGTTCATCCAGGGCCAGATGCGCTCGGCGATCAAGAGCCGGCCCTGGTATGCCGCCGCCGGCCTGATGCTGATACCCGCCTTCGGGAAGATGCGCAAGAAGCTGGACTACCGGGAGTACGGGGCCGGCCCGCTACTGGGCGTAAACGGGCTCGTCTTCATCGGTCATGGGCGCAGCGATTCGCTCGCCGTCTACAGCGCGCTGCGCGTCGCGCGGGAGGCGGCGCAGTCGGGAATGCTGGAGGCGATACGCCGGGTCGCACCGGCGCGCGCAGGGATTACGGCGAACAGCGGCGAAAAGAGTTCAGAAGACGAAATGTACGACGACGAAGGAGAACCAGGGCCGACTTGAGCCGAGCTCCTACCTGGCTTCAATCCAGTCGGCGAGCAGGTGTGAGAGGGGCTCGATAGTCTCCTCCGGGTTGACGGTGTCCGGGGCGATGCGGGCCTGGATGATCGTCCCTTCGACGACGGAGATCAGCACAGAGGCGAACAACTCCACGTCGATGTCCTGACGAACAACCCCGATCTTCTGCCCAAGACGCAGCGTCTCGATGGTCAGGCGCCGCCAGCTATGGTAGACCTCCGCCAGGTTGTCCCGGACCCTGGGGTTTCTGCTGGCGTGAGCCGCGAACTCCATAAACAGCGCGCCCCAGAGCGGCTCGCGCTGATTGCGGTTGAACGCTGCTCTGATGATGGCCGCAAGGTTCTCGGCGACGGGACGGGACGGGTCAACCGCTTCACGGAACGTCGCCTGGTTGTTGGCGATGCGGTGTTCCAGCATGGACCAGAAGAGGTCCTCTTTGCTCTCGAAGTGGACGTAGAACGCGCCCTTGGAGAACCCCGCCTCGCCGACGATCTCATCCACGGTGGCGCGTTCGTATCCATGCCTGGCAAAGATCGATAGCGCGGCGTCCAGCAGGCGCTGGCGGGTCTCTTCGCGGCGGCGGCGCTTCGGGGCCGGCTTGGCGGCTGTGACCATGTTTCGCAAGGATTATACAGCAAGGTGGGAGAATGCAAGGAGCAAGGAGCAGGGAGCAAGGGGGAGCAGGGAGCAAGTAGCAAGTAGCAAGGAGCAAGGAGCAAGTAGCAAGGAGCAAGGAGCAAGGAGCAAGGAGCAAGGAGGAGGGGACTCGAGTAGGAGGCTGCCGCGGGTGGGCGCTCGTGAGCTTTAGCCGGGCATTGCGGCGCAAGCTCTCTGACGCCGCATAGGGCGCGCCGCCGGATCAGTCCTGGGACTGCGTCGGGCCGCCGAAGCGGAGCCAGAGCCGGAGCGACTCCTGGAGGTTGCGCAGCGCCACCTCAGGGGCCTCGGACGTGAGACAGCGGTCGATGTGCCTGTCTATAATCATGAGACCGACCTGGTCCAGGCCGCTGCGAGCGGCCATGAGCTGGGTTACTATATCCTCGCAGACACGGTCGTCCGCCAGCATGCGGTGGATGCCGCGGATCTGGCCCTCGATGCGCCGCAGCCGCGCCAACAGGGCGTCGGCCTCCGGTTGGGCTGTGGTGATGTCGTTCGTTGACACGTATACCCCTCAGGGGTATACTAACAGCACGAGCTCTGAGGAGTCAAGGCAGAAGGAGGAGCAATGGCGAAGCCCGCAGATGTTACGGATGGAGACTGGGACACGCAAGTGTTGAAGAGCGACCTGCCGGTGCTGGTGGATTTCTGGGCGCCGTGGTGCGGCCCCTGCCGGATGGTGGCCCCGTTGGTGGAGGAGCTCGCCGACGAGTATAGCGGCAAGGTGCGCTTCTTCAAACTGAACACCGACGACAACGTTGAAGTCGCCTCGAAGTACGGTATCCGCAGCATCCCCACGCTGATGGTGTTCAAGGGCGGCGAGATCGTCGACCAGCTCATCGGCTTCCGGCCCAAGAGTGACCTCAAGCGCTCGGTGGACAAGGCGCTGGCCCTGGATGCCGCCTGACGCGGCAGCGCGCGAATACGACATCGTAATCATCGGCGGCGGGCCTGCTGGTCTCGCCGCCGGACTTTATGCGGCGCGCGGCAGGCACCGGACGCTCCTGCTGGAGAAGGGCGTCGTCGGCGGGCAGATCTCCCTGACGGAGATGGTGGAGAACTACCCCGGCGTCCCCTCTATCAATGGCTTCGACCTCGCCCAGACGATGCTGAAGCAGTCGGAGTCGTACGGCATGGAAACGGAGTATACAGCCATCTCCGGCGTCGAGCGCTCCGGCCGCAAGTGGCTGGTGCGCTCGGAGGCCGGTGACTTCGCCGCGAAGGCGCTGATCGTAACCAGCGGCGCGGAGTACGACCGGCTGGGCGTTCCGGGCGAGGAGCGCCTGACGGGGCGCGGCGTCTCCTACTGCGCCACCTGCGACGCGGCGTTCTTCAAGGACCAGGAGGTGGTGGTGGTCGGCGGCGGCGACGCGGCGATGGATGAAGGGCTCTTCACCACCCGCTACGTCTCGAAGGCGACGGTCATCCACCGCCGCGACTCGCTGCGCGCGAGCCGGATCCTCCAGGACCGGGCGTTCGCCAATCCGAAGATGGAGTTCGCCTGGAACACAGTCGTGGAGGAGGTGCTGGGCGAGGAGTTCGTGACCGGCGTGCGCCTGCGTAACGTCGTAACCGGCGAAACCAGCGAGATGCCCGTGGGCGCGGTGTTCATCTTCATTGGCCAGCACCCGAACACGAACTTCCTGAGCGGGGCGGTCAAGATGGACCCCGCCAACCACGTCCTCGTCGACGAATGGATGCGCACGGACCAGCCCGGGCTCTTCGCCGCGGGAGACGTGCGCCAGAACTCCGCGCGCCAGGTGGCGTCATCCGTCGGCGACGGCGTAACGGCGGCGATAGCGGCGGACCACTACATCACGGAGGCGTTTCCGGACTGAGGCGGCGGGCGCCCTTCGCTCAGGCGATCAGGAGGGAAACGCCGGCGCGCTCGCAGGCCGACCGCAGCCTCGCATCGAGAGTGGCCAGCGGGAACCCACTCCTCAGTGCGAGGTGAACGTAGCTGGCGTCATAGGCGGACAAAGAGTTGGCCCTGGCTGTTTCCATCAGGGCGGCCATATCGGATCGGGCGTCTTCGTCGTGTATCGAGATTGGCAGGCTGCGGAGGAAAGCTATGACCTCCGGCGTCTCGTGTGGAGTGAGCCGGCCGCGCTTCTCAGCCGCGATCAACGCGTTGGCTACCTCAAACCCCCAGATAGCAGGAACGACCGCGTCATCTTCTATGAGTGCCGCAAGGACTGCATCAGCCAGGGGACTTGATTCGTCCTTCAGACACCAGGCGACGGTAACAGAAGCGTCGACGACGCTCGTCAATAGCGACGGCCTTCATCGATCAGTTCCCGGATCGTCACGTCTCCAAGAGGGTGAGCGTCCCTGAATGCGCGCAAGCCGGCGATAGCTTCCGCTATCTCACGCTGGCGCACGTCATCGCAGGGCACCAGCTTTGCTACGGGCACGCCGTGCTTCGTGATCGTGATGGACTCGCCGTTCTGGACCCGCCGCAGCAGTGCGGACAGGTGCGTCTTCGCTTCGTATGCGGTTGCGGTGCTGGCCATATAGACTAGTCTAAGACTAGTCTATATGGCCAGTCAAGCGAGGCCCAGGCCAGGGGCGACGATTCGCTGCGTCCGGCAGCCGATTCGCGTGACCCGCTTGACAGCATACCTGTAGCTGATAAGCTGTCGTTACAGCTCGCAAGGGGGTCAAGTATGACGGGGGTGCCCAGACCTGCGTGTCTCGCGGCGGTGGCCGCGCTGTCCGCGCTTGTGACCGTGCTCGCGCTCGCCTCATTGTCCCACCTAGCGCAGGCCAGCCACGCCGGCGGGATGGACGCAATGTCCATCGATATGGACCCGACGGGCAATACGGCCACGTCGCTGGGTACCCGGCAGAGTTGCGGAGAGGCGCTGCCCGGAGGCACGCTGACGTTCGACATCACGGCGCAAGGCATACCGCCCTACAACAACAACGGAACGCCGACGACCCTGGATGATACTGGCGGTATGAGAGCCTACTCAACCCAGTTGGTATACGACGAGGCTAGACTCACCGTAGAGTCGGAGAATCAGGCATTCCTACTCGCGGCAAGTCCGGGCAGCCAACTTTTCCCCGGCAGCCAATTTCTTCCCGATCAGGACAACAACAACGCGTGGATATCGACGGCGCTTGACACGTCGGCTATCCCACCCGACGTACCGGAAAGTGGTTCGGGGGTTCTGACGCGCGTGTCGATTTCCGTTTCGCTCGGTGCGCCCAGCGGCTTCTACTCGCTTCACCTTTCCTTCGGGATTCACATTAATGTGCAGGATGCAGCGGCTGAGGCTGATAGCTTGTTCAGTGGGCTCCTGGCGGTAGGGGCGCTCTGCCAAAACGCACCCTCGGTAACGCCTACTCCTGTGCCAATTCCGACGTACGTTCCCCCGCCACCCACTCCGCCGCCTAATCCAACTCCCACTCCCGGCCTGGGCGTGGGACCGATGAATCGCATGAGCATGGATATGAAGACCTCCGGGAACAGCGCCACTGCATTGGGTGCGCTTAATCAATGCGTCGAAGCGTCGCCCGGCGATCTCGTCCAGATAGACATCACCGCCGATGGAATACCAGCGTATAGCCAGAATGGGACACCGGGTAATCTCAGCGACGACTATGGAGGTATCACCGGCTACTTCGCGACGCTCGTGTATTCAGAGTCCGCTCTCACTATCGAAACGGAGGATCAGCAATTCCTGCTGACGGCCGCTGCCGGGAGCAATCTAGCCCCTGGCAGCCAGACGTCGCCGGACACCGACTCTGGCGGCGACTGGCTATCTGCTGCTGTAGACGGAACGAGTCGCCAGTTCACGACCCCGGAGTCCGGCGACGGCGTATTGACGCGCCTGACGATCGGCGTCGATCTGGGGGCGTCGCCCGGAGTCCAGGCACTGGTACTGCAGCCCGGAAACTCTGGACACTTGGACGCGTTTCCCGCGAGCTTCAAAGCCAACTCGCTTGCCAACGGTTTCATCGCCGTGGGCGTCCCGTGCGATGTTGATAACGACAGTGTGGCGGACGAACAGGACGCGTGTCCGGACCTACCCGGACCAGCGTCCAACGACGGTTGTCCGCCCAGCGGCCCGCTTGTCGTCGGCGGAATAGCGGGCCTCGACGACAACGAACCGGCGCCCCGGGCAACGGACGGAGAGAGCGCGGGAGCAGCCGCCTGGCCCCTGCTGGTGGTTGCGGCAGTCGGAGCGCTCCTGACTGGCGTAGCCGCTGCGTGGTGGGCCCGACAACAGGATCGCCGGAGCGACTAGCTCGTCATGCCGCGCAGGCCGACGAGCGCGCGGCCGTGCTCGATCTCGCCCATGTGGCGGAGGCCGTGCTGGTAGATGAAGCACTCCAGCACCTCCAGCTTGCGCAGCGGCGCGCCGGGGCCGATGACCATCGCGCAGAAGATCTGCTGCATGTTCGGGGGTAGCTGCGGCAGCAGGACCTCCGCCAGCACTTCCTCCGTTACGCTGTCCACGACTGTGTTCGTGCGCTCGATGACCGCGGTCTGGTAGGCGCGCCAGGCGTCGAGGTCACTGAAGCGCAGGCGCTCCATCTCCTCGACGGTCTCCTCGCGACCGAGGCGGTCGACGCTAACGCCGACCTTCTCCGCCCAGCCGCCGGCGTCCCAGAGCGGCTGCTCGCGGAGGAAGGGCCCGCTGATGGACTGGTCCTGAGCGCGCATGAAGTGGCTCAGGCTGAAGGCGATCGGCAGCACGCCGGCCCGCTCGTGGTGGTTGACGTGCTCCAGCGTCATGTCCGAGACGGCGCGCTCCCACAGCGTGTTCATCGCGCGGACACGGTTCTTCAACGAAGTGACGTATATCTGAGACATGCTGTGCCTCCTCCGGCCCGGCGAGACTGTGGCATCCCGCGGATCCCGTACCGCGCATGATACAGCGCCGGTTGGCCGTGTGGCAGCGAAGGGGCCCCGGCTCCTTGCTCCTTGCTCCCGGTTCCTTGATCCTAGCGCTGGGAGTGGAAGGGTCCCGGTGGGCCTTGCGGTCTTCAAAACCGTTGCGGGGCGGTGTACCCGTCCCGGGTGGGTTCGACTCCCATGCACTCCCGCCAGCTGAGCGATCATCGTGCGGCGGCGGTCCCGTCCGGGGGGTTCGGGCAGGCGCCCGCCCGTAGGGCGACTCCCATGCACTCCCGCCAAAGTGGAGCGAATCAGGAGTAGGGGTGGCCCCGTCCCGGGTGGGTTCGGGCGGACGCCCGCCGGTAGGGCGACTCCCATGCACTCCCGCCAGCCGAGCGATCATCGTGCCGCGGTGTACCCGTCCGGGGGGTTCGGGCAGGCGCCCGCCCGTAGGGCGACTCCAGATCCACTGCCGCCAATCGAGGATTCCACGGCCCGCCCCACAATCGATCACCACCGCCGAGGCATGAATGCCCGAGCGCTTAGCCGGGGGCGACTACGTTCAGCTCAGCTCTTATGCTTTCTGTGCCAGCCCTTCGACTACCAAACACGCTTATGGGCCCTGCGACGGAGGTAGCACCGCGATCGGGGTTGGATCGAGGGTTGGCGCCGGGAGCAGTCGTGCCTAAGCAGTCGCTGTCGCCGGGACCGCGCCGAGCTGCTGCATGAGGTAGGCGCTGTCGAAGTACTCGCGCTCCGTGTGGACCTTGCCGTCTCGTGTCTCGAGGATGGTGACCACCGGAATCTCGATCGTTCGACCCGTCGGAGCGATGCCCGCCAGCTCCCCTCGGTGCGTACCCTTCCCGATGAACTCGACGATGGCGGTGTCCCCCGCCGAGTGGATGCGCTGGACATCCAGCTTCAGGTCATCCGGAAAGGCTGTGCGATACATCTGGGCAACAGCGACACCAGCATCCTGGCCCCGCTGCGTCTGGCCATCGCCGCTCGTGTAGCTGTAGTCGGGATGGAGAAGCTCTCTGTACCGCGTCATGTCGTTGCGATTAAGCGCGTCCACCATCTCTCGAGCTACTGATTCTGCGTTTCCCATTGCGGGCTCCTTTCTGACTGGGGCGTGACGAACGGCGATTATTATAGCACCATAGTTGTCGACCGGGCGGTGGCTACATGCTCCAGGGTTCAGCTCTCTCCCACATCTGCGGTGGGCGCTAAGGGTGTGTCGTTGCGCAGTAGTCTGGAACTGAATGCGGGCCCCTCCCGGGTGGGTTCGGGGGGACGCCTGCCCGTCGGGCGACTCCCATGCACTCCCGCCAACACGAATCTACAGGAGCAATTGGCTTCGCCCGCGCATCACCTTAACCCCGTCTTTTTGTAGCCGCCCGACCGCGCCCGAATCACCTATCAGGGGCTGCCGACCCGGCCCGCGAGAATATCGCGGATGAGTTTCTCCGTCTCTTCCGAGGGCGCGGCCCCGATCTCCCGGCGGAGTGCGTCCCGGAACGTCTCATACTGGCGGTGGGCCTTCTGGCGACTACCGGATTCGGCGTAGAGGTGCATCATCAACCGGTTTGCGTCCTCATTCAGAGGGTCGGCCTGGAGCAGACGTTCGAGACGTTCGGCGGCCAGTTGGAGTTTGCCCGCCGCCGCGTACAGCTGGCTCAGCTCAATCAATAGGTCATTATGCAGATCCCGCAGCTCTCGGCGCGGCCCCTCGGTCCATTCCGCGTAGCGATCCTCTACCAGCAAGTCACCACCGTAGATGGCGATGGCTTGCTCATAAAGGTCGAGTCGGTCTTGAGCGAGACGGGCCGCCCGCGCACAAGAACGGAATTCGTCGATGTCCAGGGAGACTTCAGGCGAGAGGACGACCATATCATCGGCGATGGTGACCACCTGAGCCGCCACGCGTCGTGCGGTGAACTCGGTGCGCAGATCAAACAGTATCTTACGGAGATTCGCGGCTGCGGCCGGCGGGTCGAGCTTGGCCCAAAAGGCATCTAGAACCTGTTCGCGGTGCAGAGCGCGGTCCCTCTGAACGGCCAGGATCTTGAGTAACGCCTTGGCGTTCCGGTGGCGCCACGCCTGGTCGATGATGACATCGTCACCGGCGCGCACCTCGAAGCGCCCCAGCAGAAACATGCGGAGCCCTGCGTCGTCCGTTTGCACGGTTACGCTGTTCCACCGTTCGGGCCGGTCATCAGGGATTGTTCAATAGGCTGCGTTTTACTATGTCCCCCTCAGAACGAAGTAAGAATATCGTACTGGGGGATCAAGGAAAATTTCAAGACCAACATCCCCCAAGAAGCGTCGGCGAAAATTTCATGAATAAGATCGGCATACCAACGTCACAGAAAATCACAAGAACGAAAAGAACGTCAAAAGAACCCACCCGGAACGGCCGCGGAACGCGTACGGAACAGCGGCTCTTATAGTGAGATACATGAAGGTGCTCACAGTTAAGGAAACGGCGGATGTGCTTAAGGTCAAGCCGCAATGGGTCTACAGGATGATACGCAGCGATGGCCTACCGTGCATCCGTCTCGGCCGTCAGGTCCGCGTTGACGAGGATTCCCTGGAGAAATGGCTGGCAGGACGCCGTTCTGGGGGGTGATGTCGATTGGGAGGACGCTGGCAGCAGGGCGATCAATAGCCGGGTCTAAAGGCCAGCCGAGGAGGGGTCCAGAAATACTGTTCAGCATAGATCTTCAATCAAAAAGGACGCGACCGATAACATCCGGCGCAGCCGAGGAGGCTGGCCAGCGATCGGCCCAAACGAGGGAGGAAATGATGACTATCCGAAGACAAGGTGAGGAGGTTGCAGACGGAAACGGACCCCGAACCGCCGTCGCAGACCGTCCGATCGCCAGGGACGATAGCGTCGTCGAAGAGCAGGTCGTGCATTCGTCAGCCGGCGGTTGGAACCTGGCACGCGGCTGGGTTCGTAGCCTGGGCGCCGTAATCCTGGTCGGCCTCGCAGTAATCGAGACGTTGCTGGTCTGCCGGCTGGGATTCCTTCTGGCCGAAGCCAACCCCAACAACGGCTTCGTCAACTTCATCTACGACGTGAGCAAGCCACTCGCCGAGCCGTTTCAAGGGATCGTCGCCAACAGTGGCAATCTCGAGTACGCCTCGATCATCGCGATGGGCGTGTACGCGGTCGCGGCGCTGCTGCTGATCGCGGCCCTGTTCGCGATTACGGCAGGCCCCTCGGCAGCCGGGGAGAAAGTGGTCACCAGCCGCACGCAACAGAGCGAGCGGGCTGTTCGATAAGTTGATGCGCTGTTGGAGTTCTGAAGGGCCAGGCTGAGCATGAACGTATACGGTAGCACCTGTCCCGTGTGCTGTGGCGACCTGGATGATCTTGCCTATCTCAGGACGGGTGCCGCGGTTTGCCTATTCGGCCGCTGCCACGCGGAAGCGTCGGCATCCACGCCGCCCAGGGCGCGCCGGCCAGATGCGACAGCGTTCAGGGTGAGCGCTGTCGCCATGAGAGATCCCGCCATCTCACAAGCACGGTCCGGCTGGATGTCGGCCGTCGCATGACATCCAGGTTCAGACAGGCGCGTCGATAGCGCGCACCGAATTGACAACCCACTAAATCATCCAGGGTTGGGCCGGAGATCACCCGCCTCCAGCTCTTCCCGGGCAGGCTTAGAGAATGGGTAGGAGCACACGTGGCAACCCATCACCACATGAACAGACTGAAAGGCGCACTGGGCTGGTCCCTAACGGGCATCACGCTCGCCTACGTTCTTGTGGTCGCTGCCGCCGGCGCCATCGCTTCATAGGCGCGGGGCACATCCGACATGGGGGCGCGAGACAGCGCCTCGAGTGTCCTGTCAATTAAGGTCGAAGCTCAACAGAAAGGAAAAAGTATCGTGACCGGTATATTGTTAGTGTGCCTGCTGCTCGTCTTGCTCTTCGGGGGACTGGGACTGGCGGTTTCTCCGATGTTCTTCCTCCTGGTCGTCGTCTTAATAGTGGCGTTCGGCTGGGGTGGCTTCTACAGGCGGGGACGCTAGTGACGAATGACCGAAGGCTCGCATAGTGAAAGGGCCAGCTGGGAGCCAACATCTGGAATCGATTCGTACACGAAAGATTAGGGAGTGCTCAATGTTACGCTTTCCCCGAATTACCACGCTTGTCCTGACCGCCCTGATGGCCGCGCTTCTTTCCGCAGCGGGCGTCATGGCAAGTCCCGGCGCGCAAACCGCGCCAGGACTGGGGTCGGCCGCGAGCTTCGCGGTCCTGGGTGGCCAGACTGTGACCAACACCGGCCCGACCACTATCTTCGGAGATCTCGGTGTCAGCCCAGGTACTGCGGTCACCGGTTTCCCTCCGGGGAGCGTCACCGCGGGAGCCACGCACGCAGCGGATGCGGTCGCCCTTCAGGCCCAGAGTGACGTCACCACGGCGTACGACGCTCTAGCAGCTCAGGCATGCACTGCCGACAAGACTGGCCAGGATCTGGGTGGACAAACGCTGACGCAAGGAGTCTATTGTTCTACCTCATCGACGCAGTTGACGGGAGCACTCACTCTCGACGCTCAGGGCAACGCCGCCGCGGTCTTCATTTTCAAGACAGTGAGCGCGCTCACGACCGCAAGCAACTCGTCTGTCAGCGTGATTAACGGTGGTACAGCTTGCAACGTGTTTTGGCAGGTCGGCAGCTCCGCGACCATCGGCACAACCACTCAGTTCGTAGGAAATATTCTCGCGCTCACGAGCATCGCTTTGCAAAATGGCGCGAGCGTGTCCGGTAGAGCCCTGGCGCGAAATGGTGAAGTGACTATGGATACCAACAACATCACCATCCTGGGCTGCCCCGGTGCGCCGGCGGCTCCGACCGCGACGCCGGGGGCGCCGACCGCGACACCGACACCAGCAGCCCTTCCTTTGCCCGACACCGGTGGTGCTCCTCTGGAGCGCGGCGGTTTCTGGTGGACCTTGGTGCTGGTCGCCTCAGTCATGGGCAGCCTCGGCGCAGTAGTGTTGGGCTTGAGCGCGCTGGGCTTGAGCGCCCAGCCGCGGCGCCGCGAGTAACGGGCGAGGCGGAATAGACAACTGGAGTATTCAGAATGGCTGGCAAGAAGATCGAAGGCAAGGTCGAGCAGGTTAAGGGAAGAGTGCGAGTAGCCGTCGGCAAGGTAATGGAGAAAAGGTCTACTCAGCTGAAAGGGAAGGCACAGCAGGTGAGAGGAAAACTAAGGGAGAAGGTCGGTTAGCGGAGGCCGAGTGCAGCGGATCGCCGAACGGCGCCCGGCTACAAAATCTTACCAGAAGGGAGGTGAGTTCTACTGATTATGGGCCAAAACATATGGCTAGTGCTTATCATCATCTTCATCGTACTCGTAGCTCTGGGTGTGATAACTGTCGCTGCGTAAACAGGTAGCACGCCCAGCTCCAGGACCAGCCGGAAAGAGAGCATGAACGATGCCAGAGCAGAGCCTTTATGAGCGTCTCGGAGGCGTCAACGCTATCGCCATGGTCGTTGACCGCTTCAGCGACGGGATCGTCGGAAATCCGAAACTCAACGTGAATCAGAACCTGAAGGAATGGAACAGCAAAGGCCAGTTGGAGGGCCTCAAGTTCATGCGGACATTGTGGATCTCCCAGGCTGCCGGCGGGCCTTTTCAGTACACCGGCAAGGATATGCGCGAAGCACATGAGGGCTTACACATCACGTCTGAAGAGTTCGACGAGGTCGGAGCGGAAATCGGCCGTGCGCTAGACCATTTCGACGTTCCGCAGCGCGAAAAGCAGGAACTCTTGGCCGCTCTGGTCGCACATAAGGGAGAGGTGGTTAACCCTTCGCGCTAGGACTGGCGCTGCCGACTCTGACCCCGTTAGGTTCCCGTGTAGGCCGATGCGTGAAAGGAGCGCGAAATGGCGAAGTCGAATCAACGACATATCGTGCAACACCCGGACGGTGGCTGGGCGGTGAAGAAGCCACATTCACTGCATGCTAGCTCCCGCCATTCGACACAGGCCGAGGCGCAGGTGCGGGCGAAAGAGATACTCTCGCGCGGTGGCGGTGGGGAGGCAGTAACGCACGGGCGCGACGGAAGCATCCGTCAGTCGGACACTGTTTATCCAGCGGTTGTCGACTGGTCCCTCCTATCTCCGCGGGGACACGTTCTCTTCTATGTTGCGCTCTGCCCGGACAGCACGATCAAGGGCATCGCACGCGCCGTCGACCGGACTGAGCGGCAGGTGTGGAGCATCATTCAGAGCCTTAGGCGCGAGGGTATGCTTCGTCTGCGCAAGAATGGGCGGCGTCATCACTATACGATTGATCTAGATGCCCCGCTGCTGTTCCCAACTATTGCGAGACTGACCCTACGGCCTGTCATGGAGCAGGCGGTTGAGCAGGCGCGCCGTCAGGCTACGGACATCTGTCAGGAAGCCAAGGCCTGAGCCGCTGTTGAAGAGGCGTCATGGATTCAGTCGACCTATTGCGGCACCAGATTACGAGTTGCGTGGGACTGGCTGGAGACAATCGTCGTGGACACCAAGGAGCAAGCGCACTGGCAACCGCCCGTACTACGAACTCCAACACTCTGGATCTGACAGGCGGTCCGCGGGCCTCTTGAGCGCCGGCAAGGATATGCGTGAAGCGTCTCATTGATCCAGATCCCCCGCCACTACTCCCAACTATTCGCCGGGCCCACGCTGGCTTGACATACCCCCTTATGAGCGTATAATCGCCGGTACAGAGGGGGAACCTTCCGCCTTCGTGGGGGAAGCGGTGCGACAGATTCGGTTGACCACAGGCGAGTAACACGGGGCCGGTACGCTCTGCGCAGGCAGAGCAGTCCGGCCCTGTCGTCATTTCAGGGCCCCGATTGCGAGGTAGGTCGATGAGACGGCTGCTAACGGGTGCTGCGGGATCGCTGCTTGCGGCGATTGTGCTACTGATGTCCCAAGGAGTGGAGGGGACGGGTGTGGACGCGAGGGACCAGGAGCCGCCGCGCTACTCACCGCCATCCGTGCCGATTGTGCTCCTGGCCGGCGACGCGGACCTGAAGCTCAGCAGCCAGACGGTCTCGCTACCGGCGCTGGTGCAGGCCGGCGAGACTGTAAACCTGGTGGTCAACAAGCAGCTTCATAATAATGGCCCGACCACTCCGGTCGGCATCGACATCACCAAGAGCATCACGCTCCCCGCGGACTGCACGGTTAACGGGCTGGGCCCCGGCGGGACACAGATCGTGACCGATACGCTGACCGGCGTGGCTTCCAGCGTG
Source organism: uncultured Dehalococcoidia bacterium (assembly GCA_964558415.1). Classification (GTDB taxonomy): domain Bacteria; phylum Chloroflexota; class Dehalococcoidia; order SM23-28-2; family RBG-16-64-32; genus CAZLDI01. Next base: position 119,801 of record CAZLDI010000003.1, read on the forward strand.
TCCACTCCCTACCAGGAGATCGATGCCGTGCGCTGCACCACGCCCGGTAGCGCGCACTTGATACAGGTGATGAACTGCCTGGCGCCGGCGCCACCGGACACGGACTCGAACTCTACGAACAATTGCGACACCGACAACGCCACGTTCGAGGTTGACGACGGCGACGGGATCACCGAGGCCGTAGAGAACGGCTGCGGCTCTGACCCGGGGGATCCCGCCAGCACGCCGGAGCGGCTGAACGGCATCGACGACGACGGGGACGTAAGTATCGATGAGGTTCTGCCCGGCGGCGCGGTGAGCTTCGATTGCGACGGCGACGGCTACAACGGGACGGCGGAGTCGTGGGTGTACAGCGGCGCAGGCACTCGCGACCAGGAGTCCTGCGGCAGCACGACGTACCCGGCCGGCGCGGACAACGTCTGGCCTGCAGACCTCGGTGGCGGTTCCTTCAGTTCCGATCGCGACAATGTGTCTGACCTGGCGAGCTTCGTCGCGCCTGACCGGAGGTTAGGGACGAAGCCGGGAGACACGTTGTATAACGTCCGCTGGGACGTCGTCCCAGGGACGACGTTCGGCATGGCGACGATAAATATCGTTGACCTCTCGAACGTCGCGTTCCTGATGCCTGCGATGCACGCGAACCAGCGCGCGTTCGGCGGGCCGTACTGCCGCGACTTGATGCACAACCGGCTGGTCCCCAGTTTGGAGCAGGTGCCGGCGCTGAACCCGGGGGCCGTGCTTGCGAGCATCACAGGTGGCGCCGGTGGTCAGGCGGGCCCGGTGATCTTGAACCCCGACGGCAGCCTCCCCCTCTTGGTCCCGGACCTCGGCGCGCCGGGACGCAAGGCACCGGTGCCGGGAAGCAAGGCACTGCAGGAGTGGCTGGAGAAGCATTACGGCGGTGATAAGTCCCGCTCGCTCGAGGAATGGCTGAAGCGCCACTATAAGAGCGACAACGTGCAGGGCGGGCCGATGGGGCACAACTGGGACTTCAATCACAACCGCCGGCTGCTCACTCTCGCCAGCGGCAACGTCGCGCTGATGGACGGCGAGGGACGCGCAGACATCTATCGCGTGAACGTGAACGGCAGCTACAGTGCGCCGGCGGGCTACTGGAGCAGCCTGGTCCGCAACCCCGACGGCAGCTTCACCGAGCGCTACAGCGGTGGTCAGAAGGTGCAATACGCCGCGCCGTCCGCGGGGTTCTCGCGGATCGTCAGCGTGTCTGATCGCGCCGGTAACACCGTCTCGTACACCTACGACGCTCCGGGCAGGCTGACGACCGTCACCGACACGCTGGGACGTAACCACACGTACACGTACAACGCGCAGGGACGGCTGGCTACGGCGACGGACTTCACGGGCCGGACCGCCACGTACTCGTATAACGCAAGCGGCCAGCTGGTCTCGGTGAGCACTCCGGCCGTCACCGGCACGCCGACCGGCAACGACTTCCCGACCGGCAGGACCACTGTCTACACGTACTCCACAGGCTCGGCGGAACCGCAGCTAAACAACAACCTGCTCACCGTTACGGAGCCGGTGGAGGTGGCTGCCTCCGGCCCGCCCCGCATCGTGCTCGTCTACGGACAGACGACCGGCACTCTGGACTTCGACCGGGTCATCAGCGCGACGATCGGCGGCACCAACGCGGGTGGCGTTCCCGCGGGCGGCACCGCCACATACTCTCGCGTAGTAATCAACCCCAATCCGCCGAACCAGACTACCGCTACCTACTCCCGGACCACGGCGCTGGACGCGAATGGAAACCTGGTCGAGTACGACCTCAACCGGCTCGGCAACATCGTGGCCGTGCGCAGGTTCAGCAACCGCAACATACGCCCGAGCGATCCCGTTTCCTGGACGACGACGTACGAATACGACGCGATGAGCCGCTTGGTCCGTACGGTGTATCCCGAGGGCAACTCCACCGAGTACACGTACGATTTTTCGAACGGCGACCGCCTCCAGCAGGGGAACCTGCTCTCCGTACGCGATGTCGCGGACATCGCGCGGGGCGGAGACCAGGCTGCAGTGCGCACGACCTACACTTACGAACCTGTGTACAACCACGTGAAGACGGTGACGGAGCCTCGCGGCAACGACCCGGCGTACGTGCCGCAAAACGGCGGCACTCAGTCGGCGGCGCGCTACACCAGCACCACACGCTTCGACTACGAAGAGGCGTGCGACTTCACCGCTATCGGCGCCAACGTCGGGCGCAGCGCGGCGGAGGTGCAGGCGCTGCTCACGGCGGCAGGAATGTGCTCGGCGGCGGCGGGCGATCTGAACGGTGACGCCGTTACAAACCAGATAAGGGGGAACGCCGTCCGCCGCCAGAACCCGACGGTGACCCTGCTTGCCGGCTCGAATCAGGCGGTTGTGGAGGGCACGACGCAGCAGCCGGTCGTCGAAACGCACGTCTACAACCTGTTCGGTCAGCTCACGCAGACGAAGGACGCGGAGGCGAACGTCCACACGTACGAGTACTATCCCGAGCGCGACCCAAACGGCGACGGCACCATCGACAACCCTACGGGCAACGCAACTACCGGCGGCTACTTGAAGCAGGTCAACATCGATACCGCCAGCGACGCCCTGCGCAACTCCAGCACCAACCCGACCCCGGTGACCGTGCGCGAGAAGTACGACTACGACGCCCGCGGCAACCTGATCCGCCGCGCCGACCCGCGCGGCATACGCACGGACTACACCTACAACCAGCTGGATGAGCTGGTGCAGGTGACGGGCGCGGCCGCTCACAACGTGTTCCCTCCGGACCCGATTGAGCCGCAGACGCCGGTCGACTTCCAGTTCCTGCAGCGCTACTTCTACGATCACAACGGTCGCTTGGTCGTTAGCCAGATCGAGGACCGCGGCAATACCTCCGCCACAGACGGGAACCTGCCCTCCGCTGACCTGCCGTCCGTGGCGCCAAACCCTGACCCCACGGGTGGAACGGCCTTCCAGGACACCGTCTACAAGTATGACATTCTGGACAACCTGCTCGAGCGTCTCGAGGAGGTTGGTCAGGGAATGGGTGATCCGGACACCCGTGAGCAGTACCGCTACGACCGCAACGGCAACACAGTGCTGACGCGCTCGCCCGCCTCTAACCTGGCGGGCGGAAATCCTGACCTGCAGCTCAGCAACGTGGCGTCGTGGGTGATGGACGAGCGCGATCTGACCGCCACGCTGACACGCGGCGGGACGACGGCCCAGTGGCAGGCGCTCGCGGCCAACGACGACATCCCCGGTGGGCCAGCGATCCCTAACAGCGGCGGGATTTCGACCGTCAGCGCGCAGCACAGCGAGAACGGCAACTGGGAATTCTCCACAGACGCGGAGGACACGGACGGCACAGGTGGGCCCGAGACGACGACGTACATCTATGACGGCCTTGACCGGCTCGTCAGCGCCGTCGACGCGGCGGGCAATCAGTCTTTCTACCAGTACGACCCGGCTTCGAACCTGGTGAGCGCGCGGGCCTACGGTCCCGTGGGCGGGCCTACCCCTACGAACAACAGCGCCGCAACGCTGGTCCCGCCACTGACGCCGTCCAGCTTTACGCAGCCGCAACTGGCCCGCAGAGACTTCAAGTACGACGAGCTCAGCCGTGCGTTCGAGACCAACGGCCACCTCTACGCCTGCAACGGCGGCCCCTGCACCGGGGTGACGTACGTTCGCACGCCCGTCATCACCGACGGCCCGCTGGGAACGCCGAACGATGGTCTTGTCGTCGCCCGCGCCGAGTACGACCGGCTGTCGCGGATGCGCTTCTCCGTGGAGGATGACACGACGACGCCGAACACCTTCTCCGGCCGGCATTTCTATGATGGCGCGGGCCGGCTGATCCGGTCGGAAGATCCGGAGGACAACGAGGCCGCCTGCGATCTGTACAACGACTCGGGCTACTGTGTGCAGTACCGTGAGACGGACCGCTCCTCCACCGGCGTCACGCCGGCGTTGAACGAGACGTTCACAGACCGCTACGTGTACGACTCGCTCAACCGGCTGGTGCGCGAGGTGGACAACCTCGGCAACACTGATCGCTACACGTACGATAGCCGCGACAACCCGGTCAACAGCAGCGACGCGCTCAACAATTCGCTGATCAGCGACCCGCTGGGGCAGTACCCCGGGATGATCAATCCGGACGGCAACACGTCCGGATATCAGTACGACGGCCTCAGCCGCCTGGTAGCCGGCATATCTGACCTGCGCGCGGGGGGGACGGGCGCCGGGATGATCGACACGACGAACCCGTCGAACCCGGACGGCCGCGTCGTCGCTGACACGAAGTACGATGTGAACGGGCGCGTGCGCGCAAGGGCGGACGACGGCAGCGTCTCCGGGGATAACAATACTTCCTTCGGCGTGATCGAAGACACCAGCCCGTTGGGCAACGTCAGCCGCTACGTCTACGACGACCTGAACCGCCTGACACAGGTGCAGTACGACGACGGCACGACCGAGTCTTACACGTACGACCGCGACCACAACGTGACGCAGTACACGGACCAGAACAGCAACGTGGAGGTGCAGACGCGGGATGCGATCAACCGGCTGATCAGGCGCTTCTGGAGTGTCCTGGCTTCGGGCGTGGTGGGGACGACTCAGCAGGAGCTCCAGTTCGACGGGCTCTCGCGCCTCACGCGGGCGACGGACAACAACAGCAGCGGACCGACGGACGATTCCATCGTGACGTACGCCTACGACTCGCTTGGCCGAGTGCTGGAGGAGACGCAGCAGCTCGGTACCGGGGCGCCGGCGGTGGTGTCGCGGCAGTATTCAGGCGCGGGCAACGCCCTGGTCCTGATCTACCCGGATAACCGGCAGGTAATGTACGCGTACGACGCGCTGGACCGGTTGGTGAACGTGCAGCGCACGTCCGAGCCGCCGACAGCGACCTTCACCTACCTGGGCGCGCGCGTGCTGGATCGCAACTACGGGAACGGACTGCGCCTGACTTACCGCAACCCGGGCGGAGCGGACGTCGGTTATGACGGCATCAGGCGCGTCATCCTGCAGCAGCACCTGGACACCGCTAACAATCAGGCCGCGGTGTTCGCGTACTCTTACGACCGGATGAGCAACGTGCTAACTGAGGACCGGCAGCACAGCAATCGGGGCGACAGCTACCAGTACGACTCGCTGTACCGGCTGACCAGGTTCGAGCGCGATCGCACGATCATGCCGCCGGCGCCCGGGATATTGACGAACTACACGCTTGACGGCAACGGCAACTGGGACAGCCAAGCCACGGACAACAACCGCAACCAGTACCCGGTCTTTCTGGGCAGCCCCCGGATGTACGACAACAACGGCAACCTGCGGCAGGATGGCACTGCGCCGGGCTCCCTGATGTACGCCTACGACGCGATGAACCGGCTGGTGCGGACTGACCGCATCGGCGCGCCGACGCAGACGATCAGCGCGAACACATGGGATGCGATGGACCGCCGCGCCAGCCGTCAGGTGACCAACAGCGGCGCGCTGAACGACGCCTTCGTCTACTCGTACTCGGGTGGTCAGGTCGTACAGGAGAACAAGTCTGCCGGCACAGGCCAGTTCGTCGTCTGCATAACCTATCCCTGCCCGCCGGTGACTCACGGCGCCACTGATCAGCTCCGTTACGACCCGCCCGGCGGCGCGCCGCCGTTCTTCTACCACGAGGACGCGAAGGGGAACACCGCCGCGCTGTCCAACGTGTTCTCACAGGTGGCCGAGCGCGAGACTTACGACGCCTACGGCGTGGTGCGCTTCGAGGATGCGCTCAACAACCCGCTCCCCCCGGCGGTGCAGAGCAGCCCGAACGGGAACCCGTACCTGTTCGCAGGCATGCAGTACGACGCGGAAACCCTGCTGTACGAAGCGGCTTACAAGCCGACCGAGGGGCGAATTATTTCGGGAGGCGCCAGCGATTGGGTTATTCCGTATCTGGCGGAGATGATCGGTATGACGACCGTCTTCCCCGATTCCTCCAGCAATCGCCGCGACGTCCGCGGGTCAGGCGTATACACGTATGCCGGCGGAAACCCGGCGGGCGGGGGCGCCGGCTACTTCCGGATGGTGGCCGCCAACAACAGCGTGGTGGGCCAGTCAGAACGGTACAGCGGCGGCGGTAAACGACAGGGTCCACTGACATTGGTCGAGCTGCTCTCAGTCGTGCGGGTCTTCTCAGTGCTGGATGAAGCATTGTTGCCTACCTACGGCTCCGGCGGGACGTCTGGCAAGGAGAAGGCGGGCAACATCGACCCGCCTTCCTCGTCGGGCGAGATTTTTCCTGATCCGATCATCGTCTATCCGGACGACACGGTGCAGCACACGGACATAATCGAGGTCCAGCCGCAGCCAGAACCGCCGCGGCCGGGCGGGTCATATCGCTATCGAGACGGTATCTTCGTTTGGGTGCCCGACGACGTCCCGCCCCGCCCCTGTCATGGTGGCCCGCTCGAGTTTCAGACGGAAGGGCCGATCATCTGCCAGGCCCTGTTCCAGCGGTTGGCGCCGAGGGCCGGTGGGAGGGCGGCGGCCTTCGACCCGGTGCCGGGAATCGTCGACGACTTCCCGGCGACGTTCGGTTTCACTGTGACCTTCGGCATCTTCCAGGACCCACCCGGCGGCTTCTTTGGCCCGCGCAGCGACCCCTTCCCGGAACCGGACCCCGTGCCCATGTGTGGCGCGCACGCGCTCTGGCTCGCGCGGCAGAAATGCAAGCGACCACCGCTGGAGACGATCCCGATCGAGCTCGTGGAGCTCACATTGCAGAGCACAAACCCGATCCCGCCCCCGCCCAAAAAGTAGTGCGGCGCGACACCGCTGAGCAATCCGCGGCCGGTGACGCCCGCCCCGGGGATCCTGGATGCGTGTGCTAGGCTTGGGCTGACGCATGCTGTACGTGTTTCACGGACCCGATTCCTTCTCGCGTAACGAGGCGCTCCGTGAGCTGAAGATAGAGCTGGACGCCGACGGAATGCTGGCGACAAACACGATCGTGTTCGACGCCCGGCAGGCGAGTCCGGCTGAGGTCATCGCCGCTTGTGACACGGCCCCGTTTCTGGGCGGCCGCCGGCTGGTGATTGTAGAGGGGGCGATTCAGGGATCGGGGGGCCGCCGCCGCCGCAGGAAGCCCAGCGAGGAGGAAGCGGACGCGCCCGCCGGTCCGTGGGAAGCACTCCTGCGGCATGTCCCCGAGATGCCCCAGAGCACCACGCTGGTGCTGGTAGACGGTGATGCGACAGTAGGAGGGCTTCTCGACTCACTCGGCGGAACGGCAGTAGTCCGCCGCTTCAATCTGCCGGGCCGAAACGAGGCGGCGGGCTGGGTGCAGCGACGGGCGCGGGCCCTCGGCATCAAGCTGGACGGACGCGCGGCACGCCGGCTTGCGGAGTGCGTGGGCTCAGACACGTGGCTGCTTGCGGGCGAGCTTGACAAGCTGGCCGCGTACGCGGGCGGTGAGATCATCCACGAAGAAGACGTGCGCCTGCTCGTCACGAAGGTCAGGGAGGAGCCGGGCTACCTGCTGGCTGACGCTGTGGCGGACGGGAGGCCTGCGCAGGCGCTTCGCCTCCTTCAGGAGCTGAGAGGGCAGGGTCAAGTAGCGGGCCCCTTGATGAAGACGATCGGAACACGCTACCGGCGCCTGGCGGTGGCGCGAGAGATGCTGGATGACGGCGCGACGGCGCGGGCCATCGGGGAGCGCCTCGGCGTCAGCGGCTACGCCCTGGAACGGCTCGCGGAGCAGGCGGCGAGCGTCTCGATGGCGGGGATCTGCGACGCGCTGGTCAGAATCGCCGAGGCGGATGCGGACATCAAGCGGGGCGTGTACGAGGAGGGGGTATCTCTGGAGCTGATGGTGCACGACCTGGCCGCTGCCGGCGCGTCCCCACGAGCGTAGCGACGCCGCTAGCCCTGCGCTGGGACTTCCTGGTAGATCGGATTGTAGCAGGCGGCGAGGTGCTGAGTTTCGATTTCGACAAGGGGCGGTGACGGTTCATTTCGGCATAGATTCGTGGCTTTTGGGCAGCGAGGCAGGAACGCGCACTCGTCCGGAAGGTCCATGAGGCTGGGCGGAGCGCCGCGGATGCTCGTGAGACGCGTGCCGCTCTCGCGGTCCCAGCGCGGGCGGCTGTTCAGCAGCGACCAGGCGTAGGGGTGCCGCGGACGTTCAAACAGCGCAGCGGCGGAGGCATGCTCCACGATTGAGCCGGCGTACATCACCGCGACCTCATCCGCCATCTTGGCGACGACGCCAAAATCGTGCGTGATGAGGAGGATCGCCGTGTTCAGACGGCGGCGGAGCTGAATCAGGTCCTCGAGGATCGCCGCCTGCACCGTGACATCCAGAGCCGACGTCGGCTCGTCGAGGATCAGCACCTTTGGCGTGAGAGCCGTCGCGATGGCGATCATGACGCGCTGCGCCATGCCTCCGGACAGCTGGTAAAGATAGCGCGAGGCGATTTGCGCAGGCTCAGGCAGGCCCATTTCAGCCAGCACTTCGATGGTGCGGCGCTTAGCTTCTTTACGCGAGACCTCCATATGCGTCGTAATCGCCTCTTCGACTTGCTGGCCGACCGATAACACGGGGTTGAGGCCCGAGCTGGGGTCCTGGAAGACCATGGCGATCTCGCGACCGCGCACGCGGCGCAGCTCCTCGTTGGAGAGCGTGAGCAGGTCCCTTCCGGCGAACATGACCTTGCCGGCCGTGGCCGCTCCCGGGTGGGGCAGCAGTCTGAGTACCGCGAGGGCGACTGTAGACTTGCCTGACCCACTTTCTCCTGTGAGGGCGAGCGTCCGCCCGGCGTGGAGGGAGAGGTCAACGGCGTTCGCGGCCTTAACGACGCCGTCCGGTGTGCGGAACTCTACCGACAGTCCGGATATTCTGAGGATCGGGTCGCTCAAGGCTGCTCCTAGATACGATCACCCCGCCGGAGAGCGTGTCGGGGCGCGTGGCTTCTCGCCGTCGATTATATCAGCGGTAGCGACATCAGTTCATCGGCCGGATCGCCGCGACGACCCTGCCCTGTACCTCTACGTTACGGGCGTCTGTGTAGATCGGCTCCATCGACTGGTTGGCGGGCTGGAGGCGCACCTTATCACCCTCGCGGTAGAACCTCTTGAGCGTCGCCTCCTGCTCGTTCTTGAGCCACGCCGCCACCATCTCGCCGTCGCGGGCGTCGCTGGCGTTCTCCAGGATGACAATGTCGCCGTCGTTGACCAGGGCGTCGATCATCGACTGCCCCTTGACGCGCAGCGCGTACACGTTGTCACGGCTCCTCAGCATCTCCGGGGAGACGTCGATCGTCTCGCTGCGGTCGTAACCCTCCCAGGTGTCAGCGGAGGGTACGGGGATGGGCTGGCCGGCGGCGATCGTGCCGATGATCGGGACCGGGATCACGCGCGGCCGCCGCCCACCACCGTGCACGACTTCGATTGCCCGGGATACCTCACGGTCCCGCCGGATATAGCCCAGCTTCTCCAGACCGCGCAGGTTGTAGTCCACCACGGATGTGGAGCTGATGTCGCAGGCGTCCTGGATCTGGCGAATGCTGGGTGGATAGTCGTGATCGTCAATGAATTCGCGGATGTAGTCGAAGATGCTGCGCTGTTTTGCGGAGAGTTCCTTCATGGAGGACTCCTTCGTGCTAACTGAATATCGAACCTATGTTCGTTAGAACATTAGTCTAGAGACCATACGTTCGATTGTCAATAGCGCGGCAGCATCGGTACAATTCCGAGGCACGCCTACCGGCACGCGGTCAGGCGGAGCGGAACTGGAGGTCTCGAGAATGCAAGACGGCGACAAGGAGGGGTCCCGGCGGGCCCTTATCATTTCGGCCCACCCCGACGACTCCGAGTTCGGGGCGGCGGGGACCGTGCATCTCTGGAGCAAGGAAGGGTGGGAGTTCTACTACTTGATCTGCACTGACGGATCCAAGGGCACCGAGGACCCGGAGATGACCCCGGACAAGCTCACGCCCCTGCGCCGCGAGGAACAGAGGGCCGCGACGCGAGTGGCCGGCGGTAAGGAGGTCGCGTTTCTGGACCACGTTGACGGCGAGCTCAGGTATAACCGCGACTTGATGCGGGACATCGTGCGCCACATCCGCAAGATCAAGCCCTTCGCAGTGTTCACTCACGACCCAAACCAGATCGTTCGCAACATGTTCATCAATCACCCGGACCACCGCTGCGTCGGCGAAGTCACTATCGACGCGGTCTACCCGATTGCGCGCAACAGGCCCAGCTTCCCGGAATTGCTGGACGAAGGGCTGGAGCCGTTCAGCGCGAAAGAGGTCTACCTGTGGACCGCCTCAGACACCAACTTCGAGGTGGACATCTCAGATGTGCTGGAAACGAAGATTGAGGCGCTGCGGCAGCACAAGAGCCAGTTCGATAACTTCGATGAGATGCAACAGCGGGTGCGGAACTTCTGGAAAGAGCCGGACGGCCGCTACCTGGAGCGCTTTCGCCGCCTCCAGCTGCCGTTCTGACGATGCTGATCGCCCACTTCCGGGCCGGCAGCCGCGAGCTTTACGGCGTTGCGGAGGGCGACCGCCTGCGCATCATCGAAGGCGACATCTTCGGAGAATATCGCGTCATTGATGAGGCAGTCCCCGCGTCGAGCGCGCAGTTGCTCGCCCCCGTGGCTCGGCCGGGTAAGATCCTTGCCGCGGCCGTCAACTATCCGTCGCACGTGAGCAGCGCGAAGGCGGTGCTGGACAAGGAGGAGGCGCCGTCGATACCGCAACTGTTCCTTAAGCCTGCTTCCTCCGTCATTGGCCCCGGAGACACCATCGTGCTCCCCGAAGGGGCGCGGCGCGTCGATGCCGAAGGGGAACTCGTGGCGGTTATCGGGAAACGTTGTCGGAACGTGGGCCCGTCCGAGGCGCTGGACTGCGTGCTCGGCTACACCTGCGGGAACGACGTGAGCGCGCGCCACTGGCAGCGTGATGATATCCAGTGGTGGCGCGCCAAGGGCTCCGATACGTTCTCGCCGATCGGGCCGTACATCGCTATGGGCCTCGATCCGGCAGGCCTCCTCTTGCGCACGCGCGTCAACGGCGAAGAGATGCAAAGCGCGAGCACGTCTTCTCTGATACACTCGCTGGCTACGCTGATCAGCTTCGCGTCCGAGGCGATGACGCTAGAGCCGGGGGACCTCATGTTCACCGGCACTCCCGGCGTCACGCCGACGCTGAACGACGGCGATAGCGTGGAGGTGGAGATCGAGGGGATCGGCGTCCTGACGAATCAGGTCAAGCGCTAGTCGGCCAGGAAACCGCCGGACCGCGATGCGGGCCGGTGAATCCCCCGCCTCTACTCGGCGCCGGCGCGGCCGGTGGAGGGGACGGCGGACTTGTGGAGTAGCTTCTGCGCTTCGCCGGTCACGCCGAGGTCCACGGAGTCGCAGTAAGTGGAGTAGATCGCGCGATCGATGAGGCGGACACCGTCTTCGTTCAGCTGTCCTGACTGCTCACCACGGAGGTGGAGCATGCGGTTGAGTCGCGTCAGGAAGTACAGCTGTAGTGGCGAGTAGGAACTCTCACTGTTCGTCGGCTGTGAGAGCATCTCCTCCGTCCTCCCTTTCCAGTTTCGCGGTGGGCCCTACATCCGGCATCCCCGAACCCGTCTCGCACCAACAGAATATCGGTGTGCCGCTTGCTGAGGCAAGAGGCCGGCGCCGTTACATCAGTTAACGTTTCGTATACGCGGACGCCTGCCACACACGACACGGAAGAGAATGTGTAGTCCGGGAGCGCCCTCAGACTGGCGCACGAGGAGCCGGCAATGCGTTTCTCCCTGGGTGAGGCGCTGGGGTTAAAGTCTCAGCTTGCCGTGGGATGGCTGGCGGCGGCGCTGGCGATGCTCCCCGCTGCCTTCGCTCTCGAGTTCCAGGGCGGCGGTCGCCCCGAATTCGTATACGTAGCCGCAGGACAGGCAGGTGCTGTACGCACCGTACCAATCCTCTTCAAAGAGCATGGAACCCTGACAGCGCGGGCAGCTGCGCGGGGGAGCCGTCTGCATTCGCCCCTACCTCCCTGTGTGAGCACGAAAAAGGCCGATCATCAGTCTCTCTGATGCGACCCTTTCATCCGCCGCCGGGGTTAGTTGTCGGGTTCGGGTCGAAAGGGCGGGACCCTACTCCAATAGCCTCATCGGAGATTCACCCCACTCGTGATCCCCCCGGTCCGCCGGAGGCGGATTAGGCGACGTCACGTTTGTGACTCCGGTAACTATCGTATGTCCCTCCCGTAAAGCTGTCAAGGGAATTGTCGTGGGAAATCCCACCGGTTGCCGCCGCCGTCGCCGCTCATCGCTGCTGCCTTCGCGAAACGAGAATATAGATTCCCTTGACATTGGCTATAGCCGGTGCTAATTTCTAGCCACTGGTCGCCCACCGGTACTTTGCATTACTTGGTAATGATGCGTTTTCTCGTGATCCCCAGCCCCTCAGCGAGGCCACCTCTCTAACAGAGGCGAGATGCAACAATACATCATTCGCCGGATCCTACTGAACTTCGTTGTCATACTGCTAACCGCCACGATCGTGTTCGGCGCGCTGCGTATTGACTCGGGCCAGGTCGTCAGCAAGTTCGCCGCCGGGTGTACGCAGGACGTTGGACAGGACCCGGAGGTGTGCAAGGAGATAGCCCGAAACCTGCTTTCGCTGGACGGGTCCATACCGAAACAGTACGTGGAGTTCATGGGTGACACCTTAACACTGGACCTCGGCAACTCCTTCACGGAGAAGAAGCCGGTACTGGGCCAGATACTTGATCGAGCCTCGCCGTCCATCGAGCTTGGTATTCTCCAGATACTGGTTGCCCTGATGGTCGCCCTGCCGATTGGGATAATCTCGGCGATCCGCCAAGACCAGCCGATCGACTATGGCCTCAGGTTCGTCGCGATCTTCTTCCTGGGCGTGCCAACGTTCGTCCTCGCGACCTTCATCATACTGATTACGACGAGGTACTTTGCGGGTACCCCGCTGGAGGAGTGGCTGGGCCCGGGTACGGATTGGACGGAGATCTGGGAGGACCCGGTCGCCAACTTGAAGCGGGTCACCGGCCCGGCGCTGGTCGGGGGAGTCGGCACGGGGGCGATAATCATGAGGTTCTTGCGCTCCCAGATGCTGGAGGTGCTCCGCCAGGACTACGTGCGAACGGCATGGGCCAAGGGGCTGAGAGAGCGCGTGGTGATCGTCCGGCATGCCCTTAAGAATGCACTTATCCCCGTTCTCACCGTCGTTGGCCTTCTGCTTGGAACGGTCATCAGCGGCAACGTCATCCTGGAGACGCAATATAACATTCCGGGCGTCGGGTTCTACGTCACCGCCGCCGCGCTGCAGTCCGACTTTCCGGTGCTACAGGGTATTGTGCTGATCGTGGCGGTTTTGCTGGTGTTTGTGAACCTGCTGGTTGACATCGCCTACGGTTGGCTGGACCCGCGGATACGGTACAGCTAGGCGGTTAGGGGCGATGGCACAAGAGCAAGCGATCCCGGTGGTGGCGGCGCCGTCCGCTCCTGAATTCGCGCTGCGGAAGCGGCCGAACGCGCTTCAGAATGTCCTCAAGTTCTCGCGACGCAAGCCGCTGGGCGCGTTCGGCTTCCTGCTGGTCTTCTTCTTTCTGGCGATGACCGTTGGTACACCCAACGGGACGGTTGGCGTGCCCGAACTGCCCGATTCACCGTTGGGCTTCGAGATGGGCCAACCATGGATGGCGAGATACGGTGAGGAGCAACAATCCTTCGTTAACGGCGGGCTCAACCAGTTCGCGGGGCCGAGCGCGGAGCACTGGCTTGGAACGGATAAGGCTGGGCGAGACAACTGGGCGCGCATCGTTTGGGGGGCGCGGCGCTCCCTCTTCATCGGGCTATGGGCCCTCGCCCTCGCGACCGCGGTCGGCACGTTCATCGGGGTCGTCACCGGGTATTTCCGCGGCTGGCTGGACACCATCGTACAGCGCTTGATGGACGCGCTACAGTCCTTCCCACCCTTGCTGACGCTGATTCTGATACTGGGCATTCAGCCGTTTACGTCTGCGCCGAGTCTGATGGTGGCTGCGTTCGCGCTGGGATTTGTCGGCATACCGCTGGTGCAGCGCATCGTCCGCAGCGTCGTGCTATCGACCCGTGAACAACAATACGTCGACTCCGCGCGGGTGATCGGGGCGACAGACGCCAGGACGATGACGCGCTACATCCTGCCTAACATTATGGCGTCGATCATCGTCGTGTTCTCAACGGGGCTCGGCACTGTGATCCTGGCGGAGGCCGCGCTGGGCTTCATCGTGCCGCAGGCCGTGCCGCAGGACCGAGCTTCCTGGGGTATCATGCTGAACCAGGGCGAAGACTTCATCAAGGACCACCCGTGGATCACGCTCAGCTCCGCCACGACGATCGCGCTGGCGGTGCTCGGCTTCAACCTGGCGGGTGACGCGCTCCGCGACGTTCTGGACCCGCGGCTGCGGGTCTAACAGAGCCGCCGCCGGCGTGACGACGTATACTGTTGCGAGCCAGAGGGTCACGGGGCCCACAAGGAGGGGATACTGATGGCGGAACCGACCTACTGGAACCGTTTCTGGCGCAGGCAGATGAGCCGGCGCCGGCTCCTGACGACAACGGCGCTGACCGGCGCGGGACTGGCGGCCGCCGCGACCGTGGGCTGCAGTACTGACACCAGCACGCCGGGCGGCTCGACCGATGGCCCGGACGCCAGCGGAGACATCAACGATCAGGCACTGGAGATATACGACGCGCGGCGCGAGTTCATCCCGGCGGACGCCGGGTCAGCAGGCGGCTTCCTGCGCTACCAGGGGTTCGACCCGGTGGTGCTTGACCGCTACGACCCGCACCAGACGCAGTTCGGGCCGATGTACGCCAACCAGTCCGCGGTCTTCAGCAAGCTGTACGCGTACGCCAGCCACATCGAGCCGACCTGGGACAACATCGTCCCGGACCTGGCGTCCGCCGCGCCGGAGATGATCGGACCGACGGGCGCGCCGGACACCTACATAGTTAAATTGCGCGAGGGCGTTAAGTTCCACGACACATCGGAGATCCGGCAGAACTTCCCGGAGATCGCCGGCCGCGAACTGACCGCGGAGGATGTCGTGTTCAGCTACGACCGGCAGCGCAACCCGGACAGTCTGCAGAAGGGCTACTACTACCGCTCCAGCCAGTACCGGACGATCGACACGATCCGGGCGACTGACAAGTACACGCTCGAGATCAAGACGAAGGGGCCGATCGCCCCGTTCTTCCACTTTATGGCGGACACCAACGCGATGATCATCCCGAAGGAGATCGTCGATCAGTCGCCGGGGCCCGGCGGCAAGCCGCTGGACACCGTCGACACGAACAACGCGCCGCGGCCCGAAGACCGGATGATCGGCACGGGGCCGTTCATGTGGGATACGCTGAAGTTTGGCATCGAGTTCAAAGCGGTGAAGAACCCGAACTGGTTCGGCTGGGACGACCCGGCGCTGGGCCGGCCGTACCTGGACGGATACGTTGTGTCGGGCAGCAGCCTGAACGACACGGCGCTGGAGGCGCTGTTCCGGCGCAAGGAGATCGATGTCGCGGGATACATCGACAACCCGCAGTGGGTGTTCGACATCAAGGAAGAGAAGCCGGAGCTGGAGTTCATTCGCTCCCATATCTCCGGCTGGATCGGCTCGCGGTTCAAGACGTTCTGCAAGCCGTTCGACGACCCGAGGATGCGGAAGGCGATACACCTGGCGACGGAACGGCAGCAGGTCATCCAGATCATCGGCAGCGGCGAGTGGAAGATGCAGGGGCCCGTTGGACAGGCGATCACCTACTGGGCGCTGCCAGAAAAGGAGTTGCTGAAGCTGCCGGGCTACCGTCAGGGAGCGGACCGGGATGCGGACATCCAGACCGCGCGCCAGCTCTACGAGGCGGCGCTATCGGACCTTCCGGCAGACCAGAGGGACCTGCCGCAGGTGTGGTTCGCGGACATACCGAGCTACATACCGAACTTCATCGGGAGCTGGAAGCAGTTCATGAGCAAGAACCTCGGGATACCGGTCGACAAGCTGCGGACGATCACGCAGCCGTACGCCCGCATCGCCGAGGTCATCGCCAGCGACGACTGCGGCGACCAGGGCGCGATGACCTGGGGCTTCGACAACGGCTGGATCGACCTGGACGACTGGGTCTACCCCTACTTCCACTCAACAGGCTCGAAGAACTCGTTCCGGCTGAAGGACCCGGACCTGGATAGCCTGCTCGATGCGCAGCGCACGGAGTTCAACTACGAGCGACGGCGCGATCTGGGGTTCCAGATCCAGAAGTACCTACTGGGCGAACAGGGCGACGGCTTGCAGAAGGGCGCGCACGCCCGCATTGACTATGCGACACCGTACACGGCGACGGTGTCCTGGCCGTATCTGAAGAACCGCGTCGGCTTCCCGTGGTTCGGGAACAGCCACTGGTCCGCCAACATCTGGCTGGACAAGAACGACGCGAGCTACAGCGGGCGTAAGTCGTAACGGTCCCGCGCGCGGGACCGGAAACAGGATCGCGAGCCACGGGTCAGGGGCCCACGAGGAGGGGATACTGATGGCGGAACCGACCTACTGGAACCGTTTCTGGCGCAGGGAGATGAGCCGGCGCCGCCTGCTGATGACGACGGCGCTGACCGGCGCGGGACTCGCGGCCGCCGCGACCGTGGGCTGCAGCTCTGACACCAGCACGCCTGATGGCAGCACCGACGGCCCGGACAGCAGTGGAGACATCAACGATCAGGACTGGGAGATGGACGCGCGGCGCGAGTTCATCCCAGCGGCGGAGGGTTCAACCGGCGGCTTCCTGCGCTACCAGGGGTTCGACCCTGTGGTGCTCGACCGCTACGACCCGCACCAGACGCAGTTCGGGCCGATGTACGCCAACCAGTCGGCGGTGTTCAGCAAGCTGTATGCGTACAAGAGCCACATCCAGCCGATCTGGGACAACATCGTCCCGGACCTGGCGTCCGCCGCGCCGGAGATGATCGGACCGACGGGCGCGCCGGACACCTACATAGTTAAATTGCGCGAGGGCGTTAAGTTCCACGACACATCGGAGATCCGGCAGAACTTCCCGGAGATCGCCGGCCGCGAACTGACCGCGGAGGATGTCGTGTTCAGCTACGACCGGCAGCGCAACCCGGACAGTCTGCAGAAGGGCTACTACTACCGCTCCAGCCAGTACCGGACGATCGACACGATCCGGGCGACTGACAAGTACACGCTCGAGATCAAGACGAAGGGGCCGATCGCCCCGTTCTTCCACTTTATGGCGGACACCAACGCGATGATCATCCCGAAGGAGATCGTCGATCAGTCGCCGGGGCCCGGCGGCAAGCCGCTGGACACCGTCGACACGAACAACGCGCCGCGGCCCGAAGACCGGATGATCGGCACGGGGCCGTTCATGTGGGATACGCTGAAGTTTGGCATCGAGTTCAAAGCGGTGAAGAACCCGAACTGGTTCGGCTGGGACGACCCGGCGCTGGGCCGGCCGTACCTGGACGGATACGTTGTGTCGGGCAGCAGCCTGAACGACACGGCGCTGGAGGCGCTGTTCCGGCGCAAGGAGATCGATGTCGCGGGATACATCGACAACCCGCAGTGGGTGTTCGACATCAAGGAAGAGAAGCCGGAGCTGGAGTTCATTCGCTCCCATATCTCCGGCTGGATCGGCTCGCGGTTCAAGACGTTCTGCAAGCCGTTCGACGACCCGAGGATGCGGAAGGCGATACACCTGGCGACAGAACGGCAGCAGATCATCCAGATCATCGGCAGCGGCGAGTGGAAGATGCAGGGGCCCGTTGGGCAGGCGATCACCTACTGGGCGCTGCCTGAAGAGGAGTTGCTGAAGCTACCGGGCTACCGCCAGGGTGCGGACCGGGAAACGGACATCCGGACCGCGCGCCAGCTATACGAGGCGGCGCTGTCGGACCTGCCGGCAGACCAGAGGGACCTGCCGCAGGTGTGGTTCGCGGACATACCAAGCTACATCCCGAACTTCATCGGGAGCTGGAAGCAGTTCATGAGCAACAACCTCGGCGTACCGGTAGACAAGCTGCGGACGATCACCCAGCCCTACGCCCGCATCTTCGAGGTCATCGCCAACGAGGCCTGCGGCGACCAGGGCGCGATGACCTGGCAGTTCGACAACGGCTGGATCGATCTGGACGACTGGGTCTACCCGTACTTCCACTCCACAGGCTCGAAGAACTCGTTCCGGCTGAAGGACCCGGACCTGGATAGCCTGCTCGATGCGCAGCGCACGGAGTTCAACTACGAGCGACGGCGCGATCTGGGGTTCCAGATCCAGAAGTACCTACTGGGCGAACAGGGCGACGGCTTGCAGAAGGGCGCGCACGCCCGCATTGACTATGCGACACCGTACACGGCGACGGTGTCCTGGCCGTATCTGAAGAACCGCGTCGGCTTCCCGTGGTTCGGGAACAGCCACTGGTCCGCCAACATCTGGCTGGACAAGAACGACCAGAGCTACAGCGGCCGCAAGTCGTAACCGCAGCACGCGGGACCGAAACTGAATCGGGTGGCGTCGATGCCAACGCCGATGTCAGGGCTTCGGCGGATGCGGGGCGGTTGTGCTCCGCCCGTCCTACGAGAGCCTCAGCACGAGCGGGAAGGGGCGTCCGCTCCCGTCCGGAAGAGCGCCGATTTCGCTTACGTGGGCCCTGGATCGAGCCTACATGATCGAGGCTGTGCTGCCGCCGTCCACCTGAATAGTCGTGCCCGAGATATAGCGGGCCTGCGCTGAAGCGAGGAACGTGATGAGGTTCGCGACGTCCTCCGGGGCGCCCAGGTAGCCCATCGGCACGCGGCCTTCTTCCAGCGACACCGCCTGCTCCAGCGATATTCCCTGCCGCTTCGCGCGCTCTTCGATCAGCGATACAAGCCGCTCCGTAGCGATGTTGCCCGGGCAGACGTTGTTCACAGTGATGCCCTCCGGCGCCAGCTCCCGCGAGAGTGTCTTCGCCATGCCGATCACCGCCAGGCGCGTGGCGTTGGAGAGCATCAGCCCGTCGATGGGTGTCTTGACGGCCACCGACGTGATGTTGATGATGCGCCCCGCCCCCGACCTTCGCAGACAAGGTAACGCCTCGCGGACCGTCCGCACAGCCGATAGCAGGTTCTGATCAACCGCGTGCTGCCAGTAGCTCTCGTCCAGGGCGTCGAAGGCGCCCGTCGGCGGGCCGCCCGCGTTGTTGACCACTATATCCAGGCCGCCGAAGGCGGCCGCGGTGCGGCTGACGGCGCTTTTGATGTCGTCATAACGGGCCATGTCGCAGGTCAGCGGCAGCACCTCGCCGCCCGTTTCCGCGCGGATCTCGTCCGCGGCGCTGTTCAGCGTCTGTTCGTTGCGCGCGCAAATCGCGACTCTACAGCCTTCACGCGCCAGCGCGGTCGCCGTCGCCTTGCCGATCCCCTTGCTCGCGCCGCCCACGAGCGCGGCCTTGCCCTGAAGTCCCATATCCATCTGCATCTGCTCCTCCGCTTGAGTCTGCAGCTAATTCAACGGGTACCAGTCCGTTGCGTCAAACGGTTGTCATCTGGCGTGAGCTGCTGGTATATTGAGCGCGAAAAGAATACAGAGGTACGGGTCTCCACGACCCTCCCGCGGCGGGCCGCTCGCCATGGGAGAGCAGGAGTCAAAAGCGAAGCCGGTGAGAGGCCGGCGCTGTCCCGCAACTGTATCCACGGGTCCGCTCAGTAGGACACCGCGGAAGTCAGGTCGCCTGCCCGTACTGATCAACCAGCCTTCGCGGAAAGGCATGGGCGTTGCGACGAGTCCGAGACCCCTGCCAGAGCGCAGGGGTTTTGCATTCGGGCCCCCTGCCTCCGCGCATTCAGGAGGAGGTATGACACCTTGAGGACGCGAATCGCCAACCCCCTGTGGCTCGTGCTTGCGATCGCGCTGGCGTCGCTCGCTTTGCTATCCGCCTGCGACTCCGACGGCGAGGAAGGCGCACGCCAGCCCACTGACCGCTCTTCGACGCCGACCACCACCACCGCTACCCCGGCCACCTTCGATTGCGACGCAGATTATCCCGGCAGCGCGGCGGACCCGGCGACGTTCCCTATCGAGATCGAAGACAGCTCGGGTGCCGCAGTCACGTTCGAACGGCCGCCGTCCCGCATCGTTTCGCTGTCGGCGGCGCACACGGAGATCTTCTACGCGATTGGCGCCGGTGGACAGATTGCGGCGGCGGACAACTTCTCTGACTGCCCGAAGGCGGCCGAGGCGCTCGAGCATCTCGACTCCTTCGCGCCAAGCGCCGAGGCGATCATCGCGCTGGAGCCTGACCTGGTGCTGCTCTTCTTCGACCCGGGCGACCTGAGGACGTCGCTGGAGGCAACCGGCTTGAAGGTCGTCTTGTTCGACTCCCCCGCGTCGATCCGGGGAGTTTACGAGCAGATCGACCTGCTGGGCCAGATCAGCGGTCACGTGGAAGAGGCAGCGAACCTTGTGGCTTCGATGCAAGCCGGAATCGAAGGCATCGTCGAGTCGCTGGGCGACCGCGCCGGCCCGACGGTGTTCCATGAGGGCGACAACACGTTCTTCAGCGCCGGCCCGGGCAGCTTCGTCGGCGACCTGTACGACACCCTCCGCGCGGAGAATATCGCGAACGCCACCGGCGAGCCCTTCCCGCAGCTCACTCAAGAGGCGATCATCGCCGCCGCGCCGGAGGTCATCATCCTGGCGGACGAGGATGCCGGCGAGACGGCGGAGACAGTGAAGGCTCGGCCCGGCTGGGACTCGATCCCGGCGGTCCAGAACGGCCGCATTTACACGATCGATCCGAACATCATCAGCCGGCCAGGGCCCCGGCTGGTTGAGGCTCTCGAAACACTGGCCGGCTTCCTGTACAGGGAGAGCTGAACGGCGTGGACGTACTCCGCCGCTCGCTGATGGTCAGCGCCGAAGCGGATGCGCTGCCAGGCCTGCGCCGCCCCTCCCTGCCACCGCGGCTGGCGCTCGGCGCGCTTGCGCTCCTCGGCGCCGCGGTAATCGGAGTCGCGCTCGGCCCGACAAGCGTCCCGCTCGATGCGACAGTGCGGATACTGCTGTCGCATCTGCCGGGCGTCGGGCTGGCCGAAGACGTCCCCGCTAGCTGGCAGAACATCATCTGGCAGCTGCGGCTTCCGCGCGTCCTCCTGGCAGGCGTGGCCGGGGCGACGCTGGCGATGGCGGGGGCCACTTACCAGGGCGTGTTTCGCAACCCCCTGGCGGACCCGTATCTCATCGGCGTCGCCACCGGCGCCAACCTCGGTGCGACCATCGTGTTGGTGTCTGACGTGAACGTCGCCTGGCACGGGCTGAGCGTCCTACCGCTGGCTGCCTTCGCCGGAGCGCTGATCTCCGTCGTCGCGGTGTACGGGATAGCGCGCGCCGGGAGCACGGCCTCATCGACGACGCTGATCCTCGCCGGCGTCGCGCTGTCGTCACTGTCAACGGCGATCACGTCATACCTGATGCTCCAGAGCACAACGAACACCACGCAAGTGTTCGCCGTCGTGCTCGGCGGGTTCAACACCGCATCGTGGGTGAAGCTGGCCTGGGTGCTGCCGTACGCGCTCCCCGCGGCGATCGTGGTGCTGATGCACGGTCGCATCTTGAACGTGCTCAGCCTGGACGAAGAGCAGGCGCGGCACCTGGGCGTGGACGTCGAACGGACGAAGCTGCTGCTGTTGGGCGCGGCGTCGCTCGCCGCGGCGGCGGCCGTCTCGGTCAGCGGGACGATCGGCTTTGTCGGCCTCATCGTCCCTCACGCTGTGCGGATGGTCTGGGGTTCGGACAACCGCCAGCTACTCCCGCTGGTGCTGCTGCTGGGCGCTGCCTTCCTGATCTGCGCGGACCTGGGCGCGAGGACGCTGGACCGCGGCGAAGAGATACCGGTGGGGATCATCACCTCCTTCTGTGGGGTGCCATTCTTTCTGTACCTCCTGCGCCGGTCCAGGGGCGGCTACTCTCTGCCATGAGCGTCCCCCTGCCGCACGCCGCCGCCGCCCCGGCGGTCGAGACTCGTTCGCTGTCCGTGGAGTACCGAGCCGGCCGACGGAAGATCGCGGCGCTGCGCGACGTCAGCCTCGCCCTCGCGGAGGGAGAGCTCGTTGGCCTGGTTGGTCCCAACGGTTCGGGCAAGACGACTCTCGTGCGGGCGATCACGAAGGCGGTGACGCCTGCGGCCGGCGTGGTGCGAGTCTGCGGGCAGGACGTGTCTCGCTTGAGGCAGAGCTTCCTCGCCCGTCAGGTCGCGGTCGTACCGCAGGACCCTTCGCTGCCGGAGGGCTTCAGCGCCTTCGAATGCGTTCTGATGGGACGCACGCCTCACCTCCGCCTGCTACAGAACGAGGGGCAGGAAGACATCGCGGCGGCCCAACGTGCGATGGCGGCTACGGATACGCTGGAGCTTGCCTCACGGCCTGTATCTGAACTATCCGGCGGCGAAAGGCAGCGCGTGGCCGTCGCGCGGGCGCTGGCGCAGGAAACCCCGGTGCTCTTACTGGACGAGCCCACTGCGCATCTCGACATAGGCCACCAGGTGTCGGTCCTCGAACTCGTGCGATCACTCTGCCGGGAAAAGGGGAAAGCTGTGCTCGCCGTTGTGCACGACCTGACGCTCGCCGGCCAGTACTGCGATCGCCTTGTGATGCTGAGCGGCGGCGCAGTCGTCGCGGAAGGCGAGCCGGGGGATGTGCTCCGCGAGGAGCTGCTCTCGCAGGTGTACGAGGCAGCCGTCACCGTACTGCCTCACCCGCAGACAGGCCGGCCCGTGGTGGCGCCCTCCGCCCCCGCCGGATAGACCGGCCCGGCCATCGCGCCCCTTCCCGCTCATCCTGAGGTTCTCGTAGGATGAGCGGGGCGACACCGTTCCGGCCGGTGCAAACGCCCCGTGGAGAAGACATATGGCCCGCTCGAAGAAATCGATGCTGTACACGCGGTCCGGGGACGCGGGCACCACCGCGCTTTTCGGCGGCGGACGCGTGCCTAAGGACCACCCACGCGTCGAGGCGTACGGCGCGGTTGATGAGCTGAACTCCACGCTCGGCGTCGCGGCTGCCTTCGTCTCGCAGCGAACGCTCGCGAAAGCGCTGCAGAACATCCAGAACGAGTTGTTCAACGTCGGGTCGGAACTCGCGAGCGAGACGGGTGGGAAGGCGGCGGCTGCTGGCCATATGTTCATCGACCCGGACGACAAGATCGCCGCACTTGAGCGGCTGATCGACCAGTACGACGCAAAGGCGCCGCCGCTGCGCACGTTCATCCTGCCCTCCGGCTCGCAGGCGGGGGCGCTGCTCCACCTCTGCCGGACGGTCTGCCGGCGCGCCGAGAGGGCAGTCGTGCGGCTCTCGCGAGAAGAGCCGGTGAACCCGGAGCTGGTACGCTACCTCAACCGCCTGTCCGACCTGCTGTTCGTGCTCGCCCGCTACGTGAACAAGGCGGCGAAGAAGCCTGAGACGCCCTGGCGCAAGGGGTGACGGACGTGACCACTCGACTCTTGCTCGCCCGTCACGGCGCCTTCGACCGCAGCGGCACAATCGGTGGGCCGGACGATGGCCTCAATGCACTGGGCCGGCGCGAGGCCGAGGCGCTGGCCTGCTACCTGGCTGATCGAGACGTAGCCTCAATCTACTCCAGCACTCTCAAGCGTGCCCTGCAGACCGCCGAGATAGTCAGCGGGCAGCTGGGCCTGGGAGTCCGTCCCGAGCCACGTCTTCGCGAGTGGGACCCAGGCGAGTGGATGGGCGTCCCCGAGGAAGAGATCAAGGCGAAATATCCTGTAGAATGGCACCGCCTTCAGACCGACCCAGGGTTCACTCCTCCAGGAGGGGAGCATCTATCTGATCTTGTCGAGCGCGTATACGAAGCGGTCGGGGAAATCGCCGGCGCGCACCCGAACGAGTCTGTGCTGCTGGTCAGCCACGGCGGTGCGCTCAGCGCGCTTATCTGCAGAGTCCTTCACGTTGATTTCGATGCGCTTTCCCGCGCCTACTTCCGCGGCGAGCCGCCGTTCACGGTGGTCAGGTGCGCCGTTTCGACAGTGGAGTTTCGCGAGGCCGGGCCCGTGCTCCTCTCCCTCAACGACGCCTGCCATCTGGACGGACTCACTCCTTGATCCCGGTCTCCGACTCCCCGCAGTCCCGCACCTTCCCCTACGTCAACGTCGCGCTCATCGTTTCCTCCGTCCTTGTCTTTCTGTACGAATTGACGCTCTCGTTGGCCGACGTCAATCGCTTCTACTTCGACCACGGCGTCGTGCCACGCCAGCTCGTCGACTGGCTGGAGGACCCATCAGGCGTCACGGAGCCGCTGACCGTGGTGACCTCGGCGTTTGTGCACGGTGGCTGGCTGCACCTCGTGGGGAACATGCTCTACCTCTGGGTGTTTGGCGACAACGTCGAGGACGCGCTGGGCCACGTCAAGTACGGAGCGTTCTACGTCGTGTCGGCGACCGGCGCGGTGGCGCTACAGGTGGCGGTGGACACCAACGAAGTGATCCCGATGGTCGGCGCGAGCGGCGCGATCGCAGGAGTGATGGGCGCCTACCTCGTCCTCTACCCGACGGCCAGGGTGAACACGTTGATCTGGTTCTTCCCGGTGCCCGTGCCTGCCGTCGTTCTGATCGGCGTCTGGTTCTTGATGCAGCTCCTCAGCGGCACAGCGGCTCTCGGCGGCGACACGCTGTCAGAGCAGGCTGTCGCCTTCTGGGCGCATGTGGGCGGGTTCGTCACCGGCTTCGCGATAGTCCTGGGCGCGCGTCCGTTCATTCGCGTCCGGCCGCTGCACGCGCGCCGACGCCGGACGGATATGTGGTGAGCGGGCATCGCAGCGGGTGGCGATCTAGTGCCCATCAGCAGGGGCGCGTCATGATGCGCCCCTACGCCGCGCATCCACTCGCCTGCTTGCCAAGGGTGACATCGGGACGTTGCATCTTCTGTGGACCGTCATTACGGTGGGCGTCATGCGATACGATCCGCGAATACATCAGCGGCGATCTGTCCGCCTCCCATACTATGATTACCGCTCGAACGGGGCATACTTCGTCACAATCTGCACGCATCAACGAGAGGCTTTGTTCAATGACCACAGGTTCAAAGCAGCGACCGAAGATTCGTGGTGCGCCATCCCGCGCCATTATCCGCAGGCGGAGATCGACGAGTTCATCGTTATGCCCAACCACGTTCACGGAATCATTCGGATTCACTGCGCAACCACCGTAGGGGCGCGTCATGATGCGCCCCTACGCCCCGAAATCCCCAGAGCCTCCGTTCTTCAGCGTCGCTCATTGGGCGCAATCGTTCTGCAATTCAAGTCGGCATCCGCTAAGCGAATCAACGAACTGAGGTCTAACCCGGGCGGCCGGGTCTGGCAGCGCAATTATTACGAGCGTGTATTGCGAGACGAGAGGGAACTGGACGCGGCGCGGGATTACATCCTGGATAACCCACGAAAGTGGGACGACGACATCAACAACCCGAAGAACATCCATCGTCTGGGGGTTCCGAAACGCCGAGGTGGGTTCTCCAGCGAAACGCAACGGTCCGGCAAGCGGTAAGTGGTGTCAGAGCGCATCATTGACGTGCCCCCCCCCCCTCATTGACAACCCTCCGGCGCGGGTGTAGCTTTCGCTTATCCGCAGGCATATCGCGACGCAGGGGAGGTCTCACCATGGCTATCGATGTTGACGTACTGCAGAAGCTGAGCACTGAGGAGGACCTGCCCGAGCTTGACCTGAGCTGGCTGCGTCCGGACGACCACGAGAAGGTGGAGCGCGTCACGGCCGGCCGCCGCGGGATGACGCTGGACGAGATCGAGCGCGGGCGCGAGGTGCCTGCGCACGTGAGCGCCAACACCATCCGCCCCCGCGACGCGCGCGAGCGGCCCGACGCGCCGCGCACCGGCCAGTACTACTCGGATAAGGCGGACGTGTGGTCGGACAACTCGCGG
The DNA here is from genome assembly GCA_964558415.1 of uncultured Dehalococcoidia bacterium. Taxonomy (GTDB): domain Bacteria; phylum Chloroflexota; class Dehalococcoidia; order SM23-28-2; family RBG-16-64-32; genus CAZLDI01. The sequence goes on from CAZLDI010000003.1 coordinate 145,799, forward strand.
CTGCTGTACGAGGAGGCGGTCCAGCGCCAGTGGTCTTCGGCCACGGACATCCCCTGGCACACGATCGAGCCGCTGCCGGACGACCTGGAGCGCGCGATGTGCCAGCTCTGCACCTTCTTGACCGAGGTCGAGTTCATCGCCGGGGACGCGCCGGCGCAGTGGCTGCGCAAGATCCCGAACGACTACTACGAGACGAAGCTGTTCCTCCTTACGCAGATCATGGATGAGGCGCGCCACCTGGATGTCTTCCGCAAGCGCGCCTTCGCCAACGGCGGCGGGCTGCTCTCCGAGAGCCAGTCCGGCCCCTCTCTGCGCATCATCCTGGACGCGAAGGACTTCACCGAGATGTCCGCGATCATGCACGTCTTCGCGGAGGGGTTCGTGCAGAGCCTCTTCCGCACCGGCGAACTGGTCTCCTTCAACGAGGCAGAGAAGACGATCTACCGTCTCTGCGCGCAGGACGAGTCACGGCACCTGGGCTTCGGCGTGATGCACCTGAAGTACATCCTGGAGAACGAGCCGGAGCGCCGGGAGGAGCTGCACCACTACCTTGACCAGGTCGAGGGCCCGCTCTCGCTGGACATCACGCAGGGGATCAGTGCCACGACGCCCTTCTTCGACGAGGCGGTGATGATCCTGGCCGGCGGCGGGCTGAAGAACGTCGACGTGGGGATGCAGAAGCTGATGGACATCCGCAAGAAGCAGGTGAACGAGTACATGCACCGCCTCGAGGTCGCCGGCCTCGGCGACCGCCGCGACCGCATGAACCCGTTCTTCCGCTCGCTGCTGGACCCGCCGCGGAATTAGGGCGGGCGATCCGCGCCCAATACTTTTCGACGAATCGCCCAGATGCGCCTAAGCTTCGACACGCCCACCGCGGATGGAATCAATGCGCGTCGCAAGTATTCTGTGATAACACGTATCGTATGATAGGTAGGCTATGAGTTTCGGTGAGTTGTTGGCCGTTGTTCTAGTTTACGGCACCCCTTTGGGCGTCTCCCTTGTTGTTGGCTACCGCGTGAGTCGGCTTCTACCGCAGCGGATACTTGGCGCCCTGGCAAGCGGGTTAGCTGCTCTCGCTGCGTACACGCTGTTCATTGCAGCGTTAGCGATCATCATTGACGTTACCACTGAGGACACCGGTGATTTCCCGCAATGGTTCTACGTGGCCTCAATACTCGTGCTAGCCTCTCTGCCCCTCTTCCTTGCAGGGACGGTCGTGGGATGGTTCGGAGCGAAGCGAAGTCACCGCTCGCTGCTCGACCCGCCGCGGAACTAGGGGATAGGTCGGAATGGTTCGGCCAGCCCGCTATGGCCTAGGCCTTCAATTCCTTAGCGCCCGCTAAGTTACCCCCTTGACTCGCGCGTCGCCCTGTGGCTAAATGAGGGATGCTCTCCCCGCGAAGGGGGCGCGAATCCCGGTCCTGACCAGAAGGAGAACCGCCCATGGCTGAAACAGCCACCGACATCCCCGCGGACCTGGCGCAAGTCGCCGAGGAGAAGGGCATCCCGCCGGACCTCGTGCGCCGCGCGCTGGCGCTCGGCTTCCCCGCAGATGCGATCAAGATGCAGCTCAGCCAGCCCGACGCCAGCGCCGAAGCCGCCGAGCTGTTCATCAGCGAGCAGGAGCGCATCCGCGCCGGCGGCGAGATCACGCTGTCACCGGAGCTGGCTGAGCTCGCGCGCGAACACGACTGGCCGGAGGCGCTCGTGAAACGCGCGCTGAAGCTGGGCGCGCCGGTGGAGATGATCACGAACCAGATCAAGGCCGGCGTGCGGCCCGACCAGGCGGAAGGCTTCATCCGCCAGCAGGAGATCGCGCGCGACCAGGGGGTTGAGGCGACGCTGGACCTCTCCTGGATGCATGTCCCGACGGAGTGGGGGATACGGGTGCGCCCGGGCAAGAGGGGCCTCACCGTCGGCATGCTGAACGTCAGCACCTATGCGGACATCCCTGATTTCTGGCCCCACCAGAGCGAGATGCCGCGCGGCGCCTACCCGCTGCCCGGCGTGCCCGCGATGGGCTACAGCATCTACGAGAAGGCGGAGCTGTGGTCCGAGAACTCCGCGGACCTCTACGAAGAAGCGATCCAGCGGCGCTGGCGGCCCTCCACCGACGTCAACTGGAACAGCATCGAGCCGCTGCCGGATGTGATCGAGAAGGCGATGTGCCAGCTCTGCACCTTTCTCTGCGAGAAGGGGCTCCTGGAAGGCGACATCGTCGGGCGCTGGCTGCCGGAGATGTCTTACGGCTACCACGAGGTCAAGCTCTACCTTTCGACCGCGGCGTTCGACTACGCGCACCAGTTCGAGGTGTTCCGCAAGCGCGCGATGAGCAACGGCGGCGGCATGGGCCTCCAGAGCCCCGGCTACTTCCACCGCGCGATCATCGACGCGCGCGCCTGGACGGAGACGTCCGTGCTCTCCCACATCCTCTCGAACAGCCATGTGATGGGGCTTTACGAGATCGGTCTCTACGTGGCGCACAACGAGGCGGAGCACCAGATCTTCAGCTACTGCATGCAGGACACCGCGCGCCAGATCGCCTACGGCATTCAGCACCTCAAGTACTTCCTGCTGCGCCACGACGCACGGCGCCCTGAGGTCCAGAACTACCTGAACAAAGGCGAAGCGGTGTTCAACTTCGAGTCGGAGCGCGACACGCCGATCCGAGAGGCGCTGATCATCCTGCTGGGCGGCGGCATCGAGAAGGACCAGCTTCTGGACGGAACGCGCAAGCTGGAGTACTTTAAGCAGCGCTGGGTGCGCGCCTACGTGTCGCGTCTGGCAGCCGGGGGCATAGACCGCGCGGATAAGCTGCACCCGTCCCTCAAGAAATACGTCGACGAGCCGGCGGCGGCCCAGGCCGCAGCATAAGCGAGAACAGGAGATCTCCCAATGACACAAGACGTTAAGGTCAAGGCCACGTTCCCCTCCGTGGAGTGGTTCAACGCGATCAAAGACCTGATCAACATAGACCCCGCGTACAAGCACTTCGGGACCTGCGACTCCACCGTCGGCCTCAAGATACCGGAGCTGGAGAAGTACTTTCTCCTCACGTTCGAGGCGTTCGAAATCACGGACATCCGCGAGGTCAGCGACCGGGATGCGGAGAACACGGACTTCTGGATGGAGATGTCCTACGCGCGCTGGAAAGAGATGATCCAGAACATCAAGGACAATGGCAAGGCGGACCTCCATCACACCCTGAACACGATCGACCTCGAGGAGCCGGAGGGCCTGGCGCGTTCGAACGACGGTTACCGGCGCGACGCCTTCTACCGCTTCAACCAGTCTTACCAGCAGTACTTCGACACATCTGCGAAGATCGACACCACCTTCCTGTAGGGCGGTTTACATGGCATCGCTCGCAGGGGCGGCCCTTTGTGGCCGCCCTGCCCGTCTATCGCTAACCTCGCACATGATGGACCGCGCGGGAACCCATGCCTGACCGTCACCCGGGCATCCGGCAGATATCGATGCCCATCCCCTTCCCGCTGGCGGGCGTGCATTCGTACCTGATCGAGACGGGAGACGGCTTCGCGATGGTCGACGCCGGCTTCCCCTCCGAAGAGGCGCTCGCCCGAATGCAGGCCGGCATCCGCGAGATCTGCGGCGGCCCGGAGAAGATTCGGACCGTATTCATCACCCACTATCACCCGGACCACTGCGGCCTCGCGGGCTGGCTGGAAGCGCGCGGCGCCCAGATCGTGCTGCACGAACGCGACTGGTCGCAGGTGCAGTCGATCACGTCCAACGCGCCGCCGAAGCCCGAGGACTACGGCGGCGCAACCGTGGCCGCGATGGCGACGGCGACCAACTTCTCCTTCGAAGAGATGCGCAGCCAGGTCCAGCGCGTGCGTTACCCCGTGGAGAGCCCGCAGCTGGTGCGCGGCGGCGAGACGATCAGCGTGGGCGGCCGCGAGTTCAAGATGGTCTGGACGCCCGGTCACACGGAGGGCCATCTCTGCATCCTGGACAGCGCCGAGGACTTACTGTTCTCAGGCGATCACATGCTCGCGCGGATCACGCCCCACATCGGCATGTGGCACAGCAACGACGGCGACAGCCCCCTGCACAAGTTCGAGGAATCGCTGGCGCTGATCGAGCAGCTCAACCCGGCCCGCGCGCTACCGGCCCACGAAGGGCCGATCGAGAACGTGGCCGAGCGGGCGCGCGACCTGATCCGCCACCACGAAGAGCGCCGCACGCGCGTGCTGGAAGCGATGGCCGGCCCGCCACGCCCGGCGCTGGACATCGCCCAGACCGTCTTCAAGGGCCGCGAAGGCCCGATGCAGACGTTCCTGGCCCTCTCGGAGACCCTCGCGCACCTGGACGCCCTGACTCGTGAGGGGCTGGTGGTGCGCGAAGAAGGCCCCGAGCCGGCGTTATACCGTTTGGCGTAGAGGCGGCCCGCCTGGCCGTCCAACCCTCGTCCCCTAGCGGAACTCCACGCGCGGGCGGAACCGCTCCTCCGCGCGCGCCACGAGCTCCTCCGCGAGCGCGCTTGCGCCGCGCGATAGCAGTTGCTGCAGGAGCGGCCGCCGCGGCCGCACGTACTGGAGACGGCGTGGCACGCGGCCCATCTCGCTGGCCATGTCGATCGCGGCCTCCACATCACCCAGCTCGTCGATCAGGCCCAGCTCTTTCGCCTTCGTGGCCGTGTACATCTCTCCGGTGGCGTACTCGCGCACGACCTCGGACGGCAGGTTGCGCGCCTTCGCAACGGCGTCGACGAACCAGCCGTAGTATTCGTCGGTCAGCGCCTCCACCTTCTGCTTCTCCTCGTCGCTGGGCTCGCGCCATGGCTGGAACATCGCCTTCAGCCGGCCCTGGTGGGTGACCACCATCTTCACGCCGACCTTCTCCATCAGCTCCTGCACTACCGGTCGTGTGAAAATGACGCCGATCGATCCCACCAGCGCCGTCGGCAGCGCCACGACCTTGGACGCCCCGCAGGCGATCAGATAGCCCCCCGAAAGCCCCGCGCTCATCACGAACGCCACGGTCGGCTTCCGCGCGGAGAGACGCTGCAGCCCGCGGAAGATCGCGTCGGACACGCTCGCTGACCCGCCGGGCGAGTCGATCTCGACGACGACCGCGCGAATGCGCGCGTCGTCTCGCAACGCCTTCAGCATGCGCACGGTCTCTGGCCCGCGCACCTGTGCGCCGATCGCTCCGGTGATCTCCACGACCGCAATGCGCGGCCGCGACCAGGGGAGGTTAAGGCGGGCCGGATCGATGACTTCCATGCCGTCAGTGTAGGGATAGACGTTCAGGTCTGTCCACAGGAACTGCTACTTCGCCCGGGCGCTAACCTTATTCGGCCAACGCGTCCAGCTCGCGAAGCGTCTCGTCGATCGTGGGGATCTCCCATTGCTGCCAGCCCAGATACGTATAGCGCACAATCCCCTTCGCGTCGATGATGAACAACGCCGGTCGCTGGCCGAGCGAGACCATCGCGCTCTTCACGTCGTACAGGCGGTACACCTCGCGCTCCGGGTCAGGCAGGCAGGGGAACGGCATGTCGTTTCGCTCGAAGTAAGCCCGCGCGCCCTCAAGCGTGTCGACTGCCAGCGCGAGCACCCGCGCGCCGCGCTCCTCGAAGTCCGCATATCGGTCCCGCAACTGCGAGAGATGCCGCCGGCAGAACGGTCAGCCGAAGCCCCGCAGGAACACCAGCACCACCGGCCGCCCGCGCAGCGCCGACAGCCGGACCTGCGTTCCGTCGGTCGCGGTCAACTCGAAGTCCGGCGCCTCGGACCCGGTCTGGACGGCGTCGCTCGAGACTGGCATGGCGCGTCCGATTCTAGGGCAGTCGCCGAGCGGCGTCAAACGAACGCGTGCTATCATCTAGCCGCGTTGCGCATCATCATTTTTACGGGCCGAGGCGGCAGTGGCGTCAGCACGCTCGCCGCCGCCACCGCCGTCGCGATCGCCGGCGGTGGGCAGCGGACACTCGCGTTCGGCCTCGGCCCCGGCCTCGGTGCGGTGCTGGGCGAGCTGCTCTCGCACGAGCCGAAGGCCGTTGCGAAGGGGTTGGACGCCGCTGAGGGCGGCCACCGCTACGACGCCCCGGACGAGTTCCGCGACTGGCTCGGCGACCTGCTGGACTGGCGCGGGATGCAGGCGGAGCTGGCGGAAGACCTGGCGGCGCTGCCCGGCATGAACCACGTCGGCCGGCTGCTGGACCTTGAGGAACGCGTGAGCGGCGCCCGCTACGACTGCATCGTCGTCGACGGCGCGCCTCTCGACCAGTTCCTCGGCCTCCCCCCCGGTCTCGAAGCGGCCGCGCGCTGGCTCGAGCGCCTGTTCGCCCCCCGCGAGCAGAGCGTCTTCGAGCCGTTCATCCGCGTCTTCGCCGGCGACTACGCGGAGACCGGCGAGGAGGTCTTCGACCGCGGACGCGAGCTGCTGACGCGCCTCGCGCAGGTCCGGCAGACGCTCGTCGATTCGGATATTTGCTCGGTGCGGGTAGTGCTGCCGCCGGACGGCGACGCCCTCGCTAGCGCGCGGGGCGCGCTGTCCGCTCTCAGTCTGTTCTCCTTCGCCACCGATGCCCTGCTGCTTTCACCGGCACTGCCCGCCCCGGTCAAAGACCCTTTCTTCGCCGGACGCCTCGCTGATCAAGAACAGGCGACGAAGGGCCTCGCGGCGCTGGTCAAGCCGATGCCCGTGCTGACGTCGACGCTATCGCCGCGCCCGCCGCGCGGCGCATCCGCGCTCGCCGATCTGGCCGCTGCGGTCTATGGCAGCCGTGCGTCTACCGACGTGCTGCACCGGGGCGACGCGCACTCCGTCTCGCGAGAAGGCGGCCGCTATGTGCTGTCCGTGGTTCTCCCGTTCGCGCGCAAGGACGACCTGAGCCTGGAGCAAGGCGACGACGGCGTGGCGGTGCACCTGAACGGCCGCCGCGCGGTGTTCCCCCTGCCGGAGGAAGCGCGCCACCAGCAGGCCGTCGCCTGGACGTTCGAGCCGCCGGTGCTGCGGGTGACGTTCGGGTAGGGGCCGCGCGGCGGGCCCCTGAGACTAAGCTATAATGAGAATCGTCACAGTAAGGAACAGGAGACTCGCGAATGCAACAGGCAATTGGGGAGAACATTTCTATCGTGCGCGTGCTGAGGGACTACAAGCAGGTGGAGGTGGGTTTACTTGCTCGTCTGCTGGGTCGCCAGCAGAGCGACATCGAGGATGAACTACGGGTCCTTCAGGGTGTCGGCGTCGTAGAGCGAGACGGGGACAACGTCGCCCTCGCCAAATGACGGTAGGGGCTGCCTTCCTTGCTTTCGGAATAGCCGCCGTTGTCACCCTGGTCGAGCTACTTACCTCGAATTACCCCCGAACGGCCGTCTTTCTTCAAAAGTCCTGGTCCCTCTATTCCATAGCGGCGATTTATGGCCTGATCGCCTTTGGTGCTCTTGTTGGCCTCGATGAACTGACAAGCAGCGATACGCTGAAGCTGGAGGGCCTCGGACTGTCAAGCGTTTGGGTACAGGCGATCGTCGTCGGCCTGTCGACAAAGGCGCTGCTACACGTGCGCTTGTTCAATGTAACCGTTGGCGCGCAGGCGTTCCCGATCGGTATCGAGTCGTTGGTGCAGCTATTCGAGCCCTGGCTCCTTCGCACCATCACGGTCGATGAGTGGAACTCCGTGATGCACTATCTGGCGCCCCGTGCGAAGAAATATCCGGACCTGCCGAGCGTTAAACAGGCGATGAAGGACAATCTTCCGAGCAGGTTTCCGGATGCGGAAAGGACGGCCTTCGCACTCGACTTAGACAGGGCGACGGCCGTGGAACAGGCTATGGACCTGTATATCCGTTTCGTTGGTAGAACAGCCTTCGAGCGCGTCTTTCCGTAAATGTAGACAGCCCGTGGGCTTGCGGGGCTGGACCGCCAAGTTCTGTACGCAAGCCGGCTGGCGTACAGAAGAAGACCCCGGCCTACGCCGCCGGCCCGCCTACGCCGCGCGCTGCACGCTGTCGCCGTTCGCCAGCGCGCGCATAGCCTCTTCCATCTGGTGCTTGGCGTCGCCGATGTGGCTGCCGGGGGCGATTGTGAACGGCTCGCCCACGCGGGCGTGCACCGGCGCTGGCCTGGCGTGGCGGGTGCCCGGCGGCAGGATGTCCATCGCGCCCTTGATGTAGATCGGCAGGACCGGCACGTTGTGCGCCAACGCGAGGATGGCCGGACCGCCGTGGAAGGGCATCAGCTCGCCGTTGCGAGAGCGCTTGCCCTCCGGGAAGATCAGGATCGACCAGCCGTGGTGCATCAGCCACTGCGTGTATGCCAGGGCCTCGCGCCCGCCGCCGCGGGTGATCGGGAAGGAGTTGTAGCGCAGGGAGTTCCACATCCCCTTCAACCGGTCGCGGTACATGCGGTCGGCGGCCGCCACGACGGCCGTGCGGTCGTAGATCTTTGAAGGCAGCAGGTGCAGGACGACCGCCGTGTCGAAGTGGCTGGTGTGGTTGGCGATGATGATCATTGGGCTCTCGGCGCGCTCGAGGATCTCTCGACCCTCCACCGTGAACGGCTGGCAGAGCTTCTTGATGTGGCTGTCGACAGTCCAGCGCCTGGCGAGGCGGCGGTACCAGCGGGCCCAGAACTGCAGGGCCCAGCGGTGGGGATCGACCTCCACAAGGGCGCGTTCACGGGCGCTGCTGGCAGTGGCTTCGGCCTGGGCGGCGGAGGCTTCCGTCGTCATGGCGACCCTCCTATAGAACAATGCTGGGGGCGGGATGCATGTGGATTATACTACCGCTGTCAAGGGCCGCGAATGAGTCGGGCCGATGAATTTCGTATGAATGCCGTTCGACAGGCAGTCTATGCGGGAGTCCGGGTCTCCTCCAGGATGCGCCGCAGGGCGGTGATCATCTGCGCGATGTTCAAGTCCCCGTAGACGGGAAAGCTGAACAGCGCGCTCTCGTTGACGGTATAGCTATTACGCCGGCCTACCCGCTTTTTGGCGATGAAGCCGTGCTCCTCCAGGTCGCGCACTATCTGGTAGACGGCGCGCTCCGTGAGGTCGGTCCCGCGCGCGATCTCGCGCAGAGTGGCGCGACGGTTCTGGAAGAGGTGAGTGAGAACCAGCCCGTAGTTGCTCAAGAAGTTCCATTTTTTAGCCATTTACGTCTACTTCGCCTGTTCCGTGCGGCTTATTCTCCGTTTTTTCCCCGGGTTATTGTAACGACTAGGGTTGACAGGCTTGCGACCCGCCGATACCCTGAATTTGCTCAATCGCAGAATTTGAATTCCTTATTGACAGGCCAATAGTACAGACTTCGCAAAGCCAATGCAAGAACCGGAAAACTACTTTACACGATACCGATATGCAATTCAGGTGTCATTATGCGCCTGACGGAAAGCCCTGTCCAGTAGCCAGACAGCGGATTTTACCAAACAAACTCCGCACCCGCGCTGTATGACACTTACCAGGCTGTTCACACCTCCCGCCCCCGCCGCCCGCGTCGACGTCGATCGCCGCCGCTCAGAATTCTCCGAGAAGTACCGCCTCTTCTTTCCGCGGGTGTTCGCCTACGTCTACGGGCGCGTCCACAACGTGCACGTGACGGAAGACCTGGTCGCCGACGTCTTCGAGCGAGCGTTCCTCAAGCGTGAGTCTCTCCGCAACGACGAAGCCTTCTCCACGTGGCTCTTCACGATCGCCCGCAACGTCGTCATCAGCAGCGGTCGCAAGCGCTCGCGAGAGACGCTGGTGGATCACGATGTGCTGAAAGAGATAGCCCCGAGTGCCGCCTCCGTGGAAGGTGAGGTCCTCCTGCGCGAGGAACTGCGGCACGTCGCCGCGCTGATCAGCGATTTCCCGCAGCGAGAACAGGACATCGTCTCTCTGAAGTTCGACGCCGAGCTCTCGAACACTCAGATCTCCGAGATCATGGGCCTCAGCGAGGCGAACGTGCGAGTGATCCTGTTCCGCACCCTGCGCAAGCTGCGCGGGCTAATGGCCGCGCAGCCCGCCTCCTAGCGCATCCCGCTGTCGGCGCGCATCCTCCCCACCTACTCCCCCTTCAGGCTGTCCAGGCTGGGCACGCCCACGATGTTGTAGCCGGCGTCAACGTAGTGAATCTCGCCGGTCACTCCGGCCGCCAGATCAGAGCAGAGGTAGACCGCCGAATTGCCTATTTCGTCGATCCCCACGTTGCGTTTGAGCGGCGCTATCTCCCGGAAGCGGGAGTGCAGCGACTTGAAGCCGGTGACGCCCGCGGCGGAGAGCGTGCGCACCGGGCCCGCGGAGATCGCGTTAACACGGATGCTCTTCTCGTGGGCGCCCAGGTCCTGGGCCAGGTAGCGCACGCTGGCCTCCAGCGCAGCCTTCGCGACACCCATGACGTTGTAGCTCGGGACCGCGCGTACGGAGCCGAGATACGTCATCGTGAGTATCGAGCCTCCGGGGCGCATCAGCGGGAGCGCGGTGCGCGTCAGGGCGGCGAGCGAGTAGACGCTGATATCCATCGCCAGGTGGAACCCCGAGCGAGAGGTGTCGTAGAATGCCCCCGCCAGGTCCTCACGCTCGGCGAAGGCGATCGAGTGCACCAGGACGTCTATCTCGCCGAACGCGCTGCGAGCCTTCTCCATGACGATCGCGATGTCATCGTCGTTCGAGACGTCGCACGGCTCGACAAACGTCGCGCCGACGGATGCCGCGAGCGGGCGGACGCGCCGCTCCAGCGCCTCGCCGGCGTAGCTGAAGCCCAGCGTGGCGCCTTCCCGGGCGAACGCCTGCGCGATACCCCAGGCGATGCTGTGGTCGTTCGCGACCCCGAAGATGAGGGCGGTCTTACCGCTCAGCAGTCCCATGCGCCACTTCCTTGCTGTCGCTCCCGACTCCGATGATCCCCTGCTCGCGCAGCTGCGATATATCGTCCCAGGTATAACCTGCCTGCAGCAGCACCTCTTCCGTGTGCTGGCCGAACTCCGGCGCCGGCGTGCGAATGATTCCGGGCGTGGCGCTGAGGTGCGGGGCCGGCGCAACGATGGGCAACGACCCGTGTGTTGGGTGCTCGAGCGTGGTCAGCATGCCGTTGCCAACGACTTGCTCGTCGGCCGCGAGGTCGCTGTAGTCCTGGACGATTTCGGCGAGCAGGTCGCGACCGCGAAAGAGGTCGAGCCACTCCGCGGCGGGCCTGGCAAGGAAGAGCTGATCCAGCTTCGCGATAAGTTCCATCAACTCGACAGCGTGATGACGCAGCCAGCCGACGCTCATCTCCTCCGGGCCCAGCAGCTCTCCCGTGGCCTTGTGCATCACCTCGCGGAACGCCGGCCAGTGCCGCCCAACCTGCGCCATGCCGAGCATGAGCCATCTCCCGTCCTTCGCCTTGTAGTGGTTCCAGGTGGGGCTGGTGAGTTTTCGCGGGATCCGCGGGACCGGGGAGCCGGCATAAGTGCCGGTCATCAGGTAGCTCGAGATGTTGAACGCCTGCAACGCGATCTGCCCCTGAAGCAGCGAGCCGTTGACCATCTGCGCCTCGCCCGTGCGCTCGCGATGGAATAGCGCAACCGCGATGCCGTAAGCGAGCAAGAAGGCGCTCACCTGATCCGCCATACCGCCAAACGTGCGCGTAGGGGGCGCGTCCGGCTCCCCGGTCACGCTCATCAGGCCTCCGCGCGCCTGCGCCAGCGGGTCCAGCGCGGGCCGCTGCGCGTCCGGTCCGTCAAGACCGAATCCCGACGCCGCGCAGTAGATGACGTGATCGTTGACCGCGCGCAGTGCGTCATAGCCGATACCCAGCCTGTCCGCAACGCCCGCGCGAAAGTTCTGTACCACAATGTCGGCATCCTTCACGAGACGGTAGAACACCTGAAGGCCCGCTTCACTCTTGAGGTCAAGCACTATCGCCCGCTTGTTGCGGTTGTGCGTCTCAAAGTAGGCGTTGGGGCCGCCCTGTCCCACTTCGAACCGCACCAGTGAGCGCCCCGGGTCCGGCGAGTCCGGGCCCTCTATCTTGATGACGTCCGCCCCCCAGTCGCCCAGCATGGCGGTCGCCATTGGCCCCTGTTGCCAGATCGTGAGGTCCAGGACGCGGATGCCGTCGAAGGCGGTCATAATGCGTCGCCCGACTGAATGTTTCCGAGCCATTCCACGAAAGACATCGATTCTCTTGCTGTTTCCCAGAGCCGTCTGTCCGCGGTCACGAGTGTTCCCTCCTGCCGCATTCGACTAGTTCCGTCGTGGTGATATCGAGTGCGCTCATAGCATCACGCCTGCTGAGAATTCGATTTACGGATTCCCGCCGTTGCTCGAGTTCGAGCGCAGTCGGTCTTAGCAGCCTGACTCGAAGCGCATCAAGTCCACTCAGAGAGCCCGGTTCGGGCTGCATGAACTCTGCCAGGTCCTCTTCGGTTATCCGGATTCGGCGGCCCACGCGCTGAGCCATCAGGCGTCCCGAGCTGATATGCCGTCGGACGGTGGTCCTGTGCAATCGGAGCCTGTCGGCGACCTCACCACTGTGAGCAAGTTACTCATGCGATGATGATACTTGAAGTGAGATGAGGTAGCAGTAGATGACCTGTGTTAGCTTGAACGCGCATCGAGTCCCCTGATGTTCGCCACCACCAATGGCAGCGCCTCCCCCGCGGGTGCCCGCAGCACCACGTCGCACATCGCGGTTAGCGGCGTTTCGTTCGGATTGACTTCGATGAGAGCGCCCCCGGCGCGGCGCACGTCCTGAGGGAACTGCGCGGCGGGATAGACAACGGCGCTGGTGCCGATCAGTAGCATGCAGTCGCAGAGGCTGGTCTGCTCGATACACTCCTGAAGGGCGTCGCGCGGTATAGGCTCGCCGAACATCACGGTGTCCCCCTTCACCGTCCCGCCGCAGTCCGGGCAGTGTGGCGGCAGGTCGTCCAGCGAGAACGCCTCGAGGTCCCAGCGCCTGCTGCACTGAATGCAGCGCACCTTCGTGCGATTGCCGTGGATCTCGGTGATCGCCTGGCTGCCGGCGATCTGGTGCAGGTTGTCGATGTTCTGGGTGATGATGTGTTTCAGATGCCCCGCCTCCTCCATCGCCCGCAGCGCGAAGTGCCCCTCGTTCGGCACGGCCGAGTCCAGCGCGTCCACCAGCTCGCGGTACTGCGAGCTCCTGCTGATGCGCTCGTGCCACCACGTCGCCGGGTCTTGCAAGAACCGCTCGTAGCCGTTCATGTCGGGCTCGCCGTACTTCGTCCACAGCCCGCCCTCCCCGCGGAATGTCGGCACGCCGCTCTCCACCGAGAGTCCGGCGCCCACGAGCGCGACGACATGTCGCGCGCCCGCGATCATCCGCGCCGCCGCTTCTATCGAGCCTTCGAGGTTGGACTCGGGGGAGCTCACGTCGCCCAATTATATCTCTAAACTTGACCCACCGGGGCGCCGCTTCTTACCGTTGCCTTGTCATGCCAAGCGTACTGATCATCGCCGGCTCCGACTCGAGCGCCGGTGCGGGCATCCAGGCGGATCTGAAGACCTGCGCCGCCCTCGGCGTTTACGCGACGACCGTGATCACCGCGCTCACTGCCCAAAACACACTCAGTGTCACCGCCGTGCACGAGACGCCTCCGGAGATCGTCGCCGCGCAGATCGACGCTGTCGCCAGCGATATCCCGCTCGACGCCGTGAAGACCGGCATGCTTTCGAGCGCGCCCATCATCGACGTGGTCGCCGCCAAACTGAGGGAGCATGGGTTGGGGAACGTCGTCGTCGACCCGGTGATGGTCGCCAAGAGCGGCGACCGCTTACTGCGCGAGGACGCCGTGCACGCGCTTGTGGAGTTACTGTTACCGCTGGCGGACGTGCTCACGCCCAACGTGCCGGAGGCGGAGGTCCTGGTGGGGCGGGCGCTCGCGACGGACGCAGACCTGCGCGCGGCCGCGCGGGAGATACATGCGATGGGGGCGCGGAACGTCGTGATGAAGGGCGGTCACCGCGAGGGCGGCAGAGTCGTCGACCTGCTCTATGACGGCCACGAGTTCCACGAGTTCTCGTCGCCCCGAGTGGACACGACGAGCACCCATGGCACCGGCTGCACCTTCGCCTCCGCCATCGCCTCCTACCTGGCGCGAGGCGAATCGGTCGCTGAGGCAGTGCGCCTGGCGAAAGAGTACGTGACGGGGGCGCTGCGTCAGGCATATCCCATCGGCCGCGGCCACGGACCGGTGAACCACTTCTGGCGGTGGACGGAGCCGGGAGCAACGCACGACGACTGAAGCAGCGACGGTCGGTGCCGGCCGGCGGCGCGGTCAGCGGGTCGAGATCGCGACCGACGATAATATGGGGCGTACGGACGACGGCTCAGCCGCGCCCTCTGGCTACGGTAGGTTCTTCGCCAGCTCCGACCACTCGCTGGTCAGGATAATGGCCGCCGCCGCGAACGCGATTACCGTCAGCGCTGTCGCCACCAGTGTCCCGAACATATTCTACCTCCCCTTCATCCAATGTCCGCCCGCCGACGCAGCCGGTCAATAAGCTGTTAAACACACAGGGTGAACGTTCGGTGAACTTCGCGGCGTTGACCCGCTCGTGCTCCGCTGCTACTCTGAGGCTGGATCTAAAAGCGGGAGCTCGGGTATCCGCCCCAGGCGGAAGGCCGGGCTGAGAGGCCCCGACCGTTCGGGGCGACCGCCGAACCTGATCTGGGTAATGCCAGCGAAGGGAGCGCTTATGAGACACCTACGCCGCCGGCGCCGCCCAGCGGCGCTTTTCTTTAGAGTGCTGTGCGCCACGTAGTCTCGGCGCTGTCCGTCAGGGCTCCGGCAGACTCGGACGTCCGTCCGGTGCCCGAGGACCGGCGCACATTGCGGGGGTTCGACCTCGCCGTTCTCTGGGGCGATCTCGCCGTCAGCCTGCTTGTCATGGTGGCCGGTAGCCTGCTCGTGCCCGGTCTCGGAACGCGCGAGGCGTTGCTGGTGATAGTCGTTGGTACCGCGTTCGGCACCGTGCTGCTCGCCCTCGCGGGGATGGTCGGCAGCGATACCGGCGTCCCGAGCATGGTGGGGCTGCGCGCGGCCCTGGGCGTCCGCGGCTCCTATCTCTCGTCGGGTCTGAACATCGTGCAACTGGTGGGCTGGGCGGCGCTGGAGATCATCATCATGGCGCAGGCGGCGCGCGCTCTCAGTGACGAGTACTTCGGGTTCTCCGGCTACTACCTCTGGCTGCTGTTCTTCGGCTTCGTCGGGATGCTGATGGCGGTGGGCGGACCCGTGGTTGTGGTGCGGCAGTGGATGCAGAAGTTCGGCGTTTGGGTGGTGATCGCGGCGTCCGCCTGGCTGACGTACCACCTGTTCGACGCCTACGATGTCGGCGAGATCTGGCGGCGCAAGGGCGAGGGCGGCTTCCCCAACTTCTTCCAGGGGGTCGACCTTGTAGTCGCGCTGCCGGTCTCGTGGCTGCCTCTGGTCTGCGACTACAGTCGCTACGCGCGTCGCGGGGCATCGGCAGCCCTCGGGACGTACATCGGCTACGGCATCGCCAACGCCTGGTTCTTCGTGCTGGGGATGCTCTACGTGCAGGCGCTGCAGGCCAATCCCGGCACCTTCATCGATGCGCTCGTCACGATGCTGCTGCCGCTCGCGGCCGGGTGGCTTGCGCTGATGGTGCTGCTGGTCGGCGAGACAGACGAGGCGTTCGCGAACATCTACTCGACGGCGGTCTCGATCCAGAACCTCGTCCCGCGCCTGACGCAGGAAGTACTCGCGGTTGGCGTGGGGATCGCGGCGATCATCGTGGCGATGAGCATCGACCTGGTGCAATATGAGAGCTTCCTGCTGCTGATCGGCGGCGTCTTCGTGCCACTGTTCGGCGTCTTCATCGCCGACTACTTCGTCGTGCGCGGGCGCCGGTATTTGCTGGATGACCTCTACGGCGATTCCGGCGCCTACTGGTACACGGGCGGCGCCAGCGCCCTGGGCATCGGCGTCTGGTTAGTTGGCTTCTTCGTGTACGCCGTCGCAGCGCAGCCGCCGTGGCTGCTGGACAACGCGGACTTCGTGTCGTGGGCACCGGGCTGGATGACCCACCTGGGCGGCACCCTGCCGGCGTTCGCCTTCAGCTTCGGCGCGTACTGGGCCGGAGCCCGGTTCTTGCCCGGGTTCGGCGCCTCAGCGACGGGGCCGAGGATAGCCGCGGCGGAAGCGGTAGAATGATGGGGCGCAGAAGCGCGGGTGAGGCGATGATGGCAGAAGATACTCTTACGATAGCGGGAAAGCCCTTTCGATCGCGGCTGATCGTCGGCACGGGCAGGTACCGGACGCTGGAGGAGATGCGCGATGCGATAGACGCGTCCGGAGCGGAGATGGTCACGGTGGCGATCCGCCGCCTCCCCCTGGACCGGCCGGATGAACCGAACCTGATGGACTACCTGGACTGGGAGCGCTACACGGTTCTCCCGAACACCGCCGGTTGTAAGACTGCGGATGAGGCGGTGTTCACGGCCCGCCTGGCGCGCGAGCTGACGGGAAGCAGTTGGGTGAAGCTGGAAGTGATCCCGGACCCAAAGTACCTGCTGCCGGACCCCGTGGCGACCCTTGAGGCGGCGGAGATTCTCATCGCCGACGACTTCGTCGTCCTGCCGTATATCCACGCCGACCCAGTCCTCGCGCGCCGGCTCGAGGGGATCGGCTGCGCGACGGTGATGCCGCTTGGCTCCCCCATCGGCTCCGGCCGTGGCATCTTCACCCGCGAGGAGATCGAGATCATAATAGAGAACGCGACGGTCCCCGTGGTCGTGGACGCCGGTCTCGGCGCGCCTTCGGACGCCTCGCTGGCGCTGGAGATCGGCGCCGACGCGGTGCTCGTGAACACGGCGATCGCGCAGGCAAGGGACCCGGTCGGTATGGCGCGGGCGTTCGCATTGGGTGTGGAGGCTGGCCGCGCGGCGTACCTCGCCGGGCGCATCGCAGCGAAGCAACTCGCGGAGGCATCGAGCCCGACAGAAGGCGTCGCGCGCCCCGCCTGATGGCGCAACTCGATGGGGCGCCGGGCGTCCACGCTACGCCGTATGCGCGTCTCCCCCTGCCCTGCCTCATGTTGGTCACGGACCGCAAGGCTTGCGCTGGCGTAGACAACCTCGTTCAAGCCGTCGTCGCCGCGATCGAAGGCGGCGTGAATGCGGTTCAACTGCGCGAAAAAGACCTTTGCTCGGCGGAATCGCTGACGCTCGCCCGGCGTATGCGTAAGCTCACGGCTGGTCGTGCGCTGCTTCTCGTGAACGGTTCGCTCGAGGTAGCGCTGGCGGCTGGTGCGGACGGCGTGCACCTCCCAGAAGGCGTCGCGTTTCCGGATCGCCCTTCGCGGCCCTTTCTCGTCGGGCGTTCCGTGCATTCCGTTGAAGCGGCGAAAGCAGCCTGGGCGGAGTGTAGCGACTACCTGATCGCCGGTCCGGTGTACCGGACAGCGTCGCACCGAGGATCGGCGGCGGCGGGCGTGCGACTCGTCGAAGCGATCAGCGCAGCGGTTGCCGTGCCGGTGATCGCCATTGGAGGGATCACGGCGGAGCGTGTCGCAGACGTAATTCGCGCCGGAGCGAGCGGCGCGGCCGTGATCTCGGCCCTGCTCCGCGCCGATTCCCCGCGGGACGCCGCTCGCGAGCTGAGTGAGGCGCTCCACGGTTCGTTCGTCCTCAGGGATGAGCGAGAGTGATCACGATCACGCTCAATGGAAAGCCGAAAGAATTGAGTGGTTCACACACGGTGGCGACTCTGCTAGACTCACTCAACATAAACTCCATGCAAGTGGCGGTGGCGGTCAACGGTGAGGTCGTGCGACGCAGGGATTGGCCGGAGGTGGTAATCACGGATAACGACGCAGTTGAGATAGTACGCGCTGTCGGCGGCGGGGCCGTGGTTTGAGCATCGTCGTCGTCGGCGGTGGGATCATCGGCTGCTCGATCGCGTACCACCTTGCGAAGGAAGGCGCGGACGTCATCCTGGTGGAGCGCAGCGAGATCGCGGGCGAGGCGTCCGGCGCAGCTGCGGGATTGCTGATACTCCCTGACCGCGCGGGGCCTGCGGGCCCGTTCCGCGATCTCTGCGTCGCGAGCCTGGCGGCGTATCCTGGGCTCATTGAGCGCGCGCAGGAGGAGTCCGGCGTTGATGTCCGCTGTCTCGTTTCGGGAATGCTCGTCACGGCGCGCTCGGAGGAGCGGGCCGGGATTCTGCGCGCATACGCGGGTCAGCAGCGGAGGCGAGGCGCCGATGTGACGTGGGTAGACGCATCGACGCTGAGGGAACTGGAGCCCGCGCTCTCGCCGGGGCTCGTAGGGGCGGCGTACTCAACAGGCGACCTCAACGTCGACCCAGGGCGACTGACGATGGCTATCGCTGGGGCGGCTGAGGCTGCCGGCGCGTCAGTCCGGGTAGGTACGATGCTCACGGGCTTCATGACGGCGGAAACGAAAGTGCATGCGGTGAGGACCAACGGTGACGTGATCGAGGGCGTCGATGCGGTTGTGCTTGCCGCCGGTCCCTGGACCGAGAACCTGACACGTCGGCTCGGCCGCTCGTTGCCAACGCCGCCGATGCGCGGTCAGATGATCGCTTATCGATCGACTGCACTGCGCCACGCTATCTGGGGTGAAGACGGCTACCTGGTACCCAAGACAGGTGGCATCCTCTACGCCGGCGCTACCGTGGAAGACGTTGGCTTTCGCAAGCGCACCACGCCGCGGGCGCTCGCCGGACTCCGTGCGATGGCAGCCGGCTTGGTGCCAGCGCTGCGAAAATCCGAGGTCGTGAGCGAGTGGGCCGGACTGAGGCCGGGATCGCCGGACGGCATGCCGGTTATCGGGCAGGTGTCGGGAATGGCCAATGCGTACGTCGCTACCGGTCATTTTCGAAACGGCGTGCTGCTGGCCCCGATTACGGGCTCGCTGGTGGCCCAGATGGTGCTTAAGGGGCGCGTTGACCGATTGCTGAAGGCGTTTAGCCCGGCGCGGTTCGGCTAAGAGAACCGCGCCGCCAGCCGCCCTGCCGCCTCGCATACATCCGGCGCGGCCGCCACCGCCGCGATCACGGCGATCATATCGGCGCCCGCCGCGATGACCTGGCCCACGTTAGACTCATCGATGCCGCCGATGGCGCAGACAGGCACTGACACCGCAGCCTTAATGGCGCGCAGGGTATCCAACGAGGCGGGTCGTGTATCCATCTTGGAGCCGGTCGGGGACAGACGGCCGACCGCGACATAACTGGCGCCGGCGGCCTGCGCTTGCAGCGCCTCAACGGTGTTGTTGGTGGAGCAACCCACGATCCAGTCCTCCGGTACGAGGCTGCGCACGACCGCCACGGGCAGATCCATGGGCCCTACGTGCACGCCGTCCGCGCCCGCCGCCAGCGCGAGGTCAGAGTGATCGTTAACAATGAACGGCACGCCCGCCGCCCGGCAGAGATGCGCCAGCGCCTCCGCGACCGGCAGCTGCAAGCCCTTCTCGCGGGTCTTGTCCCGCAGCTGGATCACGCGTGCGCCGCCCGAGATCGCCTGGCGCGCCACCTCGACCTCAGCGCGTCCTGACATGACTGCGTGATCGATGATCACGTAGAGTCCGTGCAGCATTTCACGGTGTTTCTGGCTCATCGGTACGGACTTACAATACCACCATGGGCGCGCGTGCTACACATCTGCTCCGGCGGTACTGGCTGGCGACCGTGATAGTGACGTGGTTCCTCCTGATCCTGGGCGTCGTCTGGTCCATCCGAGATACCAGGGTCGGCGTGATGACAGTATTCATGTCCGTCGACCTCTTCCTGGACCCTCCCGTGAGCCCGCTGAAACTTCTTGGCGACGATGTAGTGCGCGAAGAGGTCTGGATCGACGCGCCCCTTGGGCGTGGGCGAGTGGTTGCCGACGTGTACCGGCCGGATGATGGAGAGACGCACGGGGCGATACTCCTGAGCGTCGGGGCAGCGCCCAACATCCGTGAGCACGAGGGCATCATCAGGTTGAGCACCACCGCCGCGCGTTCGGGCATCGTGGTGATGATCCCGGAGCTGTACTATCCGTTCAGCGAGAACGACCTGCCGGAGAACGTACAGGGTCTGGTGCACGCGTTTTCTACCAACATCGAAGAGGTCATCGCGTCCTACCGCTGGCTGGAGCAACAGCCGTTCGCGGACCGCGAGCGCGTCGGGCTGTTCGGGGCGTCGGCCGGAGGGGGGATCGCGTTCGTCGCGGCGGCGGACGCCCGTATTCGCACCGACCTGGACTTCTTCGTGTCGATCGGCACGTACTACGACATGGTGGACTTGATCAGCGCGATCACTACGGAATCCATCTCGTACAATGGCCGCAGCGAGGAGTGGGAGCCGTGGTTGAAGAGCGTGCGCGTTCTACACCGCTCGATCATCTCGTTCCTGCCGGACATACGGGACCAGGAGATCCTGCGCAGGATCTTCCTGGATGAGGAATCGACGGCTCGACAAGATGTCGATCAGCTATCTGCTCAGGGTCGCGAGGTATACGAGGCGTTCGAAGCGAAGGACCCCGACCGCATTCTGGCGTTCTGGGGAGAGTTATCGCCGCAGGATGTCGGCAGCCTGCGCGATATCTCCCCGTCGCAGTTCGTGGCGGACGTGCACACCGAGGTGTTCATTCTGACGGACCGCAGCGACCCGTACATCCCTTACGTGGAGTCCCGCCGCCTGCGCGATGCCGTTTCGGATAATGGGAACCGCATCCACTACGCGGAGTTCGACTTCCTCAACCACGTGGAGCTGACGAGCCCTTCGAACCCGGCATCGTTCGGCGCGGACTTCCTGAAGCTCGTGTATCACTCGTGGCGCCTGATGCTCCGTCTACAGTAGTCTGTGAGCTATGGGCGTGAGCAAGTTCGCGCAGTGGCTCGTCCCGGTCGGCTGGCTCGTATTGGCCGGCGGTTGGGTGCTGGCCGTCGTCGCCTTCCTTGCGATCGGGACGGAGACGTGCACCACGGTGAACGATGTGCCGCTCGTCGGGCCGCTTGAGGCCTGCACTGACACGACAGCGTCTGCCGTCATCCTCTTCGTGGTCGTCGGCTTCTCCGCGACACTGGGATCCACGTTCCTGTGGACGCTGCGCTACGCGCTCAATGTACTGGAACAGATCGAGGCCAATACGCGTCCGAGTCGCAAGTAACATAGCGGACGGGAACGATGGCACCCAGGATCAGTATCGTCACGCGACGATGAACCGGCAGTTCGCAGGGGGGCCGCGCTGGAGGAGGGGACTCCTCATCCTTCCGGGCGTAGTGCTGGTCGGCGCAGCCACGCTCGCGGGCGGTGGGTGGTACTACTCTGAGTCGCTGAAGAACGGCGCACTGGAGCCCGATCACGACCCTCCGGAGCCCGATCTCGAGGTTGTTGCCGTCGCGGAGGGACGCATCACTCTGCGCGCCACACGCCTCGCCGCCAAGGACGGTGACTGGACCGTGGACGGCGTCTTCGGGCTCGAGTGGCAAGGCGGCTACAGCCAGGTCGGCGCGATTCTACAGCGGGACGAGACGGATGTCGTCCGCGAACTGCTGCAGTCAGGGGACGTTCCGAACGTGGGAGACCGGGTCAGGCTGGATACCTTCGCCTACGCCGGAGACCCGCGACAGGCTCGCGGTATCCTGTTCGAGGACATCGCGTTCCCTTCCAAGCTCGGCGACTTGCCCGCCTGGCTTGTAGAAGGGTCGACCGACACCTGGGCGATATTCGTCCACGGCAAGGGCGCCAGGCGCGAGGAGGCGCTGCGCATGCTCCCGGCGGTCAACGATCTGGGGGTCTCATCCCTGGTGATCACCTACCGTAACGATCTCGGCGCTCCGCCGAGTGCGGACGGCTTCTACCGGTACGGGCAGACAGAATGGGAGGATCTTCAGGCGGCGGCGGACTACGCCGTGGAGCACGGCGCGGAGCGCTTGCTGCTTGTCGGCTACAGCATGGGCGGGGGGATCGTCACGAGTTTTCTCCTGCAATCTCCCCTGGCCGAACGGGTCGCCGGGGTAGTGCTGGACTCGCCGATGCTGGACTTCGCCGCGACGGTGGACCTCGGCGCCCGCCGGCGTGGTCTGCCCGGATTTGTCACCTCGGTCGGCAGGACGGTCGCCGGGATACGGTTCGACATCGACTGGAGCGAACTCGACTACCTTGAGCGGGCGGACGAGCTAGACTCCCCCGTCCTCCTGTTCCACGGCGACGAAGACGATCGCGTTCCTGTGGAGACGAGCGACGCCCTCGCGGAGGCGCGGCCGGACATCGTGACGTATATCCGCACCCCTGGCGTCGGCCACGTCCGCAGCTGGAATGCTGATCCGGATGCCTATTCGGCGGCCGTGAGCGAGTTCCTGGCGGGTGTCATGCGATAGCGCCTCCCTGGGCCAGATCTTGCAGGAAGTCCAGCAGGATCCGGTTCAACTCCTCCGGCTTTTCCTGCTGTGTCCAGTGTCCGCAGTCGCGGATTAGCATCTTACGCAGGTTGGGCACGCGCGTCTCCATCCCTTCCGCCAGCGCCGGGGTGAGCACCGGATCGTTCTCCGCCATCACCATCAGCGATGGTTGCGTGATCAATTTGCCGTCGAGGTTCGCCGTGAGTCCCCAATTCCGATCCATGTTGCGATAGGAATTCAGCGGGCCGCGCATGCCGCCGGCCGAGAAGGCGTCCACGTACACCTGGAGGTCTTCGTCGCTCAGGAAATCCGTCTGTGCGGTGATCCCACCGTAGAAGCGGCGGATCGAGCGGGGCAGGTTGCTCTCGAAGAACTGCTCAGCCCGGCCCTCCTCCTGAAAGAACACTATGTACTGTACACGCGGGCTGTTAGATGCCTTGATCAGCGATATCGGCGGTATCGGCGGTCGTGGTAGCGCGGGCGTGTTGACCCCGATCACGCGCTCGAACCGCTTCGGCGCCATAAGCACAGCCGGCCACATGATCAGTCCGCCCCAGTCGTGTCCCGCAACTACCGCTTTCTCTATATCGAGCGCGTCCATCAGTCCGGTCAGGTCGCCCGCGAGATGCTCGATGTCGTAGGCTTCGATCTCGTGCGGCTTGTCTGTGCCTCCGTAACCGCGCAGGTCCGGCGCGATGACGCGCAGGCCGACGGCCGCCAGCGCGGGAATCTGGTACCGCCATGAATACCAGAGCTCCGGGAAGCCGTGCAGCAGGATGACCGGGAAGCCCTCACCCTGCTCCACGTAGTGGATGCGGATGCCGTTGGCGTTCGCGTGGTGGTGGGTCCAGGTCTCAGCGTTCACCCGTGTCACTTTCTATCCGCCTTGCGAATAACGAACTTGGTGGCGGCATGCGTGTCGGAGAAACGAACTACCTTCACGTCCACCAGCCCGGACTCCAGGCCGAGCCGCAGAACGTCGTTCTCGTTGAAGTCCTTGCGACCCTTGCGGAACACCGCCCACACCGCTCCGTTAGGCTTGATGCTGGCGCGGAGCGCGGGCAGCCGCTTCATTTCGTTCGGGCCTTCGACGCTGAGGAAGATTGCGTCGCTTTCCGAGAGCGCGTCGCCGATCGAAACGTCCTGCGTGCGCGCACGGAGGTCGGCCATGAATGCTGGATCATCGACGGCGAGGATGGAGACGCGGGCGCCCGGCTTCACGCCGAGCTTGTCGAGAAGAGAACGGTGTTCGTAGGACTTCTCAGGCACTCACGCGCCTATCGGCCGCCGGTGACGCCGCCCGACGCCGCCAGCATCTCTTCAAGATGCATCTGCCACTCCAGAGCCAGACGGCGCTTCGCCGGGGTGTCCGCAAGCTCCTCGTAGATCGCCTGTCCCCAACGGATGTGCTCCTCTTCGTCGATCAGGATGAACTTCAGCATCCGCACCGTCGGGGAGTCGCAGACCTGGTCCGTGACCGCGACGTGATGGCGGTAGTAAACGGCGAGGTGCGGCTTGAGTACGCGATATAGCCCCACCAGCCTCAGCAATTCGTCGTCCTGGTCCTGCATCTCCTGCACGAAGCGAGCGAACTCGTCGTTGGCCGGGCGGCGGACATCAGCGACTCGCAGAGTGGGCGGGATAGACATATCGACGTTCTCCTGCACGCGCAACTCCGGCAGGCGGCGGCCCAGGGCGTCCGCATGAAGAGAGTCCTGGTAGGCGTGCTCCGCCAGCGCGATCTTCAGCTTCGGCGCGGCCATCGTCGCCGCCCATCCGGCCTCTGCCTCCATGCTCGCAATCTCAGCGTACCGATAGCAGATGATGCGGCGCGCACTCTCCTCCACGGAGAACGCGCCCCCCACCTGACGAACGTCTACCGCCAGTTCCACGCGCGGTTAGCCGCTCCCAGCGATCTTCAGCACCTGCGACTCCGCGTATGAGCGGATTCCCAGTCTGAGCTGCCGCCGATCCTTCGCCCAGGCGCGGGCGCGCACCTTGGCCGCCTCCAGATTGTCCGGCGCCGGTAGGATCTCCGCATTGTGCTCGATGCATTGCATCGGACAGACCTGCGCGCAGATGTCGCAGTCGATGCAGCCTTCGGGGTCGATCCAGTGCTTGCGATTGGGTTGGTCGAAGTAGTGGATCGTGTCCGTGGGGCACTCGCGGCGACACCACCAGCAGTTGATGCAGCGGTCCTGGTCGATGACGTAAGCCATGATGACACTAACACTCGGCTGGGGACGGACGAGCTGCGTGTCCGTCCCGCGGCCTGGTCTAGGGGGTCGCGGTCTCCTGCATCGACGTGCCGACGAAGGTTCGCGCCATCTGTCGCAGCATCGCTAACTGCTTCTCGAACTCCTCCTGCGCGGCGCGAGCACGCTCCTTACGCCACGGTTGCGCCTGCGAAAGCTTCTCCACCCAGTAATCGCCCAGCGCCACGTGCGTGACCTCGTCCGCCATGTTGTAGTCGTGACAGTGTGCGACCAGCTCCTCCCCCATGTCCTGCGCCAGTTGGCGCGTTTCCTCGAAGGACGTCAGCGCGAATCCCTCCAGCGCCACATTAATGCGCGCGAGGAGAACGGCGGGGTCCAGGTCCTCCGCTGGTATCTCATCTCCCCGCTGCGGCCCAAGGATGATGTCTGGATACTCGCCGACGAATGAGCCCAGATGCTCCAACAGCTTCATGTTCAAGAGCGTGTGCCGCGACTCGTCGAACGTCTGGCGGGCGAATCCGAGCGTCATCTGCCAGGGCACGTCATATTCTTCGCTCTCCACGGTGAAGCGCCCGAAGAAGTCGATGCCGCGAAACTCCGCGCTGAGGATCGACATAATCAGCGGCGCCAGGAATCGGCGGTCCTTGCGCGCCATCTCGCGCAAGATCACGGGGTTGTAGTTCTGAACCCCGCCGAGCTTTCCCGCGACCTCATTCTGTTCGTCGGGGGTGAGCTCGAAGAAGCTGCGGTAGGGCGGCTCCCTCTTGGCACCGCCGAACTCCAAGCGTTGCCGTAGCGGTCTGGCCATGCTGGGCTCCCTTCCGGCGAATCGCCGCTCGCCTTGACGGGTCATTCTCCTGGTGCGATATTATACCCTCACGCGAACGTTCACGTTAAGTGACGCCAATCACTCCGTCCCCCGATAGATCTGGAACCCGGAGGTCCCCATGAAATTCGGCCTCTTCTACGAGCACCAGCTACCGAAACCACGCGACCGCGAGCAATGGGACGCCGAAGACGAACATAAGCTCCTCAAGGACGCGCTTGACCAGGTGGAGCTGGCCGATAGCCTGGGCTTCGATTATGTCTTCGAGGTGGAGCACCACTTCCTGGAGGAGTACTCGCATTCCTCCGCGCCAGAAATATTCCTGGCCGCGGCGAGTCAGCGCACCAAGAACATCCGCCTGGGGCACGGCATCGTCATCATGCCCCCTCGTACCAATCACCCCGCGCGCGTCGCTGAGCGTGTGGCGACGCTGGACCTGGTCTCCGACGGCCGGGTCGAGTTCGGCACCGGTGAGTCAGCTTCTGAAATGGAACTCGGTGGCTTCGGCGTGGCGCGTGAAGAGAAGAAGATGATGTGGGAGGAGGCGACGCGCGAGTGCGTGCGTATGATGACCGAGACGCCGTACACCGGCGTCGAGGGCGCGTACTTCGGGATGCCGCCTCGAAACGTCGTCCCCAAGCCGCTGCAGAAGCCGCACCCCCCGCTCTGGGTGGCGTCGTCGCGGCGAGAGACGACGATGGTAGCGGCCCGCCTGGGGATGGGCTCGCTCGGATTCGCCTTCGAGACGCCCGAGGAACTCAAGGAGCGCGTCGACCAGTACTACGAGTTGGTACGCGACGAATGCTATCCGATAGGCAAAGCGATCAACCCGGCGCTTGCCGTGCTCTCTGTGCTGAGCTGTTTCGATGATGACGATGAGGCGATCGCGAAAGGGCAGGAGGGCGCGCAGTTCTTCGCCTACTCCCTCGCCTATTACTACAACCCGTTCACCGGCGGCAACCACAAGCCCGGAGCGACGAACATCTACCAGAAGTTCATCGACTCGCCGCCGGAGCAGCGCTGGGGGCCGTTTGGCGAAGGCTTCCGCGGCTTCGGCGGCTTCCAGGGGGCGCCGATCACAGAGGAGCCAAAGGACGAAGTGACCAGGGCCCTGTGGCGCGCGAACCAGCGCGGAGGCTGCATCGGCACGCCGGAATTCATCAAAGACACGCTGCGCAAGTACGAAGCCGCGCACCTGGACCTGATGATCTTCGTGGCGCAGTGCGGCGCGCGCAAGCACGAGGACATCATGGACTCCATCTACCGCGCCGGCACGAAGGTGATTCCGGAGTTCAAAGAGCGGCACGAGGACCACCAGCGCTGGCGCGAGCGACAGCTGGAGGGTGTTGGGCATCCGGTGAACTCGACCATCTGAGCGACCTTCCGAGGGCGGTATACTGATTGTGTCATGGTCATAGACGTGCGCTCACGGTTGGGGGTATCGGACGAGGTTCTGGCGGCATTCTGTCGGCGCTGGAAAATCTCGGAGCTGGCGCTGTTCGGTTCCGCGCTTCGCGAGGACTTTCGCCCCGACAGTGACATCGATCTGCTCGTAACCTTTGCGCCGGACGCCAGCTGGAGTCTGCTGGATCATGTCAAGATGGACGAGGACCTAGAAGGGCTGCTTGGCCGACAGGTCGATACTCCGACCAGGCGATCTGTCGAGATGAGCCCCAACTGGATCCGGCGGAGGGCGATCCTCGAGAGCGCCCGGGTAATTTATGCGGCCTGATGATGCAAGTCTCCTTGATATCGCGGAAGCGGCACGCCTAATAGTGGAATTTCAGCAAGGCTTCGACTACAACGCGTTCGCCCGAGATGACAAAACCCGAGCGGCGGTCCTTCATGAGCTACTTATCATCGGCGAGGCGGCGAAGCGCCTGTCTCCTGAGTTTCGTGACGAGCATGGGCAAATCGACTGGCGCTCGATCGCCGGCATGAGAGACAGGCTGATTCACCAGTATGACCAGGTAGATTTAGAGGAAGTCTGGAGAGTGGTAACTCGAGACATAGGACTCCTAACTGAGTTTCTTAAGCCGCTGCTACCATCGCTCCCCAAGGAGCAGGCCTGATGTCCGCCAAACTAGACCGCATCAAGGATGACTCCCTTCGCGGGTCCCTGACCCAGGCGCAGGCGTCGCTGCGCGCGAACGACTTCTCGGACGTGGTCCACCGCGCTTCGGACGCCTACCTGGAGCTGCTGCGCCGGAAGCCGGAGATGCTGCAGGGTCCAACCGCGCTGCGAAGCCTCCTGTTCTTCCCCCGGCTCGGCGCCCGCATGATCCAGGAGAGCGATGGCTCGCCGACGGTGATCTATGATCGCGAGAAGTTCACGTTCTCCGAAGCGATCACGTACTTCGAGTTCGCGGTGGACAACCTGGCCAGGGAAGGTCTTTAGCCGGCTTTCGGACCCGCCCGCGGAACCCTCTTGTAAATACCTCTCTGACGGTGGTATCGTCGCGCTTGCTGGTGGCGCATCGCGCGTGGCCGTAGGGAAAGGATCGCAATCATGATCCCCGCACTGATCGTCCTGGGCATCGTCCTCCTGGTCCTTCTGATCCTGATCTTCCCGGGCGGAATGCTGGTCAACGTGGGTGGCCAGCAGGTCGGCATTATCGAACGCCGCTACGTCGGGCGCTCTCTGCCCGAGGGCCGCGTTGTCGCGATGAAGAACGAGATCGGTGTGCAGGCGCGCGTCCTGCCGCCCGGGCTGCACTTCATGTGGCCGTTCATCTACATCATTACGAAGACGACAATGATCGCCATCGGCGAGGAAGAGGTGGGTATCCTCGAGTCCATCGACGGGCGGCCGCTTCAACCGGGCCGCATTTTCGCCAGGCATGTTGAGGGCCTTGACTCGTTCCAGGACGGCGAAGCGTTCCTGCTCAACGGTGGCCAGAAGGGGCCACAGGTCGATGTTCTGCCGCCCGGCCAGTACCGGATCAACACGTATCTCTTCACAGTTCGCGTCCAGCCGGTACTAACGATCGCCAAGGGTCAAGTCGGCATCGTGAGCGCCCGGGACGGCGAGCCGATCCAGCCCGGACGGCTCCTGGCCCACAAGGTGGAAGGCCACCAGGCGTTCCAGCACGGCGAGCTGTTTCTGACAAACGGTGGCCAGCTCGGGCCCCAGATCGAAGTCATCCTGCCGGGTCGCTACCGCATCAACACTGAGCTGTTCAGCGTGGAGGTACTGCCGGCCACGATCATCGAGGCGAATCAAGTGGGTTTGACAACGGCGAAAGATGGCGCGCCGCTGCCCGCCGGCGAGCTCGTAGCCGCCAGCGTCGCCGGGCACAACGACTTCCAGGACGCGTCCGCGTTCCTCGCCAGCGGTGGCCAGCGCGGACCACAGTTCGACCTGCTGAAGCCCGGCACATACTACATCAACCCGCTGATGTTCGATGTGCAGCTGGATGAAGTGGCGACGGTCCAACGGGGAGAGGTAGCTGTGTTGGTCTCGAACGTTGGGAAGGAGCCCGGGGACATCCCGCACGAAGAGCGGCTGGCTGGCAAGGAACGGTACGTCGTGCCGGCGGGATTTCGGGGCATCCAGTCGGAAGTGGCTGGACCCGGCGTATACTACCTGAACCGCTGGGCGTACATCGCCTACATCATTCCGACGACGAACCTGACAAT
Organism: uncultured Dehalococcoidia bacterium; assembly: GCA_964558415.1. Taxonomy (GTDB): domain Bacteria; phylum Chloroflexota; class Dehalococcoidia; order SM23-28-2; family RBG-16-64-32; genus CAZLDI01. The sequence continues at coordinate 174,814 of CAZLDI010000003.1, forward strand.
CGACTGGGCGGAAGAAGGGTTGGTGGCCCAGGACGACGACACCACGCCCGGCACGCGCCGGGTGCAACTCTTCAATCCCCTGGCTGTGATCAGCCGCGACGGTTTTGAGATGCGGGTGAGCGTCAAGGTCGTGATCCGCGTGCGGCCGGACCAGGCGCCGCTGATGGTGGCAAAGATCGGTTCCATCGAGAATCTGATAGATCACGTGGTGCACCCGATGATAGACTCATCGTTCCGCAACCAGGCGTCGTCGTCCGAGGCGATGAGCTTCATGCAGGACCGCGCTGACGAGCAAGCGAAGGCGGAGGCGCGGGCACGGGTGGAACTGGAAAAGTACCACGTGGAGTGCGTCTCGGTGCTGATTTCGCAGATCATCCTGCCCCAGGAGCTGATGGAGATCCACACGCGACGTGTCATCGCCGCGCAGCAGCAGGCGATGTTCATCGAGCAGCAGAAGGCGGAGCAGGAACGTATCGCCACCGAAAACACGCGCGCCAAGGCCGACAAGCAGATAGAGCTGGTCGCGGCGCAGATCGGCGTTCAGATCGCCGATCAGACGAAGAAGAAGACGATCATCGAGGCTGAGGGCCGGGCGCGGGCGGTGCAGGTGGAAGGACAGGCTGAAGGCACGAGAATCCTCGCGGTCGGCACGGCGACGGCGGAGGCCTATCAGAAGCAGGTGGATGCGGTCGGCCAGCTGAACCTCGCCGGGATCGAGGTAACGAAGTCGATCGCCGGGGCGGGGCTCAAGATCACCCCGGACATCATGGTGGGCGGAGACGGCGCCGGCGGCGGGGGCGGGGCAAACGTATTCACCGCCTTCATCGCGCAGCTGCTGGCCAGCAACCGCACGGCGATAACGCCGCCAAATGGCGCCCAGAGCGCGGGTCCGCCGGAGCAATCGCCTTAGCTTGACCCTGCTCGCAGGGAGGTCTACATTGTCGTCAAACGCCGGACATTAACCTCAAAGGAGGCGGCATGGGACTCTTCGCGTTCTTGTTCAAGACCCCCATCGGGATCATCATTTCGATGTTTTCCGGCGTGATCATGTTTGCGGTGATTGTGGTGGTCGTGGTCGGCGTTATGGCGTTCTCGGGCGGGCCGGCCGCCTGCACGCCCGGCGGCGGCGTGATAGTGATAGACGCCGCGAACGCCGACTCGTTCGACGCGAAGTGGGACCAGCTCGACGCCGCGCTGGGCAGTGGAGACCCCGGTTCCATCGTCCTGAACGAGAGCGAGGTTAGCTCGCGCGCGAACGAATATATCGACAGCAAGGCGAGCGACCTGGGCGACGTGCAGGTCTGTATCCACAATGGCGTCGGTGAGGTCACCGGCGAGGTCGACGTCTTCGTGGGTACGGGTAAGTTCAAGGTAACGGGCACCGTGGACCTGTCCACCGGAGTGCCCGTTGTCGACTTCCAGGATATCGAAGTGGGCAACGTCCCAGGCTTCGTTCTAGGGCCTTTCGAAAGCGCTGTGGAGGACGCGATCCAGGAGTTGCTGAACGATTTGGACCTGGACCACACCTACGTCCCGACCTTGACCGAGGGCCAGGCTCAGATCGACGGCACTCCCTAGCGCGTTACTGCACGACCTCGCTGATCTGAATCGTCGGCTGGATGTCCGTGTAGTTCGGGACGTCGGACATAATCGCCCCGGCGTGCGCCCCGAAGGCCTGCTGGAACTCCGGCACGGAGTTGAAGAACATGTGCACGGCAGCGACGAAGGGCGCCGGCACGCCCGGCGGCATTCCCGCCAGGCCTTTGTCGATCTCGCACCGTATCATCGCCGGTCCCACCTTGTCCGCTATCATCGCGATGTGGCTATTCGAGTAGTAGTCGTGGTCGAAGCGTTTGCCTTCGCTGTTCGGGTAGAGAACTGACACACGGATCATGTGAGCCTCCTTCTGTTGCCTGTAGGCAGCCATTTTAGCAGAGGGCGTCCGCTATCGCGCCATCCTCTCGACGGCGCGGCGGAAGGCAGTGTGCGCCTTGCCTTTGATAACGCCGCTGTGCCCGAAGCAAGCAGAAGCGAACTCCAGTGCGGCCAGCTTGCGCATGCTCTCTCTCGCCTGCGCCATATCCTCCGTGAACATCCCGAGCGGCGCGCCGACTCGGCCGAACATGTTTCCCGCGGCGTCTCCGGCAAACAGGACGCCGCGGTTCCGCGGCCAGAGATAAGCGAGGTGGCCCGCGGTGTGACCGGGGCTATGAATCACTGTGATTCCGCCAGCGATCGGCAGCTCCTCTCCGTCCCCGACCTCGTCCAGGGTTTGCACAGTCTCCAGCCTGGGATGAAAGAAACGGTCGACAACGGGGCCCAGTGTCCTTCCGGAGAGCGTCGCTCTGTTTGCCGTCGGCATCGGTCGCTCGCCGCGCACTAACGGCGCGTCCAGCGGATGAATATAGACCTTCGCGCCGGTTGCCTTGACGAGTGCGGCGAGACTGCCGGTGTGGTCCACGTGGTGATGAGTTATCAGGATGTGCTTGAGGTCTGTCGCCTGCCGTCCGAGGGCGAACAGCGTCTTGAGAAACTTCTCCGATCTGCCTGAAAGGCCGGAGTCAACCAGCGTGACCTCTTCATCTGAGATAAGGAAGGCGTGCACATACAGCATGCTGATGTCGTAGACGCCCGGCAGGACCGGTTCCGGAGACATCCGTTAGACCTCCTGACCTCTCCTCAGCAACCGTCCCGAGTGCAGCGCCGTCTGACGTCCACGCTCCGCGGCTACCTCTCCGTTCACGACGACGTAGTCGATCCCCTCGGGGTACTGTCGAGGATCCTCGTACGTCGCCCGGTCGACGATCCGGTCCGGATCGAACACAACTATGTCCGCAAACCAGCCCTCCCGTAGTTGGCCGCGCTTCGGCAGATTCATGCGCTGCGCGGGAAGCGAGGTCATCTTCCGCACGCCTTCTTCGACGGTGAAGAGACGGTGGTCTCGCACATACGGCCCAAGCACGCGCGGGAACGTCCCGTAGAGCCGCGGGTGCGGCTTTCCGGTAGGTGAGGGGATGCCGTCCGAACCGATCATGCACTGAGGGTGCGACATCACGCGTTGGACGTCGGGCTCGTCCATGGCCCAGAAGACCGCCACCGCGCCGGGGTCCTCGGAGACGACGCGCCGGCCGGCTTCCATGGGCGAGACCCCCAGCATCTCACCAAGCTCGGTCAGCGACTTGCCTTCCCACTCGGGCCGTCCCCGCACGCTGGCGGCCATCACGCCGTCTATGTCCCGGCCTGCGGCCTGGCCAATGACGATCGCCATTATCGTGCTGGCTGCCGTGTACGGATACGCGTCGAACGTCACGTCCAAGCCGCCATCGCGCTCTCGCTCGATGAGCGCGATGGAGTCCACAGTCTTGCCGAAGTTAGGCGGGTCAGAGGCTTTGTGGTGCGATATCTCGACCGGCAGCCCCGCCTCGCGACCGATCGTGATCGCCTCAACTACGGCTTCCAGCAGTCGTTCGGACTCGTTCCGGATGTGGCTCATGTAAATGCCGCCGTGCTTCGCGGCGCCCTTCGCCAGCTCGATGATCTCCCCAGTGGCCGCGAAGGCGCCGGGAGGGTAGATCAGGCCCGTCGAAAGACCGAGAGCGCCGGCAGTCATACCCTCCTCCACGTCTTCGCGCATCGCCGCCAGCTCGCGGCCGTCCGGCGCGCGCCGCTCCATGCGGAGGTGGCGGTGCCGCACCGGGCCGTGCGGCACGAAGCAGCCTACGTTGATGGCGGGACGGGCCTTCGCCACCGCAGACATATACTCGCCGAACGTCTGCCAGGTAATCTCGGGGAGAGAGCCGAGGACGTTCTGCACGCCGGGAATCGTCAGCGTGCGGCTCTCGTCCAGGGGCGCCACGCCCGCGCCGCAGTTGCCGACGATATCCGTGGTGACGCCCTGCATCAGTTTGAAGTCCATCGGCGTGCTCAGCACCGCTGCGTCGTCATGCGCGTGGACATCAATGAAGCCGGGCGCCACGCTCAGCCCGGAAACATCCACTACGCGCCTGGCCGCGCCCAGATCGTCGCCGATCGCCACGATGCGGTCGCCGCGTATCGCGATATCAGCGGGGAAGGAAGGGGCGCCGGTACCGTCGATGATCGCGCCGTTGCGGATTAGAAGATCGAACTCGGCATCGGGCATGAGTGGCTGCAACGTAGCAGGCGGCGGGACGAGATGTCAATCGTCGATCTGCACGGGGCCGGCGGCCGGTTGAGTGCCGTTCACCCCTTGGCACACGCTCCCCGGGCGCATAGAATCCCGACCTGACATGATTACCCTAATGACCGCAGACCACCAGCGGGAAAACGGTTACAGCGCCGACGCTGAGGACTCGACGCTCCTCGCAGCGCTCAAACAGTACTTCGGGTTCGAGGCTTTCCGCCCCCACCAGGAGGACATCATTCGCGATTCGCTGTCCGGGCGCGACGTCTTCGCGCTGCTGCCGACGGGTGGCGGGAAGTCGCTCTGCTTCCAGCTGCCGGCGCTCGTGCGGCCCGGCCTCACCCTCGTCGTTTCGCCCCTGATCGCACTGATGAAGGACCAGGTGGACGGGCTGCGTTCGATGGGCATCGAGGCCACGTTCGTTAACTCATCCCTCGCTCCGAACGAGGCCCGCGCTCGCCTCCGTGGCGTGGAAAGCGGGGCCTATCGCCTGCTCTACGTCGCGCCAGAGCGGCTGATGCAACCCGGCTTCCTGGCGGACCTGCAACGCTGGAACGTGGGCCTCTTCGCCATCGACGAAGCCCACTGCATCAGCGAGTGGGGCCACGACTTCCGCCCGGAGTATCGGGAGCTGGAGCAGTTGCGCCGGATGTTTCCGGAAGTACCGGTGATGGCACTGACCGCGACGGCCACCGAGCGCGTCCGCGCGGACATTATCAAGCAGCTGCGGCTGCGCGCAGCGGCGTGCCACGTGGCGAGCTTCAACCGGCCCAACCTTACATACCGCGTCATCGCCAAGAGCAAGCCGTACCAGCAGGTGCGAGAGTTGGTCCGCAGGCGACCGTCGGAAAGTGGCATCGTCTACTGCCTCAGCCGGCTCGGGGCGGAGAGCGTGGCGAGGAGGTTGCGGGCGGACGGCGTGAAAGCCGCCCCGTACCATGCGGGACTGGAGAAGGAGGAACGCTCGGCGAACCAGGAGCGCTTCCTGCGCGATGAGGTGCAGGTGATCTGCGCCACGATCGCCTTCGGCATGGGCGTCCACAAGCCGAACATCCGCTTCGTTGTCCACTACGACCTGCCGAAGAGCGTGGAGGGCTATTACCAGGAGACGGGGCGCGCCGGCCGCGACGGCCTGCCCAGTGAGTGCCTGCTGCTCTTCAGCCCCGGCGACGCCGTGAAGTACCAGCAGTTCATTGAAGAGAAGCCCGACGAGCGTGAACGCGAGGTCGCCCGGCAACAGCTGCGACAGACCGTTGAATATGCGGAATCCGCAGCCTGTCGCCGGTACGACCTGCTCCGATACTTCGGTGAGGAGTTCGCCGCGTCGGGCTGCCAGGCGTGCGACAACTGCCTGTCGCCGCGCCAGACGTTCGACGGCACCGACGCGGCCCGGAAGCTGCTCTCAGCGGTCTATCGGATCCGCGAGAGGAGTGGGTTCGACGTTGGCCTGAAACACATCGCCGAAGTTCTGACCGGCGCCAACACGGAGAAAGTGCGCAGCATGGGACACGAAGGACTTTCCGTATACGGAGCCGGAAAGCAGCATTCCCGCTCTGCGTGGGCGGCCATCGGACGTGAGCTCGTGCGCCTCGGCTACCTCCGTCAGGCATCGGGCCGGTTCAGTGTCGCCGAATTAACCCCCGCCGCCTACGACTTCATGCGCGGGAGCGCGCCGCTTACGCTCACGAAACCCGATGTACCCACTGACGCGAAGACCGGTTCCGCCGGCTCGATCGAGTGCGACGAGGCGCTGTTTGAGCGCCTGCGCGCCCTGCGCAAACGGTTGGCCGACGAGCGCGGCGTCCCGGCCTATCACGTCTTCTCGGACGTGGCGCTCCGCCAGATGGCTCGCGACTACCCTGCCGCGGAAGCGCAGCTCTCCCGCATCAGCGGTGTTGGAGCGAGCAAGCTGCGCGAGTTCGGGGCCGTCTTCATGAGCGAGATCGCGGAGCACCTGCGCGTGAACCCGCGAATGGAGTTCGGCGGCGGCACGCCGCCCCCGCCGGCACCGGTACCTTCGCGATTGGGCGACACCCATCACGAGACGTTGCGCCGCTTCCGTGCGGGCCAATCTGTGCCGGAGATCGCACTCGAACGTGGGCTGGTCGCCGGAACCGTCTGGGGGCATCTTGCGGATGCGGTGGAAGCCGGCGAAGAGATAGACGTGGACAGCCTGCTGACGCCCCAGGACAAGCGGGACATCGGGGACGCGTTCTCTAAACTGGGCTTCGCGAACATCGTGGGCGTACGCGAGATGCTTGGAGAACGGTTCAGCTACGGGCTGCTGAAGATATTTCGGGCAACGGAACAACGCTCCGTTTCAGCGTAGCCTTTGTTCGTCGAGCGGGCTGCCTCCGTGTCCATCACAACCACGGCGGCAGGAAGCGCTTCGCGAGAAGCCACAGACGCGCGTATATCGGCGTCTCCAGCGAGAAGTCCTGCGACAGAGCCCGTTCGGGCGTAACGACAAGAGTAATCTCGGCGCTCTGCTCTATCGCCTCGCGAGAGATGCGCTGATACGCGGCCCCCGCCACTCCGCCGAGGTAGTGGCGGGCCATGTCTTTGGCCAGCCCCTCGGCTTCCGGCTCGATCGTCGCCCTTCCGTGAATGGTTACGCTCTTGTACGGCGGCCTTTCGTCCTGCACGCAGATCGTGACCCGTGGGTCGCGGCGCACGTTCATCGCCTTGATGCTCTCCAAGCCCGTTCGGATGAGGAACCGCCCATCCCGATAGAGGTACCAGATGGGGGTGAGGACCGGCTCTCCCGCCGGGCCGATGGTTGCGAGAACGCAGACGTGGCGTCCGCGCAGGTACCGCTCCCACTCTGGCTTGCTTAGACGCTTTGGCATTGCGGCTGCAACGTAGCAGGACAGGGACGCGCAGTCAACGCGCGGTGGCGGTCAGATGAGTTCCAGCTTCGTGGCGGCGAGGACCGCCTCCGCCCGGTTCTTCGCGCTGAGCTTCGTCATGATGGCGCCCAAATAGTCCTTCACTGTATGGGGACTGAGGAAGAGGGTGGCCGCGATCTTCTTGTTCGTCAGCCCCTGCGCTACCAGCTCGAGAATGCGGATGTCCTGCTCGGACAGCCGCAGCGCCGCCTGCGCGTCCTCGCCACGCCGCAGTCTGCGCGCCACGGAACCCTGGGGGTGCAAGGCGTCTTTCGGACGCGATTCCGCCGCGATACCGCTCTGGGTAACCGTGTACAGGAAGTCTTCCTGTTCGGCGTCGAAGGTCCCTCCTTGTTGCGCGCTTCGAGCCAGGGCCAGGTCGGTCATCCGGCGCTCGATGGCGATGCTGGCTATGTGAACGGCGACCTCCACGCTGGTGCTCTCAAGTGGCTGTGGTGTGTGTGGGGCGCGATAGTACATTGCCAGCGTGCCCAGCACGCGGCCGGCAGTTGAAAGGATGGGCGTGGACCACGCGGCCTGCAGTCCGTGACCAAGCATGAGGTCGCGGTTGTCTACCCAGAGCGGGTCACTGGCGATGTCTGAGCAGATTACCGGCAGCGCCCGGTAAGCGGCCGTGCCGCAGGATCCTGACCGCGGGCCGATCGGGACCCCGGTCTCCAGCGCCTGCGTGAAGGAATCGGGAAGGCTCGGGGCGGCCACGATCACAAGCGCGGTCCCGTCCTCGTTGACCAGGCAGACGGAGCAAAGCGCTGCCGGCGTGAGGCCTTCCACCATCTGCGCCAGCGCGTCCAGCACATCCTCCATCGCGATGCCGGCGGCGATCATCTCCAGGAGACGGTTCTGCTGCTCCAGCAGGTATTGGCCGCGTCTTCGGTCGGTAACGTCTCGCGAATTCACGATGGCAACCAGTTCACCTGACTCGGCCGGTTCGACGCGCCCAACTGACTCCAGGTAGCGCCACGCCCCGGACTTGTGGAGCACTCGCATCTCCGCCCGCTGGACTGTTCCCGGCTCCTGCGCGGCGGCGTTGAAGACCGCGAGCACCGGCTCGCGGTCTTCCGGATGGATAAAGTCGAAGACGTTTCTGCCTAACCGTTCCTCCAGCATGTATCCCAGAACGCGGGTCACGGCGTCGCTTTCGTATTTGATTGTCCCATCCAGGCCAAGGACCACGATGATGTCGGAGACGTTCTCCGTAAGTGATCGGAAATGGCTCTCGCTCTTCCGCAGAGCGAGCTCGGCCTCCTTCAGCTGCGTAATATCGACAACGGACGCGAATACTCTGGACAGCGACTCCTCATGACCGGGTGGTATTGAGAGTTTGAACCTGATATGTATGCGTTCACTTGCAAGTGTGTAATTAACCGTCTCAGCCTCGAACTCCGTCTGGCCGGCCGCGAGCGCCACGAGCTCCTGCTCGAACACCTTGTACGATTCTTCGCCAAAGATGACGCCCAGCCCGCTCACAAACGCGTCTACGTTGTGGGCCTTGTACAGGGCGAGTGTGGCGCGGTTCACGGCGATGACCTTCACCATAGCGGCGCACGCGGCGACGTCCTCCGGATGATTTGCCAGATAGGCAGCGAAGTCCTCGACGCCGCTTCGGGAACGGGAGTCGAAGAACGTCTTCACCTCCGACATGTCCGCTTCCCACAGCGAGATGGGCGAGTCTTCGAACAGGACCCGGTGGTTTTCGGCGCTCTTCTTTAGCTCAAGTTCCATCTGCTTGCGCTCAGTGACATCCCTGGAGACGGTGACGATGAAGGTTGCGCCGGATTCGTCGCTCTGGGCCCTCCCGAGACTTTCGATGTAGTGCCACGTGCCGTCGCTGTGGAAGGCGCGGATTTCTGCACGCGCGACACTGCCGGGATCCTCGATGGCTCCGCGGAAGGCGCTTACGACGATACTGCGGTCGTCCGGGTGAACGAAGTCAAGTATCGATCGTCCGACCCGCTCGGCCGCCGTATATCCGAGTACATGCTCCGACCCAGCGGCCTCGTAAAGGACGTTTCCGTCCGTTCCGACAACGGCGAAGAAGTCCGGCGCCTGGTCGGCAAGCGAGCGTAAGTGCTGCTCGGAACGCTGCAAGGCCCACTCTCTTGCGGCGGCCCTGCCGATCGCTTCCCCGATCGACTTTAGCGTAGTCACGATGCGATCGTTAGTCTCCCGGGGCTCCCGGCTGAAGAGGGCGACCACGCCGCTTACCTCCCTGCCCGAGCCAAATGGGAAGGCGCAGGCAGACCCCAATCCGGCCTCCGTGGCGGCGTCCCTGCGCAAGAAGATCGGGTCAGCGGCAAGGTCCGTGATCCATTCCGGTCTACCGCCGGACCACACCCGGCCAACCAGACCGGTGCCCCTCCCAAGGGCGCCCTTACGGGCCATCGCCTCGAATCCCTCGGCATCTACAGAGGGCTCGTTCCAGAGCGCCTTCAGGCGCAATAGTTCGGCATCGCGGTCGACCACCCAGATCTCCGCCAGCTGCCAGCCGAGATTCCCGCAAAGCGCCTGGAGCAGCCTGGGCGCCGCCTCGGAGAGCGTGTAGTGTTGCTCGAGAATATCGGTGACCGCGGCGAGCGCACCCTCAAGATCCGTATCGGGGGCGGCGGTACGCGAACTCGAACGGCGAGGCGGCGGGCGCTTGGGGATGGCCGGCTTGGCGCTGGCTTTCGGGCTCATTGGTGACATGTTGGTATTAACACTTTAGAACGCCGCGATTCAAGACCGGTTATAGCAGGGTCGGCCTCAGAACACCCCCCCGAATGGGGGGTTCTGAGGCCCCCGAGCCATCCTACCCCCCGAACGGGCGTCCTGATACGCGTTACGCCGGCCGCGTGGTGCGGTCTTTGTGAGTGAATGCTCCATACAGGGTAGTGAGCATGAAAACAAGGAGGCTCTTTTATGAAGCGCAGCAAGCGAATCCTCGCGGTTATCCTCGCCGTCGGCGCGGTGGCCGCCGTATTCGGCGGCATCAGCAACGCGCTGTTCACGGACTCGGACCCGGTGGGTAGCAACACGATGGACTTCGGCACGATCAGCCTGACCACGTCGCCGGCGAGCGCAATCTGGGCGCCGCTCACGGCGGCCATGCCCGGCGACCGCGCAACCGGGTCGCTGACCGCTACGAACGCGGGCTCAGGGCAGCTACGCTATGCAGTGACCGGATCCAACACCAACGCCACTGTGGCGGCGGCGATGAACCTGCGCGTTGCCCTGCGTGGCGGAGCGTCGTGTGACTTCCCGTACCACAACACGGATGGCACGACCACAAGTCTCACCGACGATACCCAACTGTTCGCGGGCCTGCTTAACGTGGCGGCCCTGATCGGCAGCAGCGCGCAGGGCGCTCAAGCCGGAGACCGCACGCTGGCGGCCGCCGCGAACGAGGTGCTGTGTTTCGGGGTTGTCGCTCCGCTGAGCGCTGGCAACTCGCTGCAGGGTCTGGCGAACACGGCGACGTTCACCTTCGACTCCGAGCAGACATCTAACAACCCGTAGATTTATCTGGACGGTATCACGAAACCCGTCCCGGCGAGGAGTATCTCGCGGGACGGGTTTCGTGCCGGAAGCCTATGCAACGAAAGTTAAGGTGACATTAACGTGACGACGATAGAGAGAGCGACGGGACATCAGGCCGGGCAGGCGTGGGCAACGCGCCCGGCTGGATGGCCCGCGCAGGTCTCCTGGTTCGTCATATCGGTCACTGCGGCCGTGCTCCTGCTTGGGGTTGTCGCCTACGGTGCAGCGCCTCTCCTCGGATACAACATAAAGGTTGTCGGCGGAGGCAGCATGGAGCCCGACGTGCCGCGAGGGTCGCTCACTATCTCGCGCCTGGCGGACTCCGAAGATCTGCGGATCGGAGACATCATCAACTTCCGCTACCCGCAGGCGAATGCCAGCCTCACCCACCGGATCATCGCGATCAGGGAGGTTGAGGGTCAGCGTATGTTCACGACGAAAGGGGACGCCAACCTGACCCCTGACCCGTTGGAGGTGGAACTGGGCGCCGGAGCGAACCGGGTGGAGCGCGTCGTGCTGCACGCTGGCTTCCTGGTGGCATTCGCCCGCGGCACGTCCGGCTTGTTATTGACGGTGGCCGCTCCCGTGCTGGCATTACTGGCAATGTACCTGTGGGAGCCGAGAAACAACGGGAGTAAGGAAGCGAAGCCCGCACAGGGATGAGATGTCAGATCTCAGCTGGAAGCGGGTGGCCGCCTTCACTGCCGCCCTGATCGGCGCGGCTGTGCTCACTTTCACCGCCGTCAGCGTCGGCTACGCCGTGTTCTCGCAAGCACTGGGCGTTGGCAGCAATACCGTCACGTTCGATTCATTGAACGCCCCCACGGGGGTGGGCGCGACCGGCGGCACGTCGGTAAGTCTTACCTGGACGGCCACCTCAGACACCTATGCGAGCGGCCACCGCGTGCTCCGCGGGACTGCGGCGGGCGGGCCGTACGCACAGATCGCCGAGATCACTCCCCGCACGACCACCACCTATGTCGATAGCCCGGGCAACGGGACGTTCTACTACGTCGCCCGCGCCTTCTTCCAGAACTGGGAGAGCGCGAACAGCAATGAGGCGTCCGCAACAGTCGTTATCAACACCGGGTACTTGAGCTGCACCGCCAACGCCGCGGTGACCGCGAGCAGCGGCGACAACAACGGCTTCCAGCTGAATCCAGGCAACGCCTGCGCGGATGACGCCGCGTTCGCCGAAGACACAAATAGCGGTACGAACACCACCGCGAACTGCACTAACACCGGCAAGGACCGCCACATCTATCGTGACTACGGCCTCTCCATCCCCGCAGGGTCCACGATCAACGGCGTCGAGGTGCGGCTGGACGCCTGGGCTGACAGCACGGTCGGCAGCCCTTACCTGTGCGTGGAGTTGTCCTGGGACGGCGGAACGACGTGGACAGCGACGCAACAGACGACGACGTTGACCACGGCGCAAGCAACATACACCCTCGGTTCAGCGACGGACACGTGGGGCCGCACCTGGGCCGTCGGCGACTTCACCAACGCCAACTTCCGCGTGCGCATCACGAGCGTAACGGGCAACAACAACCGCGACCCGCGGTTGGACTGGGTGCCCGTGCGCGTGACCTACAACCCACTGTAGCGGGCCAGATCGACTCTCAGGCACCCGCCTCGGCCCGATACTACTTCAGAACAAACGCTCTGAAATAGTATTGACTTGCGCACCCGGGGCGTTACAATTGGGGGAAGCGAAGACGCAGCTTAGCATTTATGCCAACGATCCTTCACACCGCCGATGTTCATCTGGACCGCGCGTTCAGCGGGCTGGGTATGGTGTCCTCGATCGCTGCGGCTCGCCGCCGGGAGCTTCGCGACGCTGTTGTTCGGTTCATCGACCTGGCGCTTGATCTGCGCGTGGATGCCATTACTATCGGCGGAGACCTGTACGAACACGACCGAGTCACCGCCGATACCGGCCATTTCTTGCGCCAGCAGTTCGAGAGACTGGGCGCGGTACCGGTGCTGATCGCCGCCGGCAATCACGACCCCTGTATGCCGGGCTCCACGTACAGGCGGGTCGATTGGCCGGCGAACGTCACGATTTTTGGCGAGCCGCGCTTCCAACCCGTGCAGGTGGCGCCGGCGCTGACGGTCTGGGGCGCGGGGCATGACGGCCCATCCCTTCGCGAAAACTTGCTCGATGGCTTCCGCGTCTCCGGCGCGGGCCGGCACGTTCTCCTTTTTCACGGCTCCGATGTCCAGTCGGTTCCGGAGGGCAAGCTCACGCACGCTCCGTTCCAGCCGGCAGATGTCGTCGCCACGGGCGCGGACTTCGCGTTGCTGGGCCACTATCATGGCGCGCGGCTACACCCGCAGGAGAACCCTCTGTATGGCTACCCGGGCAGCCCAGAACCCCTGGATTTCTCCGAGTCCGGGGATCATCACGTGCTTCGCGTCGATGTGGATGACGCCGGCGTGCGTCCGCAACTCATCCCGTTCGGGACGGTTCGTTATATCACGAGAGTCGTCGACGTCAGCGAGATGCTTACGTCCGAGCAGATCCGTGCGGCGGTTGACGCGCTCCCCGGCGACGCGATCACGCGCGTCCTGCTTGAGGGCTGGCTCCACCCGGAGCTTGATCTGGATGCCCCGGCGCTCTATGACGCGTGCGCCGAACGCTTCCCCTATCTGGATATCGTCAACCGGAGTGAAGCCGCGTATGACTTCGATCAGCTTGCTGAAGAGACCACGACAAAGGGGGCGTTCGTGCGCATCCTCCAGGAGCGGATGGCCCGAGCCGATTCGGACGAGCGCGAAGTGATCCGCCGCGCGTTACTGCTGGGTCTGCAGGCGTTCGAACGGAAGGATCTGCGCGTAGCATGAAGATCCGCCGCCTGGAGCTCGCCGGCTTCGGCTGCCTGCGGGGCTTCGAGGCCGATCTTGCGCCGGGATTGAACCTGTTCTTCGGCCTCAACGAGGCGGGTAAGTCGACGCTGCAGCAGGCAGTCTGCGCGCTGCTGTACGGGTTCTATGATGCCGATCGAGCGCGTCCGGACGAAATAGCGCGCCACGAGCGGTTCCGGCCGTGGCAGGGCGGCCCGTTTCGCGGGGCGCTGGAGTATGAACTCGCGGACGGGCGCGGCTTCGAGGTCCGGCGCGATTTCGGACATCCGGACGTCCCAACGCAGCTGATCGATTCCTCGACTGGACTAGACATCGTCACGCGGTTCGGGCAGAGCCGGCACGGGAACGTCCCGTTCGCCCGTAAGCACCTGGGAATGACCCGCACTGTCTTCCAGAGTAGCGCCTTCATCTCCCAGGGCGAGATCTTCGACGTCGCCCGCGAGTCGCCACGCCAGATCGGGGACGCCATCGCGGCACTCGCGGACTCCGCCCGCAGAGATGTCTCCGCGGCGGGAGCCATTGCGCGGATCGACGGCGTCCTTTCGAAGCTGGGCAGTGACCGCGCGCGCACGGCCGAGCTGCCCAGGGCGCGCCACTCCTTGAAGGAGGCTGTCGCCGAGCTAGACGGCCTCACCGCCTCGCAGCGAGAGCTCGCGTCCAGAGAGGTTGAACTGGAAGAGACAGCCCGGCGTTCCACGGGGGTCTCGGACGAGGCGATTCGCCTCGAGCTGCTGCTGGCGCAGTCGCAGGCCGCGGAACTGCGTGCTCTCCTTGAAGCCGTACGGGCAGCGGAAGCGGAGATCGAGCGTGCACGCTCGGCCGCGCAGGAGCACGCTGAGTATGAGAACTTCCCGAGTCAACGGCGCGACGAGATGATCGTCCTGCGAGAGCACGTGCGGCAGGCTCGAGAGACCCTCAGGAACACTCTCGAGGCGCTGGATCTGGCAGACCAAGGGCTTCCCGCGGGGGATCGCCTTGAGTTTGAATCTCTACGTATCTCCGTCGCCGCGCTCTCCGCGGAGCAACTGGAGGAGCTGCGAACCACGGCGTACACGGCCGCAAGCAGGGTCGATTTGCTATCCATCGTCGCATCCGCAGCGCACTCGATCGTTCGAGCGTTGCGCGGTCTGATATTGCGCCTTCTCCGCCGGACTCCACCGGGACCCGCCGCCCCTGTCTTTCCGCGAGTTTCGCAGGACGAAGCGTTAGTCCTGCTGGAACGCCACACTCGCTTCCTGTCACTGCGGCCCGTCGTCGAGAACGTCGCCAGGCTGCAGCGGCAGTCGGAGGAGGAACGCGTCCGGCTGGAGGCGATAGAACAACGGCTGCGGGGATTGTTCGACGAAACGAGACTCGATAGACAGGGAGAGGCCGACGATCTATGCGTAGCGTTCCTTGAGGCCTGCGACAGACACACCAGGTACAAACTTGCTCTTGCATCGGAGGCAACCTCCCGGCGATCGCGAGTAACGCTCCTGTCGGGGCGCTCGCCGCGCGAGCTGGAGGTCGATCTCGGCGAGCACGAAGATCACGCCCGGCGGCTCCTGGCGGCGAGACCGCATCTACTGGGCAGCGAGATCGACGCCGCGCCTACGGAGCTCTCCCGCCGGCTGGATGGCCTGCGCCGGGAGCAGCGAGAGTTGGACGTCCGCGGTGCGACGCTGGGCGAGGAAGCCCGCCTTTTGAGGGAGCGCCACCGACCCGCCGCCGAGATCGAGGAAGATGTCGAGCGCTGGCGCCGGGAAGTGGCCCGCCTGGAGCTCGCCCGCGCGGCGCTCCAGGCGGCGCGAGGAGCGATCGAGGAGGCGATGACCTCTGTGCATCGCAACTTCGTGCCGCGCGTCAACGCCTTTCTGAGCGAGGGGATGGAGTCCGTCACCGGCGGGCGCTACCGTCGTGCTCATGTCGACCCCGGGAGCCTGCGTATTTCACTCCTGGTGCCGGAAACGGAAATGGTGGTCACGGACCCTCCGGTGAGCCACGGCACGCGGACGATCGCTTACATACTCATGCGCCTGGGCCTGGCGCGACATATGAGCGCCATCGGCGAGCCTGTCCCGCTGATTCTGGACGACCCGTTCGTGGATGTGGACCATGAGCGGCTGCCGCGCATTTTGGAGTTCCTCAGCCGTCTGAGTGAGGATTCTCAGGTACTCGTCTTCACAAAGGACGAAGCGATCGTCCGTTGGCTTGAGCGTGAGCCGGCTGGTCAGCGCCACATGCTGCATCAGCTACCGTCCGCAATTTTCGTCGCCACGGGCGTGTAACGCTGCCGCTGGCTCAGCCGTCCTCACATTAGACGCATTAACGTCAGTTTGCTTTTAGTTCATGAGCGCATCACTAGAAACCAAGAAGCCCGCTGCGGCTGTCGCCGCCAGGACAGCGTATGTCCTGGCCGAGCCCGAGGTCTGGTCACAGGCGCTGGAGGATGCCCTCCAGGGACTGGGACTGGATGTTCTGTCCTGCTCTCAGCTGCATGAGCTGTTTGAAATGTCCCGCGAGCAGCCCGGGGCGCTACTTGTCCTGGCGCAGAGGAACGGCCCGTTCGCCGTTCGTGCCTGCAGAGTGATTCGCGGCCTTCAGGACGTTCCGGCGATAGTGGTGATGGCGCGCGAAGGTGACCTGATCCCCGTACTCGATGCCGGAGCCGACGATGCTGTCGTGGCACGAGTGGACCCGGCGGTCTTCGCAGCCCGGGTGCGAGCGCTGATGCGTCGCGCTCAACCGGCATCGCGGAGCGGCGGCCATCTGGTGATCCGCGATCTCGTGATCGATCTGGAAAAGTACCGGGTCACGATCGGCGACAAGCCGGTGGCGCTGACCCCCACGGAATTTCGCCTTCTGGCGGTGCTGGCCCAGCAGGCCGGGCGAGTGGTAGATCCAAGAGCCCTGCTGTCTGCTGTCCATCAGCACGACTATAGCGAACGAGATGCTCAGAACCTGGTGAAGGTCCACATCGCCAACCTGCGGCGCAAGATGAACGACTCCGGTACCGCGAGCCGCTACATCCTCTGCGTGCGAGGATTCGGTTACATGTTGGAGCGCCGTTCTCAGATACGTGAAGACGACCCGCTGGCCGAGCTGATCGAGTAACCCTTCTCCCGGCGCGCCGCGTCGGAGCCCGCGCTGGGCTTTACCTCTTCTGAACCAGACCCGAACCATTTCTTTACCGGTATTGCGTCACAAGTTGGTCTCGCATCTGCTACGCTGACCCCCGACGACTCAGTCAGGGAGGTGGAGATGGGATCGGAAACGATGGGCCGTACGGTCACGCAGAGGGGTAGGCAGGACCAGGATGCCAGGCGCAGGCGATTCGCCGCTTTCTTCCCGCGATTATTCGCCTTTGCGCTTTCGATGGTGGGCAATGAAGCCCATGCCAGGAAGGTCGTGATCGAGACATTCAGTCAAGTCTTCGCCCATCCGGCGCACCTGAGCGACCAGCAGTTTTCGATGGCGGTTTTCAGCCTGGCGCGCAGCCTCTGCCGGGATGCGCGTCCCGACGGCAGACGCAATGACGGCGACCTGCTGGGTAGTGAGCGGGAAGTATTGTCGTTGCTCTTTGACGCCCAGCTCAGCCGCGGTGAGGTGGGGATGGTTACGGGCCTGGAAGACGAAGAGGTTAGGGCGGAAATGGTGAGCGGGCTGCGGAAGCTGCGCGGGCCGAACGGCGGCTCTATCATCCCGGCCTTTTTGCGGCGGCGCTAGCGGCCTCAATACTTTGAGACGTTGAGCTCCTTGATCCTGCCTTCGACCAGATAGACCACGCGCTCGCAGATATTCGTCACTCTGTCTGCGATTCGTTCCAGGTTGTGAGCGACCCACAGCAGCCAGGTGGCACGCTGGATCGTCTTGGGATCGCGGATCATGTATGTCAGCAGCTCGTGGTAGACCTGCTCGTACAACGCGTCCACTTCGTCGTCGCGGTTGCACACAACGGCCGCCAGCTCTACATCTCGCTGCTTGAACGCCTCCAGACCGTCCATCAGCATCCCGGTTGCGATCTCGGCCATGCGAGGGATGTCGATATACGGCTTCAACGGGGGCTCGTCGGCCAGCATGAGCGCGATCTTGGCTATGCCTTCCGCATGGTCGCCCATTCGCTCCAGGTCGACGATGATGTGGAGCACCGCAACGATCGTCCGCAGGTCACCGGCCAGCGGCTGCTGCATGGCGATCAGCTCGAGGCATTTTTCTTCCGTCTCGTAACGCTTACGGTCGATCGCTGAGTCATCTGCTATCACCTGCCGCGCGAGTTCAACGTTGCGGGTCTTTAGCGCCTCGATGCCGCGCTCTATCGCTGCCTCAACCCTTCCTGCCATCACCAGCATGTCTTCCTGGATCTCCGTGAGCTGCCTTTCGAACGCCGTCCGTGTCATTTCTACCCCGCCGTCCTAGCCGAAGCGGCCTGTAATGTAGTCCTCTGTACGCTTGTCCTTCGGGTTCGTGAAGATCTCGTTCGTGTGGCCGTACTCAACCAGGCGGCCACGCAGGCCGTGTTCCTGCGCGAGCATGAATGCTGTGTAGTCCGACACCCGCGCTGCCTGTTGCATGTTGTGGGTCACGATGATGATCGTATACCGATTCACCAGCTCGCGGATCAGGTCCTCAATCTTCAGCGTGGCAATCGGGTCCAGCGCGGAGCAGGGCTCATCCATCAGGATGACGTCAGGCTGCACCGCCAGCGCCCGCGCGATGCACAATCGCTGCTGCTGACCGCCGGAGAGGGCCAGGCCGGATTTCTTCAAGTCGTTCTTCACTTCGTCCCAGAGCGCCGCCTGCCGCAAAGACCGCTCCACCAGCTCGTCCATGCTTCCCTTATGCCCGTTCACGCGGGCGCCGAAGGCCACGTTGTCGTAGATGCTCTTTGGGAACGGGTTGGGCTTCTGGAATACCATCCCGATGCGCCGGCGCACTTCGACGGGGTCAACACTCGGCGCGTAGATATTCTGCCCGTGGTACTCGACACGCCCCACCGTCTTCACACCGGGTATCAGGTCGTTCATCCGGTTGAGGCAGCGCAGGAACGTGCTCTTTCCGCAGCCAGACGGTCCGATCAACGCAGAAACGCGGTTTAACGGCAGCTTGAGGCCAACATCTGCGAGCGCCTGCTTCGTTCCGTACCAGAGGCTGAGCTCCGACACGGAGAAGACGGCCGGTTCGCTCGGTTCCAGTATCGAACCGGTCGGTGGCCCGGAGATCAGCGATTCCGTCATCTGCAGGAGGTCCTTTGAAAGCTGCGGCGATCCAGGGATCAGCGTCAATTCTCTCACCTTAACGGGCTGCTGTTCCATGTCGCTCAGTTTCGCCGGAATCTCTCTCGAATCAGTGCGGCCACCAGGTTCAGGCTGAGTACCGCCACCATCAGCACTATGATGGCCGCAGCGGCGTTCTGGCGGAACGCCTCTTGCGGCCTGATCGTCCAGTTGTATATCTGAATTGGGATCGTAGTGAAGTCGTCTGTCGGACTGGTGTTGTCGAAGGCGATGAAAGCGAACGCCCCGATCATGATGAGCGCTGCGGTCTCCCCTGCGGCCCGCGAGACAGCCAGGATGATGCCAGTCATGATGCCGGGCATCGCCCCGGGCAGGACGTGGTGCCGCACCGTCTGCCAGTCTGTGGCGCCGAGCGCGAGCGACCCGTCGCGGATGCTGGGTGGGACCTGCCTGATCGCTTCCTGCGACGCTATCACCGTCATCGGAATGATCATCAGCGAAAGTGTGAGGGCGCCGGCAAGGATGCTGGGGCCCAGATTGAGGAATCGCGAGAAGATCGCCAGACCCAGCACACCGTAGATGATGCTCGGGACGCCAGCCAGGTTAGCGAGGTTCAGCTTCACGAAGCCAAGCAGCCGGTTCCGCGGCGCGAACTCCTCGACCCAGATTGCCGTGCCCACAGCTATCGGCAGAGCCACCGCCACTGTGATGCCGAGCACCCAGGCGGTACCGAGAATGGACGAGCGCAGACCCGCCTCTTCAGCCTTTCGGGACGGATAGCTGGTCAGGAAATCCCAGCTGAGCCGCCCGGCGCCTTCCCTGAGAGTGTCGTATCCGAGCAGGTAGAAGAGGACGACCACACCGACGAGGCTGGCGGCGAGCAGAAAGTAGCGCGAGACGCGCGAGATGAACTGGCGGCGGGCCACCGCCCCTGTCGCACGCAACTCAACCGGCTGCGGTAGGGCCCCCGTCTGCGCCACTATTGGTACGCCTCCCGGTAGCGGGTGATTATCCGCTGTGCGGCCACGTTGAAAAGGAAGGTTATCAAGAACAACATCAGGGCGACGGCGAAGAGCGACTGGTAGTCGATGGTGCCGCGGGCGGCGTCTCCCAGGCCGACCTGGAGCATGTATCCGGTCATCGTCTGGATGCTTTCCAGCGGGAACAGGGTGAGGTTGGGGGTGGAACCGGCGGCGATAGCGACGATCATCGTTTCACCGACGACACGGGCGATCGCCAGCAGCACTGCCGCGACGACGCCTGACAGCGCCGCCGGCAGCACGACGCGGATCGCAACCTCCAGACGCGTCGCCCCAAGGCCGTACGCCGCTTCGCGCAGGTCTCGTGGCACGCTCGCCATGGCGTCCTCGGATACCGACGCGAGGGTAGGCAGGATCATGACCGCCATCATCGTGCTGGCGGCAAGCGCGTTAAAGATGGGGACGTCGTCCCCGAAGACCGGACGCAGGACGTCCAGGGTCACGAAGTTGAGAGCGAAGTAGGCGAAGACCACGGTGGGTACCCCGGCCAGCGCCTCCAGGATCGGCTTCAATACGCGCCGAGTGCGCCGATCTGCATACTCGCTGAGGTAGACCGCCGTCGCGAGACCTATCGGCAACGCCATGGCGAGGGACCAGAACACAATATTCGCCGTTCCCGCGACGAGTTCCCAGATGCCGAAGGACGTAGGCTTGAAAAGCGGCTGCCAGTTCGTGTCCAGGAGGAAGTCGGCGAGAGAGACCTCCTGAAAGAAAGAGGCGGACTCTGTAACGAGGACGATGATTATGAGGGCCGTGGTCAGCAGCGAGACCGCTGCACAGGCGAGCAGCAGGTTCTTTATTACGAACTCGTCCACGCGCCTGAAACGGCGCCTCAGGAGCGCGGAATTGACGGATGTTGGATCCAGGCTGCGTGTCATTCGGCGCCTCGAGGCGGGCAGGGGATAACGACGCGTTTCTGCACTGTCAGAGATTGCGGAGCGAGGCGGCCCGGCGGAGGCCACCACTTTGCCGCCTCGCGAATCATATTCGGGTTCGCGCGCCTACGGCAAGAACGGCTCTAGCTTGGCGAACTGCTCGTCCAACAGGCTCTCGGGGATATTGACGTAGCCGACCTCTGCCACAAGCTCCTCCGCGTTTTCCAGGTAGAAGTTGGCGAAGCCAAGGACCTCGGGACTATCGCTCAGGAACTTCTCGCGTGTGTAGATGAAGAGCGGGCGGCTCAGCGGCTTGTACGTGCCATCCAGCGCCGCGTCGAAGCTGGGTTCCACGCAGCCCGCGCCACCGTCGACGGCAACTGCGCCGAGCGCCTGGCCTGCTTCCTGGAAGTAGGCGAAGCCGAAGTAACCGATGGAGAATTCGTCGCCCTCGACGCCCTGGGCGAGGACGTTGTCATCCTCGGAGGACGTGCCGTCAGCGCGGTGAGTGGCCGTCTCTTCCACCCCCTCGATAATCGTCTCCACGAAGTAGTCGAACGTCCCGGAGTCTGTGCCCGGGTAGTACGGGATGATAGTTTCGTTCGGGAACGAGGGATCGACCTGGTCCCAGGTTTCGAAACCGTCGGCCCTAAAGATGTCGTGCAGCTGCTGCGTCGTGAGGCAGGTCGCGTAGTCGTTCGATGGGTGAACAACGATTGACAGGGCGTCGATCGCCACCTGCAACTCGACCACGTCCGTGATGCCGTTGCCGGCGCACGCATCCAACTCGGCCTGCTTGATCGGCCGCGAGGCGTCCGCGATCTGGATCTCGCCGCGGCAGAAGGCTTCGAAACCGCCTCCGGTCCCGGAGAAGCGCACGTTTACCTGGGTGTCGGCGATCTTACTGAACTCTTCCGCTACGGCCTCCGAGATCGGGAAGACCGTGGACGATCCGTCAATGTCAATCTGCCCGCTGAGAGAGCTGTAATCGATGCCGTCGGATGACGAGGCGCCGGCTCCGGGCGTACCCTTGCCGTTTTCCTCCCCGCCACCGCAAGCCGCTATGGCAAAAAAAGAGGCCGCAATCACAGCGGCCTGTACGAACCGAATGGGCATCGCGCCCATTGGCGACATTTGCATTAAGGACTTTCCTCCATACGTCTAATCGCGGTTGTGTGAAGTGGTCGGACATCGCGAGGCGAGCATTCCGTCTTCCTGGTGTTGCGACCTCCATTCCTGCAGAAAAAAAGAGGCGCCCTGAGGCGCCACACTGATTTCCGTGTGAATTCGACGGTTCACTGTCTGCAGGCTAGCATGGGCGATCCCTATCAGTCAACATCTGGTGAATAGAACGACTCTATTCCTGCTAGTGCGCCGGCAGGGACGGTTCTGGGCTAATCGTTGCGAACCCCGCGGCCGCAGGCGCGCTCAGCCAACCGACGTCGGCCTCAGGAGAAGTTCAAGCTATGATGAGCGACATCGACATCAATCGAACATCCTGCTGATCTTGTGAGTGCTGACCCGGACACAGACCTGAGAGCGTTGCGGGGCCGCACTCCGGAGCGGTACGATTTCAAGCAGCGGGGGCCTGTAGCTCAGCGGTAGAGCTCCGGACTTTTAATCCGGGAGTCGTGGGTTCGAATCCCACCGGGCCCTCCACAGATTTCATGTACGCAGCGCCAACTGAAGGCGCTCTAGAATCGCGCGTCTCGGTTCGTTTGACATCAGGGCTGGCAGCAACCTGAACGCGAAATTAGATTATCTCGCGCCGCGCGAACAGCCAGGCCGCTGCAACGATTGGTATGGCCGCCCAGGCAGCGAGTGCCGCGGAGAGGATGGCGGTGGCGCCGGTGGCGCCGACGCTCTCCAGCAGGTACGAGCCGAACGGGCCCAGCACCTCGAGGTCTGGTTCGAGCTGGATGATCGCCAGGACGCGTACGACCTCCACGGGGTTGAGCAGAAGAGCGACGAGCAAACCAGTCCCACCGAGAGATGTCTGCGACACCGCGCCGATAAGGACAAGGTCGAAGAACAGCACGGCCACGAACCATACCATCATGGCGACGCCGAGCGCTTGCACGCGGCTGGTGGAAACGACCGAGATGAGCAGGCCGAGGCCAGTCATCACAGCGGTTAGCGCGAGGATGAGGCAGACAAGCGTGATGTAGGTCGAGACATCGACTGACGAGGCAAAGGTAGCGATGACGACGCCCCCAACACCGAATCCGGCGATGGTGGCGATGGCGATGGCAGAGGTTAGCCCGACGAACTTACCAAGAAGCAGGTCGAGCCGGCTGATCGGCTGCGAGAGCAGGTACGTGAGGCGCCCGCGGTCCCGCTCGCCGGCGATGCCCCCGGCGCCGAGAGAGAGCGCGATGAGCGGCGACAGCAGCAGACACAGGTTCAGGAGACTGGCTGTGGTGCGGCTGAAGTTCTCGAACCCAAGACCGCCCAGGTTCTTCTGGCCGAGGTACGAGAGGCCGAACGCCAGGGCCGCAAACACGGCGGCGTAAAGGGGGAGCCAGCGCCCGGCAACTGCGTCCTGGACCTCCTTGCGCGCGATCGTCGTCACGGCGTTCACGGCCGTGCCTCCTCGCCGTCTCGGCGCGATGCGAGTTCCCGGCTGAGCGCGGTTTCGATGTTCGTCTCCTCAGGCGAGATGTGGTCTGGCTTGATTCCGACGTCAGCGAGCGCCGAGAGGAAGGCAGCCGGGGCGGTGCCGTTCAGGGTCACGACGAAGCGATTTTCCGCCCGGCGGTTGGCCAGCTCTGCAGCGGACATGTCGAGGATAATGTGGCCACGCTCCAGGACGATGAAGCGGTCAGCCAGCCCGCTGATACTCTCGGTGAAGTGGGTAGACAGGGCAACCGTCTTGCCCTCACTCCGCAGATCTCGCAGCATGTCGTGGAACTGCTGGCGACTCTCCAGGTCCAGGTTGGCTGTAGGTTCGTCCAGCAGCAGAACCGGCGGGTCCGAAAGCAGCGCAGCGGCCAGGGCGAGTCGCTGCCGCATGCCGCCCGAGAGCTCGCCGGCCTTCATCCGCCGCTCTTCGAACAAGTTGACTCGCCGTAGCAAGGTCTCGACCCGCGCGGGCCCGACACCCTTGAGTCCGGCAAAGAACTGCAGCGCGCCCTCGGTGGTGTCGGCTGCATCAAACGCCGGCGTCTGCGGCAGGTACCCGATGAGCCGCCGAGCGTCCTTGCCCCGGTCGCGGACGGACTTCCCGCCGACCTCGACAGAGCCCTGGAAGCTGGTGATACCGAGGATGCACTTGAATGTAGTTGTCTTGCCCGCTCCGTTTGGCCCCAGGAGCGCAACGATTTGGCCGGGCTTCAGGGCGAACGTGAGGTTGTCGATGGCTGTGGTACGGCCGTAGCCCTTGGTCAGGCCGGTCACGGCTACGGCAGGCGCCAGTTCCGTCATCCCACCCTCCCCGCTAGTCTGACGAGCCGCCCGACGGCGCGCCCCAACACATAGGTCGCATCCACGTCGAGGAACGCCTGCAGAAGTGCGGCTGACAGGAGCAACAGAAGCGCACTCACGATCAGCAGATTCGCGTTGAGCCCGGCGTCACGGGCCAGCGCCGGGCCGGGCGCCTCCATCAGCGGTCCACTGTCGCGCATCACCGCGTCGTACTCGTACACAGGAAACATATCAGCGGCGATGTCGATCGCCTGCTGAGCCACCGTGAACTGGAAGACTCTCAGGCCGTCGGCGCTGGCGAGCCCTCCGGCGAACGGGGGCCGGGGCTCGTAGGGCCTGTCGCCGACACCGTCGCCGTTCGCGTCGTACCCGCTGTAATCGCTCCAGTAGTTCCCCCGGCCACTGAGGGTCCACACGGCCGACTCCGGGCGGGAACTCGCTGAGGGTGTCGGCACGCTCTGCGAGCCCGTTTGCCCGGAGTGACCGTTATGGCTGGTGTTGGCGGGGGCGGATTCTGTCGATGGGGCGGCTCCGTGGCTGAGCGCACCACTGAGCGCCTGCACCTGCACGGTATTCTCTATCATCGCATTTTCTACGAACGTGATCGGCGCGTTCGTGAACAGACCGATGCCGGTGTCGTTGAGGGCAAGGGTGTTGGCTAAGAATGTCGCAGATGCGCCTGCCGAGTTCGGAGTGCCCTCAACCGTGATTCCGTACTTGTTGCGGAGGATGTTGTTGCCTTCCACGAAGATGTTATCGACGTCCTTGATCAGCATGCCGGCGCCGCTGGCGCCTTTTCGGTTGTTGGAAAGCTCGTTGTCCTTCAGCAGCAGGTCGTGCGAGAACATGAGGACCGCACCGGCAAGATTGTCCCGGAACGTGTTCTCCAGGATGCGATTGTTATCGGACGACATGAAGTGCAACGCATAGCGGCTGTCGGTCACGGTGTTCTGCCCGATGCCGTTGTCGTCCGAGAATTCGAGGTGGATCCCGTCACCAGAGTGAGTGATGTTGTTCGCGCGAATCGCCGCCCCCTCAACCTCCCACAGGTAGATGCCATGTCCGCGCCTCTCCTGGGGGATGTCAGCGCCCTGGTCGATGTCGTTGAACGCTATCGTCGCGTGGTGGCTGCCCGTCACGTGTATTCCGTACAGGGAGTCGCGTATCTTGTTCGATCGAATGGCTGGCTCGTGAGCGTTCACGACTTTTATCGCCGCGCCCTCTTGGGACACGGCGCGCCCGCTGCCCACGATTTCGAATCCGGAGAGGGTGACGCCAGCAGCTCCGATGATCGTCACGACGTCGCCCTCGCCACCGCCGTCGATTATGGGTGAACCTACGCCGACAAGGGATAGCGGCTTGTCGATGATGATGTGCTCGCGGTAGACGCCTCCCTCAACGGTTATGCTGTCCCCGGGCGCCGCGGAGTCTATGAGCGCCTGGAGGGCGGCCGTGCCTGCGTCAGCGCGATCCGTCGAAACGGTCGAAGCGAAGGCGGCAAAGCCCAGGAGAACCGCCACGAGCAGGCAAGCGGCTTTTGGCATGCCCCTACCTCAACCCTGGCGTCCAGCCGCCTGCGGCGTGGAAGCCCGAGGCGTCGCGATAGGCGAAGAATGTGGCCAGCGCTGCTGCAACCATCGAACGGCTAGAGGCAGGAACGTGATGGCCACCGCTGCCAGAACCATCAGATAGAAACCAATCTCGAACCCCGTCTCCGAGTTAAAGTTCCAGACCTTGGTTGATCCGAGCACTTTGGGCGTGAAGTCGCCGGTGTTGAGGGCGGCTTCCGGATTCATGGTGTGCCCGT
>CAZLDI010000004.1:0-168270 GCA_964558415.1 uncultured Dehalococcoidia bacterium
TCGTGCGGGTAGCGGTTGGTGTAGTAGGGGTTCAGGCCGACGACGCGCATCAGCTCCTGCACCCGCTCCTGGCGCTCCTTCTTGTTCTTCGCCAGCTTGTGGATGATCAGCGGCTCCGAGATGATGCTGCCGACGGTCATGCGCGGGTTCAAGGACGCGTACGGGTCCTGGAAGATCATCTGCATGTAGCGCCGCATGCGCCGCAGTTCGCCGGAGTTCAGCTTCGTCAGGTCCTGGGAGTTGAACAGTACGGTGCCCGCTGTCGGCTTGTAGAGCAGCAGGATCATCCGGCCCAGCGTCGTCTTGCCGCAGCCGCTCTCGCCCACCAGGCCCAGCGTCTCGCCGCGCCTGACGTCGAACGACACGCCGTCCACCGCCTTAACGTCGGCCACCTTGCGCTGGAAGACGATCCCGGACGTCACCGGGAAGTACATCTTCATGTCGCGCACCTGTACCAGGGCGTCTCCGGGAGCGCCGGTGGCGAATGCCTTGTTTGCTTGCTCAGTTGTCATCGCGCACCTCTCCTAACCGGCGGCTGCGGCGCGTTTGTCCGCCTTCGCCACGGCTTCCCACTCCCAGCAGGCGGCGACGTGGCCGTCGGCGACGCTCAGGAGCGGCGGGTTCTCTTCCTTGCAACGTTCCACAGCAAACCGGCAACGCGGGCGGAATGGGCAGCCCGCACCCAGGCGCGCGAGGTCCGGCGGCATCCCTTCGATCGGGTCCAGCTTCTCCTTGCGGATCTCGTCCAGCCGCGGCACCGACTTCAGTAGACCGAGCGTGTACGGGTGCCGCGGGTGCGCGTACAGCTCGAGCGCCGTCGCGGATTCGATCACCTGTCCGGCGTACATCACGTTCACCCTGTCGGCGTAACGCGCTACGACGCCCAGGTTGTGGGTAATGACGATGACGGCGGTGCCCAGCTCCTTCGTCAGCCGCGTCAGCAGCTCCAGGATCTGCGCCTGGATCGTCACGTCCAGCGCTGTCGTCGGCTCGTCGGCCAGCACCAGCTTCGGGTTGCAGGCCAGCGCCATCGCGATCATCACGCGCTGGCGCATCCCGCCGGAGAACTGGTGAGGGTAGTCGTTGATGCGCGACTTGGCCTCCGGGATGCCGACTATCTCCAGCAGCTCGATGGCGCGTTGGACGGAGGCGTGCTTGTCCATCTTCAGGTGCAGCTCCAGCGTCTCCGTGAGCTGGCGGCCGATCGTCAGCACCGGGTTGAGCGACGTCATCGGCTCCTGGAAGATCATCGCGATCTTGTTGCCGCGGATGTGGCGGATCTCCTCATCGTCCATCTTGACGATGTCCTCGCCCTCGAACAGGATCTCCCCCTCGATGATCTTACCCGGCGGGTTGGGGATCAGGCGCAGGATCGAAAGCGCGCTGACTGTCTTCCCGCAACCGCTCTCCCCCACCAGGCCCAGGATCTCCCCCGGTAGAATGTCATAGCTGACCCCGTTGACGGCCTTGACAACCCCCTCTTCCGTGTAGAAGTTCGTCTTGAGGTTCTTGACCTGGAGCAGTGGTTCCGCCAAAGGTCCTCCTTCAATCCCGCCGGACAGGTCCGCCGTTCGGCAAGATCCAGCCAGATTTCACCCAGCGCACTATTTCACCCAGCGCACTATGGTGGTGGGGAAGGGGGGACTCGAACCCCCACGCCCAAAGGCACGTGATCCTAAGTCACGCTCGTCTGCCAATTCCGACACTTCCCCTGTTTGGTGGGCCGCCCAGGACTCGAACCTGGAACCCGCTGATTAAGAGTCAGCTGCTCTGCCAATTGAGCTAGCGGCCCGTGGATTGTCTTCCGTTTTCGCTAGGTTCGCGAAGTATATCACGGCGAGAAAAAAGGGAGCAACTAAAGCTCCCGCGACGAGCCCATGTTGTTGACGGCCTCGGGTGCCGTTGCTAGCATTGGCTCTGCGGGCGATTAGCTCAGTTGGTTAGAGCGCAGCGTTGACATCGCTGAGGTCGGAGGTTCAAATCCTCCATCGCCCACCATGAAGTTACAAAGGCGAAGACCGGGAAGAGTAGCTCAGGCAAGGCGACAGAGAGGCGAGCGACTTCTGAGAGCGAGCCGGCCCGCTGCCCGAGCGAACACCACCCGCGAGCCGGCTGTCGAACCTGCCTGGGAAACCCGCCCGGCAGCAGAAGGCGGTCCCGGAGGCACCCGTTAGCGGCCAGAACGAGTCCGCCTCTGGCGGAGAAGATGGGTGGAACCACGGAAATGCCCTCCGTCCCATGGGATGGAGGGCATTTATATTTCGAGCGTGAGGTTGCGTGGCGAGACAGCAGACTCAGAACTCAGGACCGGGGTTGGTCTTGCGAATATACCTGTGGGGAACGCCGCTGGCTATGCTATTAGCGGCGGCAGTATTCGCGGTCGTGGCGGCGGTGGACGAGCGCTGGGGGTTGCTCGCGGCGATGGTGGTGCTGGCGTTTGCAGCGGTCGGCCTCCTGGGATTTCACTGGTGGCTGATCTATCGTTTCGGGGCGACGCAAGGTGGTCGCGAGAGTTGAGGTGGGTTAATCGGTGGCTGGGCGCGGAGATTATCTTCGTGCACGTGGGCCACGGCCTCCTCGGAGCTCTGGGAGTCGGCATTGTCGCTGCTTACGCGCCGTGGTGGTTCCTGGCGCTGCTCCTTCCAATCATCGCCTTCTCACTGGCTTACTGGCTGATGGAAGCGCGCTTTGTGATGCCGGTCGCCCGGCGGCTTTTGACGGGAGATCAGCCGCCTACTCGGGACAACTACAACGATCTCGGTGATCGATGCGAGGAGAAAGATGACTGATTTGGCGCAAATGACCAAAGAAGAGCGATTGGAGCGTATGCGTCATTCGGCGGCGCACATCATGGCAGAGGCGGTGCTCGAGATGTTTCCGGAGGCGAAGCTGGGGATCGGGCCGCCGATAGACACGGGGTTCTACTACGACTTCGGGCTGCCGCGGCCGCTGACCCTGGATGACCTGCCGCTGATAGAGGAGAGCATGCGCAGCCGGATCGCTTCAGACCTCCCATTCGAGCCCTCAGCCATAAGCAAGGAGCAGGCGCGGGAAGTGTTCCACGATCAGCCATACAAACTGGAGCTGATCGACGCGATTGAAGACGCCGAGGTCGGGTTGTACCAGCAAGGGAGCTTCAGGGACCTCTGCCAGGGGCCGCACGTCGATCGCTGCGGCGAGGTGCCGGTCTTCAAGCTGATGAGTGTCGCCGGGGCGTACTGGCGTGGCAACGAGGCGAACCCGATGTTGCAACGCATCTACGGCGCCCTGTTCGACACGCAGGAGGAGTTAGACGCCCACCTGGCGCTCATAGAGGAAGCAGCGAGGCGCGATCACCGACGTGTTGGGAGGGAACTGGACCTATTCTCCTTCCACGAAGAATTCGGGCCCGGACTCGTGTACTGGCACCCGAAGGGCGGACGCATGCGCTCAATCATCGAAGACTTCTGGCGCAAGGAGCACTATCGCGCGGGCTACGAGCTCGTCTACTCCCCTCACATCGGCAAGTCCACGCTCTGGGAGACGAGCGGACACCTGAGCTTCTACAACGAGAACATGTACTCGCCGATGGACATCGATGGGCAGGACTACTATGTGAAACCGATGAACTGCCCCTTCCACATCCAGATATATAAGAACTCACTGCGCAGCTATCGCGAGCTGCCGATACGGATGGGCGAGCTGGGTACCGTCTATCGCTACGAGCGCTCTGGTGTGCTGCACGGCCTGTTGCGCGTTCGTGGCTTTACGCAAGACGATGCCCACATCTTTTGCCGTCCGGACCAGGTGAAGGAGGAGATTGAGCGCTGCGTGGATTTCATGCAGTTCTTCCTGGGCGCGTTCGGATTCGAGCGGTTTCACGTGTACCTCTCGACTCGCACCGAGGATGGGAAGTACGCAGGGTCAATCGAGGACTGGGGGATGGCGACGAACGTCCTTCGTGACGTCATCCAGGAACGTGGATTGCCCTACGACATCGATGAAGGGGGCGCCGTGTTCTACGGTCCCAAGATCGACGTGAAGATGCTGGATACCCTGGGGCGGGAGTGGCAGTGTACGACGATCCAGTTCGACTTCAATCTGCCGGAACGGTTCGACGTCAGCTATATCGGTGAAGACGGTCGCGAGCACCGGCCGTATATGGTGCACAGAGCCCTGCTTGGTTCCATGGAACGCTTCTTCGGCGTGCTGATCGAGCACTATGCAGGGGCGTTCCCGCTATGGCTGGCCCCGGTGCAGGCGATGGTGATTCCGATTGCCGACCGGCACCTGGAGTACGCGCGCACCGTTGCGTCGGAAATCCGTTCGGCAGACCTGCGCGTCGAGATAGACGACCGTAACGAAAGGATGCAGGCGAAGATCAGGGACGCGCAGCTCCAGAAGATTCCCTACATGCTTGTCGTCGGCGACCGGGAGCGGGAAGCCGCGTCTGCCGCCGTGCGGCTGCGCAGCGGCGAGGACCTGGGCGCGCGTGCCGTCTCTGAGATCGTCACGCGGATGCGGCGCGAGGTCGACGAGAGGGTGGGGTTATCGAAGTAGGGACACCAGGTGAGGGACCTTCCGGTCGCGTTGGCCTTTGCCTGTCGTGCCAGTACGCTCGCGCGATAACGAGTGCGAAGGGAAGCACCTTTCATCTCTGCGGCTTGTCCGAACGTGACAAGCGGTTCCCGAGGTACCCAGGACTACCCGTTCTGGAGTGCGACGGGTACCGTCGGCGCCATATCAAGGCAACGATTGGACGGCAGCGACCGTCAGACCATTGATGGAGCAGAAGCGTTGTGCTAACATTGCGCTAATTGTGGCGCAAGACGTGACCAAGAGGGGCTGACTATTCTCCGAGAGCTTCGGATTAACGAACGAATCCGGGCGCGGGAAGTCCGTCTGATTGGTGGCGACGGCGAGAACTACGGCGTCCTGCCCTACCCGGATGCCATGTCTCGCGCTCGCGAGTCCGGGCTGGATCTGGTGGAAGTGGACGGGAACAGCTCGCCCCCTGTCTGCAGGTTGCTTGACTACGGTAAGTTCAAGTATGAGCAGGCTAAGAAAGAACGCGATGCGCGCAAACACCAGCGCGGGACCATACTGCACGAGGTACGTATGAGGCCGCGAACCGGCCAGCACGATATAGACTTGAAAGTACGGACCGCGGAACGGCTTCTGGCGGAAGGGGACAAAGTTAAGATGACGGTGATGTTCCGGGGGCGGGAGATGTCTCACCAGGAACTGGGCCACGAGGTCCTGGACAGGGCGCTTTCGAAGTTGACCGAGGTGGCGGTGGTCGAGAAGCCTGCCGGCATGGAGGGACGTTTCCTGAGCGCCATTCTCTCGCCCACGTTGAAGAAGCCTGCGAAGCCCACCATCGAGGTGAACTCCGAAAACGGCGGCGCTCCGGCAGGCAACGAGGCCGTATCGGCAGAGCCGGTGCAGGCGAGCGAATAGCGTCATCGCTGAGGGAGGGTAATCGCCGGTGGCGAAGTTCAAAATGAAGACGCACTCTGGTGCGAAGAAGCGGATCTATGTAACCGGTAGCGGGAGGCTTCTACGCCGCAAGTGCAACATCAACAACTTCCGGCGGAAGAAGCGGGGCGAGTCGCTGCGACAGTTCTCGCGCAAGCTATCGGTGTCACCGGCCATCGTCAAGCACCTGCGCCGGTTGATGCCCTACGCCTAGGGGGAGCGAGAGATGCCTAGAGTTAAGGGAGGGGTAGTAGCCCGCCGTCGCCACAAGAAGGTAATTCGCCTGGCGAAGGGTCATCGCGGCCTGCGCCACAAGCTGTTCCGTCGCGCCAACGAGTCAGTGATGCACGCGTTGCGCTACGCGTACGAACATCGCAGAGACCGCAAGGGCGACTTTCGCAAGCTGTGGATCACGCGGATCAACGCGGCGGC
This sequence comes from uncultured Dehalococcoidia bacterium, assembly GCA_964558415.1. GTDB lineage: Bacteria > Chloroflexota > Dehalococcoidia > SM23-28-2 > RBG-16-64-32 > CAZLDI01. The sequence goes on from CAZLDI010000004.1 coordinate 5,890, forward strand.
CAGGCTGCATGGGTTGAGCTATTCCCGATTGATTGACGGCTTGCACAAGGCGGGCGTCGCTCTGGACCGCAAGGTGCTGGCCGACATGGCTGTGCGCGACGAGGCGGCGTTCGGGCGCGTCGCTGCCCAGGCGAAGGCTGCTCTGGCACCCTGACGCCCACGCGCCTCATCCAGACTCTTCGCGAACCTAGATCCGATCCGGGCTAACCCCGGAGTTCTGCCCCGACCTCTTCTTTCAACCGAGAGATGATGCGGTCGCGCTCTCGCTGCACGTCCGAGTCGGTGAGCGTCTTACTGCTGGACTGAAAAGATATCGAGAAAGCCAGGGACTTGCGGTCGGGCGGTATCGGGGGCCCGCTGTAGATGTCGAAGATCGAGGCTGACTGAACGAGGCTAGAGTTGCGAATTATCTTCAGAGCCTCGTTCGCAGGAACGTCGACCGGGACGACGATGGCAATGTCCTGCTCCACCGCCGGATACGGTGACGCGGGCGCAAAGTGGACCTGATCGCCGAGGTGCTTGATGAGGGCATCGAGATCCACTTCGAATAGCCCGACGTCGGTGTCGATATCGAACGCACCCGCGACTCTGGGGTGAACCTGGCCCACTATCCCGATCTGCTGCCCATCGGCGACGATCTCGGCCGTGCGCCCGGGCAGGTAGCAGAAGTCGGAAGTCGGCCGGAAGGTGGCCTCCACGCGCAGAGCTGCTAGAAGATTCTCAGCGTAGGCCTTGGCATCGTAGAAGATGCCGTCGTAAACGCTGTCCGAAAGGCCGGCCGTCTGTCCCCAGCGGTTCGGCCGACGCCCGGCGACGGCGCCGCAAAGTGATTCGATCTCTTCCGGCAGGTCGTCTTGCCGTGGCAGATAGACGCGTCCGGTTTCGAATAACGCCAAATGCGGCCCGGCGGCGCGGCGGTTTGCCGAAACGGACCTAAGAAGGGCTGCTCTGAGGGTAGTCCGTGCGTACTCGAAGTCGCGACTCATTGGATTGGCGACCCGCAGAGGCGGCTTCGTGGCGATGTCCTCCGGGCTGAGCACTTTCCGCAGCGTTTCCAGGTCGGTCAAGGAGTAGTTGATGACCTCCTGGATGCCCGCCGAAGCGAGAACGTCGCGAACGCGCTCTCGAAGCGCGAGCATCGGCTGTGGTGTGACCGCCGGTATCTCGCCACGGAGCCGGCTGGTCGGAAGTTGGTCGTAACCGATGATACGCGCTATCTCCTCGATCACATCGTCCGGGATGGAGACGTCTGTGCGCCAGGGAGGCACGCGTACAATGAAGTGGTCAGGCGGAACCCAGCGGCAGCTAAAGCCGAGCGACGTCAGGACCTGTCTGACCTGTGAAATGGGTAGGCTAACACCCAGCACGCGCTCCAGGCGCTCCTGAGTCAGGGTGACGCGGATGTCTTTGCTCTTAGAGGCCGCTACGTCAATAAAGTCGCGTGCCGGGCGCCCGCCGCATATCTCGACAATCAGCTTGACCGCGCGCTGAGCAGCAGTGGCTGGGAGCTGCGGGCTAAGCCCCTTTTCAAAGCGAATCGATGCATCTGTGCGCGCCTTCAACTCCCGGCTCGTACGCCGAATGCTGGGCGCGTCAAAGTTCGCCGACTCCAGCAAGATGCTGGTTGTCCTGTCCGAGACCTCGGTGTCGCTTCCACCCATGACACCGGCCACGGCTACCGCACGCTCAGCGTCGGCGATGACCAGCATCTGCGGGGTCAGGTCGCGCTCACTGCCGTCGATGAGAACGAGCTTCTCTCCCACCGCCCCACGCCGCACAATGATTCGTCCGCCCCTTAGCATTTTGAAGTCGAACGCGTGGAGGGGCTGACCCATCTCGAGCATCACATAGTTGGTTATGTCGACCACATTGTTAATGGGGCGCATGCCGGCTGCTGCCAGACGTTGCTGAAGCCACGCGGGAGATTCGTCGATCTTGACGTTTTCGACGAGAGCAGCCACATAGCGAGGACACAGGGTGGGCTCCAGGACATCCACCTGGGTCCGCGATTTGACGGGTGGGCCAACGTTCGGATATTCGATTGACGGCTCGCGCACCTGGCTGCCGGAAAGCGCTGCGACCTCACGGGCAACGCCGAGGATGGAGAGAAGGTCCGGGCGGTTAGGCGTGAGGTCCAGATCAAAGATCGTCTCGCCGAGGACGGATGCGAGAGGCGCTCCCACCGGCGCGGCATCATCAAGCACGAGGATTCCTTCGTGCTCGCCCGAGAGGCCGAGCTCTTTCTCAGAGCAGACCATGCCGGCGGACTCGATGCCGCGAATTACTGCGGCCTTCAGGACGGTCGGCTTGCCGGTGCGCCCATCGATCAGGGGTGTTCCGGCGCGGGCGAAAGCGATTCTCTGGCCCGTGGCGACGTTGGGCGCCCCACAGACGACGGTCTGCCGCTCGCCGCCCCCCAGGTCGACGGTCACCAGCACGAGCCGGTCAGCGTTCGGATGCCGCCGGACTTCGGTAACCTGCGCGACGGTGATGCCGTCCCAGTCCCCCGCGGTGTTGATGATCTCGGCGACCTCCGCGCCGGCGATGGTGAGGCGCCGGGCGAGTTCATGGGGCTCGATAGCGATATCGACGTATTCGGCCAGCCAGCGCAATGGGATTCGCATGACCAGACTCAGAACTGCCGCAGAAAGCGAATATCGTTAGCGTAGAAATGACGAATGTCGTCTACGCCGTGGCGGAGGAGAGCGATGCGTTCGATGCCCATGCCGAAGGCAAAGCCTGTGTGCCGCTCTGCGTCGTACCCGGCGTTAGCGATGATCTCGGGGTGGACCATGCCGGCTCCGAGAATCTCTATCCAGCCGGTGCGATGGCAGGTGCGGCACCCGTCCCCTCGGCAGATGAAGCAGTCGATTCGCATCTCCATGCCGGGCTCGACGAAGGGGAAGTAGTCGCAGCGGAACGCGACGCGCCGGTCGAGGCCGAAGATACGCCGGGCGAATTCGGCAAGGGTGCCCTTCAGGTCCGCGAGGCTGATGCCGTCATCGATCGCGAGGCCTTCAACCTGGGTCATCATCCATTCGTGGGTGGGGTCTGTCGCCTCGAACCGATAGCACTTGCCCGGGACGACCACGCGAATGGGCGGGCTCGAGCGCTCCATGATCCGGATCTGGTTTGGCGACGTGTGGGTGCGGAGGAGCATCGGCCGCACTCCGTCACGCTCGTAGTCGATCCAGAGGGTGTCCCACATATCCCGCGCCGGGTGGTCAGCCGGTATTCGCAGGGCTTCAAAGTTGTAGTGGTCCCACTCGATCTCGGGCCCCTCAGCCGTTTGGAACCCCATGTCGGCGAAGGCTCGCAAGACGTCGCGCAGGGTCTGAGTGATGGGGTGGAGGCGTCCGCGTGGCAAGGGTGGCCCGGGAAGCGTCACGTCCAGCCGCTCGCCCTCGATGACGCGAGCGAGTTGGAGTTCTTCGATTTCCGCCTTCCGCCTCGCATAGGCGTCCTCGAGCCGGTCTTTGAGCTGGTTGGCGGGTCTTCCAAGGGCGCGCCGTTGTTCAAGTGGGAGGTCCGATAAGGCGCGGAGGACGGCCGTGAGGCGGCCCTTACGGCCCATATATTCGATGCGCCAGGCCTCCAGGGCCTCGGCGCCGGTGCTGGCGGCGAGATCCCTCAAGGCTGACGGCTCGAGGCTGGTGATTTCGTCAGTAATGGCGGTCATGTTGCCAGTGTCGCGATGCGGGGTCGGGGGCTATTATAGGCATCGCCAGAGAGCGCGGGCAACGAAACCTGACTCGCGCCGCGACTTGACTTGTACGGGAGGCGCGCTATGATTTGGCACACGCGCACCGGAATCCATGATGGACCAGAAGGAGGCCCGCTGAATGATGCGAGCGTATGTGCTCATTGAGTCCGCGGTTGGCAAGGCTAGCTCAGTCGGTGAAGGTGTGAAGAAGGCAAGCTTCGCGGACGCGAAGGTGCTTTCGGTGGATGCAGTTACCGGGCCATTCGACGTCATTGCCCTCCTGGAATCAGACGACCTGGACAAGCTTGGCCGGGCGATCACTGAGGGCATCCAGACGGTGGAGGGCGTGCAGCGCACGACCACCTGCCTGGTGGTGCGGCTGTAGCTCTCGACCGTACGCTGACAACCCGGCATCGGTACACCCTGCCGTGAAGCTGATGCCGGGACACTGGGCGCGATGATAGCCATCGAGGAGGCGCTCGAGAGAATTCTTCAGCACGTGGAGGTGATGCCTGCCGAAGATCGCGCGTTGCACGAGGCGCTGGGGCAGGTGTTGGCTGAGGACGTCGTGGCGGGGTTCGACATCCCGCCGCTGGACAACACCGCGATGGACGGATACGCCGTGCGGGCCACCGACACGAAGGGGGCGTCTGAGGCGGACCCGATCGAGCTGGAGGTGATCGGCGAAGTGGCCGCCGGGTACGTCTTTGACGGAGATGTGCGGCCAGGGACAGCCGTACGCATAATGACCGGGGCGCCGCTGCCAACGGGAAGTGATTCGATCGTGCCGTTCGAGGAAACGGACGAGCCGTTCGAGAAGCCCCCCGAAGGCAGCCGAAGCCTGGCAGCAAGCGTCCGCGTATTCAAGGCCGCCCAGCCGGGAGCTAACATCCGGCGCGCGGCGGAGGATATCGCTGCGGGTCAGACCGTAGTCAGGCGTGGCACCGTGCTACGGGCGCCCGAGATCGGCGTGATCGCTTCGGTCGGGCAAGCCAGGGTGATGGTGATCCGGCGGCCGGTCGTGGCGGTGCTGTCCACAGGAGACGAGTTGCTGGAACCGGGTCAGCCCCGGAGCGCGGCGCAGATTTACGACGCTAACGCGGAGAGCGTAAGCGCCCTGGTGCGGCGCTACGGAGGTGTCCCGCGGCCGTTGGGAATCGCGAGAGACACCGTGGACGCGCTGACCGCCAAGATCCACGAGGGGCTTGATGCAGACATGCTGATCACGTCCGCGGGGGTCTCGCGAGGCGACTACGACGTAGTCAAGGACGTGCTGATGCGAGAGGGAGAGATCGACTTCTGGACCGTCGCAATGAAGCCGGGAAAGCCTCTCGCCTTCGGTTGCTTTGATCGCGACGGAAGGAAAATCCCGCACATTGGGCTGCCGGGGAACCCCGTCAGCGCGATGGTGGCTTTCGAACTGTTCGGACGCCCGGCGATGTACAAGATGATGGGGAAGAGAGACTGGCGGCGGCCAACGGTGCGGGCGATCACGCGGGACCGGATAGTCAATCGGAACGACCCGAGGGTGTTCCTGGCCCGCTGCATCGTGAGTGAGCGAGACGGACGCTACTACGCGTCTCTCACCGGCGAGCAGGGCTCTGGAATCCTGACCTCAATGATGAGAGCAAACGCCCTCACGCTAATCCCCGCCGAAGTAGACGTGGTCGAAGCCGGGGAGGAGATCGAAGTGTTGATGCTGGACTGGAGCCGCGGTGAGGAGTGGGGGTCCTATATCACCGAGCCGGTCTGAGGGTTCGCGCTGGGCTAGAATCCAGACATTATGCTGCCAAACCCGCCGGCGATGGCCAGTCCCAGAATTGCAACGACTATGACGCACACGGCGGCGATGAAGGCAAGTATCAGAGTGTATTCCGCCAGGTCCTGGCCGGCCTCGTCATGCAGTCGGGCGAAAAGTTGTCGCGTCGTTACCATAACTTCCTCGTATCTCCCCATCCGCTATCGCCGCGGGTCACATCGATAGCCAGTTCAACCAGTAAGACGGCTCGCACAAACGCATATCTCACGCGGACTGGTAAACAATCGGGAGAAATGCGACATCAACTCGCAGTCAGGTTCACCACCTCCCCGCCCCGGCGAGCCGACTCGTAAACGGCGTCGACGACTCGGTGCGCCGCCAGAGCGGTCGCGAAGTCGGGGAAGGGGTCAGCTCCAGCGGTGACCGTCTTGAGAAAGAAATAGTCCTCAAGCGAATAGCGGAGCGCTCGATCAAAGTCCGGGATATTGAGACCGAGCGACGACCGATAGCGGCTACGCACCTCCTCCTCGCTGATCACTTCAGGGATGTTGGCATGGACCTGAAAGTTGATGGGACCCAGGAAGTCGTTCTCTATGTGAAAGAAGCCGTTCTCGAAGAACAGCTCAAGGCGACGCGCGGAAGGGCGCCCGATTACGCTGTGCCAGACCGACACCAACTCCGCCTGACCGCCGCCGGCAAACTCCAGGTGAGCGATGGCGAGATCCTCCACACCTTCGTGCCCGGCGAAGTTCCGCACCGAGCCGCGGACCGTCGCGATCTCCCCGCAGAACCAACGGAGCAGATCGATGTCATGAATGGAGTGCTCCAGCAAAGTGCCAGCGCCGACGAGTTCGCGCTCCCCCGCGGCTGCCACTGCCTCCACCATCTCCTCGACGTCGGCTAGGTTCGTTGCCAGCGGCTTCTCGCAGAATACGTGCTTGCCCCGTTCGACAGCGCGTAGCACCAGGGACTTGTGCATGGCCGTCGGAACACAGACGTAGACGATGTCGATATCCGGCGAATCGATCAGTTGGTTCGGATCGGCTAAGGCGCGCTCAACCCCCGCCGCCTCCGCGAAGGAGCGTGCCCGCGCAGCGTCTACGTGGCAGACGGCGACATAGCGCGCGTCCACCAGCCCTCGCGTGGTCACGTGGCGAATGGCTGCCGAGTGAAACCTGCCGATGAACCCGCAGCCGATGAGGCCGACGCCGAGCGTCACCGCGACTAAGGCTTCGCGTTGAGCCCGAAGAGGATACGGTCTACAGCGGGCACCACGAAGGAGCCGAAGGCATCTCGCCGCTCCTCGGGAGTGGCTTTCAGGGAGATGTGGCGTCCCAGAAGGCCCTCCTCGAACGTCATCAAGATCGTGTAGATCACCTGACGCGCCAGCGGCCCCGCAGCAGCTTCAGGAACCTCATTCTTTTCCTGGTAGCGTCGCAACACTGTCGTCAGCGCGTTCTCCCACAGGCTGATGAGGCGATCGTATTGTTCCAGCGCCGCGGAGTCGCCTCCCAGGCCCTCCATGAAGATGAGCCGCAGGAAGTCCCGGTTCTCCTCCATCATGTTCAGAGCGCCACGCGCCATCCAGTGCAACGTCTCCTGAAGCGGAAGCTCGGCCTGAACCCTCTCCAGGTCCTGCAGACGGCTCAGGAAGCCGCGCTCTTCCACCAACGCCTCCAGGAGTTCTCGCTTGGACTCGAAATGGTAGTAGATGGCGGCGTCGGTGATGCCCGCGCGCCGCGCGATATCCCTGACTGTGGTGCGAGCGAACCCGCGCTCGGAGAAGAGCCGGAGGGCAGCATCCAGGATCTGTTTTCGGGTATGGGGCCCCCGGCGGGTGCGCTTGGCGCCCTGGGCGTTGGCGATAGTCTTTTGCATCTTATCCTGCTCTAGAGTGATTGTACCGGAACGTAGCACCGGTGGCGTGGCGGGGTCAATGAGATGCCGGTTCAGTAGGGCATCACGAAGCGCGCCAGCGGAAACTCTGTGTTGAGAACGCAATAGACAGCTGAGATGATGTTCCGCACTGGAAACAGCCCCCAGGGATTTTCCGTCGACGGTTCCAGGCTGACCCCACCCCGACCTCGAATCGCTTCGATGACCTCGTACTCGGGATCGATCTGCACCATCTGTACCAGATCGTGACGCTTCCCTTCCTCCAGCGACGGCGTGAGGCGAACGCTCAACGTTGGATCAAGACGGACTGCTTCGCCGTCAATCGCGTTGCCGGCGGTCAGGGTCACTTCGACCAGAGTCGAGTCGCCGCTGGACACGCCGGCGGATGCGGCGTCCGGCTTTGTTTCCAGGTGGACCTGCCCCAGTTTGCAAGGAATTCCCCACAGCTCACGCAGGCCAGAGAACGCCAGCGGGTTGTCTACTACCGACTGAACCACGAACGCCCGGACAAAGAAACCCGCGCGGCAGCCGATGTACTGCGTCGCCAGTGAGAACGGCCCAACCGGGGATGCGGGGTAGTCGGCTACGGTGACGATAGCGTAGGCGGGGGCGGACCGGGTGAGCTTCGGCGGCAGCCATTGCAAGACCGGCTCAGCATCCGTTTCATAGACCACCTTGAGAACGCGCGCGCCGGGCGTGTTCCACGGCGGGGCGGGGTACGGCGGGGACATGGCGGGGACGGTGTGCGGGAGCCTCTCCTGAGTGAGGCGGCCGGAGTCTGGCATCGATCAGGGCGTTGCCGACTGGGAGACAACCGGAGGGGCGGCCAGGGCGCTTGCGGCTGCGCCATCTTTGTCGAAGGCAGGCATGACTTGCTCAGCGAAGAGGCGCAGCGAGCGCAGGACGCGTTCCTGTGGGATCTGTTCGGCGGTGTTGATGATCATGACCATGCGGTCGACGCCGATCTCTTCCCACATCTTGATGTTCTTGATGACGGTCTCGGGGCTCCCCACCGCCATGCCCTCGCGGACCGCGCCGCCGCCGCCGGGAGCTCGGTCCTCGGTGCCCTGCCGCACGGCGAAGAGGAGGCCGGGGGTCTTGTACGCAGGGCTGGGGTAGATCGAGCTGATGCCGACGAGGTGCGCGGCGAGATAAGCGAAGGTGTAGGCGAGCTTCGTGCCCCAGACGCCGGCCTCCTCGTCGGTCTCATCCACGTACATGAAAGTAACGCCGTTCACTTGGTTGTTTACGAACGAGCCGACGGGTTCGCACGACTTGATCACGCGGCGGTAGTCCTCAACACGCTTGCGATACTCCTGAGGTGTGCCGATCGAGACACCAAGACAGCCGATGCCGCGTTCCGCGGCCTGGATCGCGGTTTCCGGGCTGGATACAGCAACCCACATTGGGGGATGTGGCTTCTGCACAGGCTTCGGGAGGATGCTTCGTTCCGGCGTGGAGAAGTACTTCCCTTGCCAGGAGAACGTTTCCTGCGTCCACATTTTGGGGATTGCCGCCACCGCCTCTGCCCACATCTCCTTTGTCAGGTCAGGGTCGCACCCGAATCCGCCAAGTTCGGTCCACGTTGCGGACCTGCCCGTGCCGAACTCGAGGCGGCCGTTCGAGATGATGTCGAGCGCTGCTGCTCGCTCGGCGCAGCGGATGGGGTGATTGAAGGGTGGCAATACCACCGAGATCCCCTGGCCCAGACGGATGCGTTTTGTACGCGCGGCGGCCGCGGCAAGGAAGACCTCCGGCGCGGAGCAATGAGAATACTCCTCCAGGAAGTGGTGTTCGACGGCCCAGGTCTGATCAAACCCGAGCTGGTCGGCCAGCTCTATCTGCTCCAGCGCGTTGTGGTAGACCTCATGCTCGGACAGCGCATGCCACGGTCTGCCGACCGAGAGTTCGTGAAAGATGCCGAATTTCATGCTCGAATATGGTAGCACAGGCGGGGCCTGGCCACGCCCGGACCGGGCGTCGGTGGCCCGTTAGCGGATGACTTCTCGGGTCTTGAGCTCTTCTATCTGCTGCGCGGAGAAACCGAGGAGCTCGCCGAAGACGTAATCGTTGTCCTGGCCCATGACGGGCGCCGCGCGCCAGACCTCGTTCGGAGTCTCGGACATGCGCCACGGGATGCCCGCGTGCTTGCGGACACCTACTTCAAGGTGCTCCTTCTCCACGAAGAAGCCCCGCTCTGCCAGGTGCGGGTCCGCATCGAGCTCGCGGTTCATCAACGGGGCAAAGGCGGCGATGCCCGCCTTCTGGAGTCGGTGTGTGGCCTCGATGGCATCTTGTCCGCCCGACCACGCCTCCACGGCTGCGTCTAGCGCGTCCTCGTTCGCCTTGCGGTCGTCGAGCGTTCGGTAACGCGCATCGTCGGCGAGTGCCGGTGTTCCCATGACTTCGCAAAGCGCGCGCCACTCGGCATCGGATCCGCAGGCGATGCTGATCCAGCGGTCCTCGCCCGCGCAGCGGAACACTCCGTGTGGGGCCATGTTGGGCACCCGATTGCCGCTGCGAGGCGGCGGCGCGCCGTTCATCGCCTGCTCCATGAAACCCGCGCCGAGGAGGGTCATCGTGGCCTCCCACTGAGACATGTCGATGTACTGTCCCTTTCCGGTCCGCTCCCGATAAAGGAGGGCGGCGAGGACCGCGAAAGCGGCGTGCAACCCTGCGTTCGGATCGCCATAGGACATGCCGACGTGCATCGGCTGCCAGCCCGCGTATCCGGTGAGCTGGGACATGCCGGACAGCGGGACCTGCGCCGGACCGTAGGACACGAAGCCGGAGTCCGGGCCCGTCTGACCGTACCCGCCCATGCTGATCATGACCAGGTCCGGCTTCAGCTTGCGGAGGGCCTCGTAACCAACACCGAGTCGATTGGCGATGCCGCCGGCGAAGTTCTCCGCGGCCACATCGCTCATCACGACAATCTTGCGGGCGATCTCGATGCCTTCGGGCTTCGATATGTCGAGCGTCACGCTGCGCTTGCCCTGGTTGTACTGGTTGAAGTAGCCCGAGCGGTTCGGATTCGGCTGGCCGCCCGGCCAGGGCGGCAGCATCCGCAGCGTGCAGATCCGGCGCGTGGACTCCATCCGAATCACTTCCGCTCCCATGTGAGCAAGCTGCATCGTGCAGGTGGGACCCGCCCAGACCCAGGTGAAATCAGCGACGCGGACGCCCGCGAGTGGGCCGGGCATGCTAGATGATCCCTTCCGCCTGCAGTGCGGCCATCTCCGACGACGATAGGCCGAGCCGCCCGCCGAATACGGCTTCGTTGTGTTGGCCGAGCGTGGGCGCTGGAGAGCGGATCTCCCAGGGCGTCTGGCTGAGCTTGTAGGGGGCGCCGGGCTGCGTGATCGTCCCCGCCTGCGGGTAAGCGATGTTGACGAAGAATCCGCGCGCCTTCAGGTGCTCCGAGTTCACGAGGTCGGACAACGTGGAAGCAGGGGCAAACGGCACGCGCTTCGCCTGCGCGGCGCGGTAGAGGTCATCGGTGTTCCACTGGCTCACCCACTCCTCCATGAACGGCCGCAGCGCGTCCCAGCTGGCGGCGCGGATGAAGCGGTTGGCGGCGACGTCCCACTGGGTCCACTCCGGGGTCTCCATCAGCTCCACCAGCGCTTGCCACTGGTGTTCTTCGATGCAGAGGGTGAATATCCAGCCCCCGTCCTTGCACTGGAAGAAGTCGATCGGTTGTATGGGCCGCTGGCCCCAGCGGACGACCGGGATCTCCAGGTACGACCACATGGCGAACGTCATTTCGAGGATGGCAGTGATGCACTCCTGCGCGGACACTTCGACGTGCTGGCCCTTGCCGGTTCGCCCGCGCGAGAACAGCGCGCCCATCGTGGCGACGGCGGCGTTGACGCCGGCCTGCAGCGCGCCCTGGTCGCCGAACGGGCGCAACGGCGGCATCTCTGGGTGGCCCGGCCAGCCGTTAAGCCACATCCAACCACCGGCGCTGAGCGTCGTGATGTCGTACGCCTTGTAGTCACGGTACGGGCCCGTTTCGCCGAACGGCGAGATGCAAGTCATCACTGCGTTCGGGTTGAGCGAGCGGAGCCGGTCGTGGTCCAGGCCGAGCGCCGATAGTTGCAGCGGCGGGAAGTCGTGCACGAAGACATCCACCTGCTTCAGCAAGCGCTCAAGGATGTCGCGACCCTTCGCCTGCGTCAGGTCCAGAGTGACACCCTGCTTATTGCAGTTGAAGTAGAGAAAGGTGCCGCTCTTCTCCAGATGTGGCCGGCCCCCTGGGAACGGACCAAGGGAGCGCGCCGGGTCGCCGGCCGGTGGTTCGATCTTGATCACGTCGGCGCCGAGGTCGGCCATGAGCTTCGCGGAATATGCGGCGGCGCCGGCGCCGCCGGCCTCGACGACGGTGAGGCCTTCGAGTGCTCGCTCTGCCATTAGTGGGACATATCATATTGGCGGCGCAGGGGACAAGCAATGCCACGATCAGGAAGTATTGCCTACAAAGTCGCTGACAGGTCCCGCACATCCTACCGACGCATGCCGGACTCCGGCCTCCCCCTACCTGTGGCGCCTCGAAGGCGAAGAAGACACGGGCTGGCGGAAGGTCGCCACTCTTCGGTCATAACGCCGTCTACGAATAGGTCTGTTTGCCCAATTCTTCATCCTTAAGGAACAGAAACGGCGCGATGGTTCCAGTGTGCTTTTTCGCCACTGCGCCCAAGCTCCCAATCGTAAATAGCCTCGTGAGGGCACGGGCGAACTTTTCGAGCCTAGCCACCAGGTCAGTCGCAATCGTCTCGTAGAGTTCGTCCCACCTGGTTGGGTCAACAAGCGTGCCCACCCATTCGCTGTCTTCCTTGAGCACGTCAAGTTCCAACTTCTTCCACTCTCGTTCAGGTGACGCTATATCGCTGGGCCGCCCAAGCACCACATTGAGGTCGTGGTATCGGGCGGCCTGCCCGAAATTCGATAGCATCTCCACCAACCTACGGAGCCGAGGGTCGCCCCTCAAATACTCGATGTCCTTTAGAGCGGCTGGAACACTCTCCACGTAGGCTGGGTTGAAGCAATGCATCGTTATCTTGTCCAGAAGGCGAACTAGGTCGTGGCCCTTGCTGCCACCGCGAAAAGTCGGGTCCCTTGGAGATGGGTACTCCCCTGTTTCCTGCAGCGCATGCAAGCAGATGATTGTCTTCATCAGCCGCTCAAAGCCGCTCGCCAGTAAGAGCATTGGCAGGTGATAGAAATCATTGGCCGCACCCATTCGCTGAAGGCGTCCAAGACCTGCCTTGATCAGCTCAACCGAAGTCCTAATCTCTTCGCCGAGAGCCACGTGCTGCTCCACCGTCGCTGTCATCTAGCTCTGAGTCCTTCCCGTCTTGCTGTCTCAACAATCCTCAAACGTTGGTCGCTATTCAGCCCTCAGATACGACTGACATGAGCGGTAGTAGCTGGCTGCCTTCAAGTTCGCTAGCTGGACATACCGGAGAACCACCCCAGGTTCGGGGTCAATAATCGACACCTCTTTCAATTTGTCATTAGCGGCAATTGTCCGAGACAGTAGGTTAGCGCTCTCCCAGTCGTTATTGGGGCAGGAGTAACCAAAGATGACGACTCTGTCTGCTTGGCGAAGGCACGCCTCGGCTACTGCCCAAACTTCCTGAAGGTCGCGATGCAGGATACCCGATTTATGCACGATTGGCGGCACTATAACGGGAAATGCGAAGCGCCGCCGTTCGTCCGGCCATCTCAACGTCATCGTTGGAAGTAGGTGCTGTCGCCTGGTCACGTAGATAGGGCGCTTGTCATCGAACAACGCTCGGCGTCCAGGATTCCTAGAATTATGCCTGGAATACCAATTGAGCGAACCATGCAGTTTCAATACGGCTATGCCAACGAAATCACGATTCTCGCCGAATTGGGCGTCCCCTTTTGGCGGGGCAGTTAGCCGCCCCTTGAAGGGAAGGCGATAGCATCCTGGGAAAGCAAACGTCTGCCGACCCAGACGCCCTTGGGTCGTTGCGATCTGATGGAGCGCTTTCTCGATCTGAATGTCCTGGTTGAAACTAATGATTGACAGATTGCCTGGCTGGACGCCTCGATTTAGATGCTGTGTGACGATGCGGTAAAGGAGCGATAGACGGGTCATGGGAACTTTGTTGGTCGTATCCGCCAACCTACCCACAAATGCCTTCACGAGCGCGAGGAAGGCGTCGAAGGCTGGAGCCTCAAGGTTCCCTCCATAAACGTCGGTGTAGATGGCTGCCATTACTCGTTCGAGGGAATCGTAAGCATCCTCCTCGATATCTTGCCTGTAGTTCCATCGCATGTAGTCGATGACGGGGCGAAGGGCGGCACTATGCGTCTGAGACGCGGACTTGAAGAAGCCTCGGTCAAGCGGCGGGCGGCGGCGCATAGACTTGCTCATGCAGTCTGCAACCGTGGACCCCGCCCCCAGGACAAGGGCTACTCTGTCGTTCCGCATGGCGCGCATTGGGAATTGCCGCTGATACGACTCTGGCACTGATCCGGGGGTCTGTCAAGACGGATGAAGCGACGCCTGCGCAGCCGGAACCGCTTGGACGAGATCGCGTGGCCACATCTATACTGGCCGCAGCCATGAGTGCCGACCAGGGCGCCCTTAAACGCTTATTTTCAGCGGAGTTTGGCCGGGCGCCCGAACTGGTCGCCGCAGCGCCGGGACGCGTGAACCTGATCGGCGAGCACACGGACTATAACGAAGGGTTCGTCCTGCCCATCGCCATCGATCGCAGCGTCGCCGTAGCCGCCACGTCACGAGAGGATGGGCGAGTGTGCGTCAGCGCGCTCGACCTCGGCGAGAAGGACGAGTTTCACACGGAGGCACTCGAACCGGCTCGCGGCACTGGATGGCAGGCGTATGTTCGCGGAGTTGCGTGGGCGCTGCGGGAGCACGGTGTAAGCCTGCGCGGCGCGGACCTGGCGATCAGCGGCGACGTGCCGCCGGAGGCAGGCCTGTCGTCCTCCGCTGCGCTGGAAGTGGCGGTCGCCGGTGCGCTCGTGGCTGTTTCCGGTCAGACTGTGGAGCCGCAGGACCTCGCGTTGCTGTGCCAGCGTGCTGAAAACGCGTTCGCGGGGGTGCAATGCGGGATCATGGACCAACTGGCTGCGGTCTTCGGCCGCGCCGGCCACGCACTATTGATTGACTGCCGTTCATTCGACGTCACGCCTGTCCCATTCGAGCCGGCTGATGAGATGGCTATCGTAGTCGTGGACTCCGGTGTCGCCCGCGATCTGGCGCAAACGGCCTACAACTCACGGCGTGAGGAATGCCAGGAGGCGGCCCGCCGGCTCGGAATCGCCTCGCTCCGCGATGTCAGCGCGGACTGGCTCAAGCAACACTCTGCCCGCCTTCCCGAGACGCTCTTTCGGCGTGCACAGCATGTAGTGACGGAAAACGCCCGGGTTCTGGCCGCGGCCGCAGCGCTGCGCGAACGCGACCTGGAGCGCGTGGGCCGTCTGATGAACGAATCACACGAAAGCCTCAGAGACGGCTTCGAGGTGTCCTGCCCGGAGCTGGACCTGCTGGTCGAGGTCGCGCGGAAGAGCGCCGGCGTCCTGGGCTCCCGGCTGACCGGCGCCGGCTTCGGCGGCTGCACCGTGAACCTTGTGCGCCTCGACGCTATACACGTTTTTTGCGAAACGACGGTCGAGGCTTATAGCGCGCAAACGGGTCTTGGCGCTGCCATGTTCGTCTGCCGTCCCAGCGCCGGTCTGAGGGTCCAACGTGTCTGACCTGCGCTTCGAGCATAGCTCACGTGGGCCGTTATTGGAGAACCGCCACCTGCGCGTGACGACGAACCTCCTAAAGGGAACGTTTGACGTCGTGAGCGCAGGGGCAGAGCGTCCAGCCGTGTGGGAGATAGCGTCCTCCTTCTCCGTTGTAGACGGCGGCGTGCTCTCCAGTCTCGACTCGGGATTCGAATTCGTCGACGCGGGAGCGATCGAAGACGCCCACGGTCCCGGTCTTGAGATGCGCGTCCGGCGGGCCGGAGCGGATGGTCTCGAGCTGACGGCCTCCATCGCCATGTACGAGGAGGTTCCGTTTGCCCTAGCGTCGCTTGAACTGAGGAACGACACGAGCGATGCCGTGCGCGTGGCCTGGTTCCGGCCCCTGGATGCGGGCCGGGTGGACCTGGGAACCCCGGCGCGAGGCTGGCGCTTCTACAAAGAGGGCTGGCAGAACTGGTCCCCGGCGCTCGTGCTCGCCTGCTCCGGCGAAGATATCAACGTTTCGCCGCCAATCGTGGCGCCGGCGACGCGGCCACCACAGCGAGAGGGACGCTTCGTCTCCGAGCTTGTGACTGCCGTCGTCGATCCGGCGACGAATCTTGGCGTCGTGGCCGGCTTCGTCTCGACGGCCGACCAGTTCTCGCAAGTATGGCTCGACCGTGACGACGGCACCTTGACCGCAGCCAGCTATGCGGATGGCATCGAGGTGCCGGCGGGAGGACGCCTCGCCTCCGAGCGGTTGGCTATCGGCCTTACCAGTTCGCCGGTGGCGGCGCTGCCTCTGTTCGGCGACGTCCTGGCGCGTGAGGCGCACGCGACACTGTGGCCACAGCCGGTAAGCGGGTGGTGCTCCTGGTATTGCTTCTGGCAAGGGGTCAGTGAGAAGGACATCATCGCGAACCTGGACTTCCTGGCGGCGAACCGCGGGGAGTTGCCGGTGGACTACGTGCAGGTAGACGATGGCTACCAGGCCAGCATCGGCGACTGGCTGACGCCCAATGAGAAATTCCCTCACGGAATGGGCTGGGTCGCCAACCAGATACGCGAGGCCGGGTTCAAAGCCGGGCTGTGGTTGGCGCCGTTCCTTATCGGCGCGGACTCCCGGCTCTGGAAAGACCACCCGGAGTGGGCCGTGCAGTACACCCCCGGGCGGCCGTACGTAGCGATGATCAACTGGAATCAAAACTGTTACGCGCTGGACCTGACCCGGGCCGACGTGATGGCGTGGTTGGAGCAGGTCTTTCGCACGGTGTTCGATGAGTGGGGCTACGATTACGTGAAGATCGATTTCACGTATGCGGGCGCGGTTGACGGCATCCGCGCTGACCCGAACGTAACACGAGCGCAGGCCTACCGCCGGGCCCTCGAGATGATCCGGCAGGTCGCCGGAGACAGGTTCATCCTCGGCTGCGGCAATCCCATAGGGCCCAGCATCGGAGTCGTCAATGCCTCGCGCATCGGCCCGGACGTCGCGCCTTTCTGGCATCCACAGGTCACCGGCGATCTCAGCGCCGTCTCCACCTTCAACGCCATCCGCAACGTGATCAGCCGCTACTGGATGCACCAGCGGCTATGGCTGAACGACCCGGACTGCCTCATGGTCCGCGACTCCGACACTTCCCTGACCCCAGAAGAGATACGCACCCTCGCCACCGTCGTCGCGATGAGCGGTGGGATGGTGCTGAACAGCGACAGCCTGCCGCAGCTGATAGATGAGCGTCGGGATATTGTGTCGATGATGCTGCCGGTGTACGGACGGGCAGCAGCGCCGTTGGACTTATTCGAGAGTGAGATACCCCAAGTTCTGGACCTGGGCTGCGGTTCTCACCGCATGGTGGCCCTTTTCAATTGGGCGGACGAGGCGGTGGACGTCCGAATGCCCATTAGCTACGAAGAGACTGCGCTCGCGTTCGACGTTTGGGAGCGGCGATTCGTCGCCGATTCGGGCAACGACCGCGCGTTCCATCTGCCGGCTCATGGATGTAAGCTTCTCGCCGTGAGAGACAAGATGTCGCGCCCGCAAGTTGTTGGCAGTAGCTTCCATCTCCTTCAGGGTGCATGCGAGATCGAGGCAGAGCAATGGGACGGCAACGCTCTTCGGGTCACCCTGGCGCCGGTGGCGCGCAAGGAAGGCGCGTTGTACGTGCGGGTTCCCTCGTCGTTCGGTCCTCCTGTGAACGACGGGATGGGAATCGAGCAGATATCAGACGAAATCTGGGCGGTGCGGCTGAAGCTGACCGATCGCCACGAGCTGCGCCTCACATTCGGGGAGGCTCGCTAGATTCGTGGCGGCGCCAAGAGCTCTATCTGATAAAGAGGTCGGAGACGGCCTGGCTGAGTTGGACGGCTGGGAACTGCGTGACGGGAGGTTGCGCAAGCAGTATACGTTCCGGACTTTCCTTCGGGCAGTCGCATTCGTCAACAGCGTGGCTTACATCGCTGAGTCAGCGGGCCACCATCCCGACATCACCATCAACTACAATCGCGTCACGTTGCGCTTGATCACTCATAGCGAGAGCGCGCTGACCGACCGGGACTTTTCGCTCGCCGGGCAGATCGACGTCAAACTGGGATCCGGCCTGATGATTGCCCCGGAGCACGACGAGTCTAAGGACCGTTGAGCGACCAATCGTAGGGCTGGAAGGCCAATCGCGGGGCCTTGCCGCCACCCTTAAGGCGCTGCCTGACGGGACCTTCTTCGAGGTAGCTGAGAGCGAATTCGCGCACGCCTCCAGGACCGCCAAAGTCCTTCCCGTACCAGTGAAAGATACGCGAGAAACGCAGGGTCCCTTGCTGGGCGGTCACGCCGCCGGCGTTGACGAAATTACGTGCGGCCAGTTCAAGCTGGCTGTCAATAGACGGCGCTTCGTAAGCGGCGATTGGGGGACAGGACCGCGACGCGCAAACAAGAGCGCAGTGGATGCGCGGATCGAGTTCGGTGATGACGAAGGAGCATCTCGGGTCATCAGCCGCGAACTGTCGAAATGGGATGGCAGGATGAAAATGGCGCCGGTTACCGCGGAGAACCCCGTGTTCGATATCGTCAGCCGAGTAGCGCATACCGCCTACTCGATAGGCTGCGCGGCGGAAGAATCCACTATCTTCTCGCACCGACTTCTTGATAGCGAACGCAATCACCGCGTCCGCTATCAACGCGTTGTAAAGATTGATCCAAAAAGCCAGCTTCTCCGCGCGGGAAGTAAGTGTAGCGGGATCGAAGGCCGTTAGAGATGCTGCGCGTTCGCGGTAGCGCCGGTAGCTGCCGCTCGCCCGCAGCGCGCGATAGTCGAAGCACCTGCGGCGTGTGTCATAAGCTTCAGCGGCCATCTCTTTGATCGATATGGAGAGTGCGGCCGCGATCTGAGCGCCCGCGACGGGACCGGCTTCGGTTCCGTCGTTCAGACAGGTCCGGCGATCGATTCCAAGGATCCGGTCGAGCGAGGAGTGGTACAGGCGAGCGATGGCGGCGGCGCGTAGAGCCAACATGCATTACGCGAATACGATGACGGCTGGTTAGCGGGTTGGGCCCAACCACCGGCGGGACAACGAAAGCGCTCCCCGGTCGGCCCGTCGTCGGTTCCGGCCTTCAGGTCTCGCCTGGGCTTCGGGTCGCCCTTCCGCTCCGGCAAGTCCCTTTGTCCTGATCCGCCTCTGGATCGCCCGGGAAGCAAGGCTCATTCTCCCTCTGATCGGCAAACCTGTCAAGAATCCTGAGACGGCCAGTCGGGTGGTAGAGCACCTCACCTGCATCATTCTCCAACATACTCGCACCAGCTCCTTCATCATGGTCAGGCACGAGCGAATAATAATTTGTTCACAAATCCACACAGTCCACCGCCCGTGGATCGGGTCAGGGGAGCAGTTCGTGCCGGAGGATGGCGATGAACGGCAGGTTGCGGAAGCGCTGATGGAAGTCGAGGCCGTAGCCGACGACGAACTCGTCAGGGATCTCAAAGCCGACGTAGTCCAAAGGCACGTTGATGATTCGTCTCGCTCGCTTGTCGAGCAGGGTGCAAATCTTGATGGAAGCCGGGCGCTTCGTGTTCAGGTAGTCAGTGATGTGATTGAGCGTCATGCCGGTATCGACGATGTCCTCTACCAGGATCACGTCCCGCCCCTTGATATTCTCATCCAGGTCCTTGAGAATGCGCACGGCTGCTGAGCCGTTTCCCTCGTACGAAGATATCGCCATCAGGTCCACGGCGCACGGGACGGAGATATGGCGCATCAAGTCAGCGACAAAACAGAGCACGCCGCGCAAGACACCGATAAGGACAATCTCTTTACCGGCGTAGTCGCGGCTGATCTGAGCGCCGAGCTGCCCGATGCGTTGCTGGAGCCTGCTGTTGGTGATGAGAACGCGGTCGATGTCCGGGACCTGTCCGGGAGAGAGCGGGCCGTAGCCATACTTGGCCAGGAGGCGTAGGTAGTCGCGCTTCTTGAGCATGATTATGTTGACTTCTGGGTGCAGCTCCTTAATCAGCCGCAATTTTCGGTTTTTCTCGGCGGTCAGGTTCGCCTTGAGCGTGGTTAGCTCGACGAAGAGGTTCAGGTCCGGGAGGTAGAAGTCCGGAGTGAAACCTTCCGTGACGTGGCCGTTGTCCCAGCGCAGAGGGAAGGAGCGGGGCTCATACTGCCATTCGATCCCGTAGAAGTCGAGGATTCGAGCGAATTCGTATTCGGCGTTGTGAGCGAATGGTTCTGGCACCTGGTCCGTGGGCGCCCCCGTGACGGGGATGCGGGCGCGTGCCCTGGCTAACGTCGACCGCGTCCTGGTTACGGTCTGTGCCTGCCGCGCCCTCCGATCTCCGGAGGCGGATGCGCTCCCGGTTCCGCGCCTGGTGCGGGGTTGCAGCTGCCGTTCGGATGCGCGGAGACCCGTTTGTGCCGTCGCCTCGGCCTGTCTGCTCCGGCCCGACGGCCTGCGATCGGGAGAAGTCGGCTTGGGGGCGTTCGCGCGTGATCGGGGCGGGCGGATATCGGAAGGTGGGGGAGCCGGGACTGGGCCAGCGGACGCGTCGAGGCTGTCTTGTTGCTGAGCAGCACCAGCCTTTCGGTGTCGTCGACCCCCTCGGCTGCCGCGACGGCGTTTCGGCTTTTCGGCTTCGGGTGAAGCGCTGGCGACTGGTCGATTCTCCTCCGGTGGGTCGGCAGCAGGACGGACGCGCCGTCCCCTTGCGGCACCGCTGGAACCGTTGGTCGATGTAGCCGGGGGTATGGGATCCGGGTGCGACGAATCTGCTTGAGGATTCGCGGGAGGCGCAGCAAGGAAGGGGAGGATGGAGCGGAACGTGCGGGCACCCCTGTTACTGCGGGGCGGCGCGTCCTCCGGGGACGGTTGCTTCGTGGCCCGTGGCATCTGACTTCATTGTATGGTATCAGTGGGGTAATTGCTATAACTCATGCCTAGAAGTTATCCACAGATGTGGGGAGACGGCGCTTCCAATGGGGGCGCGGGGTGAGCTGATACTGTGCCTTTCGCGAACGTAAACGGGATCGAACTCTACTATGAGGAGCAAGGGAAGGGATTCCCGGTCGTGTTGGCGCACGGCGCTGGAGGCAACCACATTAGCTGGTGGCAGCAGGTGCCGGAGTTCAGCCGGCGTTACCGCTGCATAACGTTTGACCAGCGAGGCTGGGGATTGTCCGTGGACCGAGACGATTGGGGTCCGGCAGCATTCAGCGACGATCTGGCTGGTCTGTTGAGGCATTTGGAGATCGGCGAGGCGTTCCTGGTGGGTCAGTCCATGGGCGGGTTTACCTGCCTAGCATTCGCGCTTGCGAACTCTCTGCGAGTGCGGGGGCTGGTCATGGCCAACACGTTCGCCGGGATGCGCAGGGAAGTGTGGTTGGCGTCCAGTGACGACGTGCGCTCACAGGCACAATCGGTGTGGCAGCGCCGAAGGGAGGACGGGGTGAAGCGGGCGCTGGCGCGGGATTTCTCCGGTAAACATAAGGACCGGGCGTTCCTGTACAAGCAGATCCGACTGCTGAATGAGCACGGCCCGAGCAGATTACAGTCAGACGCGCAAGTGCAACGACTGCGCGCGCTTGAGCGGGCGCCTGATACCGGGGCGACACGGGAGGCGTTGGGTGCCCTGACGACACCCGTCCTGTTCGTTGGCGGAGAGCATGACGAGGTAATGCCGGTATCACTGATGGAGGTGGCGCAAGGGCTGCTCCCGAACGCTCGCATGATCGTAGTGCCGGGCGCGGGGCATTCGGTCCACTTCGAGCAGCCGGAGATCTTCAACCATGCAGCCCTGGAGTTTTTCGCGTCTTGTGGTCCTGACGGGTAAGTCTCTGCCTAGCTTAGCTCGACGCTTTGGGCCATAATGTTACGTAAAGGGGGTGCGATGACGGACGGCGGATCGGGGGATTATCAGGAGCGGGAGAACACAGCGTTCGCGCCGACGCCCCGCAACGTTGAGGCGTACGTGCACCAGGAGAGAGTGCGCACGATCCACTATGGCATCGGCGCGATCGGCGCGGAGGTCGTACGGGCCGTCCTGGAGGGGCCCGAGGTTGAGATCGTGGGCGCCATCGATGCGAACCCGGCGGTCGCCGGACGGGACCTGGGGGACGTCGCCGGATTGGGTCGCAGCCTGGGCGTCACGGTGTCCTACGACGCGGACGCGCTCCTGAACGATGTGTATGCCGACGTTGTAGTGCACTGCACGGGGTCATCTCTGACGGAGGTGTACCCGCAGATGATGGCGATCCTTGCGGCCGAAAAGAGCATTGTCTCAAGCTGTGAGGAGCTGTCGTTCCCCTTTACGAGGTATCCCGAAATCTCGCAGAAGCTGGACCGGCGGGCCCGCGATCACGGGGTGCGAGTCCTGGGCACGGGCGTCAATCCGGGCTTTGTGATGGACCTGCTGCCGCTTGCGCTGGCGACGGTTAGCCGGCAAGTCAAGTCCGTTCACGTTCAGCGAGTGGTTGACACCTCGACGCGACGAATGCAGTTGCAGCGGAAGACCGGTGTGGGGCTGAGTGTGAAGGCGTTCCAGCAGGGGGCGAATTCCGGCGGCATCGGCCATGTGGGCCTGCGGGAGTCCGCGCTGATGGTTGCCGACACGATGGGATGGAAGCTGGACGACGTTTCAGAGACGCTGGAGCCGGTGATCGCGCCGGAGCGGCGTCAGAACGAGTACTTCTCAGTGGAGAAGGGCTTCGTGATGGGGCTACGGCAGTCGGCGGTGGGCGTGATGGGGCGGCGCGAGGTGGTGAGGCTGGACCTGGAGATGTCCCTCGGGGCAAAGGACCCGAGGGACATCATCGAGATTGACGGCCGCCCGCCCGTGAAAGTGATGATCCCCGGGGGAATCGCCGGAGATACCGCCACGGCTTCGATCATTGCGAACTGTGTGCCGGCGCTGGCTCGCAGCAGGTCTGTGGGTCTGCTGACGATGAGAGACCTCCCGCTGGCACCATACTACCGCCCACGCTCCCAATCGCGCGACGACCTGCGTTAATTCGCGGGAAATTTCCTTCGCCGATCGTGTATCCGACTGACGGTTCGAGCGTCTTACTTGCTAGGATGTGTCGTCATCGCGGGGAGCTCGGCGTTCGTTGGGACTACTTGACCCAGGATGAGACCGTGGGGACAGGCTGGATAGTCTGCCTCGGCTGCGAGTCACGCGTGGAGCGCATAACTGTGGCGGGGGGCAGATTTCGCGGTAGCGGGCGGTTCCTGGCGGCGTTTCAGGAGCAGATTTCGGAACAGAACGCCTTTGCGGGCCTGCGCGAGCTGGAGGTGGACTAGTCGGGGTCCGGCAGCTGACTCTCGCTGCCGACCAGGTCGGGCATGGCGACCTCTTCCACCTCGTCCAATACTGATGAGTCGTCCTTGGCGCCGTTGGTGAAGATCCGGATGCCGACTATCGCCGCGCCAGTACTGACGACAATGGCGAGGGTCAGCGCGCCATTCCATTCAAGTGCCATCTATTTCGCAGCTTAGCCCTGCGCTAGTGACCCGTCAACGAATCCTCATGTAGCCGCGCGACTCGTGGCTCTGCTATTCTCTGTGCCGTGGCCAGGCCAAAGACGATACTCGGCACCTACAACCGCCTGCACCGGATTTCGCGGCGTTTGTACGAAGAGGCGCAGCAGCTGTTCCCATCTGGGGTCACTCATGACGTTCGTTATGTATCTCCGTTCCCGATCTACGTCGATCGCGCTCACGGCAGCCGCAAGTGGGACGTGGACGGGAACGAGTACGTCGACTACACGATGGGACACGGCGCGCTCTTCTTAGGGCATGCCCACCCGCGCGTCACGCAGGCCGTGGCGGAGCAGGCGTGGAAGGGGACGCACTATGGAGCCAATCACCGCCTGGAGATGGCATGGGGGCGGCTGGTCAGCGAGATAGTGCCGAGCGCGCAGGTCGTGCGCTTCACCAGCTCCGGCACGGAGGCGACGCTGATGGCGATCCGGCTGGCACGCGCGTACACCGGACGCGACAAAGTACTCAAGTTCGATCACCACTTCCACGGATGGCATGACGCAGTCTCCGGCGCGCGCTCCGCGGAGTCCGATTCTCCTCACGCAGCAGGGGTCCCCGAGAGCGTCTCTGGCAACACGCTGAGTGTGCCGCAAAACGACGTTGGCGCGGTGAACGAAAAACTTGCCGTCGGCGACGTCGCCGCCGTCATCATCGAGCCGACGGGCGCGTCCTGGGGGACGCTACCGCTGGATGGTCAATTCCTGGCAGACCTGCGGGACGTGACCGAGCGACATCATACGGTGCTAATCTTCGATGAGGTTGTCACCGGCTTCCGCGTCGCGCCCGGGGGAGCCCAGGAGCGCTATGGCGTCACGCCCGATCTGACTACTCTTGCAAAGATCCTGGCGGGCGGGCTTCCGGGCGGGGCGGTCGCCGGGAAGGCGGACATCATCTCAATGATCGAGTTCCGCGATGACGCGGCGTGGAACGCCGAGCGTCGCGTGCAGCATCCGGGGACGTTCAACGCGAACCCACTTTCCGCAGCGGCCGGAGTCGCGATGCTCTCGATGGTCCAGACGGGCGAGCACCACGAGCATGCGGACGCCCTGGCGGGTCGCCTCGTGCCCGCGCTCAACAAGGTACTTGCGCGGACCGGGGTTGCGGGAGCGGTGTACGGCCTGGCGTCCTATTTCCACATCGTGCTCGGTCATGAGGTTGCCCGGCCCAGCGACAGCATCGAATGGCCCTCGACCAACGGCACACCACCGCGGATGTCCGGTGCAATCGCAATGGCGCTCAAGAAGGCGATGCTCAACCGCGGCGTTGACCTGATGGGCGGAGCCGGAGGATTTGTCTCCGGCGTGCATACAGAGACCGACACCGACCTAACAGTAGACGCGTTTGAGGGCGCCGTGACGGACCTTCGGAGAGAAGGACTACTCTAAGCACTCGGTATCGCCGATTATCGTGCCGTATAATCGGCGATACCGATGAACCCGAACGAACGCCGCCTGATCGGTCACGTCGCCACGGCGCACGCCCTCGTCCACATCATGGAGCTTACGTATCCGGCTCTGCTGACACGCATCGAGGACGATTTCGGGGTCCGGGCCGTGATCAGCGGAGCGATCGCTTCCGTCTTCGGCTGGGCGTTCGGGAGCAGCGCCATTCCAGCGGGGTTCCTGACGGACCGGCTGGGCTCGCGCCGCGTTCTCGTGTACGCGTTCAGCAGCGCGACGGTGATGGCGGTCTGTGTCGCACTGGCGCCGAACGAGTGGTTTCTCGCGGCAGCGCTGGCGGGCCTCGGGCTGTCGATTGGTCTCTACCATCCGGCGGGTCTTTCGGCGATGGCCCAAGGGGTGCAGCAACGCGGCCTGGCGCTCGGGCTACACGGGGTGGCCGGCAACCTTGGTCAAGCCATAGCCCCGGCGATCGCGATAGGACTGGCGCTCGCTGTCGACTGGCGGCTCGCGTTCTTCGCCGTGGCCGCTCTCTCTGCAGTCCTCGCCTTCATCCTCGCAACCGCGCATCTACCGGTACACGGAGAGAGCGAGGTGTTGGAGCGCGGGCAACCGCTTCGGGCCGCGGAGAATGGCTCGAAGCGAAACCAACTCTGGGCGCCGCTGCTACTGGTCTACGCCGCATTCGTGGTCAGCGGCGTCGTCTATCGCGGAGTGATCACGTTCCTGCCCAAGCACCTGGAGGAGATGGTCGATAAGGACTTCGGCGCGGCGTTCGTTACCGTAGCGCTGATCATGGGCGCCGTTGGCCAGATAGTGGGCGGGGCGATTTCGCAGGGTATCCGCCTTGAGCGCATGGCCCCGGTGATCGGCATCCTGACGCTGCCGGCGCTGGTCCTGACAGCCGTGAGCGGGGGAGCCGCCCTGGTGTTGTTCGCTTCGCTGTTCATCTTCCTCTACTTCGCGAACCAGCCCGTATTCACAGGGCTCATAGCGGACTACTCACCGGCGGGCGCGGTGGGTCGCAGTTACGGTATCTCCTTCTTCGCCGGCTTCGGGCTCGGCTCTACAGGTGGGGTGATCGCGGGCGCCCTCGTCGACTGGCGGGACACGCAGACGGCGTTCCTTGGCCTGACCGGTTTCCTTGCTGTTGTTGTCCTGCTAAGCCTCGTCCTGTGGTCACTGGCTGAGCGGCGAGGACTGGGAGGGCAACTGGTGGTTCCACCGGCGCCGGAGGCGGCCGGCTAATGGGTGCGCTCGCCGGCAAGGTCGCCATCGTGACAGGCGCCGCCCGGATGCGCGGAATTGGACGGGCGATCGCGTTGCGTCTGGCGGAAGACGGCGCGGACGTAGCGGTGACCGCGCTGAAGCGGGCGCCCAAGTCGTTCCCGCCGCATGAACGCGAGGCCGGGTGGTCTGGTCTGGAGTCGGTCGCCGAAGAGATCAGCGCGCTGGGCCGCCGCACGCTGGCGCTGGACGTTGATGTTACGAAGCCGGTCGAGGCACGCGGTATGGTGGATGCCGCACGGCGCGAGTTTGGGCGAGTCGATATACTCGTCAACAACGCTGGATTAGCTCTCGTTTCAGGCAAGAAGAGCCTATGGGAGATGGACGATGACGAGTGGTACCGCGAGATCGACGTCAACCTGCATGGCGTTTATCACTGCTGCAAGGCGGCGGCAAAGGTCCTGGTGGAGCAGGACGAGGGCGGACGCATAATCAACATATCCTCGCTCGCCGGGCGTGAGGGGCAGGCGCAGTACGGCGGTTATACGCCCGCAAAGTTCGCCGTGGTTGGCTTGACCCAAATGCTGGCCAAAGAGCTCGCGCCGCATAAGGTGACCGTGAACGCGCTCTGCCCGGGCTCCACGGACACCGACATGATGGATGGGACGTTCCAGCGCACCGGCGATCGCATGGGCATCCCGTTCGACGCGATCAAACAGGGAGTCCGGTTCTTCATCCCGCTCGGCCGTCAGGCGGAGCCGCGCGAGATGGCTTCTGTCGTCGCCTTTCTAGCGTCCCCGGCCGCCGACTACATCACCGGCCAGTCGGTCAACGTGGACGGCGGAATTTTGATGAGATAGCGCGCTGTTATTCCAAGGAGCACCTGATGTACGAACAGATCACCTACGAAAAATCAGACGGTATCGCTACGATCACTCTGAACCGGCCGGAGCGGATGAACGCCTTCACGCCGCTGATGCTCAACGAGTGGCTCGATGCCTTAAGCGACGCGCACACGGACGACGGGATCCGCGCCGTAATCCTGACCGGCACCGGGCGGGGGTTCTGCACGGGTGCGGACGTTGCCCGTGGCGGCGAGGGCATCTCCCTGGTGGACCGCAGCCGTTCGCCTGTCGACAACCGTAACTTTCTGCGCGACAGCGTCCAGCGCATCCCGCGCCTCGTCTCGATCATGGAGAAGCCGTACCTCGCCGCAGTGAACGGCGCAGCGGTGGGGGCCGGGATGGACATGGCTTCGATGTGCGACATGCGCTTCGCAGCGGAGAGCGCCCGCTTCGGAATGACCTACGTCCGCATGGGGCTCATCCCGGGCGACGGGGGCTGTTACTTCCTCCCCCGCATCGTCGGCATGGCGAAGGCGCTCGACCTGATCTGGACCGGCCGCCTTTTCGACGCTAAAGAGGCCCTCGAGATGGGTTACGTGAGCGCAGTGGTTCCGGACGAGCAGCTGATCACATACACACGAGAATACGCTGCCAGGCTGGTGAGCGGACCCGCCGTGGCTATCCAGCAGGCGAAGCGGCTGGCCTATCGCTCGCAGGACGTCACGCTGGATTCCGCGCTCGACCTGGCGCAGCAGGCGATGTTCATCGCGCAGAGCACCGAAGACTCGCGGGAGGGTCCCCGTGCGTTCGCGGAGAAGCGGGAACCGGAGTTCAAGGGGCGCTAGAAGGCGCTGGCGATCTGCGGGCCGCCAGTTGCTCACTCGCCGCCTTCATTCCATCCAGCACCGCCTGCGCCTCCGCGCCTGCCATTGGCCCTGGCTGCGCATAATCCTCAATTAGAGTCGGGACGAACTCCACGCCCACGAGCGTGTCGTCGTAGAAGGTGTACCGACCGATGACGCTGACGCGCGTCTCGTAACTCCACATCTGATCGAAGATGAAGTTCCCGTGCGCGTAGGCGATGAACTTCCCCTTGTACAACTCCGCTGCCTGCACCCAGTGCGGGTGGTTGCCGATGATCAGGTCCGCGCCGTTGTCGACCGCCAGGTGCGCGATCTCGATCGGGTCGTCAGGCGCGACGCCGCCCGCCGCCTGCGGCAGCGACACGTACTCCGCGCCCCAGTGGAAGGAGACCGTCAAAACGTCCACTTGAGGCCGCAGCGCCGCGATCTGTGCCGCCATCGCCTTCCGGTCGATCGCTTCGCCGACGCCGTTGAAAGCGAGGAAGCCGAACGTGAGGCCACGTACGCCGATCATCGCCGCTGATGTACGGTCCGCCCAGGCGATGTCGGCAGCATCGAGGTGCGCGATCGTCTCGTCGATTCCGGCGGCACCGTAGTTACCGGTGTGATTGTTCTCCAGCGTCACAACGTCCACGCCCGCTGCCTGGAGCGCGGCGGTGAACCCGGGCCGCCCGCAGAACACGAAGCCGGAGTCATGATACGGGCAGCTCGCGATGAGGGGCGCCTCAAGGTTGATCAGCGTGATGTCCCCGGTGGACGTGATGTCCCTGGTTGCCACGACTGGATACAGGAAATCGTCGCCGCGATTGCGAATCGTCACGTCCGTGTAGCGCGCCGGAATCACGTCGCCTGTGGCAATCAGTACGCGGAGACGGGAAGGGTCGAGCCCCAGGACCGAGAGATCACGCGGCGGAAACACGTCTGCCAGGCCCAGCGCCCGCTGTGGCGTCGGCGATGGCGACGCCGCGGGCGACGGTGTGCGCCGAGGCGTGGAGGCGGGTGAAGGCGTTCGGCGGCCGTCCTGCGACTGACCATCGGCACACGATGGCCCGAGCACGGCGATGGCAATTAGCAAGGGCACAAAGAAGCTCTTCATTACGCGGTCCACTATCAGATAACGCTCGTTGGGTCGCTCCGGCATCTCGCCGGACGCGTCACGGAGGCTGCTGTTGTATACTGTCGCCGTTTCAGGGAGAGCAACATGGAGTTCAGTTTTACCCGCGAAGAAGAGGCCTTCCGCCAGGAGATCCGGGGGTTTCTCCGCGACGAGATGCCGGACCAGGAGGGCGGTGTCCTCGGCGCGCTAGGGGAGGGCGGCGAAGAACGCTGGGCCGCGCAACTTGTCTTTCAGAAGAAGCTCGCCGCGAAGGGGTATCTGACGCTCGGCTGGCCGCAGGACCATGGGGGGATGGGCGCGTCACACATGATGCAGGTCATCTACAACGAGGAGATGACCTACCACCGCGCGCCCACGCAGCTCGGCGTTGGCCCTGACCGCGTGGGGCCGACGATTATCCTGTATGGCTCTGACGAGCAGAAAGCCCGGTACCTGCCGGGCATCACGGCGGCCGAAGAGGTCTGGTGCCAGGGGTTCAGCGAGCCCGGCGCGGGGTCGGACCTCGCCTCACTGGAGACGAGAGCCGTGGCGGATGCAGACGAGTTCGTCGTCAACGGGCAGAAGATCTGGACGTCGTTCGCGCACAAAGCGGACTACTGCATCCTGCTGGCCCGCACCGACCAGGACGCCCCGAAACACAAGGGGATCAGCTACTTCATCCTGGACATGAAGACGCCCGGTATCGAGATCCGGCCGCTGGTCGACATGCTGGGTCGCCACACGTTCAACCAGCTCTTCTTCGAGAACGTGCGCATCCCGCGCGACTGTCTGATGGGCGAACTGAATCGCGGCTGGTACGTCGCCGCCGCCACGCTGGACTTCGAACGATCAGGAATCAACCGCGTGGTCGCGGGCTATCGAACGCTCGAGGAGCTGCTGGAGTGGGCGGCGCAGGCTAGTCGCAACGGCGGGCGTGTCATCGAAGAAGGGCCGGTCCGCAACAAGCTGGCCGAACTGGCAATCGAGTTCCAGACCGGACGGATGCTGGCCTATCGAGTCGCCTCGATGCAGGCGAAGGGGCAGATACCAAACGCGGAGGCTTCGATGTCCAAGCTGTTCGGCTCGGAGCTACAACAGCGACTGGGGGGTGCGGGGATGCAGATCCTGGGCACGGCGGGGATGCTGGAGCCGGGCAGTGGCTGGGCGCCGCTGGGCGGGCGCCTTGAGCAGTATTACCTGTTCGCCGCCGCGCTGACCGTTGCGGCCGGCACCAGTGAGATTCAGCGCGGCATCATAGCCGGGCGCGGCCTGTCGCTGCCGCGCGGTTAATCAAAGTTCTCGCGTGGGCGCTGCATACCCGGACACGCCACCTGCGGATCAGCAACAAAGACGAGCGCGTGCCTACCAGTACATCTTCGCGGTGGCCCTGGCCGCTGTCGGCGGGCTCATGGGCATCGCCGGGGCGTTCGTCGAGGAATCTCAGAGCCTCAACTTCCTCCTGGTACTTGTGATCGGCGCGCCGGTTATCGAAGAGGCGCTCAAACCGACGGGTGTATACATCGCACTCATCCGCTGGCCCCAAGCGCTAAGGAGCCAGGTCTTTACTGCTCTGCTGGCCGCACTCGGTGGTCTCGTCTTCGGGATCATCGAAAGCATCGTTTATGTGACGGTCTACGTGGACGATCCTGAGGACTGGTTCGTCCTGTACCGGTTTTCGGTGACCCTCGGACTGCACGCGGTAGCGAGCTACATAGTTGGACTCGGGATCAATTACGCTGTCATTGACTGGGCGCAGGGCCGTGCGCCATTGCCCAGGGCGAGCCGCAACTTCTACATCGCCGGCGTGGCCCTGCATGCTGTGTACAATACCGTAGCCCTGGGACTTGGCATCGCCGGCGTGTTCGACTGAGTTTCCGGGAGGAGGATAGTGATGGATATCGAGACGATCAGACGGCACTGCGCCATCTGTGGAGTAGACACGGAGATGCCCAGGGACACGCTGGGAGGGATGGCCATCGCGCCGGCAATGATCGCGAAGGCGCTGAGCGAAGCCGGCCTGGCGGCCGCCGAAGGCTGGTCCGCAGGGGAAGTAGCGGTCCATCTGGCGGACACCGAGGTGGTTACAGGCTGGCGCATTCGCCAGACGCTGGCTGAAGACACGCCCGAACTGCAGCCCTACGACCAGGAGAAGTGGGCGGCCGCGCTGCACTACCGACAGCGAGACGCCACCGCAGCGCTCGAAGCCTTTTCCGCGGCACGTCGTGCGAATCTGGAGATCTTGCGGCTGCTGACGGACGAGGACTGGGAGCGCACCTACATTCAGCCTGAATATGGCCGGATGACGCTACGAGCGCTGATTCGCCACAAGTCGGACCACGACCTGGCGCACCTCAAGCAGATACGTGGGGTGTAACAGCGCGAGCCTAAGCCTCGCGCAGGCGCCGGAACTCCTCGCCGATGATCCGCCAGACGACATCCGGCCGCGCGCAGCGAATCTGCGACATCGACTCGGTCGCACGAAAGCTCCACGCCGCGACATGAGTGGCGCCCACGTCCTCGGCCACACGCAGTCCGGTCCTCAACTCCTCCTCACGCCCGTCAGGCACGGAGAACGCCTGCACCCAGAGCTGCAGGCCGAGTTTGCGCCGCTGCGCGGCTTTCGCCGCAGCCTCGCTGAATGTATGCATGAATGGTTCCGCCTCGGTGCCGAACAGGTACCAGTACGGATCGCAACCGAAGACGTCGAGGTCCGGAATCGCCGCTGCTGACTCGAAGTCGGCGACACCGATGTGCATCATCGCTTCGATCGCTCCCTCCGAAGCGTTCGTCAAGCGCCGCTCAAGCGCGCGCCGCAGCCGTTGCTCGGGCTCGGGGAAGCCATGCGCGCCGACATCGGTGGGTATCAGGCAGAGCGCGTTGCGCAGCCCCTGTTCGCGTCCGTGGCGGCATAGCTCCGTCAGCAGTTCGAGGAGCGACGCCTCTCTAAACGTGCGAACGTCCGGCGTGAACTCCGACGGCATCGCGTGACCCAAGCGATCATGGAAGAGCTGGAGGCAGACCTGACATCGGCATGCCCACGCGCCCGAAAGGTCGCCCCGCCAGAGCGTCGCATAGAAGTGAGGCTCGTCCCAGAAGAGCACGTCCCCGCCCGCCGCTGCGCAGGCATCGATCCATCCCCGCAGGAACGCGCGGGTTTCCGGATGGTTCGGACACGCGGCACCGACGCGCCGACCGTCCGAAAGGACCTGCCACGTCTCCGGATGCTCCAGCGGAAAGCGCGTGAACGTCTCGCCTGAAAAGATCCCGGCCAGACCCCACGGGTCGTACCAGACTTCCAGCCCGGCGTCCTTGGTCGCCGTAGAGATATCGCCCATCGTGTCGCGGTAGTACGCGAGGTCGGTCTCGGTGAAGCATTGAACAACGTAGCTGCACCCGTGATCGGCCATCTCTCGCAGGTCCGGGCGCACTTGCCTAAGGTCGCGGGTGGAGAAGTAGCTCACGCCGGTCTGAATCGCCACGGCTCATCACAATAGCAGCATCTGCACCATCGAAGCTATCCGGTGCACGGAATATGATGGGCGGCACTATGTCCGCGCGCCCCGAACCGGCCGGCGACCCGATCAACGCTTTCTTTCGCGCGGCGTTGCTTATCGGCGGTGAGGCGACCCGTCTCTACCTGGTGCGGCACGCGCAGTCCCAGGGCAACACCGGGGAGGACCTGACGAGCGGCGATCCGGATCTGACCGATGTGGGCCGTGAGCACGCCAGACGGCTGGGAGTGCGCTTGGCAGGCCAGCGGCTTGACGCCGTGTACGCCAGCCCCCTGCGGCGAACGCAGCAGACGGCAGCTGCCATCGCCGACCCCGCTGGACTCGGCGTGATGTCCAAGGCGGACCTCAGGGAAGTGGATTTGGGACAAGCCGACTTCGATATCCGTCTACTGCCGGCCCGGGAGCAGACCGCCGTCGCGGAGCGCATCATCTCAGAAGGGACGTGGGATGCCTTTCCCGGCAGCGAAGGCAGCGTGAACGCCCGTAGGCGTGTACGCGCAGCGGTCGACGAGATCGTCGCCGCGAACGAAGGAAAGCGCGTGGCGATCGTCACCCACGCGGGATTTATCCAGACGTATGTCAGCCTGGTCCTGGGTCTAGAACGCGACTACGCGTTTTATCCCTTCAACGCCAGCATCACGTCGATCCGCGCGAAGGGAGACCGGCGGATCCTCTGGCGCCTGAACGACATCGCCCATCTGGAGGGCATGGCGACAGGATTCGGCGGAATATCGTAGGCGTGGAGCCGGTCTAGTACTCGAACGAAGGGGCGACGGTCGCGCGAGTGGCGCGCACGCTCTGAGTCCGGTACACGCGAATGTTCTCCGCGGGCACCCCCTGGTCACGAAGTCCCTGCGCGTAGGCCTGGGCCGTCCAGGTGTCCGGCCAGATCATTCGCGAGATGTCGTCCCCCTGGAGCACAACCACGACGAACTGCGCGTCGGTTTGGCGATCCGTTTCTGTCATCACATCACAAGACTACAGTTACCAGGTTACGAGATGGGTAAACGCCGGCGCCCAAGTCAGTGAAGGATCGGTAAAGTCTAGACCAACTGACCCCGCTCTGGCACCTCGTAGCGATCGAGCTTCTCCTCATCTAGCTCAATCCCCAAGCCGGGGCCCTGTGGCAGCTGCACGTATCCCTCGGAGTCAATACGCAAAGGCTCCTTGAAGATGAAATCGCGGTCCTCCGGCATCCAGTTCGGTGGGTCGTAAGGGAATTCGATGTACGGGACACGTTCCCCGGCCGCTGCGCAGTGCAGATTGGCGACCATGCCGATGCCGTTGGTCCATGTGTGCGGAGTGAAGACCTTGCCCGCACTCTGCACCATCGCGGCGATCTTGCGGGTCGTAGAGATGCCCCCGATGAACGTGCAGTCCGGTTGGTAGACGTCGAAGCAGCCCTTCTCCAGATAGATCCTGATCTCTTCCGGGCCGCGGTTCAGCTCACCGCCCGCCAGCCGCAGGGTAGTCAGCCGGGACCGCAGTTCCGCGAGCCCTTCGTAGTCGTAGGCGTCCAGCGGTTCCTCCAACCAGTACACGCCGTAGTCCTCCATCGCCTTTGCGGCGTAAATCGCTGTCTTGAGGTCCCAGCGGTGGGGCTGCCGGTCAGGTACAATGCGCCAACCCCAGTTGGCGTCCACCATGATATCGATGTCGTTGCCGACGGACTTACGCACCGCCGCCAGAGTCTTGATGTCGTCGCGCACGTCCGGGCTGTGAAAGCGCAGCTTCATTGCCTTGAATCCCGCTGCCACCGTTTGCTGAGCCGCGTCTACCCGCGGGCCGGTCGTTCGGCACTCGCCGCTGGAGGCGTACGCCTTGAGCTTCGACGAACCGCCGCCCAACAGCTTGTAGATCGGTTGGCCCGTCGCTTTGCCGATGATGTCCCACAAAGCGATCTCGACCGGCCACGGTCGCCCGACGAAGAACGCCATGGAGCGGAGATTCGCCACGTGCTGCTCGATGTCGAACGGGTCCTGCCCAGCAAGAAACAGACCCGCCACCTCCCAGCGCACGGGCACGCCGCCCGAGCCGATGCCGACGATACCCTCGTCAGTGTGCACCTCAACCATGTGGATGCGTGCGTTAACGGTCGGAAGCGGCTGCCACGTTGGATGGAAGGGTTTCGGCATCGGATATTCGAAGAGACGGACCTTGACCTGAGTGATCTTCATGGGCGGCTCCTTGGTCTTCGCAGATCGTATGGAATGGCCGAGCGCGGGTCAAACCTGTCAGGGGATGAGGAAGGCACTAACGGATCGGCCTCCGCCGCGCCTCTTGCCCAGGGGCGCCGCTGTGGTCGCACCTAACCCTTCGACGACTCCAGCTTGGCCTTGAACACCGCCTTCTGGGTATCGAATTCCTCGCGCGCTTTCGCGATTTGCTCGGGCGTCAGGTCCAGGCGGTAGAAGTCCTCCTTCCACAACGAGTCTTCGGACCAACGGTAAGGCGATTGCACCGTCGTACGAGGCGCGCGCGCCGCTTCAAGCAGGTCGAGCGCCATCGCGACCAAGCCTCGTTGGCTTTCCAGATCGCCCGGCTTCCCGCAGGAGTTCCCCAGCGGGAAGTCGCTGAAGAGGAATCGGGCAACACCGGCGTGCTCGACAATGTCGCGGGCGCAGCCCATCACCACCGTGGGGATGCCGTTTGCTTCGAGGTGGCGGGCAGTCAGACTCACGGTCTGGTGGCAAACCGGTCAGGTCGCAACCAAAATCGCCACATCTATGCCATCCTCACGGCACATGTCGAGAATTTTCGGGGCGTCGCGTTCGGTGGTAAGACGCCGACTGCGGAGCGTGGGTACTGCGTAGAACCGGCTGTTGAGCCCACCCATTCGCCCGGCGGCCGCCGCTTCCTTGAGCCGCTGGAGGGGAAAGTAAGAGTTGATATCTTCGGCTGAGGTGTGCTTGCGATCGTAGCCGAGGTGGGCGATCCGGAGGTCCGGCGAGGAGTCGATGGGCATGCTGTAGACCTCGGTGAACTTCGCCGAAGCGTTATAGGGAGCCCATGGACCCTGGTCGCCGGCGTCCGGCTTGAAAGGCGCAGCAGTGGTGATCAGGCCCACATGGCTGCGAGTCAGAGGCCTGGTCAAGGCTACGAATGGCACGTCCCGGTTCTGCGCCCAGCGGTACGGGTTGTCGTAGCCCAGAGCCAGGTAATAGGCGCGGGAACGGTCGATGTAGCGAATAGGCAGGTCAAGGACGGCTTCGATTGGTTTCCCGGAAAGCTGGACCATCAGCGCAACCTCCGTGCGACAACAAATATACTGCAGGCAGGCGGGTCAGACTAATCCGCTAAAGTAGCGCGAACAGGTTAAAAGAAGGAGACCGTCTCATGCCCGGACCACTGGATGGCATCCGCGTTCTGGACTTCACGATCGCCCAGCAGGGCCCGTACGCGACGCTCCTGCTGGCGGATATGGGAGCGGAGGTGATTAAGGTGGAACGCCCCGACTGGGGAGAAGTCGGACGCCTCCTGGGCAAAGCCTATTTCCTGGCGATCAACCGGGGGAAGAAGAGCCTGGCCCTGGACGTGACCACGGAAGCAGGGAGGGACACGGCGCTCCGCCTCGCCCGCGGGTGCGACGTAGTGGCGCACAACTTCCGGCCGGGGGTGATGGAGAGGCTTGGCCTCGGCTACGACGCGTTCCGCGCCGAAAACTCGGGCATCGTCTACGCCGGTGCGTCCGCCTTCGGGACCAGGGGGCCGATGGGCAAGAAGCCCGGGAACGACATCCTCGCGCAGGCGATGAGCGGCCTTATGAGCGTCACCGGCGAGACTGAAGCGCCGAACGCCGCCGGGGCGGCCATTGCTGACCACGTTGGGGCGTTGACCTTCGCGCTTGGCATCGTCTCTGCTCTTGTCTGTCGTGAGCGAACCGGCATCGGACAGCAGGTCGAGACATCTCTGCTGGGAAGCATGCTCGCAGCCCAATCGTGGGAGCTTACCAGCTTCATGATGTCCGGTCAGAAGCTACCCAAGGCGGGCCGCGGACATACGCACCTCTTCTGGCAGTGGTACACCTATCGCACCGCCGATGGCTGGCTGGCCATCGGCGGTGTGGACCCGTCACGCTGGCCGGCGTTCTGCCGCGCGATCGATGCTCCGGAACTCGAAACGGACGAGAAATGGGACGGCCCGGGGAAGCGTATACGTGACCGCGACGAGCTAAACGCGCTCCTGGACGGGCACCTCTCGACGCGAGCGACCGCGGCGTGGCTTCCGGCGCTCGAGGCGGCCGACATCTTCTGCGCGCCGGTGCTGGACTACGAACAGGTGGCGCGTGACGAGCAGGTTGCCGCTAACGAATACCTGGCGACGATGGA
This sequence comes from uncultured Dehalococcoidia bacterium, assembly GCA_964558415.1. Taxonomy (GTDB): domain Bacteria; phylum Chloroflexota; class Dehalococcoidia; order SM23-28-2; family RBG-16-64-32; genus CAZLDI01. The sequence continues at coordinate 42,273 of CAZLDI010000004.1, forward strand.
CCATCCGCGAATGGGCCAAACGCGCGTAGTCTCGTGCCCGATAACCTTCAGCGAGACGCCCGTAGGCCCGCCGGTCCCGGAGCCCGAACTGGGCGAGCACACGGAAGAGGTGCTGCGCCTGTAGAGCTATGGAAATGGCGAGACGGGGCGGCTGAACAACTCGCCTCTAACGTTCCTCTCGCTCGCGCACCAGGGGCACCGGGCTCGGGAGCGGGCCGAAGGCCACCTGCGCCTGCCGCAGCGCCGCTATCTCCGCGTCCGCCAGCCCTAGGAGCTTGCGCAAGACCTCGTCGGTGTGAGCCCCGGCGGTGGGCGGCGGACCGGAGATGCCGCCGCGGGTGCGGCTCAGCCTCACCGGCGTGTCCGCTATGCGCAGACTGAAGCCGTCCGGATGCGGCACATCCACCAGCATCTCGCGCGCCTTCACCTGGGGGTGCTCGGCGGCGTGCGGGATGTCGTTCAGAGGGCCGCAGGGCAGGCCAATCGCATCGAACTCACGCAGCCACTCGCCTGTTGTCTTCTGGCGCAGGGCATCGCTGAGCAGCGGCTCCAGCTCCGCGTGGTGACGAGTGCGCAGGCCGGGCGTCTCGAAACGGGTGTCCCCGATCAGGTCGCTGCGTCCGATCAGGGCGCAGAAGAGCTCCCACTGGTTCTCGACGCCCCACGACAGCGCGATGACGATCCAGCCGTCCTTTGTGGGGAACGCCTGAAACGGCGTCGCCGCGGGGTGGCGCGTGCCGATCGCGCTTGGAACTTCGCCTGTCGCGAAGTAGCGCGCGAAGGCGTTCTCGAGGACGGCGATCTGGCAGTCCAGCATGCTTATGTCGACCATCTGGCCCGTGTGGCTGTGCACACGCTCATGCAGCGCTGAAAGGATGCCGATGGCGGTATAGAGTCCGGCCGTAATGTCCCCCTGCGAGTTGCCCGGACGGACCGGGTTGCCACCCGGCTCTCCGGTGATGCTCATAATGCCACCCATGCCCTGGACGATGATGTCTAGCGCGGGGCGGCCGCGATCCGGGCCGGTCTGGCCAAAGCCGGAGGTCGCCGCGTAGACGAGACGTGGGTTGCGCGCGCTCAACACCTCGTAGCCCAGCCCGAGCCCGTCCATGGTCCCGGGGGTGAAGTTCTCCATGACCACGTCGGCCTTCTCAACCAAACGCAGGAACAGGTCCTTGCCCTCTACCTTCTTCAGGTCGAGGCAAACGCTTTTCTTACCACGGTTGATCGAGAAGAAATAGGCGCTCTCATCGCCGATGTACGGTCCCGTCGTTCGAGCGACATCGCCATACGGCGGCTTTTCGATCTTGATGACGTTCGCGCCGAGGTCGCAGAGGATCATTGACGCGAACGGGCCGGCAAGGACCCACGTGAGGTCCAGCACAGTGACATCCGTAAGGGGGCCGCGGCGGGCAATGGGCGGCTTCATATCATAGTGAATGATATCCGCGCGGCCGCGTCAGGCCAAAGGGCACAGACGGCAACGTATGCCGGTGAACTTACGGCGAGAAGTCTAGTCCGGGTCTACCAGCGACCCCCGCCGCCTCCGGAGGAGCGCTGCGGCTTCATTTTGGAGAAGCAATCGCTGCAGTACACCGGCCTGTCCTGGCGGGGCATAAACGGGACCTGCGTTTGGGCGCCGCAGTTATCGCAAGTTACGTCGTACATCTGGCGGGCGCCGCCGCCGTATCCACCGCCGCCGTCACCCCGGGACCCTCGCCGGGCCTGCCGGCAGTTCGGGCACCTCTTCGGTTCCTGGTACCCCTTCTTGGCGTGGAACTCCTGGTCGTCCGCGCTGAACGTGAATTCGGAGTTGCACTCGACGCACGTGAGTGTGCGGTCTGTGTACGCCACTCGATGACCCTCCTTAATGGCTGCGGGTTAACGTCCGGTCATCGAGCCTGAACGGAGCCGACACCTGACTTACCCTCATCCGCAGGTGGGTGATCCTGCGGAAGCTGGAAAACCTTTTCACGTGAGGTTAGCATACCACAAGAACATGAGCTATACCCAAAATTAGGTACGTCACGGTGGCTACGATCGCCCAACTGGGCGCAAGTGGCGCGGGCTTCAGCCGGGCTTGAAAGGTGGCCTGCCGTCGTCCAGCGGGGCAATTGTCACGGCCTCCACATCCACTCCGAATGCGATCCGTCGAGAGATCTCATTGAGGTCGTCTTTCGCGAAGCCGTGGGTGACGAATTCCGTGCGGCTGCCCTGATCCAGCAGGAAGAGTGTGGGGGTTGCCGCAGGGTCGTAGAGGCGCGAGACGTCGTAACCAGGGGCGTCAATCAACACCGGGCATTCAATCCGCTGGCGGCGGGCGTACTCGCGCGCCGCATCGGGCGCGTCTTGGGCGATTGCCCACATCTGCCAGCCTGTGGGATATTCCTCAGTCAGGCGATTCAGGTACGGAAACGTGAGGTCGCACGTGGCGCAGGTGCTCTTGAAGAACACCAGCAAGGCCGGTTCTCCGACGACGGAGTTCGGCAAACGGTATTCACGACCGTCGATGCCCAGGAGTGTGAAGTGCGGCGCCATGGCGCCGACTTCTAACAAGGTCCAGTCTCGGCCGCTATCATCTCAACCCCTCGCATATAATACCCAGCGAACTCTCCCATCGGGAAGGCAGGATGACACAAGAGCCCGCGCAGGTGCATGCCCCGGAACTGGCCGGCGGATACTGGGCCAACAGCGAGCAAGTCTCGATAGAGTCGCTCCGAGGTCAGGCTGTGCTCATCGACTTCTGGGACTACACCTGCGTGAACTGCATCCGGACGCTTCCTTATGTCACAGAATGGCATCGCCGTTACAAGCAGCACGGCCTTGCCGTGATAGGCGTCCACGCCCCGGAGTTCTCCTTCGCGAAGGAACTGGACGGCGTCAAGCGCGCCATCGAGTCTTTCGGCATCGAGTACCCGGTCGTGATGGACAACGGGTATTCCATCTGGCAGGCTTACGCAAACCGCTACTGGCCCGCGAAATACCTGGTGGACAAGGACGGCTACATCCGTTACTACCACTTCGGTGAGGGCGGCTACGACGAGACAGAACAGGCCATCCAGACGTTGCTGCGAGAGATCCAACCCGATGCGCAGCTTCCCGATGCGATGCCCCCCGTGCGTGATTCCGACGCTTCGGGCGCGGTCTGCTATCGCGTCACTCCGGAGCTCTATCTTGGCTACAAGAGGGGCCGCATCGGGAATCCAACCGGGTATGTCGAGAAAGAAACGGCAGTCTACAGCGACCCGGGCGCTCACGCCGAGGGTCATTTCTACCTTTCCGGCGAGTGGCGCGCCGACGAGGAGCACGTGATGAAGCCGTGGGGTAGCGAGACCGCGAGCGACGTCACTGTGCGATACATGGCCAAGGAAGTCAACCTGGTCATGAACCCGCTCCTGGGGCGGACGTGCCGCGCTTACCTATCCCAGGATGGGCAGCATCTGCATAAAGAAGACGCGGGCCAAGACGTGGTGTTTGATCAAAACGGCAAAGCGTTCGTCGATGTGGACGCCCCACGAATGTACCGCTTGGTCAACAATCGCGAAATCGGCAACCACGAGCTGACGGTGTCCACTAGCACGCCGGGCCTCGCGCTCTACGCCTACACCTTCGCGTCGTGCGTCGTCCCCTAAGTCGCGAACGCGTCAATTAACGCCTCCCTGTACGATGCCGACTCTCGCGGGTCGATCAGTTGATCCGGCGGCGTCAGGCAGATGCTGTCCGCCAGCGCGAGGTATGGTTCCAGCAGCCGGCGCGCGTCATCGCGCGTTCCCACCACCGCCAGGAAGTCGATCATCTCGTCGCTCACCGCGTCCGCCATCGCAGCTTCGTCTCCGCGTAGGAGCGCCGCCTGAATCGCCGCGACTTCTTTCGGGAACGCGGCGAACAGAGGCTCGTAAGTGTTTACGGTGGCGTAAAATGCGATGGTTGCCGCCGCGGCGCGCCGCGCCGCCCGCACGTCATCGCTAACGGCACAGCATACTGAAAGGCAGAGGTGGAAATCCTCTCGCTTACCTCCGCTCTCCGTCAGCCCGCGTGTCAGGGACGGCAGCACAACGTCCTGGATCCAGCGCAGCGAGTAGATAGGATGCCCCAGCAGCCCATCGGCGACCTGCGCCGCCGTCCGGATCATCCCTTCGCGCACCCCTGCGAGGTAGATGGGAATGCGCTCGCGGACGGGTTGCAGGGGCCGCCGCCAGCCCTGGATGTCGATATCGTAGTACTGGCCGGAAAAGCGAATGCGGTCGCCGGCGTGCGCGCGCTCCGTAATCAGGCGGACCACCTGGATACACTCGCGGATGTGCGGCGTCGGCTTCCCGTAGGCAACGCCATGCCAGCGCTCGTTCAGGCGCTTGAGGCCGGTCCCCAGTCCCAGCACGAAACGCCCGCCGGACAGGACGTCGAGGTCCAGCGCCGAAAGCGCAGTTACCCACGGGCTACGAACAAACGCCAGCGCGATCGAACTGCCGAGTCGAATACGCGACGTGCCGGTCGCGGCCGCAGCGAGCGGCAGGAACGGATCATGGAACATTTCGGACGTCCAGACCGCGTCGAAGCCTGCGGACTCCGCGCGAGCCGCGACGCTGGCGACTTCCTTCGCTGTCGCTACGCCGATGCCCAACGAGAACCGGCTCGTCATGTCCCTCTTCCTTCTTCCACCAGTGTTGTATATTGGTCGCGTTCAGCCCAATGCGCCAGTTCAGACGAAATCCGTGACCCGCCCATGCCAACGACACTTGAACAGCTCGCGGTGGATATCGTACGACTGCTCCAGAGACGTGGATTGACGCTCGCCGTCGCGGAATCGAGCACGGGCGGGCTGTTGGGCCAGGCGATCACAGAGGTCGCCGGAGCGTCCCAGGTCTTCGCCGGTGGCGTTATCGCCTACGACAACCACCTGAAGGAACGGATCGGCGTAGCGTCCGAAACGATCGAAGCCTTCGGAGCTGTAAGCGCGGAGGTCGCCCAGGAGATGGCGCAGTCGATCCGGGAGTGGTCAGGTAGCGAGATGGGTCTCGCGGTAACCGGCATCGCCGGGCCGGGAGGTGGCACCGATGCAAAGCCCGTGGGGACAACGTACGTTGCGGTCGCGGACGCTCGCGGCGTCGCAGACGAACGACACTTCCTCGGTGGCGGCCGCTCCGACATCAGGCGACATTCTGCTCAGGCGGCCCTTGAACTGTTGCGCGCGAGACTGGAGTCCGAGGAGCGATAATGCCGCCGACCAAGGACGAGTTCAGGGGCGCGATGGGCCGCTTCGCGACGGGCGTGACTGTCATCACGACGCGCCTCGGAAACGACCTGCACGGTATGACGGCGAACGCTGTGACGGCGCTCTCTCTAGAGCCGCTGATGGTGCTGGTTTGCGTGGACAAAGCAGCGGACACCCACGATATCCTGCTGCAGGCCGGCGTCTTCGCGGTTAACATCCTGAGCGAGGACCAGGCCGAGATATCGGACCGCTTCGCCAAGAAAGAGTTCGATGGGGCGCACGGGCTGGACGGCCTTCCGCACCACCTGGCAGGCAGCGGCGCGCCGATCATCGATGGGGCACTCGCCTACCTTGACTGCCGCACGATCACAGAGCACCACGGCGGCGACCACACGATCTTCATCGGCGAGGTGATGGAAGCGTGGGAGGCGGCCGAAGGCGACCCCCTGCTCTTCTATCGCGGCAAGTACTCCCGCGTCGCCGAATAGGCGCGGCGACTGCTACCCGGGCTCCGTCGCGGGTGCGATCAGAGGCTTCACCAGCCCATCAGCCACCAGACAAACGAAGTCCAGCCCCGCGTACACCGCAGGGTCGTAGCCCCGCATAGCCGTCGTCGCACCCTCCTGCTCCATACGAGCGTAGTGCCCCAGCAAGACCAGCGCACGCAGATCAGCCTGGCGTGCGCGTAGCTCCTGCCCGGCCTCGGTCAGAATCAGCCGGAGGTTGCGACGGACGGCCAAGCCGACATCCTCCGCTGCAGCGGGAGGGCGGGCAATCAGCGTCAATCCCACGTCGCCGTCGAGACGCTGCACTGTCCACGCGTCAATCGTCTCGATCTCCGCCACTCGCCCCACCTCTAGCGCCGCCGCGCGCTCGACCACTGCGTCGAGCAGTTGCTCGAGCTGCTCGTCGGACTCCGGCAGCCGGTGCAAGCGCGTGGAGTCTAGGTCATATGTGCCGATCACGCGCTCGGTGAACCGAGCCCAATGGGGGTTCAATCCGCCGGTGACGGACACGACCCCGCCGGAGTCCGCGGCCTTGCGCAGGCGTAAGGTGATTGGCAAATGGACATACGATCGCTCGTGCGGTCCCAGTGCCACGGCAACCGCGCGTACGTGGTCAATGAACTGGGACATCGCTGGTTCACCGGCGGGGAGCCCCGCCCCGAAAGGCGCCCAGAGCGCGATGCGCGCCGGGATGGCGTTGGTGACCTGCTCCTCCAGACGGCTGACGGCAGAGATCCAGGCACCATCGTCCGGCGGCGGGAGCAGCGGCCGGACTTCGACCGCCGGCTGTAAACGGCGGGGGTACGACTCGCTTATCCAGCGGAGGAATAGCTCGGCGGCGACGTCACATTCGGGCACTGCGCACCTACACCCAGACCAACCAGGCCTGTTCTGGGTTCTCGGTTCCCGGCTCTCTAGGGCTAGTTGACGCTCTCCACCACCATCGCGATGCCCTGGCCACCGCCGATGCACAGCGTCGCGAGGCCTCGTCTTGCGTCCCGGCGCCTCATCTCGTGGAGCAGTGTCACCAGGATGCGCGTGCCGCTCGCGCCGATCGGGTGACCGAGCGCGATCGCGCCGCCGTTGACATTGACCCGTTCCCAGTCCCAGCCGAGCTCGCGCCCGACGGCGAGAGACTGAGCGGCAAACGCCTCGTTCGCTTCGATCAGGTCCATGTCTCCGATGCTGAGGCCGGACTTCGCGAGCGCTTTCTGCGACGCCGGCACTGGCCCTATGCCCATTACCCGCGGCGGCACACCGGCGCTGGCGTAAGAGCGGATGGAGGCCATCGGCGTGATCCCCAACTCCTCGGCCTTCTTGCGGGACATCACCACCATAGCCGCCGCACCGTCGTTGATACCGGACGCGTTGCCAGCCGTCACCGAGCCGTCGGGCTTGAAGGCCGCTCGCAGCGTCGATAGTCCCTCAATGTTTGTGTCCGCGCGGAAGTGCTCGTCGCGGTCGATGATGACGTCGCCCTTGCGCTGCTTCACCGTGACCGCGACGACCTCCTCGGCGAAGCGGCCGCTATCCCACGCCGCGGCCGCCTTCTGCTGGCTCTGGACGGAGAACTCGTCCTGGTCTATCCGGGAGACTTCGTGGTCGGCGGCGACGTTTTCCGCCGTGATGCCCATGTGACAGTCGCCGAGCGCGCACCAGAGGCCGTCCTTGATCATGTGGTCCCACATCTCTCCGTGGCCCATGCGATAGCCGTAGCGCGCCTTCGGCAGCAGGTAGGGCGAGCCGGACATGCTCTCCATTCCACCGGCGACGACTACATCAGCATCGCCGAGCATGATCGCCTGCGCGGCGAGGGCGACTGTCTTGAGGCCGGAGCCGCAGACCTTGTTCACCGCCGTCGCGGGCACGTTGTCGGGAAGTCCCGCCGCGATTGATGCCTGCCGCGCGGAATTCATGCCGAGGCCGGCGGAGAGGACGTTGCCCATGATCACCTCGTCTACCTGGTCCGGCATCACCTTCGCGCGGCTCAGCGCCTCTCGGATCGCGATCGCTCCCAGCTCTGTGGCCGGCGTGTCGGCGAACGCGCCGCCGAACGTCCCGATGGGGGTTCGTACTGCGCCAGCGATGACGACTTCGTTCATATTGGGCCTCCTTCGTCGTAGTAAAGCAGCAGGTCCGCCTCTTTTAGCTGACCGGAGACTGGATCAACGCTGAGGGCGAGCGTCTCGAGCGTGAAGACACCAAGCAGGGTCTGGTCGAGGGTTTCACTTACGAGCACCGGATTGATCTCGCTCTTACCATCGATCTCGAGGAGGGCGAATGTGCGGCGGAGCTCAACTTCGTGTGTGGCGGTCTTCACGCGGCGGGTGCCCATCTCCGGAAGTTGCAGCGAGTCGGCAAGGGGCCGAGGTATGACCGTGAACGTCGCGCCGGTATCAACCAGGGCCTCAACTGTCGCAGTTAGGTCCCCATTGTTCGGATTGGAAATGGTGAGACTAACGCGAATATGCCCCATTCAGGTAACTCCTGCACGAGTAGCATAACATGCGAGGGCAGGCGTCTTAGCGACCGTCCTCCGCCTTGTACCCACGCCCCTGCTCAGGCACCTCAACGTCGAGCGCCCGCCACATGTACCACGAGCCCACACTCCGGTACGGCTGCCACGGCTCGGCGATCCGGCGCATCTTGTCCGGCTTCGGGGGCTCGCTCAGCCCGTAAGTGATCTGCATCCCCTTCCGCACTCCCAGGTCGTCGACGGGTAGGACGTCGGGCCGCCCCAGCGAGAACATCAGAAGCATCTCCGCCGTCCAGCGACCGATCCCTTTCACCGATGACGCCTTCGCGATCACCTCCTCGTCGTCGAGGTGGTGGAAGCCGTCCTCGTCCAACTCGCCCGAGGCGAACTTCTCGGCCAGGTCTCGCAGATAGACGAGCTTCTGCCGCGACAGGCCCGCCCCCCGCAGCTCCTCCTCGCTTGCCGCGAGGAACTGCTGCGGCCGGTACCAGTCGTCCTCCTCGACGCCCAGGACAGCGAGCGTGCGCCTCAGGATCGCGCGGGCGGCCGGTCCTGCCAGCTGCTGAAAGAAGATCGCGCGCGCCAGGTTGCGGAACATCCCGGCCCGCGGCTCCAGCGTGAACGCGCCGTAGGTGTCGATCACGCGCGCCAGCGCCGGATCAGCGCCGCGCAAGTGCGCGACGGCGGTCTCAGGATCGTAGGTTAGAGGCATTGGCTATCCGCTGCGTCAGCCAACCCATCCAGATCGTTGTCCACGCCATCTGAGCAGGTTAGACCGACAACGCGGTGCTCGGGGGTGCTGCCTGCACTCCGCGGGTCAGACCCGCGATTCTCCTCGACATATGTTAACCAGCCGTCACCGTCAGCATCTGAGCAGGCGTCCGTCAGACCAAAATCCTGGCAGCCGAGGCGGCATCCCGCGTCTGGCCGATCCGCATGTCCGTCGCCGTCGTTGTCCATGCCATCGCTACATATGTTGGTGCCGCGCTGTTCATCTGTGGCCAAGAGCTCGGGAATGCTGAGAGGACTCTGAGGATCGGATCCATAATATGACTCGAATCCGTCAGAATACCCATCGCCATCTACATCAGGCGGAGGGCAGTGCGATGATGGACTAAAGTCGATGCAATCCCCCGGGAACGGAACGACACGCGGGCCGAGGATACAGCCTCGAACGGCCAGATAGTCTTTGACTCCGGTATAAACGAGAAAGCGCTCTGCGCCTGCCGAACCCCTGAATACTCCAGGGTTGAAGCTTCCGCTGAACCGTGGTCCAAACTCTATCTGCTCGCCGGTAACGTCATCGCGACGACTATGCCCGTCGAGCGCGCCTCTGGCGATCGCACTACGGAGATGTCCAAGACAATCGCTTTCTATCTCCATCGCCTCTGCCGCCGACTGTGGAAGCCCAAGGGAACTGACAGCCACCGCAATCCACACGAATATTGGCAACGCACTCCAAGCTTGGCGCATAGTGTATGGATTATAGGTGACGTCGGGTAAAAGTCAAACCGTCTCCCACGCCCAGCCGTCGTTGCGCTGACGTAGCGCGCGGATGTGGTTGATCTCGCCGGCGTGGTAGAGGTCGTGCCCGATCAGCACGCCGATGATCCAGCGTGTCTCCCTGGTCCCGCCTTCTGGCCGGCGGCGCGGCGTCAGCAGATCGCTGTCATCAAGAGAGGCGACATGCTCTCGCAAGCGGGCATGGCCCTCGCGCACCCAGGCCAACACATCGGCCATGGGCGGCTCACCGCCGGGGACGGGATCGCGACTCTGGAGGTCCTCCATCGTGCACGCGAGGCCGCCCGCCGGGTGGTCCCACGTCAGGCTCGCATCGCCGAACGCGAAGTTGTCGTACGTGAACTTACTCGCGCCCACGTGGCCCATGATCTTGCGGATTGAGCGCGTGGCCTCCGGGGGCGTCCAGCGCCAGATGTCCTCGTCGACGTCCCGCAGATTCGCCAGCAGTGAATGCTCGCCGTGCTATTCAAACGCCTCGTCCATCATGTAGACGAAGGCTTCAACTGCGGAACGGCTCATCGCAATGTCCAATATTACCTCAGGCCGGACGGCGGGCTCACCCTGCGATGACACCCGGCCCTCGGAGTTCGGGGCGCTTCTGAGATACGATCATTGAGGTGGCAGCGCAGGTGATGGACGAGGTTCACGGAGCAAGACAATCATGTCGAAGTCAATCAAGACCAAGGCGCCAAGCCAAACGTGCGACGGCCCCAAGAACAGAGATTTTCTGAAACACAATCAAGATCTGAGGGGCAACAATCAAGATCGGCTCGGCCTGCTACGACCACTTGTCGTCGCCCTGGTGCAGGGCGCGGATCAGGTTGATCTCGCCGGCGTGATAAACGCCGTGCTCGGTCATCGAGGCGATGATCCGGCGCGTCTCTCGCAGCTCGCCCCAGTGCGTCCGCCGCGGCTCCAAGAGCTGGTCGTCGCTTAGCTTCGCCACGTGCTCACGGAAGGCGCCATGGGCCTCGCGCAGCCAGGCGGTCATCTCCTCGATCGAGCGTTGCTGGCGCCACCGTGAATCCTCCCAAGTCAGCGCCCCATCGCCGAACGCGTGGTTCTCGAACATGAACAGCGCGCCCGCAACGTGATTGGCTATCTCCAGGATGGTGCGCCCGCCGCCGGGCGGCAGCCACGTCCAGTCCTCCGGCCCAACTGCCTCCAAGGTTGGACATTAGAGACTGCGCGTGTTCGGACTCGAAAGCCTCGTCCAGGAGGTAGAGGATCTGCTCGACGGCGGTGCCGCTCATAGCGCCTGCCAGTAGCGCCGCCCCTCCAGGCGAACGATACTCCCGAAGCCTCCGCCGGGGAAATGTCCGGCGGCGACAGCTTTCATGCCTTCCGCCTCGATGCGCTCAAGGAGCGCCGTTCGCGTGCGCACAGCCAGCGCCTCGTCGGAATCGAAAGGCTCGCTCCAATCCGGGTTCGTGATCTGGGCCGGGTTGCCCACCACATCGCCCGTGATCAACGCCTTCTCGCCGCCGGAAGCGATTAGCAGGCTCATGTGTCCGAGCGTGTGGCCGGGCGTGCAGAGCGCGGTGACTTCTGGGCCCAGGGCGTGGTCGCCTTCCAGGAGATCGAGCACGCCCTGCGCCTTCAGTGGCTCGACCGAGGCTTTGATCGCCGGGCCGAAGACCGGGTTCGCGAGTACCTGCGGCGACGTGAACTCCTCCCAGTCCGCGCGGTGCACGACATAGCGCGCGTTCGGGAAGCGCGGCCTGCCCGCCCCATCGACGTTCCAGCCGATGTGGTCGAGGTGCAGGTGCGTCATGAAGACGGTGTCGATTTCGCCGGGCCGCACGCCAGCCGAGGCGAGGCCGCCCATCAGGAGTCCTCCGGCGCTGCCCAGGATGGGGTTCGGGCTCTCACCGATGCCGGTGTCGACCAATAGCATCGCGCCCGGCGAGCGCACGAGGTACGAGTTGAACTGGAACCGGACGCCCTCACCGGCGAAAGCGTCGGGATATCGCTCGCGGAACGGCCTCCAGTCTTCAGCCGTCACGCCCGGGTAGAGCTGGTCGAGACGCATCGGGAACTCGGCGTCGCCGTCCGATGCGGCCGTGATCGTCACCTTGCCAACGGTGATCGTGCGTGTTACCGACGGAATCGTCACGTCTACTTGCTCCTGACTCCCGGCTCTTAGCTCCTTGCTCCCGGCCCTACTGCATGTACATCCCGCCATTGATGCTGATCTGCGCTCCGGTCACGTAGCCTCCCTCGGTGCAGAGGAAGCGGGTGATCTGCGCCACCTCCTCCGGCTTGCCGAAGCGGCCGAGCGGAATCTTCGCCAGCAGCGCCTTCTGAACGTCCTCCGTGAGGTTGGTCACCATTTCCGTCTCGATGAAGCCGGGACAGAGCGCGTTCACGGTGATGTTGAAACGGGCGAACTCCTGCGCGGCCGATTTCGAGAAGCCGATGATCCCTGCCTTCGCGGCTGAGTAGTTGGACTGCCCGAGGTTTCCCATCTGCCCGACGATCGAGGCCATGTTTACGATGCGGCCGCCACCGCGCTCGATCATGTGCGGCAGCGCAGCGTAGGTGCAGTAGAAGACGCTATCGAGGTCCGTCGAGAGCACTTCGCGCCACTCCTCCACGGTCATGCGCCGGACAGTGCGGTCGCGATTAACGCCGGCGTTGTTGACCAGGATGTCGATCCCTCCGAAAGCCTTCACGGCCTCCTCGATCAGCCGGTTGCAGTCATCGGGGTGTGCCACGCCGGCCTGCACGCAGATCGCCTCCTGCCCCTTACCCTGTATCTCCGCCAGCAACTGGTCCGCGGCCTCCTTGTTCGTGTAGTAGTTCAGGACGACCTTGCAGCCGTGGTCCGCCAGCTCAATGGCGATGGCGCGGCCGAGACCACGCGAGCTGCCGGTGACGATGGCGACTTTGTCTTGCAGACAGGACACGGGCGAGCCTCGATTCAGTGGTTAGAGGTAAGGACAGTGCAGAGTTTTATACCACGTCCGCGGGCGTCGGGACAGTGATGGCGGTTCTCAGACCGCCGTCGGCGCGCGGTAGTCACCGAAGACCACACGCATGACGCCGCAGATCTCGCCGACAGAGGCGTACGCCTTTACCGCCTCGACGATTGAGGGCATCAGGCTCTCGGTCCCCCGGCAGGCGTCCTCGAGTCGACGGAGCGAGGCCTCGACGGCTGACTGGTCGCGCCCGGTCCTGACGCGTTTCAGCCGTTCGATCTGAGCGCGCTCAGCCTCCGGGTTCACGCGGAAGATCATCTGCGGCTCTTCGTCCTCCTGGCGGAAGCGATTGACGCCGACGATCACCTTCTTGCCGGCGTCGATTGCCGTCTGGTAGGCGTACGAGGCCTCCTGGATCTCGCGCTGGACGAAGCCCGACTCGATCGCGGCGACTGCGCCGCCCATGTCGAGCACGCGGTCGAGGTACTCCCAGGCCCTTTGCTCCAGTTCGTCCGTCAGGGCCTCGATGTAGTACGAGCCGGCGAAGGGATCGATCGTGCTGGCGACGCCGCTCTCGTAGGCGATCACCTGCTGGGTGCGCACAGCAATGCGTTGGGCCTCTTCGGTCGGCAGGGCGAGCGCTTCATCGTAGCAGGAGAGGGCCAGCGACTGCACGCCGCCGAGAACGGTGGAGAGCGCCTGGAGCGCGGTGCGGATGATGTTCACCTCCGGCTGCTGCGCGGTGAGGGTGGCGCCGCCCGTCTGGACGTGCGTGCGGAACATCCAGGAGCGCGGGTCCTCGGCCTTGAAGCGCTCACGCATGATCTTCGCCCACATGCGGCGGAGGGCGCGGTACTTGGCGACCTCCTCGAGGAAGTTGTTCTGTGTATTGAATATCCAGGAGATGCGCGGACCGACTTCATCGACGCTTACGCCCCGTTCCACAGCGGCCTCGATGTAGGCGATCGCGTTGGCGAAGGTGAAGGCCATCTCCTGGACCGCCGTCGAGCCCGCGTCGCGGATGTGGTAGCCGCTGATGCTGATCGGGTTGAAGCGGGGCAATTCGCGGGCGCAGTAGGCCATCAGGTCGGCCGCGAGACGGAGGGACGGTTTCGGCGGGTAGATGTAAGTGCCCCTGGCGACGTACTCCTTGAGCACGTCGTTCTGCGCCGTGCCCGAAACCTGGTCACTAGGCACGCCCTGTTTCTCGCCGACGACGGCGTACATCGCGACCAGCACCGCAGCAGGGGCGTTGATGGTCATCGAAGTGCTGACCTGATCCAGCGGAATCCCCTCGAACATCGCTTCCATGTCGGCGAGGGTGTCAATAGCCACCCCCACCTTACCGACCTCGCCTTCGGACAGTGGGTCATCGGAGTCGTAGCCCAGCTGCGTGGGGAGGTCGAAGGCGACTGAAAGGCCGGGTTGGCCCTCCTTCAGCAGGAACTTGAAGCGCTGGTTCGTCTCGTCAGGAGTCCCAAAGCCGGCGTACTGACGGATGGACCAGAGGCGGCCGCGGTACATGGTCGGCTGAACGCCGCGGGTGTACGGATATTCGCCCGGGTAGCCGATGTCGCCGTCGTAGTCGCGGCCGTCGTCCCAGGGACCGTAGAGAGGCTTCGATTCAGTTGAGCTGGTGCAGAAGTCAGTGTCCGCACGCTCGCCACCGCGCTCCACCGCCTTGCGGTAGCCAGAGTCGAGCCAGCTATCGTGGTCTTGCTTTGGACCGTTGTCCTGTGACATCTGCGTACCCCCATTAAAGCCCAGCAACAGCAAAGTTTCAAGGCGACGCCACACCCAAGGAGTATTGTTGAGCTTACGAGGCCTCCGCATGGAACCCACGATAGGCCGACGCCGAAGGATGAGGACCGGAGTCGTTGTTGCCCTGATGGTTCCACTGATGGTTGCCTTCGTCGCAGCGATACTGGCAGCGCAGGCCGGTCCTCACGACCTTGTGCTGGCGGGGGTGCCGCGGAGTGTCGTGCAGGGAGTTGAAGTCGTGTCGGACCGCGACGTGGCGGTGACGGCGGATGCAGCCCTGGCGCTGGCCCGAGAAAGGGCGGGGGACCCGAATGCCGATGTGCGCCAGGTTGTGCTGGGGCGTTACAGCGATCGGTCGTCAGCCGAGCAATGGCGAGAGATGGTGGTATGGTTCGTAAACTTTGCCGATCCCGGAAGCTTGTCGATGTCGGCTCATTGCGGATTCGAGGCGGATTACTGCAATTGCAACTGGGCCTACCACGCCGGATATGTCGTCGTAGAGATCGATGCAACAGACGGGAGCGTGCTCGGCTTATCCTCGGGAGGCGGTTTCATAGATCCGTCGATACCTGCGACCGGCGGTTACCAGCCGACCGATAACGTGCGCGAGCGATGCCAGCGTCTCCTTGAGGAGCAGCAAGAGATCGGTAACTCTCCTTGACCGCGCGTTCGCGCGCTCAATATAATCCGCCTCGTCACCGCCCGAAGGAGCCTTCATGTACATACTGCAGAAGCTAGGCCGCTTCGTCATCCCGCGCACGGAGCTAACGTATCCCTGCCACCAACTCAAAATGCACCAGAACGCGGCTGTCGCACCCGTTGACCAGGTGATGGCCGACTTCGAGGACGCCTGCCCGTACGAATTCAAGGGAGAGGCGAGCCGGGCGACGATGGTGGAGGCGCTGAACAGCGTGGACTTCGGCGGGAAGGTGGTTGTGATCCGCCCCAACAATATCCACTCGAAGTACTTCCTTGGAGACATCGAAGCGATCATGCTCGGCGCGGTGGACCGCTTCCACGGGATAATCCTTCCGAAGACGGAGACGCCGGAGGACATCGTCTTCCTCTCGAGGCTACTCGACGCGATGGAGCAGCGGGCCGGCTGGACGACCCGCGTTCAGATCGAGGCGCTGATCGAGACGCCGCTGGCAGTGGTGAACGCTTACAGGATCGCGACCGCTTCGGCGCGCATGGCGGGACTGATCTTCGGGATAGCCGACTTCTCAGCCAGCCTGGGCGTGCGGGAGATGGTGGACGACCAGAACCGCAACTTCCACTACGCCAAGCAGGCGACAGTGGTGGCAGCGAAAGCGGCCGGGCTGCACGCGGTGGACAACGCTTACCTGCGCATCGTGAGGAAGGACACGCCACCGGACGAGGCGAAGATGATTGAGGCGGGACTCCGAGAAAAGAACGTGCAGTCGGCAAACCTGGGCTTCGACGGCACGTGGGTGATTCATCCGCAGCAAGCCGAGATCGCTAACGCCTGCTATACCCCCGACGACGAGACGATCGAGACCCTCAAAGGGGCCGTCGAGGCGTACCACGAGATGGGCGGCGGCTCTATCGTCAATCCGCGCACGGGAGAATTCGACGATGAGGCGACGATAAAAGGCAAATTGATGGACCTGGCGAAGGCTGCGCAAGGCGGCAAAGTAGATTGGGGCTACCTCTCGGAGATGGCCGCCAAGTCCACCGCCGTGACCGGCTACGACATCCTCGCAAAGATGGGCCGTGTGGCGTAGGGCGTGGCCGTGACCGAACTGCCGAGGCCGTTGGCGGATATCTCTGAGGCGCTGGCAGGCCAGCGCAGCCGTCTGATTGACGCGCTGCGGGGCCTGCGCGCGACGGACACAGTCCGGTCACCCGGTGCTGAGGAATGGAGCGCGGCTCAGGTTGTGGACCACCTGCTACTGGCCGAGGGGTTCACGAACGACCTAACGAAGATGATGGTCGAGAGGGCGGAAGCGTCGGGCGACGCAGCGGGCTTCCCGGCCGACCTTACCGTGTTCGATCCATTACCGCCACCCCGCGGCATGGAGGCGCCGCCGCCGATCCGGCCCCGGCAGCAGCTCCCACCGGCGGAGCTGATCGCGGCTTTGGAGGCAATGGGCGAGCGCTCCCGGTCATCGTTCGCGGCGATGGCATCGTTCGACCCGAGGCAATACAGCATGGAGCATCCACTCTTTGGCCTGCTCGACCTTGGGCAGTGGTGGATGGTGCACCCAGTGCACTACGAGATGCACATCGCGCAGGCGCAAGAAGCGCTGAAGGCTCGGGGCGAATAACCGGTGCGCTTCTACGAATTCGAAGCGAAGACCCTGCTCGCGCGGGAAGGCGTGCGCCTGCCAGCCGGTGGTACCGCGAAGACTCCTGCGGAGGCGAAGCGACTGGCGGCGGAGCTCGGCGGGCCGGTTGTCCTCAAGTCTCAGGTGCTTTCGGGCGGGCGGATGAAAGCCGGCGGCGTGAAGTTTGCGGACACGCCGGAAGAGGCGGCAGACGCCGCCGAAGCGATCCTGAAGCTGCCGATTCGGGATCAGATGCCGGTCTGCGTCTCCGTTGAAGCAAAGGCCGCAGTCGCGAAGGAATACTACCTGGGTGTGACGTTCGACGGAATCGCCAAGCTACCGGTGATGATCTTCAGCGACATGGGTGGCATCGACATCGAGCAGGTCGCAGAGGAGCACCCGGACCACGTCGCGAAGCGCCACTTCAGCACGTTGACCCCGTTCTCCGATTTCGAGGCGAAGGAGCTCGTGGCTTCGCTGGGGATCAAGGGCAGCGAGCTCACGGCGATCACGGGGACGGTGACGCGGCTGGTGCAGGCGTTCCTGCGTTACAACCTGACACTGGCAGAGATCAACCCGCTGGGACAGCTAATGGACGGTTCGTTTGTCGCCCTCGACTGCCATCTGGATATGGAAGAAGAGGCGCGGGACCGCCACCAGGATGTCCTCGGCGAGCTCGGCATCTCGCCCGATGACGCGAGGCAGGGACGCCCGCCGACGGAGTTCGAGATGCGGGGCGTGCAAGTGGATACGTCCGATCATCGCGGCGTCGCAGGGCGCGTCGTCGAGTTCGATGGCGATTTGGGCCTGGTGATCGGCGCAGGCGGCGGTAGCCTGACGATCTTCGACGCTGTGCAGAAGTACGGCGGACGGCCCGCCAACTACTGCGAGATAGGCGGGAACCCGAGTGTGAAGAAGGCGTGCGAGCTAACGAAGCTGATCCTGAGCAAGCCGGGCGTGAAAAAGATCGCCGTGATCATGAACGTTGTGAGCAACACGCGGGTGGATATAGTGGCCCGGGGAGTGATCAAAGGCGTCGTCGAGTCGGGCTTCGAACCGGCCGACAAGATCGCCATCTTCCGCATCCCGGGCGCGTGGGAGCAGGATGGGTTCTCGATCCTGCGGAAGTACGGAGTGGAGTACTGCGACCGCAGCGTCTCGATGTCGGAGGCGGCGCGACGAGCTGTGGAGAAAGTGGGTGAGTAGATGCCGGCCTACGTGATCGCGCAGATGCAAGTGAACGACCCAGAGAAGTACCGCATGTACGCATCCAGGGTACCGCCGACTGTTGTCGGCTATGGCGGGCGCTTCCTCGTCGCCAGCGACACTGCCGACGTCAAAGAAGGCGCGCAGACCTACGCGCGCACCGTGATCGGCGAGTTTCCAACAATGGAGGCGGCCCGAGCCTGGTACGAATCAGCCGATTACCAGGCGGTTCTACCGTTGCGGCTAGCATCAACGACCGGAATTCTCTTCATCGTGGAGGGCTTCACGCTGCCTCCCGTAACCGGAGACCAAGTCGAATAACGCCGCGCTCACGCCATGTCAATTCTGATCGACGAAAACACGACCTTCATCATCCAGGGCATCACCGGCCGCGAGGCGGTGAACATGACGCGCGAGTGCCTGGACTACGGCTCCAAGGTCGTCGGCGGCGTGACGCCGGGACGCGGCGGCCGCGATGTGTACGGAGTGCCGGTCTACGACACGGTAAAGGAGGTCGTCACGAAGGAGCGCGTTGATGGCTCCGTGATCACTGTGCCGCCGGCCTTTGTCCGCGACGCCGCGTTCGAGGCGATCGAGAACGGCGTCAAGCTGCTGGTGATCGTCACGGAGCGTGTGCCGCGCATGGAGATCGCACAGCTCTTGGAATTGGCGCGGCTGCGTGGCACGCGACTCATCGGGCCCAACTGCCTTGGCATGATCACGCCGGGTAAGTCGAAGATGGGCGGGATCGGCGGCCCCGCGGCGAACACGCGCCAGGCGTATCGTCCGGGGCACATCGGGGTTATGTCGCGCAGTGGCGGCATGACGACGGAGATATCGAACTCACTCACCGCCGCCGGCCTCGGGCAGAGCACTGCGGTTAGCATCGGCGGCGACCCGATCATTGGCTCCACGTACGCAGAGTTGATGCCGTTGTTCGAGGCGGACCCCGAGACGCACGCTATTGTCATCTACTCCGAGCCGGGCGGTCCCATGGACGCGCAACTAGCTGAGTACGTCAAGAAGACCAACTCGCGGCTGCCGATCATCGCCTTCATGGCCGGGCGGTTTATGGACAAGATGCCCGGCATGCGCTTCGGCCACGCCGGCACGATCGTCGAGGGCAAGGCGGACACCGCAGCCGAGAAGATCCGCCGGCTAAATGACGCGGGGATCTCGGTGGCCGAGGAGATCGCGCAGATACCGGAGATGGTCAAATTGAAGCTGGCATCGACTAAGGAGACTGGAACGAAGTGAGCGTAACCCAGCTCCCATGGCTCCATCGCTATCGCGGCCAGCGATTCCTTAAGGAAATTAGGAAGGCTGAAGAACGATGCGCGAAGGAAACGTGGGGAACGCTGCCGAAGACCGGCGAGCGCACGCCACGCTCCCTGTCCGCCCTAGGCGACTTGCTTAGGCTGACCTACAGCGCCTCCAGTTGCTCGTGGGGGTGTGCAGGCAGTGACCATACAGCGAACTATCTGGCCGGACGCGTGGCAACGCTAACGTCCGCGTCGCTACGATGCTTGTCGGCAGGCTATTATGATGAGTCACTGGTGCTGGCGCGATCCGTGGGAGAGTTGGCGAACCTACTTTTGCTATTTGCACGCTATCCAGACGAATACGTCCGCTGGAAGACCACCACACCCAAAGAGCGCCGCCAAGCTTTCTCTCCGGTTAATGTGCGGATGTCGTTGGAGCAAGCCCTAGACTTTGTTCCGGTTGACCACGTTCGTTACGAAGCGCTGAGCGAAATGGGTGTCCACGTAACTCCAGACACTATACCCCAGGCCCACAATCCGGCTCGCCGCGCCGTTCTCGGGCACATCTTCCAATTGCCGGGAGGCATCATGGCGCTAACGGAGCTCTGCATCGCCACATCAGTGGCCGCCCACTCCGTATCCAAGCTCATGAACATACCAATGGGCGTGCGTGACGATTTCGATGCCTGTGCGCGAGAACTCATCGACGCACTTCCCAACATCGACATCTTGAGCATTCCCAAACTTCTGAGATCGCTTGCTAGGGAGCCATCGCAAGAATGAAGGTCGATTCACGTTCCGAAAGAGAAGATAGGTAGCCGTGGCGATGTTCATCCGCGTGGACATGGAGCCATCGGTCGCGTCGGACCGTGAGCTGGCGAAGAAACTGGTGGAGGTCTGCCCCGTGAACATCTTCGCTCAGGCCGCGGACGGCTCTGCGACCATCGTCGAGGAGAACCTCGATGAATGCGTTTTATGCGATCTTTGTGTGCAAGCTGCGCCGCCGGGCGGGGTGCGAGTCCACAAGCTGTACGATGGGACAATGCTGAAGCGGTAGGCCCGCCTAGTCCCCTCATCCTTCAACATCGCGACAACTCCATGTCGTGATGGCGGCCGCCGTGATACATCGCGCCGCGCTGGGTACCCTCGTGTCTGTACGCGACCTCTGACACGATCCCGCGCGGCCGGTAGTCTCCGCGGTTGTCCAGATCAAGGTCGATCTCGCGCAGGTAATCGAGGTCTGAGTCGCGGACCGGCCGTAGGGTCAGGTTTTGCCCTTCAGCAATGCTATCTCCTATAGGTTCATCGCTGCTAGTACTGGCCGTCGCGCGCGCACGCCCAGCGTGCCCGGCTGGATCGTCACGCCCGCGCTCCACTCGTCCATCAGGGCGATCAACTCAGCCTTGCCGATCAGCTTCAGAAGCCAGGTCTCGTGCACTAACATCGTCGCGCTTACGATGTGTCGCAGTGCCAGATGCACAGCGCGCGACTGATTCGGAGAATCGGGGCCATCTGTAAACATGGTGGCGTCTTCGTAGTTACATCGGATTCTCAGTCGATAGAGATAGTCAAGCAGGGTCGCCGGTCTCGTCTTCACTTCGATGTCACGTTTCTCTGCGGCGGTCAATCGGGGGCGCGGAAATTTCGGCATTACCTGCGGCTGACGACCCCTTGCGACTCTTTGATCCTGCGATTCCGACCACTTCTTGCGGAGCTCAGCCTGCTTTCGATCTCTCTTATCCCTTGTGGCCTCGATTAGTCGTTCCTCTCTGGTCTTTCGCAACGCTTGGCCCGCTAGGTCCCAGCAATTTCCCCAGTCTGCCTGAGTCCAAGGATTTATGTCGGGCGCAAACACGTGGTCTCTTGGAGGATTGCAGGATCCAGCGGTACTCCATCCGAAGGACCAGGGTGGAAGAGGGACGGTTTGGTTGACCCAGAAGTCGCAGTATGAGCGTTGAGTCTTCGCGTGGCTGTCTGGTCGCAACTGTCCGCGCGCCACGAAGACGGCTTGGAAGACGTGGTAAGAGGCATAGTAAGCCTGAACTGAACCCCAATTGTTCGCCATGCCAACCAATTCATCATCCACCACCTCTCCAGTAACCTCCAATAACAATTCTGTGGTCCATCCATTCTTGAGGATCGCCGCGACTGAGCCAATCGTTCTTGCATCCAAGCGTCTTGGAGTCAGTCGACCAAACGCAGGCAGATTCGATATCGCACTCGTGATTCCACCGTACACTCGATCCCTCGGCACCATTAGAGAGCGGCGCGGACTGGCCGCGTACTCGTCGATGATTATATCCAGTGCCGCCAGATAGTTGTGATGCGCGAGAAAGGCACCCCTTGGGTCACTCGCCACCAGCGTCCGTTATCTCCTTTTCGGCATAAGGACCGTATAGTCCAGATCCAGAACGACGTTCGGATGGTGCGATTCTCGGCCTGATTCGGGGTCCCGTGCCTTGAGCTCGACGGGTTCCTCGTTGGGGTCCACGTTCTTGATGCCAACGAGGCGCAGGCGCAGCGCCCCGACATCAGTGCGCCCGAGATCGATGCGCTCCAATACCTCAGTCCACGCAAAGAGCGTGTCACCGCCCACGGTCGGGTTGGCGTGCGTACCGGCGTTAAAACCGAGGATGCGTATGGCGTTCTCCAGACCGTCATTCGAGATCGCGTGGGCGAGGGAGATGATGTGGCCG
Organism: uncultured Dehalococcoidia bacterium; assembly: GCA_964558415.1. Classification (GTDB taxonomy): domain Bacteria; phylum Chloroflexota; class Dehalococcoidia; order SM23-28-2; family RBG-16-64-32; genus CAZLDI01. The sequence goes on from CAZLDI010000004.1 coordinate 64,122, forward strand.
CCGTAGATTATCCGCGTGCCGAGCTTCGACTTCTTCTGGAGCATCTCGTTGAAATGGACGCGGGCGTTGTTTTGATACAGACGCGTCGCCATCTGGTGCTCCGCGGACTCTATCGTGAAGCCCTGCGGATGCACGATGCGCTCCCCTGGTTCGTAGTCTTCCCAGAACGCCTGCCCCCCCGTCGCCGCCGCGTCGAACTTCGACAGATCAAGCTCCTGGGGAATATGCAGGTTTTCGGTGGCCACGCGGGCAGGCAGCTCCGGCGTATCGTCCGCTTCACTGTTGTCACCAGGTTTCCGCTTGTTTACCATCGCCCAGCGGTAGAACTGAAGCACAGGCTCACCCCGCTGATTGAAGCCGCGCGTGTGCACCCAGACGATGCCCACGTCTGGCCGGGTGGTGTCGCGGCGGCCAATGACTTCCGTTTCCGCGCGTAACGTGTCCCCTGGGTAGACGGTGTTGAGGAAACGCATATCGGCGTAACCCAGGTTGGCCGGGGAGTTCAACGATACGTCGGGGACAGCGCGGCCGAAGACGATGTGGAAGACCAGCATATCGTGGGTCGTCTCTCGCTCGAACCCGAGCGACCGCGCGAACTCTCGCGAGCAGTGCAGCGGCCGCCGGTCGCCGGTGAGGGCGATGTAGAGCGCGAGGTCGCCTTCGGTAATGGTGCGGGGGACAGCATGCTGGATGAGCTGCCCGGGCTGGAAATCCTCAAAGAAGTTGCCGCCGCGCGTCTTCAGGGTCATATCTGGCTGTAGCCGCTCCCGGCGCGCTCGAAGCCGATCCCCTTGCCCGCGCTAATCTGGCCGAACTCCTTCAGAATCACCTGGCTGTAACTGACCCAGCCGGTCACCTTCTCAAGCGGCTCGGTCGCCAGGATCAGGGCTGCCTTCGCCATCAGCTCCGGGGATTCACCGTTCGGGTCGTCCATTCCGCGTACAAGCCGGTGGTGGACCGTACCGGGCGTGGGAACGACTTGAGACGGCGAGAAGCAAGCGACCGACACACCGTACTGGGCCACTTCGGCGGCGAGACCCTGCGTGAAGCGCTCCAGTGCCGCCTTCTCCGCGCCATAGCAAGTGCCGCCCGTGAGCCAGTTCGCCTCCGGGCCGTAGGGGCCGCGTCCGGGGCCGATCGCAGCACCTGATGAGATGTTTACGATGTGCCCAATACGTCGCTCGATCATCTCCTGCAGGACGAGCTGGCTGAGGACGAACGGGGCATGGAAGTTGACCGCCCAGGAGCGCATCCAGCGGTTGAGGGGATAGTCCTTCACCGGCACAAAGTACGTAAGCGCAGCGTTGTTGACGAGCACGTCAACGGGACCGTAGGTCTCTCGCGCGGCGTGTACGAGCTTCTGGCACTCTTCGGGCTCCGAGATATTGGCCGCCACGGCGGTGGCCTCACCGCCGGCGGCCTTGATGGCAGCTACTGTGCTGTCGAGCGAGCCGGCGAACTGGTGATCCCCCTCGTGGAGGGTACGCGCGGCGCAGACCACCTTTCCGCCTTCGGCCGCGAAGAGTGAAGAGATCTCCGCCCCGATACCGCGGCTGGCCCCAGTTACGATCACGACCTTGCCATTCAGTTTGCCCATCGGAGTCTCCTTCTAGTTCACCGGGTCCAGAAGGACCACGGCCTCTCCCTTCACCACCGCATCGCCGCTCTGGTTGAAACAGTTGGTCTCTATCGTGTAGATGCGTTTCTCTTCTTCAATTCCTTTCACTTCGGCAACAGCTTTGATCGTGTCGCCGATCTTCACGGGTCGCAGAAAGCGCAGCGTCTGGCTCAGGTACACTGCGCAGCAATTGGGGGCGAGCTTCGTGCCCAGCACGGCGGAGATGAACCCGGCGCTGAGCATCCCGTGGGCGATGCATTCGCCGAACCGGGTCTTCGCGGCGTACGCAGCATCTGTGTGCAAGGGGTTGGTGTCGCCGCTTACGCGGGCAAACGTCTCAACGTCGTCTGCAGTCACAGTTTTCTCAAACTCGGCGCGGTGGCCGACCTTCACGCCGGGGCTTCCGTCTGTCATGGAGACCTCCTTGCTGCACACGCAGTCGAAAGACGAATGTACTACCGGCGCGCAGGCCGGGGCAAGCGTCCACCGCCTATGCTAGCATTGGCGGCGTGAATACGACTCGACAACTCGCCGAGTTCATCGCTTCAACGCCGGCGGCTGCTATTTCCGGCGAAGCCCGCGAGCAGGCGCGACGGGCTATCCTTGACACGCTCGGCGTGACTTTGGCGGGGTGTCGTGAACACGCAAGCCGTATCGTTGCGGAGATGGCGCGCGAACAGGGCGGCGCGTGCGAGGCGACAGTGTTCGGCCACCGATTTCGGACGCCGGCGACCGAGGCGGCGCTCGTCAACGGGACATCAGGACACGCCCTCGACTTCGATGACGTAAGCATGAGCATGAGGGGCCATCCGAGCGTCCCCGTCGTGCCAGCCGTAATAGCCCTTGGCGAGAAATTGGGCTCGAGTGGGCGCGAGGTCAGTGAGGCGTTCGTGCTGGGATTCGAGATTGAATGCAAAGTCGGACGACTGATCGGGGCGCCCCACTACGCCCTGGGCTGGCATCCAACATCGACATTCGGCACACTCGGCGCGACCGCCGCTTCCGCCCGCCTTCTACAGCTCGACGCGGATCGCACACAAGCGGCTATCGGTATCGGCGCTTCGCTGGCCAGTGGCGCCCGTCGAAACTTTGGATCGATGACGAAGCCGCTGCACGCAGGTTGGGCGGCTCGAAACGGCGTAGTGGCGGCTGGACTCGCGGCGCGCGGGTTTACGGCCGACGCGATGACACTAGAAGCCGAGGATGGCTGGCTTCATGCGGCATCGGGCGGCGCCCAGTTCGACCCCTCGGCAATCGGGCGGTTAGGTGACCCCTGGGAAATCCTTTCGCCGGGAATAGGCGTCAAGCTTTATCCATGCTGCTATTTCACACATCTCTCGATCGACGCATCGCTCTCCATCGCCCCCGCGATCAACGGGCACTCCGCGAGCGTCGAGCGAGTGGATGTATCCGTCAGCCCCGGCACCACAATGGTGTTGCGCAAGACGCTCCCCGCCTCCGGCCTGGAAGGGAAGTTCAGCCTCGAATACTGTGTCGCTGCTGCGCTCGGTGACGGCGCGGTGACGCTCGGAACATTCACAGATGAAGCGATCGTCCGCCCGGACGCACGACAACTAATGAAACTGGTTAGAGTGTCCGAGGATGGCCCCCCAGCGAGCGATCCTATGGGGGGAAGCGCCCAGGTGACTGTTCGCTTTCGCGACCGGGAGCCAGTGCAGTCGGAGTGCGCGGAGATACCGCGTGGCGATCCACGTAACCCGCTGTCCTGGGAACAGTTGTCTGCGAAGTTCCGGGACTGCGCGATCCCGGCCATGCCGGACGAACGGATTGACCGGGTGATTCGGATGATTGATACCCTCGACGAACTGGAGGACATCCGCGATCTGATTAGAGCAATGGATGCCGAACGATCATGGCTGACGCATGATGCGTGACCCCGTTCTCTACAGCACCCTCTCCCGCAAGAAGGAGCCACTCGTAGACGAACGGGTGGGCATCTATGTCTGCGGCGTAACACCGTACGACACGACGCACCTGGGTCACGCATTCACATACATCACGTTTGACGTCCTGATAAGGTATCTCCGTTTCCTCGGTCGCGAGGTGACCTACGTCCGCAACGTCACAGATATCGACGACGATATCTTGCTGCGAGCGGGTTCGAGGGGGATCGGCTGGAAGGAGCTGGGTGACCAGGAATATACGAAGTTCGTCAACGACATGAGCCAGCTGAACAACGTGCCGCCGGAGGTTGACCCACGAGCGACGGAGCACATCCCAGAGATCGTTGCGATGGTCGAAGGGCTGCTTGCCAATGCCCTCGCGTACGTCCGGGACGGCAACGTCTACTTCGATACGCTAAGGGGCGAACGATTCCGAAAGATGTGCCGCCTGGACTATCCGGCTCAGCTTCAGATTGCGAACGAACGCGGGAATTTCCCGGGCGACGCGCTAAAAGACGACCCCTTGGATTTCGTGCTTTGGCAGGCGAGGAAAGAGGGCGAGCCGGCGTGGGCATCACCATGGGGCAAGGGGAGGCCCGGATGGCACATCGAGTGTTCCGCGATGGGTATGAAATACCTGGGAGAGAGCTTCGCCATCCACGGCGGCGGCGGCGACCTGGTCTTTCCCCACCATGAGGGCGAGATCGCGCAGTCAGAAGGGTTCACAGGCAAGCAGTTCGTCAGGATCTGGATGCACGCGGGCATGCTGTACTGCGGAGAGCACAAGATGAGCAAGAGCCTCGGGAACATGGTGTTTCTGTCGGACTTGTTCCGCATCTGCTCTGTGGACGCGATCCGGCTATATCTCCTGAATCATCATTATCGGGAGAATTGGAATCACGACAGACGGGAGCTGGCGCGAACCCGAACGTTCGCGCGTGAGATGGCCCACGCGCTCGAGGAGTCCGGCCCGGCCAGCGGTGCCGAGATCGAGCGTTACGGAGGCCCGACGCTGTCCGCGCTGGCTGATGACCTTAACACGCCGGTCGCAATCGCCGAGTTGCGCAGGCTGGCGATGGGCGCCGATCCTGCCGGCAAGCGCGCGGCTCGAGCGCTGGGCGAGCGCGTCCTCGGGCTGACGTTCAGCGCCGCTGATCGGAATTAGAGGCGCCAGCTACTAACCCTGACCGCCGGTCACACGCTCAGCGGCCGCCCGAAATCGCTGACGATGGTCTTCTGAGGCGCGCAACTCCAGGTTGTGCTCCCCCTCGCGCCTGGCGGCATCACGATTCGTGGTGGCGATATCGATCACTTCTTTGGAGGCGCGAACGGCGGCTGGAGAGTTCTGAGCGATCATCGAAGCCATGTCGAGCACCGTCGACTCCAGTTCAGCAAAGGGAACCACGCGGTTCACTAAACCGATGCGCTGCGCTTCGTCGGCATCCACTGTCCGTGCCGTAAAGATCAGCTCCTTGGCCATCGGTGCGCCGATCAGCCGCGGCAGCTGCGACGCGCCGACGGAGAGACCATAGCTTGCCCCAACGAAGCGGAAACTGGCATTCGCAGAGGCGATTCGAATGTCGCAAGCGATGGCGAACGCCGCGCCGCCGCCATAGGCATAGCCGTTGACGGCAGCGATCAGTGGCTTCTTGACCTGGGCAAGGCGCCAGGCAGCCTGTGCCGCGAGATCCTTGCCATCGCGCCCGTCAGAAAGGCCCCCGGCGACAGCCTCGCTCATATCGGCGCCAGCGCAGAACGCCTTGTCTCCCGCACCCGTGAGGATCACCACGCCTACGTCATCGTCCGCCTCGAAGGCGTCGAGACACTCAATCAGCTCTCGCGCCATCATCGAATTAATCGCGTGGTGCTTGTCAGGTCGGTTGAGCCGAATGACGGCAATGTGGCCTCTGCACTCGTGGATGATCGCGCTGATCTCGGTCATACAGACCGGAGACCTAGACCGTCAGGATATGCACAGCCAGTGCGGCCGCCTCGCCCTTCACCATGCCACCGCCGTTTTCGGTCATGCCAACTTTGGGGTTGCGCACCTGGCGGTCGCCGGCTTCGCCCCGCAGCTGCGTAAAGATCTCGTAGATCTGGGCCACTCCGGTGGCGCCGATGGGGTGTCCCTTGGAGATGAGGCCTCCACTGGTGTTGACCGGGATCGGGCCGTCAACGTATGTAGCTTTGGAGTCAATTAGCTTACCTCCCTCACCGGGGGCACACAGGCCAAGTTCTTCGTAGATCACGAGTTCGGCCGGTGCGGAGGCGTCGTGGCACTCCACGACGCTTAAGTCCTCCGGTCCGACGCTGGCCATCTTGTAGGCCTGAGCTGCGGCGCGCTCAGTGATCCCGGGTTCACCGGGACTCCTGTCAGAACCAGAGGTCAGTACGGAGGCGCGGACGAAGACTGGCTTCGAGGTGAACTGCTTCGCCTTCTCCGCCGAGCAAAGGACCACGGCCGCCGCGCCATCGCCGATCGGCGAACACATCAGGCGCGTCAGCGGCTCCGCCACCGGTGGTGACGCGAGTACGTCCTCCAGCGAATACACTTCTCGGTATTGGGCGTGCGGGTTCAGCGATCCGTGGTAGTGGTTCTTAACGGCGACTCGGGCGAACTGCTCTTTTGTGGTTCCATATTTCTGCATGTGCGCGCGGGCGAAGGCGGCGTAGAAGTCCATGAACATGGAGCGCTTCTCGCCTGCCCCTTCTTCGGGCGCTGGGGTCTCCCCGGCCTTGACCTCGCCGTTGCCGCGTGCGCCCGACGCGGATCTCGCTGCCGCCTGCATCTCCTGCACCCACTCCATGTCAACCGCCGCGCCGATGGCCTGAAAGGAGCGCCGCTTGTCCTCGTGGTAGAGCTTCTCCATGCCAACAGCGAGGGCGACATCGTACATTCCCGAGGCGACGTAGAGCCAAGCGAGGTGGAACGCCGTAGACGAACTCGCGCAGGCGTTCTCGGTGTTGATGACGGGGATGCCACCGATGCCGATATCGCGCAGGACCACCTGGCCGCGAATCATCTCCTGCCCGGTTATCAGGCCCGCCGTCGCATTCCCAACTACGGCTACCTCGAGTTTCGACTTATCGATGCCGGCGGAGGCGAGGGCGTTCGTGACGGCTTCCGCCCCGATGCTCTTGAGACCGCGGTCCAGAAACTTTCCGAAGTTCGTCATGCCAGCACCGACGACGGCTACGTCTCTCATGGCTCCTCCTGTGCGAAGGCGTGTAGGTTCGAGTTCGTCCCGAACAGTATACGTCAAGCCGGGGAGGATCAGAAACGCCAGCCTAAGCTACGACCCCCGCGTGATCGGGGCGGAGGCTAACGCCTGCGCTACGGCATCCTCCATCGTCGAAAGCGGGATGATGCTGTTGTATGTGCTGCTAATGACGCCGCTGGCATCGATGAACAAGCTCGCCGGCATCCCAAATCCAACGAGCTCGCGGTAAAGCGTGTCGTTTGGATCCATTCCGTTGACGGCGAAGGTGACTCCAGCGCCGCCATCGCGCAATGGCAGGCTGGCAAAGAAGTTGCGTGCTCTCTCCACGGGCTCCTGGCGGTTCACGGTGATAACGACAAGCTCATCCGCGTGGTTTGTCTGCAAAGTTTGGATGTCCGGCAATTCTACGAGGCATGGCGTGCACCACGTCGCCCAGAAGTTCACGTAGACAGCCTTCCCGCGGAATTCGCTGAGGCTGTACCGGTCGTCCTGAAAGTCCGAAAGCTCGAAGTCCGGCGCCAGCTCACCGACCCCGGGTCCGACAGCGAGGGATTCCTGGCCTAGGAGGCGAGGGGGCTCCGCCAGGGACACCTTGCGAATTCCGCTCACTCCTCCGATGAGGTCCAGGGCGAAGAGTACGGCGATCACGGCGCCGACTATAGCGACGAGTCCCACCAAGGCCACAAGCCGCTGCGTGTATCGAGACCCAGCGACCTTCCTGCCCTTCAGTTTGTTACTCATCTTAGACGTCCCCCGATACATCTCCGAGGATGCCAAAGTTGAAGAGGCTGTTGAAATTGATGAGGCTATCTGTGAACACGAGGATGCCCACCACGATCAACATCGCGCCGCTAAGGTAGTTCACGACCCCGACATACCTTTTCGCCCGGGCATAGAGCGGCTTCACGGTGCCATAGGCGGCGCCCATTGCCAGGAACGGGACCGATAGGCCAACGGAGTATACGAGCAGCAGGATTATCGCCTGCAATACGGTCCCGCCGGATACCGCGAGCGTCAGGATCGCGCCAAGCGTCGGGCCGATGCAGGGGCTCCATCCGGCGGAGAACGAGGAGCCGACGACAAAGGAGCGCGCGTACCCGACGCGCGCCCCTCCGCCAGCGTCGAGACGTCGTTCCTGTTCGAGGAAGGGAATCGTTATCACGTTGGCCAGGTGCAACCCCATGACGATCAGCAGAATGCCAGAGACCTTCAGGATGATGTCTTGATTGTCCCGCAGAAAATATCCAATCAGACCGGCGGAGAGGCCGAACAGTACGACGAACACCAGCGAGAAGCCGCTCACGAAACTGAGCGCGTGGAGGAATGGCGACGGAGAGCGAACCGCGGGCGTGGACAGCGCCAGGGATCCTCCCCCTGCACCAGCAGCGGCTGGCTGGACAACAGTGAGCAGGCGATCGGTGGACCGGGCTGGCTCCAGCGACGCGCCCGTGAGATAGCCTAGGTAGGCCGGGACGAGGGGGAGCACGCACGGTGAAAGGCATGACAACAGGCCCGCCGCGAAGGCGACGAGGATGCTCACTCCGCCGATCTCTAGAAAGTCCACTAGGTGTCGGTTGTACTACGGCTCCTGTGACCATGATAGATTCGCAGGCGAAGGCCCGCAATGTAAGCGGGCGTTGACCGCTTTAGAGAGGCTGCGCTACATTTGTGCTCGCCTGAGCCCCGCCACGATCGGCACCGGGAGGAGACGCATGGACTACGCCCCAATCGCCAAGCCGCCCGCGGACCACATGCCGGTGGCCCCGAACCTTAAGGACTACGCAACGGCGCGCGCCGAACTGTCCTGGGAGACTATCCGCGGAGAACTGGACGGCATGCCGGGAGGCAAGCTGAACATCGCTTACGAGTGTCTGGACCGTCACCTCAAGACCGGACGGCGCGACAAGATCGCAATGATCTGGGAGGGTAAGGGCGGAGAGCAGGAGACGTACACGTTCGCGCAGCTGACAAAGGGCGCAAACAAGGCCGCGAACGCTCTGCGCAGCCTTGGCGTCCAGAAGGGTGACCGGGTGTTCATGTTCCTGGAGCGCGTCCCGGAGTGTTACTTTACCGCGTTCGGCACCCTGAAGCTCGGCGCTGTGATTGGTCCGCTGTTTTCGGCGTTCGGGCCAGAGGCGGTGAAGGACCGGCTGGCGGACAGCGGAGCCAAGGTCCTGGTGACGAGCCCGGAGCTGTGGGATCGCGTGAAGGAGATTCGGGGGGAACTACCGGACCTGGAGCAAGTGGTATTGGTAACACGCCGCGCCCAAGCTGATGTGAGCGAGGGTGTAGTTCTCTGGAATGATGTCGTTGTTCCCCGCTCCGATGAGTTCGAGACCGTCGCCACTGACCCGGAGGATTACTCCGTGATGCACTACACGTCAGGGACCACGGGCAAGCCGAAGGGCGCCGCGCACGTCCATAACGCGATAGTCGGGCATTACGCGACCGGTAAGTACGTCCTGGACATTCACGACGATGACGTCTACTGGTGCACCGCGGATCCGGGATGGGTGACCGGCACCTCTTACGGAATGTTTGGGCCGTGGAGCAACGGCGCCACGAGCTTTGTTTACGAAGGCGGTTTCGGCGCGGGGGCGTGGTACTCGCTCATAGCCAAGCACAAGGTGACGGTCTGGTACACGGCGCCCACCGCGATCCGCATGCTGATGAAGGCTGGCGAGGACGCTGCTAGGAACCACGACCTGAGCAGCCTGCGATACGCATGCTCGGTGGGCGAGCCGCTAAACCCAGAGGCGGTGGTCTGGGGCGAGAAAGTCATTGGTCTGCCGTTTCACGACAACTGGTGGCAGACTGAAACAGGCGCGATCATGATCGCCAATTACCCTACGCAGGAGATTCGTCCCGGGAGCATGGGCCGGCCATTCCCCGGCATCGAACCCGCGATAGTCGACGAAGACGGCAAGGTTGTCCCACCGGGCGAGGAGGGGAACCTCGCGATCAAGCCGGGCTGGCCATCGATGTTCCGCACCTACTGGAACAACAAGCCGCTGTATGACTCGCGGTTTCAGAACGGCTGGTACATTACCGGCGATCGGGCCCGCATGGACGGGGACGGGTACTTCTGGTTTGTGGGCCGCGCTGATGACGTGATCAACACCGCGGGGCATCTGGTCGGGCCGTTTGAGGTGGAGAGTGCCCTGGTGTCGCATCCAGCAGTCGCCGAAGCCGGGGCCATCGGGAAGCCGGATCCCGTCGCGATGGAGGTGGTGAAGGCATTCGTGTCCCTGAAAGACGGCTTCGAGCCCAGTGACTCGTTGCGCCGGGAACTGATCCGATTCTCCCGCGACAAGCTTGGCGCTGCCATAGCGCCTCGCGAGATCGAGTTCGTGGCAGGGCTGCCGAAGACACGAAGCGGCAAGATAATGCGGCGGCTGCTCAAAGCGCGCGAGCTGGGGCTGCCGGAAGGCGACACGAGCACGTTGGAGGACTAGACGTGAACTGGGATGAGTTCGCGGCTGCGGCACCGGAGCTTGCGGCGATGGGGCGTGAGCGCCTCGAACGCACGGAAGTCGCGCTGTTGGGCACCACGCGAGTGGACGGGTCGGCCCGAATAAGCCCGCTGGAGTTTCTTTTCCTCGACGGAGAGATGTACGTGGGGATGATGTGGCAATCAAAGAAGGCGCTGGACCTGATCCGTGATCCGCGTTGCCTGATCCATAGCACAGTATCGAACAAGGACGGAAAAGAGGGCGAGTTCAAATTGCGCGGACGCATGATTGACGTTCAAGATCCGAGCATTCGCGAGCGAATAGGACAGGAATCGCTACGGGCGACCGGCTGGCGACCCCCTGAGCCTTATCACCAGTTCGTCATCGATATCGAAGGCGCATCGTTCGTGCAATACAGCGAGGACGGGAGTCAGACAGTAAGGCGATGGCGTCCCGGCCAACCGGAACGAACGATGATGCGCAAATGGACAGGCTCAGGTTACGCGCCGGAGGAGGAGCTGTAGCCGTCGATTGGAAGGCGCGATCGAACCTGAGGCGCACCCGCGGGTGCTCCCACCGACGTTGGCGCTATCCTGCGAGGGCTTTACAATGAGTCCGGTTAGGCAACAGATCGGGAGCTGGTTTTGATCTCGACGCAGCGAATCAACGAAGAGCGAGTCTACTACAACTTCCATGGGCAAATGCCTCCTGTGCGCATGGAACGAGAGGCCGCTCCTCTCCCACCGGACGAGACTGAACCAAGGCTGATCACGGACACGACACTACGTGACGGCGCACAGGATTCGCGCGTCCCGTTGTTCCCCAACGAGGCTCGCCTGCGCTACGTGGACTTGCTACATCAACTGGACAACGGCACGGGCCGCATCTACGCCGTGGAGACGTTCATTTACCAGAAGCGCGATCTCTGGGTGCTGGACAGGCTACTTGAGCGCGAATACGAATACCCCAAGATCACGACCTGGATACGAGCGAATCCGAAAGACGTCAAAGAGATGTACGAGGCGAGCCAGGGCCGCGTCGAGGAGACCGGGATGCTGGCATCGTCATCTGACCACCATATCTTCGACAAGCTGGGGTATCGTACAAAGGAAGAGGCCGTCGACAAGTACCTCAAGCCAATACTGACGGCACTTGAATACGGAATCACGCCGCGAGTGCACCTTGAGGACACAACGCGCGCGGACATCCACGGTTGGGTGATCCCCTTCATTCAGACGGTTCTGCAGCAGACAGAGGGAAAAGCGAAGTTTCGCATCTGCGACACCATTGGTTGGGGCATCCCCGATCCGTATGCCGCCATGCCGCAGGGCATACCCTGGTTGATCTCCACCATCCGCAACGAGACGGGGGCGGAGCTGGAGTTCCACGGCCACAACGATTTTGGTCTGGCCACAGCGAACTCCCTGGCCGCCTGGCGGTACGGTTGTCGAAAGGTCAACGCGGTGTTTGCCGGGCTCGGCGAGCGAACTGGCAACACGTCGCTTGAGCAGGTGGTTGCCTCGTACATCCGCATCTACGGCGACCCGGGCTTCGACATCACTGTGCTGTCGGAGATGGCGGCGCTGGTGGAGGGCAATCTTATCGACCTCCCGCGCACGGCGCCGATTGTGGGCGAAGTGTTCACGACGCAAGCCGGAATTCACCAGGCCGGGGTCGCCAGGCAGGAGAATGCGCCCGGAGGTCTAATCTATCTGGCGTACGACCCGGCCATCGTGGGCAGGACCGAAGCGGCGCGAAGCGTCGTGGGCGCGCTATCGGGCTCTGAGGGCATCGTCTCCATACTGAACGCGGAGGCGGGCAGGCACGGCGTGGAGGCGCGCTTCACAACGACATCTCGTGTGGTGAAAGACATCTACGATCGCGTCCAGGCCGCCTATGACGGCCAGTACGACGACGCCAGCGAACGCTGGGTCAACTTCCGAACAACCTTCTTTACTCCCGCGGAGATCTGGCAGATGGCGGCGGCGTCCCTTCATCTGACATCGGGGGAATAGGCCGATGCTTGGGGAGATTCCCGCGCTCTCCACCAATCACCGGCGGCTCATAGAGGTTCCGCGCACGCTTCCGCGCGAGGAGCGCTGAGATGCCCTATGCGCAAATAACCGGCTGGGGGATGCACGTCCCGTCTCGGGTCGTGGACAATGAGAGCTTCGTGAGGATGGGGCTGGATACGACCCACGAATGGATCTCGTCGCGAACGGGAATCGAGCAGCGGCGGATGGCATCCGGGGGTGAAGAGACGTCGGATATGGCGCTGAAGGCGGCGCAACGGGCCCTCCAGGTTGCGGGTGCTCACGCCAGCGCCATCGACCTGATAATAGTCGCGACCTGCACTCCGGACCACGTGATGCCATCCACCGCGTCGCTGGTGCAGAACCGGCTCGGTGCGACCAGTGCCGGGGCGATGGACCTCAACGCGGCTTGCTCGGGTTTCGTGTACGGGTTGGGAACGGGTGCCGCGCAGATTGAAGCACGCCGAGCGAGACGTGTTCTGGTGATAGGCGCCGATGAGCTCTCGATACACCTGGACTGGCGCGACCGAAGTACTTGTGTACTGTTTGGAGATGGCGCCGGGGCGGTGTTACTCGAGGCGAGCAAAGAGCCGGGGATACTTTCCTCTACCATGGGGTCGGACGGCTCCGGGGCGGACTTGCTGATGATCCCCGGTGACGGCGCGCGACTACGCGCCAGTAGCAACGGCAAGCTGAACGGGAAACGCAATGGCAAACACAACACGAACCGATATCTCAAGATGAACGGCCCGCAGATATTCCGTTGGGCGACACAGATGATGGCGCACGCGGCGGACAAGGTAATCGGCGAGTCCGGCCTCAAGCCGGAGCAGGTGGACCTGCTGATACCCCATCAGGCGAACATGCGAATCATCGAATCGACCGCGAAACGGCTGGGCTTGAGTCAAGACAAGGTCTTCACGAACCTGCGGAACTACGGAAACACCAGCGCAGCGTCGATTCCTATAGCGCTATGTGAAGCGATAGAGGCCGGAAGAGTGAAAGTGGGAGACACGATAGTGCTCACCAGCTTCGGCGCGGGGTTATCCTGGGCGGCGGTAGCGCTGCGCTGGTGCGCCAGCGTCTCAGCCCATCAGGCACCGTGGACGCCGCTCCGGCAGGGCCTCGAGACTCGGCTGGCGGCGGTCCGCTCAGCCGTTCGCAGGCAGGGGCGCCGGGTGGGTGCATCGATCGCGGAGACTCTCACGCGAGACGGCGAGTAGCCTGCGCTGGGACTAACGGTTATGGACGAGCAGGTCCGTTCGCTCTCCCCATTTGTGGAGGAACCGGTAGAAGTTTCGGCGGCTCAAGCGGTCTCTCTCATCCTCCGGCGTCAGCTCCCAATCGACGTGTTCATGCCGGCGCACCGGTAGGGCCGTGTCGATTACGGCTCTGTAGCCCCGGCTACGCACGGCGAAACTGAAATCGAGGTCTAGGTGGCGGTAGAAGCGGTATTTCTCATCCAGAAGGCCCGCCTCCTGCAGGACATCGCGGCGAAGGGCCATAACGTAGCCCTCGACGGCGTCGACAGCGCCGGTCGATGTCGCTTCTTCGAACGTGCGGAGATCGTTGGAGACCACGCCCCACCTGCCTGCGATGCCGACCGTGGAATCGGTGAGGATCGTTGCGAGCTTCGGGAGCAGGTCGCCGGTGAGTTCGACGCTGGTGTCGATGAACAGCACGATGCGGCCGCGAGCCTGCTTGAGGCTGACGTTTCTGGCCGCCGCAGAGCCAAGGAAGTGGTCCGCGTGGAATACGCGGAGGCGGCTGTCTTCACCCGCGATGCCGTCAATCAAGCGGCTGCAGTCGTCTTCAAAGCCGTTGTCCACCACGATGATCTCAGAGGCAGCCGGGGAGCTCCACTTGCGCAAGGAAGCCACACACCGTTCGAGTTCGAGGCACCCCTGGCTGGCGACTATGCTGATGGTGAAGTCCAGGTCCGCCGCACGCAGCAACAGCGATTCAACGTCGCGGCTTGACGATATTTGCGGCCCCCGATCAAGCCATGGCGCCCGCAGGCATACTTCTGTGCCCGAACGTGTGTCACGAACCTCGTAACCGTCAGTGAGGAGCTCATCGCGAATCGCGTCGGCGCGCGCAAACTCGCCCTGCTGTCGCAGTCCGCGACGCATCTTCACTAGGGCTGCGATGGGCGCCGGAAGACTGGGCTGAGGCTGGGTCTTAAGGAGGTCCAGGCCGAGCAAGCGGTCGAAATCCATGAGGACCTCTCGCTTCAGCGATCCAGGCAAGCGCGATCTGGCGGTGCGCCAGGCGATGGCCAGGGCGCGGGGGATACTCAGATCGTTTGCCGCCGCTGACCAGAAACCGGCGCGGAGTTTGTCAGCTTCCGCGGAAGCCTTCTTAGTAAGGCGCCCATCCGACCCATGCATACGACGGCGCAGACGCGCCAGCCCCTTTTGTGCCGCCCGAATGGACCCCAAAGTAAAGTTGAGCCTGGACCTGTAGTGCGCCATGGCGCAGAGGTAGCGGAAAGCAGCCGGCTCAAACCCGCGACGCTCCAGGTCAGCGATGAGATACGTATTCCCGGTGGATTTCGCCATCTTCAGGCCATCAACAAGCAAGTGTTGCGCATGCAGCCAATTGCGCACGTGCCTGCGGCCCAGGTCGGCCTCGCTCTGGGCTATCTCGTCCTCATGATGCGGGAAGATGTTATCGACGCCACCGGTATGAAAGTCGATCTCCGCTCCGAGGTACCTGGCGACCATCGCTGAGCACTCGATGTGCCAACCGGGGAACCCTTCACCCCAGGGGCTTCCCCATTTCAGCGATCGCCCGGGCTCAGCCGCCTTCCACAAGGCAAAGTCGCGCTGGTCGCGTTTCAGTGGGTCCGCCTCGACGCGCACCGCCTCCTCCAGCCCCTCAGCCCGTTGCCGGGACAGCTTCCCATAGTCAGGGAATCGGCTTACGTTAAAGTAAACGTTGCCTTCCGCAACATACCCGAAGCCGCTTTCCACGAGGCGGTGTGCCAGAGCCACCATCTGAGGCACGTTGTCTGTAGCGCGAGGGAACTCATGCGCGGGAAGGATGTTTAGTTTCGACTCATCTGCCAGGAAGGCATCCGTGTAGAACGCGGCGATCTGTTGCGGAGTTTTGCCCTCAGCAAGTGCGGCAACGACGACTTTGTCCTGGCCGCGCTCCAGCATGTCCTGCCGCATGTGACCAACATCGGTAATATTCTTGACCTGGGTCACCTGATATCCCTGAGTCTCGAGTATTCGTCGAAGCCAATCGGCCATGAGATAAGAGCGCAGATTGCCGATGTGGGCATATCGGTAGACGGTGGGTCCGCACGTGTAGATCTTGGCTCTCCCAACCTCAACGGGGACGAACGGCTCTTTCTGCCGTGTAAGCGTGTTGAAGAAGCGAAGATCAACCGACTGCATGGCGCTCATCAGGTGAGATGCGAATTGAGGGGTTATTCGGAGCGAACCGCCCCGGTGGTCAGGTTATCTCTCATCCGTGTTCACCCTCCCAACCGATTTCAATGTCGCCGGAATCCCACAGGAGGATTGGTACGGTGACGCCGTATTCGAGAGCTTCATCCCACCACGTGGCGTTCTCGTCTACCCGGCGCTCCTCAAATTCGATTCCGCGCTCATGCAACGCGACGCGCGCTTTGTCGCAGGTGGGGCAGTTTCGCAGCGTGTATACGATCAACGTCTCGTGCTCGTGCCAATTTTAGCACGGCAGGCGCGGCATCGGACTCAGATCCTGATCCTCTTCCATTTCCCCTGTCGGAAGCGCAAGAACATGAGCACCGCCCGAGAGTTGATGTCAATCACTGCGGCGACCCACGCACCCGGTACACCCCAACCCAGGGTAATGGCCATTAAGTAGGCCGGCACAAGCCGCACGATCCAGGTGGTGCCGGCCATGATGACCAGTACCGACCTGGTGTCTCCCGCCCCGCGTAAGGCTCCGCCCAAAGACAGGCTGACAGCGAGAGCGGGCATCGCGAAGGCGAACACAAATAGGAGTTGCCGCCCGATGTGCACCACTTCATCAGCGTCCTCTCCGCCGACGAACAGGCCGGTGATCTGACCCCCGAGGACCATCATCACGACTGCGAGCGCGCTCATGAACACGAGGGAATAGCGCGCTGTCAGGTAAGCAGAGCGCTCAGCAAGGTCCGGCCGCTGCGCGCCGAGGCTCTGGCCGACGAGCGCGGTTGTCGCCACACTGAGGGCGAAGCCGACGTTGAACGTGAGACCCTGAATCGCCAGAGTAACACCGTGCGCGGCCACCGCGGTCGTGCCCAGGCTGGCGATGATGCGCGTATAGATCATGAACGCAATGTTGAATTGGACCTGTTCGAAGCCCGCCGGCACTCCAACGGCCAGCACGCGCGAAGCCTCGTGCCTATCGAGTCGATACGCCTCCCATGGCGTCCAGTGGATGATGCGAGTTCCCGACGACAGTATGGCGAGGACGACGACCGCGCCGACGATGGCGGCTCCTGTGAACCCAGCGCCTGATCCAAGCACATCCATCCGCGGCGCCGGGCCCTCTCCGTTGATGCAAGCATACGCCACGACGACGTTGACAATGTTGATCAGAATGCCGGTCAGCATCGGCGTCCACGTGTCTCCAGCGCCCTGCAGCGAGGCGTTTCCAGCGTATATGAGCGACCACATCGGCATACCAACCGCGGCGGCCTTCAGGTAGACCGTCCCCTGGTGCTGCGCCTGCTCTTCCGCGCCCAGCATGCCGAGCCCCCAGCTCCCCAGGAACCACATGGCCACGCCGATAACGCAGCCCCAGGCGAAGGACATAATGATTGCGTTTCGCAGTGTCCCTTCTGCCAGATGGCTCTGGCCAGCCCCGACATTTCGCGCGATGACAGCGGTTGAGCCGACCGCGACGGCTACCATGCCCGCCTGCGAGAACCAGAATATCTGGCCGGCCAAGCGAACACCGGCGAGCGCGTCTTCCCCGAGATGCCCCACAAGCGCTGTGTCCACGAGCTGAACCATAGAGAAGCTCACCTGCTGCACGACTACCGGCCAGGCGAGCTTGACTACCGAGCGAAGGAGGTTGGACTCGTCAATCGCCGCCGGCGCAGACACAAGTGCTGGCTCTGGGGAATCTGTCGACACGATCTGCCTTTCAGTTGAACGGGAGGACGGCCACCCCATTATGGCAGCGCCATCCCGCGTACCGGAAGCGGAATGCGGCGCGCCGGGACGCAACGCCGCAACACCCTTTGCGCGTCAGTACTTGTGCAGAAATATGACTCAACAGGAGGAGTTCCATTGAGATTCGTGAAGACGCCAGAAGAGATCAGCCGGATTCAGGGCAACTATGCCCGCTGTCACTACATGGGAATGCGCGGCCTCACTGTGACCTTTGAGACAACGCCTGATGCCATCAGGGCGCTGTTGCCGCCGCCGTTGGAGCCGACCCCTGAGCCTCTCGGCGCCGCCTGGGTCGGCGAGATCGGGAACTCGAACTGCGTCGGCCCGTTCATGGGCACAGCGCTCTATATTCGCGCTCGCTATCAAAACGTAACCGGTAGCTACTGCATCGCGATGCCCACCTCAACGCCGCATTCGGTTACTTTTGGGCGTGAACTCTACGGGGAGCCGAGGAAGCTGGCGAAAATAATCTTCGAGCGACAGGACGAGTTTGTATGGGGATCCGCCGAGCGAAACGAGGTGCGGTTCATCAGTCTGCGCGGCCGAATGACCGGGTCCGCCGTGACCGGGAGGCACGAGATGTCAACGTTCCATTTCAAGTACGCGCTGAAGCCAGACGGTGCCGGCTTCGATTGCCCGCCGGCGCTGGTGCAAGTGACCAGCGATTCAGAAGTAGCCACAGCGGAACGAGGACGGGGAGAGCTGGTGTTTCGGGACTCGCCCCATGATCCAGTCAGTGACATCCCCGTAAAGCAGATCATTGAGGCGATCTACGCGGAGGGTCACACGTATGTGACGGGCCGCACGCTCTGCCAGGTCGACCCGGAACAGTTCCTACCGTACGCGTTCGCCAAGACAGATGCCCTGGAAGTTGTCTCCGACGGCACCCTACTCCACGCTCAGGCGGCGCGAAAGACCCGCGCCGGCAAGGGGCAGTGGCGTAGCGTGGCCTAGCTGCGCGATAATCTGCGCTGCAATGGCGCAGCGCAGGGACCACAAGTGGTTCGCCAAGTTCTGGGGGTGGCAGACCAACGTTGAGCCTGAGAGCATTCGCAAGAATGCGACGGGAGGTGGCGGGAGGCGCGAGGAGCAGAGTCCTTGAGATTGGATGCGGGACCGATGCTAACTTCGCGTACTACGGAGATGCCGCGCAGTCCGTCATTGCGACTGAGCCTGACCCGTTCATGATGAGGCGTGCCAGGCGCCGGGTTGTGGAAGGCGACCTTCACACTGAACTGGGGTTTGCCGCCGCTCACGATCTCCCCTTCGCGGAACGTCCTTTCGACACCGTTGTCAGTACTGCCAACATGTGTACCGTCCCCAACGTCGCCCGGGCCCTCGAAGAGATCAGGCGTGTCTTAAGGCCCGGCGGCGAGTATCGGTTTTTCGATCACGTTCGCTACGAGAATGCGTTCGCGGCGTTCTGTCAGGACCTGGCCACGCCGCTCTGGCGATGGTTCGGTGCTGGTTGCCACCCGAATCGGGATATCGCCCGAACCATAAGGGACTCCGGCCTGGCCATTCGAGAGCTCAAGGCGGTGAGACCCATGCCTCCCGTACCCCCGATGATTATCAGCCGGCCGTGCATACAAGGCATAGCGACAGCCCGATAGGTACCGTGACTCACGGAGACGGCTTCGTCTCGCTCACTGACAACCGTGTTCCGGTCGTCGCCAGGCCGGATGTTTTAGTTGTCGGCGGCGGTTCTGCGGGACTTGCCGCCGCAGTGGCCGCCGGACGAAGCGGCTGCGAAGTCGTGCTGGTGGAACGATTTAGCTACACCGGTGGACTGGCGACCGGTGGAATGATCATTCTGCTGCTCACAATGGACGACGGAGCAGGTCGCCAGACGGTCGGCGGAATCTGTCAAGAGATCGTCGAACGCATGGAGCGGCGCGGGGCAGTACATTATCTCGACAGAGCGCAATGGAACGATCCTGACTCAGCGCTTGTGGAACACGCTCGGCGCTGGGGTCTGGTATGGGGCTCCGGCCCGCACCGAGTCCGGTACTCCGTAGCGTTTGAACCGCACGAGTTCATCTACGCCGCGGACCAGATGCTGGCGGAGGCCGGCGTTCAGGTACTCTACCAGACCTGGGGCTGCGAGCCCGTCGTCGAGAACGGGCGGATCACCGCGGTGGTGATCCAGAATAAGGCTGGCCGCCAGGCGATCGTACCGCGGGTGGTGGTGGACACTACAGGCGACGGCGACATCTTTGCCGGCGCCGGCGAGCCATACGACCTAGAACGCGTGCACCCATGGCTATGGTTCGCCATGAGCGGCGCGGCGGACGTTGAGGCCTCGTTCGCTGCAGGCAAAGGATTCTACTTTCGCACCCCGGGCGCGGGACGGATCCTCGTGCCCTGGGGCGGAGAAGGCCGCACCAACCTGACGATTGACGCCACGAATCCAAACGAGGTGTCCAGCGCGCTCATCGCGTGCCGGGAACAGGCGATGCAGGAGGCGGACCGCGTAAGGACGAGCGTGCCTGGATTCAACGAGGCGACGATATCGCTCATGGCAGACCAGTTGGGCGTCACGGAGTCGCGGCGGCTGCAGGGCGAGTACGTGATGAGGCGAGAGGATCTCGACCAGCCGTTCCCTGACGTTGTCGCGCGTACGGGCCACTGGACCAAGTACGATTGCGTCTACAATATCCCGTACCGCAGCCTGCTGCCCCGCGGCATCGACAATCTCTTGGTCGCGGGCCGCTGCATATCAGCAGACCACAGGGCACACCACGCGACGAAGGAGATCCCTCCGTGTATGGCGACCGGGCAGGCTGCCGGAGTGGCGGCAAGTATGGCGGCGGCCGCGGACTCAAACGTCAAGAAAGTCGACGTGGCGGTCCTCCAGGACCGCCTACGCGCGCAGGGCGCGATCCTGGAATAGAGGCGCTAGTCCGACAAGCGGGATTCGACTTCGCGCAGGCGGCGCACCAGCACCGGAATCATACCGACGGCGATCTCGCAGTGGTTTCTCATCTCCGCCGTGAAGTCCCATCTTGTCATCGCCAGACATTCGGTGTCCTCTGTGGCGCGAATGGTCGCGACACGGGGAAAGCCCTCGAAGAGGGCCATTTCGCCGAAGAAGTCGCCCGCTCCAAGGGTGTTCAGTAGCTCCGGACTGCTGGTATCGACCCCTTTGATCACCTCCACTTTGCCGGAGCTGATCACGAAGAATCCAGCGGCCTGATCGCCCTCCTTTATCACGATCTCTCCCGACTTGATTGAGCGGGACACCATCAGCTTTCCCAGTCTATCGAGATCGCGCTTCCCAAGTTCGGAGAAGATGGGGACGTTTTTTAGCATATCTTCGCGGCCCATGTACTATCCTCCGGAGCTTAAACGTTCGTCTTGTCGAATCGATGTCAGATGCGGCCCATTATTGCCAAGATTCCCGCGCGCGTCAACGTCCGGCGCCAGCGACATCAAACGGGTGCGCCGGCGTGTACTTCCGAGAGGAACCCGGTCAGCACACGATTGAACTCCGCTGGTGTCTCGAACTGAGGCGAATGGCCGGCGCCGGGAATGATCTCCAGGCGGCTGCCAGCGATGCGAGCGTTCATCTCACGAGACGGCTGCACGAATGGATCATCGTTCTCGCCGCAAACGATCAGAGTGAGCACCTTGATTTTGTGCAATTCGCCGAGGAGTGGCTTACGATCCTGCATCGCGAACCCGCAAAAGACGTAAGCATCGACTGAAGTCATGAGAAACTGCTCTCGCCAGACATCGACGAAGTCGGGACGAGCCTGCGGTGGCAAAGGCGTGAGGCGCAGCTGCTCCTCAAACACCGCCTCCATGCCCTGCTCCCGCGCGATCCGGAGAAGCGCTTCGCGTGCCTGCCAGCGATCTCGAAAGGCCGGCGTGCTGGGGACTTCCGCCGTCGGTATCGACGAGAACGAGCGCCCCAACAGCATCGCCGTGAGCAAGTGCGATCTGCTGCGCGACCATGCCTCCCATCGAGTGCCCGACCAGATAACACTCGGCTATGTCGAGCTGCCGCATCACGCCATGGACATCCCCGGCCAGCAATTCGGCCGTGTAGTCCTCGCGTCTCGTGGGCTTCCCCGAGAGACCGTGACCGCGCAGGTCCACCGAGACCGTTCGGTAATGCGGGGTGAGTGCGGGCACTGTAAGCGCCCAATTGCGCGAGTTGCCGATGTTTCCGTGGATTAGGACTATCGGGAAGCCGTCTCCTGATTGTCGATAGTAAATGTCTATGCCGTTGACGGTGGCCTGGGGCATAAGTCGGTTCCTCCAGTCTGAAGCATCGAGAGTATATCACGGCCTTCATGCGATTCGTGTTGACAGCCGAATCGGGGTAAACGTATCGTGAGGAACGATTTGGCACCGGGCCCGACGGGAGAAGGAACACTGCCAGTGAAGATGATCCTCGCCCATCCGCAGAAGTGTACTGCGTGCCACCTATGCGAGGGGGCTTGCTCTTTCCAGCACGAAGGAGCGTTTCAACCCGCGAAGAGTCGCATCTTTGTCAACGACTTCGTCGACGAAGCGATGTACGTCCCCGCAACATGCTTTCACTGCAGCGACGCTCCATGCCTGAGCAACTGCCCCACGTACGCGATTACGCGAGACGCTGACGGTATGGTGCGGGTGAACGACGATAAGTGCATCGGCTGCAAGATGTGCATGGTCGCGTGCCCGTTCAGTGTGATGGGCTTTCACGAGGAGAAGAAGGTGTCCCACAACTGCGATTTGTGCGGCGGCGATCCGCAGTGCGTGAAGATATGCACGTACGAAGCGCTGGAGTTCGTTGAAGTAGAGCCGATCGGTTGGATGGTGCGGTTGGACAAGGTGGAACGCCCGGCATCTGCCGCGGCGGCTAGTCCGATCCTGGAGTAGCGCGCATGCCCTACGGCTGGACCGGACAGATACTGAGGATCAACCTCACCCAGAGTTCCTTCGCGATAGAGCCGCTGAACATGGAGTGGGCGCGCGAATACATCGGCGGCCGCGGCCTCGGGACGAGGTATTTGTACGAGGAGATGGACCCGCGAGCGGACGCGCTGAGCCCGGAGAACGTCCTCATCTTTGCGACCGGCCCTCTAACTGGCACGTACGCTCCGACTGGCGGGCGGTACATGGTCATCTGCAAAAGCCCGCTGACTAACGCCGTGGCGTGCTCCAATTCCGGCGGCTACTGGGGCCCGGAACTGAAGTTCGCCGGGTATGACATGGTGATCCTGGAAGGACGGGCGCCCACACCGGTCTACATCTGGATCAACAACGACCACGTCGAGATCCGCGACGCCGGGCATGTCTGGGGCAAGAAGATAGAGGAGTCAGAGGACACGCTGCGAGCCGAGACCGACCCGCAGGCGCGTATCTCAGGCATTGGGCCGGCGGGTGAGAACTTGAACCGCGTGGCCTGCGTGATCAACGACAAATCGCGCGCAGCGGGCCGCTCAGGCGTGGGCGCCGTGATGGGGTCGAAGAACGTCAAGGCGATTGCGGTACGCGGGACGGGCGCGATCCGGGTGGCTGACGCCCTGAAGTTTGGCGAACTGGTGTTCGACGCGATGAAGGAGATCAACGCCTCACCTACGACGAGCGTTGCCCTGCGCGGGATGGGAACAGCCTCGACTGTGGGCTTCTCCAATTCCGTAGGCATCCTGCCCACCAACAACTTTCAGGCAGGGCAGTTCGAGCACGCTGGGGCCATTTCGGGCCAAACGATCGCCAAGACCGTCCTCAAGAGAAACAAGGGGTGCTACTCCTGCCCTATCGGCTGCGCCCGGGTGACGGAGATCAAACCCGGATCAAGGTATGCTGGCCACGGAGAGGGTCCAGAGTACGAGACGATCTTTGCCCTGGGGAGCGACTGTGGCGTTGGCGGCCTTGATGCGGTCCTGTACGCCAACTACCTCTGCAACGAGTACGCGGTGGATACGATCTCCGCCGGCGGCACGGTAGCCGTCGCGATGGAGTTGGCCGAGCGGGGTTACATCCCGGACGACGACCTGACTGAAGTTGGTACCGAACTGAGCTTCGGCAACGCTGACGCAGTGATGCGTTGCCTGGAGATGATGTCTTATCGCGAGGGCAAGTTCGGTAATCTTCTCGCGGAGGGCGGCTATCGCTTGGCGGAGCATTACGGGCATCCAGAGCTGTTCATGGGCTCCAAGAAGCAGGACTTTGCGGCATACGATGCGAGAGGCGCCAAGGGAATGGGCCTGGGCTACGCTACATCGAACCGCGGTGCCTGTCATCTGCGCGGTTACTCGATGACGGTTGAATGGTTCGCGCCGCAGGAGATGCGACTGGACCCGTTCACGCCTGACGGGAAGGGGCAGGTGCAAAAGGACTTGCAGGACAAATGCGCCGCCGAAGACTCCGCGGGCATCTGCACGTTTACGACGTTCGTCGTGACGCCCGACAAACTGGCGCCCATGTACAATGCCGCAACTGGAGAGAACCTGAGCCTCGACGAGTGGTTGACGGCCGGAGACCGGATCTGGAACCTGGAGCGCTTGTTCAACGGCAAGGCGGGGCTGAGCCGCAAGGACGACAGCCTGCCGCCGCGTATGACGCGAGAGCCCCTCACAAACGGCGCGGTCCAGAACCAGGTCGTAGAGCTTCCCCAAATGCTGGAGGAGTATTACCGGGTCCGGGGTTGGGACGATGACGGGAACCCGAAAGCCGAGACGCTTGCCAGGCTGGGGATTGATCAGGGGTGACCCACTACGCCATCCTCGGCAACAGCGCCGCCGGCCTGACGGCAATTGACGCCATCCGCAAGAGAGACAAAGGCGGCCCGATCACGCTGATCTCCAAGGAGCCGGACGTAGCCTACTCGCGCGTAGCGCTTCCGTACATCCTGTCGAAAGAGAAGAATCTCCGCCAGATCACGCTTCAGGGTGCCGATTACTTCAAGGCGAACAACGTAGACACCGTCATCGGTGTCGGGGCCTCCGGTGTCGACGCCGGGAGCAGGACCGTCAATCTCGAGGACGGTCGCAGCGTGTCTTACGACAAGCTGCTCATCGCCACGGGCTCGGCATCGCGCGTTCCGCCGGTGCGCGGGATCGAAGACGTGGATGTCTGCTATCACTGGACCCTGGCCGACACACGGAGGCTGGAAGAGAAACTGCCGCGAGCTAAGAGCTGCTTCGTCATCGGAGCCGGCTTCATCAGTCTCCTGACCGTAAGCGCTCTCGTAAAGGTCACGGCGCTTAAGTACACAGTCGTGGAGATCGCGGGTCAGGTGATGCCGCAGCTCCTGGACGAAGGGGGTGGCAAGGCCCTGGAGCGCGGCATGCGCGAAAAGCGGATAAACGTCGTGCTTGAAGACTCCGTCTCGGCGATCGAGCGGCACAACGGTGGATATGAAGTCACCCTGAGGAGCGGCAAGACCCATGCCGCTGACATGATCGTGTGCGGCACCGGTGTGCGTCCTAACGTCGATTTCTTGTCAGGCTCAGGTATCGAAATCGGTAGCGGCGTCCTCACGAACGAGCGGCAGGAGACCAGCCAGCCGGACGTCTACGCTGCCGGCGACTGCGCCGAAGGATTTGACTTCCTCTCCGGCGAGCGGGTGGTCCATGCGATCTGGCCGACCGCAATCGACCAGGGGAGGGTGGCCGGGACGAACATGGCAGGCGGCTTCCAGAGCTACCCCGGCAGCCTGAGTTGGAATGTCACCGAGTTGTTTGGACTCACATCCGCTTCCGTCGGCGAGTTCCGCGACCGCCCTGGAGTCGAAGCGATCGTCTTTCATAACCCGACGGCGAATGTGTACCGAAAGTTGCTTTTGGACCGCGAGCGTATTGTCGGGGCCGTCGTCATCGGGCGAGCCGAGCACGTCCAGGACCTTGGCGTAGTGCAGTCTATGATCCGACGTAGGGCTGACGTGAGCCGCTGGAGGCACATGTTTCACGGGGAACGGATCAACTACGGTATGCTTGCTTACGAGACCGCCAAGAAGTAAAGGCCAAAATTGAACCTGAACGTCGAACTCCAGGCCTATTTAGCGCAGTATTCTCCGAACGATCGGGAGCACTTCGAATACGAAATGCCGGACGGCGCGCGCGTTCTGGACCTCATCCGCAAGCTAGGCGTGCCCGAGGAGCTGACTAGCGTCATCATCGTCGGAAACACGAGCGCTACGCCGGAGCACCCCCTTTCTGACGGTGATAACGTAACGCTGATCCCCCCACTGGCCGGCGGCTAGTACCAAGCCTGGCGTCCACCACGACCGGCCGCACGTGCGGTTTCGGTATTGACAACCCTTGCGCATGCCTATAACATGCATCTGCAATCACTTGCATCTACGTTGGAAGGCATCACGTCGAGATGAGTTGTGAGACTGAAACTGCTGTCACCCTAAAGGACGCGGGCCAGAAGATTACCCCGCAGCGAATGTTGATACTCTCCGCGGTCAGACATTCGCCGGCACACGTTACCGCATCCGGCATTCTCGACGACGTCCGCCGCTCCTACCCGTACGTGGACGCCTCCACTGTCTACAGAACGCTCGCCTCGGCGCGGGAGCTCGGTCTCGTCAGTGAGACGAATCTGGGCGCAGGAGATAACGAGTTTGAATGGACCGGAAAGGGACAGCACCACCACTTGATCTGCAAGTCTTGCGGCGCCGTAAGCTCGCTGGACAGCGGCTACCTGGACGGACTAGCGACTGCGCTTTATGACGAGCGCGGCTTCAAGGCGGATCTTGGACACTTCGCAATCTTCGGCGAGTGTGCTGACTGCCGTCCACGGAACTAGGAGGGGGACCAACCTTGCGTACGTTGCTGAGCCTGCTGGCAATCAGCCTCCCAGTCGCCTTTCTCGCCTGCACTTCGGAGGACGAACCGGCCCCCGTCGCCCCCGACAGGCTGAACGTGGTCACGACCATCGCTCCCATCACCAGCATCACGGAGAACATCGGCGGCACGCGAATAAACCTTCAGGGAGTCGTCCCGGAGGGAACTGACTCCCATACGTTCGAGCCTCCGCCTTCCATCGTGGCGACGATCGAAGAGGCTCACCTGATCGTCATGAACGGGCTCCGGCTGGAAGAACCCACACTCGAGCTTGCCGAAGCCAACAAGCGAGACGACGCCGTCATCCTCCTGGTCGGCGACGCGACGATCAGCGCCGACGAATACGAATACGACTTCAGCTTTCCACAACCAGAGGGCAAGCCAAATCCCCACCTCTGGCCGGACCCCACCCTCGCCAAGGAATACGCCACTTTGATACGTGATCAACTTGTGCGATTGGACGAGACGAATGCCGACTACTACAACGCCAATTATTCGGAGTTCAAGAATAGGTTGGAACTGCTTGATCAGCAGATACAAACGGCCGTCCAAACCGTACCACGACAGAACAGAAAACTGCTGACCTACCACGATTCATGGGCTTACTGGGCGGAAACGTACGGAATGACTGTCATCGGGGCTATCCAGCCGTCGGACTTCTCTGAGCCCTCGGCAAGTGAGGTTGCCGGTCTAATCGACCAGGTGAGAGACGAGGAAGTTCCGGCGATCTTCGGCTCGGAGGTATTTCCAAGCGATGTACTCCAGACGATCGCCAATGAAACCGGCGCCGACTATGTTGACAATCTGCGTGATGACGATCTGCCGAACAAACCGGGCGACGAGCTGCATTCCTATATCGGCCTCATGGTCCGCAACATGCAGATAATGATCCCGGCCCTGGGCGGGGACGCGGCGCCAATGGACATCGTACAGTCGGGCCTGGTTTTCACAGACGGCCCCAGCGGCGCCAAGTATCCACAGTAGCTACCTCGATGCTACATCCTGTTCCGCACGAGACTCGGGAGACCCGCCTCACAGTCGAGTTTCGTGGCGTCACCTGCGGGTATAACGGCCATCCCGCTCTGAGAGATGTGGACCTCCTGGTAACACGCGGCGACTTTATTGGCCTCGTCGGTCCGAGTGGCGCCGGCAAGACCACTCTGCTGCGGGCGGTCCTGGGCGCGGTGGACGTCTTCGCGGGAACAGTGGTAGTGGACGGTGAGCCCGTGGAGCGCCGGCGCCCCCGGGCGGGGTACGTCCCGCAGCTCGAGACGGTGGACTGGAATTTCCCCGTGACAGTGGAACAGGTCGTCCTGATGGGGAGGGCGAATGACGGGTGGATGCCGTGGCACCGGCGTGAACTGATCGAGGAAGCGTATCGGGTGATGGAGCGCCTGGGCATCGCCAATTTGGGTAAACGGCACATCCGCTCGCTTTCCGGCGGACAGCAGCAGCGGTCGTTCCTGGGGCGAGCGTTGGTGAGCAGCCCTCGGCTCCTGTTACTGGACGAGCCAACCGCCGGCGTCGACATCAAGACGCGAGACGACGTCCTGCACCTGCTGGATGAGTTGAACCATGAAGGAGTCACGATAATTCTGACCACACACGAGATCAACGCCGTGGCCGCGCACCTGCCATGGGTGGTCTGCGTGAATCGGGGTGTGGTCGCCGAGGGGCCGCCCTCCGAGGTATACACACCCGAGATTCTGCGTCGCACCTACGGGGCGGAGATGGAGGTCATCAGGCACCACGGCATGACCCTGGTAGCCGAGACTCCACACTTGATCGGCCGGCCAAACGACTTCAAGCGAAAGTTGAGAGCCGCGAACTAATGTTCGAGCCGTTACAGTACGAATTTTTCGTACGCGGGCTGATCGCGGCGACAGCCGTTGGCGGACTCTGCGGGTTCATCGGGGTCTACGTGGTCCTGCGCAAGATGAGCTACATCGGCCACGGTTTGTCTCATGCGATCTTCGGTGGAGCAGTCGTGGCTTACGTCGTCTCGGTAAACTTCTATGTCGGCGCCAGCCTCTGGGGCTTCCTGTCCGCGCTCTTGATCAATCAGACAACGCGCCGCAAGAAGTTTATCGCCGCCGATGCCGCCATCGGAGTTGTCACGACGGCGAGCTTTGCCCTTGGCGTGGCGTTGATCAGCCACTACCGGACGTTCACGCGTAGCTTCGACGCTGCGCTTTTCGGCAACATCCTTGGAGTGACCGATAACGATCTGATAGCGATTGGAGTTGTGTGCGGCCTGGCGGTGGGGATTGTGCTCCTCCTTTACCGAAGACTATTGTTCACGACGTTTGATCCCGAGGTGGCGCCGTTCTTCGGCGTGAGCACTGAGTGGCTGGACACCGCCTTTGCCCTGGTGCTTGCAGCCACAATCGTCGTCTCGATGCAGGTCCTGGGTGTCACGCTCATTGCGGCGACGCTTGTGATCCCGCCGATTACGGCGAGGCTCCTGACAGATAATTTCAACCGGTTGATGGCCTTCTCGGTGGCCATCGGCGCTGCTTGCGGGCTGTTGGGTATCTACAGTAGCTACTATGTGGACGTCTCGTCCGGCGCGAACATCGTTCTCGTCAGCACGGGCGTCTTCCTGGCGGCGATGGCGTACAGCTCTGTGTCCGGCCGCCTGGCGACGGCGCGCGTCCTGGCGCATGGACTGGATTAGTCCGGGCTCTCCACCTTCACATCGTCGCCCTCTACTCGCACGGCATACACGGCTATCGGTTCCGAGGGCGGTGCTGCGACCACCTCGCCGGTGCGCACGTTGAACTGTCCAGCATGAAAGGGGCACTCCACGATGTCGCCCATAAGCAACCCCTCACCCAGCGGGCCGCCCCGGTGCGGGCACTCGTTCTGAAACGCAACGAAATCGCCGCCAACGTTGGCAACCGCTATCTCCGTGCCGTTGACCTCAACGATCTTCATTTCGCCCGGCGGCAACTCGCCGGCGCCGGCGACCCGTACGAACTCTCCCATCCTGACCTCCTGCAAACGATCTCCAGAAAGGCAGCAGAAATCATAGCACGTCGTGATTGCCAGTTTTCACCTGGCATGCTACGATTCTGAGGATGTTAAGCCCCAACGCTTGATTGTTTCGGGGTGAGGCCCTTTAATGCGGTCCGGAGAGGCCGCCAAGGAGCGAAAGGATGCTGTACGCGCAACGGCGCGCGATAAGCATAGCGACGGGACGGTATCCGTTGCCGCAGTGCTGCGGCACGAGCGGTTCCCTCCCTCGGCGAGTGGTGCGCGCTTGAAGGGCCACACGGTTCTTTCCACCGAAGATGTTCGCCGCGCCATCCGCCGTATCGCCCATGAGATCGTGGAGCGCAATCACGGTGTGACAGAGATCGTGCTTGTCGGCATGCGGACTCGCGGCGTCCCCCTAGCCGGGAGATTAGCGGCAGCGATTCTCGAGTTCGAAGGCGAAGCTGTTCCGGTCGGAGCGCTCGACATCGGGCTGTATCGCGACGACATCGGCTCGATCGAACCAGCTCCCCGCCTCCAGCCGACGGATCTGCCCACCGATATTGATGGGAAGCAGATCGTTCTTGTCGATGACGTGCTCTACACCGGCCGTAGTATTCGCGCTGCGATGGACGCCTTGACCGACTTCGGTAGACCCGCAAGCATCCAGCTGGCAGTGCTGGTCGACCGCGGCCACCGCGAGCTGCCCATCCGCGCTGACTACGTGGGCAAGAACATTCCGACATCACTCCATGAGGAGGTCCAGGTGCTCCTCGACGAAGTGGACGGCACCGACGAGGTCCGTATCACACGAACGGAGGGTGAGCAATGACCCAGGAGAAGACCGCACCTGCACCGGCTCTCGAGACGCAGACGCCCTGGACCCGCCGCCACCTCCTCGATGTGGACGACTTTACGCGGGATGAGATCGAAGCGGTAATGAAGACTACCGATGCGATGAAGGAGGTCCTTGGCCGCGACGTGCCTCGCGTGCCCGCGTTACGCGGAAAGACTATCGTTACGCTGTTCTACGAGGCAAGCACACGGACGCGCGCGTCCTTCGAATTGGCCGGCAAAGCGCTTGGCGCCGACGTGATAAACGTGGCCGCAGGCGGATCCAGCATCGAGAAGGGCGAGTCTCTGATCGACACCGTCCGCACCTTGCAGGCTGTGGGCGCAAACGTGCTGGTGGTGCGCCACGAATCGTCAGGCGCCCCCTATCTGGTCGCCAACGAAGTTAGATCTAATGTGATCAACGCCGGCGACGGCTGGCACGCTCACCCCACCCAGGCGCTCCTTGACCTGTACACGATGCGGCACCATCTGGGCGATCTTCGCGGGCGGCGGGTAGTCATCGTCGGTGACATCGCGCACAGCCGCGTGGCTCGGTCCAACATCTGGGCGCTCGCGGCGGTGGGGGCACAAGTGGTGGTCTGCGGGCCGCCGACGCTGCTTCCCGCTGGCATGCGGGCGGGGGACAAGCACGGTGAAGAGCCCCTGGCAATACCCCCCGTCGAGGTAGAGACCGATCTGGATCGAGCGGTTGATGGAGCCGACGCAGTAATGGCGCTGCGCATCCAGAAAGAGCGGATGCAGAGCTGTCTACTTCCCAGCATTCGAGAGTACGCCACCTTGTATCAGGTGAACGAGGAGCGCATGAGCCGCGCTCGGCCAGGCGCACTGGTGATGCATCCTGGCCCAATGAACGAGGGCGTGGAGATATCACCCGGCCTCGCGAGTAGCCTTCAGTCTGTGATCGAGGAGCAGGTGTCGAACGGCGTCGCCGTCCGCATGGCGATTCTATATCTGCTGGCGAGGGGGCGAGCATGACGTCACTCGCCATCCGCGGCGGGCGCGTCATCGACCCGGCCAACGGGGTCGACGCCGTCGCCGATGTGCTGCTAGGCAAGGGTCGTATCGTCGCCGTCGGCCCGGACGCGGGGAAGGACGCCACCGACGCAATTGACGCGCGGGGGCTGGTCGTCTCGCCTGGATTCGTTGATATCCACTGCCACCTGCGGGAACCAGGCTTCGAGCATAAGGAAACGATCGCCACCGGAACCCTGGCAGCTGCGCACGGCGGCTTTACGACTGTCTGCGCGATGCCGAACACCGAGCCGCCGATCGATTCTGCCGCCGGCGTTGAATTCGTCCTTCGCACCGCCGCAGCAGCTGCGAGCATTCGCGTGTTCCCGATCGCCTGCGTGACGAGGGGCAGGGAAGGCAAGGAGCTGGCCGACCTGGCCGAGCTAGCGGACGCCGGCGCGATCGCTTTCAGCGACGACGGTGCTCCCGTCTGGGACGCGCAGCTGATGCGGCGGGCGCTGGAGTACGCATGGATTCGAAGGCTGCCACTCATCAATCACTGCGAAGACCGCTCGCTGTCCGATGGCGGAGTAATGCACGAAGGGTGGGTCTCAACCCGCCTGGGGCTGCGCGGCGTGCCCTCGTCCGCCGAAGAGGCAATGGTGGCGCGGGATGTCACGCTCGCGTCAGAGACGAGGGCGCGTGTACACATCGCGCACGTGAGCACCGCCGGCTCGGTCGAAATCATCCGCCAGGCCAAGCGACGGGGTGTGACGGTGACGACGGAAGTGACTCCACACCACCTGACGCTGACGCACGAAGCCATCCTGACCGGCCCCGCTGAGACGCCCGGCGGCCTGGCTTACGATACGAACGCTAAGGTGAACCCACCGCTGCGAAGCGCCGACGACGCACAGGCATGTATCGACGGCCTCATGGACGGGACGATCGATTGCATCGCCACGGATCATGCGCCACACGCCATACAGGACAAGTTGTGCGAGTTCGATGCTGCGGCGTTCGGCATCAGCGGTCTTGAGACGGCGCTGGGGCTCTGCCTTTCACGGCTGGACATCGTGACCGTGATCGAGCGGTTTACTGCCGCACCGGTGCGGGCGCTGGGGCTCGACCGGCGGATCGATGGGCTGGGGACGCTGTCGATTGGAGCGCCGGCGGATGTGGCTGTGATCGATCCGGAGGCCGAGTGGATCGTGGAGCCGGACTTGTTCGCGAGCAAAGGGAAGAACACGCCGCTGGCGGGGCGGCGGCTTGAGGGCCGCGTCGTGGCAACGGTATGCGGCGGGCACCTGGTCTTCGATGGCCGCTAAGACTCTACTCGTTCTCGAAGACGGTGCCGTGTTCGCCGGCCAGCAACTCGGCTCGCCGGTGCGCGGGCAGGGCGAGGTCGTGTTTTCCACCGCAATGACGGGCTACCAGGAGATGCTGACGGACCCGTCATTCGCCGGGCAAGTGCTGGTGCTGACCTATCCGCTCGCCG
The DNA here is from genome assembly GCA_964558415.1 of uncultured Dehalococcoidia bacterium. Taxonomy (GTDB): domain Bacteria; phylum Chloroflexota; class Dehalococcoidia; order SM23-28-2; family RBG-16-64-32; genus CAZLDI01. Next base: position 96,572 of record CAZLDI010000004.1, read on the forward strand.
GCAACTACGGGATCAACGGCGACAACGTCGAGTCGAAACGGATTCAAGTGCGTGGGCTGGTGGTGCATGAGAGCTGCTCGCTGCCCTCTCACTGGCGGTCCGAGATGACGCTGGACGCCTATCTGGCCTCGGAGGGCGTCCCGGGAATCTGCGGCATCGACACCCGCGCACTGACGCGCCGCCTGCGAAGCGCGGGCGTGATGATGGGCACGATCACGAGCAACGAAACGGCGCAAGAGGCGCTGGCCCGCTTAGGATCCGCCCAGCGCTACGGCGACTCCGACCTGGTAGACGGGGTCACCACCGATAAGCAGTACGATTGGGTGGAGCCCCTGGAGCAGCTCGTCCACATTGCGGTGATCGACAGTGGCGTGAAGTACAACATCCTCCGCCTGCTGCAGAAACGTGGCTGCCGGGTGACTGCGCTGCCCTCGCATGCGTCGGCGGAGGACATTATGTCGCTAAGCCCTGATGGGGTCTTGTTCTCGCCCGGGCCCGGAGACCCCGCGTTCCTGGATTACCAGGTGAGGACGATCAAGTCACTCATCGGTAAGATGCCCATACTTGGCATCTGTCTCGGCCACCAGGTGTTGGGCCGGGCGTTCGGCGCCGGTACGTTCAAGTTGAAGTTTGGGCACCGCGGCGCGAACCATCCGGTGAAGGACCTTGAGACTGGACGAGTGCACATCACCGCGCAGAACCACGGATACGCCCTTGACCCCCAGGGCCTATCGGTGGACGTCGAGGTATCGCAGGTGCACTTGAATGACGGCACCTGCGAGGGGCTACGGCACCGCAAGGAGGCGGTGATCTCAATCCAGTACCACTCGGAGGCGTCGCCAGGGCCGCTCGACAACGTGTACGTGTTCGACCGCTTCCTGGAGATGATCGAGGCCTACGCACCCGGAAGGAGGGCAGCCCAGTGAGCGAGACGGTGTTCCGACAGGCAACAACCGGTGATGCGGAAACCGTGCTGGCCATCGGCGGCCGCCTGTGGGACGAAATGGGCGAGCAGAGCGGATTCACTCAACGCCCCACCAAAGAGGGCCTCAGCCGGCTGCTGTCCGGCGAGGGAGGTGGCGCCGCGTTCGTGTGCGAGGTTGGTGGCGCTGTATGCGGCTTCTCGCTTCTGGTCCCGGAGGTGCAGGAGCCGGGTGTCGCGGCAATGGGCGTCTGGCTGCTCCCAGAAGCGCGCGGGGGCGGCACGGGGCGCGAACTGGCGCTGATGGCGACAGAACACGCCCGCTCCGGGGGCTTTCACAAGCTGCGCGGAATTATCCCGAAGGGCAACGAGCCGGCGCTCAGCTTCTTCAGCGAAATCGCTTCGCTGGCGCAGATGGTGGGCCAGGGGATGGAGTACGAGCTGCCGCTGTGATTGATTGGCTATCCTCGCGGCTTCGTGGAACAAAGTTTGAACTCCGAGCGGCCCCGTGGACGCATGACCGCTAAGCCCTCCCGCGTCCTCATCATCGGCTCGGGCCCCATCGTTATTGGCCAAGCCGCCGAGTTCGACTATTCCGGATCTCAGGCGTGCCGGTCGCTGCGCGAGGAGGGGGTGCACACCGTTTTGGTGAACTCCAACCCGGCAACGATCATGACGGACGAGGGGATCGCAGACACGATCTACATCGAGCCGCTTACCGTTGACGTCATCTCGCGCATCATCGAGCGCGAGCGGCCGGACGGGTTGCTGCCAACACTCGGTGGGCAGACAGGCCTGAACCTCGCGGTCGCGCTGGTGGAGGCTGGGGTGCTGGAGCGCTTCGGCGTCCGCATGCTGGGCACGCCAATAGAAACGATCCGCGCGGCAGAGGACCGGGAGCTATTCAAGAAGCTACTACTGGAGATCGGCGAGCCGGTGCCTGAGAGCGAGATAGTGACTAGCGTCGACGAGGCCGGTAAGGTCGTGCGTGGCGTCGGCCTGCCGGTCGTGATCCGGCCGGCGTACACGCTGGGCGGGACCGGCGGCGGTATCGCGCATGCATTCGACGAGCTTGAACACGTCGTTCGCAGCGGGCTGGCCGCATCGCCCATCCACCAGGTGCTAGTCGAGCGCTATCTGGCCGGCTGGAAGGAGATCGAGTACGAAGTGATGCGGGATGGTGCGGATAACTGCATCACCGTCTGCAACATGGAAAACCTCGACCCGATGGGGGTCCACACCGGAGACAGCATCGTCATCGCGCCCAGTCAGACGCTCTCCGACAAGGAGTACCAGATGCTGCGCTCGGCGTCGCTCAAGATTATCCGGGCGCTTGGCATCGAGGGCGGGTGCAACGTCCAGTACGCGCTCGCTCCGCGCCGCGAGATCGCGGAATGGTCGCCCGACGCCGACGGTAGGCCTCCGTACTACGTGATTGAGGTCAATCCCCGCGTCTCTCGTAGCTCCGCCCTGGCCTCGAAGGCCACGGGGTACCCGATCGCGCGAGTGGCAGCAAAGATCGCCGCGGGCAAGACGTTGGACCAGATCCCGAACCGCATCACGGGCAAGACAACGGCAGCGTTTGAGCCGGCCCTCGACTATGTCGTGGTCAAGATACCGCGCTGGCCATTCGATAAGTTCCCGCTGGGCGAGCGCCGCATCGGCACCCAGATGAAGGCCACCGGCGAGGTAATGGCGATCGACCGCACGTTCGAGGCTGCGTTGGGGAAGGCGGTGCGCTCGCTGGAGTTCAGCGGGCGGTCGCTCCTCTGGGAGGACTCCGCCTGGCGCGACATCGACCCACGCGACTACGTTTCGATACCTACGGACGAGCGGCTGTGGGCAGTCTTTGCTGCGATGCGTCGCGGGGTAACGACTGAAGAGTTGGCGAAGCTCTCGGGCATCGATCACTGGTTCCTGGAGAAGATGCAGGGGATGGTCGAGATGGAGCGACGTTTGCTCGCCGAGACGCTGACGCCCGACCTGCTGCGAGGTGCGAAGAGAGCAGGGTTTTCGGATAGCGTGATCGGGACACTAGCGGACCGCCTGCCGGAGCAAGTCCGCCAGTTAAGGCAAGAATGGGGCGTTCGGCCGGTCTACAAAATGGTGGACACCTGCGCGGCCGAGTTCGAAGCGGCAACTCCGTATTTCTACAGCACATACGAAGGGGAGAACGAGGCGCCTGCGTTGACGGGCGAGAAGGCGCTGGTGATCGGCAGCGGCCCGATCCGCATCGGACAGGGCATAGAGTTCGATTACTCGGCCGTCCACGCCGCCTGGGCGCTCCAGGAAGCGGGCGTCGCCGCGATAATGGTGAACTCCAACCCAGAGACCGTGTCCACCGATTTTGACACAAGCGATCGCCTGTATTTCGAGCCTCTGGATGAAGAGAGCGTCCGCGACCTCCTGGAGAACGAGGCGAGCAACGGCCACCAGCCATCTTCGATCGTACAGTTCGGCGGACAGACCGCGATTAACCTCGCGACTCCACTCAGCCACGCGAACCACCGGATCCTGGGGTCGAGCGCCGAAGCGATCGACACCGCGGAAGACAGAGGACGGTTCGAGGAGTTGCTTCAGGGCCTGGGGATCCCTCAGCCGCCGGGCGCGGCAGTAACGACGGTTGAAGAGGCGCTCTCTACCGCGGAGCTCATTGGTTACCCCGTGCTGGTGCGCCCCAGCTACGTACTGGGCGGGCGCGCGATGGAGATCGTGCAGAACGCGCGCGATCTGATCCGCTACGTGGGCGAGGCAGCGAAGATCGCGGCCGGGAAGCCGGTTCTGATCGACAAATATCTCGAAGGCATTGAGGCAGAAGTCGATGGAATCTGCGACGGTGAGGAGACCCTCATCCCCGGCATCATGCAGCACGTGGAGCGGGCAGGCGTCCACTCTGGCGACTCGGTCGCCGTCTACCCCGCGATCGGTCTAACGACTTTCGAGATTGAGGCGATGGTCGACTACACGCAGCGGATGGGCACCGCGCTGGGTGTACGTGGGCTGATGAACGTACAGTACGTTATCATGCGCCCCGGCAGTCGCAGCGAAGATTCAACTTCCGGTGTCTACGTGCTGGAGGTGAATCCGCGGGCGAGCCGGACGGTACCGTTCATCTCGAAGGTCACCGGCGTGCCGATGGTGCAGCTCGCGATCAGGGTCATGTTGGGCGAAAGCCTGAGCACACAGGGCTACGCCAGCGGTCTGTGGCCCAAGCAGAGCCTGGTAGCGGTCAAGGCGCCGGTGTTCTCGATGTCCAAGCTCACGGGGGTCGACACCTACCTGGGGCCAGAGATGAAGTCCACCGGCGAGGTCATGGGCGTCGACCACACGTTCGAGGCGGCGCTCGCGAAGGCGCTGATCGCCGCGGATATGGCTCTGCCGCGCAACGGCGCCATCCTGTTGAGTCTGGCGGACCGCTCCAAGCCGGATGCCTTCTCGCTCGTGCGCGACGTTCACGCCGCCGGATACAAGATCTACGCAACCGAAGGCACAGCGGCGATGGTGCGTGCGATGGGCCTCCCCGTTGAACGGATACCGAAGCGGATCGAGCAGGGTCACCCCAACGTGATTGACGTGATCCATGAGGGACTCGTGGACGCGGTCGTGAACACTCCAGAGGGTAGATTCGTGGAGACCCTCCGCGACGGGTTCGACATCCGTCGCGCTGCGGCGGAACGGCGCGTCCCTTGTTTCACTTCGATCGACACTGCCGCCGCCGCCGTGTCAGCGCTCCTCAGAGGTGATCCAGAATTCACGGTGCAACCGCTTCGAGAGTACCTGCACCCCGGAGCTCCCGGCGCGGAATGAAACTCGAATCGGCGCTGGTCACCTCCCAGGAACAGGTGTACGAGAACACGTATCTGATGTGGCTATCCTGTCCGCCTTTGGCTAAGGGCGCAACGCCTGGACGCTTTCTGATGATCCGTACGTCGCACGGCAACGACCCGCTGCTCCCGCGGCCGATGAGCTTCCACCGCTTTCGCGAGCAGAATGGCGAACGCCAGTTCGCTATCCTGTACGATGTTCGGGGTCGCGGCACGGCGTGGCTGTCCGTCCGGAGGGCCGGGGACCGACTGTCGCTATTCGGCCCGTTGGGCAAGGGCTACAGCGTAAACCCTCGGTCTCAAAATCTGTTACTCGTGGGCGGAGGACTCGGTGTAGCCGCGCTCATATCAGTGGCGGACCAGGCGATCCAGCAGGGAAAATCGATCATGCTGCTCCAGGGCGCCCGGTCATCCGCGAACCTCTATCCCGCGGACATGCTACACGCTGAGGTGGAAGCGCTATCCACAACTGAGGACGGGTCGGCAGGGCATTCGGGTTATGTCACGGAGCTCCTGGCAGAGCACCTGCCATGGGCCGATCAGGTGTTTGCCTGCGGACCCACCGCGATGTTCGGCTCCATGATGCAAGTCGTCAGGAAGGCCGGTAGCCGGAAGCCGGTGCAGGCCCTGCTTGAAGAACGGATGGGCTGTGGCACGGGCGTCTGCTACGGGTGCGCCGTGTTCACACGCAAGGGTGTGCGGCTCGTCTGCAGGGACGGTCCGCGCTTCGAACTGCGAGAGGTGTTCGGGTAGGCTGGTCAGGACGGGCGGGCCCCATAGAATTGAATGAGCGCCCCCAAAGGGCGATCATGGGAAGCGGGCAGATTTTCAGTCGTTGTAGCCAGCGTTAGGCGGGTGCGACGCTCTCGGCGAAGAAGTGCTGAACGCTGGTCTTGGCGGCTACTTTCTGCGCGATGGCGACGAACGCCTGCGAGACCGCTGAGTCCGGCGCGGCCTCAACGATTGGCAGACCAATGTCGGCTGCGGCGCGTATGTCGGAATGAAGCGGGATTTCACCCAGGAAATCGATGCCCAGCTCCTCCGCAAGCTGAGCCGTCCCGCCATGTCCGAACACGTCTGTGCGGTCGCCACAATGAGGGCAGATGAAGTAGCTCATGTTTTCGATGACCCCGAAGACCGGCACGGAAAGCTTCTCGAACATGGTGACGGCTTTCATGGCGTCCTCAAGAGACACCGCGTTCGGCGCGGTAACGATCACCGCTCCGGCGATCGGCGCTTCCTGTGCGGCACTCATTGACGCGTCGCTGGTACCAGGCGGAAGGTCCACGATCAGGTAGTCCAGTTCCCCGTCCGCGCCCCAGGGAATGTCGTGCATCAGCTGGCGCACGCCACTCCCGATCATCGGGCCGCGCCAGATCACGGGTAAACCCTTCCTGAGGACAAAGCCTAGCGACGCGGCCGAGATTCCATACTGCTGAACAATGCCAAGGCCAGAGTCAGCCTGAAAGCCGGAGGGCAGGCCCAGCATCGTGGGGATGTTCGGCCCGGTCAGATCGGCATCCAGGAGACCGACGCGCGCCCCGAAGTGCTTCAGCGCCAGAGCAAGGTTGACGGCGACGGTGGACTTTCCCACACCACCTTTGTTCGATGCAACCGCGATGATGTTCGAGACGCCCTCTATAACCTTCGGGCCTCTCCCAATTCCCGTTGAGCGCACGACCGCGTCCATGGTCACTTCCGCGTGGTCTATTCCCGGCAGCGCCAGCAACAACTCAGTCGCCTGTTGCTGCATCGTCTCCCGCACGGGGCAGGCCGGCGTAGTCAGGACGATCCGCACTGACACGTTACCTCCACAGACGTTAATGTCGTCTGTGGGCACGAAGCCAAGCGAGACGATGTCTTTGTGCAGGTCGGGATCCTGGATTTGACGCAGCGCGGTGAGAATTGCGTCCTTGCTGACCTCGCCGTTGGCTTGATCAGGCATGATTGTCCTTTCGCATAAAGCTAATCCGCATCATGAAGCGGCTAGCTGCCTCCGACGCACCTGAGGTGGGCGATAAATTGCTCTCCAGTTGGCTGCATGCGGAAACTTTTCGGGGCAAGAGCCGTTAATAAAGTATACGACAAGGGAATTTGCAGAGAAAGACTATTTAGAAAGTAAATAAGGTCTAAATCTTGACTGCCCACCTCCGGCTAGATATAATCCGTAACCGAGGGTGTAACGTATCAATGCTGGAGGGCATCTGTTTCAAGGACACCCGCAGCACAGGAGGTGGATGTGATGGGTAAAGCATCGATAATCGACGGCACCCGACAGGATACGCAGTCTCAGGTAGAGGCGCCGACATGCCAACACCACTGGCTAATTGAGACCCCAAGGGGGGCGATGAGCCGCGGGCGCTGCAAGCGCTGCGGCGAGGAACGCGATTTCCGCAACTCGGCCCAGGACTACCTCTGGGAAGACGAATCCGGTAGCAGCTACAACGCCTGGAGAGGCGTACGCTCCAGCGCTCGAGTCGTGGCAGACGACGACGAGGTCGCCGCTTCACCTGGCTCTCGTGAACCCGCGCTAACGGTCTAACTCACAATCAACGAATCGAGCCACAAACCCCGTCTTGCGACGGGGTTTGTTCGTTGCACGGCCATCCTTCCGGTATATTTGTCTAAGGATGAACACCGTTATCGATCTCGTGTCTTCACACAAGCGCGGTCTCCGGTTGGCGAACCCGGTACTCACGGCTTCGGGAACGTTCAGCAACGGGATCGAATACGCGAAGGTGTTCGATATCCAGCGCCTGGGAGCGATCGTCAGCAAAGCGATCACCCTCAAGCCAAGGCGCGGCAATCCGCAGCCGCGTATCGCGGAGACCGCCGCGGGGATGATCAACTCCATCGGGCTGCAGAACATAGGGGTCGAGGCCATCCTCCGTAATGTCGCCCCGGTCTGGGCGACATGGAAGGTGCCTGTCATAGCCAACATAGCCGGAGAAAGTGTGGCCGACTACGTAGAGCTTGCTCGCCGCTTGGACGGCGCCCCGGGCGTGAGCGCACTGGAAGTGAACATCAGTTGCCCGAACGTCGAAAGCGGCCTGGAGTTCGGCATAGACCCGCGGGCCGCCGCAGAGGTGACGGCCGCTGTGCGTCGCGCAACAGACCTGCCGGTGGTTGTGAAACTGAGCCCGCATGCCTCCGACGTTGTCGCGGTAGCCCTCGCCGTCGCCACGGCAGGGGCGGATGCCGTTACGTTGATAAATACGTTCCCGGCCATGAAAATCGACATCGCCTCGCGAAAGCCCGCGCTGGGTTGGGGCTCCGGCGGCTTGTCAGGGCCGGCGCTGAAGCCGATAGCACTACGAATGGTGTACCAGGTACGTTGTGCGGTCGACATCCCAATCATCGGCTGTGGCGGCATCATGTCCGGGCACGACGCGATCGAATTCATGATGGCAGGGTCAAGCGCCATCCAGGTGGGAACGGCAACGTTCACCAATCCGCGCGCTCCACTGGATGTGCTGGAGGGCGTCGAAAAGTATATGCGTGAGCACGCTGTTGAAGACGTTCGCGAGCTTGTTGGCGCGGCGCTTCCGGCAGCTAGCAACGCGGAAAACGGACCATGGTAAACGAGTCGCGGATCAACGTTTATATTCGCAGCACCAGTCTCGCGCCTCGGCAACGTGAACGCATCCAGGCGCAGCTTCAGTCGGCGCTGCGACTCATGCCCGCCTGGGCTCTCGCCCTTGTCGATCGACGAGTGTTCGAGTTGGGCGCGCATAACCTGGCGATCGAAGTCGTCCCGGTCTTCGACGGTGACACAGGGACCCAGGTCTTGAGCCTGGGAATCTCCGACGGGAAGCCGGCCGCCCGGCTCATGCCTCGTGTTCGGGGTGATCATATCGATTGGGGACAGAATCACCGGGCGCTGATCGCGAAGGCCGTGGGCTACCTGATGTCGCCGAACCGCACGAACGTCAAGTTCTGGGACCGATGGTCGGAGGTGGTCGAGCAGGACAAGTTGCGCGTTGCGGCGGAAGGCCAGGCAAGCCGATGGAAGGAAGCAACCGACACGGACCTGCTCCTAGAGATGTTCGCGGCTTATGCCCTGAACCCGACGCATGGACGCTGGTCCGCTTTCCCCCAAACCAAGCGCTTTCTGGAAGAATGGCGGTAGGCGACGGCTCAGATAACTATCGTCCACAGCTCTGATTTACACGTGAGTGCCGACCGGATGACGGACGCGTTTCATCCGCTCTGCAGAGTAACCGAGACAGCACGACAGGCAGGGGCGCAACTGCTGTTACTGGCCGGCGACATATTCGACCACAACAGGCTGCCGGCATCACTCCTGGACCAAGCGGCGCGCGTTTTGGACGATGCCGCCATGTCGATAATGATTCTGCCCGGCAATCACGACTGCATTACCGCAGACTCGGTGTACAGGCGCGGAGGCATCAGTGACGTGCCGAACGTGCAGGTGATTGGGGTTTCCGCCGAGCGGAGCATCAGCTTCCCGGAGTGGGAACTAGAAGTCTGGGGGAGCGCACATTTCGACTATCAGAACATGTCCCCGCTGGGCGGGCCACCAGCACGGACCAGCCGGCGGCAGATAGCGATGGCCCACGGGCACTGGCTTCGACAGCCGGCCGACCGCCACCGAGGCTGGCTCTTCAGTGACGAGGATATTGCCGCAACGGGCGCCGATTACGTGGCGCTGGGGCACTGGCCACAGGCGATAGCGGTCGGCGACGGACGCGTCCCCGCCTACTACTCGGGCTCTCCAGACCTGGCCGGTACCATCAACGTCATTCTTATGGGTAACGATGGTGCAGTCGATGTGCGGCGAGTTCCGCTGGAGGACGGCCAAAAGCATTAACGAATCCTCAACTCTGGCGCGGCGACAATTCGGCGAGTGCCTCCTCCGATACTGGTGACATGGAGGTAAGGTCAATGTTTATGCGAGTTATGTCCGCCCTGGCTGCCCTACACCACGACGAAACCGGACAGGGACTGACCGGGCAGGTCCTCGTCTTTGCCCCGCTGGCGGCGGTTGTCGCGTTCGGCGTTTGCATGGTCGTCATCGCCGGGTCGTCCTAAGGTCTTATACGCCCGCCGTCACGGTGCCGCGGTGGCGCACCAAGATTATTGACGGCTCATCGCGTCAAGCCGTAGGCTGAACCTCGGATGCGGGGTGTAGCTCAGCTAGGCTAGAGCGCCTGGTTTGGGGCCAGGAGGTCCCCGGTTCGAATCCGGGCACCCCGACCAGCGTTAGTCCTGGGAAGGAACGACACCACGAAATGCCGGAGGGTCAGGGAGCAGCGGTCCGGATAGAAGAGGAACCAGCGGCGCCACCGCAGATGCCCTTGGGCATCGTCATCGCCCGGATAGTAGTGGTCTCCGGGATGGCTGTCGCTGCTGCGTTGGCGATCTTTCTCCTCGTTGGTGGCCTCTGGGAGATTGGGCTGTTGGCAGTGGGCGTAACCGCGGTGTTCTTGCTTCTGATGTTCGCGGTGGAAAAGCTTGCGGACCAGCCCGAGTTGTGAGGGATGCCCCACCGTGCTACCCTTTGAGTAGTGGTGTACGGATGGGACTGAGAGCATGATGCCTTTGGCGGTAGGACCTTTTGGGATGGGCCCGCTTGAACTGGGGATCATCCTGGCGATCGTTGTGGTGTTGTTCGGCGCAACCAGAATCGGCGACATCGGCAAGGGCTTCGGCCGCGGGATACGCGAGTTCCGCCGCGAGATGCGTGAGGACCCAGACGAGCCAACCGCCAAGAAGGACGAAACGAAAGAGGACTAGTTAACCAGGCTGGGCCAAGCGGACTCATCGCCGGCTCGTAAGAGCCGGTTTTCTCTTGTCTCGGCTACGCCTTCTGGACAACTACTTCCTGGATGACAAGGGCAGATGAGAGATCCGCACTACATCCGGGATCGCTGGAGAACGAGCAGGGAACGAGATCGGCCAACCCCTCCAGAATGTCCTGCCCCTCCACGACGCGGCCGAACACGGTCTCTTCGCCATCGAGGCGCGAATCGGCTTTGTAAAGGATGCGGAACTGGCTCCCATGCACTTCCGCGCCGCCCGGAGCGATAACTGGCGCGACGAGCGACCATTGTTCGTGAGTGTCGTCTGAACTCTCGAGCGGCAGCGAGTACCCGGGCCCGCCCAAACCGGAGCAGAGGGTTTCCGAGTCCAACTTGCAGGTGGGATCGCCTGCCTGGACGAAGTTCTCGTCCTTGAAGAAGAAGAGCGTCCCATTGTAGAAGCCGTTTCCGGCCAGGAAGGCGAAACTGTTGACGGTCTCCGGGGCGCCGGTGGTCAGCTCAACCTTGATTTGGCCCTGGTTCGTGACTATAGTCGCGACATACGGTTGGTCTGTGTTGATCGTCCGTTCAGCCCTGTCGAAGTTCAGTGCGGCAGATGGTGTCGCTTCCGGCGGCGGCGTAGCTTCCGGGTCGAGCCTGCTTCGGCGGCTGCCGGCGTTGCCGGTGCCGAGACCGACGGCTGCCATGCTCGCAATCATGGTGACAATGAAAGCCACGTAGAACAGCTTCTGGTTGAAGATCAGGTTGATCGGAAACGGCGGCTTCGCCCGGCGCGGACCCTGGTATTGCACGGGCCCTCGCCTGCGCCTTCGCTGTCTGACTTTAGGCGGCAGGTTAGTTCGCTCCTCTGAACAATTCGAAGTCTCAATGCCAGTATAACAGCCGGAACCGTCATTTGCGACGTTTGTCACAATCACCCGATGCGATGTAACGGGAGCGCCGGGCCTTCCATCTTACATCGCAAGAGGGAATTTAGAGGGAGGCGACCATGATGGTGACCACGGCGCAACAGGGCAAAGTGACCAACGACGCATGGGCCGATCTGAGTGGGCGCTGGTTCTTCGCCTGGCGCATGGCGGCGGCATGCGAGGATGCGTTGAAGGAAGTTCACATGGCAATGGCGAGCCAACGCGACGATGACCGGGCGCACGCCCTGGAAAAGGTAAGCGCGCTGCTGAGGCGGGAGATGCAGCGATGGGTGCGTCGCGGGGAGGCGCTCGACATGATCGTGGAGCACTTGCCAAGGAAGACGGGCTAACGCCTTAGTATCTGTCAGGGTAGCGCTGATCCAGTGAAGTATCGGGCGCCTTCATTAGCGCTGGCCAGGCGGATCCATCAACGCGCTCGCGGTGCCCACCACCACTTTCGTCCGGTCCTCCTTCTCGCACCACACGTCAAGATGACCCCGGGCTCGTCTCCCCTCCGGTGCGATCTCCCGCAATATGCCGCGGCAAATCAGGCGATCAGCCCCCCAAACTACGTTCACGAGGGCGACGTTCATCTTGCCGCCGCTGAACCAGCCGGTTTCGAAGCGATCGGTCATCATCTCTGAAATGAAGCAAAGGGGCATCATTCCCTGAACCACGATGTCTGGGAACCCAAGCTTCCTCGCCTCCTCCGGATCGTTGTGATAGTTCTTGTGAGGCCCCGAGAACTTCAGGCACATGTCCAACGTTATGTCTTTGACTTTGCCCGCGATCTCCTCTAGCACTATGCCCTCACCGATCTCGAACCGTCGGCTGGACTGCTTTTCCCGCTCTTTGTTCACAACAATCCCCGACGTCTGCGAGTCGATTAGAAAGCTCTGGTGCGTGCGGCCGCGGTGGAGCATGCTGCCGTCTGCGGCATAGCAAGCAGTTTCGTTCACGACGTATTCCCGATCTCTCTTCACGTAGCGATCTGTCACTTGCGACCTCGTCGTGACGGTGTCGCCAATCAGCATCGGGCTGAACAGATCCCACTCCTGGCGCGCGTGAAGGTTGCCGTATAGCCGCGGCAAGTACCAACTCAAATTCCTGTACACCTCCGAATGGAGAAGCAGCGCTGGTGCCACTGGAGCGCCTGACCGCGCATCTCCGTAATTGTGGTCGTCGACGGCGTCTACGTACTGATCCACGAGCGTAGGCGTGATCTCAACTTCGCGCTGGCCAACGTATTGGCCAACATAAACATCATCTCCCGGTGATTGCATCGTCTTCCTCCTCCGTCATCTTCGCCGCCTGGCGGAGACGCTTAAGACTCATCGTTCGTCAGGCGCACAAGGCCGGAGCCGTCCTGGTTGACCAGAAAAACGTCCCGGCGCTCCCCACGGTAGGACGCAAAGGCGATTCGCGATCCGTCCGGAGACCAGGCCGGCGCGAAGTCCGGCGCGGGATCGGATGTCAGGCGCCGCTGGCCGGTACCATCCGCATTGGCGACGTATATCTCGCTGTTGAAGTCGCGTCGCGATGAGAAGGCGATTCGCGAACCTTCCGGCGACCAGGACAACCCACTGTCCTCGCGAGATGCATTGGTCACGCGAAACAGATCTGATGTCAGGGTGTCCATTACGTATATCTCGGGGTTGCCGTCGCGCTCTGACACGAACCCGAGGCGCACGTCATCGGGAGACCACACGGGTGAACCATCACGTAGCGGCCGCACGGTGAGGTTCGCCGCGTGTGCACCGTCGACAGGTGATACGTAGATATCACTGGCTGAGCCGTTTCTGGTCTCGTAAGCGATGCGCGATCCATCAGGGGAGAATGACGCCGCCACCTCGTGCCCATCGGTATGCGAGACGCGCCGCCGACCGCTTCCGTCAGGGTGAACGATATAGAGCTCCAGATTGCCATCTCGCGATGAGATGAGAGCGATGAGGTCCCCGCCCGGCGACCAGGCGATCGGGATGTCGACACCCGGATCGTCAGTGACTCGCCGTGGATTTGATCCATCCGGGTCCATCGTGTATACCTCGCCGTTACCATCACGATCCGAGTAAAAAGCGATGCGCCGGCCGTCAGGCGACCACGACGGGAAGGCTTCGGATGCGGGGTCGTCAGTGATTCTGGTCATGACCGCGCCATCGGCGGTCACTGTGAAGATGTCCAGATTGTCGTCCCTGTCCCCCAGATTGAACGTCCGGTCTGAATAGAATGCCAGGCGCGTTCCGTCAGGGGACCACACCGGCGCCGTGTCTGCCAGCAAGACGTCAGCGAGCTGGATGGGGGATCGTTCGCTATTCGTACGCAACCGTATCTGGTTATCAGCGTTCCTGCGAGCGAGGAAGGACACTCTGTTCCGAACGCTGGGCAATCCGGAGTCATCACCGCAAGCGTTGAGCAACACAACGCAGACGAAACTGACAACCAGGAGCGCGGCGAGTGGTCGCATTTTCGTCTTTATGAGGCAGGCCGCCAGACGGGTTCCCGGTCCGGTCCGTCGTGGGTGGAGACCTGAGTTAAGCCGCTGCCATCTGCGGTGGAGACGTATATATCGCCTCCACCGGTACGGGTAGACACGAAGGTGATGAACCGCCCGTCGGCCGACCAAACGGGTGCAGCTTCCCTTGCGGCGTCATCTGTGAGATTCGTCGCTTCAGCACTCGTAACATCCACAAGCAGGATGTCCGATTCAAGCCCCTCCTCGGAAACGTAGGCGATGCGACTGCCATCCGGTGACCAAGCGGGAGAGATGTCTCGTCCGGGGGCACTGGTCAGCCGTCGCAGGTCCGTGCCATCGGCGTTGACCAGAAAGACGTCTCGGTTACCGTCCCGCTCTGACTCGAACGCCAGGCGCGTGCCATCCGGGGCCCACACAGGGTGCTCATCAGCTCCCGCGCTGCCTGCGACGCGCACTACGCCGGATCCGTCCTCATCCATCACGTAGATGTCCCCATCTCCGCCCCGCTCTGAGACGAACGCGATCAGCCCCTCTGAAGGCGAGGGCAGCGGCGCGTAATCAGCGTTCGTCGAATTGGTCAGACGGCGCAGCCGGGAGCCATCGATTTCGATGCCGTATATCTCCCGGTTGCCGTCCCGGAGGCTCTCGAACAAGAGGAGAGCGCCATCCGCCGACCAAACAGGACGCGCGTCTTCGGCGGGGTGGTCCGTCAGCCGCGTTTGTTCTGTCCCGTCGGAATTCATGACGTATATCTCGCTATTCCCGTCGCGTACGCTCGCAAAGGCGATCCGCTCGCCATCAGGAGACCATGCGGGCGTTTGGTCTGAATCCGGCAGATCGGTCAGGCGTGTCACGCCCTTGCCGTCGGACATCATCGTAAGAATGACGACCTCGTCGTCAAGGCTGGATGTGAAGGCGATTCGCCCGCCGTTCGGGGACCAGTCAGGAGCGAAATAGGTCGCCTCGCTCAGCACAAGAGGGTGCGCCTTGCCACCGGTTCGCTCGGCGTAGAAGAGGCCACGGTCGCCAAGGCGGTCCGAAAAGAAAACGAGCTCCGTCCCGTCTGGAGACCACGCGGGATCGCCGTCGTCGGACGGGTGGTCGGTGACACGCACGAGGTTGCCTCCGGTGAGTTCAATCACATAGACGTCCGCGTTCCCATCACGATTCGAGGCGAAGGCTATCCGCTCCCCGTCGGGAGACCAGTCAGGCGCGTAGTCGAACGCCGGATGCTGTACCAGGCCGGTGACCGCGGACCCGTCGTCGTTCATCATGTAGATGTCTGAGCTGCCGCCCCGTATGGCTTCGAAAACGATGCGCGAACCGTCGGGCGACCATGAGGGGAGGCTGTCCCAGCCCGGATCGGCGGTCAGACGCTTTTCGTCGGAGCCGTCCGCATCGATCACGTATATGTCGCTGTTGCCGTCGCGAGTTGAGGCGAAGGCGATTCGCGAGCCGTCCGAAGACCACGCCGGGAAGCCGTCAGCTTCCTGGCCGAACGTCAGCCGGCGATGGTCGCTACCATCCGCTTTCATTGTAAATATGTCCCAAGCGCCATCACGCGCCGAGGCAAACGCGAGGCGCGAGCCGTCCGGGGACCATGACGGGTGGCTGCTTCTGGGCGGCTGCAGGTCCGTGAGCTTTGTCGTACCAGATCCGAACTGGTTGACGCTCCATATCTCAGTGTCCGCACCGTTGGAGGACGTATACGCGATGATATCCCCCATAATCGGGGCCGGTGAGCGGCTGGCATCCGCGGCATCAGGCAGCTTCTCAGACCCACCACATGCCATGATCGTGACAAGCGCCAGGGCACATAGCGAGTAGGCGACGCTGCGCGCTATGGGCAAAGTGGGCAGGTCTAGTCTTGTGAACACCATCGTATGCGGGCGGACCTCTTTCTTGCAGCCTAACTCCCACGAGGCGTATGCTACAATCCCAGCCCATAGAGATGCCGCCCCTGAATGCTCCTGATCGCCCGAAAGAACCTCTTCTCTGAAAAAGTGCGCCTCGCCATCTCCGTTGGCGGCGTCGCCCTCTCGGTCTTCCTGATCGGAATCTTGCTGTCGCTATACCGAGGTTGGAGCGAGGAGGTGGGCGGTTTCGTCGAGCGCGTGCCGGTGGACCTGTGGGTCGCAAGCGACGGCGCGACTGACTTCATTGCAGCGGCTTCCGACTTGCCGAATTTCGTCGGCGCTCAGTTAGAAACCCTGCCGGAGGTCAAGTCCGTGAGCCCTCTCATTGTCCGGCCATTGGAGTTGCACAAGGCGGGAGACGATCCAGACAACACGTTTGACGTGCAACTCATAGGCTACGACACAAAGAAGGGAACAGGTGGGCCGTTGTCGGTGCTACCCGGCAGCAAGAACCCGCCCGGCAACGATGAGATCATCATCGATAAGGAGATGAGCGACCGGCACGGCCTCAAAATCGGCGACAGACTGGTGAAGGGGACGAAGAGCCTTACCGTAGTAGGCTTCTCGCAGGGCGGCGATTTCATTTTCACGCAGACCGGCTTCACGAACCTGGACACAGCGATCGAGTTCCTGGACTTCGACCCGAAGTCGCAGCGCACGTTCTTCCTCTTGACCTTGAATGACCCTTCTAGGAGGGATGAACTGGCGACGCGCATCGAGCTTCAGGCTCCGGGGGTGCAGCTGATCAGCGGCGAAGAGATCGCTCAGAACACGCGGGACCGGATTCTGGGCAACATTCTGCCTATCCTCATCGTTGTGCTGGTGGTGGCGTTTGTCGTGGGCCTGGCGGTATCCGGTCTGACGATCTATACGGCGACGGTAGAGAAGTCTCGCGAGTACGGAATTCTGAAGGCGGAAGGATTCACGAACCCGTTTCTCTACCGGGTGGTGTTCGAACAGAGCATCGTGACCGGAGTACTGGGCTTCGGTTTTGGGGCCGGCCTGACTTTGCTGGTTGCGCCGTTCGCACAGGATGCCGTACCACAATTCGTGGTAGCAATCCGCTGGCAGGACATATTCGGAATCGCCGGGACCACCCTCCTGATGGCGCTCACCGCCGCCTGGATCCCGATCAGGCGGATGGCGAGCATCGATCCGGTCACGGTCTTCAAAGGCTAGGCTGGTGACCGAGACAAAGGCGCCGATACTGGCGTTGGACGGCGTCTCCAAGGTCTATCGATCCGGAGAATTCAGCGTAACGGCGCTGGACAACGCGACCCTGAGCGTACACGGTGGAGAGATAGTGGCGGTGATGGGGCCGTCCGGGTCGGGCAAGACGACTCTGCTAACGATCGCAGGTGCACTGCTCAGGCCCACCGAGGGGACGGTGCACATTGGGGGAACCGACGTTACGAATCTGAGCGAGGCGCGGCTGGCAGCGATCCGGCGGGAAAGGGTGGGCTTCGTCTACCAGAGCTTCAACCTGCTTGAGGCGCTGACTGCGATGGAGAACGTGAGGATCGTGATCCAGGAACACTCGCGGAACGGGCGCGTGGCGGCGGGTGCACGGGCGCGGGAGCTCCTGGAAATGTTTGGCCTGGGTCACCGGCTGCACTCTGTTCCGAAGCGGATGAGCGACGGCGAGAAGCAGAGGGTGGCGCTCGCGCGGGCGCTGGCCAAGGACGCGCAGCTAATTCTGGCCGACGAGCCGACGGCAAACCTGGACGCCAAGCGCGGCCAGGAGGTTATGCACTTACTGGCCCAGAAGGCCCAGGAGTTGCACAAGGCGGTGATCGTGGTCAGCCACGACAACCGGATCCGGCAGTTCGCTCAGCGAGTGGTGTGGCTGGAGGACGGGCACCTTACGGACCACGGATAACGGGCCCGCAGAGTTTGATTGATAGCTCAATTTCGTGGCGACAACTTGATTAAGTTTCGCGAATCACTCGAATACTGGTTGAGTTTCGCTTACGATCGCGATGGATCCACTCGATTGACATTGACATGATTGTCCGCTTCCCCGCGAGGGGAGGTGGAGCGCGCCATCATCAGCGTAGCTACTGGGCGACGCAGCTCCAAGGCGTGGCTGACATAGCCGCTTTGTCCGGAATTACTACTCCTGAATTAAGATGCCTGCTAGAGACGCGCTTCAGACGCTCTTGAGTTGCGCCATGATCGGCGCGAGGCGCTGGAACATGCGCTTCTGGCGGTCCTGTAGCTCCTGGTAAGGCGGTCCAAAGACGAGGTTCACGCTACCCACGATGCCACCGAAGCGTTGCGCCAACTTGCCGGGAAGTTCATCGAACGTACCGGTGATGGCCAGCTCCTCGAGCATTTCATCCGTGATCAGCGCTGGCATCTCGTTCCAGCGCCCTTCGGTCGAGAGGCGGTAAAGATGTTCGCCAATCTCTGCCCAGCCATGGGTCTCCATTACGGCCGAGTAACTGCGCGTAGCGGCGTAGAAGGATAGGTGCTGGCGGATAAGGTCACGTGCCTGCGCCAGGTCGTCCGCATCATCGCCGGTGATGCAGAACGGGTTCGCGACGAGATCGACCTCTGCCGGATCGCGCCCCGCGCGGCGCGCGCCGTCCTCAACGGCTGGCCGAATGACTTCAGTAATGTATTTCGGGGTATTGAGCGGGTGCATGCGCAGACCGTCGCAAAGCTCGCCGGCAAGGCGGCAGTTGTAGCGGTTGACGGCGGAGATGTAGACGGGGACGTGGCCTTCACCCTCGTTTGGTCCGGGGTTGAAGAAGGGCGAAATGAGGGAGAACTGATAGTGGTCGCCCCGGTAGTCAGGGGGCGCGCCGCACTGGAAGGTACGGAAGATTGCCTTGAGACAGAGAATGTATTCCCGAAGGCGCGGGCCCGGTGGGGACGGCCACGGCGTGGAGTAGCGCCGCTCGTTATGGCCTTTGACCTGCGTGCCCAGCCCGAGAAGCAGGCGCCCTCGGGAGAAACGCTGGAGATCCCAGGCCAACTGGGCAGTCACAAAGGGGCTGCGCGGAAAGGCCACGGCGATGCCGGTGCCAAGCTTGACCCGCTGCGTATGTTCCGCCAGGACCATTATCGGGAGGAACGGATCGTGGCCGGCCTCTGGTACGAGGATAGTGTCGTATCCGGCGTCCTCCAGGGCGCGGGCGTGGGTCGCGAGGTCTTCGATGCTGGAAGGGGCGGTGATGGTGGCTTCGATCTTCAATGTGGTAGCTCCTTGAGGGAACGCTTATACCCGACGGCGGATGAAAGTCAAGCCGTAGTCCAGGCCCGCCGAAATACCGGGCCATCGCCCCCAAACCTAGAACCGAGAACCGAGAACCGCCATAATCGTGTCTGCGTACGGAGGAAGCATGAGCTCACTCAGCGGCTTGAAAGTAATCGAGATATCCGGTGACGGGAGCGCGGCGTGGGCCGCGAAGCACCTGGCGGACTGGGGGGCGGAGATCACCATCCTTGAGCCACCGACCGGGACGCCGTTGAGAGATGCCGCGCCCTACTACCGAAAGGGCGGACAGCGGCGCAGCGCCACATGGCAGTGGCTTTCGCGCGGGAAGACATCGGTGCGCGTCCAGGTCGACCACACGGCATCGGCGCGGGGCGCGTGCGAGACGGCAGACATCGTCCTGATCGAAACCGCGTCCGTCGAGGAGGTACTGGGGATGCAGGCGGCGGACATCCGGCCCTGGCTGGAGGGGAAGACGACGTGCGTACTCATATCGCCGTTCGCTACGGACGGACCTTATGCCGGCTATGGTGCATCAGACCTGTGTACCCATGCGGCCGGAGGTTGGAGCGCGCTGCTGGGGGACCCGGGACGCGAGCCTCTGCGCCCCGGCGGCGAGCTGATCCCAAAGATCAGCGGGCTGTTTGCATACGTGGCGTCGCTAATCGGACTGCGACACATCAGACAGGGCGGGCGACCGCAGTTTATCGAGCTGTCGCAGCAAGCCGTCGCGACGTCGATGACGGTGGCGCCGTGGTTGGTGAAGAGCATGGTGGACGTTGAGCACACGCGACGTGGCAACCAGTTCCCGATGGGTGTGCTGGAGTGCGCCGACGGTTACGTGACTTGCCCTCCATTGACGCCAACGCACTGGGAGCTGATGTGCCAGCTGATGGGAATCACGGATGTGCTGAATGACCCGCAGGGCAGGGACGTGACGTGGCGGATGCAGCACAGCGCGGAACTCCACGAACGAGTGAAGCCGTGGTTGAACGAGCGGACACGGCGCGAGGTGTTCGAACAGGCGCAGGCGTACCGGCTGCCGGCGGCGCAAGTACAAACAATCGCGGACCGGCTGGCGTGCCCGCAGCTGGAGGCCCGGGAGTTCTGGGAGCAGACCGAGATCGACGGTCGCAGCGTGAAGACGCCGCGCGTCACCTATGCGGTGAAAGGACTGCAGACGGTGGAGCGCCGCGAACTACGAGAAGCAGTGGACGTCTCGGTTGCCAAGCGGAACCCCGAGGAGTTGCCGGGGACAAACGCATTGCCGTTCGCGGGACTGCGAGTGCTGGACCTGACATCGTTCTGGTCCGGGCCGTTCGCGATGATGTTGATGGGCGCCCTGGGAGCGGACGTCATCAAGATTGAGTCGACCGGCCGGCCGGACCCGTACCGCTACATCTGGGCGCCGTTCGCGAGGGAGCGTTGGTGGGAGTGGGGGCCGCTTTACTGCGATACAAACTGCGACAAGCGAAACCTGGCGCTGGACCTGACAGTGCCCGAGGGCGCGGCCGCGTTCAAGAAGCTGATCGCAAAGGTAGACATCGTAGTGAGCAACTTCGCGAACAGAGTGATGCCGAATTTGGGGCTGGCGAACAAACAGCTGTTAGAGATCAATCCGCGCCTGATCGCGGTGACGATGCCCGGTTACGGACCGGGCGGGCCGTGGGAGGAGTACGTGGGGTACGCGGTGGCGTTTGAGCAGCTCGTGCTCGGCTGGATGACAGGATACGGGGATGGCGCACCATCTTACGCCGGGGGCTTCTGTGACCCGGTGGTCGGGCTACACACAGTGGCGGCCATCGAACTGGCGCTGCGCCAGCGCGAAGAGACGGGCCGGGGCACGGAGGTTGAGGTGGCACAGTGCGAGACTCTGGACAGCCTGTTCGCCGCGGAACAGATCGCGGTGCAATTCGGCGCGCCCGTACCGGTCAGGCGGGGGAACAAGCACGACTGGATGGCGCCGCACGAGGCTTATCGCGCTGCGGGAGACGATGAATGGATCACGATCGCCGTGGGTTCCGACGGAGAATTCGCAGCGCTGACCCGGGTCCTGGGCCGACCCGCGCTGGCAGGCGATCCGTTGTTCTCGACGATCGAGAGCCGCAAACGAAACGAAAACTCGCTGGACGAGACTATCTCTGAGTTGGTGAAAACCCGAGATGCGCGAGAACTGGAGCGCGAACTGCAAGCCGCGGGCGTCATGGCTTGCCGCGTCGCCAAGGCGTACGAAATGGCGACCGATCCTGGGCTGAAGCACATCGGATTCTTTCAGGAGATCAGCCGCGAGCTGACGGGGACACACCCCTTCAAGACGTGGCCGTTCCGTTTCGCGGACATCGATGCATCGCACAAGCGAGCGCCACCTTTGATGGGGGAGCACAATGCGGAGGTGCTGCGGGACATGGCGGGGCTATCGGACGAAGAGATCATCGAGTTGCAGGCGCACGGCGTGATCGGCAACGCGCCGGCGGGAATGAGTTAGGGCAATGGCGATCACTATCACGGAGACGTTCAGCGTCCAGGCACCGATAGAGGAGGTGTGGGCGTTCTTGATGGACCCGCAGAGGGTTGTCGCATGCATGCCGGGCGCACAACTTGACGAGGTGATGGACGAACGCACGTTCCTCGGCAACATGAAGGTGAAGGTAGGCCCCGTCGTGGCGACGTACAGGGGCAAAGTGCAGTTCACCGAGATCGACGATGCGGCACACGTCATTCAGATGACGGCTGAGGGCACCGAGACAAGCGGCGGGTCAGCCAGAGGAACGATGTCGAGCCGGCTGCTCAGGCTGGAGGGTGGAGGCACGGAAGTGGTGGCGGAGGCGAAGGCGGAGGTGACGGGGCGGGTCGCGCAGTTCGGGCGAGGGATGATCCAGGGTGTGTCCCAGCAACTGTTCCGCCAGTTCTCGGCAGCGGTGACGGAGCGCCTTGAGTCGGCGACGGTAGGAGCCGATGACGGCGTCGCCGAGGCACGACCGGTCAGCGTGCTGCCACTGGTGCTGAAGCAGCTGTGGAACGCCATTGCCGGGGCTGTTCGGCGACTGTTCCGGCGCCAGCCAAAGGCTTAGCGGCCCGCCGGCAAGACGCGTTACCCGGTGTCTGTCCGCGCCGCTATGCGCCGCGGAAGTCCGGCTCGCGCTTGTCGAGGAACGCCTTGACGCCTTCCTGCGCGTCCTGTGTGCTGGAGGCGATAGAGGAGGCGAGGAGCTCGTAGTCCAGCGTCTCCTGAAGCGTAGCCGTGAGGCCGCGATAAATGTTGCGGCGTGCCAGATCGACGGCGATGCTGGGGCCGCGGGCGAGCGCACGAGCGTAGTCCATGGCGCTAGAAAGGACTTCTCCAACGGGCGCCAACTCGTCGATGAGGCCGGTCTGCAGCGCCTGCTGCGCGTCGACCCAGGCGCCGGTCGTCACCATACGGAGAGCCTCCGGCACTCCGACGATGCGGGGCAGGAAGTAAGACATGCCGCACTCCGGCGCCATTCCGCGCTTTACGAAGATGGCGGACGCGCGCATCGTCTCGTCGGCGAAGCGCCGGTCGCAGGCGAGGGCGTATACGAGGCCGATGCCGACGACGTGGCCGTGCAGCGCCGCGATCACAGGCTTGTCCACCTCAACAATAGCTTCGGTAACGCCGGCGAAGGGCCCGAAGGCGTTCTTGCGTTGATCGCGCGGCACGATTCGCCCGCTCATCAGCGAGTCGGAGTCCACCCAGGCCAGATCGCCGCCCGCGCAGAAGGAGCGCCCAGCACCGGTGAGCACGATCGCTCGCACGTCGTCGCGCGTGCGCATCTCCCGCAACAGATCGATCAGCCGGACGGCCGTATCCCAGTCGACGGCGTTGAGCCTGTCCGGGCGGTTGAGGGTGAGGACAGCGACGCCAGAGTCCAATCCCAAGAGGACGGGCTGATCAGTACTCACGCGGAATATTCTAAGGCGAAAGCGCAGTCTGGCACACAGGGGCGGTCAGGGGCATAGTTAGCGTATCCGCCGGATGCCAATGAGGAAGGGAGATGCGCGATGAGCTGGGGAACCTGGGAACGCGTACGGGGCGCGGGACTCGACTTCAAGGAGATCGTGTACGAGAAAAAGGGCCACCCGGAGCTGGAGGGCGGCGTCGCACGAGTATCGTTCAACCGTCCTGACAAGTACAACGCAATGACGATACACACGGTGGACGAGATGTTCCGGGCGTTCTACGACGCGAACCACGATCCGATGATCGGCGTGATCGTCCTAACAGGTGTGGGAGAGAACTTCGGGACCGGCGGCGACGTTGATTGGGAACAGTGGGGGTTGCGCGAGGCGTTTTACTTCCGCTATCCGCCGAACAGGCTGGTACGAATGTCGCGAAAGCCGGTGCTGGCGATGGTGCGAGGATACTGCATCGGCGGGCACAACCACCTGGCTTACTGTTGCGATTTCACGATCGCCGCGCAGAACGCGCAGTTCGGTCAGGCCGGGCCCAAAGTGTCCAGCCCGGCGGACGGGTTCTTCGTACCCTACCTGGCGCGGGTGGTGGGGGCGAAACGGGCACGCGAGATGTGGATGCTCTGCCGCCGGTACAGCGCCGACGACGCGTTCCGGATGGGGCTGGTCAACGCCGTCGTGGCGCCGGACCAGTTGGAGGACGAAGTCGACAGATGGTGCGAGGAGCTGCTGAGCGTCAGCCCCGGCTGTCTGGAGATACTGAAGGAAACGTTCGACCGGGAGATGGATGGCTTTCCGGAGATGGGCGTCATCTCCGGCAGCATGTATCCAGACTGGTTCGATAGCGCGGAGGGCAAGGAGGGCGGCGCAGCGTTCGTGGAGAAGCGCAAGCCCCGGTTCTGGTCGATTCGCAAGCGTTCCGGAGGGAGCGAGAATATCGAAGGGCAGGCCGATTAATCGCGTGCCAAGCCGAGGCCGCGCTGCGCGATGATGTTCCGCTGTATCTCGCTGGTGCCTGCTGAGATCGTCCAGTGGGTCGAGAGCAGGTACAAGAAGTTGTGCCGCCCTTCCACCGGGGCGCCGGGAGAGAACTGCGGCAGAACGCCGGGTAGTCCAAGCGCGTTCACGGACGTGTTGGCGAAGCGCTGGGCGATCTCGGTGGCGAACAGCTTGGAGGCCGAGGCCTCGTAGTTCGGCGCTCCACCGCGGTCCTGCAACCAGGCGACGCGGTAAGCGAGCCAGCGGCCTGCCTCCAGCTCGATGCGGTGATCGGCGAGCTTTACGCGAATGGTGGCCGAGTACCGGGTAGGCGTGGCCTTGATATGGGCGACCAGCTCGTCGAACCAGCGGTGGAGTGCGCCGATCCGCGTGATGCCGGAGCGCTCGAAGTTGAGCGTCGTGGTGGTGACGTACCAGCCACGGTTCTCTTCGCCCAGCAGGTTCTCACGGGGCACGGCGACGTTGTCGAAGGTGGTCTCGTAGAAGCCGGCACGACCGGTCAGCTCAGGGATTGGCCTGTATGAGATGCCGGGGGAGCGCATGTCGATGAGGAAGTAGGAGAGACCCTTGTGCTTGGGGGCATCCGGGTCGGTGCGGGCAAGCAGGTGGACCCAGTCCGCGTAGGCTGCGCCGGAGGTCCAGATCTTGGTCCCGTTGATGATGTAATCATCGCCGTCACGCTCGGCGCGGGTCTCGACGGACGCGAGGTCTGAGCCGGCGTTCGGTTCCGAGAAGCCCTGGCACCAGGAGACGTCTCCGACGGCTATGGGAGGCAGGAAGCGACGCTTCTGCTCGTCGGTCCCGTGCGCCATGATGGCCGGACCGACGAGCGCGGTCGCCTGCGCGCCCGGCCCGCCGCCGATGGGCGCCCGCGCGTAGGTACACTCCTCTTTCATGATCGCCTGACGGATGTTCGTGGCGCCCCGGCCGCCGTACTCCTGGGGCCAGGCGAGGGTCAGCCAGCCACGCTCTGCCAGCTTCTTCTCGAAGGCGCGCTCCGCTCGATACTCGTCGTCACCATCGACGGAGGCGTCGCCGGTGCCACCGAACCACTCCGCTTCGAGGAAGGCGCGGATCTCGCGGCGGAAGGCCTCGTCTTCGGGGGAGAAGCGAAAGTCCAAGCCTCAGCCCAGCGGATTGGCGTTCAGGGCTTAGCGACCCTCGAACTGCGGGTCGCGCTTTTCCGTGAAGGCGCGTGTCGCCTCCTGGTGGTCGCGCGTGCGTCCGGTGAGCGCCTCCAGGGCGAGCGAGGCGTCGAGCGAATGAAGCATCGCCTGCTGGATCGTGCGCTGGACGCTGATCTTGGCAAAGCGAATCGCGAGCGCCGCGCCCTTCGAAAGCCGCTGCGCGAAGGCCATCGCTTCCTCAAGCACGCGGTCCGGGGGCACCACGTGATTGACGAGGCCGATGCGCTCCGCCTCCTGCGCGCTGAGCAGGTCGCCGGTCATCAGGTACTCCTTGGCGCGAGCAGGGCCCACCAGGAGGGGCCAGATCACCGCCCCGCCGTCGCCTGGGACGAGGCCGACCTTCACATGTGGGTCGCCGATGCGGGCTGTGTCGGCCATGAAGACGACGTCGCAGAGTAGAGCGATCGTGGCGCCGAGGCCGACGGCGGCCCCGTTGACTGCGGCGACGACGGGCTTCTCGATGCCAGCGAGATTGGCGGCGAGCTGGCGCGCGCCGGAGTCGAAGATGCCGCCCGGGCGGTCGTCGGTGAAGCCGCCGAAGTCCTTCACGTCACCGCCGGCGCAGAAGGCGCGGCCGGCGCCCGTGAGAACCACCGCTTTCACGTCGTCGTCGCGCTGGAGTTGGGCGAAGAGCTCTTCGAGCTCGTGGTGGGTCGCGCGGTTGATGGCGTTCAGGGATTCCGGACGGTTCAGCGTGCAGAGCGCGACGCCGTCCTTCAGCTCGACCTGTATGTTCTCGTAGCGTTCGTATCCGAGCACTCTTATTACCTCCTAGATGACGCTGTCTTGCTTCAGCGCGGCGATATCTTCCCACGTCATGCCGAGCATCTCGCTGAGGACCTCCTCTGTGTGCTGGCCAAACTCCGGCGCCTCGCGGACGACCTGGGCGGGCGTCTGGCTGAAGCGGATGGGGTAGCCGATGACTTTAACGGTGCCCGCAACCGGATGTTCGAAGTTGACCACGTAGTCGTTCGCGAGCACCTGCGGGTCGCCGAGGACCTCGTAATAGTCGTGTACCGGGGAGTATGCGAAATGGACGGCGCGCTTCTCGAACTCCCCGACCCATTCGTCGCGCGGACGGCCGGCGAGCGTCCGGTCGAGGATCGCGACGAGCTCTTCGGCGTTGTCGCGGCGGCCGCCCATCGCCGTCGCGAAGCGCGGATCCTTTTCGAGCTCATCAAGACCGAGCGCCGCACAGAACTCGCCCCAGAAGCGGTCGGCCTGGATCTCCGCGAAGAGGATCCACTTGCCGTCGCCGCAGCGGTAGTGGTTCGTGAGCGGGTTTCTCGCCCGAGTTCGAGAGTGGCGGACCCATGACTTCCCGCGAAAGCTTGTGACACCGATGCCGAGGGACTGGAGGTGGAGCATGCTGCCGAGCAGCGAGGCGTCAAGCCTCTGCCCAACACCGGTCCGTTCGCGAGCGACAATGGCCGCGAGGATGCCCATCGTGAGCATCGTCGCGCCCATCTGGTCAGCGACGCCGGAGACGGTCTGGACGGGTTCCTCGAAGGCGCGGTCGCCCATGGCATACATGAGGCCGCTGCGCGCCTGGGCAGTCTGATCGAAGCCGCGACGCTCCGCCCAGGGGCCCTCCGGGCCGTAGGTGCTGGAAGTTGCGTAGATCAGGCGCGGGTTCCGGGCCGACAGCGCGTCGTAGTCGGCGCAGAGGCGGCGGGCGACGGCTGCGGTGTAGTTGGTGTAGAAGACATCGGTGCCTTCGACAAGGCGGTAAAGTATGCCGCGGCCCTTCTCTTGCTTCAGATCGAGCGTGAGGCTGCGCTGGTTGCGGTTAGCGGCCTCGAAGCCGGCGTGGCGTCCGCCGGCCATAGCCATCGCCTCACCGTACATGGCACCCATGCCGCGATAGGCATCACCCTGGGTGGGGTGCTCGATCTTGATCACGTCCGCGCCCAGGTCGCCGAGCATGTAGCCGGCGCTGGAGGGGGTGAACTGGGACCAGTTGATGACTCTGATCCCGGCGAGCGGTCCTGCCATGGTCAGGGGACCATCGCGGGCGCGCCTAGCGGAAGCCGAGGTCGGCCCAGCGCTGCTCGCGCTCGGCGAACGCGCCGGTGACGCCGAGCTCCTGGCGGCGCTTCAAGAAGTTGAAGTCCTCGTCGTCCCACTTGAGGTTGGTGAAGAGCGGGTAGGCCAGTGCGCCGGCCGTGAACTGGCCGTTCATGCCCAGGAGATCGAGCATCATGAGGGTGTGTGTCTTGGCGATCATCAGGCCGTCCGCCGGGTTGAGAGCGACGGCCTGCGCCCAGCGCATCGTTTCCTCTTCCAGCTTATCGTCGGGCACCACGTCGTTGAGCACGCCCCAATCCTTCGCCGTCTGGGCGTCGATGGTGCGGCCGGTGAGCTGCCATTCACGCATGCGCTTGTAACCGAGGGTGAAAAGCTGGATGTGCTGCCAGCCCATGGAGAGTCCGGAGAAGCCGACGCGCTGCTGGCGCTGGCTGAAGCGGGCGCGCTCGCCGGCGATGGCGATGTCGCAACACATGAGCATGGCGAGGCCGACGCCGATCGTCCAGCCGTGGGCCTGGCAGATGATGGTCTTGGGGCAGTAAAGGAGGGAGCGGTACATGCCATTGAGCCAGGTGAGCACGGCCTTGATGCGCACACGCTGAGACGGCTTAACGCCCTTGGCGCCGCCGTAGGTGTCGTACGGCGCCAGGTGCAGGTCGTCGCCGGAGCAGAAGGACTTGCCGTTGCCGCGCAGGATGATGACCTTCACGTCGTCATCATCAACAGCCATCGCGATCTTGCGGGACACTTCGTTGAACTGGTCCGGCGGGAACAACGCATTGTGGACCTGCGGGCGGTTGAGGGTTACGGCGACGATGTCCTTGGTAAGTTTCTCGTAGAGGACGGTTTCATCGAGCGGGCGTTCGAGGGTGTATACCTTCGCTTCGGTCGTGGTCATGATGCGCCTCCTGTGCTAGCAGACGATACCACGAAAACGCTTGTTTGTCTCTGCCGAGGGCTAGTCGGCAGTAGCCAGAATCTCGTCGCCCAAGACGCCCTCTCGCTCGAGTTCATCGACCTCGGCGTCTGACCGGCCGAGGATGCGCGTCAGCACCTCTCGATTGTGCTGGCCGAAGGTGGGGGCCGGCCGGTCGATGGGTTGGGGCGAGTCACCGCGCGCCCAGAGAGACGAGGCTCGGACCTCCACGCCGAAGGCCGGGTGCGTGACCTCCTGAAACATGCCGCGCGAATTCAGTTGAGGGTCCCGCCTGAGCTGGCGATAGTCGATGGCCGCGCCCACCGGCACGCCGGCTGCCTGGAGCTGCGCTTCGATATCGCGCGCATCGCGGACGGAGGTCCAATCTTCGATCTTCGCGTCGATCTCGTCGTGATGCTCGCGGCGGCCAGCCGCCGTCCCGAATCGCGCGTCCGCCGTCCAGTTGCCAGCCACGACTTCGCGAAAGGCGTGCCAGTCGCGGTCGTCTCGGATGCTGATAGCTAACCACTCGTCGTCACCGCGGGCGCGATAGACGCCCTGGGGCGCGAAGACGGGGTGCCGGTTGCCACGATGCGGGCGCTCCGAACCGTTCATCGAATAGTCCGTGAACACCGCGCCGATGCCAAAGCTAAGGGCGTCGCGCAGGGCGACATCGAAGTAGCCGCCTGCCCCGGTACGCCGCTGGGTTCGCACCGCCATCAGCACCACAGACAGGGCCGTGAGGGCGCCGACAGGATCGCCGTAACTGAAGCCTGTCTTGGCCGGTGTCGGATCGCCAAGGTAACCGTTCAGCGAAAACAACCCGCTCGCGACTTCCACGGGGCTGCCGAGCGCCATCGCATCCCTGTCGGGGAGGGTCTGACCGTAGCCCGAGAGGGATATATAGACGAGACCGGGGCGCGCACGCGCGAGGTCTTCGTAGCGGATGCCGAGCTTCTCCTTGACGTGAGGGCGGTGGTTCTCGACGAAGATGTGAGAGTGCGACACGAGGTCGAGAAGCACTTCGCGACCGCGGGCTTCGCGCAGCTCGACGGCAAGGCCAAGCTTCCCCCTGTTCCATTCGTTGAAGTGCTGATTGAGGTTCGAGCGTTCCTGCGGAGTCATGGGGCGCTGCGTGCCACGGACCCCGCGGTTGACGTCTATCACGGTGCGCATCGGGTCCCAGCTGGATGGAGACTCGACCTTTATCACCTCAGCGCCAAGGTCGTGCAGCATCATGCTGAGGTAGGGACCCGCCCAGTAGACGGACCAGTCGACGACGCGGACACCGTTGAGGGGAAGCCGGCCGGAGCGCCAGTCCATCAGCACAGTGCCCCCGGGACATCTGGAAGTAGCTCCGCGTTGCCTTCGCCCAGAAGGGGGGCGGGGCGAAGGGGAACCGCGGAGGCATCCAGCCAGGGCGGCCCGAGGACCGATATCTCGCCGGCGCGTTCGTGGGTAACCGTCTGGACGAAGCGGCGG
The DNA here is from genome assembly GCA_964558415.1 of uncultured Dehalococcoidia bacterium. GTDB lineage: Bacteria > Chloroflexota > Dehalococcoidia > SM23-28-2 > RBG-16-64-32 > CAZLDI01. The sequence goes on from CAZLDI010000004.1 coordinate 126,160, forward strand.
TTGCGCCACTGCTCCGAGCGCAGCAGACGCTCCGGGGTCTCGGCGACGGTCAGGGGAAAACCACGTTGCGAGAATGCTCGCAGTTCGTCGCTGGTCTTGCTCAGTGTCCAGGTGGTGAGGACCGCCTGGAGTTCGTCGTTGCTGTCGAGGCGGCCAGCCTGGGTGGAGAAGCGCTCGTCGTTCAGCTGTTCGATCTGGGCGACTGACTTGAGTTGCTCCCAGAGCGCAGGTGCGAAGGCGGAGAGGAACACCCAACCGTCCGCGCAGGGATAGACGCCGTAGACCGCGGAGACGTTGAGCCCCGCGCGCTCCGCCATCACGTCCAGGTTCACGGTGAGGGAGCGGCCCTCCAGATTGTTGGCGACGACATCCTGAACGGAGAGGTCCAGGTGCTCGCCGTGGCCTGTGGCATCTCGCAGAAGGAGATTCGCGAGGGTACCCGCGAAGGCCGCGAGTCCAGCCTGATACTCTGCCTGCGAGCCGAAGTTGCAAAGCGGTGGCTTGCCCGGATCCCCGGTGACCTTGAGCTGGGCGCCGAGGGCCATCGAGATGAGGTTGGTGGCGGAGTAGTGACGGTAGGGTCCGGTGCAACCAAACGGTGTCACCTGTGTCATCAGGAGGGCGGGATTCGCCGCAGTTAAGGCGTCCCACGTGAGGCGAGCCGCGCCAAGCGCGTCGTCCGTCAGGTCGGTGAGGAACACGTCCGCGCCGAGCACGAGCTCGCGTACACGCTCCGGCGGGCGGGTGAAGTCGACGGTCACAGAGCGCTTACTCGCATTGACATGGAGGTGCGCGGCCGACGTCTCCGAGTCCGGCATGTCCCGCAGGAAGGGGCCCTCGTGACGCAGAAAGTGGCCTTCCAGCGGCTCCACGAGGACGACCGTCCCGCCCGCGTCCGCAAACAGACGTCCGGCGAAGGCCGCGGCGGAGGCGGTACTGATTTCAACGACGCGAATATCCTCGAGCGCTCTCACAATTGGTACTGTACTGCCAGCAGTGAGGCGGAGTGAATACGCTTCCTGCCCGGCCGACATTGACCTATGAAGCAAAGCGCGCTACGAATGCGTGAGGAAGAGGCACGAACATTCTGGCGCTGGAAGGGATCCGCATCCTGGACATGGCCCGGCTGGGGCCGGGGCCACACTGCGCTCAGATCCTGGGCGACCTGGGCGCGGAGATCATCAGGGTGGAGGAGCCGGGGCCCGGTGAAGGCAGGCGGGCAGGACGGATCATCCGCTTTCCCGGGGACGCCGCGATTCGCAGGAACTCTCGCAGCATCGCCCTGAATCTGAAATCCGCAGGCGCGCTCGCGGTGTTCTTCAAGCTGGCGGCGACCTCGGACGTGATTGTGGAAGGCTTCCGCCCGGGGGTGGTAAAGCGGCTTGGCGTGGACTATGAAGCAGTGCGAGCGGTGAAGGCCGATATCATATATGCCTCGCTCAGCGGCTATGGGCAGACGGGTCCGTACAGGGACTACGTGGGCCATGACATCAACTACCAGGCGATCACAGGAATGCTGGGGATGACGGGGCACACGGACGGTCCGCCGGTGATCCCCGGAAATACTGTCGCGGACAACGCGGGCGGCGGAATGAATGCCGTGATTGGGATTCTGACAGCGCTACTAGTGAAAGAGCGTACCGGTAAGGGGCAGTACATCGACTCAGCGATGGTGGACGGCCTGGCGACGATGATGTTCTTGAACATCGACGACTATCTGACGACAGGCGTGGCGCCCCAGCGTGGGCGGACGATCACGACCGGACTGTATCCCTGGTACAACGTCTACGAAACGAAGGACGCGAAATACGTGGCGGTGGGCGCGATCGAGCCGTGGTTCTTCGAGACTCTCTGCCGCCTGCTGGGCCTGGAGGAGTTCGCCGCGGACCAGTACAGCGAAGAGCGGCAGGCAGCGATGTTCGACGCATTCCGCCGCGTGTTCAAGACGAAGACTCGCGATGCGTGGGTGAAGCTGCTGATGCCCGAGGAGACGTGCGTGAGCCCGGTGTACACGCTTGACGATGTAGCGCATGACCAGCACCTGCGGGAACGAGGCATGATCGTAGACACAGAGTGGGGCGAGCAGGTGGGTGTGATGGTGCACCTGTCGGAGACGCCCGCATCGATACGCACGCGCGGGCCGGAACTGGGAGGGGATACAGCCGCGATTCTAAGGGAGCTGGGGTATGGCGACCGGGAAATCTCTGGGCTTCGCCGCGAGGGGGGCGATCACGTGAGGCGCCAAGGCGGCTGACCGCGGAAATGCGGTAGAATACAGCGACCTGATACGCCTCAGGAGGGCTGTTTGAACTTCAGTTTCAGCGAAGAAGAAGAAGGGTTCCGCGAAGAGGTTCGAGAGTTCATCTCGCGGGAGATGACGGAAGAGATCCGTTCCAAGTGGCTGGGTGGTCTGCTGGACACGCCGGCGCGGCGAGAGTTCGTGACGAAGATCGCGGAGCGCGGCTGGCTGTCGCAGGGGTTCCCGGAGGAGTACGGCGGGACGAAGCAAACGATGCCGCTTGCCCAGTACATCCTCAACGAGGAGTTGCACACCGCGCAGGCGCCGATCGTGGGCAAGAACCTGGGCGTGATCGTAAACACGCTGTTGCACCACGGGAGCGAGAAGCTGAAGAGCGAGTTCATTCCGCGCGTACTGCGGAACGAGGTGCAGTGGGCGCTGGCCTACAGCGAGCCGGAGGCGGGATCGGACCTGGCGAACATGCAATGCCGCGCCGTTCAGGATGGGGACGAGTTTGTGGTGAACGGCCAGAAGCGGTTCATCACCTCCGCGCATTTCGGTGACTACTTGTGGACCGGCGTGAGGACGGACCCCGACGCCAAACCCAAGCACAAGGGAATAAGCCTGCTGATCATCGATGTGAACTCGCCGGGCATCACGATCACGCCTCTCTGGACGGTGATCGGTGAGCGGACGAACGACGTCTTCTTCGACAACGTACGCGTGCCCCGAGACATGCTCGTGGGCGAGATGAACCAGGGCTGGCGCTACATCACGGAGGCGCTAACCTACGAGCGGTTCACGATGGCCTCCATCATCCCGACGCTTCGCAAGTTCCGTGAGCTCGTAGAGTGGGTGAAGCGAACGGAGGTGGATGGAAAGCGCCTCAAGGACGACCCCGTGATCCGGCGCAAGATCGGACACCTGGCGGTGCTGGTGGAGATGGCGAGGATGCTGGACCTGCGCTGCGTCTGCATGGCGGTGAAACCGGATTATGTGCCGTACATCGAGGCGATGATGAACAAGATGTGGGGCGGCATCACGGAGACGGTGCTGACAGACGCGGCGCTGGAGATCATGGCGCCATACGGTTACCTCTGGCACGACGAGGAGAACGCGCCGCTGGGAACGACGCCCGTGGACGACTACCTGTGGGCCGGGCACCAGCGCGTGGCGGCAGCGGGCGTCGACCTGGCGAAGAACACAATCGCGACGCGCTACCTGGGGCTACCGCGCGGGCCGTAAGGCCGGGCGGGCGGAGACACCGGCATGGACATGGAGTTCAGCGAAGAGCAACGGCGGTTGATGGAGACCGCCCGGCGCTTCCTAGAGAACGAATGTCCACCCGCAGCGGTACGGGCGCAGGAGGAGACTGAAGAGGGCTTCTCCGCCGATGTGTGGCGCAAGATGGCGGCGCTCGGCTGGCTGGGACTTCCCTATCCCGAGAGTTACGGTGGATACGGGATGGGCTTAGTCGACGTCGTGGTTCTCGCCAAAGAGCTGGGACGGGCGATTTGCCCCAGCCCGTACATTTCGACAGTAGTGCTAAGCGGCGGCGCGATCGCGGCGGCCGGGAGCGAGGAACAAAAGCAGGCCTACCTGCCGCGCATCGCTGCGGGGCAGATGATTGTGGCGTTCGCGTTGCAGGAACTGAGTCATTACTGGGACCCCCGCGGAATTTCATGCCGCGCGGTGCGGGACGGAGACGGGTGGGTGCTCAACGGAACGAAGATGTTCGTGGAGTTCGCGAACTCGGCGGACCGCATCCTGGTGGCGGCGCGCAGCTCCGGTGAAGCGCCGAGCAGCAAAGGGGTGACGCTGTTCCTCGTGGACACGAGGGGGAGCGGTTTGCGCCTGGCGCCGCTAGGGACGATGGCGCGCGACAAGCAGTTCAAAGTAACGCTGGAGGGCGCAAGGGTGTCCGGGGCGGATATCGTGGGGACGGTGGACGAGGGATGGCCGGTCCTGGAGGAAGTGCTGCACAGGGGCGTCGTTGCCTTCTGCGGGTATATGGCTGGGGCGTCCGAGAGGATCCATGAGATGGCGGTGGAGTTCGCGAAACAACGGGTGCAGTTCGAGCGGCCGATCGGGAGCTTCCAGGCGATCCAGCACTATCTGGCGCAATCGATAACGGAGATCACGGGAGCGGAGACGATGACGTACTACACCGCATGGATCATCGACCAGGGCCTGCCCAGCCGGGAGATGGTGGCGAAGGCCAAGGCGTTGGCCGGGGACACGTTCAAGGGCGTCTCCGCGCTGGGGGCGCAGGTCTACGGCGGCATCGGCTTCAACGAGGACGTGGACACAACGTTATTCCTGCGCCGAGGGAAGCAGGCGCAGTTGTCGATGGGTGACAGCGGGTACTGGGAGGACGTTGTCGCCGCCGAACTGCTGGACTCGTAGACCGCCGACGATGGGCCAGGACAGCGGCCTGGAGTACGTTCCAGAATATCTCTCGGAGGAGAGCAAGCGGAGGCTCAGGCAGCTTGGGAAGGAATCGGAGCCCGAGCCCGGCCCCATTGAGGTCAACGAGTACCTGATCCGGCACTGGTGCGAGACGCTGGAGGACGGCAACCCGCTGTACCTGGACGGCGAGTATGCGCGGAGCCAGGGCTACCGGGATGTTATTGCGCCGCCCGGGTCGATCATGACGACGTTCGCGATGCCTTACAGGTGGCCGTGGCCGCCGGCGGGCCGTGAGCCACAGCGCCACATTCACTATGACGTTAAGGAAGCTCTGGACCTGCCTGTTGGCATCATCACGGAGGTGGAGGTTGAGTACTCGGCACCTCTCCAGGTAGGCGATCGGCTGAACGTGAGCCAGCGGCTGACATCGGTGTCAGAGTGGAAGAGGACGCGGTTGGGGGAGGGGCACTTCTGGACGATGGAGCGGCTGTATCGGAACCAGAATAAGGAACTGATAGCGACGGAACGGATGACAGCGTTCGGATACGGCCGCGAAGGGTCGCCGGTCGAGAGTCGGGAAAACGTAGGTGGATGGAGTCCGGCGGTGGAGCAGGCGATCGAAGCGAGGCGCAGCGGTTACACACCGGCTGCGCCACGAACGTTGTCCTGGGACGATGTCGAGGAGGGGCAGGAGCTGCCAGAACTAGTGATGCCGTTCACCGTCACGCGCGCGGTGTATCTGGCATCCGCAACGCGCGACTTCTCACCGCAGCATTCGAACCGAGATTATGCGCAGAACCAATCAAAAGCGCACGATGTCTTCGTGAACACGCCGTTCAACCTGGGGATGGTCAGCCGCTTTCTTACGGACTGGGCGGGACCGCAATCGATTGTGCGACGGCTGAAGATCGCGATGCGAGACAATCTGTGCGCGGGAGACGACATGGTCATCACCGGCCGCGTGGAGCGCAAGTATGTGGAGGCAGGCGAGCACCGCATAGATGTCGAGGTGCTCATCTCCACCCGGGAGAAACCGGTGACGCCGTGCGGCGCGACGCTGGCCCTGCGTCACCGGAGCGAGTGAGTCCAGTGGGCGGCATCTGCGACGGACTGCGGGTCGTGGATTTCAGCACCTGGATGGCAGGGCCGCTGGCGACGATGGTGCTGGCGGACTACGGCGCGGAGGTCATCAAGGTTGAGCCTCCTTCGGGAGACCCAGCGCGATCGCTCCCCGCGTTCCAGACATGGAACCGCGGGAAGCTCAGCGTCGTCGCCGACCTGAAGACAGCCGGTGGCAGGGCGAAGGCGCTTGAACTGATCGCGGGAAGCGATGTCGTCGTCACCTCGTGGCGGCCGGGCGTCGCCGAGCGCTTAGGCGTGGGATACGAGGACGTACGGCCGACCAATCGGGCACTGGTATACGCAGCCATCACAGGGTTCGGAGAACGAGGCTCCCGAAAGAGTAATAAGGGGTACGAAGGGCTGGTGGCGGCCAAGTCCGGCCGGATGATGATGTTCGAGCAAGTCGCCGACAGACCGGGACCGGCGTTTCCGGCGATACCGTGCGCATCATACTCGGCGGGGATGCTCACCCTGCAAGGGATACTGACGGCTCTGCACCGGCGGGAGCGGACGGGCGAGGGTCAGCGCGTGAGCATCTCGATGCTGGCCGCCTTGATGCCGTTCGACCTCGTGATGTGGATCGGCTGGCAGCTCCGCGGAGAGGAGATCGCCGCGGAAGGCCAACCGGCGCCGATGGTGCTACAGACGCTTTTGGGACAACGGCTGGCGCCGGGAGATGCGAAGGCGGGTGCGTACGATCCGGCGCAACCGCACCGACCGGCAGCGAGAGTGCCGCGGCCAAACTACCTCACGGCTGTGACGAAAGATGGAGTCTGGCTCCAGTTCGCGAATACGATCGATCGGCTGTGCCTGGCGCAGATGCAAGCGCTCGACCTCATGGACATGTACGGGGAGGAGCGGTTCGCCCGCATGCCGGCAGTCTTCACGGAGGACGACGCGGAGGCGCTGTGGGAGGCCGTGCTGCAGCGCGTGAGGGCGAAGACCTACGACGAATGGACCCAGGTGTTCGAGCAATACGACGACCTGGCGGTAGAAGTAATCAGTTTGCCCCTCCAGTCGCTCGAACATCGTCAGGTGAAGCACAACGGTCATTCAATCGCTGTTTCAGGCGACGGCGGAATGGCGATCCTACAACCGGGGCCGCTGGTCACGTTCGCGGGCGATGGCGGCTGTGCGATCAGGCGAGCGCCCCGGCTCGGGGAGCATACGGAGGCCCTGGCGATCGGTAGTGGGAGGCGATCCGGGAGGGCAATCGGCAGCCGCAGCACGAACGGACCGGCGGCACTTTCGGGGATCACTATTCTGGACTTCTCGGCATGGGTGGCCGCACCGTACGCGACGACACTTCTGGCGACGCTGGGGGCGCGAGTGATCAAGGTGGAACCGGTGGGCGGTGACATGAGCCGCTACTCAACCGGCGGGCTTGTGGCGTTTGCGATGACGCAGGGCAAGCAAAGCATCGCTCTCGACCTCAAGCAACCCGAGGGAACTGAGATCGCGCACCGGCTGGTTCAGGGAGCCGACATGCTGGTCCACAACTTCCGGCCCGGCGTAACGGAGAAGCTGGGTATCGATTACGCGACGTGCCACCGGTTGAACCCGCGGCTGATCTACCTGAACGCCGCGTCCTACGGAGAGAGCGGGCCGGACGCAAGGAAGCCGGCATTCTTTGCGACGATGGCGGCTCTGGGCGGAAATCAGATGCGACAGGTTGGCACGGGACACCCGAGCCCTAACTCAGCGGAGCTCCCGATGGACGACCTGAAGGATGAGGCCTGGCGGCTACTGAAAGCGGCGGAGGGCAACGCGGATCCGATCGCCGCACTGGGGGCCGCGACAGCGCTGCTACTGGGCCTGTACGCGCGTGACAAAAACGGCAAGGGGCAGGCGCTTCTGACGACGATGGTGGCGTCCAACATGTATGCCAATTCAGATGAGGCGATCGACTATGTGGGACGACCCGCGTCGACCGCGGTCGATAGCGAACTGCTGGGTCTCTCGCCGCTGTACCGGCTTTACGCAGCGGAGACCGGGTGGGTCTTCCTCGCGTGTGTTCAGCCGCACGAATGGGAGGCGTTCTGCGACGCTATCGAGAGACAGGATATGAAGCCGCGCCGTGCCGACGAGGCCGCGAGCAGGTTGGGGCGGGACGTTGCGCAGGTGCTGGCGACTCGACCGGCCGAGGAGTGGGAGACGCTAGCGAGTGCACGCGACGTGCCGCTGGTGGCGGTTGAGCTGCGCGATCCAGGACGCTTCAACCTCGAGGACGCTGAACAGCGAGAGTTCGGGCACATGGTGGAAGTGGAAAGCCCGGTGCATGGGCGCTATTGGCGTCATGGAGTGATGCAAGAGTTCTCTCGGGACCGACTGGAGTTCGGGCCGTGGGAGCCCTTGGGCGGGCATACGCGCGAGATCCTGGGCGAACTCGGGTGGTCTGGAAGCGAGACCGATAGTCTGATTGAACGCGGCGTAGTCGAGGCCTGGTCGCCGCAGGCGATCCAGCGCAATGCGAGATAAGGCCGCCATCGTCGGGATCGGGACGACCGAATACGTGAAAAACATCGGGCGGACGGAGTTGGAGACTGCGCTGGAGGCGATCCACGCCGCGCTGGACGATGCGGGCCTGACGGCGCGGGATGTGGACGGGATGTTCAAGGTGGAGACACCGGGTGAGGAAGGAAACAGTGAGCTGGAGGTAGCGCGAAACCTTGGAGTGCCAAACCTGCGGGTCTGGGGCGGTATGGGCTATGGGGGCGGCGCGGCCTGCGGGCCGGTGGTGCATGCGGCGATGGCGATCGCGACCGGTATGGCAAACGTCCTGGTGGCGTTCCGAGCACGAAATCGGGGATCAGGCGGGCGTCCGTGGGCAACGGCCGGTACTCATGTGGGAGGGACGGCGGCGTTCGAGCTGCCATACGGGCTCGTGAGCCCGGTGCAGCAAGTGGCGATGGTCACGCGGCGGTACATGCACCAGTACGGCGCGCGGCCGGAAGACTTCGCGCGGGTCGCGGTCTCGCAGCGCCGGAACGCAACGCGGAACCCTCGGGCGTTCTTCCGCGAAGAGATTACCGTGAATGACGTCCTGGAATCGCGGATGATCGCCGACCCACTGCACCTGCTGGACTGCTCGCTGGAGACGGACGGCGCGTGCGCGGTGGTGGTCACGAGCGCGGCTCGGGCGGCAGATTGCAAGCAGCCGCCCGCACTGATATCCGGCGCGTCGCAGGGCATGGGGCCGCGACATTACATGATGAACGGCCTCCTCTACAGGGACGATCCGTTCGATATGCCACCCGCATACGCAGCCAAGGACGCGTACGCGATGGCGGGCCTGGGACCAAAGGACATCGATGTCGCGCTCTTCTACGACGTGTTCAGCCCCATGGTGCTGTGGCAGTTGGAGGCGTACGGATTTTGCGGGCGCGGCGAGGGGGCAGGGTTCGTGCGAGATGGCAAGATCGGCTGGCCCGACGGCGAACTACCGGTGAACACGCATGGGGGCAGTCTATCGGAGGCGTACGTGCACGGGTTCAACCACGTGCTCGAGGGCGTGAGGCAAATTCGCGGCACTTCCACCTGCCAAGTTGAGGGCGCCGCTACTGCCCTGGTCGCCGCCGCCGCAGTCGTGCCGACGTCCGCCCTCATCCTGCGGAGAGCGGCGTGACGGAAAGCCTCGCAGGCGAGCGGCCGCTGCCGGAAGCGACGGAACTGACAGCGCCATTCTGGCAGGCGCTGCGCGAGCGGCGGCTGGTTGTGCAGCGGTGTAACGAATGCCATCAATACCGCTTCCCGCCGGAGCCTGGATGCTTTGGTTGTGGCTCGCTGACGGCGACTTGGACGCCCGTCAGTGGACGGGCAACGCTCTACAGCTGGACAGTGACGCATCCTCCACTGCTGCCCTACTTCCGAGCACGCTCTCCGTGGCCCGTGGTCGCTGTGGAGCTGGAGGAGGGGCCGCGGATGATCTCGAACCTCGTGGGCATTCCGATGGAGGAGTACGCGATTGGAATGGCATTGCAGGCTGACTTCGAGGACGTGGATGGGGACGTCACTCTGTTGATAGTTCGTCCTCGCTCGGACGGAGACTAGATGGAGTTCCGCGAAACCGGGGCTATGTCTCGCATACGGAGCGAGATCAGGTCAACGCTGGCAGAGGCGTTGCCGGCGGACTGGCAGGGCAGCGGATTCCTGCCGATGGACGTGCGGCCGGAGCACATGGAGCTGGCGCGCGGACTGGACCGAGCATTGGCCGCGAGGAAGTTGCTTGCGCCCGCGTGGCCGGTCGAGTACGGGGGCCGCGGGTTGACCCCGTATGAGCAGTTCGCGCTTTTCGAGGAGCTGGGGTACGCGCTTGCCCCGAGGCTGACGACGATCTCCGTGGACCTGGTCGGGCCGGTACTGATCCACTACGGCAGCGACGCCCAAAGGAAGCTGCACTTGTCGGCGATCGCGAACGACGCGCAGGTCTGGTCACAGGGCTTCAGTGAGCCTGCGGCGGGATCCGACCTTACGTCGCTGCAGACGCGCGCGGAGCGGTCCGGCGACGTGTACCTGGTGAACGGCCAGAAGATCTGGACGAGCATGGTGCACTGCTCTGACTGGATTATCCTGCTAGCGCGCACCGGTGCGCCGGACTCGCGTGGGCGCGGGCTGAGCCTGTTCCTTGTGAACACTAACTCTCCGGGCATCCAGATCAGGCCGATCTACGATGCGACGGGCGAGCACATGCTCAACGAGGTGTTCTTCGAGAACCTCCCGGTGCCTCGCGAGAACCTCGTGGGAGAGGAGAACGAAGGTTGGCGATACGCAACGACGCTGCTGCAGTACGAGCGGGGCGACGCGCTGCTGGTGGGGCAGTTCCGGCGGATGTTGGACGACCTGCGCGCGGCAGGTCGCAACGGGACGAGCGGGCGTACGGCGGGGACGAGGGCAGCGCTGGCGGAGTGCGAGATCGATCTAGCGATCGGACGGTTGTTCACGTTGAAGGTTGTGGACATGCACGCCCACGGGGTGATGCCGGACATGGAGGCATCGGTCACGAAGATGTTCATGACGGAGGCGTTCCAGCGGCTGGCCGAAGTGGGGAGGCACGTGATCGGCGCCGGCAGCGGGCTGACCCCACGGGAGGCGACGGCGCCCCTTGGTGGGCGCATCGCGCAGACCGTAGTGGCGGCCACAACGGGCACCATCATGGGCGGGACCTCCGAGATCCAGCGGAACATCGTGGCGACACGAGGGCTCGGACTGCCGCGCAGCTAAGCGGAAGAAGCTGCGTCAGGAAGAGCGACCGGCCTGCTGGATGAGACACCAGAGGCGGTCGGGGTTGGCCGGCACCTCGCGGGCCTGCACGCCGAGCGGCGCGAGCGCGTCATTGATGGCGCTCATGACGGCGGCGGGCGTGGTGTTCATGGCACCCTCGCCCATCCCTTTGACGCCAAGCGGTGTGAACGGCGAAGGAGTCGTCAACTCCGCCTTCTGGGTGGGCGGGACCTCGTAGACGGTGGGTATGAGGTAGTCCATGAAGGTGGACGTAAGGATCTGGCCGGAGTCGTCGTAAACGTACTCTTCGAGGAGGGCGGCGCCCACGCCCTGGGCGACGCCGCCTTGCGTCATCCCTTCGACTGTCGCCGGATTGAGGCGCGTGCCGCAGTCGTCCGCGATGAAGTACTTGAGGATGTCCACCTTGCCGGTATCCGCGTCGATCTCGACTGCCACGACGTGGCAGGCGTTGGCGGCGGTCAGGTAGCTCTTAACGCGGCCCTGATCGTCGGGCATGCCGCGGTCGGGGGCAGTCCAGACATACGTGGCTTCGACTGACGGCTCCGTGCCGGGAGGAAGAAGATCGCTGCGGAAAAGGACGGCGCGAACAGCATCACGCAGCCGCATCTGGACACCGTTATCGCTCCGGCGGCGGAGGATGCCGTCCATCAACTCGACGTCTGATTCGTCAGCGTTCAGGAGGTGTGCCGCCACCTTCACCAGCTTCTGACGGATGAGGTCGGCCGCGCCCAGCACGGCGCCGCTGAGGGCGACCGCCAGACGGCTGCCGCCGGGGCCGAAATGGGGTGGGGCGGACAGCGTGTCCTGGCAGGCGACGCGGACGTCGTCCGGGGTGACGCCGAAGTAGTCGGCCAGAAGCTGGACTACGAAAGTGTACTGACCCTGGCCTTCAAGCGCGAACCCGACGCGCGCGGTGATCTTGCCAAAGCCGTCGAGGCTGATGGTTATACCTTCCGGGACAGTGGTACCGCCGTAGCGGCCGAGGACGTTGTAGACGTTGTTGTTGAAGACTCCGGGCTCGATAGAGCTGACGACGCCGATACCGAATAGGCGGCCCTGGCTGCGGGCCTCGTCCTGCTCGCGACGGAGGGATTGGTAGTCGGCGATCTCGAGCACCTTGTCGAGCGTCGCCGCGTAGTTGCCGCTGTCGTATTCATTGCCGCTTGGAATGGTGTACGGGAAGCGGTCCGAGGGGATGAAGTTCCGCCGGCGGATCTCGGCGGCATCGACCCCGAGGCCACGCGCGGCGATGTCCATCATCTGCTCCAGCACAAAGTTGTGCGGTGGTGGACCCATGCCGCGATAGGCGCTTGTCGGCAGCTTGTTGGTAGCGACGATCGTGAGGTCGTACTGCGCACAGGGGATGGCGTAGCAACCGGTGAAGGCCGCCAGTGGCTTGGCGGCGGAGATGGCGGCGAAGCCTTCGCCACCGGCGCCCAGGTCGTCCAGAAGCTTGACCTTGAGGCCGGTTACGACACCAGCCGAGTTTACGGCGAGAGATGCCTCGTAGAAGCGGTCCCAGGCCTGGCCACCGCCGCCGATCAAATACTCCATGCGGTCCTCGGTCCACTTTACGGGACGCCCGCCAGCCTTGCGGGAGAGCATGGAGGTGATGTGCGTGCCACGGCCGCCGCCCTTACCGCCAAAGCTACCACCGTGTGGATGGGAGACTATGCGCACTTTGTTGGGCGGGATGCCGAACATGACAGCGGCGCCCATCTGCATCATGGAGGGCGCCTGGAACGCTCCGTGGCAGGTCAGAGTGCCTTCGACGAGGTCCCACTGGCTGACGACGCCGAACGTCTCGAGCGGGTTCGCGCCCAATCGGTGCCAGCGGAACGTCTCGCTGAAGACGCGATAGGCGTTCTGAAACGCGGAGTCAACGTCGCCCCAGGTGAACACTTTCTGGAACATGACGTTGGTGCCGTTCTCCTCGAACACCAGTGAGCTGCCGGGCTCCATCGCGAGGACGGGGTCGAGCACGAGGGGCAGCGTCTCGTATTCGACCTCGATCAATTCAATGGCGTCCTCTGCGAGGTAGCGGCTGCTTGCACAGACGGCCGCCACCGGCTCGCCCACAAAGCGGACCTTGTCTACAGCAAGAGAGTAGCCGCCCCAACCTTCGGGCACGGTTCCCATGGGACGGAGCCAGCGTTGAGCGTCCTCTCCAGTAACAACGGCCGCTACGCCGGGAAGTCCTACGGCGCGGCTCGTGTCAACGCGGCGGATGCGCGCGTGAGCGTAGGGGCTGCGAAGGATGGCGCAGTGCAACATGCCCGACAGGACGAGGTTGTCGATGAACTCAGCGCCGCCGGTGAGGAGGAGGGGGTCTTCGACACGCTGCATTGGCTTGCCGATCCACTGAGGAGCGGTGACGGGCAGGTCGGACATGGAACGGGGAATGTTGACTGTCATGTGGCCTCCCGCAGCTTCGCGGCGGCGAGCTTGACGGCCTTGATGATCCCTTCGTATCCCGTGCAGCGACAGAGATTGCCGCCGAGTGTCTCGTATATCTCATCGTCTGTGGGGTCTGGGTTCTCGTAAAGGAGCTCGTGGATCGACATCACGAAGCCCGGCGTGCAGAATCCGCACTGAAGCCCGTGCGCCTCCATAAACGCCTGCTGGATGGGGTGAAGCTCACCGGTTGGGCTGAGGCCCTCCACAGTCGTGAGCGACGCGCCGTTGGCCTGCACAGCGAGCATGATGCACGAGCGAACGGCGCGTCCGTCCATGAGGATTGTGCAGGCGCCACAGACACCGTGCTCGCAGCCGAGGTGAACGCCACTGAGGCCGAGCTCCACACGGAGGAAGTCAGCCAGGGTGAGACGCGGTTCCACGAGGGCTTCGTGGGCGGCCCCGTTTGCCGTGAGCGTGACGGGCACGCGGTCGATCATGACCGGCCTCCCAAGTCCGCGGCCCGTTCGACGGCCTGCGCCAGGGCGCGCACGGTAAGCGTGCGCGCGAGATGGCGCCGGAATTCCGGCGAGGCGTGAATATCGCCGATAGGGTCCTGTATCTCCTGCGAGGCCGCGGATGCGGCGGCCTCCAGCAGGGCGGGAACCGGACGCTCGCCCGTTAGCATCTGTTCCGCACCGGGCGACCGCAGGGGCCGCGCGCCGACGCCGAAAATGGCCAACCGAGCATGGTTACAGGCCCCGCTTGAATCAAGCGCGATCACGGCCGTCGCGCCGGCCAGTGCGAAGTCACCGTGGCGACGGGTGAACTCGATGAATGACCAGCCGGCGCCCGGGGGGAGGGCTGGTAAGTAGACCTCGGTAAGCACTTCGTCGGGCTCAAGCGAGGTCGTGAGGAACGAGAGGAAGAATTCATCGGCAGCGAGAACTCGCTGGGCACGTGGCCCAACAACCGTCAATCGCGCCTCCAGGAGCAGCGCGACGGCCGGAAGTTCGGCGCTGGGGTCTGCATGAGCGAGGGAGCCTCCGACTGTGCCCCGATTACGGATCTGTGGATGGGCGATGTTGCGCACGGCTTCGTGAAGCACGGGCAGGCGGTGGCGGACGGGTTCAGAGCGCTCCACCGTACGCTGGCGTGTCATAGCCCCGATGCTGAGTCCTGCGGCGCCTTCACGAATGTAGTCGAGTTCGGGGATGCGGTTCAGGTCCACCAGCGCGGCCGGGCGGGCGAGCCGCATGTTGAGCAGGGGTACCAGACTCTGGCCTCCGGCGATCACCTTCGCCTCACCGGCGTGCTGCGCGAGCACGGATACTGCCTCGAGGACCCCATCTGGCGCAAAGTACTCGAAACGAGCGGGCTTCATCCGCTTGTTCGAGAGCCAGTGGCGAGGCGCGCAAGGCGACGGAAGATCGCACGGAGGCCGCTCCATACGCCGGCCAGCGGGGCGAGAATGAGAGGCAGGCGGCGAGGGCGCTCGGGGGCCTCGCCGGTGATCGCGATGACGATCCTGGCGACCAGTTCGTCCGCGCCGGCCTGAATAAATGGCGCAATCAAGTGGTTGACGACCGGGCCGAGGCTGCCACCGAAGTTGATCGTCGCTTCGCCGCGAATGACGGTGGTGGTTGCGGTGTCGCCGTCGCGAAGATCGATCGCGCCCTGCCCTGCCAAAGGCTCGCTGAGACCCTCGACGCTGAAGCCGACGCGGTCACCTTCCAGCCATTCGGTAATCGTCACGTGCACCCTGGTCACACGGGAGATAGGCCCCAGGTCACCCTTGACCGTCCAGATTGACTCGCGGTCGTTCAGCACTTCGTGGGATTGATAGCCATGTGTGAAGGGCGCCCAGTTGTTCATGTCCCGGACGAACTCCCAGACTTCGGGGCGAGCCGCAGACATGGTGGTGGTGTAGCTGATTACGGGCAAAGTCTGACTCTAGGCCCCGCCCGCGGCTTGCGACAGCGGCGAGCGGGCGCTCGATGCTGCCTGAGCGGCGTTGATCCCGCAGATGTAGCCCCAGGTCATGCCGAGACCGATGGTGCCTCCACCCCCATAGTAGCCCGGGCCGGAGACGCCGGCCATGACGTTGCCGGCCGCGTACAGGCCGGGAATGACCTCTCCACTGACATGCATCACCTGCCCGCGCGCGTTGGTCGTGGGGCCGCCTTTGGTGCCGGCCGCCGCCAGGTGAACAGGGAGTGCATAGAACGGCGCTTCCTCCAGCGGGCCCAGATTGGGGTGCGGGGCTTCCGCGTCGCCCATCCAGCGTTCGTAGGCGCTCTGGCCGCGGCCGAAGTCCGTGTCTTTCCTCTGCCGTGCGAAGGCGTTGAAGCGCTCTACGGTTGATGACAGGCCTGTTGTATCGATGCCGACGCGCGCCGCGACGGCATCCAGGGAGTCTTCTTTGACGAGCCACTCGGGGTCACGGTCCCAGGGCATGACGGTCAGGATCGGGTAACGGCGCCTGTACTGCGAATCCATGATCGCCCAGCACGGGAGGTTACGCGCCTCGAACGTGCCGGGATCCAGCGTCTGGAGGGCCTTCGCCATGTCGTTATAGTTAGCCCCTTCGTTCGTGAAGCGCTGACCGAAGCGGTTCACGAGAACGGCGTGGGGGAGGGTCCGCTCGCCGATCACCCAACGGCTCACCGGCAAACCGGCGTGCTCTTCACCGGGCACACAGGCGCCCGGGTACAGCCAGGCCTCGTTCATGTTCGCGAGGTCCGCCCCCACCTCCATCGCCATCAGGAGGCCGTCTCCTTCGTTTTCGGGCGGGCTGCACTGGTGCGTTATTGCGCCGGGCTGGAAGCGGTTCCAAAGTCCCGGGTTCCACTCGTAGCCACCACTGGCGAGTACGACGCCGGCCCGCGCGCCGACAAGCAACTCGTGCCCGTTCTGCTCCGCGCGCAGGCCAGTGACGCGGCCATCTTCGAGCACCAGCTTCCGAGCGCGCGTCTCCAGCAAAATTTCGATCCCGCGATCGAGGACTCCCTTGAGCAGCCTACCGACGAGGGCGTTGCCGGAGCCGACGAGACCGTCCTGCATACGCTTGACGATTTCTTGTATCGGCAAAGACTTCGGGTTGCCCATGGACTTCAGGGCCTCCTCCATTCCAAGAGGCACGAACATCAGCGGAGACGGTCGCAACCTGGCAGCCCAATCACCGAGTTCGCTCGCGTGGAACATCTCCTGGTCCAGCGTGCGACCTCCACCCGGCTTCGCCCCCGGAAGCTCGGACTGGTAGTCGGGGCAGGTCGTCGGCTTGAATCGGACGGGAGTGCGATCTTCCAGGTAGCGCGCCATCAGGTGTGCCGTGTCGATGAAGGTCTCGACCAGTTCGTCCGAAGCACGACCAGCGCTCAGGCGCTTACAGTAGGTGAGAGCCTCATCGCGGGAATCGGTCGCGCCGACCTGAGCCAGGTGGTGGTTCAGTGGGATCCAGGCGCCACCGCCGGAGACAGCCGTGGTCCCTCCCACTTTGTCGGAGCGTTCGATGACGACAACGTCCGCCCCGTGGTCTTTCGCGAGAATGGCGGCGGTCAGCCCGGAGCCGCCGGAGCCAACGACCACGACATCGACCTCTTTGTCCCAGTTGATACTTGGCATAGTTGAGAGCTCGTGCGCGGGCGTCGCGCGCGGCGTATGTTACATGCTGGCGATAAGTCCGCGCGAAGGTCAAGTAAGCCACCATGAGTAGCGACCCAACCGAGGAACGATCAGGCCCACTGATGGGGCTTCGCGTACTGGACGCAGCAACCTTGTTGGCGGGGCCCTACGCGGCTACGCTGCTGGGCGACCTGGGCGCGGACGTGATCAAGCTGGAGTCGCCGCTGGGCGACGACAGCCGTCGTCTGGGGCCGGAAAAGGGCGGTGAACGCGGTCCATTCCTGAGCCTGAACCGGAACAAGCGCGGCCTCGTCCTGGACCTCGAAATACCGGCGGCGCAGGCTGTGCTGACACGCCTGATCCCGTCGGTAGATGTGGTGATCACAAATGTGCGCGAACCCGCGCTGTCGGCGCTGGGGCTGAGCTACTACCGGCTCGCCGAGGTTCGGGCGGACATCATCTGGGCCGGGGTGACGGCATTCGGAGTGGACGGACCATACGCCGGCAGGCCCGGGATCGACTTCATGGCGCAAGGGTACGGAGGGCTGGTGGCGCTCACGGGCGACCCTGCAGGGCCGCCGACGCGGCTCAGCGTTCCACTGATCGACATCATGACGTCGCTGCTGGTCACAAGCGGCGTGCTGGCCGCGGTGCACGAACGCGAACGCAGTGGGAAGGGGCAGCGCATTGACGTGTCGCTGCTGGACGCCCTTGTGCATGCGCAGGGGACTGTACTTGTGAACTACATGCTGAACGGCTACGTGACGCCACGGACAGGGAACCGCAGCCCCTACTTCGCCCCGTCGGGGGTCTATGAGTGCGCCGACGGCAAGATGATCTGCATCACAACCCCGTCAGAGAAGTTCTTCCACAACCTCTGCCGCGCACTGGGCGAGAGCTGGTCGGCGGAGCCGCGCTTCGCGACAATCGCGGCGCGCCTGCGCCACGAGGACGAACTGGATGTGCTCGTGGCGAGCCGCTGCCGCGAGTTCCCTCGGCACGACCTTATGGCGCGGATGGTCGAAGCAGATGCGATGGCCGCGCCGATGAACGAGGTATCCGATGTCGTCCGCGACCCGCAGATTCTGCGCAACGGCATGATCGTCAACGTTCGACACGAAACGCTGGGCTCTGTGGATGTGACCGGCGTACCGCTGCGACTGGACCGAACGCCGGGCAGCGTGAGGCGTGGGCCGCCGGTGCTGGGGCAGCACACGCGGGAGATACTGCGTGAGCTGGGGTACGACGAGGACCAGATCGCTGATCTCGAAGCCGACGGGGCCGTGGCGATGGCGGCGAAGCCAACTCCGGCGCGTTAGCCCGCGGGCGTCCGATTGCCGACGGCGACGCCATCGAGGACCGCGCGCGCTTCCGTCACCAGGGAGGCGATTATCTCTCGCACCGGTTTCACCGCCTCCACAAAGCCGACGCCCTGGCCCGCGGCCTGGAACATGAACGGCTCGATACGGTAATCGCGAACCGCCTGCTGAAGCTCTGCCCCGAGGAGAATCTGGTAGGGCGCGTCAAGGGGCGCCGGGGCTTCGGGCGACTCCCACTCCTCGGAGTACTGGTTCTTGAGAATGCGCATGGTGAAGCCTGAGACGCAGCGGGAGTGGATCGTATCGTCGGGGCCGGCGCGGACGATCTTCTGCTTGATGATGTCGTCCTCGGTCGACTCTTCCGAGGCGAGCCAGAGGGTGCCGGTCCAGACGCCAACAGCGCCGAGGCAGAGCGCGGCGGCGAGATGGCGCCCGGTCGTTACACCGCCGGCGGCGATGACCGGCGTATCGCCGGCGATTGCGGCGACGGCGGGAACGATGGAGAACGTGCCGATATTCCCCGTGTGGCCAGCCGCATCGGTGCCCTGGGCGATGATGGCGTCGACGCCGAGAGCGAGCTCACGTTCGGCTTGCTTTGGCTTACCGACGAGGCCCCAGACCTGCATGCCGCGGGAGTGCGCGGCGCCCAGAAGCGGCTCTGGGCTGCCCAGGCCGAAGGCGACAACGGGAATGCGCTCCTCCAGAACAACATCGATCTGCTTGCGCGCGCGCTCCGCGCTGATCCACCCCAGGTTGTAATGCTCCGGATAGTTCTTTGCATCCGGGACGTTGTGTCGCTCTTTGATGCCCTGGACGAACTGCTTGTGCTCTTCCGGGAGTTGCGCGACGAGGTCTTCCGCGGTGCCAAGGGGCGGAGCGGATATGGGCAGGAGCAGGTCTACGCCGAACGGCTTGTCGCCGACCCGCTCGCGAAGCCACTTTATGTCGCGCGCCAGGACATCCGGTTCGAGCGGAGCGCCCGCCAGCACAGCGAACGCTCCGGCTTCTGTCACCGCTTCGGCAACCTCACGGCTGATCGTGAAGGCTACGATCGGGTGCTCTATCCCGAGGCGATCGCAGAGTTTCGTTCGGAGCGGGTCTCTTGCCATCTCGTTTTTCGGTGACGACGGGTCACGCGACATGTAATTTAGCACAGCGGGACGTGAGCCATCGGAGGATCGACGCGTCTGAGGTCCGGTGGTATAGTCGTCGCGAACCGTGTGAGTGAGTGATGTCGGGCGCTCTTGAGGGGATCCGTGTAATCGAAGTGGGGGAGATGGTTTCGGCTCCCTATTGCGCGCGGCTGTTCGCTGACTACGGGGCGGACGTGATCAAGATCGAGACGCCGGGTGGGGGTGACGAGACGCGGCGCTGGGGGCCGTTTCCGGGCGACGAGGCGCATCCGGAGAAAAGCGGTCTCTTCATCTTCCTGAACACGAACAAGCGCAGTGTTGCCCTCGACCTCTCGACGGGCGCGGGACGCGATTCGCTGGCGCGCCTGCTCCGTGATGCAGACCTGCTCATCGAAAACCACCATCCCAGCCGGTGGAGAGAGTGGGGCCTTGACCTGCAAGCAATCTCTGCGGCGCACCGCGACCTGGTCACCGTCTCAATCACCCCGTACGGTCGGAGTGGGCCTTACTCGGAATGGCGCGGATATGACTTGAATGCGTTTCACCTCAGCGCCGCCGGCAATCGTTACGTCGGCCGCCCGGACCAGGCGCCTCTTGAGCCGGCGACGTTCGTCGCGGACTTTCACGGAGCCGTTGCCGGAGCGGCGTGGGGAATGGCGGCGCTGCTGGGCCGCGATCAAGCGGGCGGCGGGCAGTGGATCGACGTCTCCTGCGCGGAGGTCATGGCCGCTATCTTCACCGGTTGCCAGAACGTTGGGCCTTACGTTCTGACAGGGCGTTTCGAGCGCCGCACGGGGGTAGGAATGTCTTTCGGAGCGCCGGCCACGATCCTGCCGTGCAAAGACGGCCACGTATGGATGGTAGCGCTGGAGCCGGGACAGTGGCAGGGGTTGGCCAGGGCGATGGGGGACCCAGAGTGGATGCAGTTGGAGACGTTCCAGGACATGTTCAGTCGCGCCCAGAACCGGGAGGCGATGTACCCGCTGATCCGCGAGTGGACGCTTCAGCACGGAAAGCAAGAGATCATGGACGTCTGCCAGGAGAACGGCTGCCCGACAACGGCGGTTTACAGCGTGACCGAGGCGGCAGAACATCCTCATCTTCGCGAAAGGGGTTATCTGACGGAGTTCGACCATCCGTTGATGGGCCGAGTTCGCACGCTGGCGCCGCCTTTCCCACTGGCAGCAGGTTCGGCCAGCCGCGCGCCCGCTCCTATGCTGGGGCAGCATACCGAGGACGTGCTCGGTGAATCTCGCGCACCCCACCGCTCCGTCCCGCGATCGGCCGTACGGCTTCCGCTGGAGGGGGTGCGCGTGGCAAATTTCGGCTGGGTCTGGGCGGGCCCCGTCGCGGGCCAGACGCTGAGCATGCTGGGCGCGGAGGTATACAAGGTCGAGTCGCGCGCACGTCTCGATCTGACGCGCACACTGCCGCCGTTCGTAGGCGAGGAGCGGGACCCCGACCGCAGCGTGACCAACCACTCGATGTTCGCCGGAAACGGCAGCATCTCCCTGAACCTGGCGAAGCCGGAGGGACGGGACCTCGCGCTTAAGCTGATCGCGATATCGGACATTGTGATCGAGAACTTCGGCCCGGGAGCTATGGCGAAGATGGGGCTCGGCTACGAGAGGCTGCGCGAGGCGCGCCCCAACGTGATTTACCTCTCGATGCCGCCAGCGGGAACGACCGGGCCGTTACGCAACGTGCGCACTTACGGAATGACGCTGACGAGCATTACAGGGCTGGACAGCATGACGGGGTACCTGGATGGCGTTCCGATCCCGTTCGAGAACGCGTACGCGGACCCGTACAACGGTGTTCTGGGAGCCTACGCGGTGATGGTGGCCCTCAGGCAGAGGGAGCGGAGCGGCGAGGGTCAGCACATCGATTACTCACAGTTAGAGGGGATCATGCAGATGGCGGGGCCGGCGTTCATGGACTACTTCCTGAACGGGCGCAGCGCGACGCCGCAGGAGAACCGGCACCCGCTGGCGGCAGGCGCTCCGCACGGCGTGTTTCCCTGCTCCGGAGAAGACCACTGGATCAGCATAGCGGTGCTGACGGAAGCGGAATGGAACGGTCTGGTAGGCGCGATGGACGCGCCTGATTGGGCGAGTTCGCCGGAATTCGAGAGTGGTCCAGACCGAGTCAAGAATATCGAAGAGTTGCACAGGAGAATCGCCGATTGGACGGCCGGGTTCGATGACCATGCACTGGCCGCCACACTACAGCATCATGGCGTTGCGGCCGCGCCGGTCCTGAATGTGGCAGACCTGGTCAGCGACCCGCATTACACCGCGCGACGAACCTTCGTTCAGGTCGAGCACCCGCTGGGGTTCAAGGAGACCATCTACGGCGCGTATGTGAAGACCAGCCGCACGCAGCAGCGGATACGTCCGGGTCCGGCGATTGGCCAGGACAACGAGCACGTGCTCAAGAAGCTGTTGGGGCTGTCGCAGCGGCGATACGCCGAGCTGGTTGAGGCGCAGGTGATCTACTAGCCGCGAAACGCGGGCATTATCTCCGCGGCGAACCAGTCCAGCCACTCCAGACAGGCGTCGACGTTGCGAGTTCTGGGCATGTTGGCGAGAACACCAGTCACGCCGGCGTCGCGATGACGGCCGATCTCGTCTATCGTCTCCTCTTTACCCTTGGGGGCGACCGTTTTGCCCAGCTCTCGGTGAGAGTAGTCCTCCATGTTGAAGGTCGCCAGGGGCACGACGATTTCCAGGTCGCGAGGGCGATCCTGAAAAGCGCGTTGCTGGCGAATAAAGTCGAGACAGCCGGGGATCTGTTTGCGGCTGATCAAGAAAGGGATCCAGCCGTCTCCATACGCCGCGACGCGCTTCATGGCCGCTTCCGAGTTGCCGCCGATCCAGATGGGCGGGTGCGGCTTACGCGCAGGTTTGGGCTCGAAGACGACGTTCTCGAACTTCACATAGCGACCGGAGAAGGAGGGGTGGTCGCTGGTCCAGAGCTCGATCATTGCGGCGAGGTACTCGTTGGTGATGCGGCCGCGTTCGCGGTAAGGGACGTTCAAGATCTCAAACTCCCTCTGCATGTGGCCCGCGGCGGTTCCCAGGATCACGCGGCCGCCGGACAGCGAGTCCAGTGTGGCGATAGACTTCGCGAGAAAAACAGGGTTGCGGTACGGGAGGACGAGGACGTAGGTCAGGACGTTTATCTGTTTCGTCGCACCGGCCAGAAACGCGGCCGCGGTTAGGGCCTCCGGATAGCGGGGGCCCATGACCTCGCTCATCTCCTGCGGGATGACGATGTGCTCCGGGACGGACAACAGGTCATAGCCCAAATCATCCGCCCGGCGGGCAACGCGGAGGATGTCCTCAGGCGTCGCGTCAGCCTCCCAGGGCGCCATTATCATCGGATAGAGGATGAGACCGGGCGTGTATACTCCGAACTTCATGAGGCCGTTGCTTCTGCAGTCATCGTCCGGTGAACCTGGGCGGGCGCTTCTCCGTAAAGGCGCGAGGGCCTTCTTTCGCGTCATCCGAAGCGAACACCTTGCCCTGGAGGGCGCGTTCCAGGACCCAGCCGGCCTCCAGGTTCAGCGAGCGGACGGCGATCTCTTTGGCCGTGCGGACAGCCAGCGGGCCGTTCCGGCAGATAGTCTCGGCCCAGTCTGTCGCCGTGGTCATGAGATCCGATGCCGGGACGACCTCATTGATGAGTCCCACGTCAAACGCCCTGCGGGCGCTGATTTGCCGGCCGGTGAGCAACAGCTCCATCGCGATCGCCCACGGCACCTGTCGCGGCAGACGGATGTGCGAGCCGCCCGCGGGGATGATGCCCCAGCGCACCTCGCCGAGGGCGAACGTGGCGTGCTCGGCGGCGATGCGAATGTCGGTCCCGAGCACGATCTCCAGGCCACCGGCGATGCAATAGCCGTTGATGGCAGCGATCACGGGTTTGAACACGTCGGACAGCTGCCTTTTTGTCGGGTCGTCGAAACCCAGTCCCTGACCGCTCGTAAGCCGCGGGATGGATTCCTTCAAATCGGCTCCGGCGCAGAACGCCCGTTCACCCGCGCCGGTCAATATCGCCACCCAGAGCTCTCGGTCCTTGTTGAAGTCCTTGAAGACCGCTTCCAGGGCAGTCAGCATCTCTGGCGTAAGAGCGTTGAGCGCCTCCGGCCGGTTCAGGGTGACGACGGCGATATGTCCGCGTTTCTCATATTGGACTGTCTGGGGTAGATCGAGGTTCATCTCCCGTCCCTTCGCGCAACGCGGAATTTCGGCAACGTGACATCGTCGGTCACGTCCTCGAAAATCACTTCTACGGCCATATCGATTCGCAGCCGGTCAGGCGGGCAATCCACCAACGTGCTAAGGAGCCTGACGCCTTCTTCCATCTGAACGACCACCGCAGCGTATGGTACATCGTCGCGCCAGGCGGGGTGGATTGGGCGCATAGCGACCGTCCATGTGAAGACTGTGCCCTGTTCTGAGGAGCGCGACCATTCCCACTCCGCGGAACCGCACTTCGCGCAGAGCGGACGTGGAACGTGCCGCCAGGCACCGCAGTCCGTGCAGCGCTGGAAACGCAGTTCCCGCTGCTTGCACCAGGCATAGAACTGGGCCGTGATTCCCTGCAGGCTGGGAAGGGGTTTGGCGTAGGGGGCGGGCGTCCGGACCATCGTCTAGCGCCTCAGTATCGCAATGCTGCCATCGCCGAGGTCGCCCCAGCCGGTGACGACCCCGATCTCGGCGTCCGGGACCTGGCGCCCGGCCGCCTCGCCGCGCAGCTGACGCACAGCTTCGAGGACGTGGTTCATGCCGATGACGTGCGCCTCTGAAAGGAGCCCGCCGTGGGTGTTGACCGGCAGTTCGCCGCCGAGCTCGATGCGCCCGCCTTGCACGAAGTCGCCGCCTTCGCCGCGTGCGCAGAACCCCATTTCTTCGATCTGCTGTATCACCTCGAACGTGAAGCAGTCGTAGACCTGGGCGAAGTCGATGTCTTCGTGGCGCACTCCTGCGGTGGCGAACGCGCGCGGAGCGGCGTCGGTGAGTCCGATGTGGAAGATATCTGCGCGGTTCGTGATGTCGTCCGCCGGGCTTGGGTGGCCGGTGGCGACGCCTGAGACGTAGACCGGCCGGGACTTCAGATCATGCGCGCGTTCGGGCGAGGTCACGACCACCGCTGCAGCGCCGTCCGTCTCAAGACAGCAGTCCAAGAGGCGGTATGGGTCGAACAGCATCGCCGACGCGAGGTAGTCGTCAATCGTCATCGGCCGATCGTGCATCGCGGCCGTTGGGTTGAGCTGCGCGTGTTTGCGCATAGCGATGGCGACCGCGCCGAGTTGTTCGGGCGTAGTGCCGAACTCGTGCATGTGGCGGCGGGCGATGAGAGCATACCACTGGGCGGGCGTAATGAGCCCATGGGGCAGGTAGTAGTCCTGGGCCACCCAGGCGGCCGGCATGGAGGACGAAGCTGAGGTCGCCACTTGCTGGACGCGGCTGGAGTAGAACTTGAAGCCGGTTGGGATCAAGACGCAACTGGCAGCGCCCGTCGCGATCGCCATCGCGGCGAGCTGAAGCGCGGCCACAGAGCCGGCGCCCCCCATGTGAACGGTGGCCGTGAAACGCAGGTCTTCGATACCAAGGGCGGCGGATAGCTCCTCCGCCGGGCGTCCGTACTGGGACGGAATGATGCCGTCGATGTCGGTGTTTGTAAGGCCGGCGTCCGCGATGGCGCGAGTGGACGCAAGAAGCTGGAGGTCCAGAAGACTCATCTCGGCTTCTGGACCGCCACGCGAATAGCCCGTCTGACCGATGCCGGCGATGCAGGCGCGGTCCCTCAGCACGGCCACCGGCGATCAGCTCGCCGGTTGTGCGGGCGTCTTTTGGATGCGCCTGACAGGATCTATCTTCGCGAGCCTGGCAAGGTTGAGGCCGAGGATGTTGGCACGGATCTCGTCAGTGATCTCCGGGTAGCCATAGTTGACTTGCAGCTCCTCCGGGATCTGCAAGGTGCGGATGTAGTCCACGATGCGCCTCATATCGCCGAAGGGGATATCCAGGCCCATGACTATCTTGTCGGCGCCGGCCCACTGGATGGCGTCCCCGATGAGGTGGTAGCCCTTGTAAGGAGCGCGGGCGAGCCAGCCGATGATGCCCGAGAGGCTGAGATAGAGGTTCTTGTGCTTGCCGGCGAGGCCGAACAGCTCGTCCTGGTAGGGCCAGCCAAGGTGGTAGGCGATAATCTTGAGGTCCGGGAAGTCCAGCAGCACGTCATCCAGCAAGATCGGCAGGGTGTATTTCGTAGGTTGAGGGACTACGTATGACATGCCCGTGTGAACCGTGAGCGGGACGTCAAGCTCGCAGGCCTTCGCGTAGAAGGGCCACATGCGCGGGTCGTTGAGCGGGCCTTCGTCCTCACACTGATAGACCTTGCAGAGCTTTGCCCCTCGCTCCTTTACGAGGTACTCCAGCTCCCAGATCGCGTGATCTACTCCGCGCTTGAGGATTGGGCCTACATTGGCCTCCAGATACATACGGTCCGGGTACGGCGCGATCTCCTTCAGGATGAAACCGTTCGTCGACATGGAGGCAACGCCGCCCGTCACGTCCATCATCACTTCCCGCAGAGCGAAGCAGACGTCCACTTCGGCCTCATCCATCGCCTGCATCAGGCCGGCGCCGTTCGGCAGGATGGGTCCAGCCTCGCGCAGACTACGGCCCGTCCACACGCGAACCACACCCTCGACGCTACGCCACCAGCGGCGCATGCCGGGGTAATACATGATGTTCGAGATGTCATCCAGCATGTGGCACTCTGTCAGCGCCACGAAGTAGTCTTTATCGCTCATCGCTCGCCTCCTTGCCTCGCCGTCTACCGCTTGAGGATGACCGCTGTCGCGTTGCCGCCGAGACCGATGGTCTGGCCGAGTCCGATCCTGGCGTCCGGAACCTGCCGGCCACCGGCCTCGCCGCGGAGCTGCCAGACCAACTCGCAGACCTCGAATATGCCCATCGCGGTGGTCGCTTCACCGAATGACAGAAAGCCGCCGCTGGGATTAATCGGCAGCTTACCGTTGGGAGCGGTCTCACCGCGCTCAACAAGCCATTCGGCCTGCCCCGGCTCGCACAGACCCCACTCCTCCGGGAAGGCGAGTTCGTAGTAGACGGTATTGTCCTGGAGCTCCACCACGTCGACATCCGACGGAGCGACGCCGGATTTTTGAAAGCACTGGGTTACCGCGGATGTGACCTCGCTGTGGTGCGCCTTCGGCCCGGGCGCGACGGCCGCGACGCCTTTGGGGATGCCATCACCGAACTGCGCCGTCGCGGCGACGCTGGCGGCGACCCAGACGGGGTTAGTCGTGCGCTTTCGGGCTTCGTCGGCAGAGACGATCACCGCAGCGGCCGCGCCATCGCTAACGGGGCAGATCTCGTACAGGCGCAGGGGGTAGCTGACCAACGGAGAATTCAGCACTTCGTCAAGGGAGAACTCCTTGCGGTAACGCGCGTTGGGGTTGTGGACGGAGTTCTTATGCGACTTTACGGCCACCTTCGCCAGTTGCTCCTCCGTAGTGCCGTAGTCCTCCATGCGACGGCGGGTCAGCATGGCCCAGAAGGCCGGGCCGGTCATGCCGGCGCAGACGAACTGCAGGAACTGGATATCGAACGGGTCAGCGTTATCGCCGGTGAGGGGGATGAAGCCGCGGGGCATCTTCTCGCCGGCGACAGCGAGGGCTATGTCGCAGACGCCCGTGGCGACCAGCGTGTAGGCCATGTGAAACGCGTGGCCGCCGGCGGAACAGCCGGCGGAGAGGTTATAGATGGGAACTCCCGTCATGCCGATGTCGAAACCGAGCTCATTGCCGTTGAGGCCCCAGCCGTAGCCGCCGGAGAAGCGGGAGCTGCCGGATGAGATAGCCTGGATGTCGCGCCACTTGACACCGGCGTCCGTCAGGGCCGCGTCGACCGCTTCCCGGCATATCTGGTTCAGCGGCTTGTCATCGAACTTGCCCCACGGGTGCATCCCGACGCCGATAACGGCCACGTCTCTCATTGCGTAGGCCGGAACTTCCAGGTGATGACA
This sequence comes from uncultured Dehalococcoidia bacterium, assembly GCA_964558415.1. GTDB lineage: Bacteria > Chloroflexota > Dehalococcoidia > SM23-28-2 > RBG-16-64-32 > CAZLDI01. The sequence continues at coordinate 153,702 of CAZLDI010000004.1, forward strand.
GCATCTCCTTGCTCGTTGTGATAGAGGGGCTCCAGTACGAGTTCCATTTCGATGCCGGGACGGAGCGCTTCCGGGTCTTCGGTGCTCATCATGCTGAGGATGCGGATCCCGTCCGGCAGATCGACCAGGCCGATCCCATATGGCTTGAACGGCTCGTCGAACTGTGCGGGCGGGGGCGGCTTGTAGTACTGGACCGTATAGCTCCACAGCGTGCCGCGCGGACTCAGCTCGATCACGTCCACCGCAGTGTCGTCGCAGGCCGGGTTGCGGCAGGCGGACGAGCGCGGGAAGAACGAGGTACGGCAGGAGCGGCAGCGCGAGGCGAGAAGGCGCGGTCCGGCGGGCGTCTCGGTGAATGCCCCTTCTACAACGGGGACGCGCCGTGCGGTTGTCACAGTATTGCGCCCGCTTCCTTGAGCGAGGCGACATCCTCCCAAGAGTCACCCAGTATCTCGACCAACACTTCCTCGGTGTGTTGACCCAGTTCTGGGCCCAGCGACCGGAGCGCCCCGGGAGTCTTACTGAGACCGATCGGGAATCCGCGGACGGTGACCTCCCGGTTGACTTCAGCGCAGTGAGTCTTCGTGAGATAGCCGTTGTCCCAGGCCTGCGGGTCCTCAACGAGATCTGCGAAGGTGTTGACGGGGCTGGCGGGGATGCCGAGGGGCCGCCAGCGTGCGATCCACTCGGTTGCCGTGGAGCCGGCAATGATCGCATCTATGGCGGCAACCAGCTCCGGCGCGTGGGAACGGCGCTTGGAAGGGCTGTCGAACCGGCGATCTCGTTCAACCGCTTCGTCGCCAAGCCCGCGGCAGAGGAGGCGCCAACCGTCAGCCGTGTTCGGCAGGCAGAGGAACAGCCAGCGATCTCGGGCCAAATAGGTGTTCCACAGCGGATTCTCCGGAGCGGTCCGCGAACGCTGCCGGGCCATATCCTCGTCACCGGCCAGGTAGCGCAGGAAGGTCGGGGCCGCCATGAACAGCTGGGCGCCGTACAGCGACGCGTCGACGAGCTGCCCGCGGCCGGTGCGCTGCCGGGCGCTGAGCGCGGCCATGATGCCGAGCGCGGCCATGAGCCCGCCCATGGCATCCCCTGAGCCCATTCCCGTGTAGATGGGCGGCTGTCCGGGTTCGCCGAGGCGGCTCATGATGCCGGTGAGCGCCTGCACGGTGAGATCGAATGAGGGGCGGTTCACTTCCCCGAAGTGTCCGAATCCACTTGCCGTGGCATAGACGAGCCCGGTGTTTATCTCCTTCAGATCGTCGTATGCGAGTTGCCATTTTCGCAGGTTATCGGCGGTCAGATTCGTCAGGAAGACGTCCGCTTCCTTCACCAGGCGACGCACGACCTCACGCCCCTCAGGAGCACTCAGATCAACTGCCATGCTCTTCTTGTTGCGGTTGATTACAAGGAAGTATTGATTCCAATCGCCGACGGGAACAGCGCGGAGCGAGCGCACGCCGCGGGCGAGGTCGCCTCCTTGCGGACGCTCGAGGTGGATGACTTCGGCCCCGAAGTCGGCGAGCCACTGGGCTGCGACCGGGCCCTGGAACCACATCGTGAGGTCGATGACGCGAATGCCAGCGAGCGGGCCGGACTTCGGTCCGGCGGAGGTCGCGTCGGCCGTCGCCTGTGAACCGGTCACGCGATGGCCTTCTCTGCGGCGAGAGCGGTGACGCGCGCCGCTGGATATCCCAGAACTTCGCTGAGAACATCTCGCGAGTCCTGGCCGGCGGTCGGGGCGGGCCGGTCGAGGGCGGCAGGCGTATTACTCAGGTAGATTGGCAGTCCCAGGGTCTTGCCCACACCATCCGACGCAACGACGTACTTATTCCGGATGGCCTGCGGGTCGTTCGCCGAAAACGCGTAGTCCTCGATAACGTCGCCAGACAGTTCGAGCTCTTCGAATGCTCGCTTCCAATGCGAGGCCGGCTGCTGCCGAAAGGCCTCATCCAGCACCTGGATCAGCTCGAGGCGGCCGCTGCCGCAGCGCTTGTCGTGCGAGTCGAAGCGTGGATCGCTGGCATCGAGACCGACGGTGGGTGCGAAGCGTGGCCAGTAGCGATCGCTATCAGGCATCGTGATGGTCAGCCAGCGGCCATCAGCAGTGGGATACATCGGCCCGCTCATTGGGTTTCCGGCGTCCAAGCGGGAGACGGATTTGAGGAAGCGATCGCCGCCGATGGCCAGAAACGCCTGGAGGTCGAGGCTGGCGCCGTACATGTTGCCGCCGAGCAGCGACACGTCAACCTCCTGGCCCTGGTCCGTCTGGTCACGGTGCCATAGGGCAATCAGAGCCCCGAGGGCGATCATCACGGACGAATACATCTGACCGGTGCCGGCGTAGACGGGTGGTTGATCCGGCTGCGGGAGGATAGGCATCGTGCCCGTGCGCGCGGCGGCGATCTCGTCCAGCGCGGGCGAGTCCCGCTCGGGACCAGTTGGCCCCAAGGCCGAGGCGTGAACGTAAATCAGGTCTGGCTTGATTGTCGCGAGCGCGGGATAGTCGCAGGCGAGGCGCTTACGCTCGGTTGGCGGCCAATCGGTCACGAAGACGTCCGCCATTGCGGAAAGCTCTGCGAGAACCTCGATGCCCCGCGGCGAGGTCAGGTCGAGGGCGAGGCTGCGCTTATTCCGGTTGGCCAGCCGATGGTGGGATGGGTCACGGCCGGGCGGCGATGAAGCGCTCTGCGGCAGCGGCTCCACCTTAATGACGCGCGCGCCGAAGTCGGCCAGGAGCGCGGTACCAAGGGACGACCAGAAGGCGGTCGTCGCATCGACGATGAGAAGGTGCTCCAGCGCCGCGGTCATTGCTCAGCAGGCGCTCAGGTTGCCCAGCCGCTGACCGTCTCGGGGGTCAGATCGCGGAACTCCTTCGTGTCAGGAAGGGGCCGTCCGAGCCACTCGGTGTAGAAGGTGTCCAGGTCAGGCAGGAACTCAAAGTCGGGCGGGCAGCCCCGGGGAACGGCCTCGACCTCCAGCTGGGTGCCACAGCCGAGGCAGTAGTACTCGCGCACCTGAATCCACGCCGGGTCCGGCTGTTCCCGACCGCGATAGACCTCTCGGAGCTTCTCTTCGGAGTCGCGGACATGGATAAGGGCGCTGAGCTTCCAGTTGACGCGATAGTCGCCGAACTCCTGACCGCAGCGGCACTTCACGATGCGCTCTGCGCCTTTCTGGATGATGAACAACGCTGACGTCAGCGGCAGTAGTATCTTCTCCGGCCAGGCGACGCGGCTCTGCAGAATCTGGAGCCACTTGTCGAAGCGGTCGGGGTCCTTGGGGCTCTTCATGATCTCCTGGACTCGCGGCCAGGGTAGGGCGCCGTCAACCAGTTTTTCAATCTCAGTTATGTCATATTCTGTCATCGTCGTGCTCCTGCCGCCCTAGAACGCGAAGTCCGAAGGCAACTGCCAGAACGCGCTGAGTTCGGCGCCGTATCCGGGCGAGAGTTCGCTTGAAGTACGCCACATGGTCAAGACTGCGTCCGCCATGTTCTCCTTCGCCAGCACTTTCTGGCGCTCCTGCCGCCACCAATCTTGGAAGGGGACGCCCCGTGCCGTGCGAGCGGACCTGATCTCGTCGCGTTTCCTCCGTGTGGCTTCCGCATCCAGACTCCATTCGTCCGTACTCTCGTCGTGCATGGCGATGACGCCGTAGACGTCCTCCGCTATGCGCGGCCGCGTCCAGCCTTGGTCCAGCTCCGAGACCACGAGCCCGGGATCCCGCTCGATCGGATCGCCGATGGCCTGCGCGCCCGAGACGGGATGGATCACGATGTCGTACTCGTTAAGCGGCTCCGGCGTGACGAAGGGCGCGATGGCGTTAGCCTCAAGAAGCGTAGCCTCGATGTTCTTCGCAATGTCCGGAAATTCCGGGTCTCCCCGTTCGTGGACGAGCGGCTTCCCCGCCTCTATCAGGGCTTTGACGTTCGTTCCGTGGGCGTAGCTGACCCGGTCAGGCCAGGCAGGGTACGCGCCGAACATGCCATGATTGCCGGTCAACTTGCTGCGCATTCCGGCGCAGCCGCATTGGTACTCGACACCGGGGGTGCCCTTGATCATCCAGACAGCCGTGTGGCCCAGGCCGCCGCGGAACTTGCCGTAGCCACCGGAGTCCGGCTCCACGTTCCGGCCGATGTAGATGATGGGGTAGTACAGCTCGCTGACCTCCGCGTTGCCGAAGTCTGCGTTCGGGGTGTAGATGCACCAGGCACTGTTCTCGCCGTCCGCCATACCGCGGGCTGGCGCACCGTTGCTGGCCTGCTCAAGAGTCAGGCCGGCGACGTACATTCCGTACTGGTTGATGCCCGCGAACTCCGCCGTAAGCGTGGTGCCGGCTCCGGCGGCAACCTCTTCGACGTAGCCTCGCGTGTAGTAGACGCGACCAAATGTCTCGTACAGGGAGCTCATCCACATGACGGCGGGTGCCCACGCGACACCGGAGGCGGCGTAGTAGTTCACCGGGTAGGGGTTGGCCCAAGAGCCCGGCGGTGGGGTCTCCAGGCTCCACGCGGCCACTGCGCCCCAGTTGAACATATCGAACCCGACGATGTGCGAGTAAGCGTTGAGCAGAGCTGAGATAATGGCGGTCGGTGTGATGTTCTGACCAAAGGGCACCAAGGCGCTGGCGCCATTAAGGGAGAAACTGACTCGCGCAGCCGGCGAGATATTGATCTCCAGAGGCAGGTTGAAGAGACAGTCCACATTCTGCTGTGGCATGATCACGCGCTTGCCGGCCATTGCTAGGTCCTTGAAGTTGGACTTGCGGATGCGCCCGGGGACAGCCTGCGTCTTGATACGAGACACGGCGTAACGGCGACTGTCCTCAATGTATTCGCGCGTGGCGTCCTTGAAGTAGTCCAGTCCGTACTTGTCGATGAGCTGGATAACGCGGTCGCGGATCGTAATCATTCCGGCCAGCCTTCCGCGCGCGTCTCCCATCACCCAGTCCGGCATACGGGTGCGCGAACGAACCCGCATCTCGTACCACGGGTGGAACTGATCGTTCTCACCGATTCGCTCCATCGTCACCGGGATGCCGTCCGCAAAGGAGTCCGGGTTCAGGAAACCGATGGAACCCGGCAGTATGGCGCCGCTGTCCATCACGTGGCTGACGCCGGAGGCCCAGGCGACGAGTTCGTCGCCATAGTAGATGGGGATGGCGGCGTCGAAGTCAGCGGGGTGGATGCCACCGTAGTGCGCGTCGTTGTTCTCGAATATGTCCCCGCGACGGATGCCCGGGTTGTCCTCATAGCCCATCTCGATCAGCGATCTTATGAAGAGAGAGAGCAGACCGGGGTGGGCGGTGATCCCCTTGGAGGTGCAGACAGCTTCACCGGTGGGCAGATGGAGCCCCCAGAGCGCATCCCCGCCTTCTACGGCGATGGGGGACGCCGAGACGCGGCAACCGACGGCCCAGGCGGTGTTGCAGATGTTCAGGAGGATGTGCCAAACGGCCTCGTAGGTGCCGGGGTCCTCCTGCTTGCGCGCGAGTGCTTGGAGACCGAAGAGGTTCCCGCTCTCCTGGAAAAGGCGCTCGTTTTCAGCCAGCTGCTCCTTCAGCGCCGACTGCATCACTTTCGCGCACATTACGCCACGCCCCTTTCCAGCCAGAAGATCAGACGTTCATCAAGACGGACCCGCCAGCCGAGCGGGACGAAAAGGGTTGTACTGGGCGCTTCGATGACGGCCAGGCCCTGCACTTCGTTTCCGGACCGCAGCGCATCCATCTCCAGAATGCGCGCAGTGTGCCAGCGACCGTCCTGGTAGACCTGCCGCGTACCCTTGGAGCTCGCCGCCGCCGGCTCTTTGCCCTCCAGGTCGTACTTGCGCAGGGCCGGTTTTACGGTGTTTACCTGTGCGACAACCGCCACCTCGTTAAGCAGATAGGTGGCATAGGGCGGCCTCCCGGCGAGGGTGTAGGTCTTCGTGAAGAGGTCCTCGAACCATGCTGCCAGCGAGTCCACGTCTTCCGCTGAGGCTAGCCTCGCAAGCGGGGACTCGACCTCCAGGTCGTCCAGCTGGCCGTAGTAGCGCATGTACACGAAGCGGCGCAGGGAAATCTGATCCGCGGCGAAGCCTTCCCCGGTCAACTCCTCCATGAGCTGCTGCTCCAGCCCTTCCCAGGCGGAGGTGATGGTGGTTGCAGTGAACATCTTGGAATCGGAGTCTGCTCCGTAGGCGATCATGCCGGAGATGCTTCGGTGCCGGCGGTGGGCATAGTCCATGCACGCGGACCCCCAGGCAGAGAATGCTGCAGCGTAGGGCACCGTGATCACGGCCTTCCATGGGTCTTCGCGCGCCCATCCCGCCAGGTGCATCGGCCCCGCGCCGCCGTAGCCCATCAGAACGTAGTCCCGGATGTCGTAGCCCAGCATCAGCGAGCGGACAAGATGCTCCCGCATCATGACGTTCATCAGACCGACACACTGCTCAGCGGCGGTCTGGAGGTCGAGACCGAGGGGGCGAGCGACCTTCTCTTCGAAGATGCGCTCGGCTTTCTCCTTGTAGACCTTGACGCGGCCGCCGAGGTAGTAGTCCGGGTTGATGACGCCCAGTATCAGGTCACAGTCGCCGATGGTGGGCGTCTCATTGCCGGCGTCCTGGAAGACTGGGCCAGGCGTACCGCCTGCGCTGTCCGGGCCCAACTTCAAGCGGTTGGTGTCAGGGTCGACGCGGATGTACGTGCCGGTGCCCGCGCCGATGGACTGGATGTCCAGCATGGGAACATTGACGTACATCTGCTGGAACGGCGGCTCGCGATTAATCGGCAGGATGCCGGCGGTGATGCAGCCCGCGTCGAAGCTGGTGCCGCCCATATCGCTACAGACCAGGTTGTCGATGCCGATGCTCTGGCCAAGATAGTGGCCACCCATCATTCCACCGACCGGACCGGACATCACCGTCTCGAACAGGCGCGGGTAGCGGATATTGGTGACGCCGCCGTAGCAAAGGACTGTTTTCAGGGAGTGTGGATAGCCGAGATCGCTCAGCTTGCCCTCCACCGCAAGCAGCTGCTCGCGCGCGGGTTCGGCGGCGTAGGCCTGAATCACGGTGGCGTTGGCGCGGGATACCTCCCGCATGATCGGGGAGACCTCACACGATAGGACGACCGGAACGCGGCGGCCCGCCTTCGCCATCGCCTCGCTGACGATCTCCGCGCAGCGTCGTTCGTGCGCGGGGTTCGCGAAGGAGTAGAGGAAGACGATGGCGATGGATTCCACGCCGAGGTCCAGGAGCTCCTTGGCCGCTCGGTACGCGTCGTGCTCATACATGGGGATCACAGGCTGGCCGAAGAGGTCTATGCGCTCTGTGACGCCGCGGGTCAGCTTGCGGGGGACAAGGGGGGTGCGGTGCTTGCGGTACTGCATGTGGACGATCTCTGACCAGTCGCTGCCGATGAAGCTCTGAGAGCCGCGGCCCTGGATGATCATGTCCTCGAACCCGCGCGTGACGATGAGGCCGGTCTTGAGGCCGTTCATATTGATCAGCGTGTTCAGCATGCTGGTGCCGGTGTAGATCGCGGTCTCGGCGTTGCCAGCTACCTGGCGTCCGTCGCCGCCGAGGTCCCAGTAGGTCAATGCATCCTGATAAGACTCCAGGTAGCCGACGCTCTCATCGTGTGGAGTGGTGGGCGCCTTGCCGATGGCGAACTGCCCATGCTCGTCGACGACGATGACGTCGGTCATGGTGCCGCCGGCGTCGCTGGCTACGAGGTATCTCGTCATCTGGGGTGCGAGCCTCCTTTGGCGAGTGAAGTCATTGACGACGGTAAACCGCCGGCACCGGCAGGGACTCGATAGCGGCGCTGACGGTGATTTTTCCCGGGGAAAAATCACCGTCAGCTATATCTGCGAGCCAGTCACGAAGGCGATCAACCTCGACGGCGATGGCTTCGAAGAACGCCTGCGAAGAGACGTCCCGCCAGCCGTCCGATTCTTCGGAGCGCTGGAGCTTGATCTCCTGAAGCGGTGGCTTGCCCTGGGTTATCGCCCTGAGGCGGACAGTGGACTCCCAATGCCGCGGGTCGGTGACCTCGAGATTGAACAGCACAGACACCGGTGGTCGGCCCCTCGGTCGGCGTCCGGACGCTTCGTCCGTTGGATCGCCGGAACCGTTGTGGACCAGCTTGTGCGCCCACGAGGGAGAGCAGCGCAACGTGCGGGCGACATCACGGTAGGTGGCCTGGCCGGTCTCCGCCAGCAGGTCGGCGACGATGCCGGCGATGTGCGCGGACTCTTTTCGCTTCATAGTCACCCGGTGATGGTTGAGCTGATAGGCGAGCGCGGCCGCTTCCAGGTCGTCGCCGTCCCAGAGGAAGGCGCTGACCGCCTCCTTACGAAGGTGCACCGCGGCGCTCCAGACAAGCCAGCCGCTGACAAGCTGATATCGTTGGCTGCCAGCGCCACGCTGCTCCCGAACGAGTATCGGATAGATCACACGGTCGGTCTCGACGTCGCGGAGGAGACCCCGCAGGGCCTCGGTGCGTTGGGCGTCCTCATGATCGTGTTCAAGCAAATTAGAGAAGTCGGCAGCGCCGAGTTCATTGACGGGCATATCGCGACGGCAGTGCGGCGAAGGGTGCACGACGAACGGCGAGATGCTGACGGTGGGAAGGGTTGCGGACGTTGTCGAAGACATATGCTCGGGGCTACACAAACAATTGTTTGTTTGGTTACGCTACCGGAAGCGCAGGACGTTTGTCAAGCGATGAATCGAGACGGCCCGGCGAGCCGCATACTGGTAATATCCAGACTATGCAAATCCACCTCGTGGACGGTACCTATGAGCTGTTCCGCGCTTTCTACGGGGCTCCGCCTAAAACGGCCAGAGACGGCAGCGAAGTGGGGGCTACCGTGGCGCTCGGACGCTCGCTGCTCGCTCTGCTGCTCAACGAAGGGGCGACCCACGTTGGCGTGGCGTTCGACCATGTGATCGAGTCGTTTCGCAACGAGCTCTTCCCTGGATACAAAACGGGCGCGGGCATCGACCCACAGCTGCTCGCGCAGTTCGAGCCAGCCGAGCGCATGACGCACGCCCTCGGCCTGGTGGTCTGGCCAATGACCGAGTTCGAGGCCGACGACGCCCTGGCCGCCGCCGCCGCGCGCTACGGTCGCGACAACCGGGTAAAGCGCGTCCTGATCTGCAGCCCTGACAAGGACCTCGCGCAGTGTGTCCGTGGCCACCGGACGGTGCTCGTCGACCGCCGTCGCAAGAAGACGATCGACGAGGACGGTGTGCGGGACAAGTTCGGCGTCTCTCCGGTCTCGATCCCGGACTGGCTGGCCCTGGTCGGCGACGCCGCCGACGGCATCCCGGGGGTTCCCCGCTGGGGGGCGCGCTCGGCGGCGGCGGCGCTGACCGCGCACGGCCACGTCGATGACATCCCGGCGGACCCGGGTGACTGGAACTTCCCGGTCCGCGGCGCGGAGAGCCTCGCAGAGAGCCTGAGATCACACCGTGAGGAACTGACGCTGTACCGCACCCTGGCGACCCTGCGGGAGGATGTGCCGCTCCAGGAGACGCTCGAGGATCTGGAGTGGCGCGGCGCTCGACCCAGAGAGCTCGAGGCGCTGTGCCGCACATACGGTGACGACCTCTCCGAACGAGTTACGCGCTGGACCGATGATGCGTAGGTTCAGGGCGCCGGCGAACGCCGATCAGTTAAGGTGCGCAGAAAAGCAATGTCTCGACCGCGCCGCACCTAATGGGTAAGGTCGAGGCCGTTGAACCCCTGGACGCCCTTCAGGGCCGAGATCTCGCCCTGGTGCGTGGCTACGTGCCAGGCCAGCATATTGGCGACGAATGACTGCACGGGCATGGGGGGAGCGAAGCCCGCATCGATGACACGGTCGAGTTCGGCGTCGCTGACAGTCCCCAGGTACTCGTCGGTGGCCTGATAGACCGCCGCGGCGTACTGGCGAAAGAGGTTGACGTCAAGCGTGACGGCCCAGTCTGGCTCCATGCCTCCCTGTGGCATGTCGAGGCCGACCTTCGGCGCCCAACCGCCGGCGAAGTAGACGGGAGTCCCACTGCGAATGAGCCCGTTGAGTAGCCCGTCTTCGCCGAAGATGGTATGGGCGTAGATGGCCCCGATGGAGTTGATCGTAGAACCGGGAAGTTTCCTTGCGACGACATCCGCGGGGCAGTCACCGATCGCCGCTTCCAGTGTGCCGTGCAAGGCCTGCATCTGCTGTTGTAGCGTTGTCCTTACGTCCATAACTTGCTCCTTCCTGATTTAAGCCGGCGGGGCCTCTCGCCAAACTGTAGCATGCATTGGGACTCTTGCAGCTATTGCGCTTTACTTGTTGGGCTGCGGAGTCATCCGGAGGTACGGCTTCAACTCTTTGTAGCCTCGGGGGAACATCTTATCGGCTTCCTCGTTCGTGATAGAGGGCAGGATGACGACGTCGTCTCCGTCCTTCCAGTTCACCGGCGTTGCCACCTTCTCGTACTCGGTAAGCTGGAGCGAGTCGATGACCCGGAGTATCTCGTCAAAGTTTCTCCCTGTGGGTGCAGGGTAGGTGAGCGTGAGACGCACCTTCTTGTTCGGGTCGATGACGAAGACAGAACGCACTGTCGCCGTGGAATCCGCGTTCGGGTGGATCATGCCGTAAAGCTCCGAGACTCTACGGTCGGCGTCTGCGAGCAGCGGGAAATTAAGACGCGCGCCCTGCGTTTCGGCGATGTCATCCGCCCAGCCTTTGTGCTTGTCGAGGGGATCGACGCTCAGAGCGACGACCTTGGTGTTGCGCTTGGCGAACTCGTCCTTGAGGCGGGCGACCATCCCCAGTTCAGTCGTACAGACTGGCGTGAAGTCGGCTGGGTGTGAGAACAGGACACCCCAGCTATCGCCGAGCCATTCATGGAAACGAATCGTGCCTTCGGTTGATTCCTGGGTGAAATCAGGAGCCAGGTCTCCGAGCTGAATAGACATCAGTGAACCTCCAATCTGAACGAGTAGCTGGTTGAGTGGGTGCGCATAGTTCGAAACTCGCGTCAGTTCGCGGTAGCCGGCGGCTCCCAGACATACTGCTGCCCCGTCGCCACGGCATGCATTAGCGCTTCGAGGTCGACCTGCCCGGGCTGCGGCGGCGGCTCCAGAGAAGGGAGCTTTCGGATCGTATCGAAGGCCTGGCTTATCTGAGGTCGCCGGATCACCGGCGTGTGGCAGGCCGCGATCACCTCAATGTCCAGCTTCTGCACGCGGTCCACGTGGCGTTCGAACTTGTCGGCGTCCAGCAGCTTGAACCATGGGCTGTTCATGCAGTTGAAGAGTTCGAGCCCCCCCTTCCATTCTGCCGCGTCCAGTTCGCTGATGTCGTTCATCGGGCCGGGCAGTGGCGTCGCGAACGTGTCGACGGCCCAGTAGACGCCGGTGCGATCGTCGTACAGTCCGCGCGTGACGGGCGAATCGAACAACGGCGGCGTGATGGCAGTCAGCGTGCGGTCGCCGGCGCGCCACGAGTCCCCGTCGTTGACCCAGCGCATTCGGTCCAGAGGGAACTGGAAGTCGCAGCCGTGGCGCTCGGTGAGGAACCAGGTGACGACCAGCGTCGCGTTCGGGCAGGCCTCCATCACCGGCGCCAGGTTGCCGGCGTGGTCGACGTCGTCGTGAGAGAGGAAGATCCAGCGGACGTCGCCGGGATCGATGACCGAAAACACGTCCTTCATCCACTGGCCGCGGTTGGCCGGCGTCCCGGTGTCGACGATGATCGGCTCCGGACCCTTGATCACGAGCGAGTGGAGATACACGAACAGCGGTCCAATGGCCGCCTCCTGGATCTGCTGGATCAACCACGTGTCGTCGGCAACCTTGAGTGGCGGGTGATGGACGGCGGGTTTGAGCGGCTCGAATGACATTGCGCTTCTCCTTCCGGCGGTCGAATCTAATGGTGTCAAAGCTAACGGCTGAATTCTGCAGGCGGCCCACCCTCTCGCGCAACTGTCCTTCGCTCACGAGCACACTCACATCCAGCTGACGGCGTATACGACATGATCTCCGGACAGGCCCTTCAGCGTCACCTCTCGCCCCTCGTCGAACGCGATATCCCCGCCGCTCGCGGTCAGCTCCTTGAGCAGCGACGACACCAGGATCTGCCCGCCCGAGGCCTGGCCCGCGATCCGCGCTGCCAGGTTAACGTGCTTCCCGAAGAAGTCGTCGCCTTCCTTGATCACCTCGCCGGTGTGAAGCCCCATGCGCACCAGCACCGGCTCCTCTGCGCTCTCGTTTCGCTTCGCGAACGCCTTCTGCGTCTCGATCGCGCACTGCAGCGCCTTGCGGGCGCTCTGGAACGCGAGCATGAAGCCGTCGCCCTCGCTCTTGACCTCGAAGCCGCCGTGGGCCTTGAGCTGCGCGCGGACGACGGCGTTGTGTTCGCGCAGGACCTCCATCCACTTCGTGTCGCCGAGCTGCTCCGTCTTCGCGGTCGAGCCCTGGATGTCACTGAAGAGGATCGTCACCGTCCCGTCCGGCGCGACCTGGCGCCGCAGGTCCGGCCTCTCCGCATACACCAACGACGCCACCGCATCGATCGAGGCGCCCGTGCTTGTCGAGGCAACCCCCTGCAACTCGAGCTTCAGGGCAAGGCAGTCATTCATGTCTTTAATAAGGCCCAGTCTCTGAGCCACTTCCAGCGCATCCGCCAGCAGCGCCAGCGCCTTCTGCCGGTCGGCGGGCCCATCCCGCGCGGCAAGCATCCGAGCGTACTGCAACTGAGTCCGCGTGACCCAGCGTCCCGATCCCATCTTCGTGTTCTGTTCGAGTGCGTCCTGGAAGTGTCGCTCGGCGTCGTCCCAGCGGCCCGTCGTGGCGGCCAGCCGGCCCATCAAGCGAGACGCCGTTCCGTAGCAGTCTGTTGGCCCTCCGACGATGATGCACAGGCGTTCCCACGGCCGCAGGTGCTCGTAGAGTTGCGCGGCTCGCTCGCTGTCTGCCAGGAACGCGCAGACCTCGGCGAGCAGCGCCATCGATATCGGCCAGTTGCCGTCCCGCGGGAAAACAGCAAAATCGTCCGCAGCCAGCAGGTCGAACTCCTCGCGCGCCTCCTTCTCCCGGCCCAAATCGGCGTGCAGGACGGCGACGGCTGTGCGCCAGGCCGGTATCCCGGGGAACTGCTGTACGAGACCCCTCGCGACCGGCTCCATCTCTGCTATCCTTGCCTGCTCGCGCCTGATCGCGAAGATCTGGGCGCCGAAGAACTGCATGGCGTTTGTCCGCTCGGTTCGCTGGCCCGCCGCCAGGGCGCCCTGGGCCAGCCGCTCGGCGTCCTCGATGCGGCCATCCAGCAGCGCCCGCATCGCCGGAAAGAGGGCCGCTATCCAGAGCCAGCTCGGCTCCCGCAGCTCTTCCGCCAGGCGCGTGAAGGCCTCAATATCTCGGTCCACAGCGGAGATGTCGCCGAGCGTGAGGAAGGCCGTCATCCGCGACATGCGTGCCTGCATCGCCTGAACACGGTCGCCAGCCTGCTCCGCCAGTTCCAACGCTTCTTCGGCCATCGCCAGCCGCTCTTCCACCTTTGGATTAGTAGGATCGGAGGTGAGGCCAAGCGTGTTGGATAGCGCGGTTGCCAGCGTCACTGGGTCTCCCAGCCGCCGGGCGACGTCGAGGGCCTCCACAACCAGGGCCTGGGTCCGTTCCCGAGCGGCTGAGAACATGAGCTCGCGGCCCAGGTTAATGAGGAGCCATACCCGGAGACGGCTGTCCTCCTGGCCTATCGCGCTCAACGCCTCTTCCACAAGCGCGGCGACGGTCTCCTGGGGTTTCCCAATCTCGAAGAAGTTAAATGAGATTGCCACAGCGGCACGGGCCAGCCGCTCGCTGTCCTTGAGCCTTCGCGCCAGCTCGACGGCGATGTCCAGGGCCTGCCTTGATCTGGCCGGGTCGCCCGCCTTGAACGCCGCGTCGCCCAGCACCAGCAGAAGTTCGCACCGCCGTCCCTCGTCCACCGGCATCTGCGAGTCCAGCACGTGGAGGGCCCGCTCGTACTGCACGACTGCCTCTTCATATGCAAACTGCGCCAGCGAACGCTCGGCCGCTCTCTCCGCGTAGTCCACCGCCTTCTCCACATCACCCCCCGGCGCCGCTTCCGCGAAATGGTACGCCAGTTGCGGCAGGTTGCCCTCGGCGTCCAGCTGCTCCAGCGCCTCGCCGATCTGTCGGTGCAGGCGGACGCGTCGCGTCGTACTCAGCTCCTCGTACAGCGTCTCTCGGATCAGCGCGTGCGAGAACCAGTACTGGTCCGTCGCCTGGGGCAGTTCGGCGATCACGCGTGCGGCCATCGCCTCTTCCAGTGCCTCCAACAGGCGGTCCCCTTTCACCTCCGACACCTTCTCCAGCAGCCGCACGCTGAACTCGCGCCCGATCACAGAACCGATCGTCAGCACGCGGTTGCAGTCCTCCGAGAGGTGGTCCAGCCGCCGCCCGACGACCTCGCGCACTCCCTGCGGGATCGTGACGCTCCATGTGCTCACCGTCTCCGGGTGCTCCAACCGTCCGTCGGTGACAAGCAAACGCACGATCTCGTTGACGAAGAACGGGTTTCCTTCGGTCTCCCGGTACACCGCCT
>CAZLDI010000005.1:0-159831 GCA_964558415.1 uncultured Dehalococcoidia bacterium
CAAAATGCAGCCTAGAAAGGAGAGCGGTGTACAGGATGTACCGAACGAGTACAACGCCTACCCGTAACCGCCTAGTTCAGTTATCATATCTTTGTGATTTCGAACGCCGCCCAAACGGCGCGTAATTGCGGGGCGCTGATCCTGCGAATCGCCATCCGGGAGCTCTCATGACGCTGGAACCGTCTGCCGTAGGCAAAGTCCGCCCGATTCGCATCGAGGAAGAGATGCGCTCCTCCTACCTGGATTACGCGATGTCCGTCATCGTGTCGCGCGCGCTTCCTGATATTCGCGACGGCCTGAAGCCGGTGCAGCGGCGGATCCTCTATGCGATGCACGACATGGGGATGACCCCCGGCTCCCAGTACAAGAAGAGCGCCCGCCTCGTCGGTGAAGTGCTCGGCAAATATCACCCGCACGGAGACAGTCCGGTGTACGAAGCGATGGTGCGCCTGGCCCAGCCGTTCACGATGCGCTACCCCTTGGTCGACGGTCAGGGCAACTTCGGCTCCATCGACAACGACCCGCCGGCCGCGATGCGCTATACCGAGGCACGGCTGGCGCGCATAGCCAGCGAGCTGCTCGCCGACATCGATCGCAACACTGTTGACTTCGTCCCCAACTTCGACGACTCGCTCCAGGAACCGATGCCGCTACCGGCGCGACTGCCAAACCTGCTTGCGAACGGGGCATCGGGCATCGCGGTTGGTATGGCCACCAACATCCCGCCGCACAACCTGTCCGAGCTCTGTGACGCCATAGTGCTGCTTATCGACAACTCCGAGACGACGATGGAGGAGCTAGCAGAGATCGTGAAGGGCCCGGACTTCCCGACCGGCGGCGTTGCGTTCCGCTACGAGTCGGTGCGTGTCCCGGGCACTGACGGTCAGGTAGCGACGACCGAGCGCAGGGACGCGATCCGCACCGCCTTCGCCGACGGCAAGGGGCGCGTGGTCACCCGCGCCCGCGTGCACATCGAGGAGATGGCCAAAGGGAACCGCAACCAGATTATCGTGACGGAGCTGCCGTACCAGACGAACAAAGCTGCGCTTGTCGAGAAGATCGCGGACCTCGTCAGGCAGAAGAAGATCGAAGGCATCGCGGACCTGCGGGACGAGTCCGACCGTCACGGCATGCGGATCGTCATCGAGCTCAAGCGCGAGGCACAGCCCAAGCAGCTCCTGAACGCTCTCTACAAGCACACGGCCATGCAGACCGCCTTCGCCGTCAACATGCTGGCGCTGGTGGACGGGCAGCCGCGGACCGTCTCGCTCAAGCGGATGCTGGAGTCCTATATCAACCACCGTCGCGAGGTGATCCGCCGCCGCTCCGAGTTCGACCTGGAGAAGGCGCGCGAGCGCGCCCACATTCTGGAGGGCCTGCTCAAGGCGATCGAGATGCTGGACCAGGTGATCAAGACGATCCGGCAGTCGCCGTCAGCGGAGGAAGCCAAAGTGCGCCTGACAGCGGCGCCCTTCGCCCTGACGGACCGCCAGGCTCAGGCGGTGCTGGACATGCAGCTGCGCCGCCTGGCCCAGCTTGAGCGCGAGAAGATACAGGAAGAGCACGGGGAGTTGATCAAACAGATCTCTCACCTGGAAGACCTCCTCGCGAACCCCCGCAAGATCGACTTCCTGATCAAGGACGACGCGATCGAGCTGAAGAAGGAGCACGGAGACGAGCGGCGCACGATCATCATGGACCAGGAGCCCGAGGGGTTCTCGGAAGAGGACATGGTCGCGCACCAGGAGGTGGTGGTCACTATCTCCGCCCGCGGCTTCATCAAGCGGCTTCCGCTGAGCACCTACCGCGCCCAGCGGCGCGGCGGGGTCGGCGTCATTGGCATGAAGACGCGCGACAACGACGTCGTGCGCCACCTGCTGGTAGCGGACACTCACGAGAGGCTGATCTTCTTCACAGACCGCGGGCGCTGCTTCCAGGTGAAGACTTACGAGGTATCGGACGAGTCGCGACAGGCGAAAGGCGAATCGGTTATGCAGCTCCTTCAGCTGGACCAGCAGGAGCAGATAACTGCCGTTGTGCGCGTAACCCCAGAGAGCGACAACGACGTCATGGTGATGGCCACAAGGCTGGGCGAAGTTAAGAAGACACCGCTGAAGAACTTCGCCAACGTCCGGCGCGACGGCCTGATCGCGATGGACCTGGAGGCAGGCGACGAACTAGTCTCGTCCAAGCTGGCCAGCGACTCCGACCACGTCATCTTGGTGACCGCCAGGGGTCAGGCGCTCAAGTTCCGAGTAGGCCTGCTGCGCTCGGCCTCGCGCCTTTCGGGTGGCGTGCGGGGCATCAGGCTGGCAGCGGGCGATCGCGTGGTGGGCATGGAGAACGCCAGCGACGCGGAGGCGCTGCTCGTGGTCAGCGAACACGGCTACGGCAAGCGGACCCTGGTGGAGGAGTATCCCGCGCACGGTCGCGGCGGGCAGGGAGTGATCACGTTCAAGACCAACCCGAAGACAGGGGAGTTGGTCGCCGCCCGCATGGTAGACCCTTCGCACGAGTTCATCTTGACCACGGAGGACGGTGTGGTCCTGCGCACGCCGGTGGAGCACATCTCGAAGCAGGGCCGGTCGACGCAGGGCGTGACGCTGATGGATACGGACAGAGAACATAAGGACAACAAGATCGCGGCCGTGGCTGTAATCGACATGTCGCGTGATTTCACGAGTCCTGACCTTCCGACCGGCGCCACGCAAGAGCCGCAGGCACCACCGAAGAAGGCCGGACGGGCCAGGGCGAAGGGCGGCGAAAGCGCCAACGGCGCGAAGCCTCCAGATGACGGCAATTAGCCGCGAATGAGCATCGCAGGGGACCGCCTGAAGGAGATCGGAGTGGAGCTCCCGGCCAGGCGCTCTGCCGGGAAGTACGCCGGTGCGGTGAGGACTGGCAACCTGCTGTTCGTCTCCGGCGCCGGTCCCGGCGGCCCGGACGGCTTCATCACGGGCAAGGTCGGCGCGGACGTTGACGTTGAGAGAGCGCAGGAGGCCGCCCGGCTCTGCGCCGTGAGCTACCTCAGCGCCATTCAAGAGGAGCTGGGCGATCTGGATCGGGTCGCGCGGATCGTAAAACTACTGGGATTTGTCAACAGCGCGCCGGGCTTTAGCCAGCAGCATGTAGTGATGGACGGCGCGTCGAGTCTCCTGCTATCTGTATTCGGAGAGCGGGGTGTCCACGCGCGCAGCTCTGTAGGTATGGCAGAATTACCAATGAACATCGCTGTAGAAGTGGAGATGGTGGTGGAGGTCGAAGGCGACTAGCCGGAGGCAACGCAGATGAAACGGCGAACAGCGGACCTCTTCTCTGAGTTCGAGCACATCCATGAACGCATGGAGCAGGCCTATCGCCGGGTAATCGGCGCGCCAGGGAGTCCGAGCTTCGTCGCGCCCATCCTGGAGCCCGCCGTCGACGTGTACGAGACCGACGCAGACGTGATTGTAGTGGTGGAGATGGCGGGAATCGCCGACGAAGAGATTGAGCTGGAGGTGGACGGGGTTTCATTGACCGTTCGCGGGCATCGCCGGCCAGTGCGTGAGGGTCCGCGCCGCGCATATTCTCAAATGGAGATATCCCATGGCACGTTCGAGCGCATCATCCGCCTGCCGTCGGAAGTGAACGCGGACTCCGCACAGGCGTTGTACAGAAGTGGCATGCTGGAGATCGTCCTTCCGAAGACCGCGGCGCCGGCCGGGCGCCAGCTTCGAATCGTGGTTCACTGAGCTGTGCATGTGTGGCGCCGGCTCATAAAATGACCGACGGCCGAGAGATCCTGCACAGCAGCGAGGACCCCGAAACCACTCCTCCTCCGTCGGCCGGGAACGTGCCCGCAACCTTGCCAATCCTGGCCAGCGGCTCCACCATTGTTTACCCGCAGCAACTGATGCCGGTGCTCGCGACGGATCCGCGCGATGTGCAGGCGATCTCGGAGGCCGCCGCTGCGGAGACGAAGATGCTGGCGATCTTCCCCCAGGTGGAGCGCGAAGACGGAGGCCAGGAGGGCGAGCTATGTGAACTGGGGACCGCGGCAACGATCGTGCGCATGGCCACGGCGCCCGACGGCTCCGTCCATGCGATTCTCCAGGGCGTCGCGAGATTGCGGCTGGCTTCCGTGGAACAGGAACAACCGTGGTTGATCGGTCGGGTGCAGGCACTTCACGACGAGGTCGCTCAAGGGCTGCCGCTGGAGGCCGCCATGCGCGATGCCTCGGTCGCCTTTGTGCGCGCTGTGAGCCTGTCTGAGGCGCTGCCAAAGGAGCTGGCGACGGCGATCGGCAACGTAACAGATCCCTCGGCGCTCGCAGACTTCATCGCGGCCAATCTGCAGCTGACGCCCGAGCAACGCTATAGCGTCCTGGCTGAGCTAGACGTGAACAAACGCCTCGAGCAGGTTAAGGACCTCATCGCTCACGAGATCGAAGTGCTGGAGGTGCAGTCGCAGATTCAGTCCGATGTGCGCGGTGAACTGGATAAGCGTCAACGCGAGTTCATCTTGCGCGAGCAGATGAAGGCCATCCAGAAGGAGCTGGGCGAGGGCGATATCACGCCTGAGCTGGCGGGACTGAAAGAGAAGCTGGATGCTGCTCAGCTTCCGGAGGGCGCGCGTAAGGAGGCCGACCGGGAGCTTCAGCGCCTGACGACGATACCGACCATGTCTCCGGAGTACCAGGTGAGCCGCACCTATCTGGAGTGGATCGCAGACCTCCCGTGGTCGGTTAGCACAGAAGACCAGCTGGACATCGCGCGGGCGGAGGAGATCCTGAACGAAGACCACTACGGCCTGAATAAGGTCAAGCAGCGGATTCTGGACTTCCTGGCTGTCCTCAAGTTGAAGCAGGGCAAGACCCGCGGACCGATCCTCTGTTTCGTCGGCCCGCCGGGCACCGGCAAGACCTCGCTCGGGCAGTCCATCGCGCGGGCGCTGGGCCGGAAGTTCATCCGCGTGTCGTTGGGCGGCATTCGCGACGAAGCGGAGATCAGAGGGCACCGCCGCACATACGTCGGCGCTATGCCGGGCCGTCTGATCCAGGAGATAAGGCGGAGTGGCGCCAACAACCCGCTTTTCATGCTTGATGAGGTGGACAAGCTCGGGTCCGACTATCGGGGAGACCCGGCGTCCGCGCTTCTGGAAGTGCTGGACCCGGCTCAGAACTCGACGTTTACGGACCACTATCTGGATGTGCAGTTCGATCTTTCGCACGTTTTCTTCGTCGCAACCGCGAACGTCGCCGACACGATACCGAGCCCGCTGCGCGACCGCATGGAAATTATCGAGCTACCGGGCTACACGGAACGCGAGAAATTGGAGATCGGCAAACGCTACCTGCTCCCCCGCCAGAAGGAGGAGAACGGCGTCCCGGAAGGGCTGCTTCGCGTCACCGAGGGAGCGATCCTGGAGATCATCCGCTCATACACCCGCGAGGCCGGCGTGCGCAGCCTGGAGCGCGAGCTGGGGAGCGTGTGTCGTGGCATCGCGCGCCGCATCGCCGGTGGCGATACGGAGGAAGTCGCCGTCACCGAAGACGGCGTCGCCGACTACCTGGGTAACCCGCGCTTCAGGTGGGAGTTGGCCGCCGAGGCCGACGAGGTGGGGGTAGCCACCGGCCTGGCGGCGACGAACACGGGTGGCGAAGTCCTCTTCGTTGAAGTATCCACGGTGCCGGGGCGGGGCCGCTTGATCCTCACCGGCAAGCTGGGCGACGTCATGCAGGAATCGGCGCAGGCGGCGCTGACCTACGCCCGATCGCGGGCGAGCGCGCTGGAGATCCAGCCCACCGTCTTCGATAAGGTTGACATCCACATACACGTGCCAGCGGCTGCGATTCCCAAGGACGGGCCATCCGCTGGGGTGACCATCGCCACAGCGCTGGTTTCGGCCCTCACTGGCCGCCCAGTGCGTAAGGAGGTGGCAATGACCGGCGAGATGACGCTGCGAGGCAAGGTCCTGCCGGTCGGTTCGGTGCGGGACAAGGTGCTGGCGGCTCACCGCGCCGGCTGCAAGCAGATCATCATCCCGCGCGACAACGAGAACGATGTCGCTGACGTCCCGGAGGACGTACGCCGTGCGTTGGAGATCCTCTTCGTGGAGAGCGTGGACGAGGTGCTGGACACGGCTCTGCACCAGGCGAGCCAGGCAGCGCGGCCAAAGGTCGCCGCGGTCACGGGCTAGCGGCTCAGTAGCCTCTGTCCGGGTCCACCACGTTCAGTAGCTGATCACCTGCCAGATAACGTCGCAAGTTCTCGCAGAAAAGGCTAACTGCACGCTCCATGTAGCGCGGGGTACCGCCGCTGATGTGTGGCGTGACCAGCACGTTCTCCAGCTTCCACAGAGCACTTTCAGGTGGCAGCGGCTCCCGTTCGAACACGTCCAGCGCCGCTCCCCCGATCCAGCCCTCCTGCAGCGCCCGGATGAGCGCCCTCTCGTCGACCACCGACCCCCGGGCGATATTCACCAGGACTGACGATGGCTTCATCGCGCGCAGTTGCTCCTCGCCGATGAGATGACGGGATTCCGGCGTGAGCGGAAGCGCCAGCACAACATAGTCGCTCTCGCCGAGTAGGTACAGGAGCTCGGATGGAGGCACAATCTCGTCCGCGGGTCCCTCCCCCTGCGTACGGCTGACCACCGACCGGCGCATCGCCAGCACCCTCATCCCCAGAGCCCGCGCGAGTTCGGCGACCCGCGACCCTATGGCGCCCAGACCGATGATCCCCACCGTCTGCCCCTGCAGCTCGGTCGGCGGGTAAGCGCTCCAGCGGGACTCTTGCTGCGAGCGGTGCGCCTTGAGAAGCCCTTTCCCGAATGCCAGCATAGCCCCAAGCACGTATTCGCTTATCGTCACGGCGTGGATGCCGCTGGCTGTCGTGACAACAAGGCGCGAATGGATGATCGGGGAATCGAGCAGACGGTCCACCCCGGCGCTCGTTAGCTGGAGCCAGCGCAGCTCTGGGGCACGGTCGATCAAGTCCGCCGGGATGATTGGGTTCGTGAAGACAACCTCGGTCTCGGCCAGAATCGCCGCCAGGCGCTCCTTGGCCTCCTCCTCACTCTCGTCGCCCGCTCGCGCTGCGGCCGGCGGGTCGTAATAGCCCGGCCAGAGAGGGCGGCCTTCGCGGTAGGCGTGCCTCTGCGCCCTGCTCAGCGACATCACGTTCAAGCGCGGGCCAACGGCGCGGACAAGCTCCTGGAGATCATCTGTCACCGGGATGGCGAGCGTCACGTTGACGGGCGTACTCATAGCCTCGACTGGGCATTATATGACAGCCCGTCGAAAGACAAGCTCTTCCGCAACTTGTTCCCCGGGTAGACCCCGAATCTTAACCGCTCGTTTACTGACGTGTAGAAACGGTTAAGTTAGTCTGATCTTGGAAACGCCGGAACCCGCAATTCCGGAAGCACGCACCTCAACCGGCAGGTCCCCCACAAGGGACAGCCAGAGAATACAGGAGACCCGCAATGGCGACAGGCCATACCGCCGGAACAAGCGAGCCCAGAGTGACGGCCCCCAAGGGAGGGTGGACCCCGTCGCGTGGCTTCTGGGCAGGCATGGCTGCTGTGGCCTTCTTTGCGCTGGTGCTGGCA
The DNA here is from genome assembly GCA_964558415.1 of uncultured Dehalococcoidia bacterium. Classification (GTDB taxonomy): domain Bacteria; phylum Chloroflexota; class Dehalococcoidia; order SM23-28-2; family RBG-16-64-32; genus CAZLDI01. The sequence goes on from CAZLDI010000005.1 coordinate 7,592, forward strand.
GCTGCGACAGCCGTCGCGAGCAGCCGCGATGCCGGGGAGGGTGTCGTGCTTCCTACGGAACTGCCCCTTCCAGTCGAAATTACCACAGTGCCAAGGGCTACCACACCGCCCGACGACATTACGCTCCAGCCATCTTCGTGGCACGGTTCCTTTGATAATCCAGGTTCGGCCTCGGACGTGGGCGCATCTTTCCTCTCTGCGCCCATGTCCGCCATCTCCGCCAGCCCGGAAGCGATCGCCAGCTCGTGGTCACTGGCGCCGGAAGGCGCGGACGCAGCGAGCGCCACGGCTGAAGGACCGGTGACCCGCACTTCTGCCGTCGTTGCGCGGCTGTCCGGCCACTAGCGGCCCAGCGCGAGCCTCTCGATTAGCCAGCGGGGTAATCCCGCCTCCTTCATCAGCCGTTGCGTTGAGGCTATGTCATATTCCACCCTGTGAAGCGTGACCGATCGTTGATCCGAGTCGTAGACGGCGTAGGAGGCGCGAGCGTCGCCGTCGCGCGGCTGGCCCACGCTGCCCGGGTTCAAGACTAGCTTGGCGTCGCCTGTTAGCTCCACTGCTTCGCCGTCAGCCAATCGGTACAACTCGTTGCCCAGCGGCGCCCTCTCGTCCTCCAGCGCGACCGCCGGAATGTGGGTGTGTCCAACCAGTCCGAACTGCGACTCCTGAAGGGCTAGATGGGCCGCCGCCGCTTCGTACGAATACAGGTATTCCCATATCGGCTCACGCAGTGTTCCGTGCACAAGTGTGAACTCCACGCCCTCTATTCGGGCTATCTCGGGCAGCGCGTCGAGCGCCGCCTTCTCACCATCTGAGAGTCGCGCCTTCGTCCACTCGGCAGCCGCGGCAGCGTCCGGGTTGAACTCTTCTGTGCCGATCGCCCCGGTCGCGGCGCGCTCGTGGTTCCCGGCCACCATCACGGCGCCTGCGGCGGTCAGTCGCGCGATGCACTGGGAGGGCTGGGGGCCGTAGCCCACGCAGTCCCCCAGACTCCACACGCCGGCGATGCCGCCGCCCGAATCAGCGTGGTGGAGCACGGCTTCCAGGGCCGCCAGGTTGGCGTGCACGTCGGAGACGATGAGAATTCGCATCTGGATGGAGAGTATACCTAACCTTCGTATAATGACCTCGTGAACGTTTCCGAAATGGGCGAGTTCGGGCTCATCCAGCGACTCGGCGCAGTCGTTGGAGCTCCCCCGCCGGATGATCTCCTGGTCGGCATCGGCGACGACGCCGCCGCCTGGCGCGCCGGCGGCACGGTGTTGCTCGCGACGACTGACACGCTAGTTGAGGGTGTCCATTTTCTGGCGCGGACTACGCCGTGGGCCGACGTCGGTTGGAAGGCTCTAGCGGTCAACGTCAGCGACATCGCGGCGATGGGTGGAGAGCCGCTCTTCGCACTGGTTACGCTTGCTCTGCCGCCACAGACGCCGGTGGACGCGATCGACCAGTTGTACTCTGGCCTGGGCGAGTGCGCGTGTGAATATCGGGTGACGGTTGCCGGTGGAGACATCGTCCGCGCGCCTCAGTTCTCGGTGACCGTGGCCTTAATCGGTCGTGCCCAGATGCACGACGGCGAGCCGTTGCTGATGCTGCGCGATGGCGCACAAGCGGGCGACACGATAGCGGTCAGCGGATGCCTCGGGGATTCCGCCGGCGGCCTGCGGCGCCTCCGTGAAGGCGCGGCCCGGGACGAGCCACTCGTACGCACCCACCTCCGCCCCCGACCGCCCCTTCACCTGGCCCAATCGGCCGTCCGTCTGGGAATCGCCTGCGCCATCGACGTCTCGGACGGGTTGGTGCAGGACCTGAGTCACATCTGCGAGATGTCCCGCGCCGGCGCCGCTGTTCGCGCGGACGATATCCCGCTGAGCGATGAACTGAGGTCAGCGTATGCGGCGGACGCGGTCAGCCTCGCTTGTACGGGCGGCGAGGACTACCAGATGCTGTTCACGGCCCCGGCAGCCCTGATTGAGCGCCTGAGAGAGACCTCTGGTGCCCGCCTTACTGCGATCGGCGAGGTAACGGACTCCCCAGACAGAAAGCCGCGCTTGCTCGACTCGTCCGGCCGCGAAGTGCCCCTGCCCTCCGCGGGTTGGGACCACCTGCGCAACGCATGAACGCCGGCAGCGTCACGTCTCCGAGCGCGGACGATACGCGCCGCCTGGGAGAGCGGCTGGGCTCGCTGCTTCAGGCGGGCGATGTTGTCCTGCTCTCTGGCGAACTGGGCGCGGGGAAGACGGTGTTCGTGCAGGGGATAGCACGTGGTCTGGGATACGAAGGCGCGGTCTCCTCGAAGTCATTCGTCCTCCTCGGGCAGTACGATGGCCGCGTTACCCTCTACCACGCAGATCTTTACCGGCTCGAGGATCCGGAGCAAGTGCAGGAGCTGGCCCTCGACGAGATCAGTGCCGACGGGGTGCTGGTCGTGGAGTGGCCGGAGCGCGCGCCTGAGGTATTGCCGCGGCATGCTCTTCAGATCGAGTTCCAGGTTACGGGGGAGGACACGCGGACCATCACGTTTGCCGGAGAGGGTGAAAGAGCGGAGTTGTTAAGCAAAGGCGCAAAGGACTAATGGAACTGTCCATCGACACCGCTTCCGAGGTTGCCTCGGTCGCCCTGTCGCAGCAGGGTGCGCTCGTTGCTGAGCTCACGTGGCGCTGCCGGAGAAATCACACCGTTGAACTGTTGCCCACCGTCGACGCGCTCCTCAAGCAAACGGGTGCCGACAAAACAACGCTGACAGCGGTGTTCGTATGCACCGGACCCGGGATGTACACAGGTCTCAGGGTTGGCGTGAGCGTGGCCAAGGGCCTCGCGCACGCGCTGCGCCTGCCACTTGCCGGCGTCGGCCGGCTGGAGCTCGATGCTTATCCGCACGCCGCATTCCCGGGTACGGTGATCGCCGTCCACAGAGCCGGCCGGGGCGAGCTGGCGTGGGCGGCTTATCGGGGCGACCCATGGAGGGAGGTCTCGCCACCGCGCCTCTCGTCCGGCGACCAACTTGCCCGAGCCGTCGATGGCCCCACCGTATTCGTTGGAGAGATCGACGAGACGCTGGCCGCGCGGTTGCGAGAACCCGGCGGCGACAGCGTCGTGATCGTGCCGCCGGACGCCGCGGTGCGGCGCGCAGGAACGCTGGCGGCGCTGGGATATGCCCGCCTCTCAGGGGGTGATAGCGACGAACCTGCGCTCCTGCAGCCGGTCTATTTGCGACCGCCGGCCATCGGTCCACAGCCCCAGCAACCTCGCGACTAACCGTAGCGGTGGCTACAATAGGTTGCGAGCCGCATGGAACGCACCCTGGTCCTGATTAAGCCCGACGCAATGCAGCGCGGCCTCGCTGGCGAGATCATCTCCCGCCTGGAGCGCCGCGGCCTGCGCATCGTCGGGGTGCGGTTGTTCCAGATGGAAGATAGCCTGGCGCGCAAGCACTACGCCGAGCACGAAGGGAAGGGATTCTTCGAATCACTCATTTCGCATATCACCGGTAGCCCCATTGTGGCCGCCGTATTCGAGGGGACCGGCGCGGTAGAGGTCGTCCGCACGACGATGGGCGCCACGAATCCCGCCAGCGCGGAGGCCGGGACGATACGTGGCGACCTGGCTGTGGAGACGGGCCGTAACCTGGTCCACGGCTCGGACTCGCCCGAGTCGGCCCGGCGCGAGATTGCGCTCTTCTTTGACGAGCGCGAGGTCATTAGCAGCGTGCGAGACGTAGACAGGTGGGTGTTCGAGAACCCGTGACATGCTCTCGGACGCCTGATCTCTCGAGGGACGATGACCGATACTGACTCGTTGCGCCTCCTGCCCGCACAGCTCCGCCGTATTCACGACCCTACCACCTTCGAGTTCGAGTGTACCGATGAACTCATCCCCCTAACAGAGTTCATCGGCCAGGACCGCGCGCTCCGTTCGCTTCAGTTCGGACTGGGCGTCCATAAGTCCGGCTACAACGTGTTCGTGACGGGTCTCACGGGCAGCGGCAAAGCAACAGCGATCATGGACTACATTCGCCGCGCAGTGGAAGAACGCCGCGCCGCTGATACCGCCGTGCCGAGCGACTGGTGCTACGTCTATAACTTCGACGACCCTGACCGACCGAACGCCGTCAGCTTGCCCGCCGGGTCAGGCCGGCAATTGCGAACGGATCTGGAAGAGCTGCTGGCCGGCATCAGGGCCAACGTGGGCCGCGCCTTCTCCAGCGAGGAGTACGAGCACCAGAAGCGTGACCTCTTCGAAAACGGTCAGCGCGAGGCACAGCGCTCGATAGAAGAGGCGCAGCGTAAGGCTGAGGCCGCGGGCTTTCTCCTGCGGTTCTCCCCGGCGGGGATTGCGCTGTTGCCCTCTCTCGACGGTCAGCCGATGACCCCGGAACAGTTCGCCGCGCTACCTCCCGAACAGCGGCAGCAGACCGCCGATCGTGAGCGCTCATTGACAGGCGTAGTAAGTGAGGTCGGGGAGCGGCTGCGCGCGATAGAGCGTGACGTCTCGAAGGCTGTTCGGGAGCTGGATAGACGGATTGCGGAATGGGTCATGAGCGCCGCCTTCGACGCCCTGGCGAAACAGTTCGAACCTCACGAGGAGGTCGTTCGCTTCCTCTCCCAGCTCAGGGAGTTCTCTCTTGGCAGTGTCGATCTCTTCCGCGAGCAGGCGCCTCCGTCGCCGCTGCCTCAGCTGCCACAGTTCGCAGCTCCCCAGGGACAGCCCGACCCATTCGTTGCTTTTCGCTGTAACTCTTTCGTGGACAACTCCGCGCAGGTCGGGCCGCCGATTATCGTGGAGTCGAACCCCACCTGGACAAACCTCTTCGGCCGCGTCGAGCGCCGTGCATTCCTGGGCACTTACCTGAGCGACCACATGATGCTCAAGGCCGGATCGGTGCATCGCGCCAACGGCGGCTACCTGATCGTTAATCTCATAGACGTAATGATGAAGCCGGGTTCATGGGACGGCCTGAAACGCCTGATCCGCACCAGGGAAGTGGGACTCGAAGATCCGATGGAGCAATACGGGTTCCTCACGCCGCAAGCCTTGCGTCCGGAGCCCGTCCCGATCGATGTGAAGCTCGTCGTCACCGGCGACCCGATGTCCTACTTTCTCCTCTCCGCCCAGGATGAGGAGTTCTGGGAGATGTTCAAGGTCAAGGCGGACTTCAACCATCAGATCGATCGCACCGCGGAGAACGAGCTCGCCTACGCGGGCTTCGTCTGCGCCGCCGCGACGCGCGAGGGGCTGAGGCACTTCGACCGTACCGGCGTGGCCCGCCTGATCGAGCAGGGCAGCCGCATGGTCGACGACCAGGAGAAGCTATCAGCCCGCTTCGGCCGCCTGCGCGACATTATCGTCGAAGCGGACTACTGGGCCGGTCAGAGCGGCAGCGAACTGGTGTCCGCGGAGCACGTGGAGCGCGCGATCAATGAGCGTGTCTATCGCCTTAACCTGGTCGAGGAGCGCTTGCGCGACCTCATACGCCGCGGCGTGATCATGGTTGACGTTGAGGGAGCCGTCGTAGGCCAGGTCAATGGGCTCGCTGTGCTCGATTTCGGCGATTTCAGCTTCGGCCGTCCCTCGCGCATCACCGCCCGCACCTTCCTGGGGCAACGCGGCGTTGTCAGTATAGACCGCGAATCTCAGCTCAGCGGGAAGATACACGACAAGGGGGTACTGATCCTCGGCGGCTATCTGGGCTCCACCTATGCCAGGGACAAGCCTCTCTCTCTCTCCGCCAGCATCTCCTTCGAGCAGGGGTACGATTCCGTCGATGGCGACAGCGCCTCACTAGCCGAGCTCTGCGCGATACTGTCCAGCCTCGCCGAAGCGCCGGTCCGGCAGGAACTGGCGATGACCGGGTCCGTGAACCAGAAGGGCGAAGTGCAGCCGATCGGCGGTCTGAATCAGAAGATAGAGGGCTTCCACGACGTCTGCCGCGCCATCGGCCTTAGCGGACAGCAGGGCGTCATCATACCATCGCGAAACAGACACAATCTCATGCTGCGCCGAGACGTTGTGGAGTCAGTGGAGCGCGGAGATTTTCATCTCTACGCTGTCACCAGCGTGGACGAGGCGATAGAATTGCTAACGGGGGTGGCCGCCGGCGAGCGCAGCGGGGACGGTACGTATGGGGAGGGGAGCATCAACGCCCGCGTGGACGCTCGGCTGAGGGAGATGGGTGAGGCGATGCGCCAGTTCGGGCGGAAGGGGAAGGCAGAGGCCGGCGGGGAGCGAGACGAGAGCGAAAGACAAGCGGACGAAGAAACCAAGCCAGACGAACACGACCGCGATGATACGGGCGGCGTATCTACTGCGGCACGGTCAGAGAGGAACAAACTTTCGTAATGGTCTACCAGATGATGAACCCCTGGACAACGCAAGGGCGAGAGATCGAGATCCAGAAATCCGTCGCGGAGATTTACGCTCGCTACTTCGCCAAGGGTCCGAAGTGGATCGCCAAGCATTTGCCGCAGAGGTCCGAGATGAAGGCCTATGGACCGGTCGTGAGCGCAGAGTCACGCGAGGTCCTTCTGGGAGACTTTGGGGTGGAGTCTTTCATTGAGGATTACGCTCTCTGGGCCACCTATGCGTCCGGGGAGAGCGTCTCCACAGGCCAGATCTACTCCCAGTGGGTTTCAGACGAGACGCGCCATGGAAAGGCGCTATGGTACTGCATGGTTGACTCCGGCATCTACACGCACGAGGAAGTCGACGAGTACTACTACAATTGCAATCGTGACGCCTGGACGTTCGAGAGGCAGACCGGCTGCGAGGCTACGCCGGTTCGCGGCGCTGCCTACGCGATAGCCCAGGAGCGGCAGACCAAGCGCAACTACCAGGGCCTCCAGAAGCGGCTCTGGGAGGAGTACGGCTGCCCTGAAGACGCTGGCGGCCGACCCATCTATCCGGCTATCGCGGGAGTTTGCCGAACTCTGGCCACCGACGAAGGCTTTCACGAAGGCGTCTTCCGGGAGATCACGCGCGCCTACCTTCGCTTCTGGCCGGACAAAGCCCTCCAGGCGATGTGGGACGTGTACGAACGCTACCGGATGCCGATCGTGAAGCTGCCGAACGCCGAAGCGTTCGTCGCCGCGGTCCTTGCCACGGGCATCGACTCCAGCCGCAGCGTTATCGTAGACGTTCTCAACCCCACCTACGCTTCCATGGGCCTACAGAACCGCGCCGCCCTCAAGCGCGCTGCCAGGGGGAGCTGGGACCTCCCGGAAGGCTCAGTTATCCAGGTGGGGGAAGAGGCTCCCTCCGACGTCTCAGAAGGCGCTGTCGCATACAGGATGAACCCGGACGGCTCGTTCGTCCCCGCCATGGCCATCGCGTAACAGGAATGTCCTCCGCGCTCGCCGACCTGTTCGAGCACAACCTCTGGGCTAACCAGCGCTTGCTGGACGTTTGCAGCGGTTTCGGTGATGAGCAGTTGGCGGCGACCACGCCGGGCACCTATGGCAGCGTTCGCGACACGCTGGTGCACATTCTCGCTTCGGAAGGGCGCTACGTGCTTACTCTGACGGGCTCGCAGCCCCAGCCGGCGCTGACGGAAGGCGATCCTTTCCCGGGGTTCGCCGCACTGCGCGAGCATGCCCAGCGGGTCGGCGAGGCGCTCGTGAACATTGCGGCCGACTTCAACCCGGCTCTCGTAACGCGCGGCACGCGTCAGGGGCAGCCGTTCGCTGTTCGCGCCTCCGCCCTGGTAATCCAGGCGATCAATCACGCCACTGAACATCGGACGCACGTGACAACAATCCTCAGCCAACAGGGCTTGCAGCCACCCGCGCTTGATGCCATTGGATACATCCAGGAGACAGGGACCCTGACCGTACCTGTGGCTCGATAGGGCGCGCCGCGGGCTGTCTACTGGATCCGTACCACGGGCGTCGCACCGTGCCACAGACCCTCGAGGTCGTAGTAGTCGCGCTCCTGGGGCGCGAAGACGTGAATGATCACATCTCCGTAGTCCAGCAGCACCCAGCCTGATTTGGCAGTCCCCTCGGTGCCCAAAGGCTTCACGCCCTCGCCCTTCATGGCCTCTTCCACGGAATCCAGGATCGCCTGCGTCTGGCGCTCTGATCCCGCGCTGGCGATCACAAAGTAGTCGGAGAAGGACGCCACCTTGCGGATATCCAGCAGGAGAATGTCCTCCGCCTGCTTGTCGGAGAGTACGTCTATTACCTTGCGCGCGAGTTCGTCCGCCTGCAGATGGCCTCCCGGGTCCCGGCTCGTTCCAGGTTCCTTCGGAGGCAGTGTAACATGGAACTGATATGACCAAGCCGACCCCCCGCCCAGCTGACGCGCAGCGAGTCATCGTCGCCATGTCCGGGGGTGTCGACTCCTCGGTCGCCGCAGGCCTGCTCCTTGAGCAGGGGTACGAGGTGCTCGGTGTCACGATGCGCCTCTGGAGCGAGGAAAACGTCGACGCGTCACGACACCACAAGCGGTGTTGCTCGGTGGAGGACACTGACGATGCGCGAGGGGCCGCCGACGTCCTCGGCATCCGCCACTACGTCCTTAACATGGAGCGGGAGTTCTCCGAAGGCGTGGTCGATCACTTCGTGCGCGAGTATTCGCTTGGCCGGACCCCTAATCCCTGCCTTGCCTGCAACGAGCGCGTGAAGTTCCGCCCGCTCATGGAGCATGCCCTGGCCCTTGGCGCGGAGTATCTCGCGACAGGACACTATGCGCGCGTCCGCAGGGGCGGGTCTGGCGCCGAGCTCTGGCGAGGCGCCGATGCGGGCAAGGACCAGTCGTACGTCCTTTACACCCTCGGCCAGCGCGAACTGAGCCGCACCCTGTTCCCGATTGGGGAGTATTCCAAGGATGAGATACGGGAGTTCGCGCGTCGCTGGCGCCTGCCGAACGCGGACAAGCCGGACTCCGTTGACATCTGCTTCATCCCCTCCGGCGACTATCGCTCCTTCGTGCGGGACCGCGTACCGGCAGCAGCGGGCGCGATCGTGGACACTGCCGGAACGCAGATCGGCGAGCACAGCGGCATCGTTGGCTACACCGTGGGGCAGCGTCGAGGGCTGCCCGCTCGTGGCGGCGACGAGCCGTTGTTTGTGGTCCAACTGGACGCGGAGACCAACACGGTGATCGCCGGGCGTCACGACGATCTCATGGCTCGGGCGCTGCTGGCTGAGCACACCACGTTCGTAAGCGGCGCTATGCCGACCGTCCCGCTCGCCGTCCAGGCGCGCATCCGCTACCGCGGTGAGCCAGCTCCGGCCACGCTGGTCCCCCTACCGGAAGGCCAAGCCGAAGTGCGCTTCGAGAGCGCCCAGCGCGCCGTCACGCCGGGCCAGGCCGTGGTCTTCTACGACGGCGACCGGGTCCTGGGCGGTGGCACGATCGTCGGACGCCTGTGACCGGCCGTTCCCTTCCGATGTCCGACAGTCCCCTCGCCACTCATCAACGCTCTGGTATAATCATCGCCGCATTCTTGAAAATCGCCCCGGACCGTGGCAAAGTTGGACGCCAGGAGGTACAGCCCCGTGGACCTCGGATGGATTGATACACTCGAAGAATATCGCGACGTCTTCATCATCGCCTACATGGCGGCCGGGGTCCTCTTCTTCCTCGTCGCTACCGTCTTCGCCGCGCTCATCGGCTTCGTGTCCTTTCGCACCGTGACGAAGACTCGCGGCGTCATCCGCGACAACGTCCAGCCCGCGCTCGAGAACGTGCGTGATACCAGCGCGAGCGTGCGCACGACCGTAGCGTTCATTTCAGACAACGCGGTGACGCCCGTCGTCAAGGTCTACGGCGCGTTTGCGGGCGCCCGCCGGTTCATCGCCATATTCACCCGCATCGCGCGCGGCGGCGCTTGATCAGGAGGTTGGAATGCGTTTCATCCTGGGTCTGCTAATCGGAGCGGCCATTGGCTTCGCGGCGGCGCTGTTATTCGCCGGCAATAAGAGGCGCAGCGAGCAGCCCCTGTGGTCGGCAGAGGGCGGCTCAAATCGCGGCAACGGCAACACGATGAGCGCCGTGCGACGCGCCGTGGACTCCTTCCAGGAGCAGGTCAACGAGGCGCTAACGGAAGCAAAGCAGGCCTCTAAGGACACCGAAGACGAGATGCGCGCCCGCTACGAAAAGCTGGCCAAGAAGGGAAGCGCGAGCAAGAAGTAGCGGGCGGGATCGCCGCCTGTGTAGGGGCGCGGGTCGTTGCTAAGCGGGTGGCTCCATCGCCGACCTGAACTGCTCCTGCTCGGGGGCGAGTTCATAAGCCAGCCGGAACTGCTCGCTCGCTGCCTCCGCGTTCCCCCTCACTTTCAGCAACAGCCCGTAATTGTAATGCGCCTCCGGTTCGTCCGGGCGTAGCCGTAGTACCTGCCGGTAATGCTCCTCCGCGTCTGCGAGCTCGCCGCGCTTCTGCAGCAATACCGCCAGATTGTTGTGCGCCTCTGCATAGTCCGGCCACGAGGACAGCGCTTCTCTGTAATGCTTCTCTGCGCTCTCTGGCTGGGCCAGGTCCTCCAACAGGATGGCGTAGTTGTAGTGGGCCTCGGCGTAGTCAGGTCGAATACGCAACGCCTCTCGGTAGTGCTCCTCCGCCAGCTGCGGCCGGGCGAGGCCCTCAAGGAGAATCCCGTAGTTGTTATGCACCTCCGCAGCTTCAGGGCGCAGCTGCAACGCCTCTCGGTAGTGTCCGCCGGCCAGTTCCAGTTCGCCTCGACCCTTGAGCAAGTTGGCGTACGCGTGGTGTGCGTCGACGTAGTCCGGCTTGAGTTGCAGCGCCTGTTCGAAGTGCCCGGCTGCGCCCGCCATGCTACCTCGCGATTGCAGCAAGAGGGCATAGTTGTAATGGGCTTCGGGGTAATCCGGCCGCTGACTCAACGCCTGCTGGTAGTGCGCGGCGGCGTCTGCCAGCTCAGCACGGGCTCTCATCAGGATCGCCAGGTTATTGTGGGCCTCGGCATAGTCGGGACGCATTCTTAGCGCCTCGCGATAGCACCCGGCCTCTTCGTCGCTGTTCTCCCGCGGCGTCCCGATCAGCGCCACGGCGCGCAGGAACCAGGATTCAGCCGTCAGCTCCGCACTCGGCCTCTGGTCAAGGGAAGCTACGTTCAGCGACGTTACACGGTACAAGAAACGCTGTGGCAGATGGTCGCCTTTCAAGGAGTGCCTGCCCGCCTGCTCAAATTCGTACAGCGGAAGGTCGATCATTTCGATGACGTTCTCCGTGACGTAGAGGCTGTCCGGCTGCGCGGCGCCCTCGACTCGTTTCGCCAGATTGATGTGCATGCCTACCCAGCCGCCCGCGTCCTCAAGCTGCGTGCACTGTCCAAAGTGGCACCCGAGGCGAAGGGAAGGACGCTGGAGCGCTCTGGCGGACGGAACCACCTGACTGCTCGATCGCCAACTGTCAATCAATTTGAGACCGAACTGCACTGCGGCATCGGAGCTCTCGAATAGGAACAGATGCCCATCACCGGTGAAATTGGAGTGCACGCTGCCGAACTGGCCGGCGATTGATTCGGCCAGGTACTTGTATTCCGAGATGAGGACCGCCATCTGCTCCTGTGGCGTCCGAGACGAAAGCTCCGAGTGCCCCTGCAAATCGCTGAACACCACGGCGAAACGCCGGCTCCTGATTTGGCTCAATTGCGCTGGCCCGTCCATCCCTCAATTCGCGGCTGCAGGCGTCATGGTATACGATTCAAGCAGGCGGCGCTGAAGCCGCGAATTTTGAAGGGGAACAGAATGCCCAAGTACCTTGTAGAGCGACATCTTCCGGGCTTCACCGCGGACCAAATTGCGATCGCGGCGGGCCGTGCGAAGTCCACGACCGCGGATATGACACGCGAAGGCACCCCCGTCCGCTACCTGCGCTCGACATTCATCCCGGGAGAAGATAAGTGCTTCTGCCTGTTCGAAGGTCCGTCTGCTGAGACCGTCCGCCAGGCCAACGTGCGCGCGGAGCTTCCGATGGAGCGCATCACAGAAGCGTTGCACATCGCCTCCGAAGACCTAGGATAGGCTCCCAAATCCACCCCCAACGGGCGAATGGTCGACCAGGGCGGTCGCACGCCCTCAAAGGGGCGCCGGGATGGGGCATTCAAACGATGGTTGATAGATCGCGAGTGGGCGAGCCTTCCCGCTGATAAGATAGATCATCGGAGGGGTGCCGGAGTGGTTGATCGGGGCGGTCTCGAAAACCGTTGTACGCCTTTGGTGTACCGTGGGTTCGAATCCCACCCCCTCCGCCAGCCGGATCAAGAACCGGGACCCGTTCAGTTCCGGACTATGCGTCTCCGCGGAGGGGTGCCAGAGTGGACGATTGGGCACGCCTGGAGAGCGTGTGTACCTCCGGGTACCGTGGGTTCGAATCCCACCCCCTCCGCCAGCACAGTCTTGGGCTGCGACAAATCGGAGGCGCACGTTACAACAGCTTCTCTTGCCCTTGGCCCCCTTCGCTCTCCCGACCCGCTCCCATCATCTCCGCGATCTGCCGCGCGTTCGTCACACCCTTGTCCCCGTGGCAGTTGTTGAACAGCACGTGCACCTCCCGCGAGGCTTCCGCGAGCCGACGCACTCGCGGCACGATCTCGTCCTCTAGCTCGCTGCCGTCGTACAGGTAGTCGAAGCGCTCCGCGGGGCCGATCCCCTTCCGCGCCCATGTCTCCGCGTTGCGACCGTGCAGGCGCAGCATCGCGATCGCCTCGCTCGTCGCCTCGACGACCGGTGGCACGCTGTTCTTGAACCCTTGGGGCTCGTCCACGCACACGTAGGGGATCGCATTGTCTGCCAGGAAGCGCAGCGTGCGCTCCTGCTTCGCTTCGTCCTCCATCCAGAGCGCGTTGCGGAACTCCACCGCCATTTCATACTGCCCCAGTCGCATCTTCGCATCCAGGATGGTCTCGCGGCTCTGGCTTCCCGGCATGAACCACGGCGGGAACTGGAACAACACCACGCCCAGCTTGCCCGCGCTGTCCAGCGGCAGCAGCGCGCTGTTGAAGCGCTGCCACACTTCGTCCACCATCTCCGCCGGCAGGTCCCGTTCGTACACCGCACGCTTCGACGCCAGCTCCGGCGGTAGCGCTTCCCGCAGGTCCTTCGGCAGCGAGCGCACCTCCGCGCCGTGCTGCGTGAACAGCGCGTACGCCTTGATGTCGAAGGTGAACCCCGGCGGTGTGCGCTCGACCCAGAGCTCGGCGTTTCGTTCCGCCGGCAGGCCATAGTAGGTGCTGTCCACCTCCACGATCGGGAACTGCTCCGCGTAGAGGCGCAGCCGCTCCTCCGCGCTCTTCGCCTCGCGCGGGTACCACCCGCTCTCCACGAGCGTCTTGTCCGCCCAGGAGCAGGTGCCGACGAGTATGCGCGACTCTTCCACGCCGAGATTATCGCATGTGAAATGGGTATTTCTTCTGATGCCAGCCCTCCGGGCGGATGCGATTCTGTGACTGAGGGACGGCGGATTTCGAGGTAAGCCCGCATCCGCTGCCGCTCAGGGCTCCGCCTGCCGCCGCAGCAGCGGGGCCGCACCCCTTCCCCCGGCCTTCCGGCAGGAGTCGACTCCGGAAGGCCGGGGTCGCTTCGTTCGCACCGCGAGGACCGTTGTCATCCCGACCGCAGTGGAGGGATCTGTCCCGGAACCGCGTTCGGCCGCTCCAGAAACCGCCGGGACCCTGCCCTCCGCTGTGAATGCCCGCCATGCCCGTTCCTCCTTCCTTCTTCCTCCTTTCTTCTTTCCCACCCCCTTGCTACACTGAATGAACCAGAAACGAAGGAGACCTGACGCCCATGACCCCTGAACGAATGGAATTCGGCATCTTCATGGCGCCCTTCCACCGCGCCGGCGATAACCCCACCTACGCGCTCCAGCGCGACCTCGAACTGATCTCCTGGCTCGACCAGGTCGGCTATGACGAGGCCTGGATCGGTGAGCATCACTCCGCCGGCTGGGAAACGATCGCCAGCCCGGAGGTGTTCATCGCCGCCGCCGGAGAGCGCACGCAGCGCATCCGGCTGGGCACCGGCGTCGTCAGCGTCCCCTACCACCACCCCTTCCACGTCGCCGACCGTATCATCCTCGTCGATCACCTGACCCGCGGCCGAGCGATGCTGGGCGTTGGGCCGGGCGCGCTGCCCAGCGACGCCCACATGCTGGGCCTTGAGCCCACTCGCCAGCGCGAGATGATGGACGAGGGGCTCGGCATGATCCTCCGCCTGATGACCGAGGATGAGCCGATCACTTACGAGAGCGACTGGTTCACACTGCGCGAAGCCCAGCTCCAGCTCAAGCCCTACCAGCGCCCCACGATGCCGATCGCCGTCGCCTCCACGCTCAGCCCCGCCGGCATGACCGCCGCCGGCAAGCACGGCGCGGGCGTCCTCTCCGTCGCCTCTTATGCGCCTGACGGGTTGATGAACCTCCGGACGCAGTGGCAGTTCTGCGAGGACGCCGCCGACAAGGCCGGCCGTCCCGCGCCCGACCGGCACGACTGGCGCGTCGTCATGCCCTTTCACCTCGCCGACTCCCGCGAAGAAGCGATCCGCGACATCGAGGAGGGAGTCCTCGCCTGGAACAACGATTACTACGTCGGCATCATGGGCGCGCCGATGCGTGAGCCCGCCGACAACGGCCGTCAGATGGCCGAGCGCCTGATCGAATACGGCGCCTTCATCGGCACCCCGGACGACGCCATCGCCGGCATCCAGCGCCTCCTCGACGCCTCAGGCGGCTTCGGCTGCCTCCTCGGCCTCGCCCACGACTGGGCCGACCGCGAGAAGACGCTCCACAGCTTCGAGCTGATGGCCCGCTACGTGATGCCCCGCTTCCAGGACACCCTCACCTGGATCGACCGCTCGGCCGATTGGACCCGCGCCAACAAGGACCGCCTGATGGCCGGCGCCAAGGCCGCCGTCTTCAAGGCCGTCGCCGACGCCGGCGCCACCGGCGAGCTCGCCAAGACCATCCAGGCTGCCGCCGCGGCAGGTGGAGGGAACGTGTCCCTGCAACCCGGCGGCACGTCGGTTGGGCAAGCCCCGGACGGCAAGAAGGAGGAGGCGGGTACACCGGGGGCGTAGGCGAAGTCGTCTATCCCATCCGCCCCAGAGAGGCCAATACGCCCCTTCCCGCTCGTCGTGAGGTTCTCGTAGGACGAGCGAAACCATCGCCTCGCGCGCCGCTGCGTGCGTTCGGCACTCCCCCTACCCAATCTCCGTCCGGAAGTAGTACTCCACGCTCTTGCTGGCGTCGTGCAGCTCTCGCGTCTCCGGGCCGCGCGTGTAACCCCGGCGGGCGTACAGGCGGTGCGCCTCCTTGAAGCGGGTATCGCTCCACAGCTCCACCACCTTCGCGCCACCGCGCCGCCCTTCCTCCTCCACTAGCTCGCACAGGCGGGCCGCCAGCCCCAGACGGCGCGCCTCCTTCGCGACGTACAACTTCTTTAGCTCGATCGCGGCCGGGTCGTCCGTCGCGACGAAGCCAACTGATCCGTTGATGCGCCCGTCGTTCTCCGCGACCCAGAAGCGACCGCCCTTGCGCGCGTGGTACGTCGCGATGCTGTACAGCTCCGGCGCCTCGTCGTCCACGTTCAACACGCAGCCGGGATACTCCGCGTAGCAGTTCGCAATCAGGTCGATGAGCTGCGGGCCGTCCTCGTCCCGGGCGTCGCGGATCGGCGTCACAGCCGCGTCCCGGAGAACTCCTTCTGCGCGCGTTCCAGCAGTTCCACCTCGTTCACCACGTCCACGCCGGTCATCGCCAGCGCCTGCGCGGTCTGGAGCATCGCCTCGTGCGCGGCGTCCGTGGCCGACACCTGCGTGAACCCGTTCGTGTGGTTCAGCGCCAGCACGCCGATGCTGAACGTCGGATGGATCGATGGCACCGCCCAGCTCACGTTGCCCATATCCGTGCTCCCGGTCGAGTCCACGGGGATGCCGAGGAACTTGCGCCCCAGCGATTCCGCGTTCGCTTTGTAGGCCGACGCCAGCGATGGGTTGCTGTTCATCGGCAGGTACGGGTACGCTGCCCACTCGACTTCCACCTTCGCGCCGCTAGCCTGCTCGCCGGCCGCGAAGCAGCGCTGCACGCGCGACTTCAGGTCGGCCAGGTACGCCGGTTGCAGCGCCCGCACCAGGAACGTCCCTTCGGCGCGATCCGGCACGACGTTCGGCGCGGCGCCGCCGTAGGTGATGATCCCGTGCACCCGCGCATCTCGCCGCATGTGCTGACGGAGTTGCGCCATCGCCTGATACGCGGTCACCAGCCCGTCCAGCGCGTTCACGCCCGTCTCCGGCGCGACCGAGGCGTGGGCGGCCTGCCCGCGGTACGTCACGTGGCACTGTTCCACCCCGTACATCGGCGGGTCGGCGATGTCGAACGGCGCCGGGTGCGCCATCATCGCCACGTCGACGCCTTCGAACGCGCCGCGCTCCAGCATGATCGCCTTGCCGCCGATATCCTCCTCCGCAGGCGAGCCCAGCACGACCAGCGTCACCTTGTCCGGCGTCACCGCCGCCTTCAGCCCCAGCGCGCCGCCCAGCCCCGCGGTCGCAATCAGGTTGTGCCCGCAGGCGTGTCCGATCTCCGGCAGCGCGTCGTACTCGCAAAGGTAGGCGATCGTCACAGGCCCTTCTCCCCAGCGTGCCCGAAACGCGGTCTCCATCCCGAACGCGCCGCGTTCTACCGCGAACCCGCGCGCCTCCAGCCTGTCCGCGAGGAGCTTGCTCGCCCGGGTCTCCTTCATCGCCAGCTCCGGGTTCGCGTGGATGTCCAGGCTTATCTCGATCAGTTCCTCGCGCGCGGCCGTTACGCCGGCTACTGCCTGTTCCTTTTGTGTCATTCTGAGCCTTCCTTGCTGAGACAGACCGTGGGCTAGACAGATAATCCCGGTGTCCCTTACTTGATCGCCAGCGCATTGGGCGGCGAGCCCACGCCTCCCGGCACGTTCAGCGGTGCGGAGGTAAGTAAGAACTCGTACACCCCGTCGGTCGCGCAGTCCGCCGCCAGGTCCTCCAGCCACCACATCTCGCCGATCGGCATGCCGAAGTGCGGGATCAGCCGGAAGTGCAGGAAGCCCGTTTCCGGGGTCGCCGGAAAGACCTCGAGCGCGGGGTTGTCCGCGGCGATGGCGGCAATATGGAGGTTCCAGAGATACTCAGCCATTTCGTCGGCCGGGCCGATGCCGGGCGTGTGAAGATCGGTCATCGAGTCGACGGCCATCGCCTTCTTCTGCTGGGGCGTCGCCTCCTCCAAATACCAGCGCAGCCAGCCCGTTCGCAGCACCAGGATGTCTCCTGTCCGGACCGTCACGCCCTGAGCCCTTGCGCAGGCCTCCAGCGTTTCTTTCGAAATCGTCATCGAGACAGCACAGTTCAGCGGCGTTCCCTGTGATTCGAGGTGGCGTCCCACGTCCAGCAGCACGCCGCGCCCGGCGATGCCCTTGCGGGCGAAGTGCTCGATCCCTAACCTACCCTTCCCGCTGACGATCTCGTCGTCAGGAACGCCGCCGTAGAAGCCATCGCGGGGATGGCGGATGTGGCGCAGGCCGTCCCACTGGCTTGCCGCCTGGGGGTAGAAGTTGTCCAGGTAGTCGTCTCGCGCCACACCACCGCCGAGGTCGATGATCGTATGCCTCGGGGCTTCGCGGCCGAAGAGAGGTGGGTTGGGCTCGTCGATGCGCAGGTTAAGCGCGAAGACCGCCCCCTTGCGCGCCAACTTCGCCGCGGTCGCGACTCGCTCGGGCGTCAGCAGGTTTAGCGTCCCGAGCTGGTCGTCGTCACCGAAGAGCCCCCACGCGGAGCCTTCCGGCGCTCCGGCCTTCACCGGCAGTTGGGCATATGAGGGGAGGTTCGCTGGATCGAAGGGCATCACGCCTCCTTGAACATCAATGTCGCGATCTCGTTGGTCCGTAGCGTTAGTTCTACTTGGCCGTCTCGTTCCACTGCGTGGTTGGGCTCTTCTTCGTTCAGATTCGTGCGCTCCACTCTCCCGTGCGGCGCGTGCAGCCGTACCTTGCCGGTGGCCGGCTCCGAGGCGATATTGTACACCCGCGCGACCACGCCATCGCCGTCTTCCGCGGGCTTCAGCGTCGACAGGATGACCTCTGGCGGCTCGATCGCGAGGACCGACCCGCTCGGCGGCAGCGTCCCGTCGCCACCCGAAACCCGAACCGCTCGCAACGGCCGGACGAAGTTGTGCGCCTGCCAGTACGCCTTCTCCCAGCCTCCCCGGTGCGGGATTAGCGAGTACTGGAACTTCCAGCGCCCCTGCAGCTGCGCCCCGGGCGTGTGCAGGTAGTCGTCCAGTGGCACGGTCTGCCCGTCCAACACGAAGTGCTTATATTCGGGGTCGCGCTCCAGCAGCGCGTCCATCATGCGCACCAGCCGCGCCCGGAAGGCCTCGAACGGCAGATACCACTCGCGGTCCCAGTGCGTGTGGGAGACGACGACGAAGGTGCGGGGTTTGTGCAGTGCTGCGCCCGTCGAGTCGAAGGCGCTAGACATCACGAAGTAATCTCTTTAAACACGAGCCAGTCAGGGTCCTCCCTTATCTGGAATTCCAACTGGTGCGTTCTAATTTCAGTACTCACGGCGACTAGCTTCTCTCGCACTTCATCGGGTGAGTCCGTATACATCGCAAATTCACGCATACCGTCGCTTGTGAGGGCACCCACTAGCATCGTATGCCCCTCTGCCTCCACGTTGGCGAAGAGGTGGTTTTCTATCGCCTGGAGCTGATCGGCCTCGTTTCCAGTCGGGAATCCGCTCTCGTTAGGATCGTGAATCGGCACTACGATTTTGACCTGGTGTCGCAGGTTGCGCTGGACATCTCTCCGTTTGCCGACCGCCTTGTTGAATCTCACGATGATTGGCTTGCCAGCCCAGGTTCCTTGCGAGAGTGCCCAATCATCCTCGGCCTTCCGGCTCTTTCTAAACAAACGCATTCTACTTATGCTAATGCTACCGTCGAACGCTGAAGCTATCGGCTATCATCAGCCGAACCAAATCGGGTTCGTCATCGCCCAAACGACCTCGCCGCGCTCCGGGCGGCCGCGGGGGCCTCGCAGCTCCGCCCGGACGTGACTGCGTCCGGACGGCTCGACCGAGAACTCGTGCGTGTAGTCAACCGTCTCCAGCCGCTCGATGTGTATCGGCACACCGTCGCAGAGCACCCAGAGACGGCGGTCCATTCCCCCGTGCACCTGGACTCGGAAGCGCAGCGGACCATCACCCGAAGATTCGACCGTGTCGCCCATCATCGTCGCGAAGCGCCCATCACCGTCGGCGTCCGCTTCCAGGATAAGCCGCGCGGCGTTTGGGGCGTCGGAGATGAACACGTGCCCCTTCCGGATGCCGTCGAGGACCGATTCCTCCGAGCCACCGTCAGTGACGTAGACCCACGTGGTCGGGTTCCCGAGGCCGTGCGGATGGCGCGGTTCAGCGGGCGGAATGGAATGCGTATCGGAGCCGCCGACGGCGACGACGCGCTGACCTCTACGCAGCAGCGCGTCCCAACGCTCCAGTGACTCCCAGTTGTAGAACCGCCAAGGCGCCTGCCATACCTCCATCGATGGATAACCGTCCCAGCCCCGGAACAGCCACGGTGGGCCGATGCACTTCGGGTGGTTGACGGAGATCAGTCCGCCCTTCTGGAGCACGTAGCGACGAACGGCCTCAATCGACTGATCGTCCGCGCAGCGAAAATCGATCCACTCCCGCAGGCCCCACATGTTGGCGTGGCCCCAGTAGGTGGTGACCTCCTCGCCGGGGATCAACGTGATCGGCAGACGTGCCAGACGGTCGATGTCCTCGTGGTGCGTGTTGGTGTTGTGGTCCGTGACCGCGAGAAAGTCGAGGCCGATATCGATGGCGTTCCGGGCGAGGTCCTCCACGGAATTCAGGCCGTCCGAGTGTACCGTATGGCAATGCAGGTCGCCCTGCACCCAGCGGCCACCGGCGCGATGCCCAGCCGCCCGTCCCGGCTTCTGAATCCCAGCGTCACCCCTGGGTTGCAAGTCAGCGGTTACAGGTTCTCCACTTCCGGCCGTCGCCACCCGGACTTCGACTTCATATCGCACCCCCTCCGGCTCCACTCGGTCCACTCCCAGGATGACGTTCCACTCGCCGGGGAAGAGGGGGCCGCGGATATATCCGGGCGTGGCGGAGTCCTGCGCGATGAAGAACTCTCTTTTCGAGGCGCCGCTCCAGCCGCGGAAGCCGGCGGCATGCAGGAACTCGTGGCCGCGCGAGTCGAAGATGCCGATGTCGATGGTGTTGCCCGATCCCTGCCCGAGGGCCGCCGTCACAGGCTGCGAATAGCCGTACGAGACGTGGACTCGAGTCGCGTCCTGCGGGACCTGAACCGGCAGGTAGATGTACGGGCTGCGCCGGATCTGCTCGGCGCCGGCGTGGCCCTCGATGCGGATCGTCTGCTCCAGGGGCGTGACCTCCGATGGATGGGGGCGATCGGTGGCGCTAGCTTAGCACCTACCCGCGAACGGGGCGACAGAACCGCCGAGATCTAGTGGGCGCCGTTGGTGTCGCTCGGGTGTACGAGGAGGCAAGGGATGGGACTGGACTGGGCGACGGCGAGCGCGACGCTGCCCAACAACCGGCTGAGTCCGTTGTTGCCTCGAGTAGCCATTGCGATCAACCCCGCGCCGGTCTCGTTAGCGATCCGAATGATCTCGCGATGCGGATCGCCAACGGCCACGGCCGTGTCCGCCTGAATGCCTTTGTTCTGCGCCTCGTACCCGGCCTGCCCAAGGAAGCTGTGCGCAGTCGCGATCTTCTCCTCGATCACTTGCGCGACGGCCGGCGGGGCCTTCGCGGCGTCGCGGAACCACCCCGCGACGGGTGGAATGACGGTGCAGAGCGTTAGGGTAGCGCCCAGGGCCTCCGCGAGGCCAATAGCCGCCGGCAGCGCCTTGCTCGTGTAGGAACTGTCGTCCAGCGGTACCAGGATGCTCTCACTGCTGAAGCTGCGACGAACGCGCCCCTCCGCCGAGCGCACGATGACGATTGGCCCCTCTAAGCGCTGAAGAACGCTGTCCAGCGCACCGCCGAACAACCACTTGCTGGTGTGGTAGGTCATTACGGTTAGATCGCAGGATGTCGCTCTCCGCAGGATCTCGTCCGCAGGGGAACCGGTCGCGATCTCTATTTGGACTCCCACGCCGGTGCCGCTGATGGCGTCCGCCTGTCCCTGGAGGTACTTGGCTGCCTTCTCGGCGTGGCCGTTCGCGGGTGAGCCGGAGGTATCGACGACGCTGAGGAGGTGCAGGCTCGCGCCGCAGCGGGATGCCGCCTGTTGAGCCCAGGCAAGGCCGACCTCTGCCAGGTCCGTGCCGTCGAGCGGCGCGAGTATGCTGATCAAATAAAAGTTCCTCCGTGGGTCGCCCCGGTTACGCCGTAGTAGACGCACAGCGCGGGCCGGCGGTTGCAATTCGAGGCGGCTGCGGGGCGAGCCACGTGAGGCCGTGGTAGTATCATGACCCGCGATGTCCGCTCGCTCGCTCTTGACAGGCGCCGCTGTTCTGACGGAACACGGCATTGAACCCGGTCTCGACGTCCTGACAGGAGACGGCGTGGTCCTGTCGATCGGTGCCGGTCCGCTGGGGCCAGACGTGGAACGCAGCGACCTGTCCGGACTTACAATCGTGCCCGGCTATATCGACATCCACGTGCATGGCGGCGGCGGGTTCTCGCTCGCGACCACTGATCCTGAGGAGATTCGCTCGTATGCGCGGTGGAGCGCGCGTACGGGCGTGACGTCCTTCTTGGCAACCGTCTTCGCGAGCGATAGCGCCGAAGCAGGGGTATCGCTGGCGGCGGCCGCCCTTGCGAGCGGGCCTATTGAGGGTGGCGCCACGCTGCTTGGGATTAATCTAGAAGGGCCGTTCATCAACCCGCTGAGGCGCGGCGCCCTGCCGGCATCCTGGCCCGCCGTTTCCTCTACGAGTGGATTCCAGCGGTTGTACGAAGCTGCGGCAGGCTCGCTCAGGCTGATGACCGTGGCCCCCGAGCTGTCTGGAGCCGGCAGTGTGCTTGAGGCGGCGCGCCGAGAAAACGTGCGCATAGCAGTGGGTCATACCGACGCAACGACTGAGCAGGCGCTGGGCGCCTTTGAGGCTGGCGCATCGCACATAACGCATGCATTCAATGCGATGCGCCCGTTCCATCATCGAGAGCCCGGCGTGATGGGGGCCGCGGTGATGCACAACACCGTGAGCGTCGAGGTCATAGCGGACGGCGCCCATCTCCATCCGGCGGTTGTACGCCTTCTGGTTCAAGCCCTGGGAGTAGACCGCGTAGCGTTGGTGACGGACGCCGTGCCGCCGGCGGGCACTGAGGGTGGGGTCTTCAAGATCGCGTCCGCGGAGGCGCGACTGCGGGACGGACGTGTCGCCCTGCCGGACGGCAGCCTGGCCGGGGGTGCGGCCACGATGGACCAGCTCGTGCGCAACGTCGTCGATTGGCGATGCGTCGACCTCCTCGGGGCGGTCCGGATGGCGTCTGGAGTACCGGCCGGCGTCGCGGGTGTCGCGCAGCGCAAGGGCAGGATCGCACCCGGCTACGACGCCGACCTTGTCGCCCTGGACGGGGGCCTGGAAGTGGCGCGAACGTGGGTGGCCGGGCGTCTCGTCTATTCCCGAGACGGCTGATTGTGCTTGACGGGCCTGTAACTGGTCTCGGCAGGCAGCGTCTTACTAACTGGATTGGGCCGAGTCTGCCCCGAGCATCCGGCTTATGGGGCGTTCTCTCGCGTTGTTATGCAGCAGTCTATCGGTGGCGACAATTCAATAGCGCCGGCGGGAACGCTCGTCGAGGAAGAGGCGATGATCAATCGCCTGGTCTGGGGTGGCGGCGTCGCCGTGACCCTGGTCACGATCGGCGTGCTCCTGCTGGCGATTCCGACGGCTGATGTCGCCTGGGAATATCTCTTGTACGCCGCATTGGGCGGAGTGCCGCTAATCTACGGTCTGTTCACGAACTTCGTGGTGCGCCGAGTACAGGTTGAGTTGCTGCACCAGTACCAGGGCGAGCTCCAGGTACGGATCACCCGGCTGGAAGAGCTGGCGACCGTTGACGAGCTATCGGGGTTGGCCAACCGGCGTCACTTCTACGAAGTCGCCAACGCCGCCGTGGCAAGGGCGCGAGAAAGCAAGGAGCCGCTGGCAATCCTGTTGATGGACCTGGACGGTTTGAAGAAGGTAAACGATGAATACGGGCATCCGGTCGGTGACGTGGTGATTGCCAACCTCAGCCGCGCCCTGGCCAAGCTCGTTCGCGCGGTCGACGTGGCCGCTCGTTTGGGCGGGGACGAGTTCGGCGTCATCATGCCGGACACAGACAAGCGCGGGGCATTCGCGCTGGCAGAACGTCTCTGTGATGACCTGGAAAAGAACCCCATGTGCGATCAGGACGGCGTCTGCGTTATGGCGACTGTTTCCATTGGCGTGGCCGGTTATCCCTGGGGCGGTGAAACGATAGAGGAGATGCTTCACTGGGCTGACTCTGATATGTACGCGAACAAAGTGTCGCGCCGGATTCCCGAGGGCGCCGCCGCGATCGACAACGTCGGCGATCTGGACTCGCTGCCAGATGACACTTCGGGCGTGATGTAGGGAATGGTAATCGCGGCTACAGGAGAGACATGAGCAAGAACGCAAGCAGCAACCGCCGCGGCTTCAATATACTGGCCTGGTGCCTGGTCGTCAGCGCGATCGTGCTGCCGATAGGGTACTTCACCAACGTCATCGCGGCGCTCACCACACTCTGTGTGCTGCTCAGCCTCGCCATCTGCCGCATCTCGATCGCTCTCTGGAAAGAACGCCGCTCGCTGCAGATTCAGATGGACTGGCTACGCGGGTGCTACGACCCGATCGTAGCGGTGCTTTGCGGCGCGCTCGGTCTCAGAGACAATTTCTCGGGAGAGCACGCTCAGCGAGTCTCCCATATGGTGTCCGTCGTCGCCTGGGAGCTGGGCCTCCGTAAGGAGCAGATCCGGTTGATCGAAGCAGCTGCCATCCTGCACGACATCGGCAAGATCGGTGTCGCGCAGGTCGTGCTCTCCAAGCCGGGATCGTTGAGCGATCAGGAATGGGAGGAGATGAAGCGACATGCCGAGGTGGGCCACCAGATCCTCAACGGCATCAACTTCCTCCAGGGTGTGGCGGAGATCGTCCACTCTCATCACGAGCGGTTCGACGGCCAGGGCTACCCGCAGCAATTGAGGGGCGACGACATCCCGCTGGGCTCGCGCATCTTCGCTGTCGTCGATGCTTACGTGGCGATGACCACGAAGCGTCCCTATCGCAAGGCGATTGAGCACGACATGGCGATTCGAGAAATCGTCCGTAACTCCCTAACCCAGTTCGACCCGCAGGTCGTCGACGCGTTCGTGGCGGCGGAGAACCGGGGACTGATTGGCCCCGCGGTGGCCCCTGAGCCGACGATTGCCACTGCGCCGGAGCCCGTTAGCAGCGAGGTGTGAGCATTTGACCGACGACCTCCTGACCGACGAATTGCCCGCCGTCGTCCTTGAGCCGGACGCGCCTGCAGCAGCGTTCACGGGGGTTCAGGTTGAGATCGTCATGGACGGACATCGGGTCATCGGGGAACTGCGCGCAGGCGGCGTGCCGCGACGCCTCGTCGACATCCTGAACTCGATAGATAGCGGCGCGGTAACCCTGGTGGATGGCTTGCTCGACGACCCGTTCAGCCGGGGCGAACCCCTTCGGTTCGCGCGGGGGCAACTGGACCGCGATGCCATCCTCTTCATCATGCCCCGGCAGCAGGTGCAGGTAGTAGCGAACCCGTTCGAAGTCGTGAAGAAGGCCCCGGTCCCGGCCACGATCGCACTCCCTGGCTTCCAGGTCAGCGGGGACGTTCACCTGATGCCGCACGCCGACCCGGCCAGCGTCCCAATCATCGGTACCCGCCATTTCATTCCGCTCACGGAAGCGACTGTGACACCCTCAGAGGGGCGCGATCACGTCTGGCGAGAGCCGCTGGTAATTGTGAACCTTGGCCGCGCCCTGTTGTACGCGCCGAAGAGCCGGCGCTGAAGGCCGACAATGGTGACAGAGGAGAAGGTCAAAGGGCGCGTTGTAGGCTTCCGTGACCTGGAGATAGACCTATCCAGCGGCGCCGCCACCCGCGGCGGACGGAGCTTGCCACTGACGCGCACCGAGCGGCTGCTGCTGCGCCACCTCGCCGCGAACGCGGGGCGGCCCGTTACCAGCACGGACGTCATTACAAGTGTCTGGGGCGCAGGCTACGGGGACGCCCGGCACCTCCGCGTCTGGGTATCCAGGCTGCGCGGAAAGGTGGAGGCCGGCGGGTCTGCGCTGATCAAGACGCTACAGGGTTACGGCTACTTGCTGGACACCGGCGAGATTTAGGGCCACCGCTCAGACGTCTTCCGGCAGGCTCGCACCGAACTCCCGTCCCCAGCGCTCGACGCCACTGAAGCGGACGCGCCTGAACTCCTCCCCGAAAGCGAAACCGCCGCGCTTGCCCACGGAGGCCGCCCAGGCCCTGATCTGCGCCTCGATCAGCGGCCGGAACTCTTTGAGTTTGGCGTCGCGAAGGAGCGGTACATCGAGCCCCGATGCGGCAAGCTGCACCTGGAGTTCCGCCACCGTCATCTCCATCTGGCAGGCGTGCTCGCAGAGGGCGTCGATCTTGAGCTCGATCTGGTGCGAGATGTCGACGATCTTGTTTACATCTCGCGGCGCCTTGGCGAAGAAGTAGCGTTCGCCCACGTAGTGCGGCTCCAGCCCTTCATCGCGGTGCTCCGGGTGGTAGAGCGGGAAGTGGGAGAAGCTGACGGCTTCGGTGGCCGCCCAGGCCACGGAGCGGTGGTCCTGGTGCTCTTCGTACGGCGCGTGCGGGTCCCACGTGAACAGCACGTCCGGCCGGTGCTTGCGGATTGCCCGCATGCACTTTTCGCGCAACTCGTTCAGCGGCGTCTCGCTTAGCCGGCCGTCTTCGTAGCCCAGGAACTCGATCTTCGGGTTGACGCCCAGGACCCGCGCGCCCCGGCGGGCCTCTTCGCGCCTTGCGTCCGCGGTGAACTGTGGGCTCCACGCCGGGTCCAGCGTGCCGCGCTCGTTGTTCGTCGCGATCACTTCGCGTATCTCGTAGCCCAGCGCCGCCATCCTGGCGATCGTCCCGCCGGCCATAAACTCCATGTCATCGGCGTGGGCGACGAGGACGAGGACGCGCTTAGTAGGCATTTAGGGCTTTCGATGCTGGGAGAGCAGAGCCATTAGGCCAGAGCTTTTACCGTCACCGAGGACTAGTTCCCGAACGGCCATCATTCCAGCACGTGTGAAAGGGCGATGCGAGCGAGGATCCCCATGTGCCGCCTTGTTGCGCTCGTCTGTTACTCTGTCGATCATTCGGCTCAGTTCGTCTACGGGCGCGTTCTTGCTCAAGAAGGTGATCCGAACCCGCTGCCGGTCGCGAAACATCCCGCGGAAGTTGCTCAGATTGTACTCCGCCGATCCGCTGATTTCTCGCAGAAAGGCCTCGACAGCCCTGGCGTATTCTATTACGATCGGCCCGTATTCGTGTCCGTCGGCCCCTTCTAGGAGACTCTTCAGCCATTCACCCTCGATTAGGAATTGCTGGACGCTGGCTGGCCAAGAGCCCCAGGTTGGACCCATTCCGGATGAGCACTGTTCCTCGACTTGCGCCCGTGTCATCAGTGACAGCGGGCCGAGGTGCCTCACGACGGCATCAGCCACCCGACTGGCAAACATATCCGGATCGGAAACGACGACCGCTCGCCTTGTCTCTTCGATTGCTTCCTGAATGGCGGCTTCGACCGACCGACCCGCAATGAAGCCTGCCGTTGAGGCAAAGCGCTCCTTCAGCTGCCCTTCCCAATCTTGTTCAGAGAACCGATCGTGCCTGGAGCTAAGCAACGTCTCAAGCCAGATGTAAAACACCCTGCACGTCAGCTCCACGGCAGCGAATCGCTCCTGCTCCATCAAAGTTACCCGGAGCCCGTCAAGGACCAGCAACTGACGCCAGGCGTCCGTCCAGTCAATGTGAGCGCCATGGCGTCGCTGAGGTCCTGGATCATGGTTGGGCACCCACTGAAGGTAATACCCGTAGGCCCTCGCGTAAGAATCAACGCCCAGCTGGAGTAGCCCTTCGCGAACAGCGACTGGACTTGGCAGGGGGATCTTACGGTCCTCGTGGACTGACCTCGCCGTGGGGGTGATTCCTTCCGTCCACGTGCGATCGTCTTGGGAGAGGGAAAGGAATTCGTTTTCGAAGTCGGCCTCGCATAGAGGCAAACTGTGAACCGCGGCTCTCTGGAGAAGTAGATAACCGAGCTCGCAGTGAACTTCTGGCCGTGGTACGTCCTCGACAGCCCACTCGTACATCGATAGGGCTGCTTCCGGCTGGTCGGGCGCCAGCTCGTCGCCATGTCTCAGTAGAGCACCGATCCATCGGCCGCCGCTGCTGCGCACAAGATCAAGGAGATCGGGCATTTGCGGCGAGGCGGCCGCGTTGGCGATCACGTGGTCAGCAGCCGCTACCAGATAAAATGAGCTAAGGAGGTTGTCATTCCGCCCGAGCGGCCTAAGCTCTTCGTCGAGCCTAACGACGTGATCGGGGGCGTACCGAGCAAGTATTCTCTTGACTTCGTCGAGGTGTATGCCGGAGTCCGGGCGAGATTGGTGCGCCGTCCAATGATCGGGATTGGCGCCAAGCTTCCTCAAGGCGCGGGAAAGCTCCTGAGGGTCACTCTCCAGCGGCAAATCGGCGAGCGTCACGGCGACGCCTCCGCACCCGCGCGCGCCTTCTCCTCGCAGAACGCCTTGACGCCCTGCATACCCTTGCGCACGCTGCTCGTCATGACCCCATCATGACCGGCAGCGCGATGTGTGACGCGACGGGCATACCGGGTCGGTACGTCCCCCTAGGCGAAGGCTTCTCCTGAACACCCGGTTCGGGCGTGGCTGGTGCCTCCTCAGCGCGCATCGTCGCTGTCGTTATCCCGCAGCCGCACTTTGATTCCCCTCTCCCGCAGCCAAAATTGCGCGTTCGAGTGGAGTACCGCTCGCATGTACGACACGACTCTTCTGATCGCGTCCGGGTCTCGATGGCTAGGACGCGTTCGCGGGAATGCCCGGTCCAAGAGGTGATTCCCATGCGAACTGATCACGTAGTCGACCAATTCATAGGCGCTCCGGTCGACGTGCGGAACGTCGCGCCGGACTGATCTCCGCTGCTCCGAATCCCGCTCGTAGCCCGCCATCCAAGGTGGCATCTTGACGGCGCTGCCTAGGACAGCCTTACTCAGGCCGTTGATGGCGTCCGGGTCGCCGGCCTCGACCGCCTCCCGGAATCGATCCACCCTTCGTTGTGCGACGGGCTTCGTGCCGTCGGCCCGGGCATGGTGATTCGTCCAGAGAGCTTCGCAATTTAAGGCGAGCCTCACGAAGTCGCTCGTCTCCGAATCATCTGCCGGTGACATTCCCATGTCCGGGGTTGCCAACGAGGGCGAGGACGCGCTTAGTCATGGCTCCGGCCCCTCCGCACCCGCCCGCGTCTTCTCCTCGCAGAAGGCCTTCAGGTCGGCCAAGTCTTCGCGGATACCGCGCGTCATCATCCGGGCCATCACGGGCGCGATGATGTGCGACACCACCGGAATGGCCGGGCGGAACGCCAAGTAGAACCCGGCGCTGGTGCGGCCATCATCCAGAGCCCGCGCCTCGAATGTCATGTAGGCATCCTTGAACAGCCGCGAGGCCCAGATCTTCTCGGTCCCACGCCGGCCGGCTTCGTCGATGGCGACGACCACGTGCACGAACTTCGATCCGTCATTATGGATGCAGCGGTGGATCGCTCCAATCGCCCCCTGCTTTCCCTCCATCACGTCGTCCTGCTTGACGGACTTCTGCCACTGCCGCCGGTAGTCAACCTCCGCAACCGCCTCCCAGACCATCTCCGGCGGCGCGTCGATCTCCCGGGTGACCGCGACCTGCGCGCCGTCCGCTGTCACGAACACCTGGCGCGACTCCTCGTGCTCGGCCCGCACGGGCGAGAGGTCCAGGCAGATATGTTCGACCGCGCCGACATCGTCGTACTGCTCGCGGCCGGGCAGCGCTGGAAGCCCGGTCGGAAGGTCGCCTGGCGCATAGGCCCGCGTGATGAGCGCGTATTCCGGAAGCGACACGCTGTTCTTGAGCAGCCGGTGGGCGACGACAACGTCCGGGCCGATCAGCTCTTCCCGGTTGCCGATGCGCTGGGTGTCGTACTCGCCGGCGTGGACGATGAACTTCAGCGTCAGCGCCCCTGTGCGCGTGCAGGCGCCGCATGGGCACGACGCCCGCTCGGCGATGTCGATCGTGCGGTCGCAGAACACCTCGAACATCGTCCGGATGTGCTCCAGCAGCTCGTCCGGAGGCTCGCGGCCGGGGCGGTAGAAGAAGATGCAATCGCCTTCAATGTTCGCGACCTTCCAGCGTTCGCGGTTGCATTTCAACAATGAGTTGAACAGGTGCGAGGTGATCTCCTTGGCGTGCTCGATGCCGACGCCGGTCAGGAACTGGGTGTAGCCGCCGATGTCTGCGAGGACGAAGGTGCCTTCAGAGGCCAATTGGTGCCTCAGTTTCATGTCTCATGAACTCGCTTCTCTCAGTGCTGCTATCGAAGCTTCCACGATTATAGCCTCTGCCTCCGGCGCGCAGAACGTAACGCCGCTCTCGTAGCCGCCCTGCTCGAATGCCTCGGGCGGGACTACGTAGCCGATGTAGTCGTTCGCATAGCAGGCCACGAACAGGTCTTCGATGCCACAACGCTCGCGGATCACCTGCGCGGTCTCCACAAAGAACTCGCCGGGGAGCGCGAGGACCGCCAGCCCTTCGCCCAGAGACAGCGCCTGCACCTCTGTGCGCTGGAGGCTCGTTCGAGGCTGGCGGCGCGCCCAGGTCGCCGCCCAGCGCTCGTTTTGCGCGCGTGTGAGCCGCGCCATGGCCTCCCGGCGTGCGTCGCTGTCCTCCACTAGCCTTGCGACGGTTGCCCCGAGCTCTTGTGTGCGCTCCGCGTAAGCCTCGTCGGCATCGAAAGCGCGCAAAGGCACGTCGATCCCGCGGCACACCGCGTTCAGACGCGACTCCACGATGCGTCCGGGGACGGCCTTCTCCGGGAACTCGTCCCAGCGGATGTTGTGCGCGCGCTGGCCAGGACCCAGCGTCCGCAGTTCACCGACGACGCGCAGCGCCTGTCCGCCGATAATCTGCCCTACGCGCTGGACGCTTTCGAAGTCCTGGCGGATCCAGACCGGACTGACGTTCCCGCAGGCGCCCTGGATGTAGAGCGCCGGGACGCCGGTCTGCTCTTGCAGTAAGTGGCAGGCGGCGCCGGGAAACTCCGCGGACAGCATCAGGTTGGCGCCGGTCATCACCGTGGCGTGGCAGGCGAAGTTGAGGAGCGTGGCGATCGGGCCGTCCTCACCGTCGACGAGCAGTACCCTCAGCAGCGGGTCGATCGGCCAGTCCGGGTGACGCCGGTTCATGCTGATGGTATCGAGGGCGGCTTCACCGAGCTTCAAGGTTGCCGGCCGCCGCGCCGCAAGTGCCTGGGTAAGCGCGGACATGATCTGATCGACCAGCGCCCGTGCCAGCGGTTCGTCGAGCCGCGAGAACAGGCCGGCGCGGAGCCCGGCCGGCCCGGCGTGGTTGTGTGTGGCGCAGAGCAGCACGCCCTCCGGCGCTATCGAGAAGCGCTCGGTGGCCTGACGGCGGACCTCCGCCGCGACCCAGGGGTGTATCCGAGCAAGTCGCAGACGACGATCGCGCAGACTGTGTCACCGTCTTCCAGTACGACGGCGCGTGCGAACAGCGGGTCGTGGACTCCCTGAGAGCCCTGCATGCGCCCGCCGTAGCCGTCCATGAGCCCACCCGGCTCCGGCGTGATGTCTGCCGTCGCCGCGCCGGCGAGAAGGGCTGTCACGGGACGCGGCGAGCCAGCACAGCGCGCAGGCGGTCCAGCGTCATGTTTCCGCCGCTGATGACCAGCGCCACCTTCTTGCCGGCGATCCGGTCTCGCAGCCTCACGGCTGCCGCAACGGTGGTCGCCGCCGACTCTTCCGCCACGACGTGCGCGGTGCGCAGCACCAGCGCCACGGCGTCCTGGATCTCGCGTTCGCTTACGAGAAGCATGTCGTCCAGGTGGTCGATCAATGTCTTGACTGCGAGGTAGTAAGCGTAGCCGGTGGCGACTCCCTCGGCCGCCGTCTCTATCGGCGCCTGCTGGAGGGTCCGCTCCTTCCAGGAGCGATAGACCGCCGGGGCTGCCTCCGCCTGCACGCCGATGACTTGCACGCCCGGACGCAGTGTCTTCGCCACGAGGCAGTGACCGATCAGCCCGCTGCCGCCGCCGACGGGCGAAATGATCACTTCCACGTCCGGCAAGTCCTCGACGATCTCCAGCGAGAGTGTGGAGACCCCGGCGACGAGTTCGGGCGCGTTGATGTGGTGGATGTAGCGCATCCCTTCGCGCTGCGCGTGCCCCTCCGCCCAGACACGGGCCTCCTCGAAATTCGCTCCGTGAAACTGCACGTCCGCGCCCAGCGCCCGCATCGACTCCACCTTCATCGGGTTAGCCTCTTCCGGCATCGCGATCACGCAGCGGACGCCGAACAGGTGAGCGCCGTAGGCCAACGACTGTCCGTGGTTCCCCGTCGACGCCCCGATGATGCCACGCGCCCGCTCATCTTCACCAAGGGTTGCCCCCAGATAAACGCCGCCGCGGACCTTGAAGGCGCCGATCGGCTGGAGATTTTCGAGCTTCAAGTACGCCTCGCAGCCCAGCTCGCGGGACAAAGCGGGGCTGTGAATAAGGGGCGTGCGTGGTAGGTATCCCTCGATGACGTGCTTGGCCCGGTAAGTGTCAGCGAGCGTCGGCAGCTGCTCGATGCGCCGGTCGTAGATCATGCCCACGGTTCCCGGCCGCAGGCCGTCGCACACGCGCGCGATCTTAGCCTCTAACTCCGCAGGCAGGATCGTTGTACGCAGGAAACCGAGCCGCTCGAAGTACTGCGGGATGTCGGTTGTAATGTATACCTCGTCCTGCGGAAAGCTGTTGACCAGCTCCCGCACGATACGCGCGCCGAGACCCTGGTCTCGCGCTTGCTCCACCGCGGCGACTGAGCCCAGCTCGTACGTGTCGCGGTACGGCTTGATGCGGCCAAAGGCGACTATGGCGTCGCCGCGCCGGAGCGTCACGAACTGCTCCGCGCTCAGGTCCTCCGGGTCAAGCCGCAGCCGTTCGATCGTCTCCCGGATGAACGGCAGGTCGTCCGGGCGGGCGGGAATGAACGCCAGCGCTTCCGCACTCTCGATGCTCATGGCAACATTCTATCGTAGGGCTCCTCGGGGCTCTTGCGTTATCGCGGAGAGCGCCTACAATGGGGCGCAGTACCGTCAGACAGAAGGAGGTCGCGATGCCCCGCTATGTTGTCCTCTACCGTTTCACAGACGAGGGCTTGAAGAACATCAAGGACACCGTGAAGCGAGCCAAGGAGGTGCGCCAGGCCAATGAGGCACGCGGCTTCAAGGTCGTGGGTACCTACTGGACGCAGGGTCAGTACGACATCGTCTCGATCGTTGAGGCCCCCGACGAGGAGTCCATGAACGCGGGACTATTCAATATCGCCTCGAACGCGAGAGTCCACAGCGAGACGCTGCGGGCGTTCGACGAGACGGAGATGCAACGCGCCCTCGATAAGTCCTAGGATTTTCTGAGCCAGAGGTCCACCGGCCGCAGCGCTTCCGTCTTGAACGGGAGAGCGACGCGCTTACCGGTGCTCGCTGATTCGTACGCCGCGCAGATGATCTCCAGCACAGCGCGCCCGTCTTCGCCAGTGAGCAACGGTTCCTTCGCCTGGTCGATGCACTCGACGAAGTGCGCGAGCTCCTGCGGGAAGCCGTAATTCCAGCCCTCCTCGAAGCTGGTCGACGTCCAGCCCTTCGTCCGCGGCGCCTTCTCGCCGGCGTAACTGTAGCCGGGGCCGCTGTAAGTGTTCAGCCCGCTTCCACGCGCGATGTCTGCGACGGTGAGCCCCTTCGAGCCGTAGATCTCCGCCCGGTCGTCCAGGCCGCCCGCCCGCGCCCAGGAGTTCTCCGCGACACCGATGCCGCCGTTCGGAAAGCGTTGCGTGGGAGCGAACCGCATCGTCACGAGCGAGTGGTCGTCGCCCCTGGTGCGGGCCAGGTGGACGAAGTTACCGAGCTCCGCCTGAACACTCTCCACCGGCGCGTTTCCGAACACCCAGCGGCAGAAGGCGATGGAGTGGCAGCCCATGTCCATCAGCACTCCACCTCCGGAGCGCTGGACGTCCCAGAACCAGTCCGAGTGCGGGCCAAAGTGACACTCCAGTTGGCGCACGTAGTAGACCTCGCCGAGTGCGCCCTCGTCCGCCAGCTGCTTCGCCCGCGCGTACTTCGGCGCGAAGCAGAGGTTCTCTCCATACATCAGCAGCACGCCGGCCGTCCGGCACGCCTCGATCATCCGGTCGCACTCTTCCAGGTTCAGCGCCAGCGGCTTGTCCACGAAGACATGCTTCCCCGCCTCGGCGGCCGCAAGCGTCACTTCGCAATGCAGGTCATTCGGGCAGGCGACTGTGATGGCGTCTATGAAGCCACTGGCGAGCATGTCTGTGTAGTCCGTGAAGGCGTGCTGTATCCCGTAGCGCGCGTGGAAGGCCCAGACGTGATCGGAGTTCGGCGATGCCGCCGCGACCAGCTCGGCCCCGGGGACTTGCCGCAGCGCTTGCGCGTGGGCGTCTGCCACGAAACCGGAGCCAACGATGCCGATGCGGATGGTCATCGCTCGCGCTCGATGTTGTATCGCATGACGACCTGCTTTCCGCCGGGCCGGAGCACCTCCTGGAATCCGAGCCTCTTGTAGGTGGATGCGATGCCGCTGAAGCCCTCCCAGCCCTTGAGCGTGCCGGTGGGTTCGACAGGATACCCCTCAACGATAGTCGCGCCGCGTTTCGCGGCGTAGTCGATTGCGGCGCGCAGCAGCGCCGTCATGAGCCCCCGCCGGCGGAATCGCCTGCCGATCACGAAGCAGACGATAGACCACACGGGTTGGTCGTCGACGCGCTTCAGCTTCGGTGATCGCTCCAGCCGCGCGAACCGCTCGCGAGGGTCGAGGGACACCCAGCCCGCAGGCACGCCGTTAACGTACGCAAGCAGGCCCGGCGGTTCACCCGAGTCGACGATCGCCTTGAACGCGGTCCGGTTGTCCTGATTGCTCTTGTTGCTGAACTCTTTCGCAGGAAGTCGGTAGGACATGCACCAACAGCCGCTGATCGCCCCCCGTGGCCCAAACAAGGCGGCCAGGTCGTCCCAGCGGTTCGGCGTCACGGGATGTACCTCGATCGTCCGGCCCTCGCTCATGCGCGCCCTCCTTCCATCGCGGTTCGCGGCCGCGCCTCCGCCGTCTCCTCAATGGCTCTGCGATTCGCCATATAATATGCGAGACCAACCGCGACGCCCAGGGCGCACATGGAGGCGTTGAAGCCGAGGGCCGTCTGGACGCCGAGGTGCTCGGCCATGAACCCGGTGAGATAACCGCCGAACGGCGTAGAACCGGCGAACAGAAGCATCCAGAGCGCCATTACACGACCGCGCAAGTGGTCGGGCGTTGCGAGTTGCATCGCCGTGTTGGACGTCGCCGCGAACGAGGCGAGCGCCATCCCCAGCAGCAGGAGGAAGAAGAGCGTCAGCACGAACCATTCGCTCAAGGCGACCGCGCCAAGCAGAACCGAGAAGGCCGCCGCTCCGAGGAATATGGTCCTGTGACTCGCTCTCCTTCCTCCTGCAAGGACCAGCGCCGCCAACACGGCGCCCAGTCCAAGTGACGCCATCAGAAACCCTAGCTCGACGGATCCCCCGTCCACAACGTACCGGGCCACCAACGGCAGCATGACGATGAAGTTGAACCCGAACATCCCGATGAACACTGCCATCAGGATCACCATCCTGGTCGCCGGGGTTCGCAGGGCGTACGAGATGCCTTCGCGCAGTTCGGCCATAGCGTTGGCGCCCGGCATGCGGCCAGGCTCTGCCCGGTGGAGCTGACCCATGTCCATCATCATCAGCGCCAGGATAGCCGGTATAAAGCTGATGGCGTTGATCGTGAACGCCGCCTCGACGCCCAGTACGGCAATCACCACGCCTCCGATCGCCGGGCCAACGAGCCGCGCGCCGTTGAACAATCCTGAGTTGAGCGCGACCGCGTTCAGCAGGTCATCTTTGCCGACCAGCTCCATCACGAATGCCTGCCGCGTCGGCTGCTCGAACGCGTTGGACACGCCCAGGACCACCGCCAGGATGTATACGTGCCATAGTTCTACCTCGCCGGTCGCCACCAGACCGGCGAGCATTATCGACTGGAGCATCGCCAGCAACCTCGTCGCCAGGATCAGGTCCCGCTTCGGCGCCCGGTCGGCGATAACGCCGGCGAAGAGGACGAGGAGAGTGATCGGCAGGAACTGCAGCACTGCGACGAAGCCCAGCGCGACCTTCGAGTCCGTGATCTGCAGGACGAGCCAGGACTGGGCGATGGTCTGCATCCAGGTGCCGCTGAGCGAGAAGGCCTGCCCGGCGTAGAAGAGGCGATAGTTGCGGTGCCGCAGCGCGCGGAACGTGTCGTTCAGGCGCGTCTGCGCGCCGGCGAGCGCCCCCGAGTCGGAGATGGCCGACCCGCTGCGGATGGGCTCGGGCGCAGCATCCATTGTCCGCCGCCCCCGGGGCAGACGCACTCTGGGCAGGCGAACAGGTTGGCTCATCCCGCGGTTCTCCGCATACTCCTGATGTTGGAGCGTGAGGGTCAGTTGTGCAAGCGAATGCGGAAGCGTTGGGCGCGGACAGTATCAGGGTTGGTGATCGGCCGAGCGCACAGCCCTGGGCAGGCTCTTGTCGGAGATCACCTTGTCGATAGCTGCCGCAACGTCGTCCAGGTCCGAAGCTGTCACCGTCGGGTGCACCAGCAGCGTGAACAACTCGCGCGCCAGGCGCTCGGCCACCGGGCAGGAGCCCGAGTCGACGCCGCGGAAGACCGGCTGCCTCGGCAGCGGTGTCGGATACCGGCGTGAGATCGGGATTCCTTCCGCCGCCACCGCCCGCACAAAATCCCCGATGTCGATCCCGGACTCCGGCCGCAGACGGCAGACGTACTTGTAATAGCTGTGAACCGCGTATGAGGCGACGTACGGCGTCTCGATCGCGTCGATCTCCCTGAGGCGATTACCCAGGTACTCAGAGTTGCGCCGACGCGCTTCCAGGTACTCGTCCAGCCGTCCCAACTGCACCAGCCCGGTGGCCGCATGCAGAGAGGACATCCGGTAGTTGTAGCCCAACTCCAGGTGGTAGTACGCCCGCTCCGGCGGAAGCCCGCCCGAGCGGGCGCCTTCCAGTGGCCCTTCGCCGTGATGACGGATGCGGCGGGTACGCTCCGCCAGCGCGTCATCGTCCGTGATCACGCAGCCCCCCTCGCCGCCGGTGGTGATGATCTTGTCCTCCCAGAAGCTGAAACACCCGGCGCGGCCCATTGTGCCGGCCTTGCCGCCCTTGTAAAGCGCCCCGTGAGCCTGCGCCGCATCTTCGATCAGGGCGATTCCCCGCTCGTTCGCCAAGGCCAGCAGGGCGTCCAGGTCCGCGGGGTGACCGTTGAGGTGAACCGCGATGATGGCCCTGGTGTGGCCTGTAATCCGCTCTGCCACACTGTCCGGCGAGACGCAGAACGTCCGCGGGTCTACGTCTGCGAACACCGGCGTTGCGTGCTGGTGCAGGACGGGAGTGGCGGAGGCGATGAACGTATGCGCGGGCACGATCACCTCGTCTCCTGGACCGACATCCAGCGCCGCCAGTACCGCATGGATGGCGCTCGTGCCAGAACTGGTCGCGACGCAGTGCTGAGCGCCGTGCCAGCGGGCGAATGTCTTCTCGAACGCGGCGACTGCTCCGCCCGTGAGCTGCGTCAGGCGGCCTGAGCGAAGCACCTCCGCCACAGCCGCGACATCCTCGTCGCCGAGTACCGGCCACGGTGGGAACGGCCCCTTTCGCACTTTGGGCCCACCGTTGAGTGCGAGGATTGAATTCATGGCAGCCTGAGTCAAAGTTTGCTGCTCCGATTCTAGTCGCTATACTGCTCGTGCGAAATCGGAGAGCAGAAGTAGACGACTGGAGGCGCTCATGGACATGGGAATCAATGACCGCGTCGCTCTCGTAACGGGCGGCGGCCGCGGCATCGGACGCGAGATATGTGTGTCACTGGCGAGTGAGGGCGCTGCTGTTGCCGTGAATGATCTCTTTCAAGACCGGGCGGATGAGACAGCTGCAGAGATCAAGGGCAATGGTGGCCGAGCCGTGGGTGTTGCGTTCGACGTCATGGACACGGCCGGGATCGCGGCGGCGGTCGACCAGATTACGCGCGAGCTGGGGCCCGTGGACATCCTGATCAACAATGCGGGGATTCCGGCTGTTACGGCTCAGGATGCGATCCCCTCTACGGGCGGTCTCTTCGCCGGTAGTGAGCGCGAACAATGGGACCGCACGATGGGCCTGATCACGTACGGCGTCCTGAACTGCACACGTGCCGTCACTGAGAGCATGTGCGAGCGTCGCTGGGGACGAATCGTGAGCATAATTTCGGATGCCGGCCGGGTGGGGGAGCCGCGACTGGTTGCGTATTCGATGGCCAAGGCTGGGGTCGTTGGATTCAGCAAGGCGCTGGCGAAAGAGGTGGGCCGCTTCTGCGTCACTGTGAATTGCGTCTCGCCGGCCACGACCGAGACGGAGGCGACCGCCGCCTGGATTCGCTCTCAAGGCGACCAGATCATGCGGGGATATCCACTGGCTAAAGGGCTGAACCGCCTCGGGCGCCCGTCGGATATCGCCAGCGCCGCGGTCTTTCTCGCATCGCAGCGGGCCGAGTGGATCACGGGTCAGGTACTGAGCGTCAACGGCGGCTATTCCATGGTGGACTAACCGTTTCTGAACTTTCACCGTCCACAGCTACAAAACCGTGTAACGAGCCCAATCGACCCGCCGTCTGAGCTTATGTGAGACGGATTCCTTACTAACCGCGTTGAAAGGCATGCTTCATCTTGCTTAAGTTCAGCCCAGGTGCGCGCCCGCTCCTTGAGAGCGTCGTCTGGTGCTCTGTGACCCTGCTCATCGGATTCCTCGTTGTTGCTGATGGGCAGGTACCCAGCGTGTTCACCACGCTGTTCTTTGGCCCGATTCTGATCGTGGCTTATCGCCGCTCGCTGGCGTTTGCCCTGGGGCTTTCGGTGACTGCCGCGTTGTTCACGAGCCCCGCGATGCAGCTGCTTGGGGTGAGCCTTGATCCGTCTGTCATGCCCGTCCTCTGGCTTGGTTGGCCCGCCGTTTACCTGTTTCTGGCGGTGAGTCTGAACCAGTGGACAAGCATGCAGCAACAGAGGATTCAGCTCGAAGAGACCGAGCTTCACCTGATGGAGATCAGTGCTCGCAACGACAGGCGGGAGCGCGAGCTGG
Source organism: uncultured Dehalococcoidia bacterium (assembly GCA_964558415.1). GTDB lineage: Bacteria > Chloroflexota > Dehalococcoidia > SM23-28-2 > RBG-16-64-32 > CAZLDI01. Next base: position 46,108 of record CAZLDI010000005.1, read on the forward strand.
AGACGCTGTCCGCCATCCACGGCACAATCCTGGCCGAAAGCGACGAATCAAGCGTTGTCACTGAGATCACCCGGCGCGTGGCCGAGGTCTGCGGAGCGAAGATCTGTTCGATAACCGTCCCCGTCGGCGCGTCCCAGCAACGCCCGCTGCTCCCGGTGGGGTTCACGGAGGAGATGTTCAACCGGATGTTCCCGGACGGCGCACCTTTCGGCGAAGGAGTTGACGGCTGGGCTATTCTCCACAAGCGTGTCGCCGCGTCCTCGAATATCATGGCTGATGCCCGTTACGAGAGAACGCGCGACTTTGCCGCCCTGGCGGGCTTCATCTCCGCCGCCGCCGCTCCACTGGAGCTGGATCAGGACGTGCAGGGCGCTTTACTGATCTGCTATCCGGAAGAACGCGACTTCACGCCTGAGGAGCTCACGCGGCTGGAGCGGCTGGCGCAGCAGACTGAACTGGCGCTGCGCAGCGTCCGCCAGCGCGAGTCGCTGTCGCGCCTGGCGTTTGAGACGGCTCTTGCCCTGACCGAAGCGATAGAGAGCCGGGATCCGTATACGGGCGACCACTGCCGCCGCCTCGCCGATTACGCGGGCACCGTTGCTCAGCGTCTCGTGCTGCCCCCACGCGAGGTGGAGGTCGTGCGTCTCGGCGCGGCGTTGCACGACATGGGAAAGATTGTCGTTCCGGACTCCATCCTCAAGAAGCCTGACAAGCTGACTCCGGAGGAGTACACGATCATCAAACAACACTGTTACTCCGGCGGTCAGATCTGCAAGCGCGTCGGCTTCCTGATGAACGCCTACCCGATCGTCTACCACCACCACGAGCGTTGGGATGGTCGCGGCTATCCGGACGGACTCAAAGGCGAGAAGATTCCTCTGGGCGCCCGAATCGTCTCCGTCGTCGACGCTTTCGACGCCATCACGAGCGACCGTCCGTACCGACGCGCGATGCCTGCAGAAGCCGCGATCGAGATCCTCAAAGACGGTGCCGGTCGCCAATGGGACCCGAGCGTGGTCGAAGTGGTAATCGAGACCGTCGAGACAGGTAATGCTGGCATCCACTCGCATCCACGAGGGATCATGTACGAGGGACACGACGACCCGGTTCTCGCGGGCGAAGTGGAAGCTGCGGCAGAGACTATCTAGCCGGGGTTAGTGGAGCCGCCGCAAGACCTTAGGGACCCTGCCACAGTCCCAGCTGTCCAACCTGTCCCTCCCGTGCGCCAGCGCCGGTCAGTCCCGAGCAACTGACGCCGATCAACCGGAAGCGGTCCCCCGGTTCGGTGGTTTTCGCCAGAAGTACGAGCGCGCGCGCCAGGATCTCCTCTGAATCACAGACGAGACGAGCATCGCTACTTTGCCGGGTGATCGTCTTGAAGTCTGAGTATCGTAATTTGATGGCGACGGTCCTGGCCAGGACGCCCTTCCTCACCATATGCGCGCCCACTTCTCCCGCTATCCGGGCAAGCTCGTCTCGTAACTCCGGGCCGTCGGGTAGGTCACGGGCGAACGTCGTTTCCGCGCCGATCGACTTTCGTTCATGGCTCGTCTCGACCGCGCGGTCGTCCAGCCCCTGTGCCATCTTGTTCAGCTCCGCGCCCCGTGAGCCGAGCAATGGCTCCAGGGCCGTGATCTCAGCAGCGGCGATGTCTCCTATCGTCCGCAGACCGACGCCGGACAGCAACGCCTCCGTCCTGGGCCCCACGCCCCAGAGAGCCCGCGCTGGCAACGGCGCAAGAAACGACGCTTCGGCCCCGGCCGGGACGACCACCAAACCGTCCGGCTTCTCCATGTCTGAGGCTATCTTGGCCACCGTCTTGTTGGTCCCGACTCCCACGGACAGCGTAAGACCAGTGACTCGCCTGACGTCAGTCTTCAAGTGCCGCGCGAGCGCCTCGCTCCCTCCATACGAGGCTGCCTGCTCCGTTGCGTCAAGGAACGCCTCGTCCAGGGACAGCGGCTCCACGAGCGATGTCACCGTGCGGAAGACCGCCATCACGCGCGCAGAGATCTCTCCGTAGCGATCGAACCGGGGCGGCAGCCGCACGGCGTCCGGGCAGAGCCTGAGCGCCCTGCTCATCGGCATGGCGGATCGTACTCCAAACGCGCGCGCTTCGTACGATGCGGCCGCGACAACGCCCCGCTGCTCCGGCGAGCCGCCGACAACGACCGGCCGTCCACGCAGCTCCGGCCGGTCAAGCTGCTCAACCGACGCATAGAATGCGTCCAGGTCCGCGTGGATGATGGTGCGCGCCATCTCTCCCATGATACTGCCGCCCGGGCATTCAGCCATCACGAAACGTCACAGCCGGTGCTAGACTCTAATCTAGTGATGACTGAAAGCTTGAAGACTCGCAGGCGCCCGTACCGAACGGGCGACGCAGCTCTGGATGCGATGATCGCCGAACTGGTCGTTAAGAGCGGCCTCGACGCGGACTCAGATCTGGTGAGAGAGATGCTCACCACCTGTTTCCGCCTCGCCCGCGATCGCTCCGATCGAGGTGAGATGAAGCTCGTCAACGCAGCGTTGAAAGAGTTTGCATACTCGTTCAAGGTCTTCAGGGGGTACAGGAGCTATCGTAAGGTGAGTATCTTCGGTTCTGCCCGCACCACCGCTGACGATCCCGTATATGACGTCACCCGTCGCTTCGCCGCTGCCATGGCGGAGCAGAACTGGATGGTGATCACCGGCGCCGGCCCCGGGATAATGGCCGCCGGCCACGAGGGTGCTGGGGCCGATCGCAGCTTCGGGGCGGCGATCCGGCTGCCTATGGAGTCGGAACCGAACCTGTTCATCGAAGGCGATGCCAAACTCATCAACTTCAAGTATTTCTTCACGCGCAAAGTGACATTCCTCAAAGAATCGGACGCCTTCGCGCTTTTTCCCGGTGGGTTCGGCACTCTGGACGAAGCCTTCGAGCTCCTGACGCTCATGCAGACAGGCAAGAGCGCGTTGCACCCGGTCGTCCTGATCGAGCAGCCCGGAGGCACGTACTGGGCGGAGTGGCTGCGGTTCCTGGAGGAGGAAGTGTTGACCCGTGACCTGATAGACCGCGAGGACATGAGTCTGGCGCGCCGTTGCGAGAGCATCGAGGATGCCGTGAACGAGCTTACGGGCTATTTCTCGAACTACCAGTCGCAGAGGTATGTGGGCGAAACGCTGATGATCAGAGTGCTGCGTGTGCCTCCGCCGGACGTCCTTGCGCACCTGGTCGATTCATTCGGGGACATCATTGGTCCTGGAGGGATCGCCGCCGCCGAAGCCACGCCCGTTGAAGTTGCTGATGCCGATTCATTGGACTGCCCGCGCCTGGCGGTGGACTTCAATCGCACGGGGTTCGGCCGCCTGCGCCTGCTGATAGACGAGATCAACAAGTACTAGCGAAACAGGTTAGCCTGTAGGATCCTTTCGCGAGCCGGTGTTAGCGCCCGTGAAAGACAGGGGGGCGCTTCTCAAGGAACGCCCTGGCCGCTTCCAGATGGTCTTGCGTCATCCCGGTCGCGATCATCCCCTCCGCCTCCGCGTCCAGCAGCGTCCTGTAGTCGCAGACCAGCGCGAGGTTCAAGTTCTGCTTCATGCGCGCCAGGCCTATCGGCGGACCGTCCACGATTTTCCGGGCCAGCGTCATCGTCTCTGTCTCCAGGCGATCGCCAGGCACCGTCCGGTTGACTATTCCCAATCGTTCGGCCTCCTGCGCATCAAACATCTCGGCCGTGAAGTACAATTCGCGCGCCTTGGCCGGGCCCACCAGGCGCTGAAGCATCCAGGTCCCACCGAAGTCGCCAGAGAAGCCGACGCGGGCGAATGCGGTCCCGAAGCGCGCACCCTCGGCGGCGATGCGGATGTCGCACGCGAGCGCCAGGCTCAGCCCGGCGCCGGCAACCGGGCCGTTGATCATCGCGATTGTGGGCTTCGGCATCTCGTGCAGAAGGCGCGAGGCTTCTTCCTGCTGCTTCAAGCGTGCAACCGGGTCCTGAGACACCCCAGCGCCTACTTCCCCTCGCGCCATAGCGCTTACGTCGCCCCCTGCGCAGAAGCCGCGCCCGGCGCCCGTGAGCACCAAACAACGCACTGCGGAATCTTCCGCGAGTCGTTGCAGCAAGCCCGGGAGGGTGTCCAGGAGCTCCTGGTTGAGAGCGTTCAGCTTCTCCGGGCGGTTCAGGGTAACGGTCGCCAGGTTGTCCTTGACGTCCACGAGTACGGTCTGTGTGGTGGTGGTCATCGCTCCTCCTCAACTACGCTGTCAGGCCAGGCACGGACATAATAAGCGAATGGCGTGAGCCAGAAAAGTGTCTCAAACGTGGCCCAAATGTCGACTTCGGCGATGTTATTCACATAAACGCGCCAAAACCCTGTTGACACCAACGTGTACGTGAGTATCCTATTCGGCAATGGAGGACAATTTCATTCGTGAGCAGAAGGGAGACACATGGAAGCGTACTGCATGAAGTGTCGGACTAAGCGAGAGATGAAGAACCCGGCGAAGGTGACCCTGAAGAACGGCCGCCCCGCGACCCAGGGTATCTGCCCGGTCTGTGGCACCAAGCTCACCCGCATCGGCAAGGGCTAGTCGTTCGACCGGACATCGGTCCGGTGTAGCCTGAACCAGCCCTCGAGTGGGCGGCTATGTTAGAGCGCGTTGACCGTATTCAGCTCGCCGTCGGCGACCGCCGTGCCGCCGCGCGGACGTTCGAGGATGTCCTCGGCGCCGAGACCATTCGCGATGACGAACTGAAGGTTTACAACGCTCGGCGCACGGTCGTGCAGGCGGGCGAGAGTCAGTTCGAACTGCTGGAGCCGGCGGGCGAGGGTCCTGTCGCCGCGCACATCGAGCGCTGGCGGGAGGGGATCTTCGCCGCCGGCTTCTCCACGCGTGAAGTCAGCGCGTTGGCCGCGCGCCTCAGTTCGCGAGGCGTCCGCTATCAGGAGGAGGGTGATCAGCTCTTCCTTGCGCCGGACCAGACGCGAGGCATGCGCACCGTGATCAGTCCCTTCGCGCAGCGATCTCCGGTCGGGTTGATTGGCAACGTGTACGAGGCGACCAACATCGTCGACGATTGGGAAGAGGCGGCCCGTTTCTACGCGGACGCGTTCGCGCTCGACGCCTCCCGCTTTTCGCCGCTCGCCAGCAAGGAGTGGGGGTACGTGGGGACGCTGACGCTGTTCGATCCACCAGCGCGGCTCGACCGCATCGAGCTGACGCAGACGACGCAGCCGCTGGCGATGGGCCGCTTCTACGAGAAGCGCGGGCCGTCGCTCTACATGTGCTATGCGGAGACAGAGGACACCGCGCCCATAATGAGGCGCATGGACGAGCTGGGCGCCAGGTACACCGTCGGACGCGAGGACGGCACCGGTAACATGTTTGTGCACCCCAGCGCCCTCTGCGGGATGCTGATGGGGATCAGCCGCACGAGCCTGGCCTGGCTCTGGTCCGGCCGCCCCGAGCTCGTGCGGCGCTAAGCGCGCAAAGCGAGAGGCAGCTCTACGGTCGCCGTCGTCCCTTCGCCTGCGCGGCTTGCGATTGCGATAGAGCCGTCGTGTGCGTCCACGATCCACTTCGCGATCGCCAACCCCAGCCCGGTCCCGCCCAAACCGCGAGAGCGGCCTTTGTCAGCGCGGTAGAAGCGGTCGAAGATGCGTGGCAGCGCCTGTGGCGGGATCCCTCGCCCGCGGTCCGCGACGCGCAGCACAGCCCTTCCGTTGGCCGGGTGTAGGTCCACCCGTACCCCGCTCCCTTCGTCGCTGTACTTGATCGCGTTATCCACCAGTATCGTGACGAGCTCGCGCAGCCGCGTTGGGTCGCCGCTCACCGTCGCGGACCCGTTCACGTCCAGCTCCAGCGCGATCCGCCGCGGCTCCGCCAGCAGCTTCATGCCGCGCACCGTGTCGACTGCCAGCGCTCCCAGGTCGACGAGCACTCTCTGCATCGGCGGCTCGGCGTCCGCGTGCGCCAGCGTCAGCATCTGGCCGACAAGACTGCTCAGCCGGTCCGTCTCCGCGATGATGTCCTCGACGGACGTGATGTTTGCCTGCACCGGCTTGCCGGACTCTCGCGTCAGGATCTCCGCGTTCGCCCTGATCAGCGCCAGCGGCGTGCGTAGTTCGTGTGAGGCGTCCGCGACGAACGCCTGCTGCTGGCCCATCGCCTGCTGAATTGGTCTCAGCGCCCGTCCCGCCAGCCAGAAGCCTCCCAGCACTGCCAGGGCCAATCCACCACCGCCGCCAGCAACGAGCACGAAGAGCAGCCGTCCCAGCGCCTGGCGCTCCGGTTCCACGCTGCGTCCCACTTCCAGTAAGAAATGCTGCCCCCGTGGCGTCTCCAGTGGCACCAGGTACACCCGGAGATGCTCGCCCTCGGTCGACTTCGCGCTCTCGAACGAGGGGCCCACGGCAACTGCTTGTGTAAGCGCCGCTGTGTCCGGCAGGGCCTCAGGGTCGACATTCGCCGTACTGCCGACGAGCCGCCCGTCTTCGCTCACCAGGGCGTAGAAGTAGCCGCCGGCTGTGAATGCGGGACCGATCTCAATGTCCGCCGGCGTGCCGCCGCGGCGGATGCTCTCGAGAATTCGCGCCACCACAGGCGTTTGCTCCCTGCCCGCTCGGGCGCGCAGGTCGTCGTTGACCTGGTCGTAAAGGAGAGCGCGCGCGGTCAGGAACACGGCGCCACCGACGACGATGAGGATCAGCGCCACCGCCCCGGCGAAGAAGAGAGTGAGGCGCCAGCGTGCTGCGTTGAACATGCGTCAGTCGCCCAGCGCGTACCCGATGCCGCGTACCGTGCGAATCAACTTGCGGCCGGCACCGTTGTCCACCTTCTTGCGCAGGTAAGCCACGTAGACGTCCACAAGGTTGGACTCCGATGCGTAATCGTACCCCCAGAGGTGGTCCAGGATCTGCGTGCGCGTGATAACGCGGCCCTCGTTGCGCATCATGTACTCCAGCAGGCTGAACTCCTTGGGGCTGAGCTCGATCATGCGTTGACCGCGCCGCGCCCGGCGGCGCTGCATGTCCAGCACGAGATCATCCACGGTCAGCTCGCTGGGTTCCCGCGCCTGCACGCGGCGTCGTCCCAGCGCGCGGATGCGGGCGAGGAGTTCCTGGAAGGCGAACGGTTTGGGAAGGTAGTCGTCAGCGCCGGCGTCCAGTCCGCGCACGCGGTCTTTCACGCTGTCCAGCGCCGTCAGCAGGAGCACCGGCGTGTCGACGCGATTCCGCCTGAGCGACGAACAGACCTCGATGCCGTCCATCGCTGGAAGCATCACGTCCAGCACGATCACGTCGTGCGAGCCCTCGAGCGCCATCGCGAGGCCCTCCTCGCCGTCGTGGGCCGCGTCCACGGTGTGCCCTTCTTCCTCCAGCACGCGGCGGACGATCTGCGCCAGACGGTGCTCGTCTTCGACGAGTAGCACGTACATCTCGAATCCCTCCGCTCATTCTAGACGAGGAAGATTAAAGAAACGTTAAAGGTTCGAGAGCGCTCAAACGGCGGGCTAATGGTTCGCAGCCAGCACGCATTAAGGAACTCTAATTCTCCTCTCACGAACGCTTAAGCTTCGCTCCCTAACCTTGTGAGTTGGAACCCCAATTGGAACAGGAGGTGTTGTGATGACGAGGTTCTTTTTGATAGGGGGAATCGGGATCCTGGCCGCGCTCGCGTTTGCGGCCTTCACGATGGACAGCGCCAGCGCCGCCGAGACGGAGGCGGCGGGACACGGCGCGCTCTACGCTCGCGGCTCCGGCCTTGCGGTGGTCGAGGGCGATGGACGGGTGACTGTCCGCAGCTACGGCTACGGTCAAGTCATCGTCTGCGGGGCCGAGAACATCGAGGCGCGGGGTGACGGACGGCGGGTGGACCTGCCGGGACGCTGCGTGCAGTTCACCGGCTTCAAGGGCACGATCCACGCGGCGGGCGAAGACATGCACGTCACGATGGAGTCGCGACGCATCAGCTTCACGGCTGAAGGCGAGGGCCACGCGTTTCTGAAGGGCATCGGATCGTTCAAGGTGGGCGATCTCTACGGGCGCTGGACCAAGGACGGCGTGCGCGTCCACTACGCATCCTAGAATAGAGAAGGAGGATTGGAGCATGAAGAAAGTACTGCTGATAGTCGGGTTGGTCGCTGCTCTCTCGGTGGGCATCGTTGCGGTGGGAGTGGTCGGCGCGCAGGAGGGCTCGGAGGATGGTGGGAGGCCCGGTGATGAGTTCATCGCGAAGACCGCTGAGAACCTGGGCGTTACGGTCGAGGAACTGACGGCCGCGATGACCGACGCCCGCTTCGACATGATCGACGAAAAGGGCGCGGGCGGGACGCTTACGGAGGAGCAGGCCGCGGATATCAAGGAGCGGATCGAACAGTACGGGCCGCTGAGTCACCCGCACCGGCCCCGGGACGGCCACCGAGAGTGCCGCGGAGTGAAGTTCATCGTCTCCGCCGCCGCGGCGGTGCTCGGTATGGAGGTTGAGGAGCTGGTGGAGGCGCTCGAGTCAGGCCAAAGCCTGCTGGCGGTCGCCGAATCGCAAGGGATGGCCGCCGACGAGTTCAGCGCCTCGCTGCTGGAGCAGGTGAAGACGCCGCTCGATGAGAAGGTGACGTCCGGCGCCATCTCGCAGGAGCAGGCGGACCGCATCTTCTCCGGCGTCGAGACGAACATCGGCCGGATCATCAACGCCGTGCCCGGCGAGGAAGGGCCCTGCCGGCGCCCCGGACACGACGGGCCGCGTCCGGAAGGCGCGCCTCGGTTCCGGCCAGACGGCGGGTTCCGCCCCCCGTTCGGCGAGCCACCGGTTGAGGACGCTACCGGGAGCTAACAACAGAATAACGTTCCCTTCGAAATAAGAGAGGCTCGCCCACGGGCGAGCCTCTCTTATTTCCCATGGGCTTGACAAGGCCCGCGTATAGCGTACGATATATCTCGCAATCTATCGCAGCTAGTGGAGGTCGCTCTATGAAATGGTTGATCCTGGGGATAGGTCTCTTGTTCGCGATCGTTCTGTATCACCGCCGGGCGCATCTCAGCCGAAGGCGAGACTGGGGTGAGGAGAGTGCATAGAAGCCGGGGTGAACGCGGCCGGTGGCGCGCATTCTTCGACTCGGAGGAACACGGCCACGGCCCCGGGCCGTGGGGCTGGCGGCGTCGATTCTTTGAGGCGGGCGAAGTGCGGCTCGCCATCCTTTCACTACTCTCCGAGCGGTCTATGCACGGGTACCAGCTGATGAAAGAGATGGAGGCGCGCTCCGGCGGAATGTACCGGGCAAGCGCGGGGACGGTATATCCCAACCTGCAGCAGTTGGAGGACGAGGGGCTGGTCCGGATGGAAGCCGGCGAGGAGGGAAAGCGCATCTACACGATTGCCGATGAGGGCAAGAAGGAGCTGGAGAAGGAGGCCGCGGCCGTGAAGCGCATCTGGAGCCGGGCCTCTGCCTGGGACGGCTGGCGGGACTCCTTCAGCCCCGGCGCGGCAGAGGTGATGGGCCCGGCAATGCGCCTGATGCGGGCCGCGTTCCGCGCTGCTACGAAGGGCGACGCCAAGCGCGTTGAGCGAGTGCGCGAGGTCCTGATCAGCGCCGGCCATGAGTTGGAGGCGATGAAGTAATGGGGACGACAGACAGCGCGGACGTTCTGGGTTCGCCGCCGATTGTCCTCCTGGCTCTTCTCGCCGCCGGGGGCTTGATCCACCTCCTCCTCCCCGTCGAAGTCTTCCCCGGCTCCTTCCCCAACGTCGTCGGCCTCCCGTTCATCGCGGCCGCCATCGTGCTCTTCATGCTCTCCGTCCGCGAGTTTTCGCGCCATGGGACGCCTGTTCGCGGCAGCGAGCCCGCGACCGTCGTCGTCGCCGGCGGGCCGTATCGGTTCAGCCGCAACCCGATCTACCTGTCAATGCTCCTGCTCGAGATTGGAATCGCGCTCATGCTGGATAGCGCCTGGATGCTCGTGGCGGTCGCGCTCATGTTCGCCTACCTGTCGCTCGGCGTCATCGCCCGCGAGGAGGGCTACCTGGCGCGTAAGTTTGGCGACGAATACGTCCGGTACAGGGAATCGGTAAGGCGCTGGATCTAGGTCGATGATCGGGCGGGTCGCGCCGCCGCAGAGGAGGCAACTGCGCAATGGCTAGAGAAGTAGTCTCGGGCGTCTACGACTTGCCGATGAGCATCGTACACTCCTATCTCGTGGTAGCGGACGAGGTCATCCTGATAGACAGCGGCTACCCGGGATGGTCAGAGCGGATACTGCAAGAGATCGCTCGTCACAATCAGCAGGTTGCTCACGTTGGGCACATCATCATCACGCACTATCATGTGGATCACGCCGGTTGCGCGGCGGACTTGAAGGAGGCCACCGGAGCGATGGTCTACGCTCACCCCGCCGACGCGACATATATACGCGGCGAGAAACCGCACGAAGGGCCGTTTGCTCGAGGCCTCGTTGACCGGCTGATCGCCCCCGTCTGGTTCCGGCGCACCGCGCGCTACAGGCGCATATTGAAAGCAGCAACGGTCGACCACGAGTTGAGCGATGGACAACGGCTGCCAATAGGCGAGGGGCTGGAGATCGTGCATACGCCCGGCCACACGCCTGGTCATATATCTGTCTTGATGCCCTCGAAGAAGCTGCTATTCGTCGGGGACGCAGCCGCCAACATGTTCGGCCTCCGCGCGCCTGTGGGTACCTTGTTTGGCCTGGCAACGGCCGATATCGCGCTCGCGAAAGAGAGCATGCGTAAGATTGCGGGGTTGGATTTCGATATCGCCTGCTTCGGACACGGCCGGGTGCTGAGGGGTGCTGCCAACCTGGCGTTCCGCCGATACGTTGAAAGGATTGCCAAGTAATTTCGGTTACGTGCTGCACGAGCCCGGAAACTGACCGTGCAGACGCCACAGCTTATATAATGGCGCGCAGCGATGCGAGAGAACCGACTGAAGCGAATGTGGTCGAAGGGCGAAGCGGCCGTCGGCGGCTGGCTGACCGTCCCTTCCAGTTTCTCGGCGGAGCTGTTCGCGCACGCGGGCTTCGACTGGCTTGTCGTTGACATGCAGCACGGCGTCATCGATTACCAGGTGGCGGTGACGATGCTCCAGGCGATTTCAACTACAGACACAGTCCCGCTCGTGCGTGTCCCGTGGAACGAGCCGGGGATCATCATGAAGTCGCTGGACGCGGGCGCGTACGGGGTCGTCGTGCCGCTCGTGAACACGCGCGCTGAGGCGGAGGCCGCCGTCGCCGCCTGCCGGTACGCGCCGCGCGGGATGCGCAGCCACGGGCCCATCCGCGCGATGCTGTACGCGGGGCGCGACTACATCTCGCGCGCCGACGAAGAGGTGCTCTGCATCGTGCAGGTGGAGACGAAGGAGTCCGTTGACAATCTGGACGAAATACTCAGCGTTCCCGGCGTGGACGCCGCCTATATCGGTCCGGCGGACCTCAGCATCTCGCTCGGCCTGCCGCCGGCTTCCGACAGGGACGAGCCGGCGTTCGTGGACGCGATTCAGCGAGTGCTGGACGCGTGCCGCCAGCACAACGTCGTGCCGGGCGCGCACGCCGGGAATACCGCCGTCGCCCGCAAGCGTCTCGAGCAGGGGTTCCTGATGGTGGAGATGTGCGACGATGCGAACGCCCTCATCCGCACCGCAGCCGCGGACTTGAAGGCGGTCCGCGGTTCCGGCGGCGGAGAGGGCGCGACGGCGAGCGTGTAGGGCCCTAAGCCACCTTCTATTCGAGGGGGCTGTCCGTCTTCGAGACGAACACCCGGTCATGCTGAAACCGGCGGTCTCATGGTCAGCCAGGCCTGCCGCGAAATCGACGGCGGTTTCCTACGAGCCTGTGCGGATCGGGTTTGCTAGTACCTAATATTGGGTATTGCCACGTTATTCGCTAGGTACCACACTGAGCGCCATGAGCTAAGGCCACCTCAGTCCGGCCGCACAGCCGCCTGGCAGGCCAACCGTCGTAATCGAGTCCCCTGGCGTATCTGCGCGCCGCAGAATGCGGTTGGCCGCGAGATAACTTCCCCGGACTGTGACCAAGATCACCGATTCACCGGGGGGCGGGCAGTATCCGCTCCCCGGTGGCATCGTTTCTTCCGGTGGCTGACTCGACGCAAAGGGGGTACCGGTCATGAACCTTCAGGAGGCCCTTCGGAGATTTCCGCAATGGATCCGCGAGAGCCGGAAGCGTCAACTGCTGACAGCGGCCCTGGGAATCGTGGCCGTCGCCGCGATAGGGGTTGCCGCCTACTTCGTCGCATTTGCCGGCGATGATGGCGACCGACAGTCCGTCGAGCAGAGCCCTTCACCCTCACCGCCGGCCGTCAGGGCATCGCCCAGGCCTCAGACGCCGAGTCCGTCTGCGACGGGCCCCGCGCTACCGGCGATAGTCGACGCTGAAGAGTTGTTCGTCGTGGACGCTGATGGCGGCGAGCCAGTTCTCATCCACCGGACGGCGGGGTATATCGGGCGCCAGATAGCCTGGTCGCCGAATGGGGAACGACTGGCTTTCGCGGCGAGCGAGGGTGGCCAAATCGGGGTTTACGTCGCTGATGTTACCCGGCAGGCGAGGCTCGCGGTCCGGCTGGATAACGACTACGCACAGCTCGCCTGGTCTCCCGAGGGCGACCGTCTCGCCGTCGGTGGCACCGCGACCGGCGATGACGGAACCGCGAGCTCTGTACTGGCTGTCGTCGAGCCGGCAAGTCTCGAAATAACGGAGCTGTACTCAGAGCCGGTGCCGCCTGACGGGTCGCCTGTTACGTTGCTTTCGTGGACGCCGGATACCAGGCTCCTGTTCACCCGCGGCAACGACCTTGTAGCAATAGATACCGTCAGCCGGGCAGAGACTACGGTAGCTTCTGGCCTGGGCGAGATGCCCTCCCCCTACGGCAAATTCGACTTCGATGTATCGCCTGACGGCGCGCAGGTTGCGCTGGCCGTGCGGGAGAGCGGGGGCGACTGCACCTTTCTGGACCTGAGAAGCGTCGTGCTGGTACAACTTGCCGACGGCGTAACGAGCGAAGTCGTCACCGCCTGTGGGGTTGGTGATGTTGCGTGGTCACACGATGGGACCGAGCTGGCCTACTCGATCGGCGCAGGGGACAAGGGGACATATGTACTGAACCTCGCCACCGGCCAGACCAAGAGGCTGACCACCGGGCAGGGGGTCGCTATCGATACGATCGATTGGGTGCCGGACGGCTCGGGCGTGGCGATTCGTGGTTGTTATGAGGGGTGCGGCAGTCCGCGGTTTGTGCCAATCTCTGGCGGCGATGAGCAGGTGCTCGCAAATCTGGACGGACTGTACGGCGGTTTTGGCGGGTTTTCCCCTGACTCGAAGCAATTCTTGTACGGCGACGACGCTGTTCGACTGGGAACGTTGCGAGGTGATATCAGGGCCCTCACAACACCGGATCCTGGGGCCGGCTTTGGGGCAATGGCCTGGTCGCCGCGAGGAGACAAGGTGGCATACGTTGCCAGCGCGAACCAGGCGACCCGCGAGTATGCGGTGGACCTGCAGACCGGCGAGGTGACACGGCAGATCGCAGATTCGCGGCAAGGCAAGCTGTCACCGGACGGCAACCTGCGTGCTTACACGAAGTCAAAGGAACAGGGCGCCCCCGGACAATTCTGGGTCTCCGACGCCGACGGGAAGAACGAGCGACAGCTCAGCGGCGACAGCCCATCCTCATTTGAGTGGTCTCCTGACAGCACCCGGATCGCCTACGCCGAGGAATTGACCGACGCCGTCAACATTATCGACTTGGACTCTGGTCAGACTGTGCCGCTGGACATCGCCGCCGGCCACTACACTGTCGCCGGATGGTCCGCTGACGGATCGTTTCTGGCGCTCGTTTTCCTTGGAGTGGTGGAGGACGGAACGTTTCAGCCAAGAGGAGAGCTGACCGTAGTCGATGCGCGGGCAGGTACGGGTAAAGTCGTGGCCACGGGACTCAGCTCGTTTCCGTCCCTGCCGCTATGGTCGCCAGATGGATCGAGTCTACTCTTCACAACCAACGACGCCTCCCGCAACGCAGACCTTGTTATCGTTAACGCGGATGGGACGGGCGAGCGCAGACTCACTACGACTGCGAAGAGCGAACATGGTGCCGCCTGGTCTCCAGACGGCGAAGCGATCGTCTTTCGGCGCGATGTCAGCAGCCCTCCGGACGCCTGGATCGAGGCGGTCTACGTCTTGCCGCTGGAGACGGGCCGGGAGAGTGAGCTGACGCGCTTCGAGCTGGGAAGCGGCGGAGCAGGTGACCGGCTGGCCTGGTCGGCTGATGGCGAGCGGCTGGCAATGTTCGCCGGCGCGACTACCGATGCGGGGATATACGTTATCGAGGCGGACGGGTCCGGCGTTACCCACGTCGCGGCCACGTCTGGCGGCCGAGGCTACAGCGATCTTGCCTGGTCTGATGACGGCCGGCAGATTCTGTTCCGCTCATCCTACCAGGGGCTTTAGACGGGAAGACATCGCATCGAGAGGGGGTTCCATGTCCATAACACCTTGTGCCAGGCGACCCGCAAGATCACTCGCTGAAGGAAGGCAAATCATGCGACACGCGGGTCTATTCATGCCGGTGGCCGCGCTACTGCTTGTGGCCGCCTGCGGCGGCGACGGCGAGCCCGCCACGACGCCGACGGCCTCGGCCCCGGCGCTCGGCACTCCGAGCGCCGGAGCAACTGCGGTACCGAGCCCTTCGCCCCAAGTCGAAACGCTCGCTTTCGTCCGGGAGGGCGACATCTGGTTGATCAACGCCGAGGGTAGTGGGGAGCGGCGGGTGACGCGGCTAGGCAACATCCTGTCCTTTTCCTGGATATCACCATTCGAAGTTGACGCCGTTACCAACGACGAGCCGCCGCGGCACCTGCTCATAGACTCGGAGGGTAACGCCAGCGAACTCCCCTTCCCGGCTGGCGGCTCTTGGTCACGAGACGGGGGCCTATATGTTGTATTGGAGGAGAGGGAGATCGCGGTCTACAACCAGACGGGCCGTGAAGTCGCCCGCATCCAGCTAGGCCAACTGAACCCGTTCCAGGACACGTTTAAAGAGGAGTGCGGAGAGCCACTTCTAGTCTTCGGGCAGCCGATCTTCTCGCCGAATGGACAGGCGCTGCTTGTGCCCATCAGCTGCCAGGTTCTGGAGGGTAGCGGCGGGCTCGCTGCCCCGATCTATGAGGTGACGTTCGAGGGTAGCGTTAAAGGCAGCGTCGATTTGCAGCCGGTCAACGTTGAATTTGGGCCCGCGTCTCCTGGCCGCATCTCGCCGGACGGCACGCGTATCGCACAGGAATACGGGTGGAAAAGTGGCCTCTGTCCTCCCCAAAGTTACTTGAGCGTATCCGATGTCCGCGGTGGCGGCAAGAAAGAGTTGACCCTCCGTGCAATAGACGAACTGCAACAGCAGCCTAGCGGGCAGGCATTCGGAGGCCCCGGCGGCTTCGATTGGTCGCCCGGGAGCGACACTGTCGTCGTCAGCTTCGATGTCGGCGTCTGTGATCTAGATGCGGAACCAGAACAGCAGTTCCGACCGCTCCTTGCCGGCCTCTACATCCTGAAGCTGGACGGCACAGCGGAAGAGAAGCTGGTGGACGGAGCGACATTCTCCCCTGCCTGGTCCCCTTCCGGTCAGTTCATCGCATATCTGGTTCCCGGGGACACGCCCGTCGTACGCCTGTTCGATCTGACCACTCGGCAGACAATCGACCTGACCCAAGGCGACCAGCCCGCCTGGCAGCCGCAACCGTAGGAGGTACGCAATGCGATTCGCAATCCTGCTCGCCCCGCTGCTGGCACTGCTCGCCGCCTGCGACGGCGGCGAGGAACCGCAGCCCACGCCCAGGCCCTCTCCCTCCGTCTCGCGGCCATCGCCAACGCCGGAGGACACGGCGACGCCGACGCCGACGGTTGAGGCGACAGCAATCGTTCAGGCGGAAGCCGACGGACTGGAGGGCTTCCGTGCCTTCGCCGCTCAAATAGAGGAAGCCGTTGCTAGTGGAGACGTTGAGTTCTTCCCGGGCCGAGCTGTGACTCGGCCGTACACGTGCACTGGCCAAGAGGAGTTCGTTCTAGCCTGCGTTGGTCAGACACCAGGCGCGATAGTAGAGACTTTTCGGGTCGGTTATCTTGGGAGCGAAGGCGTGTTCACCACCCTCGCCGATTATTCGGCCCGCCTTGACGACTTCTTCGGCACCGCGCGCCCAGACGTCAGCGACGAATTCGGTGATGGTACCCCCTTCCTGCATTCTGTTGCGGTCTCCTTGCCGCCCCACTACCTAGGTGAGTCGCCGCCGGAAGACGGGGCTCCCGAAATCTATCAGGCCATCTTGACGGGCATCGTCGATCCAACGGGACAAGAAGGCCCTCACCGCCAGGCTCGGATCTCAAACTGGCTGTTCATCGACGGCTCGTGGCGCCTCACTTCCGATGCCGTTGCGGCCTCTTCCCGCTGGACCGCCGACTACCTCTCCGGTGATTGCGACGACTGCTACGACAGGTGGGAGCGCTGGGAGGCCAATAGGTGAGCGTCCTTGGGAGGTACCCCATGCGATACGCCATCTTGCCCCTGCCGATCCGAACTCTTGCGCGATCGCCGCGGGTTGGCGCCAGAAGCGAACCGTGAACACCTCGAGGTCTGCCGATCGCCTCTCGGCGGTGCTGGCAACGCTCACGGCGATCGCCGCCTTTGGCCTCTGGCTGGTCGTCCTGCCTCTGTTCGCCATGGGATCCGTGAACGAGGGGCCGGTGTACCGCATCCTCTTGGGACTGGCGTTTTTCTGTTGGCCGTTGGCCGGCGCCCTGGCCATCGTGGCAGCCCGCACGGTCGGTGCGCGGCCGCGAAGGGCCGCCCTGCTGCTTGTGTTTCCGGCCGTCGCGCTGGTCTTTCCCTTTTTCCTGCTTCCTGTTCTTCCCGTGGCGGGAGCCGTCCTCGCCGCGCGAGTGAAGCCGGCTGTCTATGAGTCCCAACCGTAGGAGGTAAGCCATGAATCCAATGAACCTTCTCAATCAATTCCGTCGATGGCTGGGTGAGAGCCGCCGGAACCAGTTTCTCGCGGCCAGTGCAGTCCTCCTCGTAGTAGGGAGCTTGGTCGCAGTAGCGGTCGTCGCGGTCCCAGGGGACGGTGATGCCGAGCCGGAAGTCGTCGCACACACGGCCAGCCCGTCGCCTGCGTCGGCGGCGACCCGGACGCCTCGCCGGACTGCCACCGCTTCACCCACGTCGGAGGTCGAGAGGCCTGCTCCGGAGTCCCTCCTTCAGCCCGGCTACGTGCTCGACCAGTCGCTTGAGGTCAGCCTGGACGGCAGCGAAGCCGGGCAGATCGTTGTAATTAGTCACACCATCTCTCAAGTGCTGCTGTGCAGCGGCCAGGCGCTAGATCAAAAGACCGGTGAGCCACTGCCGACACCGACGTCTGGCTGTGAAGACCTCACGTCCTCGGCGGTGCCAGCGAGGGAGGATTGCTCCCAGGATCCGAACCTCGGCCCCACTCCGTGCTGGTTCCGAGCGGAGGTGTTTGCCCACGATGACTCCGCCGGCTGGAGCAGCCGGCTCATCAGCAAGAACCACCGCGGTGGCGTCCAGGACTTGGGAGAGGCTCGGACTTTCCGCCTGGACGTCGAACGTGAGGCAGTAGTTCTCGCCTTCCATTACTGCACTGGCACTGGCTCTGGGTGTGGCTGGGTGCATGAGGTCGTCGCGATGCCAGGTGGCCAGGTCAAATCTGCCTACTCCAGCTGGCAGGCCCGGGAGACGATCGATGAGGACTCCGCGACGTTCGTCAATCCCGTCGTGTTCTTCCAAGATGCTTTCTGTTGCCCCAGCGGGATGCTGACCGACAAGCTCGCACTCGATCCGCTCACAGACGAACTCGGGGTGATTGACTCCCGTCTCGATGTTTGTGGTCAGGGGGTCCTGGCTCACAACCCGGGCGACCAGAATCCCGACAACCTTATGGAGCTCACTTGTGACGCTGGACTCAATGTCCTGTTCGAGACCACCGCTGAAACAGTCGTCGAGCCCTCGTCGATACCGGGCGTCAACGGGCTCCGCCAAGGCCAGCACGTAGGCGTCGAATACAACATCAAGGAATGCTCGCCGAGTGGGGAGGATTGCCTTGGAAAAACGCTCACCGCTACGAAGATCACCGTGCTGGACCCGTAGGAGATACGTCATGCGATACGCCATCATCCTGCTCGTCCCGCTCGGCCTCCTCGCCGCGTGCGGCAGCGGTGGCGGTCCGATCGAGGCGCCAGCGCCATCGGGGACCCTGAGGTCTTCGTCGCAACTCATAAAGTCACTGGTCAGAATCATCGCTATCGCCTGGCTGTTTCTCGCTCTGTGGATAGCACTGGATAACCCCTTCCCAAGGGAGGTTCACCTGGCGGCCGGCTCCATGGATCCGTTCAATGAGTTCGACCCGGCGTTCTTAATTGTGCTGGCGAGTCTCGGCATCATCAGCAGTTTTGTGCAGGCGACGTTCAGGCTGCTGACCGCCGCCGCCGGCTTTCTCGTGATCCTCGGGTATGCCTCGGCCAACTATCTGGATCTCCATCTTGATAGCGAATGGAGTCGTGCGGAAGTTGTAGCGTCGGCAGCGGGTGTTCTGCTCATCAGTGCCGGTATCGGCCCCTTAACGATCGTGGCGGGAGCCGGAATCGGTCAGCTCTATCGCGATGCGCTGGCGCTTGCCCGGAAGGCGGACCGATGAGGAGGTACTCTATGCGATTCGCAATTCTGCTCGCCCTAGTCGCCCTGCAGCTCGCCCTCCTCGCCGCCTGCGGCGGCGGTGGGGAGACGGAGCAGACGCCGACACCATCGCCCGCCGACCTGATCGCCGCGCGCGATTCGCTGCCCCTGCCGCCGGGAGCGGCCATCCGAGCGCGCATCGGGCCGGCAGAGCTACAGACGTCATACTTCGTCCCGGAGGAGCAGGATGCCATCGTGGAGTTATACGGGCGGGAGCTGCCGGCGCAGGGATGGCAGCCAGAGGACCCGCCTCCTGCTCAGTGGAGGCTCGAGAACCTGGGCTCACAGGTCACGTCTGTCAGCAGCTTTGTCAAGGGCGATGTGCGGGTGGTCATAATGGTCGCGCCTAACGAGAAGGACTCCGCCGGCGGTGCCACGCTGCTTGACATAGCGGTTGAACCGCGTTCGTAGAAGCGAGGTAGATAATGCGATACACGATCATCCTGCTCGTCCCGCTGCTCGCCCTCTTCGCCGCCTGCGATGACGACGCCGGTAACGAGCCGACCCCGTCTCCGTCGCCGCCACCCGTCTCCCAACCCCCCGCCACGGCCGGAGCGACACCGACACCTCTGCCTCAGACAGTGGCCACGATAGAGGACGGCGTGTACATAGTGCGCCATGATGGCAGCGGGGTCCGCGGACCGTTTACGGGCTTCCGCGCCGCCTGGTCGCCAGACGGCAAGAGCCTGGTGGTCGTGACCAGCCACTGCGACCGGACCTTGTCTATGGCCGCCGGCGACTCCGCCGTGGCGCGGCAGATCGCTTCATTTCCCAACCTCACGGGCTTCATTAGTAGCTTCCGTTGGGCGTCTGACTCCAGCAGCCTGCTTGTTGGTATTCAGGATCCATCTGGCCCCAACCGAGTGTTCCTGGTCGCTGCCGACGGCGGCAACGAGCCGCGCGAGCTGTTCCAGAGCCTAACCTACGCCTGGTCACCGGATGGTAGCCAGATCGCGTACGCTGGATCAGACGTGAATCTAATAAACGTGGCAACTGGAAACGTGAGGACCATCGCGACCAACGCCGCGGCGTCGGGCTTCGACGACCTCGCGTGGTCCCCGGATGGAACCAAGCTCTCATACTCGTCCTCCAATCGGATCGCCGGAATCACAATCGTCGGCGTCGATGGCGGACAACTTGGTGTCGTTTCGGGTAGCGGCGCGGCGTGGATGCCCGACAGCGAGCGGATTATGTTCCGGCAATTGCGGGAGCAGTTTCGCCTGGAGGTTGCCATCGCTCGGGCGAGCGACGGAGTCGTCGAACGCGTCCTGCGTGATGGGTCCTTGTTCGACCTGTCTCGGGATGGGAAAATGGCGGCCGTCTACGACAACCCCGGCGACGGCACGACTCAGATCGAGGTGTTTGATCTGCAAGGCGAAACCCAGCGCATAGTCTCGGGGGACTTGACGCCCGCGGGCGATGCTCTTGCCCTCTCGCCCGATGGCAGCCAGGTGATCTTCAACGCGGAAGCGCCCGAACATGTTGGCCGCAGGGACCTCTACATCGTGAACTCAAATGGCACGGGCTTACGCAAACTGGTCGAGTCTGCGCGGGGGATAGGGACGGCTGACTGGTCAGCCGACGGCGAGCGCATAGCGTTCGTAGCCGTCCCGCCGATAGGACTCCAGTGCTAAGTTGGATCGAAGCGAAAGGAGGCGAAATGTCTACGCGATCATTCCTGGCCAAGGTGGGGTTGCTGCTGCTTGTCGTGGCGCTGGCCTCGGTGTCTTTGACCATGGGCTCCACTCCAACGCTGGCCAGTCACGCCGGCGGCGTCGACAACATGTCAGTCGACATGGACCCGGGCGCGGCGCCCGCCAACACCACCACCAGCGTCGGCAGCGTTGAGGTCTGTGCCCGCATAAACGAAAACGACATCGCGGACGCGGACGAAGACAGCGTCGACACCCTGGACGTCGACATCGTCGTCGGCCCGATCGGCGTGCCGGCGAGTAATCCGCTGCTGGCATATCAGTTCATACTGGAGTATGCGGCAGCCAGCCTTAACGTCACGGCGTCAGATCCAAACTTTCTCCTCGCGGCTACCCCGGGCAGCGCAATCTTCGACGCAAGCGAACCCGTGCCCGAATCTGACGGCGCATTTGAAGGTGGCGCTGCAGATTTCGGCGGAGCGGTGGCCGCGGACGTAGCGGAAACCGGCCCCGGTGTGCTCCAGCGGCTGGGCCTTTCCACAGTGCAGGCCGCCGCGCCCGGCGTCTACGAACTTGTCCTCGACAACGGCAACGCCGCGACAGTCGACCTGAACGGCGACGCGTTGGTACCCGACAACATCAATGACGGCCACGTTGCGATCGACCAACCTTGCCCGCCGCCCGCTGACCTCGAGGTCACCAGCGTTGGCGTCAGCGCGCCCGCAACCGCCCCCGCTGGAAGCGCGTTCGATGTCACCGTCGATGGGACCGTCGTCAACAACGGCCCGGCCACACCCGTTAACGCGGATGTGACGGTGAGCCTGAGCGTCCCCGCTGATTGCACGGTGGAACCGGTTGACGCCGCTCTGCAGGACCTGGGTCTCGCGCTCAACACGCCGTTCGATCTGCCATCGCAAGTCTTCGCCGTGACCTGCGCGAATCCATCGTTTCACGACTTCAGCGCCGCAGTGAGGGTGGTTGAAGACGATCCGGGAGCGCTAGAGAGTGGTGTCGCGAACAACTCGCTTGGTTCCTCTTCCAACACCGCAGTGCTCGCGACTGCTGATCTGGAGATAGTTGGAGTCAGCGTTACCGCACCGAGCGCTGTCGCTCTGGGTACGCCTTTCTTCGTCCAGGCCACGGTGGATTACCGAAACAATGGCTCGTTCGGCCCCGTCAACAACTTCGTGGTCAACGGGACTTTTTTGACCTTGCCCGTCGGCTGCACCAGTCCCATTGCCTTTCAGACGTGGGGCGTCGCAGCCGTGCCCACCTCCACGCCGTTTTCGCTATCTTTCTATTTTGCTGTGACCTGTACCCAAATCCTCACTCACACGTTCACGGTAACGTTCGAAGCTCATCTGGAGCACCTGCACGTGACAGATCCAAACAGCGCCAACGACGTCCGGATCGGCCAGGCACCCCTTGCGACGGTGATCGGGCCCGCGTCGCTTCCAAGAGGGGGAGGCCCGGCATCAGCGTTGGCGGAGGCGGACCGAAACGTGGTCGCTGCAGTCACGTTGCTGGCTGGTCTCATCGCTGGATTGGCGATTCGGCGAACCCTGAGGCGACGAACTCCGTGGTAGCAGCGGTGGAGCGACTCACGCAGATTCGACGGCGCCGAGGCTGATAGTGGAAGCTTTCGCATCGTGGCTGCCAATACTGATGCTGGTCGTATGGAGGTGTAGAATGAGGCGCGACTGGGGGATGCACCTTGTCGTCATCTCGTAACCGGCGTCGAACCAAACGCTCGTCCCAGGGCCTGCTAACGATCCTCTTCACCGACATTGAGAGCTCGGTGCGGACCACGCAGCGCTTGGGCGACGACCGAGCCCAGCAGATGGTGCGTGCTCACAACGCCATCGTCCGGCGAGCGCTGGAACTCAACGGGGGCGTGGAGGTAAAGCACACCGGCGATGGCATCATGGCCACTTTCAAGTCTGCGAGGCGCGCGGTGGCCGGCGCCGTCGCCATTCAAGCGGCCTCGATCGAACACAACGAAGCGCACCCCGACCTCGCATTCAATATCCGGATCGGTCTGAACGCCGGTGAGCCGGTGACGGAAGACGCGGACGTGTTTGGCACTGCCGTCCAACTCGCGGCGCGGGTTTGCGCGCGTGCTGAGCCGGGCAAGATCCTGGCGTCCGACGTCGTCCGTCAGCTCGTCGCCGGCAAGGGCCTCCTCTTTGCCGATATCGGACCCGCTGAGCTCAAGGGCTTCGAGGAAGCTGTCCACCTGTATGAAATTCGCTCGGAGGCCGGTGCTGCGGTCGAGCTGCTGGACGAGCCAGCGGGCCTGGGTCGTTTGTTCGATGTGCCGCTGATCCGCTTCGCGATGGGCGCGGCCGCCATCGCCGCGATGCTGGTCGCCGTTGCAGGCGTCGTGTTGCTCGTGAGCGGCGGCGATGATGGCGGGCCGCCAGCGGGGCCAGCAGATGGCGATGCTTCCTCGGTCAGCCCCTCGCCCGGCGCCCCGGCGACGGCATCGGTCGTACCGATTGGCTCGGCGTTAGGCGCCGCTGATGCCGAGGACATTCGCGACCTGATAGATCGGTACAACGCCAAGAGGATCGAGGCGCTTCGGACTCAAAGTCTGGCCGGCCTGGACGCCATTGCCATAGGTGATGCCTATACGCAACTCGCTGTCGCGGTTGAAGACTCAGACTCTCGTGGCGTCCTGACCGACTCGACACGCGAGAGTATCGACGTCGACGACCCTGTGTCCACGGGACCTGACATGGCTTCCGCCGAGACTATCGCCACCTGGACAAGCTGCGCGTACCGGCGAGACAGCAACGAACTCTCCAATGGTGAACGCTCAAGCTACCAGGAGACCTATCATTTCATCCGGTCGACCGATCGCTGGTACATCGAGCGTGTTGAGGTCACGGTATTGAGCGAGGAGGCGTTCGACGGCTGCGAAGCTTGTGAAGCGCTGCGGAGCGGGTGCGAGGCGATCGTCAGGAACGTGGCGCCGCTAAACCTCTTCGTTCGCGGAGCGCCCTCCAGGACCGCACAGGTGAAAGGCCGACTCCAGGAAGCCACGAAAGTGTGCATCCAGGGAACATCTGAGGTGGCCGACGGTCTTACCTGGTGGCCCGTGCGAGCCAGCATCTCGACGGATACCGTCGAAGGTTGGTCCGCTGACCACGAGCCGGATCCTCCCGGAGCAATCCTGCTAGAGGCCACCGGCGAACGCTGTTCGACTGGGGATCCATAGTTGTAGCAGTGGGTCCCCAGTAGCCCGGTCGGGAGGCCGAGACGGGTCCAGCGCCGGATAAACGCCCGGCGAGGGCGTGCCGGCAGACGAGCGCCGCCCGCGATGATACAATCTCGCCTACCACGCCCCGGAGGCACACGAATGGACATCAAGGCCGTATCGAAGCTGATCGAGGAGAAGCACGTCCGCACGGTGAAGATCGGCGGGCCGGACCTGGACGGCGTGTATCGGGGCAAGCGGGTGAGCGCGGAGGTATTCCTCGCGGCGGCCGCAGGCGACGGCTTCGCGCAGTGCGACGTGCTCTTCGGTTGGGACATCCAGGATGAGGTGATCGGCTCGCTGCCGTTCAGCAACTGGGATACGGGGTTCGCGGACATCATCATGCGGCCGGACCTGAGCACGTTCGCGATCGTGCCGTGGGAAGAGGGGAGCGCGAGCTGCATCTGCGACTTCTACACTGAGCATGGCGAGCCGCTGCCCGTCTCGCCGCGCTTCGTACTGCAGTGCGTTGTCGAGAAGGCGCGCGCGGCGGGGTACGTCTCGAAGATGGCGGCGGAGCTGGAGGTGCGCTTCTTCCGCGAGGACCAGGAGAGCCTGCGCGAGAAGGGGTACTTCGGGCTGCGGCCGCTGAACCCGGGGCTGAACTGCTACAGCATCCACCACGCGGGCATCGACGAGCCGGTGATCGGCCACGTCTGCCGGATGCTGAGCGACTACGGCCTGCCGGTGGAGGCGTACAACCGCGAGCACGGCGCCGGGATGTACGAGATCAACCTGCGCTATACGGAGGTGCTGCGGGCGGCGGACCAGACGATGCTTTACAAAAGCGCGACGAAGGAGATCGCCGGCCTGATGGGCATCACGCCGACGTTCATGGCCAAGTACGCGGACGATGTCGACGGCTGCGGCGGGCACATCCACCAGTCGCTCTGGTCAGCGGACGGCTCGCAGAACGTCTTCTGGGATGAGGGGGCGGCTCACCGCATGTCTGACACGCTGAGGCACTACTCCGCGGGAGTGCTGGCGACGCTGCCGGAGTTCATGGTGCTGTACGCGCCTAACGTGAATTCGTACAAGCGCTACGTCGCGCTGACGTGGGCGCCGGTGAACCTCACCTGGGGCCTGGAGAACCGTACCGCCGCACTGCGCGTGATCGCCGGCGGGCCGAACGCGATCCGCATCGAGAACCGCGCGCCCGGGGCGGACCTGAACCCGTACCTGGCGTTCGCGGCGACGCTCGCCGGTGGTCTGCACGGCATCGAGAAGAAGCTGGAACCGCCGGAGCTGGTGAAGGGGAGCGCTTACAACGCGAAGAAGGCCGCACCACTGCCGTTGTCGCTGCCGGAGGCTCTCGAACGCTTCCGCGGCAGCAAGCTGGCGCGAGAGTGGTTCGGCGACGAGTTCGTTGAGCAGTACGTCGCCTTCCGCGAGTGGGAGGTCGAGAAACACCGCCGCGCAGTGACGGACTGGGAGCGGCGGCGCTATTTCGAGATGGTGTAGAGGCCAAACGTGTCATTCTGAGCCGGGCGGGTTGGAAGGAAGGCGGGGAGGAGGGCGGAGAATCTCAACGTTTCGCCAAACAGCAGGGCAATTGAGCAACGCGGAGGAGAACGATGCGGCTTGAAGGGAAGACGGTCCTCATCACCGGCGCCGGCAGCGGCATGGGCCGGCTGGCCTGCCAGATGTTCGCGAAGGAGGGCGCGCAGATCGTCGCGGGTGACGTCGTCGAAGCTGCGGTCAAGGAGACGGTGTCTCTGGTCGAGGCAGACGGTGGCGCGATAGTAGGCACGCGCTGCGACGTCACGTCGAGCGAGAGTGTGAAGACGCTGGTGGATGCCGGCGTCAAGGCGTTCGGGAAGCTCAACGTGCTCTATAACAACGCCGGGATCTTTCCCAACGACGATACATCGGTGATCGATACGGACGAAGCGGTCTACCAGCGCGTGATCGACGTGAACCTGAAGGGCGTCTACCTCTGCTGTAAGTACGGTATCCCGGAGCTGATCAGGGCGGGCGGCGGCTCCGTGGTGAACATCGCCTCGTTCACCGCGCTGATGGGCTGCACGGTACCCCAGGACGCGTACACGGCAAGCAAGGGCGCCGTCATCTCGCTTACCCGCTCGCTCGCGGTGCAGTACGGGCCGCGGGGCGTGCGCGCCAACGCGATCTGCCCCGGCCCGATCCTGACGCCGATGCTGGAGACGCTGTTTCCGAGCGAGGCAGAGAAGATGAAGCGCCTGAACCGCATCCCGCTCGGCCGCTTCGGCCGTGCGGAAGATGTCGTCTACGCGGGGCTATACCTGGCGTCGGACGAGTCGTCGTGGACGACGGGGACAGCGTTCGTGGTCGACGGTGGGATCACGGTCAACTACTTCTAAGCGGGCCGGCTCGTCGCGCCATCTACGTCACGCCATTCACGCCCAGCGCGCCGAGCACCTCTTCCCGGTGCTGCGGATACTTCTCCGCGAACGCCCAGAGCAGGCCGAAGCAACCGGACACCATCATGTCCCCGTGCGGGACAGCGAAGTAGGGTTCGAGGCGGCTGCCTCGCAGCTTGCCGCGCTGCGGCCCCGTCACCGCGATGAGCAACTTCTCCTTCCTTCCTCCTCCTTCCTCCTTCCTATCGGCGTAATACACCCCGTGGCCCTTGCTGTTGAACACGTCTTCGTGCGGGAGTTCGCCGTTGATCAGCCGCTCTGTGAAGTCCTCGATCTGCTCGCCTGTGATCTCTCCGGTGTGGTGTTCGTAGAGCGAGATGATCTCGGTGCCCCGCAGATGGAAAGCGAGTGCGTGCATGTTCCCGAGGTTGAGCACCATCTGCGCCTGCGCGTCGCCGACGCGCGGGTCCTGAAGCGCTCCCAGCGCCGCCGCCGGGCCGGTATCCAGGAAGACCGACGGAGCGTCGCCGTCCGTCGCCTGCATCAGTGAGCGCGCGCGGGTGAGGTACGGAGGCAGCTCGTCCGGCAGGTAGGCGAATGCCCTCAAGTCGTTCCTTTGTTCAACCACGCGGCGCAGGTGCTCGAAGCGGAAGAGCCGGTCGGAGTAGCCGGGCGGCGCCGCGCCGTGGTCCAGGCAGCCCAGAGCGAGACCGTCAAAGCGAACGTCCACGTCGAAGGCGCGGAGAGCAGCGCGGATCGCATCGAGGTCCAGGTCGCTTAGGCGAACGCGCTCGGCGTCGATCGTCGCAGCCTCGTCTTCCGAGACGATCGTCACGCCCATGCCGCGGACGCTGTCGAGATCGTCGTCGAAGGTGGCCGCGGCTTCAGGCGTGGCGAAAGCAGCGAGCCCGGCGCGCAGGTGGTCTTCAAGCGCCCAGTGGCAGGGCCCGCCGCCGGCGATCGTGCCCGTTAGCACGACCGGGCGCCGGTCTGCGCTCGCGCGGCGAATGCGCCCCGCGGCGATCTGCGTGGGGGAGGGCATGATCATCTGGAGCGCGTTCTCCACGGACCTGGTGGAGTCAAACAGGAGGATGTCCTGCGTGCCGGTACCGATGTCTATCGCCAGGATGCGCATCGCGGCACCATGATAGCACCGCCTCATGTACTATAATGTATACATAACACCATGAGGCATCTCGGATGAAGAGCACCTACCCCTTCACCTTGCTGGCTATCATCGTCACCCTGGCGGCCGCCGGATCGTACTCCGCTTTCGCCGGGGCGGGCGACGCGCCTGGCTCACGGGCCACCTTCCCAGAAGCACAAGATGTGGCAGACCCGGAAACGCCAGACGCGGCCCAGGAGGTGGACGGTGGCGATGATGCCGATGGCGCGCGCAAGGTCGCTCAAGCGATCGCCGATGAATTCGGAGCGAGCGGGGAAGAGGTGCTCGCGAGGCACGGTGAAGGCATCGGCTTCGGGGCGCTATTCAAGCTGTACACGCTCGCGCGAGCGAAGGGCATGACGCTGGACGAGCTTCTGGCCACGATCCCAATTGGGGATGATGGTGGGCGCGCGTGGGCGTTTGGCCAGCTCTTCAAGGCTCTGACCGACGAAGAGCAGGCCGCATTGGATGGCAGCGCGAAGAACCTTGGGCAACTGGTGTCCGCCGGGAACAAGGAAGCGGACGGGGCAGACGACGAAGACGAGGCGGACGCGGGCGCATCGAAGGCTCACGGCCCTCCCTCCTTCGCGAAGGCCTACGGACGCCGCTAGGGCATCCAGCGATCCATAATCGGCGGGCGGACGGCCCGCCGATTTCATTTTGTTTCCCCAGCGGCAACCGATCGTTAACTTACCAAACCCTAACTTTCGAGCGCATACGCGGCATAATATGCCAGGAAGGGTAGTGAGAGAGGTTTGGGATGAAGTTCTTAGTTTGGGTCAAAGCAGCGGCAAGTCCGGTGATCTTGCCTATCGCGCTCTCGACGTTCATCTCTATGGCCGGTCCCGGCGGCGTTATGGAGATAGGCAACATCGTATCGGAGACGGTCGTTATGCCGGCGGACAGCGTCACCGACAGCGCCGTTGCCTTCGTCGCTCTCACGCCCGAGGTGGGGCCATCTCGGGGCGGCGAGCCCGGCGACGCCGGCGAAGAGACACAGGAGCCGGAGCCCGCCGCCATTGAGGAGTCCAGTCCGGCAGTGCAGAGTCCACGGGAATCGGAAGACCCGCCGGCGACGCCAGCGGGGGCTGATACGACCGCAGACGAGCCGCAGGACGAGCCGGCGCAGGAGCCCGGCGACGACAGCGCCGACGCGCCCGAAGACAGCCAGGAGCCCGAAGCGGACGAGCCCGCAGGCGACGAACCGGCGGCGGAGGACGGAGCCGGATCCGACGACGAGCCGGGCCAGGGTGCGGAACAGGGCAACGACGACCAACAGGGCGAAGACTCCACCGGCGGAGATGAGCCGAGTGGTGAGCCGGCCGGCGAAGACGCGGATGCGGGGCAGGGCTCGGATGAAGGCGACCCGCCCGCCGAAGACGCAGGCGAAGACCCCAGCGCGTGCGAGGAAAGCCCGCAGGACCACGATAACGGCCACGGAAACGACAACCCTCCTGGCAGCGAAGAAGACCCTGCGGACCACGATAACGGCACCGGCAACGACGGGTGCAAGGACCACCCTGCCGATCAGAGCCAGGGCGATGGTAACGACGGGAACAAGGACGATCCTGCCGACCACGACAACGGCCAGGGGAACGATGGCCCGAAGGACGACCCCGCCGACCACGACAATGGCCAGGGCAACGACGGAAGCAACGGGAATAGCGGCGACCCTGCTGGCAACGACAACGGCCAGGGTAACGAAGGCAAGGATGCCAACAAGGACGACCCCGCCGACCACGACAACGGCTCGGGGAACGACGGCAAGGACAAAACTTAGCCCCCACGTCGAAGCCAGACAAAGAGGCGGCGAGCACAAGCTCGCCGCCTCTTCACGTTTGATCCTTCAGCGAATGACAGTCAGGCCGCCCATATAGGGCAGCAGCACCTCCGGCACGGTGACAGTCCCGTCCGCCTGCTGGCAGTTCTCCAGCACGGCAATCAGCGTGCGCGGGATGGCGAGGCCCGATCCGTTGAGAGTGTGAGGGTGCTCCGGGCGGCCGCCCTTTTCGCGGCGGAAGCGGATGTTGGCACGGTGGGCCTGGAAATCGGTGCAGTTAGAGCAGGACGACACCTCCAACCATTCTCCGACTCCCGGCGACCAGATCTCGATGTCAAACGCCTTCGCGGCGCTGAACCCCAGGTCACCGCTGCATAGTTCGACGACGCGATGGGCAAGGCCAAGGGCGCGCGCGACGGCCGAGGCGTCCTCGACAAGCGCGTCCAGTGCGGCTGCGGACTGCTCCGGCGCAACGAACTTGTACAACTCCACCTTGTCGAACTGGTGGACGCGCTTGATGCCTCGCACGTCTCTGCCGGCGGACATCTTCTCGCGACGAAAACAGGGTGTATGCGAAACGTAGTTCAGGGGAAGGATGCCTGCGTCCAGGACCTCGTTGCTGTAGAGGTTCGTGAGGGGGACCTCCGCGGTGGGGATGAACCAGTAGTCCGCTTCCGCGTCGTGGTAGAGGTTATCGGCGAACTTGGGCAGCTGGCCGGAGCCCAGCATCACTTGCTC
Source organism: uncultured Dehalococcoidia bacterium (assembly GCA_964558415.1). GTDB lineage: Bacteria > Chloroflexota > Dehalococcoidia > SM23-28-2 > RBG-16-64-32 > CAZLDI01. The sequence continues at coordinate 75,783 of CAZLDI010000005.1, forward strand.
TTTCACCATGTACGGTGGACGGACCTCCGTGTAACCACGGGCCGTGTGAAAGTCCAGCATCCAGGCGATCAACGCCCGCTCCAGGCGCGCGCCCGCTCCTTTCAGTACAAAGAAGCGCGAACCGGACAGCTTGACGCCGCGTTCGAAGTCGATGATGCCCAGCGTCTCGCCCAACTCCCAGTGGGGCTTCGGCTCGAAATCCATTGCTGGTGGCTCGCCTGACTGGCGCACGACGACGTTTGCGGACTCGTCGGGGCCGTCCGGCGCGTCCTCCGCCGGAACGTTGGGTATCTCTAAGAGGAGCTTGTCGCGCCGCACCTCTAAGTCGCGCAGGGTGTTCTCCAACGTGTCCAGCCGCTCACCCAGGAAGGACGATCGGGCCGTCAGGTCACTACGGCGATGCTGGGCGTGCTTCGCCTCTTTGGTCTCGGCTGTTTTCTCCTGGCGAGCCAGCTCACCGATCTCTTTGGACAGCGCGTTGCGCTCGGCGCGCAAATCCTCTACCTCGCCGAGCGCGGTGCGCCATTGTGCGTCCAGCGCCAGAGCCTCGTCCAGCGGCGCCCCAGTGTTGCGGCGGGCCAGGGCGCGGCGTACGTCCTCCGGCCGCTCTCTCAGTAGCTGGATGCTCAGCATGGGATCAGGGTAGGGGGTTCGGGGTCAGGGGGTCAAAGGGACAAAGGGACAAAGGTCGACCGGCTTCGATGCGTCAGTCTCCGCCTGCGGCGAATTGAATTGCGATCAGCGCCAGTTGCCGCACGTCTTCCGGTACGCGCACCGATAGGCCGCAGCCGGCGACCTCAAGCGCGGCGTTCGCGCGCAGTTCGTCAGCGTGCACCCAGCGCAGAGTCTTGTCTCCGATCGGTGGCTGTCCGGCGCCGTCCAGCGGGCGGCAGAAGTAGATCAGGTCGATGTGCTTGTGCGGCTCCTCGGGGCCCGGGATGTCTTCGATCAGGATCGTGTACGGTGGTGGGAGTTGCTCCGGGTAGTCGAACGGGAGCGCGACGCCCGCTGGTATCACCTCCACGGCCAGCCCGGTCTCCTCCCGCACCTCGCGCAGCGCGGCCTCTAGCGGGTCTTCGTCCGGCTCAATGTGCCCGCCCGGCGGCATCCACTGCTGCAACCGCTTGTGCCAGTGCAGGAGCGTGCTGTCATCGCGGACTACGAAGGCGGTGGCGGTGAAGTGGCGCTTCATGATCTCATCTCGAGCCCGGTGACCAGCGTGCGCGCAAAGCGGTCCAGCGCAAGGGCCAGCGGCGTCAGGTCCTGGACGAAGGCGTCCTGATGGTCCGGCCAGTTCTCCAGCATATCGAGGATCTGGAGCTCTTCCGGGTCAGATAAACGCGGCCGCAACTCCTCCCTCGTGAGCGGATAGGAGCGGCCTTCAAGCAACTCGCGGGTCTTCATCGCGAGCACAGCCCGCTTGGCGGCGTAGCGAAGCATTCGGATGTTGCGGAAGCGCAGGAAGTTGGCGTCGGCCGGGTCCATCCCGGTGTACTCCGGCTCTTTGTGCAGGAGGCGGTAGCGGCACTCGAAACGGATGTCGCGCGCGAGGACGCGCAGGTCGTTGACCAGGTTGTCGCGCGTGTAGGGCGGCGGGTCTATGTCGCCGTAAAGAGGGATGACGCCGAAATGGAACTGCAACCGGCCGTCAGACGGGAACTCTCGTAGCTCCTTCTCAGTCTGGACGAATGACGACCAGTTAGGTCTGCCCTGGAAAACCTGCCGCAGCCGTGCCAGTACGTCGTCGTCCGCATCCTTAAGGACGATGATCAGATCATGGTCCGAGTCGGGCTTCGCCTCGCCGCGCGCCTCGGAGCCGTGCCAGAGGACGGCGCGCAGGTCATCACCGAGGGTGGCGACAAGAGCGTCGACGACCTCGCGGACTGCCGCCGGCGGTGGGTGGCCGGCGTCGCGAGAGGCGGACGCACCCTCGATCATTTCACGTTGCCCGTCGCAGCCCCCTCAAGGAGCGACAGGTCGAACTGCGAATAGTCGTCGATCACCAGGTCGGCCTCTGCCAGCGGCGGGAGCGCCGTCGAAGCGGCGCGCACCTGCACCGCGAACATTCCCGCGGCTTTTGCCGCAGCGATGCCCGTCGCGGTGTCTTCCACTGCCAGGCAATCCGTCGCGGGAATATCCAGCAAGCGTGCCGCTTTCAGGTAAAGGTCCGGCGCGGGCTTGGCGTGCTCAACCTCGCTGGCCGAGACCGTCGCCTGGAACGCGTCTTCCAGACCCAGGCCGCGCAGTGTCGCGTCCACCCACTGCCGCAGGGAGGCTGAGGCGAGCGCGATGGGGATGCGGCGCGCATGCAACTCGTCGAGGATCGCGCGTACGCCGGGCAGCGGCTCGACCGGTCGGCTGAGCAACCGGAGAACCGCCTTATCGTATGCTCGGAGGAATCGCTCGAGCCTCTCCGTTATCTGGAAATGATCCAGCACCCACTGCCAGGCCGCCTCCACGGAATGGCCGATGATGGAAAGGTAATCATCCATCGTGATCGCGTGGCCATACGGCTTCAAGACCACGTTGAACGCTTCGTGGTAAAGAGGCTCGCCGTCCCAGAGCACACCGTCCAGATCGAAGACGACGGCCTTCAGCCGGCCCACTATGGGGACCGCTCTCGCAGCGCCGGGAAGAGGATCACTTCACGGATCGAGCTGTGCCCCGTCAGCGCCATCACCAGCCGGTCGATGCCGATGCCCAGGCCGGCTGCCGGCGGCATTCCGTACTCCAGCGCGACGAGGAAGTCTTCATCCAGGACGTCCGCCTCGTCGTCGCCTGCCGCGCGCAGCCCTGCCTGCTCCCGCATGCGCTCGCGCTGATCCACCGGGTCGTTCAGCTCAGTGTAGGCGTTCCCAACCTCGCGACCCGCGATGAACAGCTCGAAGCGCTCCACCAGGTGAGGGGCGCCCGGCTTACGCTTCGCCAGCGGTGACAGCTCTACCGGATAGTCGGTCAGAAACGTCGGCTGGACCAGGTGAGGTTCGACGTGGACCGTCAGCAACTCGTCGATGATCTTTCCCCGTCCCCACGACGGCTCAACAGCCACGCCGCTCGCTGCTGCTGCCTTGCCCAGAGACGCGGCGTCCGGATGCGTCTCGAAATCGACTCCGCAGCGCTCTTGGATCGCGTCTCGCAGCGGCAGGCGCCTCCAGGGCGGCGCGAGGTTGATTTCTCCGTCGCCGTGAGGGACGCTGGTTGTATTCAGGACCTCGCCGGCGACGCTGGAGACCATTTCCTCCACCATCTCCATCAATTGCTCGTAGTCCCCGTAGGCCTGGTAAGACTCCAGCATCGTAAACTCGGGGTTGTATTTCGTGGAGGCGCCCTCGTTGCGGAAGATGCGGCCGATCTCATAGACGCGGTCGAATCCGCCGACGACGAGACGCTTGAGGTACAGCTCCAGAGCGATTCGGAGGCAGAACTCGCGGTCCAGTGTATTGTGGTGGGTGACGAAGGGGCGGGCTGCGGCGCCGCCGGCGCTCCCCTGAAGCACCGGCGTCTCCACCTCCATGAAGCCGCGCGCGTCCAGAAAGCGCCGGATCGCGGTTATCACGCGCGACCGGACGCGAAAGGTTTCGCGTGCCTCCTCATTCGCCATCAGGTCCAGATAGCGCTGGCGAAAGCGCACCTCAACGTCATGCAGCCCGTGCCACTTCTCCGGCGGTGCCCTCAGCGCCTTGGCCAGGAGCACAAACTCCCTCGCCTCAACGGTTGGCTCGCCGGTCTTTGTGCGGAACACAGTGCCAGTGACGCCCAGGAAGTCTCCGAGGTCGATGTCTCGCTGAAGCGTTTCGTAGGCCGAAGCGCCCAGGCTCTCCTGTTTGAAGTAGGTCTGGATGCGGCCTGAGGCGTCGCGCAGATCGAGGAAGCTTGCCTTGCCCATCTTGCGCACCGCTGTGATGCGCCCGGCGACCGTCAATGCCGAGCGGTCGCCATCGGGGGCGTCGGCCAGCGCTGCAGCCTCAGCGGCAGAGTGAGTGCGGCTTGCCCGCGCGGGATAGGGGTCTACCCCGGCAGCGCGCAACCGTTCCAGCTTCTCGCGCCGCAGGGCAATGATCTCTTCTTCGCTCATCGATGGACTCAGAAAGGGAGAGGCGGGGCCGTCCGCCCCGCCTGATTTTACCGTTGCTCCTGCAGACCCGCTAGTCGATGCTGACGATCGTCCAGCGCAGGGTTCCGGCCGGTGCGTTCACCTGCACCTCGTCGCCAACGCCCTTGCCCAGTAGCGCCGTGCCGACGGGCGATTCGTTGCTGATGCGTCCGGCCTTCGGGTCTGCTTCGGCCGTACCCACTATCGTGTAGTGCTCCTTGGTGCCCTTGTGGTTCAGGACAGTTACCGTGGAGCCCAGGCTGACGCGCTGGTGATCGTGATGTTCCTCAATGATAGCGGCGTTCTGGATGATGTTCTCCAGGGTGAGAATGCGACCCTCTACGAACGCTTGCTCGTTACGCGCGTCTTCGTACTCCGGGGTGTTCTGCGCCCCAACCAGCTCTTTCTCGTCGTGGATGCGCTGCGCTACCTCCAGGCGCCGGGTTGTGAGCAGGTATTGAAGCTCCTCCTGGAGCTTGTGCAGACCCTCTTTCGTCAGCGGGACTGGCTTTCCTGGCATGCTGTGCTTCAACTCCTTGGTCGGTGGCGAAAAAAAGGACTGGGGGCAGCGCCCTCAGTCGTCTGGAGGCCTTCTTCGTACTCACGATTATATGTGAGCGGGCGTGGGTTGTAAAGCAGCCGAAGGGCGCGGTTTTGCTGAATGAGACCCTGTGATAAACTACCGCTGACCCGCGCTCTGCGGGCCCCCAACATCTGCGATCGTTTCCCTAAGGGAGGTAGCCAGCCCCCGCCAGCATGCGACGATTTTCGCGCAGGGACGAGCCGCCCGAACGGCGGTTCCGCCGAGACGTGCCGAGACCAGAGGGTCCGTTCGACCGCCTCCTGCGGAGGAGGCCCGAGCGGGATCCCGCTCCCCTGATCATCGGCGGCACCGTCGCCTTTCTGGCACTCGTGATAGTGCTGGTCGTCGTGTTCTCGAGCCTGCTCGGCGGCGGCGGTGGCGACGGTACGGGTGGGGGTGACGGCGATCTTGATGTCGCGCCGGGCATCACGGCCAGGCGCGCCGCCCTCCCGGGTCTGCCCCCGGGCCTGGAGGCGGTCAGCGAGTACTTCGAGTTCGAGATCGATGACGACGCCGCCTCGATAGCCGGCCTGAGCCTCCCTCTCCTGGACCGCGCGGAAGATCCCGCAGGATTGGGATTCTATACGTTCGCCCAGGGCCGCTGGCAGCGTCTGACGGAAGTGGATAGCATCAGCCAGGCGGGGCGCGTTGCGGAAGGGACTTTCAACGACGTGCCGGAGAACCTGGCGGTACTCCGCGTGGCGGGCCTTACCTACCAGGTGGCGGGCTCCCTGCCTGCCAACGGCACCCTGCATCCGGACGCGCGAGTGAGCATCTTCAGTCCGCGGGACTACTCGCCGGTTAACGATGGTTCCGTTCAGGGCACGCCCACAACGCCGCCGGCCGGCGACTCGTTCGAACTAATCCCGACGATCGTCGGAAGCGGCGAAGACACGGCGAGCGTGGTGAACGACATCCTGTCCGACGACTCCCGCCGCGCGCGGCATATAGACGAAGTCGTATCGATCGTGAATGAGCACGGCCTTGATGGCATCGACCTCGAGTACTCGTCCGTGGACCCCGACCTGTCGTCTTCGTTCACACAGTTTGTGACAGCGTTGGCCGAGAGGCTCCACCAGGGAGATAAGAGGCTTAGCCTGACGTTGCCACCACCATCGGAGCAGCGTCAGGCCTACGAATGGGAACTGCTGGGCCAGTCCGCGAATATCATCCGCATTCTCCCCATCGCCGACCCGCTGACTTACTGGGAGACGATGCCGCGGGCCGTGAGCCAGATCACACAGGACATCGACCCCCGCAAGATCATGCTCGTTGTCAGTCCGTACAGCGTAGAGGGAACTGGGGACGGCACCCGCCCGATTGGCTATCTGCAGGCCATGGTGCTGGCCGCAGAGGCGGCGGTGAGGGAGCCGCAGAACCCCGACGATATCAAGCCGGGAGTGACCGTGAAGGTTGTGGCCCGCAACCTTCACGAGGAGGAGGGCGCCTCGCCGCTGCGCTGGGACGACGACGCAGCGGCGGTGTCGTTCTCGCTTGGTGGTACTGAGCGGCGCCGCATCTTCATCGAGAACTCATACAGCGTCGCCTTCAAGCTGGAAGTAGTGCAGGCGTACGGACTTGGCGGCGTCGCAGTCTCCGACGCATCCGCCCAGTCCGACATTGCGAACCTCTGGCCGGCGATCAACGGGTTCGTGGAAACGGCGACCGTCACTCTGAGTAGGCCGAACGACGGCACATTGACGCCGATCTGGGACGCGCCCGACGGCGGCGACATCGGCGCCGGGGCGGGGACGACAGCAACCTGGGTGCCGACAAGCGCCGGCGCGCAAAACCTGCTATTGGTGGTGAGCGATGGCGAGCGCCGGTTTGGCCGCAAGACGCTAATTGAAGTCAAGGCCGCAACTGTACCCTCGCCCACTCCCATCTTCACATTCGGGCCGACCCCAAGTCCGACGGCCACGCCGGACACGACGCAGACGCCTACTCCTACCCCGGCCGGCACGCTTTCGGTCCAGGTCGGGAAGCGCGCGGACGGCGACGACGCCGGTGAAGTGTACTCGGATCCTGAGGAGACTTCGCCGGACTCCGAGGTTACCTACCGCGTCGTGATCGACAACGACAGCGCTGTGGAGGTCACGATCGACTCGATCATCGATGACCTGGTGCCCGGCGTGGAGTGTCTCGACTCAAATGGGGACAACGCGGTCGGCCAGACGCTGGCGCCGGAAGACGGTGACGCGGAGGTCACCTCCGACGTTGGGGACGACTCCATCGTGTGCCGGTTCAAGGTGACCATGCCCGGCCCACCGCCGAACCAGGAGATCATCAACAAGGTCGTCGTAACGGTGTCGGACGCAGACGGCAACACCGGGACTGACCAGGACACCGCCACAGTGAACACCAAGAACTAGGTGTACAAGGAGCGCTGATGCGCGTGATCGCCGGCATCGCCAAGGGCCGGAGGCTCAAGGGGCCGCCGGCGCGGGTCAGAGGCAGCGCGCAGGTTCAGGCGCGCCCTACGTCCGACTTGCTCCGGGGTGTTATCTTCTCGATGCTGGACTCGATGGGCGCGGACATTTCACGCGTCCTAGACGTTTACGCGGGCAGCGGCGCCCTGGGCATTGAGGCTCTGAGCCGAGGCGCGGAACAGTGCGACTTTGTGGAGCGGGATGGGGCGCTCTGCGGCGTGATCAGCGAGAACGTCCGGACCACCGGCTTTGAGCAGCGGTCAAGCGTGCTATGTCTTCCGGTCGAACGGGCAGTCGGCAGGCTGCAAGGCGTGTACGACCTGATCCTCGCAGACCCACCGTACGCAGACCAGGCGGCACGCGAAACGATCAAAGATCTTGCCGGCTCCTCGCTCATCAGGTCCGGGCACACGGTGCTCGTCCTTGAGCACGCGGCGGCGGAAGAGCCTGCCGGCAACCTGTCGGCGATGTCGCTTGTGAAAGTTCGCCGCCATGGAGACAGCGCGGTTTCAATATATCGGTAGGAGGTGAAGCTTGCAGATTGCGGTCTACCCGGGCAGGTTTGATCCGGTCACGAACGGGCACGTAGATATTGCGCTGAGGACTGCCAGCCTTTTCGAGCGCGTGGTCATCGCGGTCTACGATATGCCTGCCGATAAATGCCTCTTCTCCACCGCCGAGCGAGTGGGGTTGTTCGCAGAGGCGGTCCGCCACCTCAAGAACGTGCAGATCAAGTCGTTCACCGGGCTGATCGTGGACTTCGCTCGCAAAGAACAGGCGAACGTCCTTGTCCGCGGCATCAGGGCCGTGACCGACTTCGAAGCCGAGCTGGATATGGCACTCATGAACAAGAAGATGGCCCCGGAGATCGAGTCCGTCTACCTGATGGCCAGCCTGGAGCACCTGTATGTCAGCGGCCATCGCATACGGGAGGTAGCAAGCCTGGGGTATGACGTCGGCGAGCTCGTGGCGTCGCACGTGATCAAGGCGCTCGAGACCAAGTTCGCCCCAACCAGGCCGAAAAAGTAAGAGGGCGGTTTTGGACATCCTCCATCTGATCGACCGCCTGGAGGAGATGGCGGGCGAAGCCCGCCGCCTGCCCGTTGGCGGCGGCGCGGTCGTGTCCCGCCAGAAACTGCTGGACTTAATTGACCGCATGCGGGTCGCCGTTCCCGGTGAAATCTACGAGTCTCGTGATCTGCTGGAGCAGCGTGATGAACTGTTGCGTGGGGCGCAGGAAGAGATCGCCCTGCTGCGGGCGCGAACGCAGACTGAGCTGGAGGAAAAGCTCCAGGAGACCGCGCTGGTTAAGGCCGCTGAAGAGAAAGCGAAGGAGCTCATGACAGAGGCTCAGCAGCGGGCGCAGGAGCTGGTGAAGAGCGCTGAGGAGCAGGCGCGCGGAAGGTTGGATGACGCTCAGGAATCCAGCCGCGCTCAGATGCGAGAGGCGGACGTCTATGCGTTACAGACGTTGCGCCGGCTGGAAGAGCAGTTGGGCGGCTTCATGACGACGGTGCGAAAAGGGATCGAGACGTTGGAGCAGCGCTCCGCGGAACGCCCCGGCTAGGGAACTTCTACCTCCCGCTCGCGACGGTGCGAGACCCATACTGCTACTCCTATACCCAGCGCGAACACACCCATAATCAGAGCGACGACGAATAATCGTCGCAGCGCGATTACGGATGCGTCGTCTATGGTGTCTTCAGCCCGCTCCGCCCCGTTAGCCGCCGCAGCAAAGTCCCCGACCGCAAACGAGGTCGCGGCGTCCTCCAGGGTACCCTCAGGGTCGCTTCCGAGGAGCCCCAACTGTTCCCAGAGGTTACGCGGGGCTTCCACCTTTGTGCGGGCGACCGCGTAAGCCTCAACCGCCAGCTCGGCGGCGTCCAGCAATCCGCGCGCGCTATCGAATTCCCACGCCTTCATCGAGTCGCTGATGTTGCTTGGTACCGTCAGTCCCGCCGCGTCAGCGGTTGCCATCAACTCCGACAACCGGTCGCCGAGTGCGTCGTACGTGGCCAGTCCGCTTTCTGCTTCCGCGAGTCCCGCGAGGGCGTCATCGAAGTTCCAGGCCGCCACGTCCTTGGCGATCTCCTCGGGCACGTTAGGAGACAACTCCGCTTCGGCGGCGCGTCTGGTGACGGTGGCCAAGCGGTCGCGCGCCTGCCGTCTGTCCGCGAGGATCGGAGCATACGAGCGAGGGAAGACCCACTCCGCGAACGCCTCGTCGCTGATCTTGCCGCTCGCCTCTTCCAGCGCGTCCATATAGCGCTTACTGTCGGCGGGGTCGCCTTTCGCCGCTATGGCGGCGTTCGTGCGCTGGAGCGCATCGAACCCCAGGTCGTGCCGCAGGATGTACAGGAAGCGAAGCGAGCGATCGTAGCCGGCGTTCTCACGCGCCACTTCGTCTATGCTCGCGCCGATGATGTTTGAAGGCTGCCCCCACTCATCGAGCTGGAGCTCGACGCCGGCTGCCTCTCGCACCGGCGACTGGCCTTGCGCAAGTCCCGGCGGGAGCCGAAGGGCAGCTTCTTCCGCGATGATCTGGGCGAAGCCCTCGCCGAGCCAGCGCTCCGAGTAGATATCCGACCACAAATGCGCCAGTTCGTGCAGCACGGTGTAGTCGTCGGCGACGAGTGATAGGACCAAGCGGCACTCCGTCATGGCACAGGAGGTGACACCCTCGTAGCCGAGGACAGCCTGGCGACCGCCGTGCGCCATGCTCAACGCGGATGGCCCGCCGTACGGGAAGCCGTAGAGCTCTTCGATGACCGGCAGACTGGCGATTGCGAGGTCCCTGGCGTGCTGCGCCGACGCGTCCTCACCCTGGATGTAGGTGAAGCTCGCCTTGATGAGTTTGTCCTTCAGCGCAACGTCGAACGACAGGGCCGCGGTGGCGTCCGGACGGCTCACCTCCGCCACCGCGGCTAGGTATGCTGCCTCCGACCCGGAGCAACTGAACGTCTGTCCGTCCTGCGCGCATTCCCCGGGTTCCACAACCGACGTCCAGGCGGCGTCGGCCGGCGTATTCACCGTCGCCTTCGCCTCGTCCCCTGCTACGATCACAGGCACGTAGACATAAAACGGGGTTACCAGGTATTCGCGCTGCCGGATGTTCTGGAGCTCGTAGCTCAGCGTGAACTCGTACGTCTCCGTGTAGAAGATGCGGCGGTCGAACGACACGCCGGCCAGGACCAGCGCGCCCTGATCCGGGTCGGTGATCGAGACGTTCAGCTTGTTGCCGCCGGCGGAAGACGCCGAGACGGCGGAAGCGCCGCGCAGGACGGGCATGGAGACGCCTTCAAAGAAGCGAACCTGGTTACCGCTGCCGCTCGCGCTCGTCGCTGGATCGTTGTCTGTGAATGACACCTTCCACGTGACGCGTACCGGCCCCTGGTCCGGACGGACGTCGTAAGTGACGTCCGTGACCAGGTGAATCAGGTCGTCGCCGGCGCGCGCAGGAGTAGCCGAGGCGGCGAGAAGCAGGGCGGCAGCAAGGGCAAAGAGCGTCAGAAGCGGGCGCACGAGGTCAATCACTCAACGCATCGCGCGCGTCACGGGAGGATTCCGTCGCCGGCACGAACACCGCTTCCAGCGAGTCGAGCGCGGCGTTCAGGCCACCGCGTTGGTAGCCCGGCCAGAAGAAGAGGGCGATCATTCGCGCTCGCAGGCCATGGGCGGAGGCGCGAGCGGTCAGGCGGACCTTCGTGTCCCCGTTCACGGAAGCCTGCAGCTGAAACTCATGCGACTCCAGCGTGATCCCGTATTGTTCATCGGCATCTCTGACCGGGGAGAAGGCGATCAGCCCCGGCGCGACCCACGCGCTGACCTCGAAATCGAACGCCTGCGCGTCCTCCGTGTGGGCGCGAAAGACCGTTCCGGTCCCGTGCGTCTGCTGCGAGATAATTTCGACGCGTGACCAGGCACTGTTCCACTTGCGCGCATTGGCAATGTCGGCCAGCGCGGACCACACCTGCTGTTGCGCAGCCGCGATCGTCCGCTCAACGGAGACGGACGGCACGGCTATGCGTACCCGCCGAAGATCGCGTGACCGCAGCGCATCCAGAAGCAATCCACCGTGCTGAACCCCGCTTCCTCAAGCCATTTCAACTGCTCAAACAGGCGTGACGGCATCTCTCCCGGCACCGCGTCCGGACTGGCGAAGGCGTTCCATCCTTCTTCAGTTAACGTCTCGAACGCCTGCAGGGTTCCTGTAGCCGCCAGCGACTGCCCCCGCGCCACGTCGTCATACAGCGCCGCAAAAGAGCGACGCACAATGTCCGAAGCGGGCTCGATGACGTCGCCGATGATCAGCGCACCGCCGGGCACCAGCCGCTGCCGCAGCGCGTGGAACAGGTGCCGCTTACGCCCGGCGTCCGTGTGGTGCAGCACGAGAGACGCAGTGACGCAGTGAAGCGGCGACGGCAGCCCGGCAAGCCATTCGTCGCCCGCGAGGTCGAAGGCGCGGACTTCGGCCCGGCCGCCAAAGCGCCTCAGACGCCCGCTCGCCTTTTCGCGCATAAGATCGGAGCCGTCCAGCCCCAGTAATCGGCAGCGCGGGAAGCGCTCCAGGACGCGCTCCGCCAGCACGCCCTCGCCGCAGCCCAGGTCAAGGAGCGAGAACGCCTCGCCTGCTTCGCGCGGGATCAGCGAAGCGATGACCTCGATCTGCTCGCGCCGCGACGGCACGGCAACCTCGGCGAGATCGAGGAAGTCGCGGGAGTCCGCTTCGCTCCAGGTAGTGGGATCGTCTGCCAACGTGGCTGGCTCCTTGTTTGCTCCCTTACCTCAGCACGACATTGACAAGCTTGCCGGGCACGTAGATCACGCGCTGCACATGCGCACCTTCCAGGTGCTTTTTGACCAGCGGGCTCGCCATTGCGATCTCCTTTGCCGCGTCCTCGCCGATGTCTGCCAAGACCTGGATGCGGTCGCGCAGCTTTCCGTTGACCTGCACGACGAGCGTGACCTCGTCCTCGTGAGCCAGCTCCGCGTCCCAGACCGGCCACGACTGCTGGTGCACGCTGTACGCGTGCCCTGTGCGCTCCCACAGCTCTTCCGCGATGTGCGGCGCGATCGGGGCCAGCATCAGCAGCAGTGATTCGATCGCCTCACGCCAGGCGTCACGGTCCACCGGGCCCGCTTTGCGGACGTGGTTCAGGCCGTTGGCCATCTCCATCAGCGCCGCGATTAGCGTATTGAAGCGGAAGTCTTCCATGTCATCCGTTACGCGGCGGATCGTCTTGTGCGTCAGCCGCCGCAAGTTGCGGGTGCCGGCGGTGCCTTCCGACCCAAACTGCGGCTCGGCCAGCCCCAGGTTCCAGACGCGGTTCAGCCAACGCTGGACGCCGGAGATACCCTCCAGCCCGATCGGGCCGCCCTCGTCCCAGGGGCCGATGAACATGAGGTAGCAGCGGAACGTGTCCGCCCCATACTTCGCGACTTGCTCATCGGGCGCGACGACGTTGCCCCGGCTCTTGGACATGCGCTGCCCGTCCGGGCCCAGTATCTGTCCCTGGTTGAACAGCCGCAGGAACGGCTCTTTACCCTCCACCAGTCCCAGGTCGCGCATCACTTTCCAGAAGAAGCGGGCGTAGAGCAGGTGCATCACTGCATGTTCCGCGCCGCCCGTGTACTGGTCCACGGGCAGCCAGCGCTTCGCCAACTCCGGCTCCACCGGGCCTTTGTCATAGTCCGGGCTCAGGTAGCGTACGAAGTACCAGTTGGAGTCCATGAACGTGTCCATCGTGTCGGTCTCGCGGCGCGCCGGCTCACCGCACTGTGGGCACGTCGTATTCAGGAATCCCTCGTGGCGGGCCAGCGGCGACTCGCCCGTAGGCTTGAACTCGGCGTCTTCGGGCAACAGTACGGGCAGTTGCTCTTCGGGCACCGGCACGACTCCATCGGCGGCACAGTGCACCATTGGGATCGGCGTGCCCCAGTAGCGCTGGCGCGAGATCAGCCAGTCGCGGAGGCGGTAGGTGATCGTGCGCTTGCCCCAGCCCTGGGACTCGACGAACTCGGACACCGCCCGCTTCCCCTCATCGTTGGGCAGGCCATCGAAGCGTCCCGAGTTCACCATTGAACCGGACTCGAGATAAGCCTCCTCGAGCGGCAATCCGTCCCAGCCTGGAGGCGCGATGACCACCGGTATCTGAAGGCCGAACTTCCTGGCGAAGTCGAAGTCGCGCTGATCGTGCGCGGGGACGCCCATCACGGCGCCCGTCCCGTACCAGAGCAGCGCATAGTCGGCGGTCCAGATTGGGACATCCTGCCCTGAGAGCAGGTTCTTGCAGTACGCACCTGTGAACACGCCGGTCTTCTCTCGCTCCACGCTCAGGCGCTCGATCTCGGTCTGGTGGCGCGCCTGTTCGACGTACGCATTAACTTCGGCGCGGCGATCTGCCGTCGTGATCTGCGGTACAAGCGGGTGCTCCGGCGCCAGCACGATGGACGTGACGCCGAAGATCGTGTCCGGACGAGTGGTGAAGACTCTGATCTCCTTCTGCTCAACGCCCGGAATGTCCAGACCGAATGCGAGTTCCAATCCCTCGGAGCGGCCGATCCAGTTGCGCTGCATAATCGCCACCGGCTCCGGCCAGTCCATGTCGGAGAAGTCCAGCAGTTCCTCGGCGTAGGCGGTGATCCGGAAGAACCACTGCTCAAGGTCGCGCTGGATGACCGGCGTGCCGCAGCGCTCGCAGCGGCCGTCAGGCGCCTGCTCGTTGGCCAGGACGGTCTGGCAAGATGGGCACCAGTTGGTGGGCGCCATCGCGCGGTAGGCCAATCCCTTCTCGTACATTTTCAGGAAGAACCACTGGTTCCAGCGGTAGTATGCCGGGTCAGCCGTTATCGCCTCGTGCGGCCAGTCGAACATCGCGCCCATCCGGCGCAGCTGTCCGCGCATGCGGTCGATGTTCGCATACGTCCACTTGTGCGGGTGCGTGCCCTGCTTGATCGCCGCGTTCTCCGCCGGCAGCCCGAAGGCGTCGAAGCCGATCGGAAAGAACACGTTGTGCCCCCTCATCCGGAGGTAGCGCGCGGCCGCGTCGGACGGGGACATCGCGTACCAGTGGCCGACGTGCAGGTCGCCGGATGTGTATGGCAGCATCGTCAGGAAGTACCGCTTCTTCGCGGCGGTCAGGTCCGTGTTGTACAGCCCGTCCGACTCCCAGCGCTTCTGCCACTTCTCTTCGATTGTGTTCGGGTCGTAGCGTTGGATCATTGCTCCTGTCCTCGGTCCTCGTTTGGTGGCGCCAGCGGGTCCATCTGCTCGTGACGCTTCTCGTGGTTCAGTGCGTCCTGGGCCTCCTCCCGGAGCTCGCCGCCGACACGTCGCAAGAAGCTATCAATGCGACGCGTCAGCGGTCTCGCCTCCAGCACTGCGAACACGGCTACGGCGCCGAATACGCCTACCCAGTAGAGATCTATGCCCACCGCCATGCCGATGGCGGCCGCCGACCAGATCGTTGCGGCGGTGGTGATCCCGCGGACTGTGTAGCCCTCACGAAAGATCACGCCCGCACCCAGGAAGCCTATGCCGGTGACGATCTGCGCCGCCACGCGGTCATCTCCCCCCATGAGCTGCGAGACATCAGTGAACAGGGCTGAACCGAGGGCGACCAGGGCCAGGGTGCGGATGCCGGCCGGGTAACCGCGGAGTTCACGTTCCAGGCCGATGACGCCGCCAAGGACCGCGGCTAATGCCAGTCGCCCGATTATTTCGATCTGATCTGCGAACGATACGTCCATATGCCGCCTAAAATGAAGTCCCCTCCGTCCAGGGACGGAGGGGACGATCGTCTCCGCGGTACCACCCTGATTTCCCCGCACGCGGCGGGGACACTCTTGGCGGCGCTGTAACGGGCGCGATCCCGTCGCCTGCTATCCGCGAGGCGGATTCGCCGGCGAGGCTCTGGAGCGAGTTCGGCGCTCTGATGCCGGCTTGCACATCCGCGTCACGCGGACCGGCTCTCTGAAGCCCGGCGCCTACTACTCTCCTTCGCCGCCTTTATCCTGTTATTGGTCTCCGGTCTGAATGCCGGGAAGTGGTGGAGCTGAGGGGGATCGAACCCCTGACCTCCACACTGCCAGTGTGGCGCTCTCCCAGCTGAGCTACAGCCCCAAACCGTAGAGGTATGTTAGCAGAATAGCGGGAGGCCCGGCAACGTTGACGGACGCGCGCTCCGTCTCGCATGATTACGCTCGCTGCGCAGCGAAGGGAGACCATCTGCATGATGCCACTGGAAGGAATCCGCATCCTCGATCTGACCCGCCAGGCGCCGGGGCCGTATTGCACGATGCTCCTGGGCGACCTCGGCGCGGACGTCGTCATTGTTGAGGAGGCGCCCGGCGCCGGGCGCCGCATGGACATGGGAATGAACGAACGGACGCAGGCGTTCTGGGCGCTCAACCGCAACAAACGCTCCGTCGGGCTCAACCTGAAGGAACCTCGGGCGCAAGAGGCGTTCCTGCGTATGGCCGAGAAGGCCGATGTCGTGATTGAGGGGTTCCGTCCGGGCGTGGTCAAGCGCCTCGGCGTGGACTATGACGCCGTCTCGGCGCGCAACCCGCGTGCGATCTACTGTTCGCTCAGCGGCTATGGTCAGACCGGGCCGTACGCGGGACTTGTCGGCCACGACATCAACTACATCAGCATCGGCGGGGCGCTCGGCGTAATCGGCACTGCCGGCTCGCCGCCGGCCATCCCGATGAACATCATCGCCGACTTCGCGGGCGGCGGCCTGTACGCGGCGTTCTCGATTCTCGCCGCAGTTATCGCCCGCGGGACGACCGGGCGCGGCCAGTACGTCGACGTCGCGATGACCGATGGCGTCACATCACTGCTGGCGTTCCCCGCGAGCCAGTACTTCGCCGCCGGCCTGGTGCCGAAGCCGGGAGCGGAGATGCTGAACGGCGCGTACCCGGCCTATTCCGTTTACGAGACTGCGGACGGTAAGTGGCTCAGCATCGGCTGTATCGAGCCCTGGTTCTGGTCCGAGCTCTGCAAGGCGCTGGACCTGGAGGAGTACATCCCGCAGCAGAACAACCGCGAGAGGTTCCCCGAGATCTTCGAGGCGCTGCGCGGCCGCCTCCAACAGAAGACGCGCGACGAGTGGTTCGCTGAGTTGCGCCAGCGCGATATCTGCGTGGGTCCGATCTACGCGATAGACGAGGTGTTCGAGGACCCGCACGTGAAGGCGCGGGGGATGGTGGTGGAGCTACAGCACCCGGAGTTCGGCGCCGTCCGGCAGGTCGGCGTCGGCCCCAAGTTCTCCGACACCCCGGGCGCCGTGCGCAGTATGTCCCCGAAGCGCGGCGCGCACACGGAAGAGATGCTCCTGGAGGTGGGATATTCGGCGGCGGAGGTCGAAGATATGAAGTCGGCGGGGGTCGCGGGGTGAACTGCGTCACCGCTTGCATGACAGCAACGGCCCATCGCGCGTTCTGAGGCATGCGAGGGCAGAAATCCCGGGAGTGCTAAGGACTTGAACCACCCTCACGAACACGACGAAGGCACGCAACGCATCGAGGCGTTCAGCGATGGCGTCTTCGCCATCGCTATAACGCTGCTTATCATCGAGATCGGCGTGCCGGTCCTCACATCCGAAGAGGGACTCAGCGACGCCCTCCTCGACCTCTGGCCGGAATACGGGGCCTACATCCTCAGCTTCGTGACCATCGGTATCTACTGGGCCAACCACAACGCTTTCTTCAGGCTCTTCGTCCGGACCGACCACGTCTTTCTCATGGCCAACGTCTTCTTCCTCATGTGCATCGCCTTCGTGCCCTTTCCCACCGCCGTTCTCGGTGAGTTTATGGACGACGAGCCCGAGCGCAAGGCAGCCATCGCCTTCTATACTGTCGGGCTCCTCCTTCCGGCGTTCGGGTGGCTTTGCGTTTGGCTGTACGCCATCTGGCACCGCCTGGTGGACGAGAACCTCGATCCCAACCACGTGCGGCTCCTCACGGTCCAGTACGTCGCGTCGGTCCTCATATATGTCGTTGCCCTCGCGGTTTCGCTCGTCCAGCCCTGGGCGGCGTTCGCGATCACGGTCGGTCTGACCATGCTGTACCTGTTCCCGCCAAGACGGCCCGTCTACCTGACCTGATCGGGAGCGGAGCCGATTGAGTGACGCCCGTGCTGCGTGCCGCTAGTCACCGCTGACGCCCACCCGCTCGACTTCTGAGCCGAGCGGGGGTTCGCCTCGAACGAGATGCGGCAGCCACAGTGCCAGCAGCGGCGCGCCCAGTCCGGCGACGATGATAGCGCCCGCCCAGTATGCGGCCGTGTTCGAAGCCTCGTCCGCCAGCAGGCCGAGTAGCGGCGCGCTGGGGATCAGGACCAACGAGCGGGTCAGGTTGCTGAGGGAGATGACGGTCGCCCGCTGTTCACTCGGAACGCGCCGGTTCAAGTAGTCGGTGAGTGCGGGCTGGGCCATCATCGTCACAAAATTCAGCATCAGGAAGGCGACCTGGGCGTACAGGGAGCCCCACAGCGCCAGGATCGCGTAGCCCCCGATCAGCGTCACCGGCATCAGCAGGAAGGTCCGCCGCTCTCCGAACGTCGCCACTATCCACGCCGCGCCGAGCGCCCCGACGATAGCGGCGATTCGCATCGGTGTCTGCCAGAGGCCGACGGCGCCCACGTCCACGTTGTGGTCCACGAGGAACGGTTGGAAGAAGAAGATTGGCCCGATGCTGCCCACCGCGATCACGCCGTAAAACAGGATCGAGTAGCGCACGTCCGGGAGCCGCCTGACGATGCTGGCGGCGTCACGAATGATCTGACCGTAAGACAGCGTTGGCCGCGCCCGGTCACGCTCCACCGGCTCGGTGAACGTGAAAGCCGCGACCGCCGCGAACACCGCGATGCCCCCGCTGAGGACGATCGGGAACGGCAGGCTCGTGGCGGCGGCCAGCGGTGCGCCCATCAGCGTGCCGGCCAGCATCGCGCCGTTCGCCACGGCCCAGGCGCGCCCGTATATCCTCGAGTACTCTTCCTCTCTGCCCAGGGTCTTCAGCGTGTCGTAGAGGAACGCGGACTCCGTTCCGTTCAACAGCGAGAACGCGACGCCCCATATGAGGTAGGCCGCCAGCAGGAACCAGAACGAGGAGGCCAGCCCGAACACTGTGATAGCGGCGGCGAAGGCCGTCGCGGACGCCATCAGCGTTGGCCGGCGGCCCCAGCGGTCGGCGATAGCGGCCGCGGGTATCTGGAGGAAGACGATGCAGAGCCAGAACGGGATGTCGATCAGCGTCACCTGGGCCAGCGTCAGGCCGCGCTCCTCCGTCAAATAGATGATCCAGATGGGCCACCATAGCTGGAGGTTCAGGAAGAAGTGGAAGAGGTAATACTTCCGGATATTTGCTTGAAGTTGTGATGCGGACGGCGCCTGCAACGCCTCTCCCTTCAACTCGCCGGGGTGAACGAGACCAGCTTAGCGCAGAGCTAAAGGTCGAGCGACGCCCGTGGCCGTGCAACTCACGATATCCGCCTTCCTGCGCAGCCGAAATACGCCAACTGGCGGATGTTGTTGGTTCCCCCTGAGCCGATCCTGTGTCCAGGTGAAAGAGCAGGAGGGACGTATGGATACCGGCCAGCCAGCAGAGCTACAATCTAGCGCAAGTGCACGAAAACTCAGCAGGCCTATTTTATGGGAGGAGCCGGCCTTGACTGCCCGGGCCGCCGGAGATACTGCTGTCGTCCTGCCTCTCGGGACGGTTACCCTCCTGCTGTCCGACACCGAGGGGTCGGCGCGGCTGTGGGAGGCTGACCGGGACGCGATGACGGCGGCCGTCGCTCGTCTCGACGCGCTCATAACGGAGGCGGTGGGCCGGCACGGGGGCGTCCGCCCCGTCGAGCAGGGCGAAGGCGATAGCTTCGTCGCCGCCTTCTCGCGGGCCTCTGACGCCCTCACCTGCGCCCTCGCCCTCCAGCTGGCCATAGCCGGCGAGCCCTGGCCCGGTGGGATAGAGCTCCGCCTGCGGATGGCCCTCCACACAGGCGAAGTCCAGCTCCGCGACGAGGGCAACTACATCGGGGCGGCGATCAACCGCTGCGGGCGCCTCCGGGCCATTGGCCACGGCGGCCAGACGCTCCTCTCGCGGGCGACCCACGACCTCGTGGTGGACCGCCTGCCCGAGGAGGTGAGCCTCCTGGCTCTGGGCACCTGCCGTCTGCGCGACCTGGCCCGCCCCGAGGACGTCTACCAGCTTTGCCACCCGCGCCTGCCGGCCGAGTTCCCTTCCCTGCGCTCGCTCGACGCCCTTCCCAACAACCTGCCCGTCCGGCTCACGAGCTTCATCGGCCGGGAGGCTGAGATCGCCGGGCTCAAGGAGCTCCTGGCCGAGAACCGGCTGGTCACCCTGACCGGCGCCGGCGGCGTCGGCAAGACGCGCCTGGCCCTCCAGGTAGCGGCCGACCTCCTCGACGGACATCCGGACGGTGTCTGGTGGGTCGACCTGGCGCGGATCACGGACGCGGGCCTCGTGCCGAACGCCGTGGCGGCGGCGCTCGCCGTCAAAGAGGTCCCCCGGCAGCCCCTGGTGGACACGTTGAAGAACGACCTTCGCGCCAAGCGAACGCTCATCCTGCTCGACAACTGCGAGCACGTCGTAGCGGCCTGCGCCGAGCTCGCCGACGCCCTGCTCCACGCCTGTCAGTCGCTGAGCATCCTCGCCACCAGCAGGGAGCCGCTGGGCGTGGAGGGCGAGGCGCCCTGGCGCGTGCCCTCCCTCACGCTCCCCGACGAGAAGGCCCCGCCCTCGATCGAGTCGCTCTCGCAGTACGAGGCGGTCCGCCTCTTCATCGAGCGGGCGATCAGGGTGCGGCCGAACTTCCAGGTGACGAACGAGAACGCCCCCGCCGTGGCCCAGATCTGCCACCGCCTGGACGGCATCCCGCTCGCCATGGAGCTCGCCGCGGCACGAACGCGGATGATGACCCCGGAGCAGATCGCCGAAGGTCTGATGGACCGCTTCCACCTGCTCACCGGCGGCGTGCGGACGGTAATGCCCCGTCAGCAGACCCTTCAGGCTTCGGTGGACTGGAGCTACAACCTGCTGGGGGAGGACGAGCGGGCCTTGCTGAGGCGGCTCTCGGTCTTCGTTGGCAGCTTCACCCTCGATGCGGCGGAGGAAGTGGGCTCAGCGGACGGCAGCGAGCAGCAGCAGGTCCTGGAGCTGCTCTCGCGCCTCGTGGACCGGTCGCTCGTCCAGGTGGAGGAGGCAGCGGCGGAGGCGCGCTACCGCCTGCTGGAGACGATCCGCCAGTACGGCCGCGACCGGCTGGCCGAATGCGGCCCAGACGGGCTGGCTGACTCCAGCGAGGAGGCGGCGGTGCGGACGCGGCACCTCGACTTCTACGTCGCTCTGGCCGAGCGGGCCGAGCGGGGTCTGGAGGGCCCCGGGCTGATGACGTGGCTCGACCGGCTCGATCTCGAGCTCGGCAACCTGCGCACCGCCATGGACTGGAGCGCGCAGACGAGCGAGGTGGACAAGGGGCTGCGACTTACTGCGCCGGTGTGGTTGTTCTGGCTGGTGCGCGGACATCTGAGCGAAGGCCGCGGCCGGTTTGAGGCAGCGTTATCGCCGGGGGATGGCGATCCTTTGCTGCGGGCCAGCACGCTAATCACGGTCGGCACACTCGAGAACTTCTACGGGAACCCGGTGGCCGCTCGGGCCTTCGGCGAAGAAGCGCTGAGAATCGGGCGCCGGTTGGGCGACAAGCGGATGATCGGGCGGGCGCTCACTACCCTCGGGACTCCGGCCATGTTTCTGGACCCCGCCTCCGCGCCCGCGCTGCACGAGGAGGCCATCGATCTCTTGCGGCAGGCGGGCGATGCCCACTGGCTCTCCGCCGCGCTCCGCCTTTCCGGTATCGCGCAGTTTCTGGCCGGCGATCTTGCTCGGGCCCATCGCCGTTTCGAGGAGGCGGTGTCCATCTCGCGGACGGCCGGCGACCGCGTGGGACTAGGGATAGGTCTCGCATTTTTCGGGAACATCCTTGTGCGTACCGGAGAGCTGTCCGAGGCGCACGCAGCCTATGTGGAGTCTCTCGTGATCGCCCACGAGCTAAAGGACCAGTTGGTGATGGCCATGGACCTCAGCGGCTTGGGGTCCATCGCCACCTATCGAGGGGAGTACGAGAGCGCGGCCGGGCTGCTCGAAGAGGGTGTAGCGTGCGCGCGCGAGTCGACCCCCCTCGTGCTGGCGTTTGTGCTGCTCTACCGCGGCCTGCTGGACTACGCGCGGGGCGACTTCGAGACCGCCACGGGGCACCTTGAGGAGGCCGTCAACCTGGCCCGTGCCATGCGTATTCTCTGGTGCGTCACGTGGGTCTTGCGGGCCCTGGGGGACGTGACCCGCGCTCGGCGGGACCTCCTTGCGGCCGGCGCCTGCCTGGAGGAGGCATTGGACGTTGGGCGTCAGGCCGGCGGCTGGGCGCACGGGCTCGCGCTGCAGGGGGCGGGAAGGCTCGCGCGATCTCAGGGGGACGACGGCCTGGCCGAGTCGCTCCACCACGAGGCTCTCGAGCTGACTCAGAAGGCTGGGACCAGGCTCGAGGCGGTGGAGGCGCTGGAATCGCTGGCCGGTCTGGCCGCCGTCGCCGAGAGTCTTGCGGAAGCGGCGCGTCTGTTCGGCGCCGCCGAAGGCCTCCGCGAGTCCATCGGCTACGTGCGCTTTCTCGTGGAGCGCGAGGCGTACGAGGGGGATGTCGCGCTCGCCCGCAGAGGCCTAAAGGAGGAGGAGTTCCGGCGGGCGTGGGAGGAAGGGCGGGCGATGTCTCTCGACGAGGCCGTCGCCTACGCTTCCCGCGGCCGAGGCGAGCGCAAGCGGCCCTCCAACGGCTGGGCGAGCCTCACTCCGAGCGAGCTGCAGGTGGTGCGCCTGGTCGCGGAGGGGCTTTCCAACCCCCGGATCGGCGAGCGCCTGTTCGTCTCCAAACGGACGGTGCAGACGCACCTCAAACACGTCTTCGCCAAGCTAGGCGTGACCTCGCGCGCCGAGCTCGCCTCTGAAGCCACGCGCAGGCGAATCTAGTTTCACTTGAATTCGTGCTGAGGATGGCGCCTGCAACGCCTCTCCCTTCAACTCGCCGGGGTGAACGAGACCAGCTTAGCGCAGAGCTACAGGTCGAGCGAGAAGAAGAAGATGCCGGGTGCCAGGCCGCCGAACGTGCCCACCTCCGCCAGGTTGGCGCAGATCCCGAGCACCACTGCGAAGGCGCCGAACCCGGTGAGGTTCGCCAGCGTCGCCTCGCGGACGTCTGATCCGGACACCTGCTGAATCGCGATGTTTGTGAACAGCAGCGCCATTCCGAATGAGATGACGCCGATCGGTATCGCCAGCGGCGGGATCGCAACGAGGACGCTGAGGGAGACCGGGACGAAGGCGAACCCCATCGTCCGCACGAGGTCCGTGAAACTTATGCGCGCGCCGTAGCCGCGGACGAGCACGAGGTCCACCAGGTAGACCCAGAGGAACCAGAGACCGGTCTGAATCAGTCCTCCGAGGATCGTTGACTTGACCAACACCTCTGCCCCGTCGATGCTCGGGAAGTCGTGCTGGAGCGCCCATAGCCACGAGCCCAGCCCGGCGAGGAGGCTGGAGGCCAGCACCGTGAGGACCGCCGCGGTGGTCGCCGTCGAGTCGCTGCGGATCTCGTCGAAGACGCTGAAATCGAGGCGGAAGATGCGCCACACCCAGCTCGTTGCGGTCTGGAAGGTCGCGCCCTGCGTGCGCAGGCCGCCCCCCTCCTGGCGTGGACGTCGCATGCGGACATTCTAACGCCACCCTGCCTTCAGTGTCTCCCGCAGACGCGGTAAGTGCGTCCAGGGCACATGAAGGTAGCGCCCTGGGCATCGGGTCAGAGAGGGCGCTTGGCGGGTATCCCCGGCCGACGCGGGTAGCGCTCCGGCGTCGCGGCGACCTTGCGTACGAGCACGAGGACCGGAGACGCGCCCGGGCCGACGGCTTCCAGACGTCGCACGAGCTCTATCTCTCCGCCGCAAGCCCGCAGCGCCCCTTCGGCGTCCCGCACCTCCGCCGGCGCCCGGCTCCCCTTCGGCGCAGCGAGCCTCCCACCGACGGAAAGCAGCGGCAGCGCAAGTTCCACAAGCACGCGTAGCGGCGCAACGGCCCTCGCCATCGCAAGGGCGTAGCGCGCTCTGTGCGCCGGGTCGCGACCCGCCTCCTCAGCGCGCGCGTGCACGACCGTTACGCCGGAGATGCCAAGCGCCCCCAAAAGTTCGCGCAGGAAGCCTATCTTCTTGCCATTCGCTTCGAGCAGCGTCAGCTCGAGCTGCGGCCTCACGATTTTGATCGGAAGCCCGGGGAAGCCTGCCCCGGTGCCGATATCAATCGCCGGTGTGGCGAATGCGTTTGCCTCCTCCAGCGCGGAAAGGAGCGCCAGCGGTTCCAGGAAGTGCCGTCGCTCGATCTCGCCGGGATCGGAGAGGGACGTGAGCCCCAGGCCTTTGCCGGCAGTGAGACGCTCCAGGTGGACGCGATACGCGGCGAGATGCGACTCGTTGAGGTCAAACCTTAACCGCATAGCTACTGGGGCGAGGGCCTACATGACGTAACGGTGAACTCCCCGGCCCGTCTTGCACAGGTGGAACGGACAGCGCGAACCGCAGGGAGGCTGTTCAGAGGACCCCTGCGAGCCGAATCGGGAGTATAGCACATGGGAACCGGTGGCGGTCTTGGTGGAAGGTGGGTGCGCCCCCTTCTTCTTCCGCTAATCGCTATCACCATTAGCCTGCTGGGGCTAACGGCCGCGCCGTCATCGCCGGCACACGCCCTGGACGCCGAGGAACAGGCCTTCCTCGGCCTGATCAACAACTACCGGGCCCAAAACGGGCTTGGCGCTCTGTCTTTCCACTCTGCACTCAACGACGCGTCCCGCTGGATGAGTGACGACATGGCAACCAAGAACTACTTCAGCCACACGGACTCCCTCGGTCGCGACCCGTTCGCCCGGATGAACGCCTTCGGCTATTCGTTCAACACCTGGAAGGGCGAGAACCTGGCCGCGGGCGTGGACAGCGCGCAGGCAGCCTTCGATCTCTGGAAGGGTTCGCCGGGTCACAACACCAACATGCTTAACGGCAACTTCAAGGCCATCGGCATCGCCCGCAGTTACGGTCCGTCTTCCTCCTTTGGCTGGTACTGGACCACCGATTTCGGCGGCCAGACCGAGGGCAACCCGCCGCCGCCTCCCCCGCCGCCTCCGCCTCCAACCCCGGCGCCGACTCCCGTCCCCGCGCCCCCGCCCACCCCTGCGCCCACTCCCGCGCCCACGCCCGTCCCGACTCCTGAGCCCACGCCGGTCCCGACGCCGGTCCCCGCCCCAATCGCCGCGCCGACCTGGACGGAGATCGCGACGCAGGTGAGGCCGTGGTGGCAGCAGCTCCTGGTGGTGGAAGGGGACGGATCGCTACTGGACAGCTTCTCTCAGATGGCAGAGAGCTATCTACAGTTCACGAGTCCAAGCCTGGTGCGTAGCGCGGATGGCGCGCCGGCCTTCACCAACTAGACGCCCGACTCAGACCCGCCCGGAAACTCGTCCTTAGCCGCCGCTTGCGGGCGCTTCGATCTCGTCTATCACCCGCTCGGCGCGCACGACCACGCGGTGCGAGTAGCTGCCACCATACTGTTCCCGCGCGTCACGGATCCAGCTGCCGCCGCAGGTGATGAGGGTCACCACGTCCTTCGCAGTGAGGTCCATCGCGCGTACGATGTCCGGGTCGTCGTAGTTCAGCGCCACATTGCCGGTGACTCGATACTTCAGCTGGACGCCGTCCTCCAGCGTAATCACTACCGTATTGCCCGTCTGCAGCTCGCGCAAGCGATAAAAGACGCCCGGGATCGGCTGGCCGTTTCGGGTCTGCCAATCCACGTGGCCCGAAAAGACGGCGTTGCTGGAACGGCCCGGCGACGCTCGGAAGTTGTACCAGGCGACTAGGTCGCCTCGGTCTGGCGTCAGGGGCACGTTCTGCTCATCGACGCCGAGCGTCACGACAGGCGCATCGATGTACAGCTCCGGCACGGCCAGCCGCACCGGCGCTGGCCCCAGCAACGTCGCCGCGTCCGGCGCCAACGCAGCGTCCGGCCCGCCGGCGTCGTTGAGGATCGCCTCGATACTACCTTCGTCGGGAAGGTCCGCGCCATCGTCGCCAAGCGCGATGAGCACGCTGACGATACCCGCTATGAGGAAGAGCGAGCAGACCCCAACGAGGCCGAGCCCGGCGGCGACTTGCCTGTCTATCCGGGATATGAGTCGCATCCTGTCCAGCATATCAGCGCTACACAGAGGAGACAACGAATCCGGCCTGAAAATCTCCTGAAACACACACGAGAACAGTAATTTTGTGGGTAACTTGAAGAATTAGAGATGCGTTCTATTGTGTGACGGGGTAAATAGGGTAAGATACGAGGGCAACCACCTACGGGCCATAGCAGGGGGGCGTGTTTGGGAGGATTGCCCCGTGGCCAATAACGGCCTAGCCAGCGGCGACCGTCCGCTCGTGGACGCGGCACGCGCCGGTGACGAATCTGCTCTGTCCGAGCTGTACACTCTCTATTTCCCCAGGGTCTACCGTTACATCCTTGCCCGCACGGGCAACACATACGACGCGGAAGACCTGGCTGAAGAGGTCTTCATGCGAGTCCTGGAGGCGATAGAACGTTTCGAGTGGCGGGATGCTCCGTTTTCTGCGTGGCTGTTCCGGATTGCGCACAATGCCGTGATCAGCCAACGCCGCAAAGAGACCTCACGCGGTCGTTCCGCGCCGCTCACCGAGAGTATCCCGATAGATACTCAACCCCCGGAGGAGCTGGTGGAGAACCGGCTCGCGCTGAACGAAATCAAGGCTGCGGCCGAGCGCCTGCCCGACGCCCAGCGCCAGGTTATCGCCCTCCGCTTCTCCGCCGGTCTGTCCGTTGCGGAGACAGCGAGAACGATGGGCAAAGGCGAAGGCAACGTCAAAGTGATACAGCACAAAGCCATCGTCAAGCTCCGCGAGATGATGGGGCAGCAACGGAAGAAACCGGCCGTCCATGAGAGCGGGCGAGTTCGATGAGATCCTGGATGAGTGCCTTTCCGCGTTGCTTGAGGGCCGCCGGTCCATCGAAGACAGCCTGTCTCTATACCCATCCCTTGCCGGCCGTCTAGCCCCGCTCCTGACCGCAGCGGCGGAGGCCGCGCAGGCGCTTGCGTCTCCGTCGCCCTCGCCGTATCAGCTCGAAGAAGGTCGCCGCCGGTTTCTGGCCGCGGCGTCCGTGCGAAAGCGTGCGCTCGCCCTGGTGCGTGGCACAGTGATGGATTCCGATCGCCAAAGGACACGTGCGTGGAGGCGTTGGGCGGCGCTGCTGTCTGGCTGTGCGGTGCTGATGCTCGCGGGCGGTCTCACGATCAGATTGCTCGGAGGAAGCGACGAGCCTGCCCCCCTCGGCCCTCGCGTCATCCTGGCGGTGGACGGCCTGCGGGCCGCTCAACACAGGTTGCGCGAAGGGGCCATCAGCGGGCAGGTTTCTGCTTCCCTTGTCCAGGACCTGACAGACACCACATCAGAGCTTGGCGTCCGGCTGGCCGACCTGCAAACGCTGGACGCATCAGAGCAGGATGACCTGGAGAGCGCCATCAGGGATCAGTACGCGCTTCTCGACACCTTGTGGGCCGTCGACCCGGAACCCGAGGTCGCTGAGGCCCTCGGTCTCACGGAGCAGCTCGCCGCACGTTGGGGATTTGACCTTCCGGAATCCTCTTCGCCGGCGACGGCTCCCCCAGCGGAAGCCTCGCCCGCAGCGTCCCCGGCGCCGGAGCCCCAGGAAAGCCCGCTGCCGACGCCAGCTCCGGCGACCAGCCAGGCGGAATCGGGTCGGTAAACCGGTACCTCGTCGGCCGCCCTATGGCGCCTCCTTGTTGAGCGTTGTTGACAGACGCCCTCGCTGCAGACATAGAATCTAATCCACTCATGGCTGATACGACTCTCGCAGAGGCCGCTCTCCAGTACGCCGAGACGCTGACAGACTCTGCGCGCGCCACGTTGCTGCCGGAGCTCAACCGGTTTGTCCGCTGGTACGGTCCGGAGAAAGTCCTCGGCCAGATGCGCGGGCATGACATTGAACTGTACTCGGAAGCGTTGGGCCCGGCGACGCCTGAGTCCACGCGTCGCGCGGACTGCGTTCGCGCCTTCTTCGTGTACCTCAAGAAAGCGGGCGTACTGGAAACCAATCTGTCCCTCCACCTGCGGCTGCGCAAGAGCAGCAAGTCCGGCGCGATCGGAGGCGCCGCCCAGCAATCCCTTGTGGAGTTGACGGAAGATGGTGTCGGGGCGCTGCGCACCGAGCTCGATTCGCTGATGGAGCAGCGCATCGCTGTGCGCAAAGAGATCGGTAAGGCGATGCTCGATAAGGACTTCCGCGAGAACTCACCGCTGGACGCCGCGAAAGACAAGCAGGGACATATCGAAGCGCGAATCCGAGAGGTGGAGGGCACCCTTAAGCGCGCCGTGGTCGTAGACAGCTCTCAGGCAGATCGGGTCACCGTAGGGAGCACCGTCCTCGTGCGCAACCTGGGTAGCGGGACCACTGCCAGGTACCACGTGGTCGGCCCGACGGAGGCGAATGCGGCCGACGGCAAGATATCCAGCGATTCACCGGTTGGGAAGGCGCTGCTGAAGCAGGCGGCCGGCGACGAAGTGGAGGTATCGGCGCCGGCCGGAACGATGCGCCTTCGCATCGAAGAAGTCGGCTAGCCTGTCCCGTCCGCCTCTCGCCGGAGAACCCGGAACGCCCTAACGGGGACGCAGGAGCTTCGGGAGCATGTCTTCGGGTCCGCTCGGCACCGTGAAGTGGTCGTTGATCTCTGGATCTTCGTACCCGGCAACGTATCGCCAGGTGCGGATGCCCACAACCGGTACGTTGATCTGGCGGCACAGCGCGAGCGCTTCGTCTCCCTTGCCAACCGGCACGTAGAGATAGAGCGGCGCGAGATTGGCGTAGGGCAACCACTCAAACCGGGCTACCGCCTCGCGTACAGTTTCGTTTGTCTCAACCTCGGCCACTATGCGCGCGTTGTTCTCCGGATGTTGGACGACGGCAATGTCCGGGTAGGCCACGCTACCATCCGGCATCTCTATCCCCATAGAGCGCCGCGGCTGGTTGACGTATGTCTTATAGTCCCAGTGCTTCTCGGTCGGAAAGCCGAAACGCAGGCGGACGATGTCCGTCAGCGCGCGCTGGTGAACCGTCTGACGCGCCTCGCTGCGTAGCGCTGCCGTTGGCGGCACGTATGCCCGCGGCTGTCCGGGTGCCGGCGGAGCGCCTACCACCTGAGACAGCAGCAGGGACTGCGGCAAACCGCGCCTGATAACCGCGGCGGCGCGGTCGATCGCTCCCTCGACTGATTCAGCGGATTCTGTGTCCTGGGACATTCGCTCGCTCCGGAAAAATAGCCTGGTTCGCTAGTCGAGAGTATCAACGACGCCAGTCGCCAAGGGCAAGCCGGGTGCCCGGACGTTCCCTTGACACCCGCCGCGCGCGTTTGTGATATTTGACACAATGGTTCGCTGATCGCGCACTACACTACCTTGAGATGCAGAAAGCCACAGCGCTACCCAGGGGGAGCGGTTTCTCACTCGGCGGTCACACCGTCCTGGAGTTCCGCTGGTTCGCCCTGTTCACAGCTATCGCGACGTACGGACTCATTGTCTTGGGCGGCGTCGTCCGCGCCACCGATTCCGGCACCGCCTGCCCGGACTGGCCGCTCTGTCACGGACAGGTGATCCCCCCGTTCGAAACGAAGGTCCTGATCGAGTTTTCACACCGTCTTGTCGCCTCTGTCGTCGGTCTGCTGATTCTCATCACGGCCCTGTGGGCATGGCGGCGTTACCGCGAGCACCCCGTGATGCCCAGAGCGGCGGTAACTGCGGCGCTGCTCCTCACCACTCAGGTGATCGTCGGTGGCGTGACGGTGGGGACAGAGACACAGGCTTCGGTCGTAGCGATGCACCTCACTATCGCGCTGGGTCTGCTGGCCACGCTCATCACTATCGTTGTGGAGGCGTTCATCGTTGTGCTGCCCGGCGCCGCACGGGCGGGTTCGCAGGTCTCGCTGCTGGGTGTCACCGCGCTTATCGCCACGTTTGTACTCATCATCAGCGGCGCGTACGTCTCTCAGACCGGCGCTGGTCTCGCCTACCCGGACTGGCCCCTTTTCGACGGGAAACTCGTCTCCGCGGGCGGCAGGCTGGCCGACCTGCACTACGCCCACCGCCTGATCGCGGCCACCGTGGGCGTCCTCCTGCTCACTTACGTTGCTCGCACCCTGCGCGGTCAAGGCGACCCACTGCTCCGGACGGCGCTCGTCTCCGCCTTCGGGCTATATGTCGCACAGGTGCTTCTGGGTGCTTCCAACATCTGGTTCGATCTGGCGACCTCGGTGCGCATTGCTCATCTGGCTCTGGCGTCCGCCCTCTGGGGCGTGCTAGTGTTCGGCGTGGCGTGGGCATCTCGCAGCTGGATGGAGAACGTGGAGGGTACTGCCTAGAATGCTGACTGTGGCGACGACAACGCGAGTTGCCCGCGATGCCCGCGAGACACTTCTCGCCTACGTTCGCCTGACGAAGCCGCGCATCGTCGCGCTGTTGGTGATCACCACCGTTCCAGCGATGATGCTCGCAGAGGGGGGCTTCCCGCCAGTCTGGCTGGTGCTCGCGACGGTACTCGGCGGCTCGGTCGTCGCCGGGGGCGCGAACGCGATGAATATGTACTTCGACCGCGACATCGATGGGCTGATGCTACGGACTCGCGAACGGCCGCTGCCCGCCGGCCAGGTGGAGCCGGAGAGAGCGGCGTTGTTCGGCATGGTGCTGGGCGCAGCCGGGTTCGTCTTCATGAATTTGACCGTCAACCTGCTGGCCGCTTCCCTGACTATCGGCGCGTTCGCCTTCTACGTCGTCGTTTATACGTTGATCCTGAAACGCAACACACCGCACAACATCGTCATCGGCGGGGCTGCGGGCGCGCTCCCACCAGTTATCGGCTGGGCAGCCGTCACGGGAGAGATCGCGCTGCCGGCTCTGTTCATGTTCGCTATCGTGACGCTCTGGACGCCCCCCCATTTCTGGGCGCTCTCCCTCAACTACAGCAGCGACTACAAGCGCGCCGGCGTGCCGATGCTGCCCGTGGTCGCCGGGCCGGAAGAGACGAAGCGCCAGATGCTGCTGTACACCATCGGCCTGGTAGCCGTTTCGCTCGCCCTTGCCGTCTTCAGCGCACTAGGGCTGTTGTACGCAGTCTCGGCAACAGCGTTGGGCGCCGGGTTCCTCTACTTCGCGGTACAGCTCTGGCTGGGTGGGTCAGCACGGTCGTCGACCACGCTATTTCGCTACTCTATCCTCTACCTCGGCCTGCTCTTCATAGCGATAGCCGCAGATGCCCTGGTGGATGGCTGATGTCCGCGGACTCAGTCGCGTTGACCCACCGCCGCGCCCTGCCACATCATATCGTGCAGAATTGGCCTCATCGATGACGCGAATCGCGAGATTCCTGGCGGCAAAGACGGCCGGCGCGCGCCGGCTTGCCCTGCCCGTTGCCTTGCTCTTCACGCTGGCGCTGCTGGTTTCGGCGTGCGACACTGATACGCCCCAGAACACCTTCGATACGAAGGGGCCGGTGGCAGACAAACAGGCCGAACTCTTCTACCTGGCGATGTGGCCTGCCCTCGTCATCATGATTCTCGTTGAGGGTCTGCTGGTGCTGATGCTCCTGCGCTTCAGGCGGCGGGCCGGCGACAAGCTGCCGAAGCAGACACATGGCAACACCCCGCTGGAGATCGCCTGGACTATTGCGCCGGCGGTGCTGCTCTTGATCATCGGCGCCATCATGCTGCCGGCGATATTCGACCTGGGACGCGCGCCTGCGGATGACGCCCTCAAGATCAAGGTCATCGGCCAGCAGTGGAACTGGACGTTCGAGTATACAGACATCAAGGACGCGGATGGGAACCCGCTCAGCACGATACCCAGGCCGGGAACGCCCACGGAGTTCCATATACCTGTCGGCCGCGAGATCGGGTTCACGGTCACGGCGACAGACGTCATACACAGCTTCTGGATTCCCAAGCTGGGAGGGAAACTGGACGCCATCCCCGGCGCCGGCCACGAGAACGTCATGTGGCTACGCGCCGACGAGCCCGGTTCCTACTCCGGGCAGTGCGTGGAGCTCTGCGGGCTTGACCATGCGCTCATGAAGATGGTGGTTGTGGCGGAAAGCGAGGAGGACTTCAACGCCTGGGTGGCGGAGATGCAGGCCGGAGTGGCCGCCGGGACCTCCGGCGCCGACCGCGACGCGCCAGCCGCGGTCGCAGCAGAGGAATAGGTATGGCAACGGTCTTCGAACCCGGACAACCCACCGTGGTCGGCGCGCTTGCCGGCGTGCGCGCAGCCGCCGAAAAGCAGTACAGCATCTGGAGCTGGATAGCGACCGTCGACCACAAGCGGATCGGCGTCATGTACGGCGTCTCCGCGTTCTTGTTTTTTCTTCTCGGGGGAGTGGAGGCGCTCCTCCTCCGCGCGCAGCTGGCCGTGCCGAACGGCGACGTCCTGAATGCGGACCAGTACAACCGCCTGCTCACGATGCATGGGACGACGATGGTCTTCATGGTTGTCATGCCGATGAGCGCAGCGTTTTTCAACCTCATGACGCCGCTGATGATCGGCGCGCGAGATGTGGCGTTCCCGCGGCTCAACGCTTTCAGCTACTGGGTGTTCCTGGCCGGGGG
The DNA here is from genome assembly GCA_964558415.1 of uncultured Dehalococcoidia bacterium. Lineage (GTDB taxonomy): Bacteria > Chloroflexota > Dehalococcoidia > SM23-28-2 > RBG-16-64-32 > CAZLDI01. The sequence goes on from CAZLDI010000005.1 coordinate 107,678, forward strand.
CTTATTTATGAACGCCAGCTTCTTCACCGGCGATATCTTCGGTGGCGAGCTAGGCGCGCCGGATGCCGGCTGGTTCGGCTACTCCCCGCTGACCTCCAAGACGTTCTCGCCAGACCACGGCGTTGACTTCTGGGCGCTGGGTCTTCAGATGCTGGGCGTGGCCTCGCTGGCGGGAGGCTTCAACTTTATCGTTACGATCCTCAACATGCGCGCGCCCGGCATGACCCTGTTCCGCATGCCGCTATTCGTCTGGATGACCCTGGTCACGTCGTTTCTCCTCATCTTCGCGATGCCGATAATCGCCGTCGCCCTGTTCGAACTGGAGTTCGACCGCCTCTTCGGAGCGAACTTCTTCAACACGGACAAGGGGGGCAGCCCGCTCCTCTGGCAGCACATGTTCTGGCTCTTCGGCCACCCGGAGGTGTACATCCTGATCCTGCCGGCCATGGGCATCGTTTCGGAAGTGTTGCCAACGTTCTCCCGGAAACCACTGTTTGGGTACCCGTTCGTCGTCTTTTCCGGCGTCGCCATCGCCTTCATGAGCTGGGGCGTCTGGGCGCACCACATGTACACCGTCGGCCTGGGCACGGTGGCCAACTCAGCGTTCGGCATTTCGACGATCCTGATCGGTGTACCTACCGGCGTGAAGATCTTCAACTGGATGGCGACGCTCTGGGGCGGATCGATCCGCTTGACGGCGCCGTTGATGTTCGCCGTCGGCTTCGTCGCGATGTTCACGATCGGCGGGCTGAGCGGCATCACGCACTCCATGGTGCCCTCCGATTACCAGCAGCAAGACACGTATTACGTCGTCGCGCACTTCCATTATGTCCTGTTCGGCGGCGCCATATTCGGACTCTTCGCCGGCGCTTACTACTGGTTCCCCAAGTTCACCGGTAGGCTGATGCACGATGGCTGGGGCCACGTCCAGTTCTGGCTGATGATGATCGGCTTCAACCTCACGTTCTTCCCCATGCATATGTCAGGGCTGCTGGGAATGCCGCGTCGGATCTCGACGTATTCGGATGGTCAGGGCTGGGACCTCTGGAACATGATGTCCACCACCGGTGCGGTCGTCATCGCGCTGTCGATGGTCGTGTTCATGGCCAACTTCATCATCAGCCTCCGGCGCGGCGAGAAGTCCGGCAACGACCCGTGGGACGGCCGCACGCTCGAATGGTCGATCCCCTCGCCGCCGCCGCACTATAACTTCCGGGAGATCCCCACTGTTCACGGGCTGGATGACTTCTGGCACCAGAAATACGCGGAGGACGCTCAGGGTAACCCGGTACCGGTGGTCGCCGGCGCTTCTGCCGAAGAAGAGGATGAGCACGAGGGCCATGGCATTCACATGCCCTCGCCGTCTTACTTCCCGCTCATCGCCGCGCTGGGCCTGCCGATCATCGCGTCCGGCTTGATCTACGACTACGCGCTCGTCGCCGTTGGCGTTGTGGTTTTGTTCGTGGGCATCTATGGATGGGCGCTGGAGCCGGCGACCGAGGACGAGGAAGGGCACTAATGGCCCAGGCGGTCGCCACCGGACACTCCCTGGAGACATCCACGGGGCTCGACAACCGGAAGCTGCTGATGTGGCTCTTCCTGGGATCGGAATGTCTGTTCTTCGGCTCGCTGATCGCAGCCTATCTGCTTTACCGCGGCCAGGACGCGGCCGGGCTCGTGGTGCCGCCCTGTCCGACCGACTGCACCACGGCGGATGGGGTGGTCCACAAGGGGCTTTTCGACATCCCGTTCACCTCCGTCAGCGCCTTTCAGTTGCTGATGAGCAGCGTGACGATGGTGCTGGCGCTCGCGGCGATTCAGCGAGGCAACATACGCGGCATGCGCCTGTGGTTGTTCGCGACCGCGCTTCTCGGTTCACTGTTCGTCGCGGGCCAGGCGTACGAGTTCACTCAGTTTTACCACGAGGGCTTGACGCTGGAGACCAATCTGTTCGGAACGACGTTCTTTGTCCTGACGGGATTCCACGGCGCGCACGTGACGATAGGCATCGTGATCCTGCTCTCTCTCTTCGCCTGGTCTTTGCAGGGGAAGCTGACGCAGGAGAAGAGCTTGAACGTTGAGCTCGCCGGCCTGTACTGGCACTTTGTTGATATCGTATGGATTGTGATCTTCACGCTGGTCTACCTGATCCAGCCGTAAAGCAGAGGATGAGACGATGACGCTGGCCGAATACCGCAAGAGCAAAGAGGCGCCCCACGCGGAATCGGCGCACGATGCCGGCGCGCATGCGGAGCGCCACCCGGACGCGCTGGAGTACGCCAAAATCGGCACGGTGCTGGGCATCATCACCGCGATCGAGATAGCGATCTACTACCTGGGCCTTTCGCACACCGCGCTGGTGCTCTTTCTACTGGCCCTCTCCGCCATCAAGTTCAGCATGGTGGTCCTCTGGTTTATGCACCTGAAGTTCGACCACCGCCTCTTCTCCAGCATGTTCCTGATCGGCCTGGTCCTCGCTATGATCATTTTCACCATTGCCCTCTCCACTATCGGGGGCAAGCTCGTCTAGGCGATGGGAAATGCGCAATCGGCAATTGGGAAGACCTCCCGCCGCACGTATCTTAGCAACCTTACTTCGCCGGTCGCCCGCTAGCCACGGTACGAGTCCGCTCCACGCCGTGCGAGGCGGTGTATGACTCTCTTCGAAGATATCGGCGGCCACGAGTGGCTGGACTGGCACCTCCACCTGGACGTCGTACTGCTCTGCGTTGGCCTCGTGCTCGCATATTTGTGGGCGATCAGCAACCTTCGTCCGCGGATATCCGACGCGGGGCGAGTCCGAAGCTCCCAGCAGGTGTTGTTCTTCAGCGGCGTCGCGACGATCTACGTCGCCACCGGCACGCCGCTACACGACCTGAGCGAGAACTACCTGCTGAGCGCGCACATGGTGCAGCACCTGCTCCTGACGCTCGTCGCGCCCCCGCTGATCATCGCCGGGGTGCCCGGCTGGCTCTGGGAAGCGATGCTCGGCGGGCGGCGCGTACTGCCTCTGGCGAAGGTCGCGCTGCATCCCCTGGTCGCCTTCGGCTTCTTCAACTTCATGCTCGTCCTCACGCACCTGCCGCATGTCGTGGACTACGCGCTGCAGGAGCACTGGTTCCACTTCCTCGTGCACGGGGCGCTCGTATCGTCAGCGCTGATGATGTGGTGGCCTATCGTCGGCGGCTTGCCACGCCTGCCGCGCCTGGCGGACCCGCTTCAGATGGGTTACATGTTCGTGCAGTCGCTGCTGCCGGCGGTCATCGCTTCGTTCATCACGTTCTCCCGTACGGCGGTCTATGACTTCTACGAAGCAGCGCCGCGCATCTGGGGTCTGAGCGCGGTGGAGGACCAGCAGATAGGGGGCGGCTTGATGAAGCTCACCGGCACGCTGATCCTCTGGAGCTTCATCGCCGTCGCCTTCTTCCGCTGGTACGAGCGCGATCAACGCGCGGACCAGGAGCCACGCTGGTCCGACGTGGAGGCCGAGCTGCAGGAGATGGGGATCAGCGAGCGGCGGTAGGCGCCGTTTACTTGACTTCGATCGTCCCGGTCATCACGGCCGGGTGGAAGTCGCAGCGGAAGTCGTACGCGCCCGGCTCCGCGATCAGGATCGCGATCGTGGCGGTCTTCCCCGCGCGCACCTGACCCGGGTCGGAGCACGGGTCATCGTCCGCCGGGTCGCAGAGGTCCGTGTCGTAGGAGCCCTCGCCGGCCACGTGAAGGTTGTGGATGCTGCTTCCGTCATTGGTGATCTCGAAGGTGGTCTCCTTGCCGGCCGTCACGGCGATCGTCGGCTCCCGTTCGCCGCCGAACTCGAAGAAGTTGTCACCCAGCACGATCGTGTCGCCGCCGCCCGGCGAGGGCGATTCCCCAGGGGAAGGTTCCTCGGCGCCTGGCTCTTGCACCGCCTCCCCTGCGTCCTCCTCTGAGACTGCCCAGATTGCGCCGCCCGCGAGCAGCGCGGCGGCGAGCACCACTACAGCGCCGATCTGCGCGCCGGAGACCTTCTGGTTGCTGGCCAGATATGTCGCGATAAGCAAAACGCCGATCGAGATGCCGGCCGCGAGCGCGACCGCTCCATCGCCGGAGATCTCCAGGTAGACTCGCGAGAGCCCATAGACCACGAGCAATATGAAGGCGAGCACGCCGATTGGTATCAGCACCGGCAGCAGCACCCGCGAGCGCACGGCAGCCTGCGCCTCGATGTGCGCGAATGAAGACTCTGTGCGCAACGCCTCCATGTCCAGCACCTGCAGGCTGTCCGGCACTGTCACGCGACCGTGCTGGCGCACAATCGCGGCGACGCTCGGCTCGCCGGTTTCGTAGCGCACAAGGCTGGCGTCGTCAGCCCAGCGCGTCTCGACGACGACGAGGACGTTGCCCTCGGGGTTGATCGAGCGCGTGATGCGCAGGTCGCGGAAGCCGCCTTGTTGTTTGAGGAAGTTGCGGTGCTCGTCCAGCTCGGAGAGCAGTCCGCCGGAGCCGGAGGCCGCCTCCAACTGCGAGGCTTCTATCTGGACGAGGACTGTCTGAATATACTCCATGCGGGGTTTGAAACTCCGCTTGTAATGGTTATCACAAGCGGAAACTGGGGGTCAAGCAATCGGCCCTCAAGGTGTAAGCTGAAGCTTGAACACCCCGCGCCGCTGGTGCGGTTCCGCGGCCGATGGTAGATTAAGTGTAGGAGATACACTAACTCACTCATGAAGTCCCTTCGAATCGGCCTGGCTCAGATCAACACGACCGTCGGCGACCTCGACGGCAACATCCAGAAAGTGCGGGAGTACGTCGCGCGCGCCCGCGACCTCGGCGTGGAAGTGGTGTCGTTTCCGGAGCTCACGGTCACGGGCTACCCACCGGAAGATCTCCTGCTGCGCGCGGCGTTTATAGACGACAACCTGAAGGCCCTGAAGGAGTTCGTTCAGGGCTGCGCCGGCATCACCGCTGTTGTGGGATTCGTAGATCGCGACGAAGCGGGGATCTACAACGCGGCGGCGGTCATCCACGACGGCCGGCTCGCGTCTGTGTGCCGTAAGCAGCGACTGCCGAACTACGGCGTCTTCGATGAGCTGCGCTACTTCAAGGCAGGCGATCAGTTCCCCGTCTACACTATCGCCGGCGTCCCCGTTGGGGTGAACATCTGCGAGGACATCTGGTACCCCGGCGATCCTACAGAGACACAGGCGAACGCCGGAGCGCGGGTGATCGTCAATATCAACGGCTCGCCCTACCACGCCGGCAAGCGCCGCTTCCGCGAGGAGATGCTGGCGCAACGCGCCCGCGACTATGGCGTCTACGTGTGCTACACCAACCAGGTGGGCGGCCAGGACGAGCTGGTGTTCGACGGCGGATCGATGGTGCTGGCGCCGGACGGAGCGCTTCTGGCGCGGGCGCCGATGTTCGAGGAAGACCTGCTGGTGGTGGACCTTGACCTGGGTCAACGGCGCAAAGGGTCCGGGGGTCAACCGGACGTGCGCCGTGTGTCGCTGAGCGGGGCTTCGTCGGCTGCGGACAAGCCGCCGCTGGAGCGCCGTGTGGCCCCGGAGCTGGGAGAGGAAGCGGAGGTGTACGCGGCGCTGGTTACCGGCACGCGCGACTATCTGCGTAAGACGGGCTTTGCGAAGGCGCTGGTCGCACTCTCAGGAGGCATCGACTCCAGTCTCGTCGCCGCGATCGCCGTCGATGCGCTCGGTGCTGAGAACGTGCACGGCGTCGGCATGCCCTCCCGCTACTCTTCGGAGGGCAGCATCAGCGATGCGCGTGCGCTTGCGGACAACCTGGGGATCGGCCTGACGATCATTCCGATCGAGCCGGCGCACGCCGCGTACCTGGAGATGCTTGAGGCGCCGTTCGCCGGGTTCGGGTACGCGGAAGCCGGCGTGGCTGAGGAGAACATGCAGTCGCGCGTACGGGGCAACGTGATCATGGCGCTCTCCAATCGGCTCGGCTGGATTGTGCTGACAACCGGCAACAAGAGCGAGTTTGCCACCGGTTACGCGACCCTTTACGGCGACATGTCGGGCGGCTTCGCGGTGATCAAGGACGTGCCGAAGACGCTTGTGTACCGGCTGGCGCGCCACCGCAACTCGGTCGGTGCCCGGCCCCTGATTCCGGAGGCGGTGCTCGCCAAGCCCCCGTCCGCTGAACTGAAGCCGGGGCAGCTGGACCAGGACACTTTGCCGCCTTACGACGTGCTGGACGGCATCATCGAGGCCTACGTGGAGGAGGACCGCAGTGTGCAACAGATTGTGGCGATGGGTTACGATTACGCGACGGTCGTGCGCGTCGTGCAGATGATCGATCGCAATGAGTACAAACGCAGGCAGGCGCCGCCCGGCGTAAAGATCACGCCGAAGGCGTTCGGCCGCGACCGCCGCCTGCCCATCGCGAATCGGTATAAGAGCCGGTAGCTCAGGCCCTTTGCGTTTATATCACTTTAATATGATATAATTGCCGTTGACTGACAATGGTTAGCGTTTCCGACGAACTGCTGACGGTCGCTGAGGCGGCTGCCCTCCTGAAGGTGAGCCCATACACGATCTACCGCTGGATCGGGAGCGGGCGGCTTCCCGCAGTGAGGTATTCGCGGCGGGTGATACGACTGCGGCGCAGCGAGGTCGAAGCCCTTCCGAGCACCGCTGGCCTCCGGAGCGAGGGTCCTCCGCACAAAGGGACCGGCCGCGCCATTCTGCGGTTCGCAGGCATCCTCACCAAACAGGAGGGCGATGAACTCTGGCGCGCCGTCAAGGAAGCGAGAGAAGCCTCCTTAGATGACCCGCATTGACGGATTACTTGCTGGACACTTCCATCATCAGGTCGCTGTTCATTCGTGACACGCGGGTCACGTCGCGGCTCGATGCGATGCGGCCAACTGACTCGGTTTCTACCTCTGTGATTACGCAAGGGGAGCTCCTGTACGGCGCCGCCCGTACGCTTGGCGCGCGAAGGCACGCGCTGGAGGAGCTGATGATCGAGTTCTTCTCGACGCTGAGCCAGGTGTGGCCGGTTACCACCACCGCGGCTTCGGCGTACGCTGCGATCAAAGACACTCTTGCTGCCACGGGCCGGATGATACCTGCAAACGATCTCTGGATCGCGGCCATCGCGCTTTCCGGTGGGCTCACCCTCGTGGCGCACGACGAGCACTTTACGCGTGTCGGCGATCTGCCTCTGGAGGACTGGCTTGAAGACTGAATCCAACATCGAGGCCATCTTCTTCGACTTCGGCGGCGTCCTCCTCCAGACCTTCGACGGCGTTGACCACGATGCCATCGAGGCGGAGTTCGGACTTGAACGCAAGCAGCTGCGCAAGATGGTCTACGTCGAGAGCCGGTACATGGACCTGCAGGTCGGTAAGTGCACCCTCGAGGACTGGACTGAATCCGTGCGCGCGACATTGCGGGAGCGGTTGGGCGAGAGAGCGTCTCCTGTCTTCCGCGCGTATTTCGAGGCGGAACACAAACTCAATCCGCAGATGCTTGAACTCGTACAGCGCCTGCAGGGGCAGTACACGCTGGGCATCATTTCCAACACCATTCCGGGGATGGAGGATCGGTTGCGGGAGCGGCCGGAGCTGGACTGGTTCAGCATCTTCGATGTCCGTATCGGGTCCGGCGATCTGGGGATCGCAAAGCCCGACCCACGCATCTTCCTCCACGCCGCGAAGAGCGCCGGCGCGGCGCCCTCCGGGTGCGTCTTCACGGACGACGTGCGCAGCTTCGCGGATGCGGCCCGCGAGGTGGGCATGCACGGCTTCCAGTTCATCGGCTACGAGCAGTTCGTGGCCGACCTGCAGTCGGTCGGCGTGATCGCGTGATCCGCGCGATCTTCTTCGACTTCGGCGGTGTGCTTGGGCGCTGGGACCGTGCCATAGTCAGCGCCCTGGAGGAGGAGCACGGGCTCCCTGAGGGTGGTGTCCTCAAGGCGCTCTACGGCACGTCCGGGTGGCGAGAAGTCGAAATTGGGCATCTTCCCATCAGCGATTGGCTCTCGGAGGTGGATGTGGCGCTGGCGGCGGCCGCCCAAAAGCCCCTCCCCCCTGCGCACACCGTCTGGTCGCGCCTGTGGAATGACATCGATCGGGACGTGATCGGTCTCGCCCAGCGGTTGAGGGCGAATCACAAGATAGGCGTGCTCTCCAATACCACTGTAATGCTGGAAGACCAGCTCCTCGCATCGAACGGCATCCACGACATGTGGGACGTCATCATCAACTCCGCCCGCGTCGGCGTCGCCAAGCCGGACCGCCGCATCTACGAGATCGCCGCCGAAAGCATCGGCGTCGAGCCGTCCGCCTGCATCCACATAGACGACATGGAGGCGAACGTTGTGGGTGCCCGCGAAGCTGGATTCCAGGCGGTCCACCACGTCGGCGATTCCACCGCGCTCGAGGAGGCGCTTCGCGACCTGGGCGTCGAGTGGTAGAGATGCGGCTTCACGTCGCATCTCGCCGACGCCTGACACCCGTCGTTGACAGGCCCACGGCACTTGGATACGATAGAGTCGCAATAAGACAAGCAACCGCTTCCTAAATCGAGGTGTCCCATGATGACGATGACTGATAAGGCGCTGGTCAAGGCCAGAGAGCTGTTCAAAGAGAAGGGGCTCGCCGAAGAGGCCGGCCTGCGCGTCTTCGTCGTCGGCGGCGGTTGCTCCGGCTACCAGTACGGTATGGCCCTCGCCCGCGAGGTCGACGAAGAGGACCTCATCGTCGACCACGAGGGCATCAAGCTGATCGTCGACCCGGATAGCGCCCCGCTGCTCGAAGGCGCCGAGATCGACTACGTGGACGACCTGATGAAGGCCGGCTTCACGATCTTCAACCCGAACGCCGTGAAGTCCTGCGCCTGCGGCACCTCCTTCCAGACCGCCGAAGGCGGCGGCCAGGCGAGGGCCTGCGGCAGCCACTAGACCGCGAAACTCGAAGCGCGAATCGGGCCCGGTGCGAAAGCGCCGGGCCTTTGCTTAGGTTTACACAGCATGCCCGACCAATATTTGGACTTGCGCGAGATCGCCCCGATGGCCTAACGAAGAAGTGGTCGGCTGGGCACTGCCACCTCGCCCTCCAGACCAACCTCCACGAGGTCCTGGTGAAGGACTGAGAGAGGATCGCGGGGATGATGAGCGTGGCGGTGTGGCGCTAGCGGGTGGACGGAGTCTATCGAGCTTCCTCTATTGGCAGAGGTTCGTCCATCTCGTCGAGATCGTCGGCGCTCAAAATGTGGTCGAACATTGGGCTTCGCGGATCATTGCTTGGCGGCAGCCGGTAAAACAATAGCCCAACATATTTGGATAGAAGCTTGCGTGCACGCGAGAAGAAGACCTCCTCGCTAGGCGGTTCGCCATAGAACTCGGGCGTCATCCGAAAGAACGATATCATCGCCTTTGGGTCTTCGGGTGTACCCTTTAGCCCGAACAGGTATCGGAAGTGGCTTGTCTTGTCATAGAGGTCTACAGCTGTGACGCCGATCAGCACAGCCTCCGGATCCGCGTAGGCCTCCGGGAACAGATCACCTACGTAGTCAATCAGCGCGGCCGCATCTGCCTGTTGACGCAAGGGATCGGCTATTTCGGCGGGCACAGCCTTCGGTGTCAGCACCGTTATGGTCAGTCCGTACCGATCCAGATAATGGTCAACGAGGTGATACACAAGAGCCGGAGATACCAGACCGAGCGGCACCAAACACACTCGCCTGCCGCTCCCCGCACAAGAGTTTTGGGCGATCGGTTGGAGTTCCGTCTGCGCCGCCAGACAGCCGTCGAATTCCTCGCTGATGCAAGGCGCTTCTGGGAATAATAGATCGCGGTAGGGCCGAGCCTCGGCTGGACGTTCAGGGATCTCGATCGGCTGATTGTAGCTCACGAACTCGTACTGTGCAGTCGTGACGACCCCGACATGTTCCAATTCGATATCGGTCCGAACCTCAAGAGCGAAAGGTAGTTCGCTGTCGCTCGAGATCCACAATTCAATCTCTGCACTACCATCCGCGTCGTCTAATAGTTCGATAGTCTCGTCATCCCCGGCTGCCAGATCGATTAGGTCAGCCGGTGCAGCCAGATGAATGAGTGCCATATCCGCGGCGGCATCATCCGACAGTTTCGGGACCCCCCTCATAGCCCCTGTTATCACATCGTAGTCCAATAGATACGCGCCAATGCCGCCTGCGGGAATCTCTTCCGGCCTCGTGCCCTGACTCCACGGGCTCTGTACGAACCATTCTCCGTCGCGCGTGTGGAAATACATGTCTTCGGGCACGTACAGCAGCTCGTCCACGTTGTCGCCATCCTCGGATCCGCCCTTCAGGAACGTGCGACTGTAGGACAGTTCGCCCCCCTCGTATCCGGCCAAGCCATCGACCGTATACTTCGTGTCCAGAGCCTGCTGGGTCATCTTGAACCGAACCTCATACGATCGTTGCTCACGAAGTCGCTCCCGTGAGACAGCGACGATATGGCCTATCGAGTTGCTTTCGTCCACAGTGGGCGCTGGATCACCCCCGCCGAAACATGCTGCAAGGAGAATTATGGGAGCGGCCACGACAGGCACAGGCAAACGGTGGCGAGTCATCTCAGCTGTACGCGCACTCAAAATTCGACAATGCTACGCGCGATTATACCAACGCGCCTTCCCTTGCCTGCCTCACCCCCTTCCGCTACCCTTAACCCACCATGACCGAGATCCCGCCCGCCGCTCGCGAAGCTCCCCTCGCGTCGGCCTCCGGCGACGGCAAGTCGCCCAAGCGCGGCACCGAGCCCCTCACCTTCCGCGAGAAGCTCGCCGCCGGTCTCTTCGTGATCTCCGTGGAGGTCGACCCGCCGCACGGGCTCAGCGCGCGCAAGGCCGTCCAGGGCACGCAGCTCCTCAAGGACGCCGGCGTCGACGCCGTTAACGTCGGCGATAGCCCCACCGCGAAGGTGCGGATGTCCCCGCTCGCGATGTCCGTCCTCCTCCAGCGCGAGGTCGGCGTCGACATCGTGATGCACTACACCACTCGCGACCGCAACGCCATGGCGATCCACAGCGACATGGTGGGCGCGCATGTCCTTGACATCCGCAACATCCTCTGCCTGCGCGGCGACCCGCCGTCCGTCGGCGGCTACACGGACATCGTCGGCGTCTGGGACGTCAGCGCCGTCGGCCTGATTCGCTTCCTCAAGCTGCTCAACGACGGCGTCGACTTCAGCGGCAAGCCGGTGCGCGGCCAGGCGTCGTTCTTCATCGGCGGCTCAGCCAACCTCAACGCCGACCCGCTGGAGCCGGAGTTGCGCCTGATGCGCCGCAAGGTAGAGGCGGGCGCGCACTTCTTCGTGACCCAGAACGTCTTCGAGGAAAAGAAGCTGGAGACGTTCCTGGACCAGGCCGCGAAGTTCAAGAAGCCGATCATCGTCGGCGTCCTGCCGCTGGCCAACTCGCGCCACGCCGAGTTCCTGCACAACGAAGTCCCCGGCATGTATCTGCCGGACGCGGTCCGCGACCGCATGCGTCGCGCCGGTGACGAGAACGGCCCGCGCGAAGGCCAGGCGATGGCACGTGACTTCATCGCGCTCTGCCGCGAGAAGGCCGCGGGGGTCTATATCGTCCCCTCCTTCGGCCGCTACGACATCGTGGCGGCGCTGGTGGCCGGGGCGCGCGGTTAGTCGGTTCTGGACAATCGTTTGTCGCACCCCCATAATTTCTGTGCAACACGCGGAGTCCCAAGGAGGTAGCCCATGGCAATCACAAAGGCTCTCGACATCGTCGCCGGAGCGAAGAGCGAGATCGACAACCTGAGCGTGGATCAGGTCAAGCAGGAGATGGCCGGCGGTGCCGTCGTCGTTGATATCCGCGACAAGGAGGAGCGCACGCTGAACGGCGCCATCCCCGGCTCGCAGCACGTTTCGCGCGGGATCCTGGAATTCGTCGCTGATCCCACGCTGCCGGTTTATAAGGACTTCTTCCAGCAGGACCAGCGCATAATCCTCCACTGCGCCTCGGGCGGGCGCTCGGCTCTGGGCGCCAAGGCGTTGAAAGACATGGGCTACACCAACGTCGCCCACCTTGAAACCGGATTCAAAGGCTGGAAGGAAGCAGGCGCGCCCGTCGAGCAGGCGCCCTGAGCAACACCCCCACACCATCGCCCTCTGGCCGGAGAAGGCCGCGAGCGTCTACATCGTCCCCTCCTTCGGCCCGCTAGGGCATCGTGGCGGAGCTGGTGGCGGAGATGAGGGACGGGGAACCGGCGTTGGATGACGACTGACAGTTTTCCTATGCCAGCAGCCATATCGGCGAACCGCTGGATCTAAGGCGGCGCGCCAAGATTCTGCCAATTCTCCCAGATGGATGTATTCCAGCGGCGGCTGAAGACGACACTCCCACTGCGGCAAAGCACGAAGAGATAGTCGTCCGCCGGAGGCAGGTTGGAATTTGCCGGGCTGCTCGTGCAGTAGCCGTCTAGGAACGGACGGTACCATGGAGACCAAGCGCCGGAGTCCGACGTGCGGAATGCCTGCCAGACGAACCCTGGTTCGGTGTTGCTATGTACGTATATTCGCCAGCCGCCGAGATAGAAGTCGGTAGCGGCCGGAGCGCTCACCAGACCGCCGTTTGGGACGACGGCCCAGGAACTCCACGTGGAGCCGTTGAATTGCGTATACCAGATGGGCGCCAGAGGGCTTGATGCTGACCCAATACCCCGGCAGAAGACGTAGAGGTTGATTCGCCAGTCGGCGGCCGGACTGCTGGTGCAGCCTCCCGGAGGCGCTGCCTGGCCGGAAGGGCCGATGTGCTGCCAGGCCGTCCAGTTACTCGCCAAGCTGCAGTTCGAGGATGCGGCGGGGCAGGACCGCTGCCAAACGCTGTTGTCCAGCCCGACGACGAACGCCCGTAACGACGAGCCGTACTCCGTAACTGCCGGGCCGGTAATTCCGACGCCGCCGAGATCGATCCAGCTTTCCCAGGAACTCCCGTTATAGCGCTTCGCGCTGATTCCTCCGCCCGTGTTTCGGCAAGACAGCCAGAGATGATTCGTACTGTAGGCCATTGCAGCTGGAGGACTCGTGCACACGCCATCGCCGTTGGCGGGTATGTTCCAGCCGTACCAGAGGTTTGAGCTCCGGACGTGCTTGTTCCAGCGCACAGCCCCGTTGCCGTTGAGGGCGAACACCCACAGCCGCCACCCCAACCCCGGCTCGTTGTAGTCGGTCGCTGCCGGTGCGTCGTCGAGGATGATGACGTGGCCCGGCTGCACACCGTTGTCGAAGTAGTAGCGGCGGATAATGGTCGTCCAGACTTCACCTTGATCCCCGCACGTCTTACTTCCTTCCTGCGACATCACCCAGCCTGGGGCTGGCGCACCTGCCCAGTACCCGCATGGGTCTCCCACGAAACCGCTTCTATGCGACGCCTCAAAGGCCGTCACGCCACGCGTCATTCGACTCGCGGCCCAGATCGAGTCCGCTGCTCCTTCGATTGCTGCTATGTCTTGAGACGTAAAGCCCGATGGGTAGCCCGGCCCCCACACTTGTGAAGAACTTCCAGAGGACGTAACGTCGTAACATTGGCCGCCAAGCCAACCCTTAGGCCCGTTGTTGACCCACCACCAGGCGAAATTCCTTACCGACATCCCCCCGGCTTGAAGTGAGGATGCTGGCCAGAACGGAAACCACTCTCGGGCCAACGACTCCTTGACGTAAGTTTTGAAATCTCTCGTCCAGATGGTATAAGTTGCACCCCAGTTCGCGTTGTTGTGGTAGATCCGTATTGTGGAGGGAGGCATGAAATCAGACGAGTAGCCTGAGCACGAGGCGAGGGACGGCGTTGCGCCCGGCGTTATAGTCACGACTAACACGAACACAAAGAATGCTCCGACGGCAAGCCTGGTCACGTTAGCGCCTTATCCACTTGCAACGTTCAAAGTCTCTCTTGTGAACTAGGGCGTAACGACGGTGGTGGTTATCGTGTTCGATTCAGTCGTTTCCGTGCCGGGTTCATATGCTCCAATCGTGAAGGCTCCTAGACTCGATCCCATGGGAACTTGTAGGCTGACCGCAAGTATCCCGGCACCGGTGCCCAAGGACCACCTGAGGTATCCTGCGTACCCTACAATAGAGCCGGTCCCCGCCTCAAGGTGCGACGATTCATAGATCGCTGAGTCGTTCGACCACGTTATGACTACATCAGTTCCAGGTACCCCATTTACCTCGTACTTCAAGCGGTAAACGAGCAGATCACCCGGGCGCGCTTCAGTGGGACCTTCCAAACGCATCGCGATACGAGAGCAGTCCCCAGCTGGGCAGGGTATACTGCCGGGTGACGGCAGCGGGGACAGCGTGACGCTAGGCACGGGTGTTTCGAGCGGAAGCGTGGCTACCGGCGTCGGCGTCTCCACCTGTTGCACCAACACCTGCTCCTCCCCGCCCGGTGAGACGACAGCGTAGGTACCGATGATGGTTCCGCCGACGGCGATGAGACCTGCTAGAGCCAAGAAGGGCCTGTACATCATCGTTACCACCAACAAGAGAACGCCGAAATAGATCGGTGCTTCCTGTGTGCGCCCTCACTCTACGCCCCCCCCCAATCGCGGATGTCAATAGGTTCCCCAGGAAATTTCGATAATACTTTCCCTCACAAACCCCGCAGATTTGCGCTCGTACTCGCGGTGTCGCTAGGCTGATGGAGCCGTGAGGGAGCATCAGGTAGAACGACACCGCGGCATCGTCCTCTTTGACGGCGTCTGCAACTTCTGCAACGCGTCCGTCAGCTTCATCATCCGCCACGACTCCGAGCGCCGCTTCCGCTTCGCCGCTCTCCAGTCGGCAGCAGGCGCAACACTTCAGCAGCGGTGAGGCCTCGATCCCGACGCGCTCGACACACTGGTCCTGATCGAGCATGATCGGGTATATACGAAGTCGACGGCGGCGCTGCGCATCGCCCGCCGGTTGCCTTGGCCGCACCGGGCGCTGTCCGCGTTCATCTTCATCCCGCCCCCCATCCGCGACCTCGCGTACGATTGGTTGGCGCGGCGCCGCTACCGCTGGTTCGGGCGGCGTGAGGAGTGCATGGTGCCGAAGGCAGAAGTGAGGGAGAGGTTCCTGGAGTGAGGGCGGCCACTTCTTCTGCTAGACTGGACTCGTGACCGCCCCCACCGAGAGTAAGTTCCACTTCTCCCCCCGACGCAATCGCGCGCACGAGATCGCCTGGCGAGAGTGGGGCGGTGATGCATTTGCGGAGGCGAAGACCAGCGATAAGCCCGTCCTCCTGTCGCTCTCAGCCGTCTGGTGCCACTGGTGCCACGTGATGGACGAGACGTCGTACTCCAACGCCGGCGTCATCGACTTCATCAACGCCCACTACATCCCTATTCGCGTCGACAACGACCAGCGCCCGGACATTAACGCCCGCTACAACATGGGCGGCTGGCCCACAACGGCGTTCCTGACGCCGGACGGCGAGATCCTGGCCGGTGCGACCTACGTCCCGCCTGACCAGATGCTGGAGCTGCTCCCCAGGGTCAACGTCCACTACAAGTCGAACCGCGATGAGCTGAACACGAAGGTGATGGAGCTGCGCGAGCGCCGCTCGCTCGTCGCCCACGGCGAAAAGGGCGAGCTTTCGCCGGCAATATTCCAGGACATCCTGCGCAACGCCATCGAGCAGTACGACCCGGTCTACGGCGGCTTCGGCGAAGCGCCCAAGTTCCCCCACGCCGACGCGATCGACCTGCTGATGTATGCGTATCGTCGCGACAGGGACCCGGACCTGCTGCACATGGCTCGCAAGACCCTCGAATACATGTCGCGCGGGGGCGTCTACGACCACGAATGGGGCGGCTTCTTCCGCTACTCCACGCGCCGCGACTGGTCCGAGCCGCACTACGAGAAGATGCTGGAAGACAACGCCAACCTCCTGAAGGCTCTCCTGGCGCTCTACCGCATCAGCGGCGACGAAGAGCACGCCCGCGCCGCGATCGGCACGATTGAGTACGTATCGCGGAAGCTGCACGACCCTGACAGACGCTACTTCTACGGCTCACAGGACGCCGACGAGGAGTTCTACAAGCTGGACGCGGCCGCCCGCGGTGGCGAGCAGGAGCCGTATATCGATCGCACATGCTACGTGAGCTGGAATGCGATGATGGCCTCGGCGTACCTGGAGGCGTCGTGGACGCTTGGCCATGCCGATGCCCGCGCTGCCGGTCTCGCCGCCCTCGATTTCGCCTGGAACGAATGCCGCGACCCGGCCGCCGGTATGTACCGCTTCCACGACGGCCAACCGCACCAGACAGGCCTGCTCGGCGATCAGGCGCACATGGCGCGGGCGCTCCTCGATGCGCACGAGGTCACTGGCGACTCGAAGCACTTCCATCGCGCGCTCGAGCTCGCGGCGCTCATGTCCGAGCGCTTCCTGGACCGCGACGCCGGCGGCTTCTACGACGTCTGGGATGGCACCGAGGCTGTCGGTCGCCTGGGCGAGCGCCAGAAGTCCGTCCAGGACAACACGGTCTGCGCTGAGGTCTTCCTGCGCCTCCACCATTTGACGCGGGAGGCGGCGTACCGGGAGACGGCACTACGGACGTTGGAAGCGTTCGTAAGCGCGTACCCTCAGATGGGCTACTTCGCCTCCGGCTACGCCCGGCAGGTGGACACGCTCCTGAACCCGCCGGTAGAGATCAACGTCGTGGGCGATGTGGCAGCCGCAGCATCGCTGCACCGGGCCGCGCTCGCGCTGGATGCCCCATCGCGCGTCGTCCAGGTTCTCGAGCCCGCGGTGGATGGCGCGCGTTTGGAGGCGCTGTTATTGCCGCCGGGGCCGGCGCCGGCGGCGTACGTCTGCTTCGGAACGGCATGCTCTGCGCCCGTAATCGATCCGGAGGCGTTGACGGAGGTTGCGAAACGAATGCGGGACGCTGTGGCGGCGCCCCAGTAGGAAGACGATGGAGAACGACGAAGTCGCCGCCGTAATGCACGAGATGCCCTACGGCCTCTACATCATCGGATCAACGGAAGAGGGCGATCCTTTGACGGGCTCGGGAGTAAACGGGATGATGGCGGACTGGGTGATGCAGGTCTCATTCGATCCCCGACTGGTCGCAGTCTCCTTCGAGAACAACTCGCACACGCTCGGTAACGTCCGTGCGCGCCCGCACTTCACCGTGAACATGCTCTCCGCAGATGACGACGGTATGGAGCTCGCGCGGCCGTTCGCGCAACCCTACAGCGGCGCGAAGGTGCAGGGCCGCAAGAGCGCGGAGGCGGAGAAGGTCCACTACAAGCTGGACGGACTACCGTACCGCATCACCGCCAACGGCGTCCCTGTGCTTGACGCCGCCCACGCCTGGCTGGAGTGCGCAGTCGAGCAGTTCTTCCCGATCGGCGATCACACGCTCGTGGTCGGCCGCGTCCTCGACGGCCGCATCGAGCGCGAGGGCGAAGCGATGACCTCGACATACACCGGTTGGACGTACAGCGGCTGAGTAGACAACAACCGAACCACAACGAAGGAGGTACGCTGCTATGCCGGCAAGCAAGGACGAGGTCGTCCAAACCATCCGCAGGTCGCAAGAGGAGATCGAGAAAGTCGCGCTGACCCTGCCTGAGGCCGCCTGGTCGAGGGGAGTCTACGAGTCCGGCTGGAATGCCAAACAGCTACTCTGCCACCTGGCGGAGAACAGCGGCGTAGCGGGGTTCCTGATCGGTCTGGCGAAGGCATCGGTGAGCGCCCGCGCGAGCGGCAGTGGTGCGAGCGGTGGCGGCAACATCGACATCGACGCCTGGAACGCTCAGCGCGTCGCCCTCCTGCAGGACAAACCGATATCCGACGTATTGATGGAACTGCGTGCTAACAGTGAACGCAACGTCGCCGCCGTCGAGGCCGCCCCTGCTGATCTCCTAGCGCAGAATGTCAAGGCTCCGTGGGACGCCGAGGGACCGCTCGCCGACGTCATCGTTCAGAGCATCCGGGAGCACGGCGGTGTGCACCTGAAGGACCTGCGCTCCGCCGCCCCGTAGGGACAGCAAGTGGTCACGCGCCTGCATGTCCGTACTTCAGCCGCCGGATCTGCCACAGGTGCTCCAGATCGTGCTGCGCCAGCTCCCGGGCGACCGTCTCGACCGTGATCTCTCCCCGATAGGGGTGCCGGCCGCTGGCACGCCAGTCGTGCTCACGCAACGCCCACAGTAACTGTGTCGTGTCGCGTCGCAGGCCCAGGAACTCCGTCAACAGGTCTGACGTGTCCGCCGAGCGATAGTCGCGCTCCAGCGGCAGCAGGTCGATGTCCCAGAATGGAAGCGCTCCCGCGGCGCCGTCTGCCATCGCTTCCATCTGCCGCAGCGCCAGCTCGGTCGCGTCTCGCAGATGCGCGGCGATCTCCTTCAGGCAGAGATCATCCTCGCTTGGGCGCTGGCAGAGTGCCTCTTCATCGAGCCCGGCGATCTCTCTCACGATCGAATTGCCGGCCTCCCGGAGCGCCTTCAGCGTCCAGGCCTGCGGGTCGCTGTCTCTCACGAACACGCGGTCATTTTAGCGCGCCGGAGGGAGGAAGGCGCCTCCGCGGCCGGGAGTGGGGGCATTTTCGCGAGGGACAGGGGTCCCTCGGAACGGCCGCGACGGCGCCTTAGCACAAACATTCTAACATCGCACAGAACGCATGTTCAAGTCCCAGCGCGCCGAAATTCGTTAGAATTCTGTCTGTGCCTGGCGCAACCAACCCCCTTATCGAACTCGCGGCGCGCGTACGAGCCTGCTTCCGGTGCTCGGAGATGGCCCACGTCCACGTCCTCAGCCCAGCGAACGGCGACGCCCGAGCGCGGGTGATGTTCATAGGTGAGGCGCCCGGCAGGCTGGGGGCCTCGCTAACTGGCATCCCCTTCTCGCGGGACCAGTCAGGCCTACGTTTCGAGCGCCTGCTCCGGGCCGCAGGGTTGACGCGTGCGGAGGTGTTCGTCACCAACGCCGTCCTCTGCAACCCCCTCCGTGACGGCCGGAACCGCGCTCCTACACGCCGCGAGATCGCGAGTTGCGCGCACTGGCTGAAGGCGCAGGTGGATCTTGTCGACCCGGCGCTCGTCGTGACGCTCGGCAACGTTGCCCTCTCCGCCGCGCGCCTGATCGAGCCGCACGGCCTCGCGCTCCGACGTGACGTCGGTCGCCGCTGCTCGTGGTACGGGCGGACGTTGCTGCCCCTCTACCACCCCTCCGCGCGCACATCCGCCAGGCGACCCTTCTCGCAGCAGGCCGAGGACTGGAAAACCCTGCGAAAAATCGTCATTGCTAGGTAGGACCAACAGCCGCCTTCCACCCAGCCCGCAGATGGGCGCTCGTGTCGTGATAAGTTCGAGGTCTCAGGTACCCTATTTTAGTCAACCGTGGATGCTCCCGGTGAGCTGCTCACTGATCGTGAGAGTGAGGTCGCGCGGCTCGCGGCCGAGGGTCTCTCGTTGCGGGAGATCGGCGAGCAGCTAAACATCAGCGCAAACACTGTCAAGACGTACCTCGAGCACGTGCACAGGAAGCTTGGCGTGCGAAACAGGGTGCAGATGACGCGATTTTGCTGGAGCCTGGTGAAAATCACCCGAACGGGTGATTGACGATCGAGATGCCCATTGCTACGATCCATGCGCATTCGGTTGCGGGCCGGCGGAGGCGAGGTATTCTGGGGACTGGAGGCGTGGACATGACCCCGTTGCGGTCACCTTGGGGAATTGGGGTAGGGGGACTTGTAGTGGCTCTGGTCACCGGAGTCGTCATTATCACTGTCTCCGCGATCAATCCCGGTCCGGGCTCATCGCCTGATTCCGAACCGGACGTCAACCACGTCTCTAGCAGCGAAGTTATAAAACAGCCGGACGGGCACGTTTTACATATAGGCGGAGCGCCTCCCGAATACCAGCAGGCAGTGCCTCTTGTGCCCGGAGAGTACAAGCCGCCATCAGCGTCATCAGAAGCCCACTCGAAGTTCGCGCAGGCCCTAGCGATGGCGAACGCGCTGGCGCAGTTCAACGGAAACCGAGGCGGCTTCAGACTCTACGGTTGGGCCAACGCAGCCATAGATCCTTCGGTCGAGCAGAAGGAATGCGTGGCTGTGGAGTTTCCGCTAGTACAACAGATCCAGTTTACCTACCTCCCGGCAGGCACAGCGGCCCGCGGTCCTCAGTACTCTGGCGTGTGCGCTGACGGATCCACCGCCTGGGTTGTACAGGATTTCTTTTACGGGTACGGTAGCTTCACGGTTGGATACGAACTGGGCGAGAAGGCGATTGGCCATGACGCGCCGCCTGACCGGGTGACCGCGGCTACGATAGCCGGACGCGCGGGCGTGATCATAAGCCCGTTGATTGAAGAGGGCAACGGGCAGTCTATCGTCGCGTTCGCACTCGATAAAGGTTTCGTAGTCGTGGGCGCGCAGAACCTGCCATTAAGCGAGACGCTAAAGATCGCGGAGGGGATCAGATGCGAAGGCTGTTAGCCTGCTTGATCACGACTGCCGTAGGAATCGTAGCGGGGCTATTGCAGGGGTCCGAGGCCACCGCCAACCACTCGAGCTATCCGGTTTACGCGTACGTTTACCACCCGACAGGCAATAGTACGAGCAACGCTCAGCTAAATTGCGGTTGGCACGACATCTGCGACGGAATATTTAGCGACGCGTCGAAGAAGGGCCTAGACTGGGTATACCCGGGCAATGTCAGTTACACTGTGTGGCTTCGCGTGAGGATATTGGGGGGAAGCGGCGTAGACTGGGCCGGGAGGGCGCAGTCATACAACGCGCCTACCGGGTGTAAGCGGATCTGGAGTGATTTATACCGTGTCAACTGGTCTTATATTGGCGCAGTCGCCAATCAGCACTCTCAGGCAGCGGGAACCAACTACTTCAATCTCTATGCGAGCGGAGGCGGCTACAACAACGAGGGCGTAATCGGCTCCATGCTTCAGAGTGGCGACAACTGCCAAAGCTCCGGTCCGCACACGATGCAATGGTATACAAACTCCTCCGGCGGGAGTGTTAGCAAGAACACTTCCGGGCTTCCTCTCGAGAGCGGCTGCGTCCTCTGTGGCTGGCAATACAACCGTTGGGCTACGTATGAGTGGCTCTTCACTTACTGGACCGCACCATAAGGTAGTGCTCCAGTATCGGGGCGCTTTGGGCGTTAGGATTCATAAACGCTGCTAAGTTTGATGGTCCTGCGCGTCCTCTTCACTGCGCGGGTGCATACGCGCGCACATCCGCCAGTCGACCTTTCTCGCAGCAGGCCGAGGACTGGCGACGTATGGGACGTGTGCTGCGCAACCTCACGCGTTCCCCCGCTGACGCCTGGAGCCCCTTAACCCCTTGTCCCCTTGACCCTCTCTCCCTTTGACCCCCTGCGCACCCCCTGCCTATCATGATTGAGCGCCCATGATCAGTGCCGAAGCGCTGCCCCTTACGCTCCTCATCCTGCTGGTTGAGTTCACGATCGGCTCGCTCTGGGTGCTCCTGTTCTCCCATCTTCGTGGCGAATCTGCCGCCTCGTTCGTCAAATTCGGCGCGGCGACAGTGTCCGTGATGGCAGGTATCACGTTCGCCGTCGCTGTGTCGCTAAACGTCGGTGATGAGGTTGACGGCTATCCGCTGGACCCAGACCTCATGCCGTCCGCCCGTATCGGTCTGCTCGTCGTCCTCATTCTCTCAGTGCCTTACACCGTGCTTTCGCTGGCGGGATCTCGCAGGCGCAGCCTCGTAGCGGGCGCCGCTGCCTCCATCGCCGGCCTCATCACGATCGCCTTGCTGGCGCAGGTGGTGTCGTTGCCGACCTGGGGTTACGCCGGGACCCTGCTCAGCATGATCGTCGGCGGCCTCGTCGTCGGGGCGGTCTCAATGGGGATGGTCCTGGGCCACTGGTACCTCGTCACGCCGCGGTTGCCGGAGCGGCCGCTGCGCGAAATGACGTTCTTCCTGCTTATCGTTATGGCCTTGCAGGCGGCTCTGATCGTCCCCGCGCTCGCCCTCCCGCGAGAGACGATCCAGAGCGCGACTGACACGCCGATCCTGGAGAACCCGTTCTTCTGGATGCGCATCGGCGGGGGCCTGGCGTTTCCGATGGTCCTCGCCTGGATGGCCTACGACTCCAGCGGCGTCCGCGCGATGCAATCGGCCACCGGCCTGCTTTACATCGCGATGGCGCTCGTGTTATCGGGTGAAGTCCTGGCCAAGGGCCTGTTATTCGTGTCCGCAGTCCCGAGCTGATGATATGATGGCAACCCGCGCCTTGCGGCAAAGCTTCGCGGCAATTCCCAGGAGCTGAGAATGGGCGAAACCAAGACGAGCGACTTTCCTCTCAGGTGGGAGAATCCGGCCGACGCACAGCTAACCTGGGAGCTTGATCCCATGCATAGCCCGGGCGTGTCCACGCCGCTTGGTTTCGACCTCTACACCGAGCCGTTCGTAAGGGGTTTTGGCATGCTGCGCGCCTGCCAGCAGAACTACTACGTCTTCTACCGTCGCCTGGCGATGGGGGGCGCAGGCAACAACGCTCCCGTTATCGACCCGGCGAGCGTGATCGCCGGCGGCCGCCTGTGGCGCGACGTAATCATGCCGGAGATCGCTGGCTACGATGAGCATTACCGTCTCAGCGACTTCGACGCGATGCCGTCGGAGGAGCTGGCGGCGGAGATTGACCGCCTGGCCGAACTGCGCGTCCGCTGCGGCCAGCTTCATACGATGTGCACCGGCCCCTGGTGGATGGGGATGACGCACCTGATCGATACTTGCACGGAACTGACCGGCGGCGATGACCTGGCTGCAGTGAGATTGGTCCAGGGCTACGGCAACAAAAGCGTAGAAGCAGGCGAAGCGCTGTGGCGGCTGAGCCGTCTTGCCGCATCGATATCGGTCGTGCGCGGGCGGCTGCTGGCGGCGGACGCGGATTCTGGCGAGAATCAACTGAAAGCACTGGAGAGCGAACCGGCGGCGAAGGCCTTCCTCGAAGCGTTCTCCGCGTTCCTCGATGAATTCGGCTGGCGCTCAGGCCTCTTCGAGTTCGCCGCCCCGACGTGGGCTGAAGATCCGGCGGTACCCTTGAGCCAGCTCCGAGCTTACCTGGCAATGGACGACTACGACCCCGCCCGGGAGCAGCAGCGCCTGGCCGGGGAGCGAGACGTCGCGCTACAGGAGGCCCTTGCGCCTCTCGCTCCGGAAGGTCGCGCACGGCTTCAAGCTGCCGTCGATGCGGCGGCGGAGGTCGCCTCCATCCTGGAGGACCACAATTACTACCTGGACCAACGGGTTGGTGTGCTGCCCCGCCGCCTCGTGCTCGCCGCAGGCCGCCGCCTCGTCTCGCACGGAGTGCTCGCCGACCCCACAGACGTGTTCTACCTGCGCCACTCCGAAGTGCGAGAAGCGCTCGTTCGGCCGCAGGACCTACAGCGTCTGGTCGCAGAGCGTAAGGAAGAGATGGCCCAATGGGCGAAAGTCAAACCGCCGGCTCACGTCGGCGCTCCACCTCCTGAAACAGCGGCGTCTGATGCAGTAACGAACCGCTTCTGGGGCGGGCCGTCGCTTCGGTCTGACAGGCCGGACGAGCTCAGAGGAAGCGCCGCCTCAGGCGGCATCGCCCGGGGTCCAGCGCGCGTCCTGGCAAGTCTGCTCGAGGCCTCTCGCCTTAAGCCTGGAGACGTGCTGGTGACGCGAACGACGATGCCACCATGGACGCCCCTCTTCGCCGTCGCCAGCGCGGTAGTCACGGAGACGGGAGGCATCCTCAGTCACGCCGCAGTGACGGCGCGTGAATACGGTTTGCCAGCTGTCCTCAACGTGCAGCAGGCCACCCACCTCATCAAGGACGGCCAGGTGTTGGAAGTGGATGGCAGCAAGGGCATCGTGCGGATTCTGAACTGAAGTCTCTGGATCAACCGGGAACCGCAGTCGAAGGAGGCAAAATGACTGATCAGACGGAAACGTTGAAAGTGGGCGATCCGGCCCCGGACTTCCAGCTTAAAGGCACCGGAAAGCTGGACTTCAAGCTCAGCGAGCAACTCGGCAAGAGCGTGGTACTCAACTTCTTCCCGGCGGCGTTCTCCCCCGTATGCTCCAACCAGCTAACGAACATCCAGTCCGCCAAGGCTCAGTTCGGCGCCGACGCCGTTGTCCTCGGTGTCAGCGTCGATGGCACGTGGACGCTGGAGGCGTTCGCCCGGCAGATGGGCGTCGATTTCCCGCTGCTGAGCGATTACTACCCGCACGGCGCCGTCGCCCAGAAGTATGGCATTCTCTACCCCAACGGCGCCTCCCACCGGGCGGTCATCGGAATCGACAAAGAGGGCGTCGTCCGCTACATAGACGACCACGCGCCGCTGGAGGTCCCTGAGCTGGAAGCGTGCGCCATAGCGCTGAAGGGCTAGTCATTGCTGCTTGCGGGGGTGGTCTCATGAACGTCGATTTCGGCTGGTTCCTTCCCACGATGGGCGACGCGGAGGTCATCGGTCCGCCCACGCGCGAGCCGACGCTGGACTATCTCGTGAGCGTCGCGAAGGCGGCGGAGGAGGCCGGCTTCAAGTTCGCGCTTGTCCCCGTAGGCACGACCTGCCAGGATGCCTGGCTCGCCGCGGCGATGGTCGCCGCGCGCACGGAGAAGCTGAAGTTCCTCGTCGCCATGCGGCCGGGATTCGTGTCCCCCACTCTCGCTGCCAAGATGTCCAACACCTTCGACCAGCTCACCGGCGGGCGAGTGCTCATCAACGTCGTGACCGGCGGCTTCCCGGCGGAGCTGGCCGCAGACGGTGACTTCACCGAGCACGACGAACGCTACGAGCGCACACAGGAGTTCATGCAGGTCGTGCGGAAGGCCTGGACAGAGGAGCGGAAATGGGACCACGAGGGTCAGCACTTCCGCATAGAAGGTGGCAACGTCTTCCCGCGGCCCTATCAGAAGCCGCGCCCGCCGTGGTATTTCGGCGGCGCGTCGGCCGCGGCGCAAGAGGTGGGCGCCGAGGAGACGGACGTGTACCTGCTCTGGGGCGAGACCCTGGGGATGGTCCGGGAGCGGGTCGAGGAGATGAGGGCGCGCGCGGCGGCGATCGGGCGGACGCTCCGCTTCGGACTGCGGATACATGTGGTGGTGCGTGAGACGGAGGAGGAAGCATGGCGGGCGGCGGACGAATTGATCGCGCAGATCCCGGAGGGCTTCCAGCAGATGATGGACAAGCACAAGAGCAAAGTGGACTCCGAAGGCGAGAAGCGGCAGATCCAGATGCGAGAGGGGAAGGGTGATGACCTGGTGCTGGGCCCCAACCTGTGGGCCGGCATCGGCAAGGCTCGTCTCGGCGTCGGTACCGCCCTCGTCGGCTGCGGCGAGAACGTCGCCAAGCGCCTCCAGGAGTACATCGACTTGGGCATCGATACCTTCATCCTCTCCGGCTATCCGCACCTTGAGGAAGCCCAGCGCTTCGGCAGGTACGTCATGCCCCACTTCGCCGGCGTGACGGCGGAGGCGGCTGCCACGACTTGATCCGGCCGGCGACGATGAGCCTTCCACCATTCATCCTGAGCACCCCCTGCGCTCATCCTGAGGCTCTCGTAGGATGAGCGGCGCCACGTCGCGGCCCCTCGCCGTCGCCGTCAGCGGCAGCCCGCGCTCACCTTCACGCTCGAAGCGCCTCGCGGAGCAGCTGCTTGAACTTCTGGCGGCGCGCGGCTGCACGATAGGGCTTATCGATCTCACGACGCTCCCCGCGGACGCGCTACTGGCCCGAAGCCCGTCGAGCGAAGTCGACGGAGCCATCGCCGCCGTGGGCGAGGCACGCATCGTGATCGCCGCCACGCCTACCTATCGTGCCCTGTACACCGGCCTCCTGAAGTGCTTCTTCGACCTGATGCCGCCGGGCCACCTGCGCCGTAAGCTCTGCTTGCCCGTCCAGACCGGCGCCTCACCCATCCACTACCTCGCGATGGAGTACGGCCTGCGGCCGCTCTTCATGAGCCTGGACGGCATTCCGCTGGCGGGAGTTTACGCGACAGACGATGAGTTTACCGACGGAGAGCCGTCGATGGAGTTGCGGGAGCGCTTGGTGGTGGTCGCTGGGGAGGCTGTAGGGTTGACCGGGCAGCAGTAAGACCTTCGAGGGTGAAGGCCCGGTCCTTAGAAGCCAAGGAGCCGCCCTCAGGGGCGGCTGCTGATTGCCGAAAGTTGGGTTCTATTAGCAAAGGTTTCCCGTCCGCGGCGCGATCTCGTTCAAGCGCTCGACCCCAGTAAACGGGCGCGGCGGAGGCGTCCATCATCTCTGATACCCGAACGTGCGAGGCTCCGCGAGGTACGGGGAGCGAAACTATGTACGCGTGGAGATGCGCATCCCACAGTGGCTCCCGTTCGGGGGGGGGTCATTGTTCGCCGCCAGACGCTTTGACATCCGCGCATCAGCGCTGGTATGTGTAGTGGACGTGAGTGGATTACGCTGGATCGACGCTGTTCGCGGCATTCATTGCCATCCGGCCTGGTGCGTGGTGGTGGCTGTGTTAATAATCGCTGTGGCTGCGGCATTGTTTGTACAAGACACTTCAGCGCACCCGTCGCGCAACTACGCCCGGGGTAAAACGTATATGAGTATTACAGGGATCGAAGGCAGAATCGACACCGCGAATCCAAACCTGGGAGGTACAATTTTCAGCAATGCAACCCTTTGGGTGGTCGATTACGACACGTGCTCGCCGTATGAAGCATGGCTTGAGACTGGCTGGTCGAAGAGCACTCAGTGGGCCGGGCAAGTGCGTTACAAGTTCATGTACAGCGTCGCACCCACGTGCACTTTTACCGTATGGCCGTTGAATCTTGGGGCACCGGCGCTTGCTTCCTGGCACGATTACCGCCTGATCTTCAGTTCGTCGCAGAACAGGTGGAACCTGTACATCGACGGTGTCCTGCGCGCATTCAAGTCCGCCTTCGTGCTTTCTGATTATTTTCAGGTCGGCGGAGAGGTACCAGCCACGTTTGGCGGGACGATCGGGCCTTCGCACTACCAGAACCTGACGCGCCAACTGACGTCCAATGGTCAGTGGGGGCCGGTCGTATTCTTCGATGAATACCACTGCGATATCGATGCAGTGACGGGGCAGGGCTATAACCTGATCCACCCGGTGCAGCAACACGACTGGATTTATGTCTGGACGGTATTGGCCGGGGGAGGATACCTGTGCTGGAATCCATAGGTGTAGCGTTGTTCCGAGCGGCCACCCGGAGCAGGATGCGGCTTTTCTTCGTCTCACTGCTGATTCCGGCTGCCGTCGCTGTGTCGCTGGCGATCAACGCGCTCGCTGTTCCCCGAGAAGCGCCGGGTCCGGAACAAGTAGTGGAAGGGCCTGGTCGCTCCGAGTTCGATAAGACGGGCGAGTACCGGGCGTCCTTCGCCGGAGTGGAGGTGATTGCTCTGGCGCGGCGAATAACGCCCGGCGATGTGACGGTCGTGTACGCCTTGTCGACTGCTTCAGGTGAGATGCCCGTAAAGGTGGAGCCGGTGCTGGTGGACGACGCGGGCCACGTCTATGCCCTTACGTCGCACGCGATACTCGGTGAGCATGAAGGGGTGCTCGCGGGTGTACTTGTGAGCGAGCCATACCGGGCCGGTGGGAAGCTGCTCTCTTTTCGGCTGGACCGTGTCCAATTGGATGGCGGAGTGATTGAGGGACCCTGGGAGATCCCCATCCTGACCACCGCAGGCCCACCCACACCGTTATCGTTTATCGAGTTCGGGAGGTTAGTTCCCAGGGCGGGCGTGACGACCAACGGTGCGGTCGTAGGAGTCGCCGGTCCGGCCGGGGCGCCCCCGATTGAGGTCCTGGTCGTTCGTGGCAAGTCGGCGGCGAGTCTGAGGGGCACGGTAGACTCGCCCGGACTAGCACGGCCCATCAGCGCAGAGGAGTTCGCACGGATCAACCATGGCTACACCAGCTGGACGCGAGACCCGGATTTCCCATGGCCTGAAATCGAAGACTAAGGCCACGCCGGTGCGTGTGCCGTTCAACTGGCTTGTGACGCTCATCCCGTTCGTGGCGCTTGCCTCCACCCTTGCCTGCGGCGGGAAATTGTCCGAAGTCCAGCGTTCGCCGGAAGAGCAACAGGCTATCGACGTCGCCCTGGCAGCTGCCAGGGGAGAAGGGATCATTACGGCTGCGCCGGAAAGAGTCAGTGCGATCAGGATGAGCTATGCACAGGCTGAACGCGATCTCACCGGGTGGGGCGCTTCCTTTCCCGGCCTCCCAAACCCGCCCTCGCCGCAGCTTACTGTCTGGATCGTAACGCTGATCGGACCCGGCTCCTATCCCGGGCCGGATGCGCGATACGAAGACTGCCTGGACTTCCGGGTTATCGTCGAGGACGGCGCGAGGGAAGAACTCGGCCTGTTTGGAAAGCGACTCGAGGAATGCTGAGTCGGGCTATTGACGAAAGCGGTGAGTTCGGGCGATCTTCCCACGCCGTGAGACTGGGCTCGCCTACCCCAGATTCCCTGTGCGCCGCGCGATCTCGTTCAGGCGCTCAACTCGCTTCTGGATCGGCGGGTGGGTGCTGAACAGCGACCCGAAGTCTACCTTGCCCAGCGGGTTCACGATGAACAGGTGCGAGACGGCAGGGTTCACTTGCATCGGACGCACCTTCGAGTAGTCCTCCAGCTTTTGCAGGGCGCTCGCCAGGCTCAGCGGCGTGCGTGTGATCTCCGCCCCGGTCACGTCCGCGCCGTACTCGCGTTGTCGTGAGATCGCCATCCGGATCACGCTCGCCGCGAGCGGCGCCAGTATCAGCGTCGCGAGCAGCACCACGATACCGATCACTCCTCCCCCACCCTCGCGGTCCCGTCCGCCGAAGCCGCCGAAGATCATCGCCCAGCGGCCCATCATAGCCAGGAACATGATCGCGCTCGCAACTGTGGCCACGATCGCATTGACAAGGATGTCGCGGTTCCGGATGTGTCCCAGCTCGTGCCCGAATACGGCCGTGAGCTCGCGCTCGTCCAGGATGCGCATAATCCCCGTTGTCGCCGCGACTGCCGCGTGCTTCTGGTTGCGGCCCGTGGCGAAGGCGTTCGGCGAATCGTTTTGTATGACGTAGACCCGCGGCTTGGGCATGTTCGCCATGGCCGCCACTCTGTCCACGATCTCATGGAGCTGTGGCTCTTCGTCCGGCGTCACTTCTCGCGCCCCCGCCATCCTCAACGCCAGCTTGTCAGAAAACCAGTACGACCCCATGTTCATCGCCGCAGCGAACACGAAGGCGAGGATCAGTCCCGTCTGGCCGCCCAGCAACCCTCCGATCAGGAGGAAGATACCGGACAGCGCTACCAGGAGGAACACCGTCTTCACATTACTTAACATTCTGTTCGTTCACCTCTCAGCGCGACACTAACGCGCTGCTATAAGCCTACCGATTGCGGATCCGCAATCCGCCGCTCCTCGGTCTCTACGCCAGCGGTGTCTCCCCACAGGAGGTCTCTTACGTACCGCAGACTGCCTGCGATCCGGGGCCCGTACCAGCCCAGGTGTTTGCCCTCCAGTAAGAATATACGTCCGTTCTGGACCGCGGAGACGTTCTCGTACTTCCTGAACTCCTCGATGTGTTTCTCCACGAAGTGGTAGGGCTCGTCCGGAAGGAAGATGACCTCGGGGTCCCGCCTGGCTACCTCGTGCAGCTCTACGCGCGGGTACCGCTCGTGGCGGTGATTGAAGATGTTGGCCGCTCCGCAGCTAGCAAGCAGGTCGTGCATGTAAGTATTCGGCCCCACGGTCATCCAGGGGTTGCGCCAGATCGGGCAGAACGCCCGCAGCGGCTTGCGCCGCTCTGACGCCGTCCTCACCTCCGTCAGCGCCTCTTCAGCGTCCTGCAGGATGGCGCCGGCTACGTCCATGGTCCCTGTCATCATCGCCAGTTGGCGCATCATGTCGATGGCGTGCGTCACCGTCCTGGGAAACGTTACGAAGACGTTGAGACCGGCCGCGATTAGCTGGCGCACGTCTTCCTGTCTGTTCTCTTCCGCGTTGGCGATAATCAGGTCAGGCTCAAGCTGCTTTACGCGGGCGACATCCAGCGTCTTGGTGCCGCCCACCTTTTCCTTGCCGGCCACCCTGTCCGCCGGCTCCACGCAAAACTGGGTTACGCCGACGATCGAGTCGTCCGCGCCGAAGGTAAAGAGGGCTTCGGTGATACTGGGCACGAGCGAGACAACCCGCTTCGGCGGTTCGGTCATGTGAATGGGGCGCTGCAGGGCGTCAGTGAACGTCGCCATACGCTTGAGTGGTGACCTCGCTTTCTGGATGGGGCAATTCTAGGCCGGCTACATCGTAGCACGAAAACAGGGCGCGGAGTGCGAATCTAAGCGAGGGTTACCTCCGTCGTCTGGAGCTCGCCGTCATGTAGATATCGCACCTTAACCAGGTCGCCCGTACGGTGGTCCGTGAGCGCGCGAAAGAGGTCGCCGCTGCTGTCGATCTCCACGTCCGCGATCCCAACAATGATATCTCCCTGCACGAGTCCGGCCTTGTCCGCCGGGCCGTCTTCCTGGACAGTCTGAATGCCCACGCCATGGTCCACCGCCAGGTCGAACTGATCCGCCAGCGCGGGCGTGATCTCTATTATGCTGACGCCTATCAGCCCGCGTCTCACGCGTCCTTCCTGGATCAATTCTTGAATGATCGGCTCCGCCCCGTCGATGGCGATGGCGAGCCCTATTCCTTCGGCGTTGCCCCTGATGACGGCTGTCGTGATGCCCACGACTTCACCCTTCGCGTTCACCAGCGGACCGCCGGAGTTGCCCGGGTTGATAGCGGCGTCAGTCTGGATGGCGTCCGGGATCGTCACGTTCGACTCCTGGATCAGCCGCCCCAGCGCGCTCACCACCCCCTTCGTGACAGTAGGCCCACCCGGAAGGTTGAGCGCGTTTCCGATGGCGACCACGTCCTCGCCAACCCGAAGCGCGGACGAATCACCGAGAACTATCGACTGCAGGCCGTCCGCTTCGATCTTCAGCACCGCCACATCCGTCGGTGGGTCGCGCCCCACGATGGCGGCGTCGTGTTTGCTGCCGTCGCTGAGCGTGACCGTGATGTCCTGCGCCGCTTCTCCATCATCGGTACTGACTACATGATTGTTCGTGACGATGTGCCCCGCTTCATCGATGATGAAACCCGTCCCGACTCCGGCGCTAGGCACTACCTGTCCGAAGACATCCAGTGTGGCCGCCTCGCTCAGGATGTGGACCACCGAGGGCCGGAGGCGCTCGATTAGCTCCACCGTCGATGTCGGCGCAGTCGCTGATGACGGGGCCGGTGTCGCTGCGTCCCCGGGCGCCGGGTCGTCGTTGCAGGCCGAGACGATGGTCGCCACAAGCGTCATTGTCAGGGTTGAGATGATAAATGCGCGCACGCTTCCTCCTGGCTAACCCCCTTCACTAGATACAACGCTCGCTGGAAGCGCGCGGTTCACATCTGTACAATGTGACCTACCTTCGCGACGGCAAGACGAATCTCTCACAGAATGCAAGACGTATCCCCACAAGAGCTCACGTACCGCGGGCTTGATGACGAGGAGCTCATGGAGCGCCTCGCCTACCGGGACGCCGATGCGTTTCGGAGCCTCTACACGCGGTACGCGAACCTCGTCTACTCGGTGGCGTTGCGGGTCCTCCGCGACGCCCAGATAGCGGAGGACATAACACAGGAGATCTTCGTAAGGATTTGGAAGAAGCCTGAGAGCTATCAGGCTCAGAGGGGGCGATTCGTGACGTGGCTGACCTCCGTCACACGCAACCGCGCGGTCGATGAGATTCGCTCGCGCAACAGACGTTACCGTTTTGAAATGGCTTCTCCGGAGGAGCAGGAACGTGAAGTGCCTGCTCCGGAGCGGGCCGACCCGGCCTTGACTGCTGAACTCTCCGATCAGCGGCGACTGATCATGACGGCGCTGGACACCATACCTCAGGAGCAGCGGGAGATCATCGAACTCGCCTACTTCGGTGGATTGACTCAGCAGGAGATAGCCGAGCGGCTATCGCAGCCACTGGGTACCGTCAAGACGCGCATCCGTCTGGGCATGCGGAAACTACGCACGGCACTGGCACCGAGATTCGACATGGAACAGAGCTGATGAACTGCGAAGAGATCGGAGAACTGCTGGACGCTTACGCCATCGGCGTAGCGGACCGCAAAGACAGCGACGCCATCGAGCGCCACGTCTCAGACTGCGTCCGTTGCTGGGAGGAGCTCAGCCGTGCCCAGCAGGCCGCTGCGCTGCTGGCGATCTCGGTGCCCATCGAACAGCCGGGGCCGGACCTGTGGAGACGCATCGAGCGGGAGGCGTCGCGCGCGAAGCGCACGCGCGCCGGCATTGTGCCACGCCTCCGCCGCTGGCTTCAGCCCGGCCAGTCCGCGCTCGCCGGGGCTCTGGGGACTGCCGCCGCCGCCGCGCTACTCTTCGCCGGCTTCGTCCAGACCGAGGTGAGCGACGTAAGGCATGAGAACGCCACGCTGGAGACCCAGGTCGCCGCCGCCGGTCAGGAGCTGCAGCAGGTGAAACAGGTCTCCGCCGTCCTCGCCGCCACCGATGTTGACAAAATCGAACTAGAGCCCGTCTCCAGGCGGACCGACGGCCAGGCAGTGTACAACTGGAGCGTCACTAGGGGGGTGGGGTTCATAAACTGCGACGGTCTGCCGCCGTTGGCTGCCGGCGAAGCTTACGAGCTATGGTTCGCCGTGGGCGAAGACGCGATCCCGGCCGCCCTCTTCGAGCCCGCCAACGGTGGCTGTCAGGAGCTCGTCTTCTTCAGCACGATCGGGCGGCGGCCGAACGGCATTGGCATTACCATCGAGCCTGCCGCCACAGGCAGCCGTGAGCCCAGCAGCGCCTGGCTGTTCTACGCCCACTTCGAAGAGTAGCGCCGTCCCCGGCAACGCTTGACATTGCTGGTGCGGCAGAGTGATACTATGTCTCACTGAGACGAAGTATCATGTCCGATCTCGAAGCCGTAAGCCTTAAACTGGAAGCGCAGGGTCATCGCGTCACCCCCTCCCGTCGCGCCGTCATCGCCGCCATCTTGCAGCAGACTGACCACTTCGCGGTGGATGACCTGCTACAGCGCTGCCGCGGCGCCGGACGCGCGACCGTCTTTCGCACGATCCGTCTATTGACCGACCTCGGCGTTGTTTGCCGTGTGCTTCTGGAGGACGGCAGTCTACATTACCGCGTCTCTGAGCGCTCGCAACACCACCATCACCTCGTCTGCACGGGCTGCGGCATCGTGCAAGACCTTGACCAGTGCTCCGTGAGCGATCTGGTGCGCGACCTGTCTCAGTCCTCGGGCTTCGACATCGATGGCCACTGGCTGGAGCTGTACGGGCGCTGCGCCTCCTGCCGCGTAGCGCAAGCCGTCGCGGCGCGTACATGAGGTGGCCGCGCCTTATCGCCGTGGCTGTTGCAACGTTCTCCATGCTTTCCGCTTGCGGCAGCGATGGCGAACCTTCCGCCGGGCAGAACGACGAGCGAATTGAAGTCGTGACGTCCCTCGCCGTGATCGCTGATTTCATACGGGAGGTCGGTGGCGAACGCCTCAGCGTGACCGCACTGCTCCCACTCGGCGCCGACCCTCATACCTTCGAGCCGTCCCCCCGAGACGCTGAGCGCGTGGCGGCGGCCCGGATCGGATTCGTTAACGGATTGGGAGTCGATGAATCCGCGTTAGACATCATTCGAGAGAACCTGCCAGATGGCTCCCCGCTCGTGGAGTTGGGTACGCGACTCGTCGGCGCCGGCGCTGGTGGCCACGGCGGTGACCCCCACCTCTGGATGGATACACAGAACGGCATCGCCTACGCCGCGTTCGTTCGCGACGCTCTCAGCGCCATCGACCCCGAAGGCGCGGCTTCGTACCAAGCAGGTCACGAAAGATTCGCAGATTCCATCGCCGGCGCGGAGACATACGTGCGCGAGCGGATCGAGGCGATTCCCGAGGCATCGCGCCGTCTGGTGACGACTCATGACGCCTTCGGCCATTTCGCCGGCAGGTTCGGACTCCAGGTCGCGGAGTTCGTCGTGGACAGTCCCGGGCAGGACGCCAGTCCGGAAGATGTGGCGGACCTCGCCCGCGTGCTGGACGGCCAGGGCGTGCCGGCCGTCTTCGCCGAGCCGCAGATTAGTTCCGAGACCGAAATTCTCCGCCGCGCCGCGGGCGATGCCGGTGTGCAGGTGTGCACCCTCTATAGTGACTCCCTGGATGATCGCGTGACGGGATACGTGGAGATGATGCGCTTCAACGCAGACGAACTCGCCCTCTGCCTCGGAGGCGCAGATGACCGCTGAGGACGGGCGCGCACCGGACTGCGCCGTCGATGTCCGCGACTTATCGGCTGGCTACAACGGCCACACCGCGCTGGAGGGCGTGAACTTCACCATCGAGCGGGGCTGCCTCGCCGGTCTCGTCGGGCCCAACGGCTCCGGAAAATCAACCCTCCTCAAAGTGATGCTCGGCCTCCACAAACCGTGGTCCGGCGCAGTGCTCATCTTCGGCCATACAGAGCGCCCCGGCCACGGTGACGTGGGCTACACGCCCCAGTCGGAGCTTGTCGACTGGTCGTTCCCGGTCACGGTGTTTGACGTCGTCCTGATGGGTCGGTACGGCAAGCTTGGCCTCGTCCGCCGTCCCGGGAACAATGACCGTGACGCGGCGATGGCCGCCCTGGTGCGCGTGCGCCTCGCGGACCGCGCACACCGCCTCATCGGAGAGCTCTCCGGCGGTGAGCAGCGGCGCGCCCTTATCGCCCGCGCCCTCGCCCAGGACGCCGACCTGCTGCTCCTGGACGAGCCGCTGGCCGGCCTGGACGCGACTGCCCAGCACGACCTGCTTCGTCTCCTTGAGGAACTCCGGACTGAGGGTCACACTCTCTTCGTCGCCACGCACGACCTTTCGTGCGTGGCCGCCGACTTCGACCACGCGGTATTGCTTAACCGTCGTGTGATCGCCTTCGGGCGCCCGGCGGACGTGTTCACGGAAGAGAACCTGAGCGCCGCCTTCCAGCGACACCTCTTTGTGTTGCCGCAGGGGACGACGATCGTCGGGCCATGATCGACTTCTTCACGGAGCCCTGGGAGTTCGAGTTTATGCAGCGCGCCCTGCTGGCCTCCGTGATCGTGAGCGTCGTGGCGGCCGTGGTCGGCAGCTACGTGATCCTGAAGGGAATGGCGTTCATCGGAGAGGCGCTGCCCCACGCCAGCTTCGGCGGCGTGGCCGTCGCGTTCGCCCTGGGCGAGAACCTGTACGTCGGCGGTGGCGTCGCGGCGCTGATTACCGCCTTGCTGATCGGATTCATCGGCCGTCGCGGGCTGGTGAAGTACGATACGGCGATCGGCATACTTTTCGTCGCCGCGTTCGCCGTGGGCCTGGCGGTCGTGAGCCGGGAGGACAACTACACCGGCGACCTGTTCTCGTTCGTCTTTGGCAACGTCCTTGCGGTGAGCTGGGGGGATGTCTGGCTGACCGCTGCGATCGGCGCGCTCGTCATCGCGCTCGTCGTCCTCTTCTACAAAGAGCTGCTCTTCACCGCGTACGATCCGACTATGGCCGCTGCGACCGGGCTGCCGGTCGGCCCGCTGCAGTACGGCCTCCTCGCCTTGCTGGCGCTCACCACCGTAATCACGCTGCAGACCGTGGGCGTCGTCCTCGTCGTCGCGCTTCTGGTGACACCCGCCGCGACGGCGCAGCTCCTGACGCGCAGCCTCCCTGCGATGATGGTGGTCGGCGCGATACTGGGCGCGGCCTCGTCTCTGATCGGACTCTACGTCGCCTGGCACGCCGATCTGTCCGCCAGCGCCTCCATCGTGTTGTCCGCGACCACCCTCTTCCTGCTGACCTTCGCCTTAGCCCCGCGCAGGGGACTGGTCTGGGGCTGGCTATCGCACCCTGCTGCACGGGCGTCCAGCGCCCCGATAGCGCCTGACCACGCTGATCCCTGACTGCTGCCCGCGTTCGGCGAATACCGCTAGAATAGGCTGAAGCGATCGGTACTCAAGACTGGATTGAGATAGGAGGAACACCATGGCTTCCGTAGACATGCTCTCCCTTTCGCACTCGGCGGGTCAGCGCAGCGGACAGCTCTCTGATCGGACCATCGGCGTTTGTCTCGCAGACACCATCGCGCGCCGGCCGGACGCCGAGGCGTTGGTCGTGCGGCATCAGGACATCCGGCTCACCTATGCGGAGTTCGGCCGTGAAGTGGAACGTGTGGCGCGCGCTCTTCTCGCCGTCGGCATCCAGACGGGAGATAGAATCGGTATCTGGGCACCCAACTGCGCCGAGTGGGCATACGTGCAGTTCGCCGCGGCCCGCATCGGCGCCATTCTCGTCAACGTCAACCCCGCCTACCGCGCCCAGGAGATGGCTTATGCCCTGAATCAATCGGGCGTCCGTCTTCTGATCTCCGCCTCCTCCTTCAAGACCTCGGACTATCTCCAGCTCATCAGTGATGTAAGAGCGGAGCTGCCGCAACTGGAGTGCGTCGTCGTGACCGGCGACCGGCAGATCGGCGTCGCTGGCGATCTTTCCTGGGACGAATTCCTCGTCACCGGAGAGGCTGTAAACGCTGCCGCATTGCGGGCCCGGGAGTCCGCGCTCGACTGCCATGACCCAATCAACATCCAGTACACAAGTGGCACCACCGGCAACCCCAAGGGCGCCACTCTCACCCACCATAACATCCTGAATAACGCGAAGATGGTCGCGGAGACGCTTCGCTACACCAGTGCGGACCGCGTCTGTATTCCCGTTCCGCTTTACCACTGCTTCGGCATGGGCATCGGCAACCTCGGCTGCGTCGTCTCCGGCGCTACAATGGTCTATCCCGCGCCCTCGTTCGAGCCCCTCGCCACGCTCGAGGCGATCGAACAGGAGCGCTGCACAAGTATCTACGGCGTGCCAACGATGTTCATCGCCCAGCTCGAGCACGCCGATTTCCCGCGGTTCGATCTCAAGTCCCTTCGCACCGGTATCATGGCCGGCTCGCCCTGTCCCATCGAGACCATGAAGCGGGTCATCACTGAAATGCACGCCAAAGAGGTATGCATTGCCTACGGCATGACGGAAACGGCGCCCGTGTCCTTCATCACCCGCCCCGACGATTCTGTCGAGCGGCGCGTTAGTACCGTGGGAACCGTCGCCACGGACGTCGAAGCCAAAGTAATCGACACGGAGACCGGCGAGACCGTCCCCGTCGGCAAGCCCGGTGAGGTCTGCACCCGTGGCTACCTGGTCATGCGTGGCTACTGGAAGGATCCGCAGGCCACCGCCGATGCCGTCGATGCCGAAGGTTGGATGCACACCGGCGACCTGGGCGTGATGGATGAGCACGGCTACCTGAATATCGTCGGTCGCAGCAAAGACATGGTCATCCGCGGCGGCGAAAACCTCTTCCCGGTCGAGATCGAGCAGGTCCTCTTCACGCACCCCGCCGTCGCCGGCGCCCAGGTCATCGGCGTCCCGGACCAGCGCATGGGCGAAGAGCTTATGGCCTGGATCGTTCTGCGCGAGGGCATGACCGCTGGCGAGGATGATCTTCGCACCTTCTGCCGCGCAAACCTCGCCCACTTCAAGACCCCGCGCTACTGGAAATTCGTCACGGAGTTCCCGCTCACGGTCACCGGCAAGGTGCAGAAGTATCGCATGCGGGAGATCGCGGTCCAGGAACTCGGCCTGCAGCAGGCGGCAGCCATCCGCACCGCGTAGGGGCGGGTTTCAAACCCGCCGTTTCAAACCCACCCTAGCAACCCCGATGCTACAATACCCCTGCTGATGTTCACGGATGTTGACACCTTCCTGCGCTACTTTGACGGCGCGCATCGTCGCTCTGTTCGCGACATCTCCGCGCTCCCTTTAGCCGCGGAATCGTTCCGGCCGCACACCGGCGAGGGAGAGGGCGCCTGGTCCATCGGCGAGATCGTCCGTCACATGGCGGGCTCGCGTCTCTACTTCGCGAGTGCCTATCGCGGTGAGGGCTGGGTCTTCGATTTTCCGCTCGCAACCTGCGAATCGCAGCCCGAGTGGGTTCCGTGCCTGGAAGAGGCTGAGGCAGAGTTCCGCCGCCGGCTGGAGGACACGCCCGCCGAGTGGCTGACCCGGAAGGTTCAGATGATCGATACCGACGGCGCGCTGTCCGGCTGGCGCATCCTGATGATGTGCCTGGAGCACGAGGTGCACCACCGCTCCCAGATCGAGACCTACGCCGGCCTGGAAGGCTGGCCCGTCATGAACATCTACGGCCGTTCCGCGGAGCAGGTGGGCGCCCAGCGCGACCGCCAGAAGCGGCTGCACGAGACCGCTGACCCGGCGTAGACGGGCCAACTCCTCCGCGCTCGGGATTATCTCCTCGTATCACAATCGCTCGTGCCCGCGTCTACAATGGTAGTGAAATGCCTATGACCAGCCCCACAGAGATCAAGTCCATTGACCGCAAAGCGCGGCTAAAAATACCGCATCAGAAGATCCCGAAGCAGGACCCGACGGCGCGCGTGCGTAACTGGCTGGAGGTCTACGAAGGTTACGACCTCGAGTCGGCCAAGATCGAGGCCTTGCGCTGCATCCAGTGCCCGGCTGCCCCGTGCCAGGTCGCCTGCCCGCTGCACAACGACATCCCCGGCGCATTCCTGAAGCTCGAGGACGGCGACGTCCACGGCGCTGCCGATGTCTTCCGTGCCACCAACCCTGCGCCCGACATGTGCGGACGCCTCTGCCCGCAGGAGAGCCTCTGCGAGGGTCATTGCGTCGTCGGCAAGAAGGCCATACCAGTCGCCATCGGCAGGCTCGAGGCGTTCATCGCCGACTACGAGCGCGATCATGGCGGCAGGGCGCTCCCCGCCATTGCCCCGCCATCCGGGAAGCTCGTCGCGGTCGTGGGCTCCGGTCCCGCAGGTCTGGCGGTTGCTGAGGAGTTGGCTGTCGCTGGACACGGCGTGAAAGTCTTCGAGTCGTGGCCCAGGCCCGGTGGCGTGCTCCGTTACGGCATCCCGAACTTCAAGATGGACAAGCGCCACGTCGATGACCAAGTCGCCTACCTGCACGAGCTGGGCGTCCAGTTCCAGTACAACGTCCGTGTCGGATACGACATAACGGTTAATGAACTGTTCGCTCAGGGCTACGACGCCATTTTCCTTGGGCACGGCGCCGGCCAGGGCAACAAGCTGGGCGTCCCCAGCGAAGACCTCGCGGGCGTCTATATGGCGACCGACTTTCTCGTGCGCGCCAACCTTTCGCCGGATGAGCTGCCTGCCCACATGCGCGAGCCGATCGACGCTGGCCGTCGCGTCGTCGTCATCGGCGGCGGCGACACCTCGATGGACTGCGTGCGCTCGGCCGTGCGTATGGGCGCAGAGCAGGTGTCATGCGTTTATCGCCGCACGGAGGCTGAGATGCTGGGGCGCGAGGAAGAGCGCCGCCACGCGAAGGAAGAAGGCGTTGCCTTCACGTTTCAGGCGGTGCCCGTCCGCTTCGTCTCAACCGAGGACCGCTCGCGCGTCGCCGCGGCCCGCTTCCAGAAGATCGACCTCGGCGAGCCCGACGAGAGCGGCCGCCGCAGGCCCGTCCCCGTCATCGGCTCCGAATTCGAGATCGAGGCCGACACCGTCGTCATCGCGATCGGCTACAAGGTCGAGAAGCTGCTCTACCAGACCACGCCCGGGCTGCAGGCGGAAGAGTGGGGGACAGTGAAGGCTGCTGTTGACGGCGCCACGTCGCGCGAGGGCGTCTTCGCCGCCGGAGACAACGTGCGCGGTGCGGACCTCGTCGTCACCGCCCTGGCGGACGCCAAACGCACGGCTGCGGCGATCGACGAGTATCTGCGCTCGAAGAACGATCGCTAGCCCGCTGTTATACTAGGAGAGCGATGGGCACCTTCAGCGTGCGCATAGAGGTGGGCGATCAGGACGGACGGCGGACCGAAGCTCTGGAAGCGCTGGTTGACACCGGCGCTACCAACACCGTTCTGCTGGCCGCGTTGCTTCGTAAACTCGGCATAGAGCCCCACACCCGATCGACCTTCCAGTTTGCGGACGGAAGTCAATTGGAACTCGACGTTGGCCGCGCGTGGGTGCGAGTTGACGGTCAGAGGGAGTTCACGCAGGTTGTCTTCGGCGCCGAGGGTACTGATCCGATACTGGGCGCCATTACCCTTGAAGAGATGGGTCTGGCGGTCGATCCCGTCGCCCGGCGCCTGGTTCCGGTCACCAAGCTGCTAATGTAGCAGCCGCGCGACGCTTCACTCCTCCACAAACCGGTTCGCGTACGTCACCGCCCCCGCGTCGTCCACAAACCCCACTGCAACCCCTGATCTCCTTGGCGTATCGGCCGCTGGTGAGGGTGAAGCGCCGCCGTAGTCGTAGAACTCCCCGTGCACCTCGATGTACCAGCCCTCAAGTTCGGGGAACGGCCCCAGCCCGGGGATCGTCGCGTACAGTGGCAGTCCGAACCCCTGCGCCTTCTCCAGCGCGTCCGGATAGAGCAGCCGTTCCGCCGTGACGTCCAGATCATCTCCCCGCCCAAACAGCCCGTCACGCGCGACCTCCGTATAGAACACGTTCAGCGCATCATCCTCGCTGATCTCGCGCGACGCCTCCGGCGTGCCGCTCTCAGCCGCCGAATCCCCGTCGTCGTCGCTGCACGCCGCCCACAGGCCGCCGAGTACGGCCAGGGCCACGACAACCGCCGCCGCGAGAACCCGGCTATCCATTCCCGCCTCTCCTCCCCGTCCCCTGCTCCCTGCTCCCTGTTCCTTGCTCCTCACACCGTCTCCATGTACTCGCCGATCGCGTCCAGGTGCACCTTCTCGACCGCGATCTCCGGCGCGTAGACGATCTCGTCCGCCGCCCAGACGAGCACCGGCTTGCCGTCCTTCGATACGCCGATCACGCCGTTCAGGACGTTGTGAATGTTCTCGTTGATGCGCAGCGTGTTCGGCCGCACCGGCTCCGCCAGCTTGCCGTCCTTAATCACGTACGAGTCCGCCACCACTGTGCCGGTGAAGTCTCCCGCCCGCAGGCCGTTCACCGGGTACGTGTACCAGATTCGCCCGATGTAGATGCCGTTGCCCACCAGCTTGCAGATCGCCTCCGTCGAGCCGACCTCGCCCGGCACCACGACGTTCGTCGGGTGGATGCCCGGCTGAGCGTCGAAGTGACGCCCGCCGCCGCGCGCGAAGCGGAAGCCGTTCCGAGGCACGAACGCCGGCGCCCAGTCCTTCGGGTCAACGCCCAACTTCTCCTTCGCGTTCTCATCGCGCTGCAGCCGCTGTGATTCGTAGTAGTTGGAGAGCAACCCCACCAATTGCCCGTCCTTGATCAGGTCGGTCCGCCCGGTCGGCAGCCCCTCGCAGGTGATCCCCTTCGAGCCCACGCGCCCCACCGCCGCCCCGTCGTCGTACAGGCTGAACTTGGGCGAGGCCACCTGCTGTCCCAGCTTGCCCTGGAACTGCGACCCGGCGGCGTAGAACGTCGCCGTCTGGAGCCCCGGCATCACGATGTAGTGCAGGATCTCCATCACCGCCTCGCGCCCGAATACTACGCGGTAGTCGCCCGTCGGCAACCGCACACCGCCGATGCCCGCGATCGCGTTGTGCGCCGCCTCGCGCCCGGCCTCGTCCGTGAACCCGGCGAGCGTGGTCGAAGCCGCGTAACCGCTACCCTTCGACTCCTCCCGCTCCACCATCGACGTGATGAACGACATCACCAGCGTCGACTCGTCCGTCTGCACCTCCGGCATCGCCGACGACGCGACGGCCATTCGCTCCTGCAGGATCGTGACGTCGCCGCCCACGATGATCCCCAGTTCGTGCAGCCGTTCCGGGCTTTCCGCGAGGCTCATCAGCGTCTCGGACGTCTGAAACACCCGCAGCGCCCCGCTTGTGACGCGCCAGCCGGCGTTCACGAGGTCCGCATCCTTGATTTCCATCAGCTTCGGGTCGTGGTACGCGGACAGCGTGCGCTTCTCGCCCGTCGGCCGCGCCAGCGTCGTGAACTCCGGGTCGCTGACCGCCCCCTTGCGCGCCTTCTCCAACGCGTACCGCACCCCGTCCAGCGAGATGTCCGACGTCTCCGACCCAAAGCCGGAACGCCTCGACTCGCCCTCCCCGAACACCGCCTGCACCCCGACGCCGTAGTTGACAACGGACTTCGGCTCCTCGACACCGTTGCACGGGATGTGAGACGTATAGTTCAGCCGCGTCAGCAGCACCCCGTTGGATGCCACGAACACCTCCGCCTCCTCGACGCCTTCCTGCGCGCGCAGGAAGGCCAGCCCTTCTTCAGCGGCGTTCTGTAGTTGTGGTAGTGGGATCACGGGCGTGCTCCTAACGAGATGGGTGACTAGCCGGGCCAGTGGCTAACCAGATAGCCGGGCACCTCTACCAATCGTCGGTTGACCGAGTCGGGCGCCAACCGCAGCCCCTCCAGGGTATATGCGCCCAGAAGAGCCGGCGCATCCTCCTCAGCGAAGATGATAATCGTCGTCACCGGCTTCCCGTTGATCCTGGCCTTCGTCTCACCAATATCGCGCTCAAACTTGCTGCCGTCGGCTTGAATGAAGGTCAGCCGGTCATAAGGAGTTACGCCGAGACTGCGCAGTAATGAGCCCGGCACAGACGTGTACGTGGCGCCCGTATCAACCAGCGCCTGAATCTCCTCGTAGCGCCCTCCCTCCGGGTCGCCGATCTCCATCGAAACGTGAAAAGTGCCCATCGTTGCTCCATCATAGCGTACGTTCAGAAATCCTACCGCGGAAACCCTTCCACGCCGCCGCCTACCGTGATCACGCACCCCGTCGTGTGCGCCGCGCGGCCCGACGCTAGCCACAACGCCGCCTCCGCCACCGCTTCCGGCGGCACCGTCGCCTCCCCCAGCACGCTGCGCTCAGCGTACTGGCGTAGCTTCTCCTCCTCCGCCACGCCCTCGCGCTCAGCGCGCTGCCGTAGCACCTCGCGGAACATCGGCGTGTCGATCGCGTCGGCGTTGATGTAGTTCGCGGTGATGCCGTGCCGCCCCAGCTCGCTCGCCACGTTGCGGACGTAATGCACGAGCGCCGCTTTCGACGCCCCGTACGCCGCGAACCCCTCGCCCGGCGCGTACGCCGCCTTCGAGGCGTTGTACACCAGCCGCCCCCCGCATCCCTGCGCGATCATCACGCGCGCGGCCTCGCGGGTGGCGGCGACGGCCCCCTGGTAGTGCACCCGCATCTTCTCCTCAACCTCTTCGTCCGGCATCTCCACCACCGAATGATACTTTGGCCCGACGCCCGGCGAATAGAACAGCACATCTATCCCGCCGAAATGCAGTGCCGCCTCGCCGAATCCTGCTGCGATCCCGCCGCGGTCCGATACGTCCATCGCGACCGCGAACGCCCGGTCCGGCTGAGTGCCGTTGATCTCGCCGGCCAGCGCCTCCACCCCAGTCGAGTCTAGGTCCGCAAGCACAACGTGCGCCCCCTCCGCCGCGAACCGCAGCGCCGTCGCCCGCCCGATCCCGCTCGCCGCCCCGATGACAACCGCCACCTTCCCGTCCAGATCACGCCGCGACTTCGCCCCTTCCTCGATCTTCCGCCGTTCCAGCGGCCAGTACTCCATCTCGCAGGCCTCCGCCTCGGAGATCGGCTCGAACCGCTCCACCGCCTCCGCGCCCGCCATCGCCTGCATCGTCCCGCGATAGCAGTCCGCAGCGATGAGCGCGTTGCGGCGGTCTCTGCCAGCGTAAACGATGCCAACGCCCGGGATGACGATCGTCTTCAGGGAATCGGGTATCGGTTCGTGGTGGTATCGCTCGGCATACGCGACGTAATCCTGACGAAATCGGCTCATGGCGTCGCGTATCGCGTGGACGTGTTCCCCGACGCCGCGCTCGCCCGATTCGAGGTCGACTACGAGCGGCTTCACACCCGCGCGCAGCACGTGCTCCGGCGTCATCACGCCTCGCGCTGCCACCTCCCCAAACCGCTCGCTCGAGATGGCTTCGAGCGTGTCGGGCGAATCGTCGAAGTGAAGGATGCAGCGGTGCCCGTTTCGCGCGAGCTCACCACGGGCCGCCGGCAGGACCACAGCCGCGAGGTCGCGCTGTAGGGGCGCATCATGACGCGCCCCCGCGCTCGTACCACCAAACACCCGCTTACCTTCGGCCCGCTCGGCGACGAAGCCCTCAGCTCGCGTGATGACATCCCGCAGCCTCTCGTAGCAGTCGCGGGCCGTCTCACCCCAGACCGCCAGCCCGTGCTTCTCCATCACCATCGCCCGCGCGCCCTTCGGGGGTCCGTCCGGATAGCGCTCCGCGAGGCGTTTCGCAAGCGGGAACCCCGGCCGGACGTACTCCAGGAACGCCACCTCCGGCCCGAACACGCGGCGGACGTTAGCTTCCGCATTCGGCGTGTCGCTGAGCGAG
This sequence comes from uncultured Dehalococcoidia bacterium, assembly GCA_964558415.1. Lineage (GTDB taxonomy): Bacteria > Chloroflexota > Dehalococcoidia > SM23-28-2 > RBG-16-64-32 > CAZLDI01. Next base: position 152,060 of record CAZLDI010000005.1, read on the forward strand.
AGGGTGGCCACATCATGCGTGTGCGCCACGAACCGCGCGGGCAGCAGCGAGTGCAGCGGCGTCTCCACGCTGGGGATGCGGTCGCGGTTCGGGAACAGCATGCAGGCTCCCATCAGCTCCATCATCTCTTCGTCCGACATCGATTCGCGGTCGCGCAGCACCGCCAGCCGTTCACGGTAGAGGTGGGTGAAGCCGGCGGCGCCGATCGTCCGCAGGTCAGTCCCGCTGCCCTTCACAACTAATGCCGGCGCCTCGCGGCCGAACAGGTCAGCCTCGTTGACCTTGACCGACGTATTCCCACCACCCGGCTGGACGAGGGAGAGGTCGCTCCCAATCAGCTTCGAGAGATAGACGAGCTGCTCGATCTCGCTCGCGCCGCTACCTTCACCCTGCCAGGTGTTCACGCAGGGCCGTGGTGAACGCAGAGGGGTCGGGACCCTCTCCAAGTCTCTGTGATCATCTGTGTCCTCTGTGGCTATCTCCCGGTCAAACGAGCGCGCGACCTCATCGTCGGTCCGCCGTTGGACATGCGCTTTGTCTGCATCGGCTGGCCCTTCCCGCAGTTCGGGATCGCGAACAGACGGAAGTCCTCACCGACAGCGTCCACGTTCATGAAGAAGTCCCGCGTGTCGCTCATCAGCCCGCCGTCGCGGAACATCTCGCCGATCTCGCCGTTCTTGATCTCGTATACCCGCATCGCCGTGATCCGGAAGTTCTCCCGCGACTCCGCGATCGAGGGGATCCGGTGCCCGACGACGTAATAGCCGTCCTCGACCTCGCGGATGATCTCGTGGGGGTCTCGCTCCCCCGGCGCGATGGCGGTGTTCGACATCCGGATCAGCGGCACGAGCGACGCGTCGGTCGCTTTGTAGTGTCCGTTCGGCTCCGCGCCGACGATCGCCGCGGTCTGGCGGCTGTTCGAGAAGCCGTTGAAGATGCCCTTGTCGAAGTGATAGATGCGTCGCGCGGGCGTCCCTTCGTCGTCGTACATGTAGTGCCCAAACCCGTCGATCGTCGGGTCGCTGAACGTCGTCACAAGGTCCGATCCCACGCGCTTCCCGATCTGGTTGTCCTTCGTGCTGCGCAGGAACCACGAGCGCCCAGCGTAACCTGTCTCGAACTTCAGCGCGCGGTCCAGCTCCGTCGGGTGGCCTACCACCTCGTGACAGAGCAGCGCATTGTAGTGCGGGTCGGTCACGACTACCACGTCCTTCTCTGTCGGTTTCAAGGGCTTGCACGCGGCTAGGGCCACCGTGTCGCGCGCCAGCTCCAACGAGAAATCCATCAAGTGCGGGAACTGAATGAACTCCTCCTCGATGCCGTGCGTAATCAGCTCCCAGCCTCGCTGGTGGCCCGTGAAGTCGTATAACTCTTGCGCCCCCTCAGGCCCCTGCGCTACGACAAAACACGTCCCCTGACTGATCGCCGATGTCTGCTGGATGTTCGCCCCCTCCGAGCTGACGAAAAGCTGTCGCTCCAGCTGCGTGTAGGCCGAGATGTAGTTGAAGACCACACCCGCATCGACCCCTTGCACGCGCTGCGACACGTCGCGGATGTAGTGAACGGCGTCCTCCAGCGGCAGCTCACGCGGGTCCGTCTCGTACGTCGCGTCAACGGTGTCCTGGCGTACGTCGATCGGCGCGAGCTCTGTGTCCCGCAAAGCGTCGCCCAGCGAGCCAAAGCGGGAGCGCGTGCCGTCCTTCGCCACTGCGTTAGCGACCGCGCGGTCGTACGCGCGGTCAAGCCCCTCTCGCAGCCGCTCGTTCAGTCGCGGCAGGTCTGCGGTGCCAACGATCTCGCCGACGTAGCCCGGGGCGACAACGCGTTCTCCACCGAGCACGCGGACCCCGAAGGCAAAGCCGTAGTCTTCGCCGCTGAATTTGTCCATCCCGTTCTCGGCAACGGCCACCTTCCCCTCGCTGATCTCCACGCGCACGTCCGCATAGCGGCAGAACCGCTTGCTCTTCGCGTAGGCTGACACGAGGTCGAAGACCGCGTCGCGGATCTGCGGGATAACGTCGATGCTGACCTTCTCGGGCACGTGAATCCTCCGGGTGCGTCGCTCTCAGGCTAAGCCGGATTGTACGTGGGACGGTGCGAGGGGGGCAAACGGCTAGCCGGCCACGCCCGTAAGAGTGTGCTCCCATTCAGCGACGCGGGCGGGGTCCAGCCGTTCGATCCCCTCGATCTGATCGAAGCCGGAATCTGCTGTGACTATGAAACTCGATCCTGAGCGCAGCATAACCGCCGCGTGAATGAGGTCTCGGGCTGATAAGCCGGCGTACTGGTCGGCAAGGTTGCCGGCTTTCTCAACGTCTTCACTTAGGATCGGCTCTATGCGCCCATCCATGAGGATCAAAAATCCCATGAAGTAAGGTCGAGCTGCACGCCACTGATTAAGTGTGATGGAGCGGTGCAGCAGTTCTTGCAGCACCTCCGCGTCTGTGAAGAAGCGGCTCGGATAATCCGCTGCGAGGTCTAGGACCCGCAAGCATGGGCCTCGAAACGCGTGCTCGCGGCCCATCGCGTAGATCGGAATATTAGCGTCGATAAGGATCGGGGATGTCATGCGTCGACGCTAATTGGCGGCTCAACTCCTCGGGATCTGGCACGTCCTCCAAATTTGCTTCCGCGATCAGACGAACAGCCTCTTTGCGGCGTTCTTTCATCCAGTCCTCGTACCCAAGATCCAGGAGACGCCGTAATGCACCAGCGATGGATCCGCCTTCCCGCTCGACTACGCGTTCCAGCTTCTCCCGCCGTTCGGGATCGAGTCTTATCTCCAGTCGCTCAGTAACCATGTCCGTACATCACCCTCCGTACAGCATTGTACGGCACCTGCTGTACGGATACAAGTGTACGGAACGAAATGTACGGTTGACTCAGGCCAGGGGACTAATTCACCCGCAGCGCCGTCTCGCCCATAGGTAGGTGTCGATCCCGCGCGGCGTCGCGCCCCTCCAGAACCGCTGCGCCGATCGCCGACCGGAGCCGGGCGGACTTCTATCGCTTTGTCGCGTAAGCGAACACGTCATAGAGCCAGCCGCCCCTCGTGTCGATGGTTGGTACCGGGACGGCAGTGGCGGCCCCCGACGCGGGGTCACGCACCACTATCGCTACTGGCGATCCGAGAACATCCGTGGCCTCACCGGTCGGCCTTAGTTCAAGCACCTCGAACGAATGGTCTGCGCTGAGCTTGATTCCGGTGATATCGCCGTTGGGCACGCGTGATTTCGCTTCGGCCAGTACCTCTTTGCTTGGGTCCTGGGCTACGTTTGGCCTCGGGAGCTGCTCGCTGGGATCAGCCAGAGTCGCGGCTAGGTTGCCGGACTCGAAGCGTATCTTAATGTGCCCCACGCCGGATGCGGTTAACATCTCAAGGACTAACGTGTCGGATTTCCATCCGAGAACGGCAGAATAATCGTTGATAACGTCTGGGACCATGTCGCTGAGTGCGCGTACTGTCGATTCTCCAGAAGACTGGATCACCATAACCACACCGTTAACGACGGTCCCGAAGTACTTCGAGTCGGCGGACCATGAGAACCCGCCGGATGAGTGGACGGACGCCTGTGATCCGCCGCGTTCCGGGGCATTTGTCTCTGAAAGAATGGTAGCGTCTGCCGCAAGTATATAGATTCGCGCGCCAGCGATCGCCAACCGGGATCCATCTGGCGACCAGGAGGGGAAGACCGGATCCGCTGCCACGGGAAGCCGAAGGACGTTCTCAGACCCCCCTTCAGCTGAGATGAAGTGAATGCGCGGGTGCTCGCCGGGGCCTTTCGCCGGTGCCAGCGCGGCTATCGCTGCGCCGGTCGGAGACCAAGCTAGCGCGGAGTAGGAGTCCGGAGACCCCACGGATCTTTGGTTTCCGTTGGCGCTGTCGAATATTGCCACTTGAAGCAGGCCGTCATCTACCTGGCGCACAACCGCCACTCTCGCCTCCACCTGCACCGCTGCCGATGTGCCCTCGTCGTTCCTCAACGCCTCCACGGCCAGCAACAACCCTACCGCGATCAGCGACAGAATCGACACACCAACGAGCCACCGCGTATCCAGGCTGAGCCTTAACCAGGTTGGCATTCGCGTCACCTCACAAAGATCTTACGACCCGCTTCAACATTGCGCCGTCCCGTCAGAAGTACCCCGACCTGTGCCAGTAAGGCCCACCTTGCCACGTGTTGGTCTGCTGATTCTTCCAACTGTTCGTTCCCTGCCACCAATAACTCCACCATTTCCACGTACAGCCGCATGAAGAGCAATAGGGCCAGGTCCCTGAGTTCACGCAGTACGGCCGATCCATCTGCTCCTGGACGTTCTCGCTGAAATGTCCCATGTAAACCCACATGAGGCCATCGGGGTCTCCCCATGTAAGCTGGGTTGTCCAGTACGTATATTGGGTGTCGCCTGAAGCGCCGGCGCAGTAAACCGACGGCCCGTATGTCGACTGGTTGAACTTGAGGATGTGATTGTCAGGCGGCGACATGTTCCAGTACTTCGGGTAACATGACCAGTTCACACTGTGTGCCGTTACCCCGGGTGTCCCGCCAACTGGATCGACGGCGAGGACAACTAGAATGAGCGATAGTAGCGCCAAAATTAAGGTCGCGCGAGTCCCGCGTGCGTGGTCGCTGGGAGGATTGATTGGCAGCGTGCCAGGCAACATGCTTGGCCCTCCTTCTGGCACGAGCGTACCCCCCCGCAGGGGCTGTCAATAGGAATAATAGAGATCTTGAATAGTACTTTTCATCACGAGTCAGCTCGTTTGTTTCGGGATTGGGCCGCCCCTAATTCACCGGCAGCGCCGTCTCGCCCATCAGGTACGCGTCGATGCCGCGTGCGGCGTCGCGCCCCTCGCGGATCGCCCAGACGATTAGCGACTGGCCGCGCGTCATGTCGCCGGCGGTGAAGACCCCCGGCACGGTCGTCATCTTGTTGGTGTCCGCCTTCACGTTCCCGCGCTCGGTCAGCTCGACACCGAGCTGGTCCAGCATATAGCGCTCCGGCCCCAGGAACCCCATCGCCAGCAGCAACAGGTCTACTTCCTCTTCGAACTCCGTGCCCGGCACCTCGCGCATCGCCATCCGCCCGTTCTCCGGAATGAACTCCACTCGTATGCCGTGCAGCTTCTTCAGGACTCCGTTCTCGCCGGATAGCCGCTTCGTTGCGATGCTGTAGTCCCGTAAGCCGCCCTCCTCGTGCGCCGAGGACACTCTGTAGATGTTCGGCCACGTCGGCCACGGGTTCTCCGGCGCGCGCAAGTCTGGCGGTCGGGGTAGAATCTCGTACTGCAGCACGGACTCCGCGCCCTGGCGGTGGACGGTGCCCAGACAGTCTGCACCGGTATCGCCGCCGCCCAGGATGATGACCTTCTTGTCCTTCGCGCTGATGAACCGGCTGTCCGGGATCTCGTCGCCCGCGCCGCGCTTGTTCTGCAGCGGCAGGTACTCCATAGCGAAATAGACGCCTTCAAGCTCGCGACCCGCCACCTCCAGGTCGCGCCCCCACGTCGCCCCGCCGGTCAGGCAGACGGCGTTGAACTGAGTCAGCAGCGACCGCGCGTCGATGTCCGCTCCAACGTTGACGCTCGGTCGGAAAGTCACGCCCTCGGCCTCCATCTGGTCCAACCGTCGCTCCAGGAAGCGCTTCTCCATCTTGAAGTCCGGGATGCCGTACCGCAGCAGCCCGCCGATGCGGTCGTCTCGCTCGAAGACGGTGACCGCGTGCCCCGCGCGCGCAAGCTGTTGTGCTACGGCCAGGCCGGCCGGCCCGGACCCGACAACAGCGACGCTGAGTCCGGTCTTCCGCGCCGGCGGCTCTGGCTTCACCCATCCTTCCTCCCAGGCGCGTTCGATGATCGTCAGCTCCACCTGCTTGATCGTCACCGGGTCGTCGTTGATGCCCAGCACGCAGGCTGCCTCGCACGGCGCCGGGCAGAGCCGTCCCGTGAACTCCGGGAAGTTGTTCGTCGCGTGCAGGCGTTCAATCGCGGCCCGCCACTGGTCGCGATACACAAGGTCGTTCCAGTCCGGGATGATGTTACCCAGCGGGCAGCCCTCGTGACAGAACGGGATCGAGCAGTCCATGCAGCGTGAGGCCTGCGCCTTCAGGCTCTCGACGGGGTACTCCTGGTAGACCTCCAGCCAGTCGTTCACGCGCGCCTTGACGTCACGTCGTTTGGGCGTGTCGCGCCTGAACTCCATGAAGCCCGTAAGCTTACCCACGCGCAGCCTTCGCTTTGCTGGCGGTCGTGGCGCGCTTGCGACCGTTCGCCTCCGCACCGTTGACGCGCACTCCGTTCTTCTCGCCCTGCGCCGCCAGGACCTGCTCCTTGCCGGCCTCCGAGCCCTCCGCCAGCGCCCGCCGGTAGTCGTTCGGGAACACCTTTATGAACTTCGACGCGATCTCAGGCCATTGTGCGAGGATGCCTTCTGCAACCGTGCTGCCGGTGTACTCCCGGTGCCGCTCGATGAGGCCGCGCACCAGGTCCATGTCCTCCGGCTCCTCCACCGTCTCCAGTGAGACCATCTCTTTGTTGCAGCGCACGGCGAAGTCGCCTTCCGGGTCGAAGACGAACGCCAGCCCACCGCTCATCCCCGCGGCGAAATTCCGGCCAGTCCGCCCGATGATGACCACGCGGCCTCCGGTCATGTACTCGCATCCGTGGTCGCCGATCCCCTCGACAACCGCCAGGGCGCCGCTGTTGCGCACGGCGAACCGCTCCCCGGCAACGCCGCGGACGAACATGCTCCCGCTTGTCGCGCCGTACAGCGCCACGTTGCCGACGAGGATGTTCTCCTCCGCCACAAACGTTGAAGCCCGCGGCGGGTAGACGATGATCCTGCCACCGGACAGTCCTTTGCCGATGTAGTCGTTCGCGTCGCCTTCCAGCCACAGCGTCATTCCAGACGGCACGAACGCGCCGAAGCTCTGCCCGGCGGAGCCGCTGAACTTGATCGTGATCGTGTCGTCCGGCAGCCCGTTGAACCCGTGCTTGCGGGTAAGTTCGCTCCCCAGAATGGTGCCCACGGTGCGGTTCGTATTGTGGATCGGCATCTCAATCGTGACCTGTGTGCCGTCTTCCAGCGCCGGCGCGGCGAGCTTCAGCAATTGCTGGTCCAGAGCCTTCTCCAGCCCGTGGTCCTGCGTGGTCACGCAGTGGGTCGCCACCTCCGTACCCATCTCCGGCCTGTACAGAATCGCCGAGAGGTCCAGCCCCTGCGCCTTCCACTGATCGATCGCGTGGCGCATGTCCAACAGGTCGCTGCGCCCAACCATCTCTTCCAGCGACCGGAAGCCCATCTGCGCCATATACTCGCGCACCTCTTCGGCGATATAGCGGAAGAAGTTGACGACGTGCTCCGCGCGGCCCTCGAACTTCTCGCGCAGCGCTGGGTTTTGAGTCGCGATTCCCACGGGGCACGTATCCAGGTGGCACACGCGCATCATCACGCAGCCCATCACCACCAGCGGCGCCGTCGCGAAACCGAACTCCTCCGCGCCCAGCAGCGCCGCGATCACGACATCCCGCCCCGTCTTGAGTTGCCCATCGGTCTGCACGACGATGCGGTCACGCAGGTTGTTCAGCACCAGCGTCTGCTGCGTCTCCGCCAGTCCAAGCTCCCACGGGATACCGGCGTGCTTTATCGACGTCAACGGGCTCGCGCCGGTGCCGCCGTCGTGGCCGCTGATCAGCACGTGGTCAGACTTCGCCTTCGCCACGCCGGCCGCGACGGTGCCGACACCGACCTCCGCCACCAGCTTGACGCTGA
>CAZLDI010000005.1:159841-166696 GCA_964558415.1 uncultured Dehalococcoidia bacterium
TTGAGCGAGGTCCTCGATGGAGTAGATGTCGTGGTGCGGCGGTGGGCTGATCAGCCCCACGCCGGGAGTCGAGTGCCGCACTGCCGCGATCCAGGGGTACACCTTGAAGCCCGGAAGTTGCCCGCCCTCGCCGGGCTTCGCCCCCTGCGCCATCTTGATCTGCAGCTCGTCCGCGTTCACGAGGTATTCGCTCGTGACGCCGAAGCGGCCCGAGGCGACCTGCTTGATCGCGCTGCGCCGCGAGTCCCCGTTGGGGTCGGGGGTGTACCGGCGGCGATCCTCTCCGCCCTCCCCGGTGTTACTTCGTCCGCCGATGCGGTTCATCGCGATCGCCAGCGTCTCGTGGGCCTCGGCGCTGATCGAGCCGAAAGACATCGCACCGGTTGTGAAGCGCTTGAACAGCGTCTCGACGGGCTCCACTTCCTCTAGCGGGATCGGCTCACGGTCTGGCTTGATCTCGAACAGTCCGCGCAGGGTGCAGAGCCGCTCGCTCTGCTCGTTCACCATCTTCGTATACTCGCGAAAGATCTCGAACTTCGCGCTGCGCGTCGCGTGCTGCAGCCGGAACACCGTCTCGGGGTTGAACAGGTGGTATTCGCCGTCTCGCCGCCACTGGTACTGGCCGCCCCAGGCGAGCTGGTCAAGACCGCCCTCGCGCTCCGGAAACGCGCGCCGGTGGTGCCAGAGCGTATCCGTCGCGATCGCCTCCAGGCCGATGCCGCCGATCCGCGAGACGGTGTGCGTGAAGTAGCGGTCGATCAGCTCCTCGCCCAGGCCTATCGCTTCGAATATCTGCGCGCCGCGGTAGCTCTGGATCGTGGAGATGCCCATCTTGGACATGATCTTGACCACGCCCTTCTTTACCGCCTTCAGATAGTGGGCCACGGCCTCCTCGTAAGTAATCTCCGCTTCAATCACGCCCTGCGCCCGCAGCTCCTCCAATGTGTCTATGGCCAGGTACGGGTTGATCGCGCCCGCGCCGTACCCCAGTAGCAGTGCGAAGTGGTGCGCTTCCCTCGCGTCTCCAGTCTCCACTACCAGGCCCGTTTGCGTGCGCTTCCGTTCGCGGACAAGGTGGTTGTGCAGCGCTGACACGGCCAACAGCGACGGGATCGGCGCGTTCTCGCGGTCCACGCCGCGGTCCGACAGGATCAGGATCTTCGAGCCCCCGTCGATCGCCTCGTCCGCCCTGCGGCAGAGCTCGGCCAGTGCCTCCTCCAGCGCCACCGGCCCGCCGGCGGAGCGGAACAGCATCGGCAGCACGGTCGAACGCAGGCCGCCTGCCTTCAGCCCGCTCGAGGGGCCGTTGTTCAGCGCCTTGAACTTCGCGAGTTGCGCGTTGTCGATGAACGGCGACTTGATCTCGATCATCGCGCAGTTTTCGGGCTGCGGGTCCAGCAGGTCGCCCTCCGGCCCGATCACCGTCTTGACCGACGTCACGATCTCCTCGCGGATCGCGTCCAGCGGCGGGTTCGTGACCTGCGCGAAGAGCTGTTTGAAGTAGTTGTACAGTGGCTGCGGCTTGTCCGAAAGCACCGCCAGCGGCGTGTCCGTCCCCATTGAGCCGATCGCTTCCTCGCCCTTTACGCTCATCGGACCGAGGATGAACTTCTCGTCCTCAACCGTGTAGCCGAACGCCAGCTGCTGCTCCAGCAGCTCGCCGCCCATCTTCCGCTCCGGCGGCTCCGCGTCCGGAAGGCTCTCGAATGTTAACGAGTGCTCCTTCAGCCACTCGCCGTAAGGCCTCTCCGTCGCCATCCTGTGCTTCAACTCGTCGTCGTCGATGATCCGGCCTTCGTCCAGGCTGATCAGGAACATCCGACCCGGCTGCAGGCGGCCCTTATGAAGCACGTTCTCCGGCTCGATCGGTAGCACGCCGACCTCCGAAGCCATGATCACGTAATCGTCCTTCGTCACGTAGTAACGGGACGGCCGCAGCCCGTTGCGGTCCAGCACGGCGCCTATCGTGCGTCCGTCCGTAAAGGCGATCGATGCCGGCCCGTCCCACGGCTCCATCAGGCAGCTGTGGTAGCTGTAGAAGTCCTTCTTCTCCTGGCTCATCGACTCGTGCCCGTCCCACGGCTCCGGGATCATCATCATCATCGCGTGGTGGATCGGCCGGCCCGCCATCGTCAGCATCTCCAGCGCGTTGTCGAAGCAAGCGGTGTCGCTCCCCTTCTCGTCGATGATCGGCAGGATGCGCTGGATCCCCGCCCCCGCCGGCGCCGCCGGGTCCTCGAACAGCGGCGACTCGAACAGCGCCTCGCGGGCGCGCATCCAGTTGATGTTGCCCCGCAGCGTGTTTATCTCGCCGTTGTGCGAGATCATCCGGTACGGATGCGCAAGCTTCCAGCTGGGGAAAGTGTTCGTGCTGAAGCGAGAGTGGAACATGCACAGCGCGCTCGTCATGCGCGGGTTGGAGAGGTCCGGGAAGTACTCCCTCAGCTGCGTCGCCATCAGCATCCCCTTGTAGACCAGCGTACGGCTGGACAGGCTGGGGAAGTAGAACGTCTCAGCATCCGCCACGCCGAAACGCTGCATCGCGATCTCGAACCGCTTGCGGATCACGTACAGCTTGCGCTCGAACGCGTCGTCGTCCGGCAGCGCTCGTCCTGAGCCCGTCGAATGGGCCCGCCCGATGAACACGTGGTACATCAGCGGCTCGGCGACCTTCGCGCTGTGCCCGACGGATGCGTTATTCGTCGGCACCTCGCGCCAGCCCAGCAGGTGCTGCCCCTCTTCCTCCACCAGCATCCTGAACAGCGTCATCGCCTGGCTGCGCGCCCGCTCGTCGCGTGACGCGAAGAATAGCCCGACTCCGTAGTGTCCCGGCTCCGGCAAGCGGATGCCGAGCTGCGCGCATTCGTGCATCAGGAACGCGTGAGGCACCTGGATCAGCACCCCCGCGCCGTCCCCGGTGTTCACCTCGCAGCCGCACGCCCCGCGGTGGTTCAGGTTCTCCAGCGCCGTGATCCCGTCATCGATGATCTTGTGCGACTTCTGTCCCTTGAGCTGCACGATGAAGCCCACGCCGCAGCTATCGTGCTCGTGCCGGGGATCGTATAAACCTTGACGCTGAGGACTAACTTGAGGGCTCATAGGTTGCGCCTCGGGTTAGGAAGCGGCAGCCGCTGTGCCCGTCTGGGCTACAGTGGCGGCGTCGGCAGGGGTGGCTGAGCGGCGCGTGGCGACATGCGCCCGGCGGGGCTCCGGACGGGTGGTTCGTATCGCGGTGTCAGAGCAGTTCACGCGAATCCCGTCTCCTCGGAAGGAATTAGCAGCCAGTATACGCTGGCGCCCCTCAATTGTAAACGATGTCAGCAGGCCGTCGCTATAGACAGCGTTTATGGTACGGGTAGAGTAGCATAGACGAGAGCAAAAGTCAATCTGACTTTATGGCGAGGCCGAGTTGCCTGTGGCGTCAACCTCCACGGTATACCAGCTCCCTGTGTTGACGTAGATCTGCGCCCGCAGCCCGGTAGCCCCGGCGAGCGAGATGTCCAGGGGAGCGATGTACTGTTGCCAGCTCGTGCTATTCACGGTCACGTTCACACCTTGTGCTTGGCCTGTCCCAAGCGCGAACAGCGAAATGCCCAGACTGATCGGACATTGGCCGCCGGCGGGTCTGCACCGCGCCCAGACACTAAAGGTGTAGCTCTCCCCGATGACTTGCGGCGTGATGGGTATCTCCTGATAGACGGAGCCGCCGGCGGGGTCCGAATTGACCAGCAGCACGTTCGCGCCGGTCCTGGCGCTGCAACACCCGACTGGATCGTCGGCGCTATAGTTTGTAACCCCGTTGGGCGCTTCGAACTCGTTCCATCCGGGCGGTGGCCAGATGAGGCTCATTTCGAAAGACCCGTTTCCGAGGAGACTTCGATATACGGCGGTGCCGTCAAACTCGTAGTAGCTGGTTCCAGCCGTCAGGTAGATCGTTGCTCGCAAGCCCGTGTGGCAGCAGTTCTTCACATCCAGCGCGCCAGTGATGTACGACCAGTTTGTTCCGTAGCCCTGCGTCGTGAAATACGTCGTCGAGTCCTCTTGAGTGCCACCCGGGCTCGTGGCGAAGAGGGTGATGTAACCACTGAGCGCGGCGCCGGACGGTGAACGCACCCTCGCCAGAAAGCGGTAACTCTCTCCCGGCGACGGGTACCAGATGCGGTCCTGATAGACATACGAATTCGGTCCGGGGGTGAGCGTTCGGGTGTGAAGGTACTTCAACCCGCTACGGCCCGAAGGACCTGAGCCACTGTACGAATGCGCCTCGAAATGATTGATCGCCGTGCCCGTGTTCCAGCCGGTTGTTCCCTGCTCGAAAGAGGAGTTGGTGGTCAGGCTCTGCATGAGCTCGGTGCCGTCTATGTAAAGGGACTTGTTGGGCGTCCAGACGTAGATCTGGGCGCGCATGGAGCTGCGATTGACGGCGACATCCAAGGGTGCGGAGAAGAACATCCACGTATTCGCGCAAACGCTGGTCAAAGTGTCCTGATGTTCATATCCGACGCCGTTTGTCACCGCCCAGACGACCACCGTGACGCTGATGCACGTGCCCGTGGGCGACTTCGCCCAGAAATTGAAGGCGAAGCTGCCCCCCACCAGGGCCGCCCAGGGGATGTCCTGATAGATCGACGCGCCCGGCCAGCCGGCGGGTTGCGCGTTGTCCCAGGGGAACACATCGAGGAACGTGGGGCCTGATTTAGCACCGCCGATAGTTGATAGGCTGGAGACGATTCCGCCGTCACCGCCTGCGGGCGGAATCAGCCCCCAGTTAGCCGTGTAAGCGGGGTGCTCAAAGGAGGCGTACCGCAGCGCCTGCTGCGTCTCGTTGCAGCGCGCGTACACCTCGCAGCGCACGGAGTTGCGGTCGGGAGCCGTGGGCGATTGTGGGCAGAGGGAATCCGGGTCACTGTCCATGATGCTGGGCATTACGGGGTCGTCGCAGATATCATCTCCGACGTGGTCCTGGAGACTCATGTTGTGTCCCCATTCGTGCGCGCTGACCTCTACGCGCCATGAAGACTGCGGGCTTGGCAGAGTATTCCATGCGTTAAAGTTGAAGACGATATTGGCCGCGTCAATGCCTGGGGTGATGTCCCGATGCGAACCGTGCGTCGAGTAGGCAGCGGGCACCAGCCAGCAGGCAGTACTAGGGCACATTGGAGCTTGGTCACTGTCCCAGGTCAGTGTTGTGTCGGCACTCGATCCGCATAGCGAAGGGTCGAACTCCATCGTTGGGCCGAGTGAAATGTCCCAGTTTTCCACTCCGGTTGACCACTCCTGCGGGACCGATGTATGCTCCGATGTTCCACAGGTCCTGTACGTAATCCGGCCATCCCCACCCACCTCGAGGTCTCGCCAAAGGTAGTTGATCGACGGACGGCCGGGCGGAGTCGGCGGATCTTCGAACGGATGAGACGCCTGCACGGTTGCAGTCACACTTAGTAGGCCAAAGGCGGTCGTTGCGGCTATCGCGAGGCTTCTCAGCACGGCGCTTCTTCGCTGCAGAGCACCACGGCGTCCACCCACCGGCGGAAGACCGGCCGTTCATCGGGCGACACGTAGGAAAGGTCTTTTGCCAGCTCTCCTGTAGCTCTGTCCCAGCGTACGGTGGCAACCGAACGGCCATTGCGGATTCCAACAAATCCGCCCGCATTCTCGCCGAAGTCGGCAATCGCAGAGTACGTGTATAGCCCGGTGGCGCGTGGTGGCACGGGGTAGCGGTATCCCAGGGAGCTGCTGAACGAGAGATCAGATGGCGGATCTGGATTATAGGGCCACGGCGCAGTGCTGGAGTCAAACGGGCTTACGCCTACTGTTCTTAGCACCAGTTCCAAATCAATTTGGTGCTCCTCGCGGATGTCCTGCGAGAAGATCGTTGCATCCTCTGCGTCGATGAGCACGTAAGACGAGATACGAGAATCGTCCGGATCGGTCTTGATGACACGCAGGCCGGGTCTGCTTTGCGATCCCGTGTCGTCGAGGTAGATGGTGTCGGGGTACGCGGTGATATCCGACGTGTCAGGGATCAGGACTGTCACGTTGCCCCACCGCCACAGCGTTACCCCCGGCCCCGGCGTCAGCGCCTGAAGGGCCGAGGGCGTCCCGCCGGCCGGTGTGGCGCTCACACTCGGTGTCGCCGTCTCCAGCTGCTGCACCACCTCTTCCTCCCCACCGGTTCCCGCAAGATAGACGCCGCCGGCGGTGCCAACGCCCGCAAGGAGGAGCGCGCCTGCAAAGAGAAGGGGCCTCATTATGACCTTCCGTCGTCCTCATGCTAGCACTCAGGCCACGCTTGTCAACATTGTGCGCCGTTTCACCACTCTCCGGCGCGTCGCCAACACAAATTCTCTCTCTCTCTCTCTCTCTCTCTGAAATACTCGGATAATCGCCCATTCTCGTATATCCGTCGCGTCCTCGGCCCCACTTCCGGCGCGACCCTTCATCCAATCCGTTGACACACCCCCTCTTGCACATCCCCACTCAATGCGGCACAATGCCATTAGCACTCCGCCCCTGAGAGTGCTAACTGCCCAACCCGGCACACCCGATTCTGCCAAACAAACTCCCCCGCCAAGACGGCGAGGGCGAGCAAAGGAGAGAGAGACCAATGGCCAAGCAACTACTGTTCGACGAGGCCGCGCGCCACGCGATGAAGAACGGCGTCGACGCCCTCGCCGACGCCGTCAAGATCACCCTCGGTCCCAAGGGCCGCAACGTTGTGCTGGAGAGGAAGTTCGGCTCCCCCACCATCACCAACGACGGCGTCACCATCGCCAAGGACATCGAGCTCGAAGACCCGTTCGAGAACATCGGCGCCCAGCTCGCGAAGGAGATCGCGTCCAAGACCAACGACAT
>CAZLDI010000006.1:0-163120 GCA_964558415.1 uncultured Dehalococcoidia bacterium
CTGAAGAACGTCGCCGCCGGCGCCAACCCGATGGCCCTCAAGCGCGGCATCGAAAAGGCCTCCAACGCCGTCGTCGAGGCGATCAAGAAGAACGCCATCCCCGTCACCACGCGAGAGCAGATGTCGCAAGTCGCGGCCATCTCCGCCAACAACGACGCCCAGATCGGCGAGCTGATCGCCGACGTCATGGAGAAAGTGGGCAAGGACGGCGTCATCACCGTCGAGGAGTCCAAGGGCATCGCGACCGAGACCGAGTATGTCGAGGGCATGAACTTCGACCGCGGCTACATCAGCCCCTACTTCATCACCAACCCGGAGCGCATGGAGTGCGTCATCGATGAGCCGTACATCCTGATCACCGACAAGAAGATCTCCGCCGTCAACGACATCGTCCCCGTGCTTGAGCGAGTCCTCCAGGGTGGCAGCAAGAACCTGCTGATCATCTGCGACGACTGCGACGGCGAGGCGCTGGCGACGATGGCGGTCAACAAGCTGCGCGGCACCCTCAGCGTCTGCGCGGTCAAGGCCCCCGGTTTCGGCGACCGCCGCAAGGACAACCTGGCCGATCTGGCCACGATCACCGGCGGCACGCTGATCAGCGAGGAGCTTGGCCGCAAGCTGGACGCTACACAGATCGTCGACCTCGGTCGCGCCCGCAAGGTCGTCATCACGAAGGAAGAGACCACCATCGTCGAAGGCAAGGGCAAGGCCGCAGACGTGCAGGGCCGCGTCCGCGCCGTCAAGGTTGCTATCGATGAGGCCACGTCCGACTGGGACCGCGAGAAGCTCCAGGAACGCCTCGGCAAGCTCACCGGCAGCGTCGCCGTCGTCAAAGTCGGAGCTGCTACCGAGACCGAGCTGAAGGAGCGCAAGCACCGCGTCGAGGACGCCGTGCAGGCGACCCGCGCCGCGGTCGAAGAGGGCATCGTGGCCGGCGGCGGTGTGGCGTTCATCAACGCGCTTTCCGCCCTCGACAAGCTGAAGCTGGACGACGACGAGCAGACTGGCGCGAACATCCTCCGTCGCGCTCTCGAGGAACCCCTGCGCCGCATCGCGATGAACGCCGGCAAGGACGGCTCCGTGATCGTGCAGCAGGTCAAGACGCTGAAGAAGGGCGAGGGCTACGACGCCGCCAAGGACCAGACCGGCGACATGATCAAGCGCGGCATCGTTGACCCGGTCAAGGTGACTCGCTCCGCGCTGGAGAACGCCGTGAGTATCGCGGCGATGGTCCTGACGACCAACTGCCTGGTGGCCGACCTCCCGGAGAAGAGGCAGGCCGCCGCTCCGGCGATGTCGGACATGTACTAGGGCGCAGTAATCCCGCGCGGGAAGGCGTATAATTAACTGCCGGAGAGCGGTAGTGCGCCCTCCCCAAGGAGAAAGTTGTTTACTGAGAACGGCGTGATGATTGACCTCGAAGAGCTACGCAAAGTCGTCGACAAATGCGATGTGTTCACCATCGGCTTCCGCCTGTTTCACGACCGGCTGATGGTCGACACCCGCACCTCAGGCGACGAGGGGCCGATGCTTGAGCTCGTCGAACCCGTGAACACCGTGGAGGAACGCTTCTTCTGGCTCGGCAAGCGGCGCCCCGCCTTCGGCGTCCCGGAGAGCTTCACCTTCTTCGTCTGGCCGCACTCCATCGGCTACCTGGAGGAAAGCGGCATCATGGACAAGATCCGCCATCGCCTGTACCCGCACGACGAGGAAGGCGAGTCCGGCCGCGCCGTCGGGGAGTCCATGGCCCGCCTGTTCCAGCTGGAGCAAGCGGCCACGCTCGATGCCATCCGCGGCAAGAACTACCACACCCTCTGGGAGCGCGAATCGTAGGGGCGGGTTTCAAACCGGCCCCAAAACGCTGGCAGGCAAACTAACGCCCGCGTGGCACACACGCCCTCCCGTTCGCTAGGCGCTGCCATTTCTCCCTTAGACCTCTGGTCGCCCGTCCGCTAAGCTAATCACGAAATGATCACAAATGCCCCCGTCCAATCGCCCCTCCCGGTCCGCGCCACGGCGCACGAAGTGGTCACATGGGCCCTTATTGATTGCTCCCCTCGGCCCGTGCTCTAGATGCTGGATCAATCGCGCAATACGCCGAAACTCACGAGAAGAAACGGGAATTTTCCCCTCAGGTCAATCAGCCCCACACGCGAATTCGCGTGGTCAATCAATATTTAGCTGCCCACAACGTCTGATTGACTGTTGACGGCGGCTTTCAAGCCCGCCCAGACAGTGCTTTAATGGCCGCATGCCCAACCTCTTCGGCGCCGTCGACCTCGGCGGCACGAACGCCCGCGCTATCGTCGCGGACCTTGACGGCCGGATCGCCGGCCAGGACATCCGTCCGTCGCATGCCAATGCCGGCCTCGAAGCCGCGCTGGAGGCGATGTCCGGCGCCCTTGCCGCCGCCGCGGAGGCTGCCGGAACGCCTGTCCACTCTCTTCGCGCGCTGGGCGTAGCGTCCCCCGGCTCTGTCGATGTTGTGCTCGGCGTCGTCGGGGGCGCGCCGCAACTCATCGGCTGGAAGGACGTGCCCCTCGTCCGCATCATGAGTCAGCGCACCGGCATCGCCACTGTTCTCCTGGAGAACGACGCGTCCGCCGCGGCGCTTGGGGAGCACTGCTTCGGCGCAGGGCGCGGCTTGCGCCATCTCCTCTACCTCACCATGAGCACCGGCGTCGGCGGCGGCATCATCATCGACGGCCAGCTCTATCGCGGGGCCCGCGGCGCAGCCGGTGAACTGGGTCACATCCTGATCGACCCGGACGGGCCGGAATGCGCCTTCTGCCGCCGTGGCTGTCTGGAATCGCTCGCCTCCGGCGCGGCGATCGCCCGCCGCGGCGAGGCGCTAATAGCGCACGGCGAGGCGCCGCTCCTCGAGCGCCTGTTGGCGAGCGAAGGTAAGGTCTCTGCCGAGCTGGTTGTGCGGGCTGCGCTGCAGGGTGACGCCGCCTGCCGGGCCCTGTTCCTGGACGTCGGGCGCTGCCTTGGTATCGCGCTGGCTGGCTACGTCAACTTCTTCAACCCGCAGCTCATCGCGATCGGCGGCGGTGTGTCTTATTCAGCGGACCTCTTCCTGCCTGAGGCGACACGCGTGATGACGGAGTGGGCGATCAAGGAGCCGCTCGAAGACGTGCGCGTGGTAATCAGCGAACTCGGCGAGCACGCCGGAATGCTCGGCATGATCGCCCGCATCCGCGGCGCTTCGGACATCGCCCGCGGCGTCTAGGCGCGGCGGCTTGCTAAACGGCGCCGCACCGAGCGAACACCGAGAACCGACGCCGAAGAGGCTCATAAACATGGCACAGAACAAGCACTGCGCCCAGGAGCACCACGTCTATAACCGGGCCTGGGACTGGAGAATCGAACCAATAGCCCCGAGCGTGCGAGATGTTGTTCCCGAGCAGCGGCCAAAGCAGCTTCTGCGCGTCGGTCGCCACGGGATCGAAGATCAGGTGAGTCGAGGCGCCCAGGCCCAACAATATGAGGCGGGCGCTTACGGAGTAGTGGTGCAGCAGCAGCCCCGCACCGATCAAAATCATCGGCAGCCAGACGCTGTGGGCCCACAGGTGGTCGTCGCCGACGGAGGGAACGATGAACCACGCGATAGGCTTGTCGATCAGGTCAGGCAGCAAGCCACCCATACCGGCCATCCGGTAATCCAGCGGCAGCAGGCGCGCGGGGAATAGCCGCTCTCCCGCCTTGGCCGCTCCCACTGCGATGGCTACGTGTGCAACCGGATACATCCACCAGATCAAACGAATGGAGGCTGGCGTGGGGTGCGCACACGGAGATCCTAAAGAGTCGCTGAGAGGGTCAGCCTGGCTGCACCGCGATCAGGCGTGCCGCCGGCGATGCGCGAACCGTCCCCTGGTTGCGCCGCGCGGAGGTTCGCGGATCTGCTCTAACTCTGCCGGGACGTTGCCGCGCTCCAGCTCTACCATCGGTTGCAAGACTGTGATCGTCTCGGCCAGTAGCCGCGCGACCTCTGCCGCCAGCGGTGGGCTCAGCGGATCGTAGGGTACGGTCTGGTGGACGCGTGCCCACGAGGCGGTCCATTCTTCCAGCTCCATCTGTGGCCCGAGCCGGGCCTGGATCTCCGGCATGTGCGGCGCTATCAGCTCCGCCCAGCGGTAAGAGAACTCCCGCGGCCCCTCGAAGTGCAGCCCGATCTCGATCCGGCCGGTCTTGCGCGCCAGCCAGACCTCGTAGTGCACCCTCGGCGTGTGGTAGTGCACCTGCAGCCACGTGAAGCGAATGCGGGCGGTCAGCCCCTCGCGCGTGCTGTGCGGTAGCTGCGATAACGCCTCCTCCTGAACGAGCGACATGAACTCGGCGACCCGCATTGGCATGACGGCGAAATCATAGCAGGTTGGCCGTGCAACAATAACTGAGGCCGTCGCGTTATAGTCTCTAGGACTGGTAGCAGCCAGAGGAGGGACCGATGGAGATAATCGTAATCGCGGTGATCGTCGGGATCATCGTCGTGCTGGGGCTGATCATCGTCGGGATGTATAACGGCCTCGTGCGCTCCCGCAACCGAGTGAAGGAAGCATGGTCCGGCATCGACGTGCAGTTGCGCCGGCGCGCCAGCCTCGTGCCCAACCTCGTCGAGACCGTGAAGGGCTACGCGGAGCACGAACGCGGCACGTTCGAGGAAGTGACCCGCGCGCGCTCAGCGGTCGAGCAGGCGGGCACTGTGCAGGACGCCGCCCAGGCGAACAACATGCTGACAGGCGCCCTGCGTCACCTCTTCGCCGTAGCGGAGAACTATCCGCAATTGCAGGCGGCGGAGAACTTCCGTGAGCTGCAGCGAGAACTCTCCGACATCGAGGAGAAGATCGCCTTCGCCCGCCAGTTCTACAACAACAACGTCCTGGACTATAACAACCGCCTGCAGACAGTTCCGTCAAACATCATCGCCGGGATGTTCAGGTTCGCCGCGGAGCAGTTCTTCGAGGCGGATGAAGAGGGGCGCGCCGAGGTGCGTGTGGACTTCAGCCCGGCGCCGGAATAAAGCCGGAGGCGTGACATGGCCCAGGTCGCTGGTGCAGCGCGCGTCCTTGCCTACGATCGCATAGACGCGAACCGGCGGGCAGCCCGCGGGCTTCTCGTGCTATTCGCCGTCGTTTCGCTGCCGGTCGCGGCGTACCTGAGCCTGTACGTGCTGGTACTCGCCGGGATGGTCCTCGGAACGATCGTGGTGAGTTTCGGGGTCACGGAGCTGTTTTCCGAAGATAACGTGGGGCTGGCCCTGGCCCTGCTGGTCGTCGTTGGTATCGGGATCGTCGTGGTGAGCTGCGTAGGCATGTACCTGTGGTCGGCCTCCATCGTCCTGCGGCTCAGCGGCGCAAAGCCCCTGGCGCCGCAGGAAGAAACCGATCTCCGGCGGACCGTCGAGAACCTCTGCATAGGCGCCGGGCTTCCGCTGCCGCGGCTGTACGTCATTGAATCGCGAGTGGCGAACGCCTTCTCCACCGGATTGGACCCCGATCACTCCGTGCTGGTTGTGACGCGGGGGGCGCTTCAGCTACTCGAGGAGGCCGAACTTCAGGCCGTGCTGTCTCACGAACTGGTGCAGATCGGCAACTATGACACCAGGCTAAGCACAATCCTGGCGGCCGGACTCGCGCTGCTCCGTCTACCGGCCACGATGGTGCTCTTCATCATCCGCGCCCTGTTTCGCGTGCACTGGGCGCTGGGCGGCGGGGTAGTGCTGTATTTCGGGGTGCCAACAGTCCTTGGATTCGTCTCTGCGTTTTACCTGACGCTATCGCTTATGGACGAAGAGCCCCTGCTCGGCCTGCTCGTGCTCGCCAGCCTGGCATTCCCGCTGTACGTGTTCATCGCTGCCCCTCTGTTGGCGGACTTCATCCGGATCAGAGTCCTGAAACGACGGCTGGTGCTGGCCGATGCGGACGCGGTGCTGCTCTGCCGGAACGCCGAGGCCATGGCGCGTGGCCTGGTGAAGATGGGAGCCTCCGCGGCGCCCGGTCTGCGCGCCAGCGCCGCTACTGCTCATCTCTATACTGTGGACCCGCTACACCATGCAGCGTGGTGGGAGCGCCTCTTTTCAACGCACCCGCCGCTTGGCGACAGGGTGGCCGCGGTCGCCGCCATGGGAGGCGGTGTTCCAGCCTCGGTGTTGGAGGCCGCTCATGCGGCCGGCGCAGCCTTTATCGGCGGCGGCGATGCCTCGCAAGGGCCGGCCACTCAAGTATGCGCCCAAGTGCCGCCGGCAAACGGCGAAGAGGGTTCGACCGCGCCGGTTGAGCCGAACGCCTACCGAATAGACGGCGACCAGGTGCCGGTCTTCGAGTCTCCGGACCCCTCCTCAACGGTTGTCCTCGAGTTGCCGCGGGGAGCGCTGGTGACGGTCTACAGTGCCGCAGGGGACTTTCTGCAGATCATCACACCTGACGACCGGTTCGGTTACATTCTCGCTGCCGCGAAGATGACCGCCGTGGACATCACGGCGGCGAAGCCATCTGGCGAAGTTTCCAATAAATTTCGTCGCGAGGCCGGCCCGACGATGGAGTCATGACGAATGCGTGAGGGGCGGGGCGTTAGTGAGACCGCCCAAGAGGCCGCGGACGAGGGCCGGTTCGCCTTGCGCCTGGCCGCGGCGACGGCGCTCCTTTCGGCGCCCGAACCGGCCGCCCCGGTGCTCGCCGAACTCCCGGCCGGCGCGCTCGTCACCGTCCGCGCCGACGCCGGTGCCTTCTTACAGGTGATCGCGACGGACGACGCATTCGGTTATATCGCGGACTCCACGCCGGTAACGGTGCTCGAATACATCCCCGGCGTGGAGAAACCTCCGTCTCCACCCGTCTTCCCGGCGGAAATGTCCGCAAGGCAGTTTCTCGCCGGCGAAGCCCCCACCCCGCCGGCGGCCGCATCGGTTGTTGGCGTGAGCATGAGCGCGCGCGCCGAAGAAGAGCCCTTCACGCCCGCCCGCCCGTTGGCCCCGGGCGAACGGGTCTTGATCTACGATCGCATCGGCCAGAACCGGCGGGCCACATTCATTCTGATGGCGGGATTCGTGCTGTTGATGACCGCGTTCTTCGGGGCGATTGGTCTGGTAGTGAGCATCTACTCCGGTGCCGGCGACCAGATCGACACGGGACTGGCAATTAGGGCCGGCGCTGCGGCCGCAATCGTTGGCCTCGCGATTGGCCTCCTGATGTACTACACGGCGAGCGCCGCGGTACTCTCGATCTCTGGCGCGCGTCAGGTTGTCAAGGAGGAAGAGCCGCAGCTCTACCGGATCGTGGAGAACCTGAGCATTGGTTCGGGACTGCCCATGCCAAAAGTCTGGGTGATCGAGGACAGTGCGCCGAACGCCTTTGCTACCGGACGCAAACCGGGCAACGCGCATGTGGCGGCCACACGTGGGCTCCTAGATAAGCTGCAGAAGCGCGAGCTGGAGGCCGTGATGGCGCACGAAATGTCCCACGTCGGCAATTACGACATACGCTTGATGACCACTGTGGCTGTGGTCGTCGGCCTCACCGCGCTTGCGTCGGACTTCATGCTGCGCTTTTCCCGCTTCGGCGCTGGCATGCGCACCAGCAATCGCGGCAAGGGCTCCGGAGCCCTCGTGCTGATCATCCTTGCTCTCGCCATCTTGTTCATCATCATCTCGCCCATCATCGCAGGCATCATGCGACTCGCCCTCTCCCGGCAGCGAGAGTACCTCGCCGACGCTACCGGCGCGCTCCTCTGCCGCAACCCGGCAGCGCTCGCCGACGCGCTGCAGAAGATCTCCGCTGACACAGAACCGCTGGAAGTCGCCAACAAGGCGACCGCCCACCTTTATATCGCCAACCCCTTGAAGGGCCACGAGAGCTTTCTCAACAGCCTCTTCTCGACACATCCGCCGGTCGCCGAGCGCATCCGGCTCCTCCGCGCAATGTGATGCCTGAGCCCGCGATACGCCCGGCCCGCCCGGAGGACGTTCCGGCCGTTGAAGCCTTGCTCGCGGTAGAGTGGCTACCGTCGTTCTCCCTGGCCGACTTCATCCCCACGATGTGGGTCGCAGAGCTTGCCGGTAACGTCGTCGGTTGTGCTGGCCTTGAGATCTACGACGACACGGCGCTTCTGCGCTCGGTAGTCGTGGCGCCGTCTCTGCGGGGGACGCGCCTCGGAGACCGGCTGACCCTGAACGCTCTGGACGAGGCCCGCAGTCGCGGCGCCCTCACGTTGTATCTCTTCACGATGCACGCCGCGCCGTTCTTCGCCCGCGTGGGATTCGAGCGCTGCACAATGGACGATTTTGAGCCGGCCGCGAGGCAGTGCACGCAGTACCGCGCGCTGTTGGAGCACCCCGAGATCGCGAAGCAACTAACGGCGATGCGGTTGGTACTGACGTAACAGAGGGCTAATCCCTTCCCCTACGCAGACACCGACACCCCGCTACCTTCGATCACTTCCCCAACCCGCCAGACGGGCAGTTCTGCGGCCGCGAAGGCTGCCTCGAGACCCGCGGTCCCCTCGGGTGCTATGGCCATCAGTAGGCCGCCCGAAGTCTGCGGATCGAACAGCACATGCTCCAGCGCTTCCGGGATAGCGTCCGCCACGCGCACCTTCCCCGCCAGATAGCTCCGATTGCGCGCAGCGCCGCCCGTCACGATGCCCTGCGACGCGTACTCGAGAGCACCGGGTAATACCGGTACCGCGGACGCGCGGATGCTCAGGGCGCATCCGCTTGCCGCCGCCATCTCGTAGCCGTGGCCCAGCAGACTGTAGCCGGTCACGTCCGTCAGCGCATGCGCTCCAATCTCGCGGGCTACGTGCGAGGAGTGGCGGTTGAGGGCGGTCATGCTCTCGGTGGCGGTGCGCAGATGCTCTGGTTTGGCCTCATCCTGCTTCGCCGCGGTGCTCACGATGCCGGTCCCAAGCGGCTTCGTCAGGTACAGTAGGTCGCCCGGCCGCGCACCGGCCTTAGTCAACACTCCCTGCGGGTGGATAAAGCCCAGCACGCATAGCCCGAACTTCGGCTCAGCATCCAGCACCGTGTGCCCGCCGGCCGTGACCCCACCGGCTTCGGCGACCTTGTCCGCGCCGCCACGCAGAATGCCCGCGATCACTTCCGACGGGAAGTCCTCCGGAAAGGCGGCTACGTTTAGCGCCATAATGACCTCGCCGCCCATTGCGTACACGTCGCTCATCGCGTTGGCGGCGGCGATCGCGCCGAAGTCGTACGGGTCGTCCACCAGCGGCGCGAAGAAGTCTACTGTCATCACCACGGCCTGCTCATCGTTGAGCCTGTAGACCGCCGCGTCGTCAGGCGCGTCGAGGCCGACCAGCAGGTCAGGGTGCTGGCCTTGGGGTCTCTCCGCGAGATAGCGCAGGACCTGCGCTACGGCTTCCGCCCCGGCTTTACCGGCTCAACCGGCGCAAGAGGCGAGCTGGGTCAGCCGTATCGGCCGCGTCGCCATGTGATTCCTCTCTCTGTTCATTTGGCGCTGGCATCAGTATAGGCTTGAGGTCAAGAATGAACGAGCGAATGACAAAGAAAGTGATCTCGGCGCCCCGCCTGGCACCGGGCGATATCCTCGGGCGGCTCTCGGCGCTCTACGGCGCGCCCGTGTGGCGTCCCCACGGCGACCCGATGACAGAGCTCGTGCTGACCATACTCTCTCAGAACACGTCAGATACGAACTCCGGCCGCGCCTTCATGCGGCTGCGCAGGCGCTTCGCGGCGTGGGAGGAACTGCTGGCGGCGGACCCCGATGAGATCATCGCCGAGATCCAGGTCGGCGGACTCGCACGTGTCAAAGCGCCCCGCATCAAGGCCATCCTGGAAGAAGTCTGGCGCCGGCGGGGCTCGTTCGACCTCACGAATCTGGTGGAGATGCCGCTCGACGAAGCGAAAGTGTGGCTCCGCTCGCTCCCCGGTGTCGGCCCCAAGACCGCAGCGTGTGTGCTGATGTTCGCGCTCGGCCGGCCCGCGCTGCCTGTGGATACGCATGTGCACCGGGTGGCTCAGCGCCTGGGCCTGGTTCCGCTGAAAGCGAGCGCTGAGCAATCCCACGTTCTGCTGGAGGCGATGCTGTCAGCGGAGGAGGTGTACCCGTTCCACGTCTCGCTGATCAAGCACGGTCGACGGCTATGCCACGCGCAGCGGCCACTGTGCGGGCAGTGCCCGCTGTTGGACGGCTGCCCAGCTGGCCGGAGCCTGATCAGTGGGGATCCTTCGGTTGGAACCTCACGCCGTGAGGCAATACAATCGTCGTCGTGATGGATCCCATCCTTGTAGCTGCTCGCGATCTCGTCGACGAATCCCTGAAGGAGCTGCGCTCGTCGATAGCCGGGTTGCCTGTAGAGGCGTTGAACTGGCGGCCGCCGGGCCGGGAGACGAACTCGCTCGCCGTTCTCGCGACGCACGCGACGCACAGCACGCGAATGTGGCTGAGCATTGCGATGGACGTGCCTCTGCCTGAGCGGGACCGCGATTCGGAGTTCCGCGCGACGGCAGGCGACGCTGACTCACTCTTGCGGCTCTTGGATGATATTTCGAAGGACTGCCGCGCGGTGCTGCGGTCGGCCGAGGAGGTCGACTGGGCAGCTAGGCGGGAGACGGACGGGAAAGGGGGTGACGCGTCGCCGGAGGTCACGGCGGCTTACTCGCTGATCCACGCCACGGAGCACCTGAGGGGACATGTCGACCAGATGGAGTTGACGCGGCGGCTGTGGGAAGCGAAGCAGGCAGGTGAGTGAACGAGCGGACGAGATGGCATCGCGGCCTTGGGTGTGCATGCTCGCTTGACACGGCATCTCCGCTGCCCTACCGTATACACATCATGACGCCTGCGTTCGCCAGCCAGGACCCGCGACGCGCCCGACCTACGAGTGGGGGGCTTGCGTCCGCCTAGCTGATTACCAGCGTCTGAAGTAAGCGAGCAAAAAGCGGCCCCACCCCTGAGCAAGTGGTGGGGCGATTTGTTTTCCAGGAGATAGGGACATGACGAGAGTTGGAATCATAAACGTCACCGGGTATGCCGGAGCGGAGCTCGCGCGCCTGCTGTACTCCCATCCGGAGGCGCGGCTGACCAGCGTCACGGGACGCAGTGAGGCAGGGAAAAAGCTGGCGGACGTTTTCCCCCACCTCGCGGCCATCGACCTCCCGGTGGGCCATGAGCTGGGCAGCGTGGACTTCGTGTTCTCCGCGCTACCGCATGCCGCGAGCGCCGAGGCCTGCCTGCCGCTGGTGCAAGCCGGAGTGCCTGTAGTCGACATCAGCGCCGACTTTCGGTGGAAGGACGCCGCTGAGTACCAGCAGTGGTATGGCATGGAGCACCCGGCGCCGGAACTACTCGCTCAGGCGGCATACGGTCTTACTGAGCTGAACCGAGAGGCCGTGAGAGCCGCGAAGTTGATCGCGAACCCCGGCTGCTATCCGGAGAGCGCCTTGCTTGCCCTGGCGCCTGCGGTGCAGGCGGGAATCATCGGCCCCGACGTCATCATCGATTCGAAGTCCGGCGTCTCCGGCGCCGGCCGCGGCCTAGCCCTGAACCTTCACCTGGGCGAGGCGAGCGAGAGCGTGTCCGCCTACGCGCTGGGCGGGCACTACCATCTGCCCGAGATCGTGCGGGAGCTTGCCGCGATGTGGCCAGTCGCGGAGGCGCCACAAGCGGTGAAGCCGAAGGTGACGTTCACGCCGCACCTGATCCCGATGACGCGCGGCATCCTTTCGACGTGCTATGCGACTCTCGCATCCGCTGCCCTCCCGGCAGGTGCCGCAGCAACGGCTGCTGTGAAGGAGGTCTACGACGAGTTTTACAAGGACGAGCCGTTTGTCCGAGTCGTCGACTCGCCGCCGGCCACCAAACAGGCGCGGGGCAGCAACATGTGCCTCATATACCCCACGGTCGACGAGCGGACTGACCGGCTCGTCGTCGTAAGCGTGCTCGACAACCTCGTCAAGGGCGCCGCCGGGCAGGCGATTCAGAACATGAACGCGATGCTCGGCCTGCCGGAGACGATGGGTCTCGACGCGCCGGCTCTTTACCCTTAGAGATATAGCGAACAGGAGCGACACACTTGGTCACCGAACTAAAGCAAATCGATATTGTCCCCGACGGCAGCGTGACAACCCCCCGAGGCTTCTCCGCCGGGGGAGTGCACGTGGGTGTACGGACGGACTGGAATAAGCTGGACGTCGGCCTGGTTTACTCGGAGGTGCCGTGCGTCGCGGCCGGGGTGTACACCAGCAACAATCTCAAGGGCGCTTCGCTGGTCGTGTCCATGGAGCACTTGAAGAACGGACGCTCCCAGGCGATCGTCGCGAACTCGGGATGCGCCAACTGTTCAGTGGGGCGCCAGGGCATGGACGATGCGGTCAAGATGGCTCAGCTGACGGCCGCGAAGTTCCGGATCGACCCGCACGACGTGGTCGTCGCCTCCACCGGCGTTATCGGCACTCTTCTGCCGATGCAGAAGATAGCGAGTGGCATCGAGAAGTGCGTTGTATCAGCCGATGGTGGACTGGACTTCGCGCGGGCGATCATGACTACTGATACGGTGGCCAAACACGTCGCGGTGAAGGCCGGGAACTGGTCCATCGGAGGCGTTGTCAAGGGCGTAGGCATGATCCACCCGAACATGGCGACGATGCTCTGCTTCGTTACCACCGACGCACCCGTCGGACAGTCTTTCCTCGCGCAGACCCTCAAGGAATCCGTCGATATCTCGTTCAACATGATCGATGTCGACAACGACACAAGCCCCGATGACACGGTTGTCGTCATGGCCAACGGTCTTGCCGGGGGCGAACCAATCCACGGCGGCCACCCGGACGCTGAGACCTTCGTGGCCGCGCTCTCCACAGTGTGCCTCGAACTCGCGAAGAAGATGGTCAACGATGCGGAGGGCGCAACGAAGATGATCGAAGCGCGCGTGGAGGGGGCCGCTTCCACGCACGACGCGCGTAGGGCCGCCCGCGAGATTGTGACGTCAGCCGGCGTGAAGACCGCCGTTTACGGGCACGACCCGAACTGGGGAAGGGTCGTCTCCGCGGTTGGCAACAGCGGGGCGCAGATGGACGAAGCAAAGATGTCCCTCTTCGTCAGCAGCCCCGGTGGGAAGGAAGTCTGCCTCTTCCGCGATGGCGCGCCCGTCGCCTACGATGAAGGGCAGGCCAAGGCGTGCTTCGCGTACCATGAAGTGGTCTTCAGGATGGAGATGGGTCTGGGGAAAGGCGCCGCCACCGCCTGGGGCTCCGACCTTACAGAAGAGTTTGTGCGGCTCAATAGCCAGTACACAACCTGAGGCGAG
Source organism: uncultured Dehalococcoidia bacterium (assembly GCA_964558415.1). GTDB lineage: Bacteria > Chloroflexota > Dehalococcoidia > SM23-28-2 > RBG-16-64-32 > CAZLDI01. The sequence goes on from CAZLDI010000006.1 coordinate 13,282, forward strand.
GAACGAATGACGTAATGGGCGATATTCTCGTAGCCAAGATCGGCGGCTCGACGCTCGGCGACAGCGACACGACGCTGGCCGACGTCGTCGAGCTTCAACGTCGCGGCATCCAGCCGGTGATCGTGCACGGCGGTGGCGCGTTGATCAGCGAGTGGCTGGTCCGGCATAATCTCCCGACGAGGTTCGAGAACGGCCTGCGTGTAACCGATCCCGAGACGCTGCAGGTCGTCGTCGCCGTTCTAGCGGGACTCGTCAACAAGCAGATCGTTTCGGCGCTCACCGTCCTTGGAGTCAACGCCGTTGGGCTATCGGGCGCGGACGGGGGGTTGCTGCGTGCCCGCGCGCTTGATGAGAAGCTGGGTGCGGTGGGCGAAGTGATCAGCGTGGAGCCACGTACTGTGCTTCGTCTGGTTGAAGACGGCGTGATCCCGGTGATCGCGCCGGTGGGACAGGCGTGGGAAGGTGAACGACCTACGGGAGAGCTGCTCAACATCAACGCCGATACTGCCGCCGGAGCAATCGCCATAGCTTTGAAAGCCCGTTGGCTCGTCTTCCTTACGGATGTGCAGGGTGTCCGCGGCGCCGCCGGCGATACGCTAACGCGCCTGCGCACGGAGGACGCCCGCAGCCTTGTCGCATCTGGGGTCGTGGAAGGCGGTATGATCCCCAAGGTGGAGGCCTGCGTCCGCGCGGCCCAATCCGGCTGCGTTAGCGTCGTCGCTGATGGCCGCCGGGAGCGCTCGCTACTCTCGGTCGCGGAGGGCAGACCGGCCGGCACAGTGGTGTTTTGAGGAGAGATGAGTGACTGAGAACCTGATAGAGCTCGAAAAAAAGTACTTTTTGCCGGTCAGCAAGAGGCTGCCCATCACCCTTGTCCGTGGTGAAGGAACGAACGTTTGGGATGACGACGGGAAGCAATACCTGGATTTCGTCGCGGGTATCGCCGCCGTCAGCCTGGGCCATTGCCACCCGGAAGTTGTAGGTGCAATCCAGCGCCAGGCGTCGCAGCTCATGCACACCTCCAACTACTACTACACGGTGCCGCAGGTGAAGCTAGCGCAACTACTTTGCGAGAGTACAGGCCTGGACAAGGTCTTCTTCTGCAACAGCGGCGCGGAGGCGGTGGAAGGCTGCATCAAGCTCGCCCGCAAGTGGGGCAAGGAGAAGCGGAACGGGGCATTCGAGATCATCGTCGCGGAGAACGCCTTTCACGGCCGCACGATGGCGACCGTGAGCGCAACTGGCAACGAGAAGTACCGCGCACCGTTCACACCGCTCGTTGAAGGGTTCGCCCGCGTGCCTTTCAACGATATCAACGCTGTGAAGAAGGCGACCACGGGCAAGACGGTCGCCGTCATGCTGGAGCCCATCCAGGGCGAAGGCGGCGTCAACGTACCTGACGACGGTTATCTCCCCGCTGTCCGCGCCTGGTGCGACGAAGCCGGCCTCCTACTGATTCTTGACGAGGTCCAGACGGGCGTTGGCCGCACCGGCAAGCTCTTCGCGTACCAGCACTACGGGATAGAGCCGGACGTGATGGCCGTGGCGAAGGCGCTGGGCGGCGGTTTCCCCATCGGCGCGTTTCTCAGCAAGGACCATTGCTCCGTGCTCGGCGCAGGCGACCACGGCACGACCTTCGGCGGCAACGCCCTCGCCTGCGAGGTCGGCTACAGCGTGCTCAAATACATGCTCGACCACGATCTGCCAGGCCGCGCCGCTAAGATCGGCGAATACCTGCAGCGCAAGTTACACGCCCTTGCGGACAGACATCCGGTAGTGACTGAAGTGCGTGGGAAGGGCCTCATCTGGGCCCTTGAGTTAGACCGCCCGGTCGCGGAGGAAGCCGTCGCGAGTTGCGCGGAGCACGGGTTGCTCGTGAACAACGTAAAGCCCACCGCCTTGCGGTTCATTCCGCCGCTCACCGTTAGCGAAGAGGAAATAGACCGCGCCCTGGATATCGTGGAGGGCGTGCTTGGCAGGCTAGAGGTGGGAACTGCGAAGTGATGACAAATGCCTGAGAAGATCGTCCTTGCCTACTCCGGTGGGCTCGACACATCCGTTGCCATCCGCTGGCTAAAGGAGGACCGAGGCTACGACGTCATCGCACTGACCGTGGACGTCGGCATGGACCGACAGCGTGAGGAGCTCCAGTCCCGCGCCATGGCGGCGGGCGCTGTCCAGTACGTCTGGGCAGACGTCCAGGAAACGTTCGTCCGCCGTTTCGTCTTCCCCGCCCTCGCGGCGGGTGCTCGCTACCAGGGCGCGTACCCGCTGGCCACTGCGCTTTCGCGCCCGCTCATTGCGCTCGAGATGGTCGCCGTCGCGAAGGCGGAAGGGGCGTCCGCTGTCGCTCACGGCTGTACAGGCAAAGGGAACGACCAGGTGCGGTTGGACGTCTCCGTGCAGGCTCTCCATCCCGGACTGAGGATCGTAGCGCCGTTGCGCGAATGGGAGATGGACCGCGAGTCCGAGATCGCCTATGCCCAGGAGCACAACATCCCGATCAACGTCACGAAGACGAGCCCGTATAGCATCGACGAGAACCTCTGGGGCCGCAGCATCGAGTGCGGCGTTTTGGAGGACCCCTGGCAGGAGCCGCCACCGGATATCTACGCTTGGACGAAGTCACCCCAGGCAGCGCCGGAGCAGCCCGCATATGTCGAGATTGGCTTCGCTGAGGGCGCGCCTGTATCGATTGACGGGAAGGAGGCTGACCCCGTCTCGCTGGTCAAGCGCCTCAACGAACTGGCCGGCGAGCACGGAGTCGGTCGTATCGACAGCGTCGAGGACCGGCTCGTTGGCATCAAATCGCGCGAGATATACGAGGCGCCGGCTGGCGTTTCGCTGCTGACTGCCCACGAGGCGCTGGAGGCTCTGACGCTGTCCAAAGAGCAGCGACGATTGAAGACGCGCATCGCGCAGGAGTATGCGGAGCTGGTCTACAACGGACTCTGGTTCTCGGCCCATCGCAAAGACCTTGACGCCTATATCGCCTCCACCCAGCGCCACGTCACGGGTACTGTGCGTGTCAAGCTGCACAAGGGTGTGGCAACCGCTGTTGGCAGGAAGTCGCCCAGAAGTCTGTACGACTTCTCACTCGCAACGTACGATAAAGAGGACACCTTCGACCGTGCAGCGGCCGTCGGCTTCATTAACATCTGGGGGTTGCCGGTGCGAGTGCAGGCTAAGGCGCAGATGCTTGGAGAGGATGGAGAAGGAGATGTCTGAGGGAAGTGTCGTGTCGATTCACATTGCGCCGAGTGGGGCCGAGGCGGTGGTGGAGCTCAAGGAGGTTCGCGCGGTGCCCGCGAAAGGGCTAGAAGGTGATCGCTATTTCAACGCCGTCGGTACGTTCTCGGACAGGGGAGGGTCCGGCCGGGATGTGACCCTGGTGGAGGCGGAGGCCCTGGAGGCGCTCGAACGCGAATTCGGTGTCAAGCTTGGCCCGGGTGAATCCCGCCGCAACGTCATGACGCGCGGCATATCGCTGAACGACCTCGTAGATCGCGACTTCACCGTCGGTGGGGCCACCTTGCGCGGCGTCCGCTGGTGCGAGCCCTGCGCCCATCTAGCAGCCCTCACGCACGAGACGGTAATCAAGGGCCTCGTCCACCGCGGCGGTCTGCGCGCGGACATCATCTCCGGTGGGGTGATACGGGCCGGTGATCCGGTTACGCCCCTCTAAGTACAGCCGTACTGGTCTTACACCCCTCGTGGTTCGGCGACTCGATCGCTTCCCGGTTTACGCGTCGCTCCTTGCCATCGTCTTGCTATGCCTCGCGTGTGCCGACGGCGGGACTCCCTCAGCGAGTCCGCCAACAATCGATTCGCCGTCTTCTGTCACCACGTTGCCCGCGACCCTGACCCCAACGCCTGCGCCGTCGGCAACACCTACACCGGAACCCCTTCCCACGGCGACGCCTTTGGCCGGCGTCGCCCAAGTCGTTCGTCGGGGGGACGATAGCCAGAAGGTTGTCGCCCTCACCTTCGATGCGGGATCGGACCCTGGGTTTACCGAGCAGGTCCTCGACACGCTGAGCGCCAATGGGGTTACCGCCGGCTTCGGGATCACCGGCAGATGGGCCGAACGGAACCCGGAGCTGCTGCGGGCCATCGTGGATGGGGGGCACTCGCTTATTAATCACTCGTACGATCACTCTTCGTTCACCGGTCTCTCGACCGGCCGAGAGGCTTTGGCGCAGGCGCAGCGCTGGGAGCAGATCGACCGGACGGAGCAGATCGTCATTGACCTGACGGACGCCACGACGAAGCCGTATTTCCGCCCGCCGTACGGCGACTACGATAACTCGGTCAATGCGGACGTAGGCGCGAGGGGTTACCGGTACAACATCATGTGGACGATCGACTCGCAGGGCTGGAAGGGGACCACCAAGGAGGCCATCGTGCAGCGATGCCTGAATTCTGTAGAGCCGGGCGCCATCTATGTCTTTCACGTCGGGTCGGCGTCCCAGGACGGCGCGGCGCTTCAGCAGATCATCGACGGGCTCCGCGCCGAGGGGTACGCTATGGGGTCGCTGGAAGACGTGTTGCCTTGACCGCGATGGTGGTCGCACGGTAGTCTAACGTCTTCATATACGCGCTGGGCAACCCACATCCCTACAAGGACCCGTGCCGAGACTTTCTACGAGCAGTACGCGCGGGCACAGTTGAGGCCAACACGGACATCGAGGTATTTCAGGACATCCTCCACTATTACCGTCGGCGCGGCGACACCTCCTTCGGATTGCAGGTGCTCAAGAACGCCTTGACCGCTTTTCGAGATCCAATCGGAATCACTGTGTCCATCTTGGAGCTCGCTGCCGATACGCTGGGCAGACACTCACACCTGCAAGCCCGTGATGCCCTGCACGCGGCCGTGGTCATCCATCATGGGCTCGAGGGGGTAGTTACCGCCGACCGTGGCTTCGACGATATTCCCGGCCTGACGCGCTTCGATCCCAGGGATATATGAGCACCCGTATCTCGACTGTATTCTTCGACCTCGGGGACACCCTCTGGCACTTCCCGCAGATGCCGCCGCGCGAAGTGGTGCGCGGCGAGACGATGCGCCGCATCCGCCAGCTCGTTTCGGACTGGGGGTATGCCATCGATGGCGAGCGCCGGTTCGTCGGACGCGACATCCGCTTTGCGATAGAGGAGGAAACGACCCGCGCCTTCCATGGAGACTGCATCGATCCCGGTTACCCGGAAATCTGCCGCCGCGTCGCGGCCAGGCACGATATGGACCTGACGGCGGAGCAGGGTGCAGAGCTCTGGGAGGCGTGGAACCTGGGAGGAGCCTTTCTTGGCCGCCGGCTATTCCCGGACGTCCTGGACGCCCTGGGCAGTCTCAAGGACCGCGGATTCAGGCTCGCTGCGGTCACCAATCGCGGCTATAGCGGCCCTCGCTTTCACGAGGAGATGCGCGATCTTGGACTCGCCGATCTGTTCGAAGAGACCATCATCTCCTGCGACGTCGGCTTTATGAAGCCGCACCCCCGCATCTTCCAGGTTGCTCTGGATGCGATGGCCGTCGAGCCGGAGGAGGCGGCGATGGTTGGAGACAGCTTGCGGGCGGATGTAGAAGGCGCGAAGACAGTGGGGATGAAGGCCATCTGGCGCCGGCCAGTTGCGGACGAACCTGTGGAGGACACGGCGGACGTGCCGGAGTCCGGCCCGATCGCCCCCGATTTCACCATCGAAACTATTGCGGCGGTGCTGGACCTGCCGCTGTTCGCCAGCCGGTTATAATGACGGCACTCATGGCTGACAAACGTATGGAGAGCCCTACAGCGCGTGGTCTGGACGCGCGGGCGCTGCGGTACAGCGCCTCAATCTCCTACGATAAGCGCCTTTACCGGCAAGACATCGCGGGCTCGATCGCTCACGCGCGGATGCTTGGCAAGCAAGGCATTATCTCGAGCGACGACGCAGGCGCCATCGCCCACGGCCTCGAGGAAATCCGGCGTGAGATCGAGCGCGGCGACTTCGCGTTTCGTGAGGAGCTCGAGGACATCCACTTGAACATCGAAGCGCGTTTGTCAGAGATGATCGGCGCTGCGGCAGGACGGCTGCACACAGCGCGCTCTCGTAATGACCAGATCGCAACCGACATGCGTCTGTTCGTGATGGAGGCATGTGACGGGGCACGGAGTGCGATCCGCGGGCTGCTGGGCGCGCTCGTCGGGCTCGCTGAAGCCAACCAGGACGTGCTGATACCGGGCTACACCCACCTGCAGCGCGCCCAGCCGCTCCTTCTGGCTCACCACCTGCTGGCCTACTTCGAAATGCTTGAGCGCGATGTCGGACGCTTCGCCGACTGTCGCTTTCGCGCGGATGAACTGCCTCTGGGCTCAGGTGCCCTCGCAGGAGTGCCATACCCGATCGACCGCGAGTTCGTCGCGCAGGAGCTGGGGTTCAGCCGTATCAGCCGCAACAGCGTCGATGCGGTCTCGGATCGCGATTTCGTTGTTGAGTTCCAGGCTGCTGCAGCCACCGCAATGATGCACGTCTCGCGGCTGGCGGAAGAGATCGTGCTCTGGTCGGGCGAAGAGTTTGGCTTCTTGAGGCTGCCGCAGGATTTCGCGACCGGTTCCAGCATCATGCCCCAGAAGCGCAATCCGGACATGGCAGAGCTCGCGCGCGGTCGTAGCGGCCGGGTCTACGGAAACCTCATAGCAATCCTGACGGTGCTCAAGGGTTTACCTCTGGCCTACAACCGAGATCTACAGGAGGACAAGGAAACGCTATTCGAGACCGTGGACACGCTGCTCTCCACGATGGACGTCCTGGCGGCAATGGTTGCCGGCGCGAAAGTCGACACGGAAAGGGCGAACGCGGAGGCCCGCGGCTCCCACATGCTGGCAACGGACGTGGCGGACTACCTTGTGAGGAAGGGCATGCCCTTCCGCGAAGCGCATCAGGTGGTCGCAGCGCTGGTCCAGCAGGCGAAGGAGCGGCGTCTCGGCGAGCTGTCGCTGGAGGAGTACCGGCGCTGCTCACCGCTGTTCGACGCGGATGTCCTTACGCTTGACACGAGCGCCTCCATCGCCGCGCGAGACGTCCCCGGCGGTACCGCGCCGCGACGCGTCGCCGCGGCTCTGAAAGATGCGCGGGAGCGACTGGAGAAGAGCGATTGATCAGCGGCGTTAAGCTGGCCCCTTCGATCGTCGCGGCCGACTTCTCGCGCCTTCGGGAACAACTGGATGAATGCAGCGCCGCCGGCGCGGACTACCTGCACATCGACGTTATGGACGGGCGCTTTGTGCCAGTCATCACGCTCGGCGCATCCATCGTCGAGACAGTCAGGCGAACGAGCGACCTCGTACTCGATATCCACCTGATGATCGTCGAACCTGAGAAGCACATAGGCGCCTTCATGGACGCCGGCGGGGATATCATCAATGTACACCTTGAAGTGGCGCCACACCCACATCGCATCATCCAGGAGGTGCGGCAGCGCGGCCGAAGGGCCGGTATATGCATCAATCCGGGCACTCCTGTCACAGCGGTCGAGGAGCTTGTGCCTGACATCGATCAGGTAATGGTGATGGCGGTCAATCCGGGCTGGTCCGGGCAGAGCTTCATCGAAGGCGCCTTGCCCAAGGTGCGCCGGCTGCGCAAGCTGATCGACGAAAAAGGGTACGCGGCCCAGATCATGGTTGACGGCGGCGTCTCGCCGGACACGGCGCCGCTTTGCGCGGCGGCGGGCGCGAACGTTCTCGTGGCCGCATCAGCGATTTTCAACGATCGCGGGACGATCGCCCAGAATGTCGCGAAACTCAGGGAGTCGTTGTCGACCGTTTCACCCGCGAACTAGCGCGGGCTTCAGACAGCAGCTTTGAGCTGGGTGCGCATGCAGCGCGTGCATATCTTCAAACGCAGGGCCACGCCTGCTATCACCAGAGTCTTCGGTTGCACGTTCGGCTTGAACGTGCGGTTGGTTCGCGGGGCCTTGCGCTCCCAGCGTCCTGAGTGTTTGTGTCTGATGTTGCGGCCGTATCCCGTCTTCTTGCCGCAAACGTCGCATCTGGCCACTGGTCTTCCTTTACCTTTAGTGCCCCGCCTTGCTAGAATTGCGCCGCGAGTATGGTAGCATCGGCGGTCTGTACGAGCAAGGCGATCTGTCGTGCTACCCCCTGCGGCCCGGTGACGGCGAGATGGTAGCCCCGACCGTTGATGCGCTCTCTGGCCCGCAGCTGCGAGAGATGTTCGGCGCTGCCACAGATTGGCTCGAGCGCCACATCCAGCAGGTCAACGCCGTTAACGTCTTCCCCGTGCCGGATGGCGACACAGGCACGAACATGTACCTCACCATGCGCTCCACCATGGAAGAGGCGTGGCGTTGTGATCAGGCAACGGCCTCGGCGATGCTGGCGGCGATGTCTCACGGCGCGCTCATGGGGGCGCGGGGCAACTCCGGCGTCATACTTTCGCAGATTATCCGTGGCATGGCGCAAGCGGCGGACGGCGCAGACGTTATCGATCCGGCCACCCTTGCATCCGGGCTGGAACAGGGATCCACCGCTGCCTACAGGGCTGTCACCAAACCCGCGGAGGGCACCATCCTGACGGTGGTCCGAGAGACGTCTGTAGCGGTGCGCGACCGGCTCGCCGGCGTGACGCAGTTGCAGGAAGTCTTGGAGATCGCCGTCCGGACCGCGAAAGAGAGCGTGCAGAGGACACCCACGCTGCTCCCGGCACTGGCAGAAGCGGGGGTAGTCGACGCCGGAGGCCTGGGCCTGAGCATAATCATCGAGGGTATGCTCCGGCACCTTCGAGGCGACACAGTCGAGGAAGGCGCTGCGACAGCCGACTCTGTGCAGCAGGACTGGTTGGCGGCCACCAGCGCCCGCCACGACAGCGGCGAGTCGTTGTACGGCTACTGTACGGAGCTACTGGTCGAGGGCGCAGCTCTCAATGCCGATGCGATTCGCGACCGGATGATGGAGCTTGGCGACTCGGTGCTGGTCGTGGGCGACGAGCGGATGGTGCGTGTCCACGTACACACAGACGACCCGGGCTCGGCGCTCACCCACTGCACCGGCGCGGGAGGCCTCACACAGGTGAAAGTCGACAACATCCGGAGCCAGGCGGAGCAATTTGTCGGAATGCATGAGGACGCCATCCCCGTTCCCGCGGAGCCGCAGGCGATCTCATCTGTTGCCGTCGTGGCTGGCGATGGCATGGCCAGAGTCTTCCACAGCGTTGGCTGTACGCGGATCATTTCGGGCGGGCCGACCATGAATCCAAGCACAAGGGACATCGTCGAGGCGATAGAAGCGTGCCCGTCAGATGACGTGGTTGTCTTGCCGAACGACAAGAACATCATCCTGGCGGCGCAACAGGCGCTGGAGGTCGTGAAGAAGCGCGTGCGCATCGCCCGAACCCAGTCGATGCCGCAGGGCATCGCTGCTCTGTTGGCGCTCAACCAGGATGACAGCCTCGACGACAACCTGGAGGTAATGGAGGCCGCGCGTGAGTCCGTACGTACGGTTGAAGTTACGCGCGCCGTGCGTTCCACGAGAATCGGCGGTGTCGCGGTGCGTGAGGGCGACATCATCGCGATCATCGACGATGAGCTGAGCCTGACCGCGGCGACGGCGGAAGAAGCCGTCGAGGAGGCTCTTGGTGGTCTGGCGACGTCGGGAGGAAGCCTCGTCACCCTCTATTTCGGCGGAGAGACGGACATCGCCACCGCGGACGCCCTGGCGATTCGCCTTCGGGAGAGCCTTCCCGCCCATGAGGTGGAGGTCGTGTACGGCGGTCAGCCACATTACGACTATATAGCCTCACTCGAATAGGTCGCGGTCGCGCCACAGTGCGGTTCTGCGCGTCGCGGGCCACTGTTATACTACCCGCGAAAGGAGACCGTCTTGCCCGTCCGCATTGTCACCGATAGCACCGCCGACCTGACCCCAGAGATGGCGAGCGAGCTGGGAGTCTCGATCGTCCCGCTAAGCGTCGTCTTCGGTGATGAGGTCTACAAGGAAGGTGTCGAGATCACCCAGGACGCCTTCTACGACCGTCTGATAAAAGGGAAGGTTCACCCGTCCACTTCCGCCCCGTCGATCGGCGACTTTCTGGAAGTCTACGAGCCTCTCCTGGTAGAGACCGACCAGATAGTCTCCATTCACCTCTCTTCGAAGCTCTCCGCCACCTACAACAACGCCTGCCAGGCCGCCCAGTCGCTCGCCGGTCGCGGCGCGCGAATAGAGGTGATAGACTCGCTGAACGTCTCTTTCGGATTGGGATTTCTGGTCTCCGCCGCCGCCCGGGCGGCGGCCGGCGGCGCCGGCGTCGAGGAGATTCGCACCATCACGGAGCGTATGATCCCGAACGTTCGCATTTACATCGTGCTCGATACTCTGGAGTATGTGCGCCGCGGCGGGCGGATTGGCAGGGCCAGAGCCTTCCTTGGAGGCATGCTCCGGGTTAAGCCAATCCTTTCCGTTCGCGACGGTGAAGTCCACCCGGAGGAACGAGTGAGGACGAAGGTGGCCGCAGCGGACCGCATCTTCCAGATCATCACCTCTCACCGCCCCATAGAGGTAGGGATAGGCTACTCCACCGGTGCGGACGAGGCTGAGCAGATGAAGCGCCGGCTGGAGGCGGCGCTGCCGGGCGTGCCCGTGCGCACAGGACGGCTCGGCCCCGTCCTCGGCGTGCATGGAGGCCCAGGCACCTTGGGCTTTGGCGTGCTGGAGGGAGAAGAGTAGCGCGCTTGCCTGACCCCGCCGACCAGCTGCGCAAGGTCCTGGCCCTGGAGCGCCGGCGGAAGTTCGCGAACACCGCGGTGGTCGGCGGGCTGGATACCTACTTGCTGCGCTTTGCTCAAGACGTCCAACTGCGCCCGAGCCATCGCTTTTCCCAGATTCTCCAGGCCCTCCCCACCGGTGGTTATCGCGCCCTCCACCCGGTACAGCGCGAGCGCGTCATCGATGAGTTGTTGAAGGCGGCGGAAGGTGGACTGCCGGTCGTCGATGGCGCTCCCCAAGCCGCAGCGCGGGCGGCTTCCCGCTCGCCACGCCCGCCCGTCGCGACCCCGCCCCAGGCGCCACCGGCCCGCGTGAAGCCGCCCGCACAACCGTCGACGACGACCGTCGGAACGCTTGACTCGCCCGTGACAGTGCTCAAAGGCATCAGCAGACCCGGCGAAGCCAGGCTGGCGAAGCTGGGCGTGCGGACCGTCCGCGATCTGCTCTACCTGCTCCCCAGTCGCTACGACGAGTATCTCGGTGCGCGCTCGATCAGCCGCCTCGTGCCGGACAAACTGCAGACGATCAGCGGGACAGTCTTCTCCGCCGGGGCCGGAACAGTGGGCCGGCACTATCGGAAGAACGTGACAGAAGCGATCGTTAGCGATCAGACAGGCTCGGTCCGCTGCTTATGGTGGTCCGGGACCTGGGTCGCGCGCAGGCTCCGCCAGGGAACAAAGGTGACCCTCAGCGGCAAAGTCACGGCCTTCCGGGGCCGGCTTCAAATGGAGAACGCAGAGTTCGAGCTGCCTGACAATGGAGCCGCGGCGGAGTCAAGGCTGCTGCCTGTATATCCGTCCACAGAGGGTCTTTCTCAGAGGTCCCTCCGGTCAATGGTCATGGTTGGTCTGGAGGCTTTTTCCCAGAAGGTAGACGAGGTCCTGCCGGAAGCCGTCAGAACGCGACTGCGCCTACTGCCCATAGGGCGCGCCCTGCGAGCGATCCATGCGCCGAAATCGGCCGAGGAATCCGAGGGAGGTCGACGACGGCTCGCCTACGAGGAGCTGCTGTACATCGAACTCGGTGTCGTCCGGCGCCGGCAGGAGTGGCAGGCATCCAGCAACGCGCCAATGCTGGAGCTCGCCGCCGTGTCCGGGAATGGGTTCCAGCAGTCCCTTCCGTTCCTCCTCACACCGGCGCAGGAGCGCGCGATAGCCGAAGTCGCCGCCGACATCACGCGCCCGTCGCCAATGTGCCGTCTCCTTCAGGGAGACGTGGGCAGCGGCAAGACCGTTGTGGCGGCGTCTGCCTTGCTCGCTGCCGTCAGCAGTGGTTGCCAGGGCGCGATCATGGCGCCCACGGAGATTCTCGCGGAGCAGCACTTTCGCACCTTCTGCACGCTGCTGGGCCCCGGCGCCTCGGACGACGGCGGCGCGCTGTCCCTGCGTGAGATCGGGCCCGGATACGTCGCATTGCGGCCGCCTTACCTGGATCGTCCCGTCCGCGTTGCGCTGCTGACCGGCAGCCTCAAGACCTCCGAGAAGACTGCTGCGCAGGCGGCGATCTCTCGGGGCGAGGTCGATATCGCGGTCGGGACTCACGCGCTAATCCAGAGTGACGTTGAATTCCAGAGGCTCGGGTTGGCCGTCGTGGACGAGCAGCACCGCTTCGGTGTCGAGCAGCGTGCCGCTCTCCGCGAAAAGGGCGAGGGCGTCCACGTCCTTGTGATGACCGCGACGCCGATCCCCCGCACGTTGGCGCTAACAGTCTACGGAGACCTCGACATAACAGTCCTAAACGAGATGCCGCCCGGCCGCCTGCCCGTTAAGACCATGCGCATTACGTCACAGCAGCGCGAGCAGGCTGCCAACTTCGTGCGCCGAAAAGTCTCCGAGGGGAGGCAGGCGTACGTCATCTGCCCGCTCGTCGAGGAGTCTGACGCCGTAGCCGCGAAGGCTGCGGTGCAGGAGTACGAACGTCTATCGCGCGATGTGTTCCCGGACCTCCGTCTGGGCCTGCTGCACGGCCGCATCGGCGCGGGCGACAAGGAGTCTACGATGCGCGCCTTCCGTGACGGCGAACTGGACATCCTTGTTTCCACCGCAGTCGTCGAGGTTGGTGTGGATGTGCCCAACGCCACGGTGATGATGATCGAAGGGGCCGACCGCTTTGGCCTGACGCAGCTCCATCAGTTCCGCGGTCGCGTCCGCCGCGGTACGGAGCAGGCATATTGCCTCCTTCTCTCCGAAAATGCTTCCGAGGATGCCGAGGAGCGGCTTCGCATCATGGAGACTGTAGATGACGGCTTTAAGCTTGCGGAGGAGGACCTGCGTCTCCGCGGGCCGGGCGAATACTTCGGCACCCGGCAATCAGGCATGCCGGACCTCCACGCCGCCAGGTTGACTGATGTTGACCTGATCGAATTGGCGCGGGCGGAGGCTACGCGCATTCTCGCCGAAGATCCGCCGCTGAGCCGCCCGGAACACGCCAATCTGCGTTTCTGGATGAAGCAAGTGTGGGACCGCGTCTCCGGCGACGTCTCGTAGCACCATCCCGGGTTGTGGACTAGAATCGAGTGTAGTGCCGTCCCTGTTCCGGGGACGGTATGTGATTTGGAAGGCTCGGCATTGATCAAGCACGAGATCGAGAAGCTCATCGCCGGCGCGGTCCGCGCGGCCCAGGACGCGGGCGATCTACCACCGATGGTCGTCCCCGACATCAGCGTGGAGCGGCCGCAGCGCCCCGATCACGGCGACTATGCCTGCAGCCTTCCGCTGCGCCTGGCGCGCACCGCCGGCAAACCACCGATAGAAATCGCGGAGGTAATTGCCCGGCATTCTGCCGTCCTTCCGGCAGTGCAGGCAGTCACCGTCGCGCCGCCCGGCTTTATCAACGTCCATCTCTCGCCGGCGTGGTTGTCTGCCCAGGTCGACGCGATTCTGGAGGAGGGAGAGACGTTCGGCAACGTGCCGCTAGGCCGTGGGGCAAAGTTGCAGGTGGAGTTCGTCTCCGCCAACCCCGTCGGGCCTATACACGTCGGCAACGGCCGCGGCCTCGCGCTGGGCGATACTCTGGCGCGTGTCCTGGAAGCCGCCGGGTTCACCGTCCAGCGAGAGTACCTCGTGAACGATGCCGGGACGCAGACGCAGACCTTTGCCGCCACGCTTTACGCGCGCTATCAGCAGCTCTTCGGGCGCGAAGTCGAGATCCCCGAAGGTGGCTACCCGGGCAACTACATGGTCACGCTGGCGCAGCAGGTCAAGGACGAACGGGGAGACTCGTTGCTGCGGCTGCCCGATGAACCGTACCCACCTGAGCTTCACGATCTCGGTGTGGCGATGATGCTGGACATTATCAAGGCAGATCTCACAGTGATAGGGGTCCACTACGACAACTGGTTCTCCGAAAAGTCGCTCTATTCATCCGACACCTACGCCAAGACGATGGCGCTGATCAAGGAGCGCGGCTTCGTCGCTGAGCGCGAAGGCGCCGTATGGCTGATCTCGACGGCCCTCGGCGAAGAGAAGGACAACGTGCTCGTGCGTTCCACCGGCGCGCCCACTTACTTCGCCTCGGACATCGCCTACCACTACGACAAGTTCATCGCCCGCGGCTTCGACCGCGTCATCAACATCTGGGGCGCCGATCACCAGGGCCACGTCCCCAGGATGAAGGTAGCGGTAGCGGCGCTGGACGTGGACCCCGAACGGCTCACAATCATCATCTACCAGCTCGTCACGCTGAAGCGCGGCACAGAGATCGTCAAGCTCTCGAAGCGCGCCGGCGAGATCATCACCCTGCGCGAACTGGTGGACGAGGTCGGCGCAGACGCCGCGCGCTTCAACTTCGTCTCCCGCGCCGCAGACTCACACATGGAATTCGATATCGACCTGGCGAAACGTCAGAGCGCGGAGAACCCGGTCTACTACGTTCAGTATGCTCACGCCCGCATCGCCGGCATCCTGACGCAGGCCTCCGAACGGATTCCCGACATGTCCGGCGGCGCGGTCGGGCTCCTCACCCACGAGGCGGAGCAAAATCTCATTCGCAAAATGCTTCGCTTCCCGGAGCTGGTCGAGACCGCGGCGACGAACCTTGAGCCACATCAGCTTCCCTACTACGCTATCGAGTTGGCGACGCAGTTCCATGATTTCTATGAGAAATGCCGCGTGCTCAGCGACGACGAGGCGCTGTCAAGGGCGCGTATTAAGTTGGTCTCCGCCTGCAAACTGGTCCTGGCGCGGGTGCTTGGCATGATGGGGATGACCGCGCCCGAGCGGATGTAGTCTTTGCGGCCGCTGCCCGCATCGCGCAACGGCCGTTCCGCCGAGGATGTCGCCCGTCGCTGCGCGCAAGAAGCCGGCCGCATCATTCTCTCGCGCTTCCGCACGCAGCAGCAGACCGCTGCGAAAGGACGCGGAAACTTCGTGACCGAGACCGACCTCGCGGTCGAGGCGGCGGTCACGGCGCTGCTCCGGGACGAGTACCCCGATCACGCGATCCTCTCCGAAGAGACATCAGCGCAGGTTGCTGACTGGCGCAGCGGATGGCTCTGGGTTGTGGACCCGCTGGATGGGACGCACAACTACTCGCGGGGCATCCCCAACTTCGCCTTCAACCTCGCGCTCTGCAGCGACGGCGAGCCCGTGCTGGCGCTGACGTTCGCGCCGGTCACCGGGGAAGAATTCTTCGCTTGCAAAGGCTGCGGCCTCACCGTAAACGGCCAGCCGGCGCGAACCTCCAGCACGCCTTCACTCCAGCAGTCCGTTTTCGGCGTCGACCTTGGGTACGATGATGCGCGAGCGGCGAAGTTGATCTCGCTTGTCGCCGACATCTGGCCAGGCGTGCAAAGCGTTCGTGTGATGGGCAGCGCCGCCCTGGGCCTCGCCTTCGCCGCGGCGGGTCGGTACGACCTGTTCGTTCACCAGTTCCTCTACCCCTGGGACATCGCTGCCGGTATCCTGCTCGTGGACGAGGCCGGCGGGCTCGTGCTGGACCGCGATGGTGGTCCAGTGGACATCTATAGTGAAGGCGTCATCGCCGGCGCGGAGGGCCCTGTGCGCGACTTTCTGGAGATAGCCGCCGGCAAACCCTGGCGCTGATTGGCCCTCAGAAGCGCAGGGCTCGATAAAGGGCCACTGGCTCCGGAATACCCTTCATAAGCATCGGTCCCACCTCCTCGAACACCACGTCCGGCAGCTTGTCGCCCACCTCATCGCATACAGCCTGTGAGATGAGCACTTCGCCGGGGGCCGCCAGGTCGACGATGCGGGCCGCCAGGTTCACGTCGTGGCCGACCAGGTCCTGCCCCCGGGTGGACGGCCGGCCAAAATGGATGCCGATGCGCACCCACAGCGGCAGGTCGCCGTCGCCCGTTGAGTGGTTGTCAAACCGTTCCTGAAGCGCCAGGCTGCACTCAACCGCGTTGCAAGCATCCTCAAACCAGAGCATCAGGCCGTCGCCCAACTCCTTGACTACGCGGCCCTGCTCGCGCAGCGTGTCGCGCACCAACTGTTCCTGCACGGAGAGCAGTTCGAGTGCGGCCTCATCGCCCCGGACAGCGGTGAATTCCGTGAAACCGGCGATGTCCGTAAAGACTATAGCGCCCTCCACTGCGCGGACGGCTGTCGTCATGCGGGTTGGGCTCATGCTTTAGTGACTTCAAGGTTTCCTGACACGGTTCTGGCTTTGACTTCAAAGTCAGTGCCCTGGACGCAGTCGCAGTGGAGTTTGCCGCTGAGGCTGCGGAAGCTGATGTGAGGATGTTTCGGTTCCAGGACCCTCAGCGTGATCCGCCCGGAAATGGACCGCAGCTCAACGTTTGCGTGTCCGTTGGTCCCTATCTCCAGATGGCCGCTCATCGTGGCTGCGCGCGCCTCTCCCTCCACCCTGTCTATCACGACGTGGCCGCTCTTGGTGTTCAGTTGACAGCTCCCGCCGCAGCTGTGCACCGTCAGGTGGCCGCTCACGCTCCGCGCGTCGACGTTGCCGTTCGCGGAGTCAACCTCTATATGCCCGGACACCGCCGACACCTTGACGGACCCGAACTCGCCGGCTAGACGGACGTTGCCGGAGATCGCCGCGATAGAGACATCCATTCCCCTTGGACACCGGACGTGGACGCTGCCGGAGCGGGTCTTCACCTCCAGCGTACGGTCGCCGTCCTTCAGCTCGAGGCGCCGTTCCGGCGGCTCAATCTCAATGTCCTCTCGGTCTTCCGCCTCCACGGTCACACTGCCCGAGGCGATGGACACGCGGAGGCGATAGCCGGGCGGGACGCGGTAGTGACTGCCCATTGCGCGTTCAGTTTACCCGATACGCCTGTGACGAAGTGTGACGGGCGTCACTCTGCGACCGTCGGTTGGTCGCGGGTCCGACCTACTGCCTGGTGAGCCGGAACACGGCATTGCTGAACGTCAGTACCAGCAGCTCCCCGTCCGCCGTTTCGCCAAACGAGGCGACGTTGTGCGGGCTGTCAAGCAAGAGAATCGGTTGTGCGGCAGGATTTCCTGAGTCCAGCGCCCAGATCCGTCCGGAGCAGTAGTCGCCGAAGATATAACGGCCGACCAGCTCCGGCATCGCCGAGCCTCGATACACGTAGCCTCCCGTCACTGCGCAAGAGCCGCCTTCGTGGGTAGAGTAAACGGCTCGCGGTTGCTGAAAACCGCCCGCCGGACAGCCATCGGTTTCGTATGTGACGTAGCCTTCGTAGCAGTCCCAGCCGTAGTTCCCGCCCTTCAAGACCACGTCCACCTCCTCCCACGAGCCCTGACCCACATCGCCCAGCCAGAGCGCCCCTGTAGCGCGGTCGAAACTGAAGCGCCACGGGTTTCGAAATCCGTAAGCGTATATCTCGTCGGCGCTGCCCCCCGGCCCGTCCGCAAACGGATTTTCTGCCGGGATACCGTAACTCGATTCTCCGGTCACCCTTATCCGCAGCAGCTTCCCCAGGAGCGACGTCAGGTTCTGGCTGTTCTCCTGCGGGTCTCCACCGCCTCCTCCATCACCCAGCGAGAGGTAGAGGTACCCGTCCGGTCCGAACAGAGCGCGACCGCCGTTGTGGTTCGTCTCGAACTGCGGGATAGTCAGGATCACTGTCTCGTTTGTGGTGTCCATTGCATTGCCGGCCACCTGGAAGCGAGACAGCACACTGGGCTGAGGCGACCCTCGCGTGTAGTACACGTATATCCTGCCGTCACTCTGGAAGTTCGGAGAGAACGTGGCTGAAAGCAGCCCCTCCTCGTTCCCGCAGCAACCCACGAAACCCGTCAGGTCTCCGTAGACCGTGGCGGCAAACGAGCCGGATAACGATATGCGCCAGAGGATCCTGTCGTGCTGCGTGACCACGATCGCCTCATCCGGCTTGCCCGGGATTAGCGCAAAGTCCACCATTCGTCCGAACGAGGCGGCAGGCAACGCCTGCACCAGCGAGTATGTGGGCGCCGGCGTCGGAACCGCCGTCGGTGGCGCAGTTGGAGGGACCGTGAAAGTCTGCGGGGGCTGCGTCGGTGAGGCAGTTGGTTCGCCCGTCGCGCTCGGCGAGGGCGAACTGGTCGCCCGGCGTGTCGGCGTTGGCGGTCGGCGCGTCGCAGCGGGCGTCCCGGTCGCGAGGGTCTCCGCCTCGTCGCCGGAATCGGACGACCATGGCGACACCACCAGAAGGCTAGCGATGACGGCGATCGGGATGATCAATCCCGGAGCGACGAACCGCCACCGCTGGACGGCCCATTCCCGAACTCCGGCGATCCGTTCCCGCACGAGTTACATGCTACGCCCGCACTCCGATAAGCAATAGCATCGCGCCGGGCGGTTGATGGTGCGGGATCGGCTGCTACAGCCGCCCTACGAATCGCCCAATGCGCTCCAGCGCCTCTTCCAGCAGAGGCATCGTCGCTGCGTAGCACATTCGTACGTGCCCGCGCCCGCATTCCCCGAATGCCGATCCGGGAATCACAGCAACTTTCTCTTCGTCCAGCAGCCGCTCCGCGAACTCCATGTCGCTTAGCCCCGTCGAGCGGACGGATGGGAAGGCGTAGAACGCCCCCTTTGGCTCGAACGTGATCAGCCCAACGTCGCGCAGCCCGGCCACCATCAGGCGGCGTCTCGCGTCGAACTCCGCGACGAACTGCTGCGTGTACTCCTCGCCATTGCGTATTGCCTCCAGCGCCGCGTACTGCGACGGCGTCGGCGCGGACATTACGATGTACTGGTGTACCTTCATCATCGCTTCCAGAATGTCCGAGGGCGCACAGACCCAGCCGACTCGCCAGCCAGTCATCGCGTACGCCTTCGAGAAGCCCCCCAGCAACACCGTGCGCTCCTTCATCCCTGCGAGTGAAGAGAAACACGTGTGGGGGATGCCGTAGGACAGCCGGTCATATATCTCGTCCGAAATCACGATCAAGTCCCGCCGCGACGCGACGTCAGCGATCTCCTGCAGGTCTTCTCGCGTCATCTGCGCCCCGGTGGGGTTGGACGGATAGCCCAGGAGGACAGCTTTCGTGCGTTCTGTGATCCGCGCCTCGATGTCCGGTGCGGAGACCCGGAAATCGCGCTCCATCGTCGTTGGGACGGCCACGAACCTTCCCCCGGCGAGCGTGACGCACGGTTGATAAGCGACGTAGTACGGATCTGGCGAGATGACCTCGTCCCCGGGGTCCAGCAGCGAATGGGTCGCCAGTAGCAGAGCCTCAGACACCCCGATCGTGACGATGATCTCGTTTCGCGGGTCGTACTTCACCCCGTACAGACGCTCCAGGTGCGCCGCGATTGCCTCTCTAAGCTGCGGCAACCCGTAGTTCGAGGTGTAGTGCGTCTCCCCGGCCTGCGCGGACTCGAACGCCGCCTTGATGAACGGCTCCGGTGTCACGAAGTCCGGCTCGCCAACCCCTAGCGAGATGCAGCCGTCCATGTTCGCGATCAACTCGAAGAAGTGCCGGATCCCGGACGACGGGATGTCGCGCACCTTCTGCGAGAAGTGGCGGCGTGTGTGCTGGGTATGAAGCTTCTCAGCCAACATCTGCTCCGTGATTGAGAACGCGGGGGAGTTCGTTCAGGTTATGGTAGCAGAGGGGTGACAGATTGTCACTCGAACGCCCGCTGCTCCCCGTACCCGCGCGCCGTAATCGGCCAGACGTCCACAACGTCGTCCCCATTCAGCACGTAGAGCACGTCGTGCAGATTGATCGTCGGGTCGATATGCGACGGCCACAGAGCGACGGCGTCGCCCGGCCTCAGCGTAGACTCCGGCGGTACCGTGATCATCGCGTGCTCGTCCGCCAGGAACATCACGCTGGCGCCCGTCACGTCCTTCACCTCCGGCATCCCGTGGTCCGCGGTGCAGGACTTGTGTCCGCAGTCCGCGGTCACCCGCGTCTCGCTCGGCCGGCTGATGACCGTCCCCTGTACCCAGAACGCCTGCTCGAACGGCAGACCGTACTTCGCGTAGGCCGTATCCATCAGCACGTATGATCCCGCCTGGATCTCCGTAACCCCGTCGAGCCGACCCGTAATGGTGTAAGTCCCGGTCGAGCCCGCCGAGACGATCTCGCACGGCAACCCGGCGGCCTTGCAAGCCTGAACGGACATGAGCAACCGTTCCACGGCAGTCCGCGTCGCTGCTTCCCGCTGAGCGCCGTCCTCTATGCCCGCCGCGTGGCCCTCGTAGCCCATCAACCCGCGCAGCTCAACCGCGGCGGTGTCGGTAGCGCGTCGCGCCAGCGCCATGGCCGTTTCGCCCGGCTGTGTGCCTGCGCGGAAGCCGATGTTCACCTCCACCAGTACTCCCACCGTTGATCCAACGCGCTCCGCAGCCTCCGAGATCTGCGCCAGTCCCGCCTCCGACTCCACCGCGATCTTGATATCCACGTTCTTAGCCAGTTCTGCCACCCGCGCACACTTGTCCGCGCCGATGACTTCGTTCGCGATCAGTAGGTCATCGCAGAACCCCGCGGCCACCTCCGCCTCGGCGACGGTGGCGCAGGTCAGTCCTACGCAGGAACCGGCGGCCAGCTGTCGCTTCGCGATCTCCGGCGTCTTGTGCGCCTTGAAGTGCGGTCGCAGCTTGCACCGCCCCTCCGCGAAGAACCCCGCCATCCGCTGGATGTTCCGCTCCATCGCGGGCAGGTCGATGATAAGGGCTGGCGTCGGGATGTCGGTGAGTGTGTGTGGACGGGTCATAGCGCCGGCCGTTCCCGGCGCCACGCCGTAGCCTGCTCATACGCGTACGCTGCGCGGAACATCGACGCCTCGTCGAACGGCTTCGCGAGCACCTGCAGGCCGATCGGCAGTCGCGCCCCGTCCTCGGCTGTCGCGAACCCGCACGGTACCGAGATCCCCGGCAGCCCGGCGATGTTCACGGGTATAGTACAAACGTCGCTCAGGTACATCTGCAGTGGGTCGTCTGTCTTCTCGCCGATCTTGAACGCGGGCGTCGGGGACACCGGCGCTACCAGCACATCATGAGTCTCGAACGCCGCCTCGAACTCGCGCCGGATCAGCGTGCGCACCTTCAGCGCCTTCAGGTAATAGGCGTCGTAGTAGCCGGCCGAAAGCGCGTATGTTCCCAGCATGATCCGCCGCTTCACCTCGTCGCCGAAGCCGTGCTGCCGCGTGCGCTCCATGTTCTCCCACATGCTTTCGGCGTCTGTGTACGAGTACCCATACTTCACGCCGTCGTAGCGCGCCAGGTTTGCTGACGCCTCTGACGGCGCGATGATGTAATACACGGCAACCGCATATTGAGTCGACGGCAGCGAGACCTCCCAGTCCACCTCCGCTCCAAGCGCCTCCATCTGCTTGATCGCCTCCGTCACGGCCTCTCGAACAGAGGCGTCTATCCCCTCCACGAAGTACTGCCGTGGTACGCCGATCCGCATGCCCCTGAGGTCCTCTCGAAGGCCGGATGCGATGTCCGGCACTTCCACGGGCGCCGAAGTCGAATCGCGCGGGTCGTGGCCGGCGATCGCCTCGAACACCACCGCGGCGTCTCGCACCGTCCGCGTGAACGGCCCGATCTGATCGAGCGATGATCCGAACGCGACGAGACCGTACCGGGAGACGCGGCCGTAAGTCGGCTTGAAGCCTACGACGCCGGAGAGGGCCGCTGGCTGGCGGATCGAGCCTCCCGTATCCGTCCCCAGAGCGTAGGCCGCCATCCCGCTTGCGACGGCGGCCGCGGAGCCTGCCGAAGATCCGCCCGGAACCCGGTCCAGCGCCCAGGGGTTCGACGTCGGCCCGAAGGCCGAGTTCTCGCCGCTGGACCCCATCGCGAACTCGTCCATGTTCGTCTTGCCCAGCATCACTAGCCCGCCTGCCTTTAGCCGCTCGATCACCGTCGCGTCGTACGGCGGCACGAACGGCTCCAGGATCTTCGAACCGCACGTCGTACGTACGCCCTTAGTGCAGATCACGTCCTTGATCGCCGCCGGTATGCCCGTCAGCGGTCCGGCTTCGCCCCGCGCGAGCCGCTTGTCCGCCTCACGCGCCTGCTCCAGCGCCAGCTCCGGGGTGGGCGTCAGGAACGCGTGTATACGGCCGTCGACGGATTCGATGCGCTCGATCGCCGCGCGCGTCAACTCGACCGAGGTTATCTCACGAAGGCGAAGGAGGTCAGATGCCTCACTGATCGTGAGTTGGTGAAGACGGTCCGCCATCAGGCAGAAATCACTCTTCCAGGATCGCTCGGACGCGGAAGCGGTCGCCCTCACGCAGGGGCGCGTTGGCGAGGATCGCCTCGGTCTCGAACGATTGCCCCGCCTCGTCCTCGCGCATCACGTTGCCCAACGCGAGCGGGTGCGCAGTCGGGGGCACGCCCTCGGTATCCACCTCTCGCAGTACCTCGAAGTAGTCCAGAATCCCCGAAAGTTGCTCGCGGAAGTGGTCGATATCCTGCTCGCTGAGGCCCACGCGGGCCAGCCTGGCAATGTGCTGCACCTGTTCGCGGGAAAGTGGCAACCTACCTCCTGAAGATGAACAGCAACCATTATAGCAACGCACGCGTTTTAGATGGGGATAGAGGAGGAGGCGCCCACTTACGTTTGAGCGGGAGCATCACGGTCGAATCGACGGATAAGCGCGCCACGCTGGGACACCCGAGCCAGATCTGGACCCGCGGCTTGGAGCGACGGCTTGACCTCATGCGGCGGCACGTTAACCTGGACGGCCGCCGTATCCTCGACGTCGGCAGTGGCGTTGGCGCCTTTGTCCGCCGCCTGCGGGAGTTCTCCCCGCACGTCGTCGGCTTCGATATCGACGAAGAGAACGTACGGCGCGGAGCCGAGGAAGTGCCCGGCCTCGCGCTGGCCGTCGGTGAGCACCTTCCGTACACAGACGGCGCATTCGACGTGGTCCTCCTGCACGAGGTCCTGGAGCATGTGGGGAACGACCTCGAAACGCTCAAGGAAACGCGCCGCGTTCTTGCGCCGGGCGGGAAGGCCGTGATCTTCTGCCCCAATCGCCTCTATCCATTCGAGACACACGGCATCTTCATCGGCAAGCGTTACGTCTTCGGCAACATACCGCTTGTAAACTACCTGCCGAATTCTGCCCGCAACCGGCTCGTGCCTCACGCCCGCGCCTACACGAAGGGCGGGCTACGCCGAGTCTACCGCCGGGCAGGCCTGCGTCCGCTCGTGCACTCGTACGTCTTCCCCGGGTTCGATCACATCATGGCGCGTCGAAGGCTGGTCGGGCGGGCGCTCCGCTGGGCCCTCTATCCGTTCGAAAACACGAGCTTGAGAATCTTCGGGCTATCTCACTTCGTTGTACTAGAGAAGGACCCATAGTTGAGCCAGACGGTACATAGATTCCGCCGCAAGCGCGTCAGGCAGGCGCGCGGCCAGCGCGTGCGCACCGTGCGCTCGCGGCTGCATGCGCTGTTTACGCTGTTGCTCTTCGCCACTTTCCTGGGGAGCATCGCGACCGGCATTGCCGGCTTCGTGGTGTACAGGGCCTACGCGCACGACCTGAAGCCGCCGGAGCAGGCGATCGCGGAGTCCAGCATAGGCACGAGCCTGGCCTTCGACCGAAGTGGCGGCACGAAGCTGTACGAATTCGTGGACCCGCAGGCGGGGCTTAAGGACCCTAAGCCGCTGGCTGAGATATCCCCGTACCTCATCGCGGCGACCATCGCCACCGAGGACGCCAGCTTCTACTCCAACCCCGGCGTAAACTTCCGCGGGCTTGCTCGCGCCGCCGTTGAGAACCTCACGCCGTTTGGCCCGGGCTTCCTTGAGGGCAGTGGCGGCAGTTCCATCACGCAGCAACTCGCGCGAAACGTGTACATCAGCCAGGAGGACCGGGGCGTCCGGAACGCAGACCGGAAGATCAAGGAGACGGTCATCGCCCTGGAGCTGAAGCGGAAGTACGACGACAACCAGATTCTGGAGTGGTATCTGAACCAGATCCCCTACGGCTACATCTACTACGGTGCCGAGGCCGCTGCGAATGGATACTTCGCCAAGAGCGCCAAGGACCTCACCCTCGCTGAGTCCGCGCTGCTCGCTGGCCTGCCCCAGGCGCCGGGCAGGTATGGGCCGCGGGAGCTGGAGAAACGCGAGCTCGCCAAGGCCCGGCAGGTTGAGGTGCTGGACCTGATGATCGACCATCTGGACGAGATCAACAAGATACCGAGCGCCGCCGATGATTCCGTGCCTTTGCTCCAGCTCACCGTCGAACAGATAGAGGCGTCGAAACTGGAGGCGTTGAATTACGTCATCGATGATAGCGTGGACATAAAGGCGCCGCACTTTGTCTTCCTTGTGCAGGACCAGGTGACCAAGATGTGCGAATCGGGATTGTTCGATTCGCCCGGGGATATCCCATGCGAGAAAGTCGTTACACAGGGAGGGCTGCGTATCACCACGACTGTCGATGTCGGGTTGCAGGAGATCGGCGAAAGGATCATCGCCGAGGAGATTGCGAAGAACGAAGCTCGCTATCAAGGTCACAACGGCTCACTGGTGGCCATGCGACCCGGCACCGGAGAGATCCTGGCCTACGTCGGAAGTCGCGACTACAACAACATCGAAATTCAAGGGCAAGTAGACATCGCCACATCGCTCCAATCGCACGGGTCCACGATGAAGATGTTTACCTACCTCACTGCGTTCGAGCAGGGCTGGGTACCCTCCACCTACATCCGAGACGAGCCGCTCTTCCTCGACGTCGGCGCGGGCAAGAAACAGGTGAATAACTGGAACTTCAGCCACCTCGGCAATATCACGGTCCGCAAGGCCTTGTCCGAGTCCGTCAACACCAGCGCCGTCCGCACGGTGATGGAGGTCGGCATCGACGAGATGCGCGACACCGCACACCGGCTCGGCATCACAGACCTACGCCAGGGAGACTGCGGGCCGACGATCACGCTGGGCGCCTGCGAAGTGCAACTCCTCGATATGGCGTTCGCCTTCAGCACGCTGGCCAACAACGGCGTGATGAAGGGCCGGCCTGTCTCAGAGGACCTGCCCAGCGGCTACCGCGAGCTGGACCCGGTGTCCGTACTGAAGATAGAGGATAACCAGGGGAACGTTATCTACCAGTATTCAGCGCCGGAGGAACGCCGCGTGGTGGACCCGGCGCACGCCTACATGGTGACGGACATACTTTCCAAGGAAGCGATCAACTGGAGCCGGTTGACCATAGACCGGCCGGCGGCCATCAAGACCGGCACCAGCGAGGACTTCCGGGACGGCATCCTGATGGGCTACACGCCGGACCTCACCACCGCCGTGTGGATGGGCAACGCCGACAACACGCCCATGGCGCCCGGTACATTCAGCGCGGCCGGTCCGGGGCCGATCTGGCGGCGCTTTATGCAGGAGGCCCACGCTTACTTCCAGCTTCCTCCGAAGGCATTCGAGAAACCGTCAGAGGTTGCCACCAGCTCCTGCGGCGGACGGGAAGAGGTTTTCAAAACAGACGCCGAACCCTCCAAGCCCGGTGCCTGTAAGGCCCCTGCGCCACGACCGAAGCCGGGCGATCCCACGCTACCGCCCACGCCCAAGCCTCCGCAGTTCCCTGCGCGCTACACGCCGACGCCAACTCCGACGCCTGAGCCGACGCCGGCTCCGGAGCCAACAGATACGCCTGAGCCAACGCCGACGCCCCTCACCTACGAAGTCCAGGACGGCGACACTCTGGAAGGTATCGCGGCGTCCTTCGACGTAACTCTTGAAGACCTCCTTGATGCCAATCACCTGGATCCTGATGACTTCATACAGCCGGGGGATATTCTGATCATCCCTGTTCCAACCTAGTCGGGCCTTGTCGCTGGCGTCCGGCGCTGGCCGGTGCTAGCCTAGGCATCGCCTCACTGTGCGAATTCAGAAGGATCATCGGGTTTGGGTGAAAAGGGCCGAGCGAAAACTTACGTAAGAATCCCCCGACCCAAGCATGTTGCGCCAGCGGGCACGGCACAGAGGCAACTCGCCGGAAGGCCGGCGCCGACCCCCGGCGGCCTGACCGGCCCTGCCATCTCTCGCTCCGCCGATGAGCGCGCGCGCGTCGTCATCCCCCGTCAGGGTCGCGGCGGCCCTGCGCCATCCGGTCTGGACATCGAGCTACGCGAAGTACGTCAGGGGCTAACATCACCCAATCCGTACCTTCGCGTCGTGACGCGTAAGCGATCGTTCACCAGGTCCGACGCCGGTACCATCACGGCCACGCGGCTCGGGAGCACGCCCCGCGGTCCCATCGAAAGAGTCGTCGCGGCCATCAAGGGCGTCCTCCTCGGAAACCCCTTCGCCAGCTCCCGCCTTGTCGAGGAAAGGCTGAGCAAGGTGAAGGCGCTGGCGATCTTCTCCTCAGATGCCCTGTCGTCGACGGCTTACGCCACCGAGGAAATCCTGCTGATCCTGATTCTGGCGGGCTCTGGGGCGTTGCACAACGCCCTTCCTATCGCCGCCGTTATCGCGGCGCTTCTGGCTATCGTCACTCTCTCCTACCGGCAGACGATCAAGGAGTACCCGAGCGGGGGTGGGGCATACATTGTCGCCTACGAGAACCTGGGTCGCTGGGCCGGGCTGACCGCCGGCGGGGCCCTGCTCGTGGACTACGTATTGACGGTTTCCGTGAGCGTCGCCGCTGGTGTTGCTGCCGTGACGTCTGCGGTGCCGGACCTGGACGACGTTCGCGTACCTATCGGCATCGTCATGATCGTGCTGATTACCCTTGGCAACCTGAGAGGAATTCGCGAAGCAGGCACATTATTCGCGATCCCGACGTACTTCTTCGTCTTCTCCATGGCAACCGTCGTAGCGGTCGGGTTCGCCAAGGTCGCGCTGGGGGATGCGCCGGGATCAATCGGCCACGAGGCTGACCCTCAAGAGCACGTCGTCGGTGCGCAAGGGCTCACCCTCTTCCTGGTGCTACGGGCGTTCTCGTCCGGGAGTACCGCCCTCACAGGCATCGAAGCGATATCCAATGGCATCCCGGCCTTCAAGAAGCCTGAGGTCTCTAACGCGCGTGCCACAATGACGGCGATGGCTGTGATTCTCGCGGTCCTGTTTATCGGGATCACGTTTCTCACCAGCAGGTACGGTTTCGTCCCGGAGCACGGTGGGGAGACCATCGTTTCCAAGCTAGGCAAGGAGGTCCTGGGCAAGAACTTCTTGTATTACGCCTATCAAGTGGGGACCGCCCTGGTGCTGTTCCTCGCCGCGAACACCAGCTATAACGGCTTCCCACCACTTGGCGCCATCCTCGCGCGGGACCGATTCCTGCCGCGCCAATTTAGCTTCCGCGGCGATCGTCTGGCCTACTCCCACGGCATCGTCATGCTGGCCCTCGCTGCCATCGTCCTTCTCGTCGCCTTTGGCGGCGAGGTGACGAGGCTGATTCCTCTGTATGCCCTCGGCGTCTTCGTCTCGTTCACGCTGTCTCAGTCCGGGATGGTCGTGCACTGGTGGCGCAGGCGCGAGCAAGGCTGGCGCTTTGCTCTGGCGATCAGCCTGCTGGGTGCAGCCGTGACCGGCGTCGTGGCTGTGATCATTGGCGGGACGAAGTTCATGTCGGGGGCCTGGATCTCGGTGCTTATGATGCTCGCCCTGATGCTGATGTTCGTCCTCATTCGCCGCCATTACGACTGGTTCGAGAAGAGGCTGCGGATCGATGAGGATGCGCCCGCTGGAGTCCCCGGTGCCGTCTCCATCGTGCGCGCCGGCGAGCAGGACCAGATGGAGTACATCCCACCCCGCGACCACGTCGTTGTGCCCGTGAACGCCGTCAACAAGATCAGCCTGGGCGCCGTCGGCATGGCCCGCGAGATCTCTCGCATGGTCACGGCGGTGCACCTTACCGATGACAGAGAGGCGGCGGAAACACTTCGTGACAGGTGGATGGCCGTGGCACCGGATATCCCGCTCCTGATAATCGAGTCGCCTTACCGGTCATTCGTTGGTCCCATGCTGGCCTATGTCGATTCGCTGGAGCAGGGTGCCCCTGAGCGACGGATAACCGTGATCCTACCGACGTTCGTGCCGCGCCACTGGTGGGAGCGCATCCTCCACAACCGCGACGTCCTGCGGCTGCGTCCCTTCCTCAAAGACCGCGAGCGCATCCGGGTGGTGGACTTCCCCTACCGCATCTACGAAGATGACGGCTAGGGCGCCTCGGACAGGAGCCGGTCGAGCGCGGCTTCGTTGGTCAACGCGGCCGCCAGTCTCACGAACTCGCCCGGTGATCTAGCTTGAGACAGCAGCTCCTCCAGCTTCGGGCCTATTGGGTCGATCGACGCAGCCGTATCGGCGTAGAAGCCGTGGAACGCGAAGTACGCCTGGTTCAGCCGGCGGATGAACACGCCCTTCTCCTCGAATTCGTCGCGCTTCTCAGCCATTAACGACTCCGCCGCGCCGACGCGCCCGCGCCCCAGAAGGCTTTCGACGCGCCGGCGCAGCGCCCGCATCTCCGCGCTGAAGTCGAAGGCGCTGTCTTGCGCGATCGCCTTGGGGGGCTCCAGCCCTTCATTACGCTCGAAGTAGAAGCGCGCCAGCTCACGCCCCGCGATGTTAGCCACGCTCTCGTTCAATGTCCGCTGTGAGGAGTAGTGCGAGCCCAGCGGGAAAAACACCAGGTACTGGTGCACCCATTCGTGGAACACCGTGTCGACCAGTGATTCGTAGGCAGCCAGCTCCGGCACGACACTTGGATAGGTCGCGACGCCGCCCGTGTTCACGACGAGCACTGACACGCCCTCCTCGCCGTCGTTCTCGGCCTCGGCGTCGCGCTCGATTCTCTCCACGGTCTCCAGCCGCAGCCCTGCGTTGAGGAGGAACGAGCGGTCTAGCTCGATCCGCCCTCTCGGCGAGACCACTAGCACGCGCGGCGGCGCGTCGAATTCAAAATCGACGGGCGGAAATACCAGACCCAGCTCCGTGAAAAGCGGCGGACTCAGTGCTAGCCCTTGTTCCTTCAGGATGTCGGTCACGCGCCCCTCTATCACGTCCTCCACGTCTTCCTCCAGCGCATCTCGTTCTCGGCGCGCGGCGTCGATCTCCACTCCGCCCATCCCTCCACGCTCCAGCCCTCTAATCTCGCGTGCTAGTTCGAAGTATCGCTGGACGCCCCTCTCGTCCGCGGCCTCCGAGCGGCTCCTGAACAGATGCCGCAGCTTGTACGCCCACTTCCGGGGAAAGTGCTGAACCTCCCACGTCGCCACGTTGTAGCCGAATTCGTCCGCTGCCCTCTCCACGGTATCGTTCGGTCCAGTTTCACGGTGCAAGAGGAATGCGCCGGCGATCGCGAGCACGAACGTAAGCGTGAGGGCGGCGGCGTAGGCGAGCAGATACTTGCGCATCTCGCGTCTATTCTGGCATACGCGTCTTGCCGTGCCGGGGCTCTTGCCCTAGGGAGCCAGTGACGGCCCTTCCTTGTATATCTCCTTCAGCGCGACATCGGTAAACACAGCCTCCACATCGTCCAGCGGCCCGGACAGCGCCCCGTACTGCACCAGGTAGTCGTGCAGCCGCTGCCACTGCTCCAGGGTCTGCGCGCCGATCCCGTCCTGGAGCGTGAGCTCCGATGACGCCATCTCGAGTTCCGTGTCCAGCATGAAGCGCTGGTGCTCCCGCTGCTCCTGCGGCGCGAACTGAAGGACGATGTCGATAGCCTCATCTCTGTTCTGTCCTGCATACTGGACGCCCCGCAGCGCCGCCCTCAGGAACCGCTGCACCACCCCCGCATTCTCGCTCGCATACTCCTCCGTAGTGATGTAGGTCAGCCCCAACGTTGGCGCGCCGTAGTCCGCCGCCTCAAACACCGTCGTCTCGAAGCCCAGCCGCCGCAACGTATCCGGCTCGTTGCTCACGAATACCGGGAAGACATCCACCTTACCCTCAGTCAGGATCTGCGGCTCAAACCCCACCTTCACTTCTTCGACAGCCGACCGTTCGACATCGGCGTTCGCCAGTATTGCCAGGTAGTCAGGCGTCACCTGGCTGCCCTTGTATCCGGCCGTCTTCCCGACCCAGTCCGCCGGGGTCTCGATCCCGGAGTTAGCCAGCACCGCGAACCCCTGCTGTCCCGTCTGGCCGATCAGCGCGATGGAAACAAAGGGCAGCGATGGCTCTCCGGCCCGTTTCTCCAGAAGCGCTGAGGCGTCTGCCGTCGTGAACTGGATCTCGTTTGTGGCCAGGAACTTGAAGTTGTCCCCCGGTGTCGTCACGTGCCGGATCTCCACCTCCAGGTTCTCGTCCGCGAAGTAACCCTTCTCTTGCGCGACGTACACTCCCACAAACGGCAGGTTCGCCTGCGGCTTGAACCCCGCCATGAACGCGACTTTAGCCGGCGGCGCTTCCGTCGGCGACGCCGCGGGTTGCGATTGCGTGGGTGCCGGCGTGACCTCCTCATCGTCAGAGCAGGCCGCTAGCGAGAGCACAAGTAACGCTGCGGCCAGAATGCTGGTCAGAATACGGGTCATCGTTCCTCCAATCGTTTTGCTTCGTTACGGGACGGTTCGGACGGATTCGTGCCAGAACAGCAGCCGCCGCTCCAGCGCGGATAACAGCACGTACAGCGCGATTCCGGTGACAGCGAGAACGCCTGCCGCGGCGAACAGCGTCGGCGTGTCCAGGTTTGCGTTCGCGGAGAAGATCACGACGCCCAGCCCGCGGTCGCCGGTGAACCACTCCGCTACCACGGCGCCTGTCAGCGCCAGAGGCGACGTGGTCTTCAGTGCCGCAAACAGATAAGGCGATGCGCTCGGCAGGCGCAGCTTCCAGAATACCTGCCACGTCGAGGCGCGGAGGGACTCCAGGAGCTGCAGCGCGCCGGGATTGACGTCGCGAAAGCCTGTTACCGCGTTCGTCAACATCGGGAAGAAGCTCAGCAGGGCGGCCACGATGATCTTTGGCGTCGTCTCGAAGCCGAAGGCGATTACCAGTACCGGCGTGACCACCACCAGCGGCGTCGACTTGATCATGATAGCGACCGGAAACAGGGCCCGCTCGGCGAACGTCGAGTGCGCCATCACCACCGCCAGGCCAATCGCGAACAGCGAGCCCAGCAGCAGTCCCAGGGCCGCCTCGTAGAACGTGTACGTCCCCTGGCGCCAGAAGTACCCCGGGTCCTCCCAGTAGCGCTCCACAACGGCTGAAGGCGGCGGTACGATGATGATCGAGATATCTCGGAGCTGAACGTACGCCTCCCAAAACCCACCGATTACGGCGACGGCCAGTAGCGGTGGCAGGATGTACGAAGCGAGCGTTCTCGCGTTCATGCGGCATCCTCCACGAGCAGGCTACGCAAGTGGTCCGCATAGTCACTGAACGGCCGCTCGCGTTCCATCTCCGCTGTGCGCGGCCGCGGCAACTCGATTTCGATGTCCGCGACCACGCGTCCCGGCCTGCGCGAAAGCACGATGACTCGGTCCGCCAGGGCGACCGCCTCCGGGATGGAGTGCGTCACGAACAACACTGTCTTCCGCCCATCGCCGTTCGCCGGCTCCCAGACCCGCAGCAACTCGTAGCGCATCGCCGCTCGCGTGATCTCATCGAGCGCGCCGAACGGCTCGTCCATCAACAGGAGCGACGGATTGAATACAAGCGCCCGGGCGATCGCCACACGCTGCTGCATCCCGCCCGAAAGCTGGTGCGGGTAGTAGCCCCGGAAGTCGGATAGGCCGACCAGGTCCAGTACTTCCTCCGGCGAGGGAAGGTGCCGCAATCCGCGGACGCCGTCGATCTCCAGCGGCAGGCGAATGTTATTGATCACATTGCGCCAGGGGAGTAACGCGGGGTCTTGAAATACGAAGCCGATCTCTCGCGCGCCTTGCGCTACTCGCGGCGGCTGCCCAAAGACGCTCGCCTCGCCGCGCGTCGGCTTCAGTAATCCGCCGATGACGCGAAGCAGCGTCGACTTCCCGCACCCGCTGGGCCCGATGACGGACGCGAACTGCCCGGGCGGAAAGTCCACTGCGATGTCCGAGACCGCCGTAAGCGGCTCCCGTCCATCGGTGAAAATGTGGGTCAGCGCGCGAAGGGAGACGTGATACTGTGCTTCGGCCATGCGAAAATCTCTCCAAGGCCCATGGGCCTCGTCTATCCACGCGGGGGCGCTTTGCCGGTCAGGGCATGGCCGAAGAGTTCAATTTGGTGAGGGCGCGCCCCACGCCACCCTCACGGAACATCGCTGTGATGATAGCGCGACGCGCGTGGGAAGGCAACTGGCGGTTGAACCCCTCGCTCGCGCAACGCTATACTGACGCCACTACGCCGGAGGTCTGCCGACTTCCATTTCTGTCGCGTCTTACTGTGGTTGGAGGATGAATGGCACGCATCGCGTTTATAGGGGGCACCGGTCCGGAGGGCCTGGGGCTGGCGATGAGATTCGCCAAGGCCGGTCACGCTGTGTTCATTGGTTCGCGCTCGGAAGAGCGGGGGAACGAGGCTGCCGGGAAGGTTCTCGAGAAAGTCCCTGAGGGTGAGGTCTACGGCGGCCTCAACGCCGAGGGCGCAGAGAAAGCCGATATCGTCTTCCTCACCGTGCCGGCGGAGGCCCACCAGAGCACCCTGGAGGAGCTTGCTGACACGATCGGCGACAAGATAGTTGTAGACGTAGTGGTGCCGATGGTCTGGGAGGACAAAGATGGCCCGCGGTCGATACCGGTCGAAGAAGGGTCCGCGGCGTTGCAGGCCCACGCCCTGCTCCCGAAGGCCAAGATCATCGCCGGCTTCCACCACCTCGACGCGTCCCTGCTTCAGAAAATCGAACGCCCGATGCAAGGCGACGTCCTCATCTGCGGCGACCACAGGCCGTCCAAGAAGAAGGTTATGGACCTCGTCGAACAGATCGAATACGTCCGCGCCATGGACGCGGGCGCCCTGACGAACGCCGGCTTACTGGAGCAGTGGACAGTCGTCCTCCTTCACATCAACAAGATCTACAAGGCCCACACCGGTATCCGCATTACCGGCGTCTGAGTCCTCATGCCTCCAAGCCGCCGAGCTCATCCGGCGGAGAAATCACCCCCGCGCACGCGATGCCGGCCGAAGTCCGCATAATCCCGCTCCGCGGCCTTCCCGAGTTTCGCGCCGGTGACGACGTCGCCGCGCTAATTGTCGCCGCCGCGACCGCCGGGCCCGGCATCCAACCGGGCGACGTTGTTGTGGTGACCCAGAAGATCGTCTCGAAAGCGGAGGGCCGGGTTGTCGCGCTCAGCAGCGTGACCCCCTCAGCAGAAGCTCAGCGGCTGGCCGTCGCGACTGAAAAGGACCCGCGCTTACTCGAGCTTATCCTGCGCGAAAGCAACCGCGTGGTCAGGCAGAGTGGGCCCGTCCTCATCACCGAGACGCGTCACGGCTTCGTCTGCGCCAATGCCGGCATCGACGCCTCCAACGTCGGTCCGGAGGGAACAGTCTGCCTGCTCCCGGAGGCCCCGGACCGCTCCGCCGCTGCTATCCGCCAGGCCATCGCGGAGCGCACCGGCGAGGACGTCGCCGTGATCATCAGCGATACATTCGGTCGCGCCTGGCGTGAGGGACACACCAACGTCGCTGTCGGTATCGCCGGCATGCTGCCCTTCGCGGACTACGTCGGTCAGGTCGATCCTCACGGCTACGAGCTCCGTGTGAGCACCCTTGCTGTCGCCGACGAACTCGCCGCCGCCGCGGAACTAGTGATGGGCAAGCTGGACAGCGTCCCGGTCGCAATCGTCCGCGGCTACGCGTACCCGAGGGGCGAAGGCACCGCCCGTCAGCTCGTCCGCGACGCGGAGAAGGACCTCTTCCGGTAGACAATCATCCAGGCTTGCGCCGAAAGATTGTCATCCCGACCGTAGCGAAGCGGAGTGGAGGGATCCGTCCCCGCACGCTTTCCGCCGGACCCCGCCGATCAGGGACACTGCAACGAAGGATCGCCAGCCCCGGCACTCGCGGTTGTGCGCGTTCTCCAACCCGTTACTACTTGACCCGCGAGCGCAGCGCCGCCAGCGTCATGCTCAGCGTGAAGGCACCCATCCCGGCAATGCTCAGCGCGGCGTAACCCAGCTTGTCCCACTCCCACCCGTCCAGCACCAGCGAGCGCAACCCCTCCAGCACGTAGGTTACGGGGTTAATCGTCGCCAGCACCTCCAGCCAGCCGGCGAACAGCTCCTTCGGCGCGAACGCCGGCGAAAGGAAGAGCAGCGGGAAGAAGACCAGGAAGCCTGCCTGCGCCGCCTGCGGGCTACCCGTCCGCAGCGCGATCGAGAGGCCGATCCCGGAGTAGGCGAGCCCGAACATGCCGGCGATCAAAATGAACACCGCTCCGCCCAGCACCCCCGCTTCCATCCCGGAGCCCATGCCGAGACCGACGGCCATAATCAGAGTCGCCAGGAACATGACGCGAACGCCGTCCGCAACCAGGCGGCCAAGAACGAGCGAGAGCCTCGGCGCCGGGCTGAGCAGCAGCTTATCGAAATAGCCCCGCTCGATGTCCGTGACCATTCCGAAGCCGCCCATGCCGGCGGCCCCGGCCGCGCCCTGCAGTATTCCCACCGGCAGCTGGAACCCTTGGTAGTTCTCCACCCCGAAGGCTGTTCCTGAGACCTCCCCGATGGCGCCGACCGTCACAAAGAGGAAGAAGACCGGGATGAAGATGTTCTGCACCTCAAGGCCAGGCTGCCGTATCGATTCGCGCAGCGCACGGACCATCAGGGTGTAGGTCGCTATTACCGTGTGCATCAGGCCTCGGACCTCCCCGTCTGTGGCGCAGACTCTTCGGCCTCCAGGTGGTGCCCGGTCTTGCGCAGGAACACGTCGTCGAGCGTCGGCCTGGCCAGCGTGATCTCTCGCATCTGCACCGACGCCTCATTCAGGGTTAGCACGATATCCGGTATTGCGGTGCTTCCCTCGCGAATGTAAAGCGTGACCTCGCCGTCCACGCTGCGCAGGTCGCTCACCCTTTCCATCTTCCGCAGCGCTTGTTCCGCGCGTGCAGTCTCATCGCCGTCGCCGGACACCCGGATCGTCACTACGTCCGTCCCGATGCTCGCCTTCAGCTCCTCCGGCGACCCCTGCGCCACGATCTTCCCGGCGTCCAGGATCGCGACGTCGTCCGCCAGCCGGTCCGCCTCCTCCATGTACTGCGTCGTGAGGAAGAACGTCACGCCTTCCTCCTTGTTCAGCCGGCCGACATAGCGCCAGATCGCCTCGCGGCCGATCGGGTCCAGGCCGGTCGTCGGTTCGTCCAGAAAGACGATCTTTGGTTGGTGGACCAGCGCCGCCGCCAGGTCCAGGCGGCGCTTCATGCCCCCGGAGTACGTCTTGATCAGCCGGTCCGCCGCCTCTTCCAGGTCGACGACGCCCAGCAGGTAGTCAACGCGGTTCCTTATCTGGATGGCTGGCACGCTGTACAGCCGGGCCTGGAGCGTCATCAGCTCGCGCCCCGTCTGGATGTCGTCCAGCGCCACCTCCTGCAACGCCACCCCGATCCGCGAGCGCACCTCGCTCGCGTGGCGCATTACGTCCAGCCCATCCACCTCCGCCCGTCCCGCCGTCGGCCGCAGCAGCGTGGTCAGTACGCGCACCGTCGTGGTCTTGCCGGAGCCGTTCTGCCCCAGGTACGCGAAGATCTGTCCAGGCTCGACGGACAGGTCAACACCATCCACCGCTCGAATCTCGGGCGTGTAGTGCTTGACGAGTTGCTCGGTCAGGATGGCGGGCATGCGGGCTCTAGCGTAACCGCTCCCACGCAGCGAGAAAAGTGACCGCTGTCACACTTGATCGCGGTCGAGCGACAGCACCGCGACTCGCATCGCCAGCACCTCTACCAGCGGTCGTAGCGCGGCGGAGAGGCACTGCAGGTCGGTCGCCGTGTCCACCTCGTCCGCGCACGCGCCCGGCTCCAGGAACGACACCGCCGTCGCATCGCGGGTGCGCCCGTCCAGCGTAACGCGGGCACGTGGGTTCGCGCGCAGGTTCTCGAACCACCGAGACCGATCACCCCGAAACGTCTTGACCACGACGTACCTGCCGAGAATCGTCGCCAACAGAGGCACGCGCGGCCACCGGCCGCTTCGCCGGCCTTGCGTTTCTAGCACCACCAGCGCGACGGGCCATGGCAGAGGCGGGAGAACGCCACGCTCGGCGACAGGCAGGACGACCGAGTTCAAGAGCCGGAAGAACTCGGCCTCAGCTGTCTGCAGGCTTGTGGAGGAAGTCCTCATGCGAACACCTACCAGCTGCTGGGCAGGTCCTTCTTTCCCTTGTCCTCCTCCACGAACGCGAAGCTCCCATCGTCCATCCGCACGATCGGCTTACCCACGTCCGTAATCTGACCCCGTTGGTCCAACTCGCTGCGCAGCACCGCCAGCTCCTCCTCCGTCGGCGTCTCCAGCGTCTCGATCTGCGAAGAGATCACCGGCTTGAAGCTCATCTCCGCCAGCACCTGCTCCAGCGTCACGAACGGCGAGACCCCGATCAACCGCAGCCGCCGGTCCTGATAGTCGAACGTCGCCCACGGCGTCACGACGCGCCATGGCCCCGTCCCGCGCGGCAGCCCCGCGCGCTCGCGGGCGCCCTCCGTCCCATCAAGGAAGCCCGGCGAGGAGATGAAGTCCACGCGCGGCACGAACTTGCGCTTCTGCTGGTCCGTCATCAGCAGCGTCTTCCAGCACAGCGCCGCGATCGAATCCGCGCCGCCCGGCCCGCCGAAGCGCCGGTGTTCGCCCTCGTAGTCCCCCAGCGCCGTCGAATTAATGTTGCCGTACGGGTCCACCTGCAGGGTGTTCAGGATGCCATAGTCCATCAGCCCGATCTGCGCCTGGAACCCGACCGTGTTCATCGTCCCCCACTGGAGCGCCCGGTAGCTCGACCGCGAGCTCACCATCGTCATCAGCGGGTCCAGCGGCAGCATCGGCTCCGGGTTGATCACACCGTCCTCCGTGACGTAGACAGCGCTTGGTGAGTACATCTTCTTTGCCAGCAGGATCGCCGCCATCGGCGACCCACCGCCCGCCACCCAGTACGTCCGAGCGTCTTCCACCATCCGTGCTACCAGGCAGATCTGGTGCTCCCGCTCGTTGAAGTAGGTTGCCGGCGTGCTCATGATGCGCGCCGGGCCTTCGGGGCCGGACGGTCGGCCGACCGTTGGCGGTGATGCCGCCTGAGGCCCTCGATCAGCCACATCCTGAAGAGTGTCTGATAGCCTAAGCCCATATCTCTGGCGGCCTGCTTTCCGGCATCGATCACACCTTCGTCGAGCCGTATGGAGATAGCCTTCTTGGGCCGCGCATCGATGAACTTGATATCGTCGTCTGGTTCGGAAATCGCCAGGATTGCCTCAACAGACATCTCGTCCCAACGATCGCTCTCTTCCATCCATGAAGAAATCTTCTTCTTGTTTGTGGCCCTCGGCATTTCGACTACCTACTTTCGTCGGAAGCTCCGCCTCTGAGAGGCTGTCATCTCACGAGCAGTAATGATCGTTGCGACACGCTCCTCGAAAGAGTAGACCACCATCACGTATCGACCTGCGTCAGTACGGCTGAGTAGGATTCTACGCCCGCTGCCCTTGAGACGCTTAAGTCTCGGATAGAAGAAACACTCCTCCACCTCAGCTCGCAACAACCCATGTTTGACACGTACCTTGTCCTCAATTCCGGATGGCCAACGGAACCGTTCAATGAAGCGGTTCTGCATCGTTAGTGTATATGTATTGTATATACGTTGTCAACCGCTCCGCCGCTACCTCCCCCGCCACACCGGCGCGCGCTTCTCCAGGAACGCCCGCATCCCCTCCTGCGCGTCCTCCAGCGTCGCGTTCGAGACCATCACCTCGCTCGCGAAGGCGTAGGCGTCGCGCAGCGATAGGTCGATCTGGCCGTAGAACGCCCGCTTGCCGATGCCCACCACCAACGGGCTCGCGGCAGCGATCTTCTCCGCGAGGGCGCGTGTCGCGGACCTCAGCTCAGCGGCCGGGACGACCCGGTTGATCAGACCCGCGGTCAACGCCTCCTCCGCCGAGATGAAGTCGCCGGTCAGCAGCATCTCCATCGCTCTCTTGCGACCCACCTTCCGGCTGACCGCTACCATTGGCGTCGAGCAGAAAAGCCCGATCTTCACGCCCGGCGTCGCGAACCGCGCCTCCTCCGACGCCACCGCCAGGTCGCAGGTCGCGACGAGCTGGCAGCCGGCGGCCGTCGCCACCCCGTGCACTTCCGCGATCACCGGCTGCGGGATCGAGATGATCGTCTCCATCAGCCTCGCACAGACGGCGAACTCGTTCTCATAGAACTCCTTCGGCTGCCCGACCATCTCCGCGATGTCGTGCCCAGCGCTGAAGGCGGATCCCTCGCCGCGCAGGATGACCACCGACGCGCGCTCGTCCGCCCCGATCGCCTCCAGGCACTCCGTCAGCTCCTCCATGAGCTCCACCGACAGCGCGTTCCGCTTCTCCGGCCGGTTCAGGGTGACGTAGGCGATGGCTCCGTCGCGGGGGCTGACGATGTTGCGGTACGTCTTCTCCACAACTCTCATATTACGCCGGCCACTGCGATATTTCCGCTTGCCTGTCCGCCCGGAGTGGCACCCGACGTGAGGGATCGCCGCGAGCGCGCCCAAGCTCCCCAACGTAAGCGATAACCATCGGGATCACCACCATGAAGTTGTAGCCGAAGTGCAAGTAAGGCCGGCTGACGGTCGGCAGAATCCCGCCCTTCCCCAGGATTCCTGCGAAGCCACCATGATCGTGATAGAAGCTGGGCTCGAACAGGCTTACATAATAGAGGTACATATGCTCGACCTCGTGCAGCGAGGCGAAAAGCAGTGAGACGCAGAGCCAGGCGTTACCGCGCCCGTAGCGCCAGAACAGCGCCAGTGTCCCGAGCCAGATCGCCGTGTCCCAGAAGAAATGCACCGTCTCGAAATCGAGCTGCCCGAAAACGCCGTGGGAGTGAACGAGCGCCCCGTCGTTGATCACAAGCTGCGAGACCTGGACGGCGTGCTCGCCCAGGTGCCCCACCTGAAGGACGCTGATCGCGAAGAACGGCGCCAGCCAGTGGTAGCTCGCGAACTGCCACCGCGCCTCCATGATGAAAGCCGGAATCCACGGTACCAGTCCCATGGTTACCGTGACGTAGAGCGGATAGCCCTGAGCGACACCGGCGACCACCAGAATCGCGCAGGCGCACATCGTGATCGTGGCGACACGGCCCGGGATCGGCCTCGTCAGTATGGCCTGTACCGGTGATAGCTCGATTACCGCCATCGCGGCTCCTCATTGGCGCGACCGAGTAAGTGCGTCTCTCCTGGTGACGGCCGCCGCAACGCCAGCCAGATAACGGCGGCATCGATAGTTGCGACGGCTGCGAACGCGGCGGCCACCAACCAGACGTGCCCGCGTCGCTCAACGCCGCTGATGCTGGGCGTGGCGGGAGACAGCCCCACGATCTGGTCCGCGAGGACGACAAGTGCAAGCATCAGGGCCACCGCGATACTGAACCCGATAGCGACCTTCATGCGTGCTCCCCTGTGCCGACTGGTGGCGGGCCTCTGCGTCAGCGCCTAGTTTGCCACTTATCGGCCTTCAGGCGCCATACCCCTCCTTGATCGTAGCCCGCCCCGTGATCTCTTTGATCCGCTGGTAGCCCACAAGCTTGTCCATCATCTCTGCGTGGCTCCCCACTGACCGCACGTACTTCTCCAGGTACTGGTCGATGAACCCGCGCATCGTCGCGCCGATCACCTCCACCACGTGCCCCATGTCGCTGGCGTAGCGCCCCTGCATCTCGCCCGGGTACGCCCCGTACGGCAAGTGCACCACCGCGTCCACGACGTAATAAGGTATAGTGGTGCGCCCCGGGTCCCGCTTGATCTCCTCCGTGTCGATGATCTCCTCCGTCGAGATGATCACCTTCTTCGACGCGAGCGCCGACTCCACGTGCGAGACGCCCGTCCCGAAGATGCGCGCGTTCCCGTAGACATCCGACTGGTGGACGTGGATCAGTGCCACGTCCGGGTTGAGCGCCGGGACGATCGTGATCGGTTCGCCGGTGTAGGGGTCCTGGATCAGCTTCGCGCCGGAGTGCTCGAACCCGTCGGTGCCACCGAACGAGCGCACGGGGATGAACGGCAGGCCCATCGCTCCGGCCAGCAGGCGGTTCGTCATCACGACGTTCGAGTACTCGAACGCCTGCACGCGACCCTCCCGGATCGCCTGCTCCACCACGGGTCCGAACAGAAAGAAACCGACGTCCAGCTTGGAGACGCAGCCCGCGCCGGTGAGCAGCGCCGCCGCGACCCAGGTGAACTTCGCCCCCAGCCAGAGGTCCTTCTTCTGCTGCCGGATCACCTCACGTATCAGCGCAGACGGCCCGCGCTGCAGATAGTTGCACTCGTACACCAGGTAGTCCCCATCCGCGACCAGCTTTTCGACCGCCTCCTTTTCCGTCATCATCTTGGAGACCATCGCGCGGTTCTTGTGGTCGCGCACCCACTCCCGGTACCCGTCCGGGTCGACGGGCAGGTAGTCGCCCCGCCCCTCGGCGAGGATCTGGAGGTTCGTCATCAGCTAGCTCCTTGATCAATGGGAAAGATGTGGTTCACCTGAAGGAAGCAGGCGGGAGGCTTGTCGGGTCCAGCCTGATATGGCCTACCCAGCCCTACTCGCAGGACAGCTTCGTCGCCGGTCATCTGCCACGGCCTGCTTCCGGTTCTTACAGCGAGATCCTCCAGCGGGACGGTCTTCCATTCCCGCTCCCCGTCGCTGAAATCGACCCGGACGGCGTCTCCAAGACGGCGGGCGATCACGCGCTTCGCCCGTACCGACACTATCGAGCGTTGACCGCGGGGCTTGAAGGCTGCATTCCCCCGTTGTGTTCGGAACCAGGGCTGGCCGAACGCCTCAACGAGGGTTCTGCTTGCTAGTTCGGAGAGGCGGGCGACGAACTCATCGACTGACAGCTTACCCACTTTCTCGAATGTCGCGGGGTTCCAATTGCCGTCCTCAGCATGCGGCGGACGATAGCGCTTAACTGGCCTCCACGTGACAGACACGACGTCGCCGGGGGCGAGATGATCGAGTGCGCGCCAGTGCTGCTCTCGAGGTTGCGGATCGTGCAAGCGAATAGTGCGTTTGCCGCACAGGGCTGCGATGCAAATCCTGTCACCCTGCATCCGCGTGACGTCCGTGAT
Organism: uncultured Dehalococcoidia bacterium; assembly: GCA_964558415.1. Lineage (GTDB taxonomy): Bacteria > Chloroflexota > Dehalococcoidia > SM23-28-2 > RBG-16-64-32 > CAZLDI01. The sequence continues at coordinate 54,584 of CAZLDI010000006.1, forward strand.
AATCGCCTCAAGGCGGCGATCTGGACTGCCGAACAAGGAAGTCAGGAAGCTCATTCGTCGAACCGCAGAATAAGCTCCCGGAGTAGGCGTCTGTGGCACTGATCACCATACTTGCAGACGCACATGATCGTCACTTTTTCTGAGCGGGACAGCTTTGCCAGGCGGTGAATCTCCATAAGCGCCGAGTCGTCCTTCATCTCCTGCAGATAGCGGACGCGGTACTCGTCCCAACCTATTACCCCGTCCTTGAATGCGCGCAGAAGACCGCGTGACGGCCCCAGGGCGCGAATGTACTGGTCTGCGCGCTCCTCCGGTACGCCGCGTGGCCAGTACTGAGTGACCAGGATGCGCTTCCCGTCGGTCGGATCAGGCTTCTCATAGATGCTCTTGATGCCGACGTTGGCGGTGTACGTTACCCTCTGCTCGGTCACATCCGCATCTCCCCCTCCACTACCGTCACCGCCTGCCCGCCGATCTCCGCCCGCCCGCTGTCGTCCAGCACCCGCACGTAAACGCGCCCATCGCGGCCCAGCTCGGTCGCCTGCGTGGCGACATACTCTCGGCCTGTTCGCTCGAGCAAGCCGTGACGCGCAAGGTGTGCCGGAAGAGCGCCATTAGCGCTTCCGGTTACCGGGTCCTCGGGGACTCCGAACGCTGGTGCGAAACAGCGGATGTGAACGGCGAACTCACCGTCTTCGACGAAGGCGAACGCCGCGATCCCGCTCAGGTCGTTATCTCGACTCAGTCTCGCCACCGCCGACATGTCCGGTTCGAGCGACGCTACGTCCGATTCGTGCTCGAAGCGGACGAACAGCCACGTCGGCCCGTTGCGCAATGCTGTGGGAGCAGGAGCTGTGGCGATCTGACGTCCAAGCGCGGTCGATACGGTCTCTGCTAGCGCCCCGAACTCCCCCGCCACCTTCGCCTCCGGCGTCTCGACATGGATCCGGCGCTCAGGCCCCACTCCCTCGATCCGCAGAGGCAAGTTCCCGGCGCCGCATTCCTGCACCATCCGCCCGTCCTTCGGCGAGACCACGCCCGCTTCCAGTACGGCGTGCGCCGAACCGATCGTCGGGTGCCCGGCGAACGGCAGCTCAGGACCCGGCGAAAAGATGCGCAGCCGGTAGTCCGCGTCCGCTGACGTAGGCGTTAGCACAAACGTCGTCTCCGAAAGGTTCGTCCAGCGGGCCAGCCGCTGCATCTCCTCAGTCTCCAGCCCGTCCGCTCCCAGGACAACCGCGACCGGGTTCCCGAACAGGGGGCGGGAGGTAAACGCATCAACTTGCTTAAAGCGATAGGTGTTCATCGAATCTCCTTCTCATTCTGACCTTGCTTGCCTTCGCTGAATGGCCCCTCTCCCCGGCGACGTGTGGAGAGGGGCCTGGCGCAGCGGCGGTGGCCAGGGTCAGAATGTGGAGAACGAACTGGCTCTTCGCCAGGGCATAGTCGTTGACGTCCGTGTATCGGGTCGCGAGATCCCGCTTCAGCGTCTCGTATTCGCGCGACGCGCCGGGATGGGCCCGCAGATAGTCCCGGAAAATGATCTGCTTCTCGTACTGCTCGTGCCCCGTCTCATACATGTGAATCTGGTGAGTGCGTCCCACGCCATCGTGCCGCTGACCGGCGAGCGGACTCTCTGTCAGCTTGCGGAAGTAGATGCGGCCCGGGATCCCGAATTCACCGAGGCATTCGTACGCCAGTTCGACCAACGGCGTGATGCAGTAGAGAGCATCGGCCAGCGACCGCACGTGGACAGCGATGTCTATGATCGGCTTGGCGGCGATTCCGGGTATGGCGGTGCTGCCGACATGCTGAATGTCCGTCGCCCAATCGCCGATCGCCTCCCGAATCCGCTGGCGTTCTTCCAGGAACAAGGCGGCCCATCGCGGATCATGCTCAACGAGGATGATCGGCCGCGCCTCAGCACCGCTCATAGTGCAGATGATGATTGCGCCAGACGGCGGCGTCGGTCAAGAGAGGCGAATGAGGGAGTATGCGGCGGGCGTCTACCAGACGCCGGGGAGGATACGCCAGCGCACGGCGTTGCGGTACTCGCCGTAGCCGGCGATGATCCGCTCCTCACGCATGATGCGCACCACCTGGAGCGCACCCCAGAGTGCGATGATGATCGCGTTCGGCACCGCTATTGACGAGCCGAAGAGACCGCTCGTATCCGTTGGAGCGGCGAGCAGATACCCCAGGAAGAAGAGAGCCTCGAAGGCGTAGACCGGGTGGCGGACGTATTTGTACGGCCCGTGGCGCACGAGCCCGCGATCTGCGGGCACGACGCCGAAGCTCCGCCCAAGCGCTACCAACGATACCGCCCAACCCGCGAGGCCGGCGAGCTGAATCGCCGTCGGGAGAAGATCCGCGTCCTTCAACTGGCCTGCGTCCTGTAGGAGCGAGATGCTGAAAGTCCCCACGACTGCGATCAGCCCCTCGATCTTTCCGCCCACTTTGGAGGCGTCTCGCCGCAGCATGAACAGCGCCATCGCTACGCTGTTGATCAGCACCAGCCCGACCGTAGAAAGCGTGGGTGGGAACGCCGAGTTCACGGCCTGGTTGAAGAGGAGAAAGAGCCATACAAACGCCGGCAGCACGTTGCCCGGCTTCGTCAGCGCTCGCAACACAATGATGCTCGGCCGCGGGCGCCCCAGTGAGACTGCTGTGGATGTCACGAGTAATCCTCACTACTAGGACTGGCCGCAGGAAGGCGCCGTTACAGCGACAGCTCAGACGGACGCGAACAGGGCGATCACCGCCCCCAGCGCGAGGAAAGGGCCATGGGGGATGTAGTCCCGCATCGTCCGGAGGCGGGTAACCACGAGGATCAGCGCCACCAGTCCGGCAGAGATCGTGCCGAGGAACGCCGCCGCGATGATGGCGGGGAAGCCCACGACGAAGCCGATCAGCACGATCATCTTCACGTCCCCCATCCCGAAGGCGCCCTCACCGAACAGCAGCGAGAACAAGAACATTCCGGTAGCCAGCGCTATTGCCACCCCGCCGCCAAGGAGCACCTCCAGCACCGAGCTCTGCGGCCAGGCCCAGCTCAACGCTATGGAGATGAGGATCGAAGGATAGACGATCCGGTTCGGGAGAAGCCGCCTTTCCATATCCGTCAGCGTGAGGGTCAGGAAGACGGCACAAAAGAAGCCTGCCAGTAGCCCCGCGCCGAAGTCGTCGAAAATCGCATACGAAACCGCGAACAGGACAGCACAACCGGCCGGCAGGACCACCGCCCGCCAGGGCAGTCGTCGCTCGCAGTCCGGGCAGCGCCCGCCGGTCAGCGCCGAACCCAGCAGCGGAATCAGATGGATCTGCCTCAGGGACGACCGACACTCAGAGCAGCGATACAACGGACCGCCTAGCGGTTCCCCCGTGAAGAAGCGATCGAAGGCCAGGTCAATTGCGTGGCCGATGACCAGACCGATCACCGCGCTGACGATTAACACTTGCGCGCCCTTCCACGTCCACTTGAGCAGAGCATGTCAAAGGTAGAACGCGCGCGGGAGCGGGGGCGTCTACCGGGCGTCCGCCGTTTCTTTACTCCCTTCGCTTTTCGGTTAACCAGCCTGTTTACCGCCGCGCTCGAAAATGAACGATGTCACAAGCGCACCCGACCCGCAGGCGTGTGCCCTCTGGTTCAGTGAGCCAACCGGCAAGTAGTGCTTGAAAGGAGGGAACGCAATGTTCTCCAGGATCAATGAAGCTCTGGTTTCTCTGGCGACTCGTTTCGAGCGCCGAAGATGGTCAGGCTCTGGCCGAGTACGGCCTGCTCCTGGCTCTCATCGCGGTCGTCTGCATCGCCGCGCTGACAGCTCTCGGTCTGGCGATTTCCGGCACTCTGGGCAGTCTCACCGGCTCCTTCTAAGGAAGTCGCGGATTTGAACCGGCTCCTCCTTCCGGCCACGGCGGCTCGGAGAGTAAACGTTCATTCACGGGGTGGACATAACTGTAACAACGTCGACGGTCGTCCATCTAACTATCCGGAACAACAGTCCACCTGGACGGTCGGAGGAGGTGGTAGGCGGAACAGGACAGTGATGGGACAACCGAATAACCAACCAGGTCAAACAATTAGCAACAAGACATCATCAAGCGGTCAACAGTTCAGGAAAGGAGGAGACATAATGTTCTCCAAAATCAACGAGGCTCTGGTCTCGCTCGTGGCGCGCTTCGAGCGCGAAGATGGTCAGGCTCTGGCCGAGTACGGTCTGCTTCTGGCTCTCATCGCGGTCGTCTGTATCGCGGCACTGACGGCTCTCGGTCTGGCGATCAGCGGGACCCTGGGCAGCATCACCGGCTCGCTCTAGTCTGGGCCGGGGGTCTAACCAGACCCATGAAATCGACAACGGGCAACTGTTGTTGATAGCAAGTAGCCGGGGGTCGCGCGCCAAAAGGCACGTGACCCCCGCGCATGCTTGTTCAGAAAAGTCCACACGAGGACTCCCGGGAGGGTCGCGAAAGGGTACTAACGTGTTACGCAAACACTTGTCCATAGGGCGCAGGAACGGCGAGCGCGGCCAGAGCATGGCCGAGTTCGTCATGGTTCTGCCGATTTTCTTGCTCCTGGTCTTCGCCATCATCGACTTTGGCATGGGCTTTCACGCGTGGCTCACCGTCACAAACTCCGCGCGTGAGGGAGCGCGGCTCGGCGCGGTTCGCGGTAGCCAGGCGCAGATCGTATCGCGCGTACAAACAACCGCAGATTCGCTGGACCAGACCGACATGACGATAACGGTTACCAACGCACAGGGCACGCCCGGCCAGTCGGTCATCGTCGACGTGGATTACGACTACGACTTGATTACCCCGCTGGACGGCATCCTTGGTTTGATCAGCGGTGGCTCGCTCGGTCCCACGCTGACGTTCTCTTCGACTGCAGATATGAGATTGGAATAGAGCGGCCTAACTGAAATGGCGCAGCCTTAACAGGAGGTGGGGTCGATGAACACGAACAAGGCGTTGCGCTCCAGGGAGGGGGGACAAGCTCTTATAACGGCGGTGCTCGCTATGACGGTGCTGCTTGGCATGATGGCGATGGCCATCGACACCGGCCTGATATTTGAGGACCGCAGGGACCTCCAGAACGACGCCGACGCGGCGGCCCTGGCGGGTTCCCAGCATCTGCCGGCCAATCCGGCAATGGCGATCACAAAGGCCCGCGAATGGGCCGCCAAGAACGGCATCAGCGACAGCCAGATTCAGTCCATCCACACCCAGCAAAAGTTCGTGCCCAACGACTCCATCCACGTCCAGTTGACGGACGAGTTCGACTGGGTCTTCGCCAAGGTCCTCGGCCTGACCACCAGCACCGTGACCTCGGAGGCGGTGGCGACCGCCGGCGGCCTCGGCGGCAACAATAACATGATGCCGTGGGCCCTGCTCCAGGGCGAGTCCGCTTGTCTGGACGCCAGCGGCGACGCCATCTTCGGCGGCGGCCCCTGCATCGTGAAAGTGGGAGCCACGGCCAGCGCGATCAACGGTTGGTACGGCGCCCTGGACTTTGACGGCACGGGCGGTGGGTCTGCCGAGTACAAAGCGAACATCATCGACGGTACCACCAACTGGCGCTACTGCATCGCCGGTGACACGTCGCCGGGGTGCGTTTCCGCGGTAACGGTCGTAGACGCACTTTCAGGTAACAAGGTCGGCCCCACCGATACCGGCATCGACACCCGCCTCGCCCTTGCCGGCGCGCCCTGCGATACCGGTGGCAATGGCATTGACGACTTCGACGAGATCTTCTGGCCCAACCCGATTGGGCCAGAGGCCTACGTCGTCGGCTGCACAAACAGCCCGCGTATGATCATCATCCCGATTGTCAGCTACAGCTCCACGCCGGTCCAGACAGTGACTATTAGGGCCTGGGCCCTGGCGTACCTGGAGAGTTACGCCTGCGTCGGCAACTGCAATGGCAACGGCCACTGGGCAGTCACCATTCACATAGCTGACGCCGCATACAGCCAGGCTGCCGGCTTCCTCACGGCTTACGACGCGGATGCTGGCATCGTAGTCAGGCGTCTCATCAAATGAGCTGACCGAACAAATTTATGGGGAGGTGGGATGGAATGAAGCAGAGGAAAGGGAATACGGAACACGGCAGCCTCGTCGTGATGGTCGCGCTGGGAATGGTCGTCTTCTTCGGGTTCACCGCGCTGGCGATTGACCTCGGCCTGTTCTACGAGGACCGCCGGCATCTCCAGAACTCGTCAGATGCCGCAGCCCTGGCGGGCGTCGCTGAGCTGCCTGCCAACCCCGATCTCGCCGTCAAGAGGGCGGAGGATTGGGCTGCCAATAACGGCATCCGTCCGGAGCAGATCGAGAAGATAGAGGTCCGCTCCACGGATGTGGCCAACGACACCCTGTATATACAGCTCGCCGACGAGTTCAGCTGGATCTTCGGCCGCTCTCTGGGCTTGGTGACCAGCAGGGTGGACGCGAACGCCGCTGCTCGCGTTGGATCTCTTGCGGGCGGCAACGACCTCATGCCGTGGGCGATCCTCCAGGGCGACTCCGACTGTCTCGATGCCAACGGCGACGCCGTCCTCAACGCGGATTGCACCGTGAAAGTGGGCGCCGGCGGCAGCGCCATCAACGGCTGGTACGGCGCGCTGGATTTCGACGGCAACGGTGGCGGCGCCGCGGAGTACCAGGGCAACATCATTGACGGCACGGCCGACACCACGTACTGCATCGACGGGCAATCCCTTCCCGCCTGTCAGGCAACGATTGTAGACGCCCTCTCCGGGAACAAGGTTGGCGGCACCGGTCACGGGATAGACGACCGCCTCGCCGCTGGACCGGCCTGTGACGCGAATAAGAATGGCAAGGACGACTTCGGCGAGGTGTTCGTCTCGAACGGTCCTAATAGCTACAGCGTTGCCTGTCCGGGCAGTCCCTGGCTGGTAATGATCCCGATCGTCAGCTATGACAGCACGCCGATTCAGACTGTCACGATCGAGGGCTGGTCGCTCGCCTACTATGACTCTTACAGCTGCGTAGACGGTAACTGCAAGGGGACCGGCCACTGGGAAGTGCAGGTCAGCATCGTGAACGCCGTCTACTCCCAGGCCGATTGGTTCCTCATGGCCTACGATCCTGCGGACGGCGTCACCGCCAGGCGGCTGGTCCAGTAGAGCAGATTACTTTTGACAGAGGAGGGGGTGAACCCGGGGGTTATGACACCGCGCGATCCGTATACGAAATTCACCATATCGATGGCCGCGCATTGTAACGGCGCTGGCTGGCAATTCATCTAACCATCAGACACAGTTCAAGCACATTTGCAGCAGAGGTGAACCATGATCAAAGGAATGGCCCTTCCCAAGGGCGGCAGTAAGCTCCCACTCGTACTCGGCCTCGTCCTTGGTGGCGCGGCTGCGGTACTCATCGCTGTCTATCTCAGCAGCGCCGGCGGCAGCGATACCGGCAGTAGCGGCGGCAGCGCCGGCGACGTCCTGGTCCTGGTTGCCAATCAGAACATCGCGTCGGGCACCCGGATCACCGCGGAGATGATCGCGACAAAGAATTTTGTCCAGGCAGACGTTCTCCTCGGTTCGTTTAGTAATCCGGAAGACGTCGTCGACTCGGTTACCACGGTACCCATCGTGGCTGGTGAGCAGGTGATCTCGGCGAAGATCACGGGGAGCGAAACGGCGCTCGAAGCGTTTGGCGACAACCCGCCGCTTTCGCTGCTCCTGAAGCCCGGCCAGCGCGCCGTCTCGGTCGAGGTGAGCAGCCTGATCGGCGCCGGCGGCCTCATCCGCCCGGGTGACTACGTGGACATCATCCTCTCCGTCAAAGTCAAGTCGGACGATGGCTCCGGCGGCAGCGCCGAGTCGGCTGGCAGCAACCAGATCGCGGCTACAGTCATCCAGAACGTCCTGGTTTTGGCCATTGGCCAGAACGTCCGCGACGTTGTTGCCAACCCCGGTGAGCAAACGGAGGATCACAACGACGAGGCGACTACCGTCACCCTGGCCGTTACGCCGATTCAAGGCGAGGTCCTGTCCGTTTCCGACACCTGCCGGCTGAACTTTGACGGCCGCCTGGCGCTTGCGTTGCGCGCTCAGGGCGATCAGGAGATCGTCCAGGGCCGGACCGAGTTCAATGAGAGCGGCATCCCGGACTGCGCCGCAGTCCTCGGAATCGCCGCACTCCCCTAGACGTCAACTAACCAGGGGATAAACAGGGACCAACCAGAGGAAGCGAAGGAAGGCGATGGCACGGAATCCAAGGGTGATCGTTATCGGACCCGAGCCCGTGGCGCGGGACGAAGTTCAGAAGATGCTCGCGCTCTCAGGTTTCGCAGTCATAGGCGAGGCTGGCTACGGCATCGAGGCAGTCTCTCTGGCGAAGACCGCGGAGCCGGACGTGGTTGTCATCGCCGTTGAGGAGCCCCTCATCCGGGCTCTGCAGACGGTCGAGGCGATAGCGGACCTCTTACCGCACTCGCCGATCATCGGCTACTCCAGCGTCCGGGACGCCAACTCCATGCGCAAGGCCATGTTGGCCGGCGTCAAGGACTACCTGCTGGCGCCCGTAAAGGAAGAAGAACTCATCAACTCCATCCACACGGTGGTTGCGCAGGAGGAGCGCCGCAGGGCGCGAATCTCCGGAGAGATGGATGAACCGGTTGCGGCCGGGACAGTGATCACCGTCTTCGGCGCGAAGGGTGGTATCGGCAAGACGACAATCGCCACCAACCTGTCCACCGCCATCGTCCAGAAGACCGGCCAGTCGGTCGTGATCGTCGACCTCGACACCCGCTTCGGTGACGTTGCCATCCTCATGGACATCCCTGTGGAGCGCAGTATTGCGGACCTGGCGATTCCGGAAGAGGAGATCACGCGCGAGATCGTTCAGGACTGCACCTACACCCACAACACCGGGGTAGTGATCCTGCCCGCGCCCATCCGGCCAACGGACTGGCGCAACGTCCACGCGGGTCATATCGAGCGTGTCGTCCAGCTGCTCATGCAAACGTATGACTACGTCATTCTGGACACACCCGGCACCTTCAACGACATCGTCGCGCGGGCGCTGGAGATGGCGACCATGGTGGTGCTTGTGGCCACCGTTGATATGGCCGCCCTCAAGGACACGCTACTTGCCATCGATATGCTGCGTTCCTGGAACTTCCCGCAGGACAAGATCAAACTGGTCATCAACTCGACCAACGACGCCAGCGACGTCAAAACGCACGAGGTGCGGCGCATGCTGGGGCGCGACGTGTTCTGGACTATTCCGTACGACAGGAACATCAGCGCCGCCACACAACTAGGCATGCCCGTGGTCGTCGCCAAGCCGCAATCGAAGGCTTCCGAGAGCGTCGTTGAGATGGCGTATGCCCTCAGTGGCGTGAAACAGCAGCCGGCACAGAAGCCGAAAGAAGCACCGACAAAGAACGGAATCTTCAGCCGCATTCTGGGCTCAGCGGCAGAAGACAAAGCCGAATTAGGCGTGGAGTAAACAAATGACAAGTTTCCAGCAAGGCAGACCGGGCGGCGCCGTGATCCGGCCCACCGCCACCGCTCCCCGAATGACTCCCGGCCGCTACAACGAGGATATGGAGCAGCTGATCTTCCGCATGCACCAGATGCTCATCGAAGAGCTGGATGCGGACCAGATCGGTAACATGCCTCCGGACGAACGGCGCAAGGTAGTCGAACAGGCATCGGAAACGCTGCTGCGCCGGGAGATGCCCAGCGTGGGCGGGATCACCCGCGACCAGATCGTCTCCCGCGTCGTCGACGAGGTCGTCGGCCTGGGCCCGATCGATGCGCTGATGCGCGACCCCTCCATCTCGGAGGTCATGGTCAATGCGCCTGACGAGGTCTATTTCGAGCGCGAAGGTATCCTGTACCTCAGCGACGTCCGTTTCCGCGACCTCGCGCACATCCAGCGCGTGATTGAGCGCATCATCGCTCCAATCGGCCGTCGCGTCGACGAGACCTCACCCATGGTGGACGCCCGCCTCCCGGACGGCTCTCGTGTCAACGTCGTAATCCCGCCGGTGGCGCCCAAGAGCCCCACTATCACCATTAGAAAGTTCCGGGCTGACAAGCTCTCTATGGACGATCTCGTCAAGGGCGCCGCCACGACCACGGAGACCGCCGACTTCCTGAACGCTTGCGTGAGGCTCAAGCTGAACATCCTCATATCCGGTGGTACTGGTACCGGTAAGACAACGTTCCTCAACGCACTCTCCGCTTACATCCCGGAGGCTGAGCGCATAGTCACGATCGAAGATCCGGTCGAAATCAAGATGCAGCAGCCTCACGTTGTGAGCCTGGAGGCGCGTCCGTCCAACGTGGACGGCAAGGGCGAGATAGCCCAGCGCGATCTCCTGAAGAACACGCTGCGCATGCGTCCTGACCGCATCATCATCGGCGAGGTCCGCGGCTCGGAGGCGTTTGACATGCTGAACGCCATGAACACGGGCCACGAAGGGTCGCTCTCCACCGTGCACGCCAACTCACCCAGGGACGCTCTGGCACGTATCGAGAACATGGTGCTCATGGCCAACCTCGATCTGCCGCAGAGAGCGATCCGTGAGCAGGTGGCCTCCGCTCTCCATTTGATCGTGCAGCTGGCCCGACACACTGATGGAGTGCGGCGCGTGACTCACATCACCGAAGTAACGGGCATGGAAGGACAGATCGTGACGCTGCAGGACCTCTTCAAGTTCCAGCAGACCGGAATCACTGAAGACGGTAAGATCATCGGCTATATGGCGCCGACGGGTATCCGGCCCTCGTTCTCGGAACGGTTTGAAGCCTCCGGGGTCACCCTGCCAGTGGACATGTTCATAGCTCGAAAGGGGTAAGCCATGGACCCGCTGGTTATCTTAATCGCACTTTTCGTCGCGCTTGCCATCTTCCTGGTGGTTTCCGGCCTCCGCGCTAGCACTCGCGCAGACGGCTCGATGGCCTCCCGCCTGGAGGTATACCGACAGGGAGAGGGTCAGCCGGTGTCCCAGGAACAGCAGACCGCTCGCTTCAAGGAGCGATCGTACAGTGGGCTTCCGGTGCTCAGCGCCTTCCTTGGCCAATTCAAGGGGTCCGAGACGCTTGCCCTGCATCTGGAGCGCGCCGGTGTTCCTTTGCGAGTGGGTGAGTTCTACCTGATTCGGTGGGGGATGGCCGGCCTGTTGATGCTGGCGCCGCTCATCTTCGGGTTCCAGCCCTTCAATCTTCTCGCTGCAGTTGGCATGGCGGTCGTGGGCTACATGCTCCCGGCCATGTGGGTTAACGGCAAGAAGAAGAAGAGGACCACGCGCATCAACGGTCAACTGACAGATTTTCTCGGGTTGGTCTCCAACTCGCTCAAGTCTGGGTATGGTCTGATGCAGAGCTTCGAGTTCGCGGCCAAGCAGATGCAGCCGCCGATAGCTCTGGAAATCCGACGGATGCTTCGCGAGGCGAACCTGGGTATGAGCGCTGAGGACGCGCTCAACGCCCTCGGAGACCGAATCGACAGCAAAGACCTGGACATGGTGCTTACCGCCATTAACATTCAGCGCGCCGTGGGCGGAAACCTGGCCGAGATCCTCGACAAGGTGTCAGCAACGATGCGCGAACGCGAGCGGATCCGCGGTGAGATCAACACCTTGACCGCGCAGCAGAAGATGACAGGAATCGTCATCGGTGGGCTTCCGGTGCTCATGTTCGGCATCTTCATGGTTATGAACCCCGGATACATGAGTCTCCTCTTCACGGAGATGGCTGGTCGTGGGATCCTGGCGGGTGCCATCGGTCTCGAGGTCTTGGGCTACTTCTCCATGAAGCGGATCATGGCGATTGAGGTTTAGGAGGCAGAGATGATATTGGCCCTGATACTTGGAACCGTCTTCGGGGCGGTAGCCTGTCTCAGCGTCGCGCTGTTCGGCCGTTCGCGCGCGCCCTCCATGGAGGCACGAATTCAAGACTTCCGCAATCGCGCCGTGTCTCTGGAAGGTGATGAGGTTGACCTCGAGGTCCCCTTCGCCGAACGCGTCCTGCGCCCCGGTTTCGAGGGCATCGCCCAGGCGCTGAGCTCCATCCTTCCGCAGTCCGTCCTGGCGGACATCCAGAAGCAGCTGGTGATGTCCGGCGAACCGATGAAGCTCAACAACTTCGTTACCTTCTGGGGCGTGACGTTCGTCTCGCTCCTCGGCGTGTCTCTGATGATGTTTGTGGCGTTGCCCAGCAACCTGATCCTTCAGAAGCTGCTCTTTGTAGTGATGTTCAGCGCGCTTGGCTGGATGTTTCCGCGAATGTGGCTCAAAGGCAAGGTTAAGGCCCGGCAGAAGCAGGTCATTAGGGCTTTGCCGGATGCCATGGACTTGATCACGACCTGTGTTGAGGCCGGTCTCGGGCTGGACGCGGCGCTGGCCCGCGTCGCCGAGAAGAGCGAAGGCCCTCTGGCGGCGGAGCTCTCCCGAATGTTGCGCGATGTCGCGATGGGCAAGCTCCGTCGTGAGGCGATGGTTGAACTGGACGAGCGGATCGGTGTTGAAGAGCTGTCCAGCTTTATCAACTCCGTCATCCAGGCGGAACAACTTGGTGTTGGCATCGCCCAGGTGCTGCGCGTCCAGTCCGATCAGCTGAGGACCCGAAGGCGTCAGAAGGCAGAGCAGTCGGCACATGAGGCGCCGATCAAAATGCTGTTCCCGCTCGTGCTCTTCATCTTCCCGGCATTTCTCGGTGTGATCCTCGGGCCCGCGGCCATACGCATCGCGGACGCCCTGGCAAAGTAGGTTACGATCATGGCACTCGGTTCGAAGATACGTACCCTTCGCGACGAGATGGGAATGAGCCAGGCCCAACTCGCCTCTCAAGGCGGATTGAGCCAGGGCTACCTTTCGCAGCTCGAAAACGATGAGGTACAGAATCCCAGCGCAGCGGTCATTTTCCGCCTCGCGGAAGCCCTGCACGTAGACCCGCGGGCGATTATGGAGGCGGCCGGATACGAAGCGAACGGGGGGAGCACCAGTGCCTACCAGGTAACAGTTGATCCCGACCTGCTTCGCTTTCTGGCACGCATCCCGCGTCAGCATCAAGGCCACTTGTTGAGCGTGTTCCAGGGGCTGGAGCGTGTATCCCGCAGTAGTTTGCCGGCCCGTGTTGCGTCCAGGCAGCGGCGAGTGGCCAACGGGGCATCCTGAAGTCCAGCAATTTGACACGACTACCGGGGGAGCCCACAATCGTTCGAGGCGATCCCGCTTGGAGATGATGACGTAATGAAACTCGGGGAGCGGATCAAACAGCTTCGAGACGGACTGGAGTTGACCCAGGGACAACTGGCCGGCCAGTCTGAGCTGAGTCAAGGCTACTTGTCGCAGCTCGAGAACGGCGAGGTGAAGAACCCGTCCGCCGCCGTACTTCTGCGCATCGCCCAGGCCGTCCACGTCGACCCGGACGACTTGTTCGAGGCGGCCGGGTACCCGACGCTTCGCACGCTCAAGCGCACATACCAGAACTACGAATCTACCATCGACCCGGAACTGCTCGGTTACCTCACCCGACTGCCTCGCGACAAGCAGCGTCGCCTGCTCCTGGCCCTTGAGGGAATGGAGCGCATACTCAACCCGGCGAACGGAGAAGCCACCGGGCATTCGCGCCCGAACGGTGACGTTATCCAGCTTGGCGCCGGGCTCTCGAAGGCTCGCCGCTAACCGTGGCGGACCTCCCCTGGGCCGAGAAGATCGACCCCGAGCTTCTGCAGATGCTCGCGAGAATGCCCCGCCGGCAACAGCGGCAGGTCCTGCTTCTGCTAATGGTGGTGGAGAACCTGCTGTTCGAGATGATGCGCGAGCGCCGTGCTCGCGAGGATATCGAGTAGGCCTGAGCCAGCTGGCCATTCCCGCGGGCATCAGAAAGCCCGGCAGGCTGCGCCCATTATCATCCCTGCACGCCGCCTCGACGCCGTCAGTTTAGTCGCCGGCCGCGTCGAGTTGGTTCGCGACGGAAAGCAGCAGCGCCGGGTCGGTGCTCGGTCCGCTATACCGGATGATCGTGCGCGACCCATCCCTGTCGAACACAAGCGTTTGTGACTCACCGTCAAGCCAGGCGAATCCGGCGGCGCCCGCTTCCCACGCCCCGTTCACATAGCTTGCTTCCGTCCCGTCGGACAGGGCTACGTCGAAGACAGCGCCTCCGGCGGCCGTGATCTCCGCGCCGAACGCCCGCTCTTGATAGATCGCCAGCTCAGAAGACCCGATCGCGTTGCCCTGGTATATAGACACGAACACCCCGCCAGAGTCAGCCGTGATCGGCACGTTGTAGTATCGGGAGGACCTTAGCGTGTAGTCGTTTGGTGACTCAGAAAGCTCTTGCACTGCGAACCCCAGGAGCTCCGACGCCTCTCCTGCGCTGGCCTCTACGCCATCCACCTCCAGAGCGTCTCCCGGCGCGGTGGGCGGTGCGGTGTCGCTCTCGCGAATCCCCAGGTGTCCACCCGCGTAATTGACCAGGCCCACAGCCGGGTGCCCTGCGATGCCTGTCGCCGGGATCGGGCCTACCGCTGCCGCGAACAACGCAACCAGCGCGGCCGCCCCCGCAAGCCTGTAGCTCATGACGATGCCCCGGGATGGTCGCGCCGGCTCCTGGTCGTGATGCCGCGATTGGCGTGAGATTTTGTGCTCTATGCGCGTCCACGTGCGCGCCTGGGACTCGGCGGAGACGTCCGTAGCAAACTTGGACAGCGCCTTTCTGGCCTGCGCTATTCGGATCAGATCATCGACGAATGGGTCTCCGGACGCCGCGATCGCTTCTCCCCGCGCCGTCGCATCCAGACCAGGCGCCAGACCGTCAGCCGCTCCTGACCGGCGCTCGAAGAATCGCCATACGCCGCGTGACGGCCGCGGCTCAAGGCGGGCAGAGACCTTCTTCCAGACCTCGTCGCGATGCCCCTCCGCGATGGAGAACAGCTCATTCGCGAGCAGTCTGCGCTGGCGAATGATGTCGCCGACCTCCGCCTCGGTGTGGGGGTCGGCCCATCCCGGATTGAACTCCGGCGGTTCCGCCGTTGAACGCGGGCTTGCCGCTCGCCGCCCGTCGATCTTCTCGATTACTTTCTGCCAGACGATACCCTCGTACTGAAGGGCGGCCTGGGCCGAATCGCTCGCCGACTCGAGGCGGTCCCGCGCGACGCGCATCAATGCCTCGAGTTCGGCTTCGCTCAGCGCCGGCGTGGCCTCAGCCGAGTCTCCGCAGGAGCGGCCCCCCCTCAGAATATCCTCCACCTCCCGGGCCAACCAATCGGCCCGCTCCTGCTCATTCAAGGGCTAGGTACCCCCGCTCGTCTGTAGCCTGTCGCGCAACTTGCGCAGCGCTCGGAAGATAGTGACCCGCACGTTAACTTCGCTCGTGTCAAGGACATTCGCGATCTCGCGGTTCGTCAGTTCCCCGTCGAACTTCAGGGCGATGATCTCCTGCTCCCTTCTGGGCAGCTGCCGCACCAGGACTGACAGGGCATGCAGTCTCTCCTTGTGGAGGACGGTCTCCTCCGGCCCTCGCTGGCTCTGTCGAAGCTCGTTCTCCCACGCTGCTTCTTGCGCTGCCTTGGCCGCGGGTTTCGTCTTGCGCCAGTGGGAGGAGACCTCGTTGCGGGCGATAGTGAACAGCCACGAACCGAAGGAGTCCGGAGAGCGCAGGGACTTCATCTTGAGGTACGCCTTCTCGAAGACGTCGGACACTATGTCCAGGGACACCTCTTTCTCCTGGACGCGGCCGTACACGTAGGCGAAGACCTTGGGAAAGTACTGGTGATAGAGCTCGGCGAACTCAGTCGGTTTTGCGGTAGATGATCGGTCGCCGCGCCGGCGGCGTGGCGCCGATGGGGCCTCCTGCACGGCCTCCCTGACTCTGGGCTGGGCGATCTGCGGCCGGTCGGCCACTGCTACCCGCATCGATGTCATTGTTCCCCCCTCGCTATGCGTCGCGTCCGTCAGGCCGCGAATTGTGGAGGAGCGCGGTGCTCCCCCGTCTGTTGGGATGAACAATAGACGCCGCCGTTGCTCTCGCGTTACACGTTTCGATATCGAAAAATTGAATTCTGTTTATCCGGTTCGTCACCGGCAGTTGTTTTCCGCAATGGCGATTCCTGAGACAGCGCCCTCGGGTACACGCGTAGTATCCCACGTAAGCGGTTCAGTATCAGTAAACCCTGCGGAGACGCGCGGTGAATAGCGGGTGAATTCGACCGCTAGGGCAGGCGCCTAGCGATCCGTCTGGGCGCCATACGCGGCGTCCAGCAGCTCTATCACGTGCACCACGCGGCCCGCCACCCCGTACCGCCGCAGTCCCGCCTCCAACTGAGCCATGCAACCGGGATTAGCCGTCGCAAGCACCTGCGCTCCCGTACCGCGAACGTCATGCATTTTGGACTCCAGCAATTGCAGGGACATCTTCGGCTGCGTGAACGCATAGATGCCCGCGCTCCCACAGCAACGATCAGCGTGCTCCATCTCGACGAACGTCACGCCGGGAATCGACTGCAGAACGCGCCTCGGCGCCTCACGCACTCGCTGCGCGTGGGCAAGGTGGCAGGAGTCCTGATACGTGACGCTGATCGCGGATGGGCTCTCCGGCGGCGCGAAAGGGAGGTCCACCAGGAACTCATGCACATCCCGCACCAACTCTGAGAATCGACGCGCTTTGGCTCCGTAGTCCGGGTCATCTATCAGAAGTCGGGCGTACTCCTTCATCGCCGCTCCACAACCTGCGGAATTCACCACAACCGCGTCCGGTGGATCCTCTAGGAAGGCGTCCACGTTCCGCCGCGCCAGCATCCGCGCCGTCGCCGCGTCGCCGTTGTGGCCGTGCAAGGCGCCGCAGCAGACTTGGCCGGGTGGCACCACCACCTCGCAACCGTTGCGCGCCAGTACGCGAACCGTGGCCCTGTGGACGCGTCCGTAGGCCAGGGGCATGATGCAGCCGGTCAGCAACGCCACCCGCTTGGCCACTGCGCCGCGCGGGCGAGCTACGACGCCTGCCTCACGGAACGCGCGGCCCGAGACCGGTGGAACGAACAGCACCCGGTCTCGAATGAAAGGAATGCGCTCAGCCACTGCTCTCAGGCCGGAGACGCGGTACGCACGCAATAGCCGGGCCAGTATGGCCAGCCGCCGCGGCCGCGCGATAACCTGACGCAGGAAGGCCGCCCGCAGGCGCCAGGCCAGCGGCGCACTCCCTGAGCTCAGGACCGCTGCCCGCGCCATCTCCATTGTGTGGCCGTACTGGACGCCGGAGGGGCAGACCGCCTCGCAGTTTCGGCACTGCAGGCACTGGTCCAGGTGCGAGAGGGCGTTTGCGGTCGGCTCGATGATCCCTTCATCGAGCGCTCGCATTATGTACAGGCGGCCCCGCGGCGATTCCGTCTCCAACCCTGTTTCCACGTACGTGGGGCAGTGCTGCGAGCAGAGCCCGCAGCGAATGCACTGGGAGAACTGCTCCTGGTCGTGTCTCGGCAAATTCGGGGCGACGGGCAGGTCTGCCATCAGAGCCTTCCCACGAACCGCCCGGGGCTCAAAACACCGTTCGGGTCAAACTGCGCCTTGATATTGCGCATCAATGCGAACGAAGGCGCCGGTATCTCGTCGAATACGTCGATCTCGCGCTTGAGTTCGGGCGAGCAATGCTGCACGACAAGAGTCCCGCCTGCCCGGGCAACCGTTCCTCGCACGCGGGACAGCAGATCGCCGTCGCTCCCGCCACCGGCCCAGGCAGCCACCAACGTGCCGCAGGTGGGTTGCGCCTGGATCGTCGCATAAGCGCACTCGCGGTCTAGGGATTGAATTAGATCGGGTAGCTTGCTTGGCGGAATCGCGAGCTTGCACTCCAGCGTTCGCCCTGCATCGGATGCCACGTTGTCCCAGGCGGCGTCGAGGTCCCGGTCGTCCAGCCGCTTGGCGCCCTCTTGGGCCGCCGTTTGCTCGATCTCTCGCTGAGACCGGTCCACGGCCGCAAGAGCGCCGGCCAGGTGCAACTGGAGGATCGTCTGAACAACGGCTTCCGGCCCGCTGGAAGTCGGCGCGCCGTGTCTGTTGAGAACGACGTCTTCCAATGCGAGACCTCGGCGCGCCATCTCCGAGGCGAATGCGCACGCTCTGGCGGGAGACGGGAACTCCAGCACTATTCGCCTGCGCGCCCGAGGCAGCGGGATCGTCTTGAAGGTCGCCTCGACGATGACCCCCAGAGTGCGGAACGATCCTGTGTACAGCTTGCAGAGGTCGTATCCCGCCACATTCTTCACGACCTTGCCGCCGGCGCGCGTGATCCGGCCCTCCGCCGTGACCACACGCATTCCGATCGTGTAGTCGCGCGGCGTTCCGTAGGCGTGCCGGCCATCGCAGGGCCCATTCGCGGCGAGCAGGCCTTCGACGCTCGGATCGGACGTTGACGGAAGAGCCGGTATCATTTGGCCCTTCGCGTCAAGCGCAACCTGCAGCTCAGATAGCATCATCCCGGCCTGACAGGTGACAGTCATGTCTGCCGGTTCGTGCTCGATTAGCTGGCTCATCCGCCGCAGGCTCAAGGCGATGTCGTAGCGAGCTGGCACGTTGCCGGGCAGGACGCCGTCCCGCGGGATTACTGCCAGTCGCCGCTCATCCGCGTATCGCAAGATGGCCGCAACCTCTTCGTATGACGCCGGCTCCACGATGGCCCGCGGCGCCAGGCCGTCTACTTCGTGGCGCCCCGGCTGCTCAGCAGGAGGCTCGTACACGTGCTCAGGGCCGGCGATCGCCGCCAGGTCCGCAATGATCGACGTTTCCGTGACCATGACTAGACGTACGCGCCCGGCCCAACCCTGTCGATGGCGGCCCGCATCCTCGACGACACCTCTCCGCAGCCCTTCGACGTAGGAAACAGCTTGCCGGGGTTGAAGCCCTCCGTTGACCCGAACGCAGCCTTCAGCCGCCACATCATCTCCAGGTCGTCGTCGGAGAAGATCCACGACATGTAGTTTCGTTTCTCCAGCCCCACGCCGTGCTCACCCGTGATGCTCCCGCCGGCGTCCACGCATAGGCGCATGATCTCCTCGCCCAGATCTAACACGCGGTCCGTCGCGCCCGCCACGCGTTCGTCGAACATCACGTTCGGGTGCAGATTGCCGTCACCGGCGTGGAACACATTCGCCACCCCGAAGCCGAACCGCTCGCAGGCCGCGTTGACCGCGGCCAGTATCTCCGGCAGCTTCGTGCGCGGGATGACACCGTCAAGAATGTAGAACGAGGGCGCCAGTCGCCCCAGCGCTCCGAAGGCCCCCTTGCGCCCGGCCCACAACCGCTCGCGATCAGCCTCTGACAGCCCCAGCCTGATTTCTCGCGCGAACGATTCGGTGCAGACCCGCTGCGACGCGTCCAACTGCTCCTTTGCTTCTTCCGCCAGTCCCTCTACCTCCACCAGCAGCACCGCTCCGGCGTCCGGCGGATATCCTGCGTTCACGAACGGCTCAACTGCCCGCATGGTGTTTTTATCCATCAATTCTAGAGCGGCGGGAAGTACGCCCGCGGCGATAATCGCTGAGACGGCGCGCGAGGCTTGATCTATGTCGTCGAATATCGCGAGAAGCGTCATTGCGCACTCCGGTTTGTGGAGCAGTCGCACGATCACCTTCGTCACGATCGCCAGCGTCCCCTCCGAGCCCACGACAACGCCGGTCAGATCGTACCCCGGGACATCCGAGGTCTTATCGCCAAGCCAGATGAGTTCCCCGTCCGCGGTCACGATCTCCAGTCCCAGTACATGGTTCACCGTCGAGCCGTAGCGCAGAGTGTGCGGCCCTCCGGCGTTCACGGCCACGTTTCCACCGATGGTGCAGGCCTTCTGGCTGGATGGGTCCGGCGCGTAGTACAGGCCGTGCGGCGCCGCCGCCTTCGAGATGTCGAGGTTGATGACGCCGGGTTCGACGACCGCGGTGCCGTTCTCCGCATCAAGTTCAAGGATGCGGTTCATCCGCGTCGTCACGATGACTACCCCGCCCTCGCAGGGGATCGCCCCTCCGGAGAGGCCGGTGCCGGCGCCTCGCGCCGTTACCGCGGCGCCGTGCTGGCGGGCGATGCGCACAGCTTCCGCCACCTGCGCTGCGCTGTCCGGCAGCACCACAGCCTCCGGCACCCCGCGATCGATCGTGGCGTCGTATTCATAGACCAGCAGGTCTTCCGGAGCGTGCAGCACCCAGCGGCGGCCGATCGCCGCTTCAAGATCGCGGATCAGCTTGCTCCTTGCCACGGCCAAAGTCTAACAGGTGTCAGATGATTCGCGGCTTCTAAAGCGCGTATACTGCAACGGCACCTGATGAAAAGCCGTCTTGTTTACGGAGGATCGCCCGCGCTATGAGAGGCCGTATTTCGGCCTTTTGGGTATCCCTGGCGATAATTGCTGCGTTGTCAATACTGGCAGCGCTAATCGCGAACTCGCACAAGACGAAAAAGAGCAACGTAAAGTCCGTGTCCACGGGAAGTGAATGCGTGAAGGCCGCCTCGCGGCCTTCACAGAAGCGTGCACCTACGCCGGGCCTGTTGGCGTCTCGGACCGCGGCCGCGTTCGCGGGGCTCGTCCTTGTCGCCGCCTTGCTTCTGGCGCCCACGGACGCCTCATCTCTCTTGCCGCCCGCAGACTCTGGGCGGAACAGCAGCCACGATGCCAGTACGCACTCAGGGCTCGGCCCGCTCACGCGGGCGCGCCCGACGGCGGCCTCAGCGACGCCGGGACCCACCGTCACGCCGACACCGGCGTTTGCGGTAGCCGACCCGCCGCCATCGTCGCGGCCTGCGACAGGCGGTGACCAGCCGTCTGCGCCTGCCGCGGCGGCTCCCGGCGGCATACCGGAGAACGTTAACGCATCAGCGGACTTGCTGGGCCTACGTCAGCAACTGGATGACTCGATCCGGGCGTACAACGCGCAGGTCGGCGGGATTGACGTGGCGATAGCCGTCACCGACCTGCAGAGCGGCGAAACGATCTCCATCGGAGGCAACGCACCGCACCGGACCGCCTGCACGATCAACATGTTCGCCCTGTTCTCAATCGTGAGTGAGTTCCAGGCCGGACGTGGGGACCCATCGGCTGTCTCATATAGCGTCTACCGGGGCATCGGGACCAGCTATCCTCCAGAGGTCAAGAATTTCCTCCAGAGGACCTTCGGCTCCTATTCCGCCGGGCTGCAGCGCGCGCGCGACCTCATGAGTTCGTGGGGAATGGCGGCTTCGAACTTCGACCACGTTCCCTATTACGGTGGCGAGCCCTACGTACCGAATATCCTCACAACCCTCGAAACGAACGACGTCCTCACGAAACTCTACCGCGGCCAGCTCTTCAATCCTGAATGGACCGCGTACACGCTGGCGAAAATGCGAGACATCGCCTGGTTTGTGAACTATATCCTGCCCGGGCGATTGCCATCTCAGGCTACTGTGGCCCACAAAATCGGCTATTACGTAGACTACGACGGCTGGGTCAATAACGACGCCGGCATCGTCACGTTCAAGGGCGCGGACGGTAAGGAAAAGGCGTACGCAATCACTTACATGTCGCAGATGGCCCGTACGGAATACATCGGCTATTCGTTCGGCGCGAAGCTCTCGCGCGACGTCTGGGACTTTATGGCGGCGAGGTACGGACTTGATGGGCAGGCGGTACCGCCGCCTCCCCCGCCGCCGCCAACACCCGTCCCCACTCCGACGCCGGCGCCCACGCCTTCGCCGACACCGGTGCCAAGCGCGACGCCTACCCCAACGCCGGTGCCCAGCGCGACGCCTTCACCTTCCCCAACATCAACCCCAACCCCAACGCCTACTCCGACGCCAACGCCTGCTCCTACCCCCAGCCCGACGCCCACTCCGGGACCGTAGCGCCGCCTACGCGCTCGCCCAGCCTTTCGCCCGCTCCACGGCCCGTTTCCAGCCGGCGTACAGCTGCTCTCTCCGTTCCTCGGCCATCTCGGGCCTGAACCGGCGATCGACCCTCCAGTTGCGCGACACGTCCTCCGTGTCCTTCCAGAATCCCACCGCAAGACCTGCGAGGTACGCGGCACCCAGCGCGGTCGTCTCTAGGACCGCGGGCCGTACGACGTCGCGCCCAAGCACATCTGCCTGAATCTGGAGGAGCAGGTCGTTCGCCGCTGCGCCGCCATCCACTCGCAGCTCCGATAGCCGGACACCTGAATCCGCCTCGATCGCCTCGATGACGTCGCGCGTCTGGTAGGCGATCGCCTCCAGCGTAGCTCGGGCGATATGCGCTCGATTGCTTCCTCGGGTGAGACCGACGATAGCACCGCGGGCCTGCGGGTCCCAGTGCGGCGCGCCGAGGCCAACCAGCGCGGGCACGAAGTATACGCCACCGGAGTCCGGCACTTCAGCGGCGAGCGTCGCAGACTCGTCGGCTGTCGAGATGATGCCCAGCTCGTCTCGAAGCCACTGCACTGCCGCCCCGGCAACGAACACGCTACCCTCCAACGCGTATGTCACTTTGTCCCCGCTGTCCGAAGGCAGCCCCCACCCGATGGTCGTGAGCAGGGAGGTCGACGAGACACCCTTGTCCCCGACGTTCATCAGCAGGAAAGCCCCGGTTCCGTACGTGTTCTTCGCCATTCCCGCCGCGAACGCCGCCTGCCCGAACAGCGCTGCTTGCTGGTCGCCGGCGACACCCGCGACCGGTATCGACCCGCCCAGCACCTCGGTCTGAGCGAACGTCCCCGACGAAGCCCGGACCTTCGGGAGGATGGACGAAGGGACATCCAGCGCGGTTAGCAGATCGTTGTCCCAGCGCAGGTCGAAGATGTTGTACATTAGGGTCCGGGAAGCGTTCGAATAATCCGTGGCGTGCGCGCCGGTCAGTCGGTAGATGAGCCAGGAGTCTACGGTGCCGAACATCAGCTCTCCCGTCTCCGCTCGCCGCCTCGCGCCTGCTACGTGGTCAAGAAGCCACTTGATCTTCGTCCCGGAGAAATAGGGGTCCAGCCGCAGGCCCGTGCGCTCTCGGAAGAGCGGCTCCGTGCCTCGTGAGCGCAGTTCCTCACAAATGCCGGCTGTCCGCCTGTCCTGCCAGACGATCGCGTTGGCAATCGCGTGGCCGGCCCTATCCCAGAGAACGGTCGTCTCGCGCTGGTTGGTGATCCCGATCGCTGCGACGTCGCGTGCGACGGCGCCGGCCGCGCTCAGCGCTTCCCGCGCCGTCGCCAACTGGGTCTGCCAGATCTCCTCCGCGTCGTGCTCCACCCACCCTGGTTCCGGGTATATCTGCCGAAACTCCCGTTGCGCGGCGGCAACCGCGTTCCCGCCGTGGTCGAACAGGATGGCCCGAGAAGACGACGTCCCCTGGTCCAGCGCGAGCACGAAGTCCGCCATATCGCGGCAAGGTTAGCACTGGCCGCGTGCGCTGTCGAGCGTTGACGGCGCTTGAAATCGGGCGTAGCATCGGCGACGAACTAGCGCCAGAAGCGAAGGAGAAAGCTCAGGATGCCTGACGAACGCCGATACTGGGGAACGGTGACGCCTCTGCCCGCGCCGCTACTGGCGATGCAAGCGAAGATGCAGGAGGATGCCGGGCTGGAAGGACTGTTCGCGCCGCAGGTCTACGGCCCTCCCTTTGTTCCGCTCGCCGCGGCGGCGGCTGTTACGTCGCGCGTCAGGCTTGCCTCCGGTATCGCGCTTGCTTTCGTGCGCAGTCCATTCGAGACCGCGATGGCGGCGCTGGACATGGACCGGCTCAGCGCTGGGCGCTTCACCCTTGGCCTCGGCTCCAGCGTGCGCTCCTGGAGCGAGGGGTTCTTCGGGATGCCTTACGGCAAGCCCCTGGAGCACATGCGCGAGGTGGTGGAGATACTGCGGTTGGTCATCGCGAAGGCCCACACCGGCGAGCTTACGAGGTTCGAAGGCAAGTACCATAAACACGACTTCAGTGAGCTTCAACCGCCGCCCCCGCCCGTCCGCACGGACCTGCCGATCTGGATCGCTGCGCTGCGTGGCCCGCTGGTGAGCCTCGCGGCGGAGATCGCCGACGGTGTGATCGGCCATCCCATCTGGTCGGTCCGCTGGCTCACCACCGATGTCCCTGGCGCTCTGAAACGCGGCCTGACGCGCGGCGGTAAGCACCGATCGGACATCGAGTTCAACGCCTGGCTCTGGGTCGCTGTCAATAATGACCGTGCGCAGGCGATTAACGACGCCAGAGCCACTGTCGCCTTCTACGCCGGTGTCGAGCAGTACGAGGAGTACTTCGCTGCCCACGGCTTCCGGGAACAGGCGCTGCGCCTCCAGGAAGGCGTGAAACGGGGAGACTATCTTGGCGTAGCCCACCTGGTGCCGGACGAGATGGCGGAGACGTTCGTCGTCTGCGGGTCCCCGGATGAAGTGCGCGAGAAGATCGAACCGGCGTGGCAGGTTGCCGACTCGCTCACGCTCGTCCCGCCCGCGTACGGACTTACGCCGGATAGGCTTATGGCCTATGCGGGGGGCATCGCAAGTACGTTCTACGGCTAATCGCCTTTGCCGCGTGCTACGATCGATCTATGGCGTTGCGCTTCCTGGGTAGAGACCTCGAACGGATGCTCGTGCAGCACAGTCGTGGAGACCTGATGGCCACGGCCTTCGGGGGCATCGGCTTCACCGACGACGGCAGCACGATCTATGTGCATCTCTTCCCCAGACCTGGCTGGCGCGGGCCCGCGGAGGGCCGCGCGTTCGTGCTCGCGTGGGAGGACTACGCCCCGGACGGCACAAGCCGCCTCGCCTGCTTCCGCTGGTTGGTAGAAGAGGCGCGGGTGAGCCTCGCAGAAAATGTAGAAAAGATCGTGCGCTGGCTGGATGGCAAGTGAGCGGACGGGCCCTGCCTGACCTCGGCGCCCTGAAGGCCTGTGCCGCCGGTGACCGCGTCACGTTCCGCGCCCGCGTCCTGCGCGTCTGGATGACCGGGGGACTACGGATGTGCCTGGTGGGCGACGAGACGGCGCTGACCCGCATCGAAATCGGCGCCGCGGGCATCGTTGAAGGCCGCTCGTACGAGTTCCGCGATGCGAAGGTGCGGGAGTACCCGGGCGGTTGGCACAGTGCCTCCCTCCCGGGCGAAGGACGGCTGGTTCCGTTGGCCGGGGACGTCGCGATCACCCAGAGCCCGGAATACATTGAGCGCACGTTTAAGATCCTCTCGGGAATCCAGCGCAAGAAAGCGCGTAAAGAGGGGCGGCTGCCCCCCTGGCGGCACCCGTCGGACGCCGAGCCGTGATAGAGGTCCGCCAGCGTGACGAGATATACCGCAAAGAAGGAGGTTGGTTCTCCGCCGCCTGGCACTTTTCGTTCGATGAGTACTATGACCCTGATAACACCGGCTTCGGTACCCTGCGCGTCTTCAACGACGATCGCTTGACCCCGGGCGCCGTCTGGCCCATGCACCCTCACCGCGATGTCGAAGGTCTGACCTACGTCGTCGAAGGGACCTTCGAACACCGCGACAGCCTCGGCAACGGCGGCATCCTGCCTGCCGGTTCCGTCCAGCGCATGACCCTCGGCTCCGGCGCTTACCACTCGGAGTGCAACGCCTCGGCGACGGAGCCGCTGCGCTTCATTCAGATGTGGATCATGCCCCGCGAGCAGGGGCTCCCGCCGTCCGTTGAACAGAAGGTGTTCTCAGCCGCCGACCGCACGAATCGCTGGCTGCGTGCCGTAGGCCCAGATCGCTCCGACGGCAGCGTTCTCGTGCACCAGGCCGCCGCGGTGTACGTCTTGCGGCTGGAGAGCGGCGTCTCCGTCAGGCACACGCTCGAGGATGGCTTCGGAGCGTACCTCTTCCTGATAGAAGGCGACGTGAGGCTGAATACCGAGCGACTGACTTCCGGCGAAGCGGCTCGAATCCGGGACGAGCGCGAGATGGCGGTGACGGCGACGGCGCCGTCAGAGCTAATCATGGTCGAAGTGATGGTGTAAAAGGACGGCCGGTCTACTTCTCTTCTTCGATAAACCCCTTCACCATCGTCAACAGCTCCGGCGTCGCCTCCAGACCATGCTCCTTCGCATGCTCGGCGGCGTTCTTCAGCAACTCTTCTTCGGTGGCGCCGCGCACCACGTGGCTGCACCCGCTCGCCGGATTAACCTTGCTGCAGTCTACGATCTTACTCATCTCGTCCCCTTCTGCTGGAAGCGGTCGGCCCTCTCGCCATGGAGCGTACGAGCGCTCGTCTCGCACAGTCAATCCGCCGCCCGTTCTGCTAGACGCAACGGGGCATCTGCCGCTATCCTGAACCACGATGGGGCAAATCAAGGAGGAAACCCGCATGAAGTTCCTCTCGCGGACGTTCTCGATCCGGACGGAGAAGGGCCCCCAGTTCATTGACATAACTGACAAGGTAGAAGAGACTGCCCACGAGCTGGGCCTCAACAACGGCTTCGCGGTCATATTCTCGAAGCACACGACGGCGGCCATTCGTATCAACGAGTCGGAACCGCACCTCCTGAAAGACATGGAGGAGATGCTTGAGAAGATGGCGCCCGCCAGCCACGACTATGCGCACAACCGCTACGCCCATGCCCTTTCCACCAACGGCGAGCGGCCCAACGGGCACTCCCACTGCCAGCAGCTTCTGCTCGGCGCAAGCGAATCCGTCCCCGTCGTCAACGGCCGGCTCATGGTCGGCCAATGGCAGCGGATCTTCCTCATTGAACTCGATCACGGACGGGATCGCGAGGTTGTCGTCAATCTCCTGGGGGAGTAGCTTTGGCCGCCCCGGCCGCTCTCTCCCGCCACCGGCGGGAGTTCCGGGAATATCTTCGCTCCCTCGTCCCCTTGGGGTCGCCTCAGCTCCTTTACCGCATGGTCCGCTACCACCTTGGCTGGGAGGCCACTGACGGCACTCCTTCGGATCAGACCGGTAAGGGCCTCCGCCCGGCGCTCTGCCTGCTGGCCTGCGAGGCGACCGGAGCACCCTACAGCCGAGCCTTGCCCGCCGCCGCCGCGGTGGAGTTAGTCCACAACTTCTCCCTTGTACACGATGACATTCAAGACCACGATCGCATCCGCCGCCACCGCCCGACCGTGTGGGCGGTCTGGGGGGAGGCGCAGGCCATTAACGCCGGCGACGCGATGCTGGTGCTTGGCAGGTCTGCCCTCCTGCGTCTCGCCGGCGAAGGCGTCTCCGCGGAGACGGTCGTCGATGCCTCGCGCATTCTGGACGAGCGAACGCTGGAGATGGTAGAGGGCCAGACGATGGACATCGCCTTCGAAGGGTCGGCGGCTGTCTCGCTGCCCGACTACCTCGATATGGTCGATCGGAAGACCGGTGCCCTCTTCGATTGCGCGCTTTATCTGGGAGCGCTGGCCGGCGCTCAGGACATCGCTCTGGCAGGAGAACTGGGCCGCTTCGGCCGCGCGATGGGAGTCTTATTTCAGGTCCGCGACGATATGAACGGCGTCTGGGGCGTGGAGACGGAGATGGGCAAGCAACCGGCGGCCGACATCCGGCGCCGCAAGAAGTCCGCGCCCATCGTCCACGCTCTCGACAGCGCGCGCGGAGAGACCAGAGAGCGGTTGCTTCGGACCTACGCGAAGTCTGAATTGGACGACGCTGACATCTCCCTCGTTCTGGACTGCCTGGATGAGACCGGGGCGAAAGGCTACTGCGAACGTCTTGTCGCTCAGAAATCCCGGGAGGCGCTGGCCGTGCTGGATTCAGTGAGTCTCGGGGACGGCGCTCGTGAGCTGCGGCAGCTTGCCGCCGGCGGTCTGGCGCTGTCAGCTAAAGGGCATCAAGCCGCGCCTTGATCTCCTGCTTGATTTGACGCACGCGCCTCATCTCCGGGTAGATGCCGCCTTCTGCCTTACGGTCGAACAGCGCTTCACCGTTGGCGTAGACGCCCAGCTGCCCCCCGCCCATCGGGATGAGCGTCACCGGCGCAAGCTCGCCGAATTCGTGCCAGATTTCGGTCGCCATCCAGGCGGCCAGGGGAAGGTACCCTCACTCGATGCAGTAAGTTATCTCTACCGGTAGCTTGCCTTCGTAGCGCTTTTCAATCAGGCTCAAGACCTCGCTCCGTTCTTCAGTCGATCCCCAGGTCAACCCTGGCCTCATCGCTCATCTTGTCCGGGCCCCAGGGCGGGTCGAACGTGAACTCTACCTCTACATTCTTGACCCCGGGCATCAGCCCCAACGTCTCCTGGATCTGCTCCGTCACCATCGGGCCGATCGGGCAGGCGGGTGTTGTCAGCGTCATCACAATGTGGACATCGCCGCCATTGATGCCGATGTCGTAGACAAGCCCCAGGTCATAGATGTTGTAGTGGAGCTCCGGGTCGTAGACCTCCCGCAGACTCTCGACGACGACTTCCTCTGTTACCACGATGTTGCCCTCCGTTCCATTCTAGTCGATGCCGGCGCGTCCGTCAGCAGTTCACGCTTGGTCGTCCAGCGCCTTAATCAACGCCTGCGTTCCTTCCGCGCCGAGCCCTCGTTTGACAAGAGACTCGAACATGTCCCTCACCAGGTCCGTGCCGGCAAGGGGCGTGCTCCCCGCCGCCTCGATCGCCAACCGCAAGTCCTTGAGTTGATGCGCCACTTTGAACCCGGGGCGGAAATCACCGTCCAGCATCTTCGGCGCCAGGTTCAGCACAGCCCACGAATTAGCTGCGCCCGCGCCGACCGCTTCCAGCATTCGGCGGGGGTCGACGCCCGCCTGCTGGCAGAGCACCAGGGCTTCGCAGACGGCGAGGTTATTGAGCCCCACGATCACCTGATTGCACAGCTTCACCAGCTGGCCGCTGCCGCTGGGCCCGCAGTGGACAATCTTCTTGCCCAGCGCCTCGAACACTCGCAGGCAGCGATCGAACACCTGCTCCTTGCCGCCCACCATGATCGACAACGTGCTGGCGATCGCCCCGGTTTCGCCGCCGCTGACGGGTGCGTCGAGCATCTCGATGCCGGCTCCTCCCAGGCGGGCCGCAACCCTTCTGGTCACGTCCGGCGATATCGTGGACATGTCGATCACGACGAGCCCAGCGTGCGCGCCCTCGATGATCCCGCTCGGCCCCAGAGCCACCTGCTCAACGTCTGCCGAGTCGCCTACCATTATGATCACAACGTCGCAGCCCTCCGCGACCTCCCGCGGGCCGCCGGCCGCAGCGGCGCCGTCCGCCACCAATTCGTCGATCGCCGGACGGCTGCGGTTCCAGACCACGACGGAATGGCCCGCGCGGAGCAGGTTGCGCGCCATCGGACGCCCCATGATCCCCAGGCCAATGAAGCCGATTCGGTCATGCGTCATTCGATCGTCACTCTGCTTCGGGACTCCGCCTCCGATTTATGGACCCTGATGCGGGCAGGCATGCGTTCCGCGAGCTCCTCCAGGTGAGTGACGATCCCGACCATGCGGCTACCATCCTTGCCGATGCCTTCCAGGGCCGTGACGACGTCATCCAGTGCAGACACGTCCAGGTTGCTGAAGCCTTCGTCGATAAAGAGGCTCTCCAGCGCGCCCGCGTGCCTCCCGGCGCCCAAACCCGGCAGGCGCTCTGCCAGCGCTAGGGCAAGGGCTAGGGAAGCCAGGAAGGTCTCGCCGCCGCTTAGCGTCTTGACGGAGCGCGTCTCGCTGCTGTTCCAGCGGTCCGACACCAGGAACTCCTGTCCCTCCACCTGAAACTCGTAACGCCCGCTCGATATCTCCAGCAGCTGGCGCGAGCCATCTTGCGCGAGGACCTTCAATGCCCGCTCGCGAATGTAGTTCGGGAATGCGGTGACGCGGAGGAGGGCCGCGAGATCTCTCGCGAGGGCGGCCGCCTCGCGGGCTCGGTCCATCACCTCGCGCATCTCCTTCGCCTTCTCAATTCCGTCTTCGATGCGCGCGATCTCCCCCCGGCACGAGCCGATCTCCTGGTTCGCCGCCGCGAGTTGCCCATCGGTCCCGTCCAGTCTCTTACGCAACGCGGGTCCGGTGTCGCGGCCTGCCTCCATGTCAGCAATCGCATCCAGCCAATCGCGCTCCGTCGCGGCTTTCGCGAGTTGATCGCGGGCCGCCTGGGCCCCGGAAGCAGCTATCCGCGCCTCGCGCCCCTGTAGCTCAATCTCAATCCTGAGCCGCGCAATGTTCTGGACGGCGGCCGCCAGCTCCGCAGCGAGGGCATCGAGTTTGGCTCGCGTATCCCTCTCCTCCGTGGCTATACGCTCGCGGTCACGGCGGGCGGCTGTCTGGAGGCGCACGTCGTCCGCAATCTCGGCGGCGGTGGCGGCTTCACCCGCAAGCAGTTCGGCCACTCTTGCCTGATCGGATGCGCAGTCCGCTTGAAGCTCGGAGACCTGACCCACCAGCGATTCGCTGTGCTGCACAGCGACGGCGACCTCAGTGCGAAGCGCTTGCGCGGCCTGGCGCGCCCTGGACTCCAATGCCCGCGCCTCCTTGAGCGTTGCGTCGGCCGCCGCGATGCCTGCGTGCTGGGTTGGGGGAAGGGAGGTGATCTTCTGCCCGCAGACCGGACAGGAATCGCCGGCCTTGAGCCCGTGGCGCACGCTGGCCGCCTGGTCTTCACGCCGGGCGTCCTGGAGGTGCGCATCGGCCTCTTCAAGCGCCTTGCGCGCATCGTCGGCAGCCCTATCAGCTTCGGTCGCTCGCGTCCGCAGGTTAGCCAGGCGCGGGGCTGCGGTCTCCGCCTCCCCGATCATCTGCGCCAGGCGCTTCTCCGCCCGCTCGACGCGCTGCACGACCTCGAGCGCCTGCGAGAGCCGAAGCAGCCGCTCCGCGTCGTAACGATTGGCTTCGGACTGTACCTCGAGCACGACGAGAGCCTGCCTGAGTGCGCCCAGGGAGTCCTCTCCCGAGGCGACCAGCTTCTGAGCCTCATCGAGGCTCGCACACGCGGCGACGGCGGCCTTCTCAGCTGCTTCGCCTTTTCTGACGGTCTCTGCAAGGACTTCAGCCGTCTTTGCGGCCTCTGAAAGCGCCGCGCGCAGCGCCGCCAGGTCCGCGGTCGTTCGTTCGAGGTCCTTCAGGAGCCCGCGGGCAGCCGCGAGCGCCTCCGGAGTAGCGCCGGCGTGCTGCGTCTGGAGCTGCTGGTTGAGGCCCTCGGCGGTCGCCGCGTGCTCTGCTCCTATCTGGTTGGCCCGCCTCTGCATCTGGTCGTAAGTGTCCAGTCGCAGCAGGCCGTCCAGGACCTTGCGCCGTTCCTCCGGTCTACCCGCAAGGAACTGCTGGAACTGGCCCTGGGGGAGCAGGACGGAGCGCACGAAGCCGTCGTAGTCCATTCCCAGCACTCGCTCGACGTATTCGTTAACGTCCTTGACCTTATCCGCCTCCGGCGTCCACTCGCTCGTCTCCTCGTCGAAACGCTCTAGCTGCACTGCCGGCAACCCCTTGCCGGTAGAGCGGTGGATCCGATACTTGTGGCCGTCGCTTGTAAATTCCAGGCCAACGCGGAGCCGCTCTTCGTTCTGGCTGATGAGCTGCTTCACGTCGTTCCCAACGCGGGGGATCTGTCCGAAAAGCGCATACGTTATCGCGTCCACCAGGGTCGTCTTTCCCGACCCCGTGGGCCCCGTAATCGCGAACAGGTCCAGCCCCGAAAAATCCAGCTCGGTCCTGTCCTTGTAAGCCGTGAGTCCCTGGACTTCGAGTTTAGTGGGCCGCAAGCGCCACTTCCTCATACAGCTGCTGAAACAGCGCCATCAGCTCCTGAGGCGGCTCCGTGGAATGCATGCTGCGGTAATAGGCGTTGAAGACCTCCAACGGCGATTCCCGGTGTATGTCGATGTCAATTGCGTCGTCCTCGTTTCTCAAGTGCGCGATCTCAATCTGCACTGCGTTCGGCAGGAGGTCCCGCACCTGTTGCGCCAGTCCCGGGACCGGCCGGTCCGCTTTGAGGAAGACCTTGAGATAGGCATCGCCCACGCTATCTGCCTGCGACTTGACCTCCTCCAGGGTGAGTCCAGCCTTCGCAGAACCGAGGTTGCGAAGCTGCCGGATAGACGTAAGCGGTACTGGCGTGACTGTCGCCCGCCGCCCGGGAGCGACCTCCACGATGTTCACGCGCTTCTGCTGACCGGCCTCCCCGAAATCGACCTGCAGCAGGGACCCACAGTAGTAGGCGTTCGCCAGCGGAAACTCCTGGGGCATGTGTACGTGGCCGAGTGCGACGTACTGCGCGTTCGATGGCAGCAGCTGGCGCCGCACCACGTATGCCTGGCCCATGTGTAACTGTCGCTCCCCGCTATCCGGTCCTCCGACCTTGGAGTCGTCGAGGAGGATGTGAGACATCAGGACGTTAACAGTATCAGGGCGAAAGCTCTCACCTAGGTGCCCCATCATTGCGGCTACGCCCTCTGCATACTGGTCAAAGCGCTCGCCACCCCAGAGCGTCTGGTAGTCCACTACCTTCCGCTCGCTCACCCAGGGGAGTGCAGCGACTACGGCAATCTCCCCGGCGTTGCGGCTCTGGACCTCGATAATGCCCCCCTCCTCGGCGACAACGGGCTCGCCGCGCAGGTGTACGGAGACGAGATCGAGTATGCGAGAGAAGGCGCTGAGGCGGCGGGGATGGTCGTGGTTGCCGCCGATGATCACGGCGGGAATGCGCGCGCCCACCAGTTCGCGGAAGAAGTCGAAAACGATGCGCTCGGCTTCTGGGGGCGGAGCAACGGAGTCGAAGATGTCGCCAGCGACGAGCAGACAGTCGATCTGCTGGTGCTTAGCGATGTCAAGCACCTCCACAAGAGCCGCGGCGTGCTCCCCATCGCGTTTTTGGTTGCGGAGTGTCTTCCCTAGGTGCCAGTCAGAGGTGTGGAGAAACCTCACCGCCGAAAGCCCTTGGGGACTTCGTCGCTGGCCGCCACCTCGTCGGCCCGGGTCGCCCAGGCAGGGAACGGGAACTGCACCAGCAGCGGCACGGGTATCTCCGGCTGGTGCAGGAACATGCTGCCGGGTTTCAG
The DNA here is from genome assembly GCA_964558415.1 of uncultured Dehalococcoidia bacterium. Taxonomy (GTDB): domain Bacteria; phylum Chloroflexota; class Dehalococcoidia; order SM23-28-2; family RBG-16-64-32; genus CAZLDI01. The sequence continues at coordinate 87,473 of CAZLDI010000006.1, forward strand.
CAGCATCGCTCGGGCCCGCGCCGCAGCCGTAAGGAAGCCATATTCGCTTCGCTCCGCCTCCGCCGCGTCCAGGCGTCCCACAGTGCGGTATGACGCGTTGGCGACGACCCGCCGCTCCACCTCGCTCGCCGTCTGCTGCGCGCCGATCAGGATCACTCCCAGGCTGCGGCCGCGCTCCGCTATGTCCAGCACCACCTCTTTGATCGGGCTCCAGCCGTCGCGCGGCGCGTACTTGTTCAGCTCGTCCAGCACCACGAACGTGAGCGGCTCGCGTTTTCCCTCCTTGTCCTTCTCGTCAAGGAGTTGCTTCAGGATGACGCCGACCACAAACCGCTTGGCCCTGTCCTGCAGGTTGTTGATAGCGATCACGTTAAGCTGGCGTTTCTGCCAGTCGATCCGGTGCTTGTCCTCCTCTTCTCGGGAACTTAGCCGCCGAATCAGGTGACCGGCAGCGACCCCGGCGGCGGCCAGGCGCCGCAGGAAGGCGCCCTTCGTCGCCTCCGCAACGTGCCCTCTCTGGAAGACTATGTCCTCGTTGTCTGTGACGTGCTGAACGAGGCCGTCGAAGTCCGTGATGCGCTCGTCACCGATCTGGGCGTGGCTCTCGCTCGCTGGTTGATTACGGGTAGCGTCCGCTAGATAGCGCTCCGCAACGCTGATCGCGAATGAGAGCTGGCTCGTCTCGGTGTCGGCCTCTGCGAAGAGGAAGCGCAGCAGCCGTCCCTGGCAGAACTCGCGCAGGGACCACACGTAAGGGGTGACACCTTCCTGCCGTGAACCCATGCCGTGCACGATGTCGAACAGTGAATGCGGGCTTGCCGGCGCCCACAGCCCGACATCCTGGAAGGGGCCGCAGGGGAGGCCAAGCTTCGCGTACTGCTCCGCGGCCGCTGCTGGCACGCGGGCGTTGGCCCTGTCCGCGAACATCAGGTCTTCTCCCTTGACGTTAAAGATGACGCCGCGGGCGTTGTGGCGGTTCATGCCCAGCACGTCGGAGTGGAAGAGGCTGTACAGCAGGAAAAGTGCGTAGCTCGTCTTCGTGGCCACTCCCGATATCCCGGAGATGTTGACATGTGCGCCGCGTGATCCGTCCAGGAAGTCCAGGTTGCCCCAGATGATGTCGTTCTCCCGCGAGAGCCCTGCCGCGAATCGGTGTTCCATGCTATCAAAGTAGAGTGCCTTGTCCCGCATCTCGTCCTTGGCCCGTTGCACGGCCTGTCCCGGCGCCGGCGGCACGAAGATCTCCGGCTCGATTCGAGTGACGGACACGTGCGCCGCCGTCGCGATGCCCACCGGCAACACACCCTCGGCCACGCGGAAGACGTCGGAATCGAACTTCGCGCCCTCGTAGCGGGCGCGCACCATGTCCACCACTCCGTAGACCGTGACCTCCTCGCGTCCCGGAACGGGCGTTGTCACGGCCACGATGTCATCCAGCTGCAGATACTGGCCGTCCGCCACTCCCACCCAGAAGTCGAGCGGCTTCGACTCATCGGTCCCCAGCACCCGTCCTACGTCCGTCACGCGGCGGCTCCGTGGCGGTGAAAGTGTGTATCGATGTGGCGCCGGATCCACTCATGATCGCCGAGTTCATGGTGGAGGATCGCCTCGAGAGCAGCGATGGGGTAGAGGTTCTGCGGAGCGCGCGCGTCCCACATAGCGTGCGAGGCAAACGCTGGGAGATGCTGGGCCGTCACGTCTGCCAGTTGCACTGTCTCGCGCAGAGATGTGGAATCGAGGGTCTCCAGGCGCGCCAGGCCGGCCCAAGGGTGGTCGATCGCCCTGGAGGTTGCGAGCCGGATGTACCAGGAGTAGACTGACCGGTCTCGCGCGATGCGGAAGAGCGGGCTGCGGGCGCCTGTGTCCAGCTGTGAGAGGACCGCCAGGTGCTCGCCTTCCAGGTACTGCTTCTGCATCGTCTTGATGAGGCCCACGGCGAGGCTTGAACGAGAGGAATCGAAGTTCAGTCGGCCATCGACGATGACCAGCGGGTGCCCCGCCTCGATCAGCTGGCCGCCCAGCCGCGTCTCAGCCTCGCGCCGCGCAGACGTGAGGGCATCGTGGACGCCGGCAAAGCCGGAGGCGGCGCTGTTACGCACCCGGAAGCGCAGCACCATGGGGCCGCATTCGACCTCAGGCTCCGTCACGTCGTCCCCGCCGCCGCCGTCCGAGAGGGCGAGGACGCGGTCCGCCGCTCCAGATTCAGTGCGTGCGCGGCCCTTCGCGTGGAAGGCGACACCAACGGAAACGGAGGCCAGCGCCCCGTAAACGACGCGTCCGTTCTGCTCCCCAATGAGACGCGTCTCAACCCTCTGGACGCCGTCTACGAACGCCACGGACTCCGGTAACGATCGTCGTTCAGGCTTCACCGGCGCCCAGGCGCGCGTTTCGACAAACGGATCGACGGCGGCGTCTGGGGTGTCGTCCTCGTCCACCTGGATCGAGCTTTCGTACGAGGTGGGCCGGGGATCGACACGGAAAGTGAGGCTCATGGCGCGGACTCGCTGCCAATGATTAGACAAAATGTTCTAATTGTCAACGAGCGGCCGCTGCTGATTTGTGAAGAAGTGTCAGAACGCCGCTATGCCCAGCAGTTCGCGGCCCAGGATAAGCTTCTGTATCTGCGTCGTGCCTTCGTACAGGCTCAGGCCGATGGCGTCGCGCAGTAAGCCCTCGATCGGGTACTCCCCCAGGTAGCCGACGCCACCATGCAGCGAGATCGCCGTGCGCGCCGCTCGCACCGCCGCCTCTGTGGCGAACTGCTTGGCCATCACGACGTTCTTTGTCGCCGGCTCGCCCGCATCCCGCGTGCGGGCCGCTTCAATCGTCAGTAGGCGCGCCGCCTCGCAGTCCGTCGCCATGTCCGCCACCATCTCCTGGATCAGCTGGTGGCCGCCGATCGCCTTCCCCCACTGCTTCCGCTGCCCGGCGTACGAGATGCACGCGTCCAGACAACTCTGGATGATCCCTACGGCGCACGCCGCCGTGGACGTCCTGCCGCTCTCCAGCGACGTCTGAGCGATCTTGAAGCCGTCCCCCGCCTTGCCCAGCAGGCGGTCCGCGCCGCACTCGACACCGTCAAAGAATAGGGCCGCCGTATTGGAGGCGTGCAGGCCCAGCTTCTCCGTTATCACGCGACGTTCCAGCCTTGGCGAATCGCCGTCGACCATGAACGCCGCCATGCCCTTGTGGCGCGCCCCTGCGTTTGTCTGCGCGAAGACCACGATCCAGTCCGCGACCGATCCGTTGGATATCCAGAACTTGGCGCCGTTCAGCACCCATGTGTCCCCGTTGCGCTGCGCCGTGAGTTCGGCCGCCGCCGGGTCCGAACCAACGTTTGGCTCCGACAGGGCGAACGCGCCGACCTTGCGTGCCGAGAACAGCTCCGGCAGGTAAGCGCTGCGCTGCTCCGCGCTCCCGAAGCTGTTGATCGCCGTGCCGACGAGCGAGAGCTGCACCGTGAGAGCGGCGGTAAACACAGATGGGCTGACGCCGCCGATCGCCTCGCAGATCAGGACGTAAGAGACGTTGTCGATTCCGCCGCCGCCGTACTCCTCCGGAAACGGCCCGCCCAGCATCCCGGCGCCTGCCATCTTCCGCATCACGTCCAGCGGGAAGGATTCGTCGTCCTTGCGCTCGCGGACGTGCGGCCTGATCTCGCGCTCCGCGAAACGCCTCGCGGTGTCATACACCATTCGCTGGGCGTCGGTGAGTTGCATCGGCCTCTCCGCCATTCTGCACAAACGGCGAGCGTTCAGCTCGCCGCGATCTGTTGCCTCTGGCGACCCCGATGGGATTCGAACCCACGATCTCCACCGTGACAGGGTGGCATGTTAACCGCTACACCACGGGGCCGGAACGCTCCGCGCCTGACTTGCGGAGCAACTCAATTCTATGTGTCACCCGCCCAGGCGGTCAACATTCTCTACGTGGCGCAGAAGGTGCCGCCCCTCTATAATGCACTGGAATCCTGCTGAAATCGAGAGACCAACTTGCCGCGTAGATACAGACCACCGGCGACCCGGCGCAAGACCAAGAAGACCAACATTCCCTATCACCTGGACCAGGCTCCCGATGGCGATTCGCCACTGGCGGCCGCTGACACAGACATCGAAGCGACAGACGCAACCGAAGTGGCGGAGCCACCTCAGCCGGTGGCGCCGAGGTCCACCACACGCAGCTCGTCCGCACGGCATATGGCTCGTGACTATAGCTACGTTGGAGGCGAGGTCCGCAGGATACTCGTGGTGGCCGGCTTCCTCATCGTCAGCCTGGCTATCACCGCCATCCTGCGCAACTGACTCTCAGAAACGCAGCCTCCCGGCTGCCACGATAACGCCGACTATCACTGAGATGTACCCATAGATGTCGCCGGTCAACACCACCGCTCCGTCCGTGAGCAGGTTGCGGATCACGTAAGCGAGTAGCACGCCGAGCGCGGCTATCATCTGAAGCGGCGGCCCAAACTTGCGGTTGGTCGCCATGCTGACGCACTCCGCGACGCCGTAACCGAGGCCCATGCCGATGAAGATGCTGAAAAAGCCGAATCCGCCCGGCAGGAGCACCCACCACGCGACGCCAAGCAGAGCGCCCGCTACCGCTGTCGCAGCCGCTCCTCGCAGCAGAAATAGAGGACTGAGCTCCAGCTGTGGCAGCTTTCGCCTCGGCGCGCAGGCTGGACAGCGCGCACCCACGTCCGTCATTACGACGCACTTCGGGCAAATCGGTGTTTCGCAGCGGCCGCACGCGAGGCCTGTCTCAATCTTGGCGTGGCGGGCGCACTGCATCGCGACGTAGTTAGACCGTGTGGGCGAGCCTGGCCCTGCCGAGTGAGCCTCGCTCGTCGGCGATGTCAAGATAGCGTTGCACCGGCTCCCGTGGCAGAGGGATGTCTCCCGGCTCACGCTGCTGCGGGCCGCCCAGTCCGTGGTAATCGCTCCCGCCCAGGGGGACCAGGCCGAACCGCTTCGCGAGGGCGCCCAGATCTGCGATCTCCTCCGGCCGGTAGTCCTGGTAGTAGACCTCTATCCCGTCCAATCCCGCCGCCTTCATTTGTGTCAACAGCTCTTCCAGGCCACCCGCCGCGCGTAACTCGCGCGGATGGGCCAGAGTGACGAGTGCCCCAACCCTTCGCAGTAGCTCCACGTTCTCGTCCGGCGACAGCCGCTCGCGCTCCACGTACGCCGGCCCAGTGCGACTGAGATAGAGGTCGAACGCCTCGTTGACTGTGGATACGTGGCCCGCCTCCACCATCGCCAGCGCGATGTGCGGGCGGCCGACCGAGCCTTCGCCGGCGAACCTTGCTACGCTCACCCACCCCACCGGCTTTCCCAGCTCCGCCAGCCTCTCAACCATGCGTCGCGCGCGGCCCAGACGGGAGTCCTGCAAAGCTGCTAGGCGATGACGGAAGTCCGTGTCCTCCCAGTCTATGAAGTGCCCCAGGATGTGTACCTCGCTTCCGGGTACATCGGTGCTCATCTCTATGCCCGGTATCAACGTGAAGTCCGGATAGCGAGAGGCCGCCTCGAACGCTTCGGGCAGTCCGTCCACTATATCGTGGTCCGTGAGCGACATGATCCTGACACCGTTCTTGTACGCCAGGTCGATGAGTTGTGTCGGGGTGAGGCGTCCGTCTGAGAACGTACTGTGTGAATGGAAGTCCGCTACACTGCCCACTACTGGGCCTCGCGGTCGATGCGCTGGATCGATGTCGCCCGTCCCGTGTCAGCGTCAACCTGGACCAAGACGGAATTGAAGACCGCGGCGCCGCTGTCCACGGGGTTGAACCGGTTCGGCAATTGCCTGAGAAACCTCTCTATCACCGGCTCAATCTCCATGCCCAGGACGGAATGCAGGCCTCCCACCATGCCGAGGTCCGTCACGTACGCGGTTCCCTCCGGAAGAATCCGCGTGTCAGATGTCGGGATGTGCGTGTGAGTCCCGACTACCGCGCTGACGCGGCCATCCAGGTAATACCCCATCGCGACCTTCTCGCTCGTCGCCTCCGCATGCACGTCCACGATGATTATCCGCTCCTTTGTGAGCCGTGAGAGCGCGTCGTCCATCGCCCGGAAGGGACAATCCAGGTTGCTGCCCATGAATGTGCGTCCCATGACGTTGATGACCGCTATGCCGTCACCGCAATACACACCTCGCCCCGGAGCGCCCGGTGGGTAGTTTAGCGGGCGGATGATGGGTGAGTCGCTATCCAGCATCGGATAGATATCGCGGTTCTCCCAGATGTGGTTTCCGGAAGTGATGATGTCGACGCCCACATCCCGGAGCTCGTTCGCTGTTGCCGCCGTCAGGCCTCGCCCGCCGGCCACGTTCTCGCCGTTCGCGATCACGAGATCGACGCCGAAGGAGCGCTTGATCTCCGGGAGTACGGCTGCAACTGTCCGCCGGCCGAGCTTGCCGACGATATCACCAATGAGCAGGACGTTCAGTGACAAACTCCCCTCAGGCTTCCAAACAGGCGCAGCCGCCCTCTCGTTCGGCTTACTTGGCGTATTCTACGGAGCGCCGCTCGCGGATCACGGTCACCTTGACCTGTCCGGGGTAGTCCAGGCTCTCCTCGATACGTTTGCTGATCTCCTTGGCCATTCGTTGCGCGCCCAGGTCATCCACCTCTTCCGGCTTGACAATGATGCGTATCTCGCGACCCGCTTGGATGGCGAACGACTTCTCCACTCCCGGGAAAGCGTTAGCCACCGCCTCCAGGGCCTCCAGCCGCTTGATGTAGTGCTCCACAGACTCGCGCCGGGCGCCCGGGCGGCTGCCGCTGATCGCATCCGCCACGATCGTGATGATCGATTCCACCGACGTCGGTTCGATCTCTTCGTGGTGCGCCTCAATGCAGTGAATCACGCCGGGGTGCACGCCGTGCCTGCGCGCCAGCTCCGCCCCGAGCTGGGCATGCGTTCCCTCTACCTCGTGGTCTATCGCCTTCCCCAGGTCGTGCAAGAGCCCCCCACGACGAGCGACCTCGACGTTCGCGCCCAGTTCATGCGCGATCATCGCGGCGAGGTTTGCCGTCTCCACGGCGTGTTGGAGCTGGTTCTGGCCGTAGCTGTAGCGGTACTTCAACCTGCCCAGCGTGCGGATGATCTCCGGGTGCAACCCCGGGACGCTCGCTTCCACGCTCGCCTGCTCGCCCGCCTCTTTGATCGAAGAATCGACTTCTTTGCGCGCCTTCTCCACCATCTCCTCGATGCGCGCCGGGTGAATGCGGCCATCCGTCAGCAGCTTGGTCATCGCAATGCGTGCCACCTCGCGGCGTACCGGGTCGAACGCTGAGAGCGTCACCGCGTCCGGTGTGTCGTCGATGATTACGTCGACGCCTGTGAGGTGCTCGATCGACCTGATGTTGCGCCCCTCGCGGCCGATGATCCGTCCCTTCATGTCCTCGGACGGAATCGGCACCACGGAGATCGTATTCTCGGAGACCATGTCGCTCGCCAGCCGCTGCATCGTCGTCGCGATGATCTTGCGCGCCCTCTCGTCCGCCTGCTCCTTCAACTCCTGCTCTATCTCGCGCAACATCCGGTTCGATTCGTCGCGGATCTCGCGCTCTACCTGCTGCAGCAGCATCTCGCGCGCCTCCCCGGCCGTCAGGTTAGAGAGGCGCTCAAGCTCCTGCTTGCGCTGCTCCTCGATCTCGGTCAGAGACTGGCGGGCTTCCTCGAGTTCGTGCTCCTTGCTCTGAAGGTTCTTCTGGCGCTGCTCCAGCCCCTCCAGCTTGCGGTCGAGGTTCTCTTCCTTCTGGTTTATGCGCCGTTCAGAGCGTTGGACCTCGTTGCGGCGTTCGCGTAGCTCGCCCTCCACTTGCTGGCGAGTGCGCTTCGCTTCGTCACGAGCCTCCTGAGTGATTTCTTTCTGGCGCTTGTCGGCCTCAGTAAGGATGCTTGCGGCGGTCCGTTCAGCACTGGCGACACGGCTCGCGCTGAGCCGTGTCTGAACGTACAGACCACCCGCAGCACCGATGAAAGCGCCGACAAGCCCCACGACAATGGCAAGGGCAATCGGCATTTCGCCTCACTTCCTCTAGACACAAAAGTACTTAGAAGCATTTCGGATTCGCGAAAATTAGCGACAGAAAGCTAGCCTCATGTTAAGCCGCGACAGAGAGGCTGTCAATCGGATCGACGGCCAAGTGTTAACATAACCTAGCAGTTGTCGCCCGACTACCGACAGGCCTGATCAGCATCCGTGACACTTACGAGGTCGCCCAGCCGCTTCAGGACGGAGCGTATCGTCTCCCGGTCGAAACCGCGCCTGAGCAGGAAGCTGGTCAGCCGCCGAGCCGCCTCGTCTGGCGAGAGGGAGGCCATCACCCTCGCCCGCGATGACGCGGCCCGGTAGGCCGCCTCGACATCCTCGAGGCCGTCAACCGCCGCAGCGGCTTCAGCGCGTCGCACGCCCTTGGCAGTAAGCTCCCGAGCGATCATCCGCCCGCTGCGTGGAGCCGTTCTCAGCCGGCGCTCCGTCCATTCCCGCGCAAACCGTTCATCATCCGTCAGACCCACAGAGCGGAGCCGCGAGATCGTGTCCTCTACGATCTCGCGGGGAATCCCTCGCCGCCCCAGCCGTCCCTCCAATTCAGCCTCGCTACGCGGCCTGTACGCAAGCAGGCGTTGGGCGGCGTTCATCGCCGCGTATCGTGATTCTGCTTCCCGGATCTCGCTCAGCCGCGACTCGCTGAGTGCCAGGCCAACGTGCAGTCCCGACTGCGCGAATACTACGGCACTCAGTAGAAACTGCCGGGAATCGACCAGGCGGACAATCAGCCGGTTGCTTCGCGGGCGGCGCTCAATCGTCGCGACCTGTGTAGGCCCTAGGAGCCCTGGCCGCGGAGTGCGAACACCAACCCGATCAACAAGCCGATCACGATCACCGCCGGAATAATCCAGCTCGTGCCGGAGTCGCCCCCCGCCAGCGGGTGGTGCAGCGGCGTCGTCAGGAGTATGTCGTTCAGTCGCATCTCGTCTCACAACGGCGCCTCCGCTTTCATTTATCTTGGCGCGCGTCTGATGTTGTAGACGGGATTCGCACCGAACAGGTTACAGCGATTCCTGCTCCACCTCTTCCGCCGCATAGACCGCCACCGGCTGCGCGGCCTCCCCGCCGCTCCGGATGCGCGCCTCAATCTCCAGCGCCAGCGTCGGGCTCTCCCGCAGAAAGTCCTTGGCCTGCTCGCGGCCCTGCCCCAGCTTCTGCTCGCCGTAGGAGTAGAACGAACCCTGCTTGCGGATTATGCCGCTGTCAGCCGCGAGGTCCAGGATGTCTCCCTCGCGGCTGATCCCTATGTGAGGCCCGCTGAAGATCATATCGAACTCCGCCGTGCGGAAGGGCGGTGCGATCTTGTTCTTCACGATCTTCGCCTTCACGCGGTTGCCGATCACTATGCCGCCCTGCTTCAGGCTTTCCACCCGGCGCAACTCTATGCGGACCGAGCTGTAGAACTTCAGGGCGCGGCCGCCGGGCGTCGTCTCCGGGTTTCCGAAGACGATCCCGATCTTCTCGCGCAGCTGGTTGATGAAGATCACCGCCGTCCTCGATCGCGAGATCGCCGCTGTCAGCTTGCGCAGCGCCTGCGACATCAAGCGCGCCTGGAGGCCGGGCAGCGAATCGCCCATATCCCCCTCGATCTCTGCCCTCGGCACCAGCGCGGCGACGGAATCCACTATCACGACGTCGACCGCGTTCGAGCGCACGAGCGCCTCACAGATCTCCAGGGCTTGCTCGCCGGTGTCCGGTTGCGAGATCAAGAGGTCGTCGATGTTTATTCCGATCGCCCCGGCGAACGTCGGATCGAGCGCATGCTCAACGTCGATGTACGCCGCGAGCCCGCCCAGGCGCTGCGCCTGCGCAATGACGTGCATCGCCACTGTGGACTTGCCGGCCATCTCCGGTCCGTAGATCTCGGTGATCCGTCCGCGGGGTATGCCGCCGGCCCCCAGCGCGATGTCCATCGCCAGCGACCCGGTGGGGATCGTTTCCACCACCATGCGCGTGCTGACTTCACCCAGCCGCATAATAGACCCGCGCCCGAACCGCTTCTCGATCTGTCCTATCGCCAGATCCAGCGCTCTTAGCCGCTCGTCACCTGGCTCGTCTGCTGCCGCCGCGTCCTTTCGTGCCGTCCTGCCGTTGTTCCCGCTCATATTGCTCACTCCTCTAATCAGTTCTCAAGCCGACGGAATGATAGCACCGCGCGGCGCGGGTGACAATAGGGAATTGGCGCAATTCGGAACAAATGTGCTGGCACATCTGTCACTTCAGGGTCATTGAAGCCCGAAGGAGGATCGTCAGGAGGAAGATCGCGATCATCGGCGAGAGGTCGAACATGCCGATACGCGGCATGATCTGCCTGATCGGCGCCAGGATCGGTTCCGTTATCTCGTGGATCACGGCGGAGACAGGGTTCCTTTGATCAATCGGCAGCCAGGACATGATTACCCTGATGAGCAGTGCAACCCACAGGATCGTGAGCAGGATTTGGACGAACAGTGCCAGCGCGTCGATGTCTATCCTCCTAGCAACTTCGCCTTTTCGTAGGCAGCCTCTATCGCCTGCGCGAAGGCCGCGCGCAACCCCGCCTCCTCAAGCGCCAACAGCCCTTCCGTTGTCGTTCCGCCCGGCGATGTCACCTGGTTACGCAGTTCCGCCGGGTGCTTCCCGGTCGCCTGCGCATAGCGGGCCGACCCCAGGACGGTCTGCAGCACCATCGGGACGGCCATATCGCGGCGCAGACCGATGTGCACAGCGGCGTCGATCATCGCTTCGATCACCAGGAAGACGTACGCCGGGCCGCTGGAGCTCACCGCCGTCGCCATGTCGATGTACTTCTCCTCCGGTACGTAGATCTCCGGCCCCAGCACCGTGAGCACTCGCTGAACGCCCTTACGCGCCTCATCCGAGACTGCCGCCGTCGCGGTCCAGACCGTCATGCCCTCGCCGATCTGCGCCGGTGTATTCGGGATCGCCCGTACGACGGCCTCGTGCTTCACTGCCGATCGTATCGTGTCGATCGCCACACCCGCCATGATGGACATGATCGTCTGCTTGGCGTTGAGCTGTCCGGCCACCCCGCCGGCGGCGGCCGCGAACTCCTGCGGCTTCACGGCAAGCAGGATGATGTCGCTGTTCTGCGCGGCCTCGGACGCCTCAGCTGTTACCCGCACGCCGTACTCAGCCGAAAGGTGGTCGCGCCGCCCCACCAGGACGTCGCAGACCGTAATATCGGCGGCTGCGGACACGCCGTCCTTCACTGCGGCAGCAATGATCGCCTCTCCCATCACGCCTCCGCCCAGGAATCCCAGTTTCACGCTCAGGCTCGCTCCCCGAATATCGCGCGCCCTATCCTCAGGTGCGTCGCTCCCTCTTCCACTGCCACCTCGAAATCGTCGCTCATCCCCATGGACAGCTCGCGCAGACCGAGCCGGTCCGCGGCCACCTTCAGCCGCCGAAACAGCGGCCGCACGCTCTCCACTTCATCAGACTGCGGCGCCACGGTCATCAACCCGCGCACCGTCACGTTTGACAGGCCCGCGATCATCTCGTAGTTCTGGTCGAGTTGCTGCATGAGAAGGCCGTATTTGCTGCCCTCGCCGGAGACGTTGACTTCAAGAAAGACCTGCGCAGGCGCCTGCGCACGCCGGGAGATCGCTTCAGCGAGGTGGAACGAATCCACAGAGTGAATTATATCAAATAGGCGCAGCGCGTCCTTCACCTTGTTCGTTTGCAGGTGCCCGACCATATGCCAGGTGAGGTCGGCTAGGCCCGCCAGCGCTGGGCGCTTCTCCTTCGCTTCCTGCACCCGGTTTTCCCCAAGGTGGTCCACCCCAGCCACGACCGCTTTGCGTATGCGGTCCGCTGGTACGCCTTTACTGATCGCCACCACAGTCACGTCCTTCGACCGGCGGCCTCCGCGCAGGCAGGCGGAGGCGATACGGAGCCGCACGTCCTGAACGTGGTCTGCGACGCTGCGCTCCCCCATCTCGCCCCAGTATAGCAGCGGGCGACCGTTATACTTGGGACGCATGAAGCAGATGGACCGTCGGCTGCTCATCCTCACCCGCCTGCGTGAAGAGTTGGCCGTCCGCGCCGCCGACCTCGCCGGGCAATGCGAGTGCTCGGTGCGGACGATCTACCGCGATATAGACGCCCTCTGCCTGGCAGGCGTCCCCGTGGCTGCCATGCCCGGTGAGGGCTACCGGCTGGCTCCCGGCTATCACCTCCCGCCGGTCTCATTCACTGCCGAGGAGGCTGTTCAGCTACTCATCGGCAGCGATCTCGCGGCGGGCCTGGGCACGGCAGAGCAGCGGGCGGCTGCCCGCTCCGCGGCGGCCAAGGTGGACGCCGTCCTGCGCCCGGACACTCGTGCCGAGGTCTCTCGCCTACGCGAGCGTATTCGCGTCTCCGGCTGGCTCCGCCGCGAGCCCTCCCCCTGGTTGCCGCTGCTCCAGCAGGCCGTTACGCGGGACCAGGTCCTGCACCTGCGCTACCATTCATTCAATTCCGACGAGCTGACCGAGCGCAAAGTTGAGCCCTACTACCTGGTGTTCTACGGCGACGACTGGCACATCGTCGGTTACTGCCGCCTCAGAGAAGGAATGCGGGACTTCCGCGCGGCGCGAATCAAGGACGCCGAAGTCCTGGCAGAGCACTTCGAGCGCGCGAGCGGCATGTTCTTGACCGAGGACGAACAACGCGGCGCGCCCCAGGAAGTGCATGTCTGGATCGATGCGTCGGCCGTTCCCTGGGCGCGCGAGACGGCCGCCTTCGGTTTCCAGCGCGAGGAAGTGGGGGATGGCGGATCAGTATTCGTCTACGATGCCTGGGACCTGCGGCGGCTGCTTCCGTGGGTACTCGGCTGGGGCGCCTCGGCCCGCGTGCTCGAGCCCGCAGAAGTGGCCGATCGGGTGCGCCTCGAAGCGGAGGCTCTGGCGCAACGTTACGCTCCGGCCTAATCTAGTAGCGTCTTTCAACCGCGGTGGACACTACTGACAGCCCGCTGTCAAGTCGCCCGCGTAGGATTGCTTCATCGAGCGCATTCATCGTACTCACCCGTGAGTAGAAAGGAATCATCGTGAACGTCGGAACCTTCCTCATCAACCTGACCAGCGAGGACCCGGGGCGCCTGAAGGAGTTCTACGGCAACGTTGTCGGACTGCCCAGGAACCCGGATATGGGCGATGACGCCTTCCAGGCCGGTGGCGCCGTCATCGCCATCGACGGCCACAGCGAGACCAAGGGCCGCGCAAAAGAGCCGCAGCGCGTGCTCATAAACTTCTTCATCGACGATCTGAAGGCGGAGCAGGCGCGACTGGAAGGGCAGGGCGTGAAGTTCATTCGCACCGCAGGCAAAGAGTGGTGGGGTGGCGTCATCTCCACGTTTCCTGACCCCGACGGCAACTACTGCCAGATCATCGAGTACAAGCCGGGTGCCTGAGAGAGCCCCGATCGTCAAAGACGCAGTCGCGCTCACTGGCCTGGATGTCCTTCGCGGCGTGTCCGAGGCGCTGGTCGAGATGCCGCCCGCCGCCGCGATGCTGGGGTGGCAGGCGCTCAGCCTGGCGCCGGGACACGTCCGCGTCCGCTACACGGCGCGGCCGGAGTTCACCAATCCGCACGGCGCAATCCAGGGCGGGTTCCTGGCGGCGATGCTGGACGACGTGATGGGGCCGGCGCTGTTCACTACGCTGGGCGCCGATCAGTTCGCCCCAACGATCGAGATGAAGGTGAACTTCCTCCGCCCGGCGCGCCCGGGCCCTCTCATCGCCGAGGGGCGGGTTGTGCACCGAACCCGCTCCCTCGCCTTTCTGGAGGGCACTCTGAGCACTGTGGATGAGGACCTCATTGCGACCGCGACCGCCACCGCTCGCATAGTCGAGCCGCCCGGATCGAAAGAGAACGGAGTCCCCGCTGGCGACGTGGGCTGAATTCGCGGCCTGCGCGCCGGATCTCGCGGATCGCGGCGCCCGCCTCCTCGGCGCGGGCGTCGCCTTCATCGCCACGACCGCGCAGGACGGCTCCGCGCGGGTACACCCATTCACACCGCTGATCGGTGGCGGCCGGCTCCTCGGCCTCGTGGGCGCGCACACCGTCAAGTACCCTAACCTCATCCGCGATCCCCGCTGCGCCATCCACGCGGTGCTTGGTAAGGACGACGAAGAATTCCTGATCATCGGTCGCGCCGCCGTCTCCGACGATTGGGCGACCCGCATGCAGGCCGCCATCGAAGCGCGAAAGATTCACATGACGAGCCGCAACGATGTTGCCTTCGAATTCTTGATCGATCGCGTCCACTGGGCGGTCTGGGAGGACCTCGGCACCCTTGACATCCGCAGGCGCTCCGAACGCTGGACGGCCCAGGATCGCAGTGGCTGAGCGCCGCACGAAGGCCGCGGTGGGCTTCCGCACCCACACCGGCTGGGCGGCCGCGGTTTGCGTCGCCTACGCGTACGGATCATGGAAGGTGCTCGATAGGCGCCGGATCGCGCTCAACGACGCATCTATCCCGTTCGAGCCCTACCACGCCGCCCGGTCCCGCTCGCCGGAGGATGCGGAATCGCTCCTTCTCTCGGCAGCTGAGACGGCCCGGAGACTGGCGTCGGACGCCGTCTCTGCCATTCGCTCAGACATATCAGAGCTGGGCTACACTCTCGTCGCCGGTGGCGTCGTGCTGTCCAGTGGACGCCCCGACTTCACACTCCCGCAGGCGCTTTCCTCCCATGCGGCCACTCACAACGCGGAAGGATGGCTATACCGCCATGCCTTGCTCCAGGCCGGGCAAGCCGCTCGCCTGAGAATGTCGGGCGTGCTCGAGCGCGACGCATATGCGGAAGCCGCCGCTGCTGCAGGCGTCCCACCGGAGGTTCTCCGGCAACAGCTCGATGGCTCCGCGCGTTCCCTGGGCCCGCCCTGGGCGCAGGATCAGAAATCGGCGGCGGCAGCGGCGTGCCTGGCCCTCGCTCGATACGCACCCCGCCCTTAGGTCGCGCCACTCGACTCTCGGGCGAGCAGAGCGTTACCCTCTAGGTCAATGGAGGCCGCATGATCGTATCCATCCTTACCCGCAAAGTTAGAGCGAAGGACCGTGCGGAATGGGAGGCGCAACTTCAGGCTGTCCTACCTAAGGTCACGGAGCTGCTGAAGAAGGCGCCCGGCTTCATCTCCGTCCAGTACGCCTGGAACGCCGATGAGGCCGGTGAGGTGGCGCAGACGACGTCCTGGACGACGCTGGAGGACTGCCAGCGCTACGTCCGCGAAGGAGGGGCGGCCACCGTCGGCGCGTTCGAAGACGCCGCCGTCCCTACGGCCTCCCACCCGGACGGCGCCTGGACTCGCCGGACGTACGAATCGTCCGATACGCCCGCCTAGACACCCCGTGTCACCCAACGAGAACGAACTCCTCTGCGACAACTGGTTCTGGGATCCAACGCTGAAGGAGCTGCGCTACCACAAACGAAGGCGCAAGAGTTGGGAAGACGAGCCGGAATCCGTTGAGCGCCTGCAGCCCGTAGCCTCCGTCACCTGGTATCGCTGGTCGCAAACGCCCATGGCGTCGTCTACGGGTCAGATGATGACGGGACAGATGTCGCGCGTCGTCGCGGCGTATCTGGGCGGCGGCAACCTAACCCTCAACGAATCCGACCGCTCCTGCGCCGAGAAGCTGGCCCTCGCAATAGCCGGCGCTTATGGCTTGGCGGTCATCGAGGACGGTGCGCCGGACGGTCGCCGCGGCGGCAACCTGCCAGCGCGAGACCAGATGGGGCGGCTCGTCCATCGCGCCCGCCACCTGGACATCATGCTGGATGAGGTCGGCGGAGAGATCACCGTAGCGAAAGCGCGCTTCCCTGCCGGCAAGACCCGGCGCACCATTCGCACCAGCGAGGTACGGCGCCTCGAGCTCACGCACGAAGTCAAGGGCCCAATGGAGACGTTCACCGTCTGGGCCGTCGCCGGACCGGACGAAGAACGACTGCCGCTCGCCTCCTACGACGGCTACGAAGGCTGGGCGGACGACGCCGAGTGGAAGGAGTTCACACAGGAGCTCGCGCGCTCTCTCGGCGTTCCGGCGATAGTGTAAGACGTCTTCCCTCAAGTGGCTTGGGCCTCTCGCGGTATACTCTCTTGTCGATGAAGGCTGACCCATCAGGACACACGGCGGCGGAGCACGGCGAAAGCAAGGCCGCCGTCCTCGCCGCGCTGTTCGCCAACGCCGCCATCGCCGTCGGCAAGCTCGTCGCCGGCCTGCTCACGGGCAGCGCGGCCCTGCTGGCGGAGGCGGGTCATTCCGTGGCGGACACCGTCAACCAGGTCTTTCTCCTCATCGGCATCAACCTCTCGGACACCGACGCCGACGAACTGCACCCGCATGGCTACGGTAAGGAGGCTTTCTTCTGGTCATTCCTCGCCGCCATCTTTATCTTCGTCGCCGGCGCCACCTTCTCGTTCTACGAAGGTATCCGCACCGCCGTCGAGAATCACGAGCACGAGCGCGGTGTGGCTGACCTCGCGATAGCCTTCGGCGTGCTCGGCGTGGCGCTGCTGTTTGAGATTGCGTCGATCACGTTCGCCGTGCGCAGTCTGCTCGCCGGCGCGAGGCGTAAGGGCTGGAACATCGCCCAGTTCCTGCGTAAGTCTCCTGACCTCACCACTAAAACAGTGCTTTACGAGGACTCGGCCGCCATCATGGGCCTGCTGCTGGCGGCGTTGGGTCTCACGTTGTCTGAGCTGACCGGAGACGAAGTCTGGGACGCCGTCGCGTCAATCGCCATCGGCTTCGTCCTGGTCGCCGTATCGGTGATGCTGGGAACGCAGGCCCGCAACATGCTTCTCGGTGCCGCCGCGAATGACGAGGTCCGCGAGGCGTTGCGTCAAGTCGTCTCCTCCTTCCCGGAGGTCGATCACATCGTTCGCCTGCTCTCCATGCAACTCGGGACTCACAGCGTCCTCGTGACCGGAGAGCTGGAGGTGTCGCGAGGCCTCACGACGGACGAAATAGAAGCCCTGATCACGCGCATCGACGCCAGGATCGCGCAGGAGCTCCCGGAAGTCAGGGAGACCTTCTGGGAGCTGCGTAACCGCAACACATAGGTGCGCGCCTGCCGTTGGCCCACGGGTGGTACGCCGCTAGCGTGAGAATCCCGCGACCCGCTCCAGCCGCCTGATCTCGACCGTTGACGTGTCGAAAACTGTCCCGAACAACGCGCCGAATGCCGCCTGGTGCGGCGCGGAACGGTGCGCCGCCACGGCTTCGTCGTCCCGGTACACCTCGAAAACAGTGACCTCGAGCGGGTCTTTAGCGCTACGGTGGAAAATGTACGTTATGACGCCCGCTTCTCCAGACTCCACCGCGGATACTTGCTTTTTCATCGCTTCCTCGGCCTCAGCCTCTTTGCCGGGCTGTATCTTGAACTTCGCCACGATTGTGTTCATCCGGGCCTCCTTCGGAATAATCAGGGCGGAGTATAGCAGGTCGGATGTTCAGGCCAGCGGATCCCTCGTTGTCCACTTCGCTTTGTCTCCCGGCGGCCGGATCGACAGGTGCAGAAACGCGCCGCCCTCCGTCGCACCGTGCCAGTGCATCTCGCCCGCCGGCACGTAGACCACATCCCCCGGCCCAACTTCGTTTCGCTCGCTCTCCGTCGCCAGCACTCCGCGTCCCTCGATGCAGTGCAGCACCTGCGGCACGGAGTGGCTGTGTAGATACGTCCGCGCCCCCGCGCTGAAGCGCACCGCGACGATGTCGAGACCGTCGCTCGATCCCACGATCAACTGCGCATGTACCTGTCCGACGAAGTGCACACTGCCAGCGTCAACAGCGACGCTGTCACTGATCCGCGATACTCTTACTGGTATCTCCTCGCTACTGGCCGGAGCTGGATATGGGGGTGAATCAACCGCAGCGATTATATCCGCAGCTCCGGCACACCAGGCACCCCTCCTGGTACGCCAGCAGCGCCCCGCAGTCCGGACACCCCACCCCGGAATCGCCCGCCTGGCCCTCTGTCCCTTTGACCCCTTGCCTCGCCGCCTCCGGCGCAAACTTCTCCTCCAGCCAGCGGAACACATAGTCCACAACCGAAGTCGACCACGGGATCTGCGGGTTGCTCGTGCGCCCGTACGGCTCGAAGCGCGTGTTCTTCAGCTTGCGCGAGAGGTCATCAATCGGCACGCCGTACTGCAGCGTGACGGAGGTGAGCAGCGCGACGGCGTCCATCAAGCCCGAGACCGTCGAGCCCTCCTTCGATATTTTCACGAAGATCTCTCCCGGCCGCCCATCCTCATACAGGCCGACCGTGATATACCCCTCCTGGTCGCCCACCCGGAACTTGTGCGTAATCGACCGCCGCTCGTCGGGCAGGTGCTCCCGGTACGGCTTCGGACGCCCAAGCGTGGCGAACTTGCCCTCTATCTCCAGTAGTGCCTCGGACGTCTCCTGCTCCGGACCTTTCACGTTCGCTGTGGTGTGCGACAGCACCGAGAAGTCTCGAGACCCTTCGCGGTAGACAGTAATCCCTTTGCAGCCCTCTCGATACGCCAGCCAGAAGGCGGAGGCAACGTCAGCTTCGGTCGCCGCTTCGGGGAAGTTGATCGTCTTCGAAACGGCGTTGTCCGTGTGCCGCTGAAACGCCGCCTGCATCCTCACGTGCCACTCCGGACTGATGTCGTGCGCCGAAGCGAACACCCTCTTCGCCCAATCCGAGACTTCCTCGCGCTCCGTCAGGCCGCCTCCGCTTGCGAGGTGATCCATTAGCTCTTCACTGTAGAACCCACCCTCCTTCGCGGCCCGGAGGAAGTGCTTGTTGACCTCTCGCAGCGCGCTGAGCTTCGCTGGGTTGTCCGCGTCTAAGTAGTGCCGGCGCGTGAACGCCAGTGCGAACACCGGCTCGATCCCCGACGAGCAATCGGCGATGATCGAGAGCGTGCCCGTGGGCGCGACCGTGGTGCGAGTGGAGTTCCGGTACGGGGAATCCGGCTCGTACCGAGAGCCCTTCCACGCCGGAAACACTCCCCGTTCGCGGGCCAGTTCCAGAGACGCATTGTTCGCCTTCTCCTGGATGAAGCGCATCACTTCTTCGCCCAGCGACAGCGCCTCCTCTGAGTCATATGGGATGCCGAGTTGCATCAGGGCGTCGTGCCACCCCATCACTCCCAGGCCCACTTTGCGCGTCAGCTTCGTCGCCGCGTCGATCTCCTCGATCGGGTAGCGGTTCATGTCGATGACGTTATCCAGGAAGCGGACGCAATCTGGAATGGCGCGCGCCAGCCGCTCCCAGTCCAGTCGTGGCTTGTCCCCCCCGGTATGCACGAATCCCCCCAGATTGACCGACCCCAGGTTGCAGGATTCGTACGGTAGTAACGGCTGTTCACCGCACGGATTCGTGGCCTCGATCAACCCCAGGTTCGGTGTCGGGTTGTCCCGGTTTATCCGGTCAATGAAAACGATGCCCGGGTCGCCGTTCTTCCAGGCGTTGGCGACCAGTGCGTCGAAGATATGGCGCGCGCGACGCCGTCCCGTGACCTCGCCGCTGTGTGGGTTCACCAGATCATACTCTTCGTCTTCCTCCACCGCCTCCATGAACTTCTCCGTCACAGCCACCGAGATGTTGAAGTTAGTGAGCGTCCGCATATCTGCCTTGAGGCGAATGAATTCGTCGATGTCCGGGTGGTCCACTGCCAGGATGCCCATGTTGGCGCCGCGCCGCGTGCCGCCTTGCTTGATCGCCTCGGTCGCCGCGTCGAACACGCGCAAGAACGAGACTGGACCGGAGGCGACGCCCATCGTGGAGCGCACGCGGTCCCCCTTCGGCCGCAGCCGCGAGAAGGCGAAGCCCGTGCCGCCACCGGACTGGTGGATGCGCGCGGTGTCTTTGATCGCCTGAAAGATACCCTCGATGCTGTCCGGGATGGGAAGCACGAAGCAGGCCGAGAGTTGCTGCAACTCCCGCCCGGCGTTCATCAGCGTGGGTGAGTTGGGGAGGAACTCCAGGTCTGTCATCAGTTGCAGGAAGCGGCTCTCCCATCGCCGGCAGTTATCAACATCTTCTTGATCGTCAGTGTGGGAGGGTTGCTTGTAGCGAAGCTCCGCCTGCGCGATATTGTGAGCAACGCGCCCGAAAAGTTCCCCCGGGCTCTCGACGGGCTGGCCGGTGTCATCCTTGGCCAGATACCGCCGCTCCAGGACAACCAGCGCGTTGCCCGACAGGCTGACCGGGATATCGGCGCTGGCGCCTCGTCGTTTCGTGGCCATAACGCTTCAATTGTAGCACCGGGTCGGGCGCCGAACGGCCCGCGAAATGTCACTCGGACGCTATTGACAAAAGGATTATTCGCGTTAATATTTAAGTAGATCAAAGTGGTCAAAGGGGGATTCATCCCATGGCAACTGCAACGTTGGAACTGACCAAGGGCGCCGCCGATTCGCTGGGAATCCTGAAGGCATTCGCCGTGCGCTTCCGCCAGAAGCGCCCAGACGTGAACCTGTACGTCACCGCGTTGCCCCTTAAAGGGCTAATCGGCAGGATCCAGGCAGATACCTACAAGACCGATCACCCTCGGGGCTATCAGCGCCCCCTCGCCCGGACCCGGCTGCGCCAGATATCGTCCTACATGCGGGACGAAGAGGGTATGCTCCCAACCTCCATCGTCCTCTGCATTCGGAAGCCGGACCGCGCGCAGTTCGAGCCCGCCGTGGGCGCAAACGGCTCAGGCGAGACAGGACTGCTAAAGATAGACGCCTCGGTGCCCCTCTGGGTCGTCGACGGCCAGCATCGCCTGTACGGCCTCCAGCGCGCTCTGACCAAGGACAAGGCGAAGTGGCTGGCGGACTACGCACTGCCGGTGGTCATCGTCGAGGGCATCGACGCTTACGAAGAGATGCGCTACTTCCACGTCATCAACACCCGCCACCGCGGCGTCCCGACGGACGTTGTCGACCGGCACCTGCTGGCCATGCGCGAAGAGGAAGGCCCGGCTCTACTTGAGCGGCAGGGCGAGAAGGCCTACTTGCGGGCGCGCGCCACCAAGCTCACGGACCTTTTGAACACACACCCGGACAGCCCCTGGCGCGGCATGATCCGCATGCCTGGAGAAGCTCTACGGCCGGAGCACACGATCAAGCAGCACGCCGTCGTCGCCTCCTTGGATCCGGTCGTCGCTGACAACCTGATCAAGCGTCTGAGTGACGACGAGGCGGGAAAGCTGCTGCTCAACTTCTGGAACGCTGCCCGCAAGCACTGGCTCAGCTCCTTCGAGTCGCCGCGAGAGTACGTGCTTCAGAAGCCTCTTGGTGCTGGCGCCCTCCACCAGATCTTCCCTGATGTCCTCGAGCTGTGCAGTGGAGCGGACGACTTCTCTTCCGAGAAGATGTACGACCTGCTTTCCTACGTCGGCCGCAGCACCGGGTTCTGGCACATGGAGCGCGGTCACCACATGATTCGCCAGGGCGGGGTCGCTGGCATCCGCGCTCTCGGCGCGTACTTGAGGGAACGTCTCCCTCGCCCGATCCTACGTCGGCTCTAGTCACTCCGGCGATCATGGAGCGCGCGACATCTCAACATGAAGTGATGCTTGGGGACGCCGCGGCGCCCCCCGTCCATGACGAGCGCGCCGCGCAGCCAGAGTGTGTGCCCGTCCCCGCAGACGGCTGTTACGTGTGCGGGCGCCCGATGGTGCGCTCCTCCGGCGGCAAGTCGCTGTGCCGGACCTGCGGCTTTCTGCTTACTTGCTGCGACCCGTAGGTACCGTGTCGCCGTCCACGGCCGCGTCCGCAGCGTCCGGCTTCTCAACAGACGTTCTGTTGTTCGCCGTGCCTCTGGGGACGGCGAGGCTGCGCGTCGGCCTGCTGCTGCCTGCTGGCTGTTGCCGCGCCACTACACGCAGGAACGCGCTGACGATCTCCGGATCGAACTGCGTGCCGGAGTAGCGCTCCAGCTCGTCGATCGCGGTGCGAAGAGGCATCGCCTTGCGATAGGGCCGGTTCGTCGTCATCGCATCGAACGCGTCGGTAACTAGCAAAATTCGCGAGGCGAGAGGAATGGCGTCTCCCGCCAATCCGTGCGGGTACCCTGAACCGTCGAAGTGTTCGTGATGGTGCAGCACCGCTGGCGTCACGTCCGCGATCGCGCGGACGTTGGAGAGTATCTCCGAACCCAGCGATGGGTGGCGCTGCATCTCTGACCACTCCTCCGGCGTCAACTTGTCTGCCTTGAATAGAATCTGGTCTGGGATCCCGAGCTTGCCGATATCGTGCAGCAGCGCCGCCGTGCGCACCACGTTTCGCTCCCCTTCATTCAGCCCCAGTTCACGCGCCAGCTCTTCCGCATACGCAGAACAGCGGGCCGTGTGCTCGCTGGTCATTGGGTCTTTGGCGGCCAGGGCCGACGCCAGGGCCGCGACCGCATCCGGAGCGCCTCCTGCGATGTCTGCGGCTGGCCAGGCAATGAAGCCGGCGGCTGCCTTGCGTTGCTCCTTGCTCCAGCGCCCCACTTTGTTCTTGCCCGCTGACTTGGCCCAGTACATGGCGGAATCCGCGCCGTAGATCAGCTCCTCCACGGTTCTAGCGGCGCCGGGAAACGAAGCGACTCCCAGGCTGACCGTCAACTGTCCGCCCCGCATGTCCTTCCACTCCTCGAAGCCGCGGCGAACCCGTTCGGCCACTCGCATCGCGCGCCCCTGATCGGCGTCGGGCAACACTATCGCAAACTCGTCTCCCCCATAGCGGTACGCGTCGTTGCCCGTGTTCAGGTGACCGAGAGCGTTCGCAACCTCTCGCAGCACTTCGTCTCCCGCCACGTGGCCGTGCGAATCGTTGACCTGCTTGAAGCGGTCGATGTCCAGCATTATCAGGCTGAGGGACGAGCCTTTGCGGTCCGACAGCTGGAACTCCTGGCGTATGCGTTCTTGAAAGGCACGGTGGTTCGGAAGGCCTGTCAGTCCATCCGTGGCGGCCTGGGCCCGTGCGTCCAGCAGCTCTCGGTTGCGGTCTTGAAGCTCTTCGTTCGCCTCTCGCAGTTCGTAATTACGGTCTAACAACGTCTCGGTCATACCGTTGAACGCCGTTCCCAGCGCAGCGAATTCCACCGGCCCAACCGTGGGTGCCCTGGCTTCTAGCTCCCCCTCCGTCACGGAGCGGGCGGCCGCCGCCAGGCGCGATAGGGGACCGAGAATTGTGCGCGCCACCACTGTCGAAACCGCTAACACCAGGACCCCGCCGGCGGCGCCCGATGCGATGAGGAGCCAGAAGGCCGTATCCGCCGTCTGCTTGGCATCGTCCGTCAGGGCGCCGGCGATCGCACTCTGGTCATCAGCGAAAGTGGTGAACCGCTCCTGGATATCGAGCAGCCTCGGCCTCACGTCGTCCAGAGCGGCGTTTGCTCCGGCGATGTCGCCCTTTTGCCGCAGCATCAGGATGTTGCTCACCGCTCGTGGCAGGAAGATGCTGTCCGTCGCCAGTTCATCGAGCGCCGCGACCTCGTCTGGATCGCCCTCAGCCTGGATGATCGCTCTGGCTTTCAAGAAGGCGCCCTGCGTCTGCGCGCCGTAGTCTTCGATGACCGGGATCAAGGCCTCATCGCCCGTCGCGACGTAGTAAAGCAACGTGGAGAACTGGGACACGCCGTCGATGTGCACTTCCCGGAGCGCCGAGGACGCGATCTCACGCCTTTGCACTCGGTCCAGCGTGTCCTTGTGCTCTCTCGAAAGCCACGCTGAGCCTGCCACAACAGCGACCAGCGTGACCAGCAGTGAGCCGAAGCCGAGGAGGATGAGCGAACGCACTGACGCGCGCAGTGCCGGACGCGCCAGAGCGCTGGCCGCCACCGGCGTGGATTCCAGGTTGAGTGCTCTACGCTGCAAGAATTCGTCCCTCGTCTACTCAGAGTCGCTGTTTGAGTAGACGTAGGGCGCCCGCTATCGGTTACGCGGCGAGGGCGAATATCAAGGTCGGCGTGGCCGTGCTGCTGGCCTCTGCCGAACAGCCGCTCTTCGGCTCAATCGTGTCGCTGACTGCGGTTGCCCTGCCGTTTCGGGCGAAGGCGGTTGAGCCTGGCTACCTTTGGCCGTTCATGCCGCCGGCAGGACCCTGCGCGATCCCCCCGGGGCTCGCATGCACGGCTCCGCGTGGCTCCACAGCGGTGAACTGAAGATATGCCAGCGCGATGGCTTTCACCGAGAGGGTCGCCTCTTGAGAGTCTAATGTTGCGTTATCGACGACTATCGAGACCAGGTCCCTGGCAAGCGCCCCGCTCAGCGGGGAATCGCAGCTCTCAGCCACGAACGATCCAACACTGTCCAGATCCGCCGAAGTGAACGCTACATTCTGCTCCTGACAGATCGTCCGGAGGACGTCGCAGAACTGCTCCAGCCCCGTTGCCGGCATGTGCACCTTATACGGAATCCGCCGCAAAAATGCCGCGTCTGCAAGGTCAGCAGGGTCAAGGTTGGTAGAGAACAGCAGCCGCACGTTGAACGGCACCTCAATGCTCTCCCCGGTGCGCAGAAGAAGGTTATCCGTTCCCCGCTCGAGCGCCATGATCCATCGGTTCAGGAGGTCCACCGGCCCGATCTTCTGACGGCCGAAGTCGTCGACGAGGAGAACGCCTCCCTGGGCCTTAAGGTGCTTCGGCGCCTGATAGAACTTCGTCACAGGGTCGTAACCCAACTCAAGAGATTCGGCCGTGAGCTCGCCTCCCACCACCACCCCGGGACGGCGAATTCGGACCCATCGCCTGTCGTACAGGTCTTCCTTCAGCGGCCGTTTCAGTCCCGGCTCTGTCGCCGCGGCGGTACCGTGCGCGGGCTCCTGCCGGACGTGTACAGTATGGTCGAAGATGCGGATAATCTGTCCGTAAGCGTAAATCGCGCAAGGCACCACTAGCTCACCCTCTAGGTTATGGATGAACTCCGATAGAAGGTGTGTCTTGCCGTTGCCGGAAGGCCCGAACACCATCGCGCAGCGTCCGGAGCGCAACGCCGCAGAGAGCAGGCTGACAGCCTTGCTATCGATAATAAGGCGATTAAATGCCTTCTCTACGATCTGACCTGACGGTCGCCATGGCTCCTTGCTCTGCGCGCCTACTACCCGCTGGTACTGCGCGATCGTCACCGGCGCCGCCCCGGCGTAACGGCAGCGCTCCAGCGCCTGCTCGGCCCGCACCTCTCCTTTTTCGGTCAGGCGAAAGCGATAGTTCGTAGAGAGGTCGTACGTGCTGCCTCCGCCGACGATCTCGCAGAGCTTGTCGCCCTTCAGCGATTCAAGAAGGGATTCTACAAGCCTGCCGGGCAAGGCGAGGACGCGCGCGATGTGCTCCGCGGAAGGAGCATCTGCGTAATGAATGACCTTCAAAGCAAGTTCGAGAAGGAACGAAGGTGACAGACCGACTTCCTCCATACCCGTGGGGGCGGCAGGCAGGCCAGTTTCGGACACGGCTGGTTTGTCCTGGTGGGCAGTGCCCGACATCAGTGCTGGGTTGATGGCGGTTAGAGCGTCGGATTGGCTGTTGGTCATTGCGTGTCCTGCCCTCTATCGAGGAGTTGCGGCGTCTGATTGGCAACGCCCGTCTAATACGTAGATGCGTCGAACGACCTCGCGGTTACGTACATCCCCGCAAATCGAAGGGGCGAGGACGGGAGAAAGACCCGTCCTCGCCCCGCGAGCGGGCGAATGCCTGGCGGCTCCTAGCCGCAGCCGCTGGTAGTGCCGCAGTTGTCGCAGCGATAGCACGTACCGCAGCGCGTCATGATCCAGCCGCAGTTGCTACACGGCGGCGCGTCAGTCTGGGTGCCGTTAATGTGGCTGCCGTTCCCGGCGGAGATCGGGACGTCGTACTCCTGGGCTATCAACTTCGCCTTCACAGCCGGCGAAAGGACGCCGAACTCCTCTTTCTCCTCCTCGCTCAAGAACTGTGACGCCATCCAGCGGAAGATGTAGTCCACGATCGACTGCGCCACCGGTATCTCGCTGTTCTCCGTGCGTCCGGACGGCTCAAACCGCATGTGTGAGAACTTGTTCACGAGGTCCCGTAGCGGCACACCGTACTGTAGCGCCAGCGAGATCGACGTCGCGAAGGCGTCCATCATCCCGGAGAGAGTGCTCCCCTCCTTTGCCATCGTCAGCCAGATCTCACCGGGCGCGCCGTCCTCGTATAACCCCGCCGTCAGGTACCCCTCGTGCCCCTCGATTGCAAACTTGTGCGTGACCGACGTCCGCGTCGCGGGCAGCCGCTTCCGCACCGGCGCTGCCTCTCCCTGCTCCTTGCTCCCGGCTCCCGGCTCCTTGCTCGTGCTCAACACCTGCGCGCGCTTGGAGCCATCGCGATAGATCGCCAGCGCCTTCAGCCCGTTCCGCCAGCCTTCGATGTACGCCTGCTCAATCTCTTCGACGGTGGCCTCCTCAGGCAGGTTCACCGTCTTCGAGATCGCCCCGGAGATGAACGGCTGCGCCGCCCCCATCATCTTCACGTGCCCCGGCCAGTGGATGAAACGTTCGCCGTTCTGCGGCTTGAAGGCGCAATCAAAGACTGGCAGGTGCTCCTCCAGCAGCTCCGGCGCCCCCTCGATCGTGCCCGTCGCGTCGATGTGCGCGGTGATCGCTTCCACCTGCATCTCGTCGTAGCCCAGGCTGGCCAGCGCGCGCGGCACTGTGTTGTTCACGATCTTCATCAGTCCGCCGCCTACCAGCGTCTTGTACTTCACCAGCGCGATGTCCGGCTCGATGCCCGTCGTGTCGCAGTCCATCATGAAGCTGATCGTGCCCGTGGGCGCGATCACCGTCGCCTGCGAGTTGCGGTAGCCGTGCTCTCGGCCCAACGCCAGCGCCTCGTCCCAGCACTCCACCCCCGCGCCAATCACCTTCGAGAGCCCCGCGCTGTTCACTATCCACTGCCCACTGTCCACTAATCCGCGCGCGGCGTCCCCGTGCTTCTCTATCACCCGCAACATCGGCTGCGCGTTCTTCTCGTACCCGTCGAACGGCCCAACCCGAGCCGCGATGCGCGCCGATGTCGCGTAAGCGTGCCCCGTCATGATCGCTGTGAGCGCGCCGCACCATGTTCGTCCCTCGTCGGAGTCGTACGGGATGCCCAGGCACATCAGCAACGCGCCCAGGTTGGCGTATCCCAGCCCCAGCTGCCTGTAGGCTATCGCGTTCGCCGTGATCTTCTCCGTCGGGTAGGAGGAGTTCGAGACGATGATCTCCTGCGCCAGGATGCTCAGCGAGATCACCCACTTGTACGCCTCCACATCAAACTCCGCTCCCCCTGAGCCCGTCGAAGGGCCCCCTCGTTCCTCCTTCCTCCCTCCTTCTTCCTCCCGCCAAAACTTCAGCAGGTTTATCGAGGCCAGGTTGCACGCGCTATCGTCCAGGTGCATGTATTCGGAGCAGGGGTTGGAGGCCGTGATTGGCCCCGTGTTCGGGCAGGTGTGCCAGTCGTTGATCGTCGTGTGGTACTGCATCCCCGGGTCCGCGCACTCCCACGCCGCCTGCGCGATCTGGCGCATCAGGTCGCGCGCCTCGTACTCCCGCGCGACCTCGCCGGTCGTCACGTAGCGCGTCTGGAACTTCCCGCCGTCCTCCACTGCGTGCATGAACTCGTCCGTCACACGCACGGAGTTGTTCGCGTTCTGATACTGGATGCTGATCCAGGCGTCTCCGTCCAGCGACATGTCGTAGCCCGCCTCGCCCAGCGCGTAAGCCTTCTTCTCTTCCTTCGCCTTGCTCCAGATGAACTCCTCAATGTCAGGGTGCTCCGCGTTCAGGATCACCATCTTCGCCGCCCGCCGCGTCTTGCCGCCGGACTTGATCGTCCCCGCCACCGAGTCCGCCCCGCGCATGAACGAGACCGGCCCGGAGGCGAGCCCGCCCGCCGTCACGTGCTCCGCCGAGCTGCGCAGGTTCGAGAGGTTGATCCCGGAGCCGGAGCCGCCCTTGAAGATCTTTCCCTCGGTCCTGTACCAATCCAGGATCGAGTCAATCGAGTCGTCGATGCTCAGGATGAAGCAGGCGGAGCATTGCGGCTTTTCTTCCTGCCCCACGTTGAACCAGACCGGCGAGTTGAAGCACAGCAGCTGGTTCACCAGGCAGTACCTCAGCTCCGCCCGGAACGTCTCCCGCTCCTCCTCGTCTGCGAAGTACGCCGCTCCTTCTGAGCCCGTCGCTCGTCCTGGGCCCTTCGAAGGAGCCCAGCCCCACGCCGTGATCTGGTTCACCACGCGGTCGATGAGCTGCTTTACCGAGCGCTCCCGCTCCACGGTCAGCCCCGCGCCGGCCGACTCCTTCAGCGCCCCGCGGAAGTACTTCGACGCCACCACGTTTGTCGCGTTCTGCGACCAGCCGACCGGGAACTCGATGTCTCTCTGCTCGAAGACCGGCGTCCCGTCCGCGCCTTCTATCACAGCGCTGCGCAACTCCCACTCCAGCTCGTCGTAAGGGTCCGTCTCGGGCCGCGTGAAGTAGCGTTCGATCTGTAGGGGCGACGCTTGCCTCGCCCTGGTCTCTTTCGCGTCATTGTCGGTGGCTTTAGTGCGGGTTTCGGGTGCGAGTGTCACGATGCTCCCCTTCTACGACTGGCTGGCGACGCTATTAACGACCTTAGACACCGCCTGCTCCCAGGCGAGTTCGTCCTGTATCCACTGCAGAAAGTAGGGCGAACACTCACCTACCCCCTCCTGCACCCGCTCCGGCGTTAGCCCCTCGCGCTCCAGCCACGGCCCCCAGAGCGACCACAGCTCGCGCGTCAGCCAGCCGCCCTCGCGCAGGTTCGTCTTCGCCAGCCACGGGTTGCGCTCCATCTCTGCGGCGAACCCCCGCTTCGTCTCCACCGGCTCCGGCGGCATCGGCAGGTTGGACAGCCCCACTAGTATCGACATGTGTTACCTCGCCCTCCTTTGCTTGGCTTGCGTACCGCTATCCCCAATTGCCTTCGCTCGGGCCGACGCCCGCCCGTCTGGGCGCCGCACCCGCAAAATGCGCGCCTTCGGCGGCTTCGGCGCCACGTCTGGCAGCAGCGCCAGCTGGTCCGGCGGCACGTCCGGGCGCTGCCAGCCCGCCTTCAGCGCCTCCAGCTCCTGCTCCAGCTCGTCCACGTCCGCGAACGCCCTGTAGACGCTCGCGAAGCGGATGTAGGCGATGTGGTCCAGCTCCTTCAGCCGCTCCATCACCAGCTCCCCGACGACGCTGGACGGCAGCTCCGCCTTGTTCAGCGCATAGACCGCCTGCTCGATCCCGTCGGCCAGCGCCTCGACGGCCCCGGAGGGGATCGGCCGCTTCTCGCACGCCTTGCGCACGCCGGAGATGATCTTCGCGCGGTCGAACGCCTCTCGCCGGCCGTCTTTCTTCAGCAGCGCCACGCCGGCCAGCTCCACGCGCTCGACCGTCGTGAAACGCTGGCCGCACTTCAGGCACTCCCGCCGCCGCCGGATCCCGTCAGGCTCCGGACGGGAGTCCGTGACTTTCGTGTCGTCGTGGCCGCAGAAGGGACAGTTCATCGGCTCGCCGCCCCTTCCGTAGGGACGCCGGCTTCCGCCCTGTCCTTACTTCTCCGAAGGCGCACAGACTGCGCTTTACAGAACACCCACGAACCCCCCAAAGAACCGTTCGCGCCACCTCTGGTATGGGCGGCGCAAGGAGGACGATACCACTATATGTTGTGCTTGTCAATACTCCCGGTGGCACATTTTGTGGTGAAATGTATCACAATCGATGCGCGCACGGACGCCGAAACTACGATTTTGCCAAACAAACTCGGACGCTAATCTGCTACCCTCGTCCCGTGCGCATCGCCATCGACACCAACCTCCTGATCGCCGCCCTCGTCCGCCCCTCCGGCGCCTCTGCCCGCATCACGCAGGCCTGGGACCGTGGCGAGATCGAGGTAGTCGCCTCTGCCGCCACGCTCCGTGAGGCGGAAGCCGTGCTGGGCGGCCGCTGGCTAGGCCGGCTCGCATCGTCCGAGCGCGTCGAAGCCCTGCTCGCTGGCCTCCGCGCGCGGTCCGTCTGGGCGGACTCTCCCCGTCCCATCACTGACCTCCCGCTGAAAGACCCGGGCGATCTTCGCCTCGTGGAAGCGGCCGTCGCGGCCGGCGCCTCCCACATCGTGACCACGGACCGGGAGTTCCTCTCGAAGCGCGGCTACGGCGGCGTGGAGTTCATGACGCCCTCGGAATTCGCTGCTATGCTAGTCGCCGGCGTCGCGCAGTCCCGCGGTGCCGGCGACAGACGAAGGAGGTCCGTCAGATGACCAACAGACCAAAGTCGTACTGCGGACTCCCCACGCAGCCCGCTGACCTGCCCATCTGGCGCGAGCTCTTTTTCGGCGCTGAGTGGCTGGGGCTCGTTCTCTCGCCCGTATATCGCGGCGACGGTGTTCCAAAGGGCAGTCGGCAGCCGGTCATCCTCGTCCCCGGCTTCCTCGCCTCGGACGCCTCAATGCACGAACTCCACCTCTGGCTGGAACGCGTCGGCTACGACGCCCACGTCGGCGGCATCGGGCGTAACATCGACTGCCCCGATGTGGAGCTGGCCAGGCTCCTGGAGCAGATCGAGAAGGTCAGCCGTGCGACCGCTCAAACAGTGCGCCTCGTCGGACTAGCCTCGGCGGCACGCTGGCGAGAGCCGCGGCTACCGTCCGCCCGGAGCTGGTCTCTCAGGTGATCACCCTCGCCTCGCCCATCCGCGAACTGCGTATTCATCCCGCCGTGATGCGCCTGGCGCTGGCCGTCGAAAGCATCACCCCCTCCCCCGACGAGCTACCTCGCCCGCACGATCGCCACTTCCACACCGGGGACTGCGCGCATCAGCTCATGCACCTGATGGAGCAGCCGTTTCCCGCGGGCGTCCCCCGCGTCTCCATCTACACGAAAACAGATGGCGTCGTCGCCTGGCAGACGTCCATAGACGCTGCGCCGGGCGTCAACGTAGAGGTTCGCGGGACTCACCTCGGTCTTGTCGTCAACGCCGCCGCCTACCGGGCAGTAGCCCAGCAACTGGCTGCCCTGAAAAGCGCTGTAGCCGCCGCAGCAGCCGCATAGCCGCACGCGCCCTGCCCCTGGCCTAGCTCCCTGCTCCTTCCTCCCTCCCCCTGACGTGTGACGCCGCAGAGATGTCTGGGGAGGCAAACAGCTCTGCGGCGCCGGTTTCCCCGCCTCGCGCGGGGACGGTCGTGCTAGCGGTCGGTCTTTATTCTCCTCGTCCTATACCTTCTCCTTTCGCTGTGCTGGCCGTTGTTCCAGTCCGCCCAAAGGCGGTGAGCTGGCTCAGTTAACGGATCGATACGGGTCTGCGAAGAAAGGAAGGCAGGTCCGTATCCTCCTGTCGCTCCATCGCGTCCACGCGAAGCTGCTGGAACTCCGCGTCCTCCACGCGCGCGTCGTATGAGTACGCCGTCTGGGGAGCGAAACCGACGGCGATGAGGGTGATCTTGACGTCGTCGCCCAGTTGGGGGTCCGTCGATGTACCGAAGATGATCTCCGCGCTGGGGTCCACGACCTCCGCGATCACCTGGGCAGCCATATTCAGCTCGTGCAGGGCGAGGGCGCCCGAGCTCGCCACGTTGAAGAGAACGCCGCGAGCACCGTGGATGTTGACGTCCAGCAGGGGACTGGCGATCGCCTGCTGCGCCGCCTCCACCGCCCGGTTGTCCCCGCTCCCGCGACCGATCGCCATCAGCGCCGGGCCGGCCTCGGACATGATCCGCCGTACATCGGCGAAGTCGAGGTTGATGTCGCCGGGCGTGGTGATCACCTCGGAGATGCCCTGGATGCCCTGACGCAGCACATCGTCTGCCATCAAGAACGACTGTGTGACCGTCGTCTTCTGGTCGCACACGGAGAGCAGCCTGTCATTCGGTATCACGATCAGCGTATCGACCTCTGCCTGCAATAAGGCGATCCCGCGCTCTGCCTGCTCTCGCCTGCGGGAACCCTCGAAGCCGAACGGTTTCGTGACAACGGCCACCGTGAGCGCGCCGATTTCCTTGGCGACGGACGCCACCAAGGGCGCTGCGCCCGTGCCCGTGCCGCCGCCCATGCCGGCGGTGATGAACACCATGTCCGCCCCCTTCAGGGCGTCCTTCAGCTCCTCGCGGGACTCTTCCGCTGCGGCGCGGCCTTTATCAGGATCTCCGCCGACGCCCAGACCGCGCGTGATGCGGTCTCCGATGCGGATCCGGTCCTCCGCCTCACACAGCGTCAGCGCCTGCGCGTCCGTGTTCACCCCCACGAACTGCACCCCCTGGATTCGTGCCTGCACCATGCGGTTCACGGCGTTGCAGCCGCCACCCCCCACGCCCACCACTTTGATCGGTGGCAGTCCGTCCAGGTTCTCCTGCATCGACATCTGCATCTCCTTTCCCCTGCTGATCTGGCTATCCCTTCCACTCATTTCGGTATCAGCGTCTTGAGCCATTTGCGCGCTGCCTCCATCACCCCCGTCAGTTCGATAGACGGCAGGTTGAACTCCCGCTTGTGGCCATTACCATTGCTGTGGCCGTTCTCCTGCTTCGCCCACTGCAGCAGTCCCACGCTGGTTGCGTAGGCGGGGCTGTTCAGTGAGTCGGCCAGGCCGTGGATGCCGCGCGGCACGCCGGCGCGTACCGGCATCCGCAGCACCATTTCAGATAGCTCGCAGATACCGGGCAGGCAGGCCGTGCCACCGCTGAGCACCAGCCCCGCGGCGATCATGTCGTCGAACCCGGCGCGCTTGACATCGATGTAGATCATCTCCAGGATCTCCTCGACCCGCGCTTGCAGGATCTCCGCGACGCGGCGCCGCGACACTTCCTTGGTGTTCTGTCCGCCAAACGCCTGGAGTTCTACAGTCTCCTCTGCGTCGATGCTGCTGGGCAGGGCGGAGCCGTAGTTCACCTTCAGCTCCTCCACGTGCGAAAACGGCGCCCGCAGTCCGGCCACGAGGTCGTGCGTGAGGTGATAGCCGCCCACGGGAAGTACGCACGTGTGGAAGACGCTCCCATCAACAAAGACCGAGATATCCGTCGTCCCGCCGCCGATGTCCGCCAGCACGACACCCTGCTCCCTCTCTTCCTCTGCCAGCACCGCCTCAGCGGCAGCCATCGGTGAGAAGACCACTCCCTCCACCTGCACACCGGCGCCCTCAACGCATTGCGTCAGGTTCTGGATCGCTGTCACGGAGCCGGTAACGATGTGTGTGTCCACGTCCAGACGTCCGCCGAACATGCCGACGGGGTCGCTTACGTGCTCCTGGCCGTCCACCACGAAGAAGCGCGCGAGGGTATGCAGAACTTCGCGATTGGTGGGGAGGTTGAGCGACTTGGCGCCCTCAAGCGCCCGGTCAATGTCCTCTTCCGTGACCGGCCGCTGTTTGCCGGGAATCGTTGCGACGCCGCGGTTATTCATGGAGGTAGCGTGGTTGCCGCCGATGCTCACGTGCGCGGACATAATGCGGCTCCCGCTCGAGCGCTCCGCCCTCTGAACCGACTCGGTGATCGCGTCGGTGGCCTCCTGGATGTTGTCCACCATTCCCCGCTTCACCCCCTGCGACGGAGTGATACCGACGCCCAGGATGCGCAGTTCGTCCTCTGGCGTAACCTCCGCGACCAGAGTGCAGACCTTACTGCTCCCTACGTCTATGCCTGCCAGTATGTTGTCCTTCACGTGCTCGTCACCTCCTGCCCGTCATTGAAAGGAAGGATGGTCGCCAAATCGTAAATCCAGGACGTGTCCGGTCATGGACTCCCGTCCCAGCCGCTGTTCGATCGCCTCCCATACCGCAAGCTTGTAGTCGATGTTCTGGCTGTCCCCCATGACCACCCGATAGCCGGTGTCCGTCACGACGGTGAGCCCCTTGTCCGCCGAGTACTCCGCCGAGGCTACGTTCAGTGCCAGCTCCTCAGGTACTCTCTGTCTCAGAGCATGCACAAGGGCTACGGCATCAGCGTCTACGTGGTCCCCCGGGATCAAGCGCCCCGGGTTCGTAAGGTCAACGATCACCGGCGCCCCCTCCGCAGGTTGGGGCGAAGGAAGAACGACGCCAGCCCCGTCGATCACGTAGTGCAGATCCCCCACTTGCCAGATGCCCCAGGCCGTCCGTTCTACGATCTGAATGCGGATTCCCTGCGGCCAGCGACGCTGGATCTGTACCGACTCGACCATCGGCAGGCGCGCTATGCGCTCGCGAGCTGCGCCCGCGTCCAGGGTGAGCATGCTGTCCCCATGGAAGGCGGCAAGTCCACGCACCTCCGACTCGCTGACCGTGGCGACGCCGAGGACTTCAACCTTGTGTACGCGCATGGCCGGCGACTGGTAGAGCGCCACGAGTAGGCCCAGCGCCGCGACCACCCCCATCGCCGCGGCGATGCGCCGAAGACGCGCCCGACGCATCCGCCTGGATGTCCTGTCGTCAACCAGGACTTGCGCCTTCACCACGCGCGGGCGGGCCGGCCTACCGGGCACGGAAGTTCTCCTGGTGACGCTCGAGACCCAGCTCTATCAGCCGCGTTATCAGGTCGCGATACGAGAGTCCGGCGTACTCCCAGAGCTTCGGGTACATGCTCATCGGCGTGAATCCGGGGATCGTGTTCACCTCGTTCAAGTAGAGCCGGTCGTCAGCGGTGAGGAAGAAATCGACGCGGGCAAAGCCGGCGCAGTCGATGGACTTGTAAGCCTCGAGGGCCAGCCGCTGCAACCGCTCTGACGTATCACGCGGAATGTCCGCTGGAATGTGCAGTCGCGTGTTTGGGTCGTCGTACTTGGCGTGATAGTCGTAGAACTCACTGCTGAACGTGATCTCGCCCGCCGGCGATGCCTCAGGGTCATCGTTGCCCAGGATCGCGGTCTCGACCTCGCGACAGTCGATCGCCTGCTCCACGAGCACCTTCCGGTCATAGCGGAACGCCTCCACGATCGCCTCTTCCAGGTCCTCTCGCGATCGTGCCTTTGATGTACCGATGCTCGAGCCGCTGTTCGCCGGCTTCACGAAGCACGGGTAACCGATCGTCACCTCAGCAGCCCCGGTGACGCGTGCAGGATCGGTCCGCCAGTCAGAGCGCCGAATAAGCACGTCATCCGCCACCGGAAAGCCGTGATAGCGGAAGAACGTCTTCTGAAGCGCCTTGTCCATACCGATTGCGCTGGCCGCGACGCCGGCGCCGACATAGGGCACTCCGGCCAGTTCAAGGAACCCTTGAAGCGTGCCGTCTTCACCGTTGGTTCCGTGGATCAACGGGAACACGATGTCGATCCGCCGGATCGCTGCGAACACCTGCGTGCGGTGCAGAATGCCGTTACCTAGAGGCTCGTCGAGGCCGCGCAGCCGCTCCGAACGGATGCGAGCCAGCGCCTGGGCCGTCTGTGGCGGCGTCAGCCAGGTGCCCTGGCGGGTCACGCCGATTGGCACCGCCTGGAAGCGGTCCGCGTCCAGGGCCGCCATCACGCCCTGCGCCGAAACGACGGAAACCTCATGCTCTGCCGACCGGCCGCCGAAGAGGATGCCAACCTTGAGTCGCTTGTCGCGCCTCGCCGCGGTCACGCGAACTCTCCCACGAACGCCACCTCGGGTTCGAGTTCCACGCGGAACCGTTGTCGCACACTGGCCTGGGTGAGCTCGATCAGTGCCATGATGTCGCCGGCCTTCGCGCCACCCAGATTAAGGATGAAGTTGCTGTGCAGCTCTGAGATCTGTGCGTTGCCGCTGCGATGGCCGCGCAACCCCACCTGGTCTACATACCACCACGACGGATGGCCTGGAGGGTTCTTGAAGACAGAGCCGCAATTGCGGCCCGGCGGCTGGGCGGCCTTCCGCAGCCGGTCAAACTCCTTCACGCGCGCCTTCAGCGTGCCTGGATCGCCTTGCTCTAGCCGCAGGTCCACGGTCAGTACCACCGCGTCCGTTATCTCGCCGCGGGCGAACGCACTGTCACGATAGCTCAGGTCCAGCTCCTCGCGGGACAACTCCCGTACTATCCCCCCCGCATCTGCCAGACGCGCGCCCTTGATTACGTTGCTGAGGCTGTGGTCGTAGGCGCCCGCGTTAGAGAATACGGCGCCACCCAGGCTGCCCGGGATCCCGCACGCCCACTCGATGCCACCATACCCCGCTGCCGAGAAACGCCGCGCGAGACTAGCGAAGCTGACGCCGCTGGCCACCCGCGCCTTGAGCCCAGTGCCGTTCTGCGCCGGGCCGTCTATGGCGTCGGTGCGGTTCTCTATCGTCAGACCTCTGATGCCGCCGTCGCCGATCAGGATGTTCGACCCCGAACCGAATACGAACACGGGGAGACCGTGCAGGCGTCCGGCTGCGTAAGCCAGCCGCAGCTGCTCCTCCGTCCGGGCGATCGCGTACAAGTCAGCCGGTCCGCCCACGCCGAACGTCACGTGGCGGGCCATGGGCTCCTGCAGTCGCACCTCCATCATCCTTCGTAACTGGGGGAGAAGCTCGCTCATCGCTGCCTCAGTAGCTCCAGCACCATGGGACCCACCTTGTCCACGTCCCCGGCCCCGATCGTGAAGAACACGTCTCCAGGCACGAGCTGGTCGGCTGTCGTACCCGCGCTCTCTTCGAGCGTCCCCGCGAAGTGCGCTGCCGGCGCGACGATCTCTCTCGCCAGCTCCTCCGCGCTCATGCCCGCTGAAGGCTCCTCTCGCGCCGCGTACGTCTCCGCAATCAGCAGGGCGTCGCAGCCCTGAAAGCACGTGCGAAAGCCGTCCAGCAAATACGAGGTTCTGGTATAGGTGTGCGGTTGGAACAAGCAAACGAGCCGCCGGCCCCGAAACCGCTCTCGGGCGGCCGCCAGAGTAGCCCGCACCTCCGTCGGGTGATGGGCGTAATCGTCCATCACTGTAACCCCTGCCGCCTCGCCGACGAGCTCGAAGCGCCGGCGAACGCCGCGGAATTCGGAGATAGCTGACTGCATCTCCTGCGCCGAGAGTCCCAGAACCTGGCCAACGGCTATGGCCCCGAGCGAGTTGGTTACGTTGTGAACGCCGGGTAATAACGTTTCTACCGTCCCCCACTGCTGTTTCCGCAATTCTACCATAAAAGTTGATGTGTCTATACCCTTTCGCGAAATATCTCTCGCGGTCCAGTCCGCTTCCGGGCTAAGACCGTAAGAGACGACGTGGACGGGGTGCGTCACGTCGTCTCTTACGGTCGGGGGAAGGAGCGCCTGCAAGGCAGGGGAGTCCGCGCAGGCGATGATGTATCCGTTGTCTTCAACTCTGGAGAGGAACCGTTTGAAAGTCTGCGTTAGCGTCTCGAACGACCCGTAGTAATCTAAGTGGTCCGGCTCGATATTCGTCACGAGCGCCACATGCGGCCGGTAGTTCAGGAAGGCGCCGTCGTACTCATCCGCCTCGACTACAAAGTGTGGGCCGTCCCCCGGCGCCACGTTCGTGCTCAGATTGATCATCTCGCCGCCCAGCATGATTGTGGGCGACCGTCCGGCATGATGCAGCATAAACGCGACAAGCGAAGACGTCGTGGTCTTGCCGTGCGTGCCGGCGATGGCGATGACCTGCTTGCCGTCGGCGAGAAGCGCCACCATTTCCCCCCGCTTGATAGTCGTGACCCCGCGCCGGAGGGCCTCCGCCAGCTCAGGGTTGTCATTCCGGGCGGCCGACGTATATACAACCATCTCGGCGTCCCCCACGTTCGCGGCGTCGTGGCCCCTGATCACGGTCACTCCCAACTGCTCCAGCTTCGATGTGAGCGGGGAAAGGCTGAGGTCGGACCCGGACACGGTGTGCCCCCTGTGCCTCAAGATCGTGGCGATGCCGGACATGTGTATGCCGCCCACCCCTACGAGGTGGACCCGCTGCGGAATGGCGCGCACGCCCGTGTCGTTCACCTAACGCCATCTCCCGACAGCTCAATAAGGATGCGCGCAATGCGCCGGGCCGCGTCGGGCCTCGCCAGGCGGCGAGACGCGTTGCCCATGCTCTTCAGCTTGCGCTCATCGTGCAGAAGCTCACCCACGACAGGGAGAATGCGGTGCAACTCGCTGTCCTCCAGAACGATTGCGGCGTCGTGCTTCGCCATGTACCTTGCGTTCACCCGCTGGTGGCCGCCGGCGTAGGGGTAGGGGACGAGAACGGCAGGCAAGCCGATTGCCGGAAGTTCGCCGAGGACCGACGCCCCGGAACGGCACACGGCCAGGTCCGCTGACGCCATCGCCCACGGCGTCTCGTCGTGCAGGTAGGCGTAGAGGTGATAGCGGCTTTGAAGGGTGCCCGGAAGCGCGTCGCGAATCTCAGCCAGCCACGGCTCGTCTGCGTGGCCGCACAAGTGCAACACTTCACATAACTCTAACAGACTCGGAAGATCGGAGGCGATCGCCCTGTTGATGCTATGGGCGCCCTGGGACGCGCCGGTCACGAACAGCACTTTCTCCTCGGGGTCCAGGCCCAGGCGTTGTCGCCCAGCGGCGCGGCTCGCCTGCCAGAACTCCTGCCGCACCGGGTAGCCGGTGACGACCGTTCTCGAGCTCGGGAGACGGCGCACGGTCTCGATGGCTGTGACAGCCACACGTTGCGCCAGGCCGGCTATCGCGCGCACTGCCCATCCGGGGTAGAGGTCAGGCAGGTAGACCGCAAGCGGTACTCCCTTCGTCCGCGCGGCTAGCGCGACGGGGAAGCCCGCGTAGCCGCCGGTGGACAGCACCGCGTGAGGCTTGAATTCTCTCAGCGCGTCGCGAGCTTGGCTCGTACCCAGACCTATTTTGAAGCTGCTGGTCGCCATCTCCCAGGGCATACGCCCCCGGATGGGTGCCGACGCGATCGCTCGAACTGCCAGGCCGGCACGTTCGACGATACTCGTCTCCGCGCTCGCACCGGAACCCAGGTAGAGGATGTCCAGCCGTTCATCGGCGCCGAGTTCTTGTTGGAGAGCGTTGACGACGCTCAGGGCGGGATACACGTGCCCGCCAGTGCCGCCCCCGCAGAGCGCCAGTCTCACGAGAAATACCCTCCGTCCGGCCGCCTCGCCGGGCGTGCTCGCGCGTTGACGCGCGCCGCCGCAGGTTGCTCCGGACTGTAGCGCGAGACGCTGAGGAGGATCCCAACGGCCGCCAGTAACATGACGAGGGAAGAACCGCCGTAGCTAAGGAACGGCAAGGGGACGCCGGTGAGGGGGATGGTACGCGTGATTCCACCGATGTTGATCAAGGACTGATAGGCGATCCAACTCACGATTCCGATGCAAAGTAACATCGCGAAGCGGTCTCGCGTGCGCAACGTCACAAGAATGCCTCGATAGATGAAGAAGGCGAAGACTGCGAGGATGCCCATCAGCCCGATGAAGCCGAGCTCCTCACCCAGGATGGCGAACACCCCGTCCGTGTGCGCCCCCGGCACGTAGAAGAACTTCTGACGGCTCTCGCTCCACCCAAGCCCGAACGGACCGCCGCTGCCAAGCGCGACGAGAAGCTGGATGATCTGAAAGCCGCTACCCTGCGGATCAGCGTCGGGGTTCACGAACGACGCCAGCCGGTCCAGCTGATAGTCCCGGTTCAATACAACTGTGTAACTGATGGCGAATCCAACGCCGACAAGCAGGGCCAGGTGGTGCAGCGGCGCTCCGGCAATGAAGAACAGCGTGCTCGCCGTGAGCAGGATGATGACGGTCGTTCCCATGTCCGGCTCAGCGATAATCAACCCGCCCACGATGCCCAGGAGCAGGACGAATGGCACGAAGCCGAGCGAGAACCTGTCGATCTGCTGCCCTCGGCTGGCCAGCCAGGCCGCGATGTAGATGATCACCGCCAGCTTGGCGAACTCACTGGGTTGAATTGAGACGGGGCCAAATATCAGCCAGCGCGAGGCGCCGTTGCGTTCCACCCCGATCCCTGGAATCAGCACCGCAATCAGCGCTACGAACGCCAGTCCTAGCAACGGCACGCTGAGGGTTCGTAGCCGGTTATAGTCCATGCGCATGAAGACCACCATCGCTCCGACGCCGAGGATGGCGAAGACGGCCTGGCGCGCCACGAAGTAGTTCGTATCCCCGTACTCGTGATAACCGACGGCGAAGCTCGAGCTGTACACGGCGAGCATGCCGAGTATTACCAGCATGGCGGTGGCGACCAGCAGCATGTAGTCAGGCGGGCCTGCCCTCAGCGCTCCCGCGCGGCGTCCCTCGGATTCGAACGTCATCTCAGAGATGGTGCGGCCTCCTGGACCACCGCCCGGACAAGCGCGCGGAAGTGGTCCCCTCGCTGCTCGAAGTTCTCGTAGGCGTCGTAGCTTGTGCATGCTGGTGACAGCAGTATCACGTCGCCGGCCTCGGCCGCCTGCCGCGCGGCCGCGACGGCCTCCGCCAGTGTGCCAACCCGTTCGATAGTGGCGGAGCGCTGAGGACCCGCTGATCCAAGCGCCTCCTCCAGCTTGCCCGCGGACTCGCCGAACACCACAACCGCGCGGCAGCGCCTGAGCGCCTCGCCCGCGAGCTCATCCAGCGGCAGATTCTTGTCGCGCCCGCCCAGAAGAAGGACGAGCGGCTCCGAGAAGGAGCGCAGGCCCGCCAGCGTGCGCTCCGGCGTGGTGGCGATGCTGTCGTTGTAGTAGTGCACACCCTTCGCTTCGGTCACGAATTCCAGACGGTGCTGGACGCCCTGGAATGCCGCCACCGCGCAGGCGATCGCCTCCGCCGAGACACCGCAGGCGGTCGCAATCGCGGCAGCCGCCAGGGCGTTCGCTACGTTGTGCCGCCCGCGCAGGCGGATGCTTTCGAGATCAAACAGTTCCTCCGTCCGCCCGCCCATACGGAGCACCGCCGCGCCGTTGCAGCAGAACACGCCGTCCCCCCGGAGCTCTGGCTCCAACGTGAACCAGAGCAGCCGCCCCCTGACCTCTGGCCCCAATGCGCGGGTCTCGGGGTCGTCGAAGTTGAGGATGGCGACGTCTTCTGCGGTTTGGAATCTCAAGATGTTCGCCTTAAGTTGCCGATATTCGTCCCACGAGAACCGGTCCAGGTGATTCGGCGCGACGTTGAGTATCGCCGCTACGTGGGGGCTGCTATCCACCAACTGGAGCTGTGTGTGGCTTACTTCCAGCACGGCCCACGTGTAAGTCCTTACGTCCGCAAGATGGTCGAGCAGGCCGATTCCGATGTTGCCACCGACGAAGACTGGCCGTTCGTCCGCCTCGAACATTTCACGAACGAGAGCCGTCGTCGTCGTCTTGCCGCTCGAACCAGTTATCCCCGCCACCGGACCAGGGCACATCTCCAGGAAGAGGCCTGTCATGGACAGAATCGGGACGCCCTTCTCGCCGGCCAGTGCCAGCGCCGGCACGTTCAGCGGAACCCCCTGCGATACGAACACCAGGTCCGCGCCCGAGATGTCGTCCGACTGGTTGGAGCCCAGCGAGAGGCGCACGGTGAACTGAGCAATTTCCGCCAACGCCTCGGTGAGTTGCTCCCTGCTCTTGGAGTCGGAGACAGTAATCGATGCGCCCTGGCGGCTCAGGTAGCGCACGAGATCGACGCCCTCGACTCCCAGGCCCACCACGGTGACGCGCTTGTCCGCGAAGTCCAGCTGATCGAGCCGCCGGATATCCATGCTCATACCTCCAGCGCCAGAATGATCCCAACCGCGGCGCCCAGCGCGCCCAGAATCCACGCCCTCTGCACTACCTGTACCTCGCTCCAGCCGATCGCCTCGAAGTGGTGGTGAAGCGGCGCCATGCGCAAGATGCGCTTACCGCCTGTCAGTCTGAAGTATCCGATCTGGACCGCGTCCGAAAGGCCTTCCAGCACAAACACGATGCCGATGATCGGCAGCAGGATCCAGTGTCCCGTCATGAAGGCAACCACCGCCAACCCGCCCCCCAGCGCCAGGGCGCCTGTGTCGCCCATGAACGCCTGTGCAGGGTGGGAGTTATGCCAGAGGAAGCCCAGGTTGGCGCCTGCCACCGTAAGGCAGAAGGCGCCAAGGAACTCCTGCTCCTGGAAGAGCGCGATGAAGCCGTACGCCGCGAACGCAATCGCGACCGTACCGGCAACCAGCCCATCCAGCCCATCCGTGACGGCAACTCCGCCTGCCGTAAGGACAACCGTCGCCACCGCGATGGCGATGTAGAGCGCGCCTAGGTCATGCCGCCCACCTTCATAGGGGATATTAACGGCTGACAACTCTAGCCCTTCGTACAGCCCAGCGGCAGCGGCCCCTCCGATGCCGAGGAAGGCGAGAAGCTTCATCCGCCTGGTAAGGGCGTGCTGTTCTCTGCCCTGGAGAGAGCCGGCGTCGTCCAGGCAACCGAGTAGCGAGAGCGCGCCCATGATGGCCAGCGGCAGCCCGATTGAATAGCGGCCGAAAAAGTTACCGCCCACAGTGAAAGCCGCGATTGCCGCCACGATGATCAGGCCGCCCATGGTGGGAGTGCCGGCTTTCGCCTGATGGCTCTCCGGGCCCCACTCGCTGATCTCCTTGCCGATGTTCAGGCGGCGCAGCTGCGCGACCGCCGGATATCCCGCAAGGACCGTCGCCACCAGCGTCAGAGATCCCAACGTGATCGCATATATCATCCGGTCGTCAAACCCTCAACGACTGACTCCATGCCGGCGGCGCGGGAAGCCTTAATCAGGACTGTGTCGCCTGCCTTCAGTTCGCGCTTCAGGAAACGGAGGGCTTCGTCAGGGGACTCGAACTGATGGACCGCGCCGCCCCCGGCGTCGCGCGCTGCCTCGGCCAGCGGCGTGATTCGCTCCCCGGTTGTCAGCAGGAGGTCGCAGGCGGTGGCTGCGCGCTGCCCCACACTGCGGTGCCCCTCCTCTTGGGCAGTACCCAGCTCCCTCATGTCGCCCAGCAGTGCCAGCCGCCTCCCGGGCAGCTCCGCCAGGAGGTCGAGTACTGCCAGCATAGATGCGGGGCTGGCGTTGTAGCTGTCGTCGATGATTGTCGAACCGTTCGGACCAGGCAGGATTCGCAGCCGTAGATTCGGACGCGCTTCGCGAAGCGCCCCTGCGATTTCCGAGAGAGCCATGCCCTCCGAGATCGCGACAGCGGCAGCGGCGAGGGCGGGGTATACGTGGTGCTTGCCCGGCAGCGGGCACGAGACCTCTGCCGACTGCTCCTCAAACGACAATTTGAAAGAGAATCCGGCGAGGCCGGCGCTCTGTAGTCCAGACGCGCGCACGTGGCACTGCTCGGACTGACCATATAGTAAAACCCGGGCACCCGTGCGCTGCGCCAGCGAGGCCGTCCGCCAGTCGTCGCCATTCAGTATCGCTGTGCCCTCCGCCGGCAGTGCCTCCACAAGCTCCCCCTTGGCCGACGCGATCGCGCCCATCGAGCCAAGTCGCTCCAGGTGCACCGGGCCGATGTTGGTGACAACGCCGGTCCGGGGCCGCGCAATCCGCGCGAGGAGCGCGATATCGCCGCGGGCGTACATCCCGAACTCCAGCACTGCCCTCTCATGCTCCGACCGGAGTCGGAGTAGAGTGAGGGGGATGCCGATCTCGGTATTGAGGTTCGCCTCGCTCTTGAGGACCTTCCAGCGGCTGCCCAGCACGACGGCGACCAGCTCTTTGCAGGTCGTCTTGCCAACGCTGCCGGTGATCGCGACGATGGGGATGTCGTGCGTGCCTCGCCAGTGAGCGGCCAGCCGTTGCAAAGCCACAAGCGTGCTACTCACCTGGAACACAGTCGCGCGGTCCGCTCGTTC
Source organism: uncultured Dehalococcoidia bacterium (assembly GCA_964558415.1). Lineage (GTDB taxonomy): Bacteria > Chloroflexota > Dehalococcoidia > SM23-28-2 > RBG-16-64-32 > CAZLDI01. Next base: position 131,114 of record CAZLDI010000006.1, read on the forward strand.
GACTGGTCGCTCGACGAAGGCGCCTGATGCGCCCGCCGCCAGCGCCGCGCGGATGAAGTCGTGCCCGTCCTGACGCTCGCCCGGGATCGCGAAGAACAAGTCGCCGCGGCGCGTTGTCCGTGAGTCAATGCTGGCGCCCGAGAACGCCGTATTCGCCGCCGCTCCGGCGGCCACCAGCAATCCCCTTGTCGCCTCCCAGACCTCAGGCACCGCTAGCTCCCTCCCCATGCTAAGCGTTATCGCAAATCGGAGACCAAAGCGCCCTCCGTGGGCGGAACCTTGAGGTAGGCGAGGGCGGCCTGCGCGATTCGTGAGAACGCCGGCGCCGCGACCACGGTTCCCCAGGGTACTCCTTTGGGCTCGTCAATCTTCACGAGCACGGCGATGGCTGGATCATCCAGCGGCGCCACGCCCACGAACGATGAGATGTAAGTGTCCGGTTTGTAGCCGCCGCCCTCCGTAACGAGATTGGCCGTCCCCGTCTTGCCCCCGACCTTGTATCCCTCCACGCTGAGGAAATTCTTCGATATGCCGTTAGCAACAACGCCCATCAACTGCCGCAGGGTGCGCGCTGACTCCGGGGACATCACCTGCGTGCCAGCCTCAAGCGCAAGAGCGCCAGACTGTCCAGCAGACCCGATCTCCCGCACTATCTGGGGCGTCATCAACTTTCCATCATTCGCGATCGCCGCGACCGCCATCGCGATCTGAAGGGGCGTGACGCTGATCGCTTGGCCGAAACTGTTGGTCGCCAGGTCTACCGGGCGCCAGTTCTCCGGATCGCTTTCCGGCGTCCGGACACGACCACCCACCTCGCCTGAAAGGCCAATCCCGGTGGGCTCGCCGAACCCGAAGCGCTGCACATAATCGTAGAACCGCTGTTCCCCCGCCTGGTTCGCGAGCCACGCGGCGCCCGTGTTCAGGCTCTTTGAGAGGATTTGTGTTACCGTCTGCGACCCGTTGGCGGAGAAGTCCCAGTTGTAGATGGACCAGCCGTTCGAGCGATACACGCCTTCGTCGTACCACCAGGTGTCCGGGTTCACCAGGCCCAGGTCCAAAACGCAAGCCGCGGTGATCAACTTGAACACCGAGCCCGGCTCGTAGGTGTCGGTTATCGCCCGGTTCCGGAACAACGCCAGTTTCGATTCATCACTCAGGTCTGGCCTCGTCAGATCCGCCGCCGGTCGGCTCGCCATCGCCAGGATTTCGCCGGTCCCTGGCTGGACTACGATGATCGTGCCACCGGTCGCCTTGTGCTCCTTCAGCGTCGCGTCCAGCTCGCGCTCCACGACTCGTTGGATGTAGCGGTCGATCGTCAAGACCACGTTCGAGCCTGGCAGAGACGGCGTCTCCTGTCGCTCCCCGAGCGCCAGCTGGTTGCCCAGGCCGTCGCGCTCGAAGACAACGGTGCCCTGCGAGCCGCCCAGCAGCGCGTCAAGGTCCTTCTCAAGGCCCGTCAACCCCGCGTTGTCCCGGCCCACGAAACCCAGCAGTTGCGCGGCCAGGCTGCCTTCGGGATAAACGCGTCGGCTCCCGTCCAACAGACGAACGCCGCGCAGACCCAGGTCCCTGATCGCCTGTGCCTGTTCATAGCTCAACCCCCGGCTGACCGCGATCTCGAACGCCTCCGCCGTGCCTACCGCACTGACCATCTCCTCAGGATTTGTTCCGGTCACCCCGCTGATCGCAGTGGCTGCGGCTGATGCCTCCGCTTGGTCCTCCCACGCGCGTCGCTCCACCATCACGTCGTACGCGTCCTGGCTCGCGGCGAGCGGATATCCGTTGCGGTCAAGGATAGCTCCGCGTCGGTTGAGCACCGTCTGCTCGCTCACATGAGTGAGCCGTGCCTCCGCCGCGTAGCGACCGTGCTCGATGATCTGAAGTTGAGCGAGGCGGCCGACAATGATCAGACCGCCGAGCGAAATGACCGCCACCACAGTCCAGAGCCGCCAGGTGGCATTGCTCCGCCTCCGGTCAGAGGCGCCACTCAGGGGAGGGGTAGCCACCCGAAAACTTCCTCGAGCAGGGATGAGCCCGGTTCAGCGGGCGATTTTTCTTGCGGCAGGTATCGGCTGGGGAGTCGGCGTTCTTCCGGCGGCGGCGCGTTAACGCTGAGGTAGCCGACGTCCTTCGGTGGGCCCATATTCCTCCGTGCGGCCTCCTGCTCGATTCGAGCGAGGCTACCCAGCGTCGCAACCTCCACTTCCAGAGTTCCGAGGCGCGCCTGCCAGTCGGCTCGCTCGCGTTGGAGCGTGTGGACGTTGCCACCAATCGTCGTGGCGTCGCTGGACTGGACAAGTGGCAAGAGCGCCGCGATCCCCACGGCCATCGCCGCAAAGATCAACATCACAGGCAACGCCGGTGAGCGGATGGCGCCGGCGGTCCTCGCGCGGTGCTCGACTGTGGCCATCACCCCGCCTCGCCGATCCGCTCGGCGGCGCGCAGACGAGCACTGCGGCTTCGCCGGTTACCCTGGATCTCCCGGGGGCCCGGCTTCACTGCGCCCCGCGTCAGCAGGCAAAGAGTCGCCTTGTGACCGCAGACACATGCCGGCAGTTCGGGAGGGCACACACAATCCCGAGCCTCCCGTTGAAAGAACTGTTTCACGATTCGGTCTTCAAGCGAATGAAATGCGATCACGACCAGGCGGCCGCCCACACCCAGCGCATCGCGCGCCTGCTCCAGCGCAACGCTGAGCGACGACAACTCGTCGTTCACAACGATCCGCAGCGCCTGGAAAGTACGTGTAGCCGGATGGAGGCGCTGTCTTCCGCCGCGCACGGCCCGAGACACGAGGCCCGCGAGCTGGGTCGTCGTGCCGACTGGTCGTGAACGGACGATCTCGCGCGCGATTCGCCTGCTGGCAGGTTCCTCGCCATAGCGCCAGATCAGATTTGCCAGGTCTGCCTCAGTGTACTCATTAACTACATCGGCCGCAGTCATCGCTTGGCCGGGGCCGAAACGCATGTCCAACGGCGCCTCGGCCTGAAAGCTAAACCCACGGTCCTCGTCGCTGAGCTGCATCGAGGACACGCCGAGGTCAAACAGGATGCCGTGTACAGGGAGGAAGTCGTTGCGGCTAAGGACCGTTCCCAGGTCGCGGAAGTTGGATTCGATGAGTCTCACTGAATCTCCGAACTTCGAAAGGGCCGCGCGCGCCAGGTCGAGCGCCGCCGGATCTGCATCCATACCCAGGAGGAGCCCCCCTGGTGAAGCTGCCTCCATAATGGCGCGGGCGTGGCCGCCCGCACCGGTAGTGCAGTCGACGTAACGACCGCCGGGCTGGACCGCCAGGTATTGGACAACCTCCTCCTTCAGGACAGGATCGTGGGCCAGGTACTGCCTAGGGGACGAGATTGCAACCACCCGCCCTTACCCCACGGGCCCCTGTTCTGGGGAGGAAGCCGCTGTCCCATCCCGGGTAATTCGTGACCATCTTTCCGGGTTCCAGATCTCCAGGTACTCCCTGGCGCCGGCGATGATCACGGGCCCGTGGAGGTTCGCCTTTTCACGAAACTCCTGCGGGACCAGGATGCGACCCTGGCGGTCCAGATCGGCGTCGAACGATTGTGCATCGAAATCCCGCCGCGACTGTCGACCTACAGCCGTCGACGCTGGAGCCGATGCCAGTTCGGTTGACATCTCTTGGAAGCCACTCTCCGTGTACACGGTCACGCACCCCTCGGGGCCTATCGTCAGAACGGCCTTCGCGCCAAACTCATGGCGGTAGCGAGCCGGGATGGCGACCCTACCCCGGTCATCAAGTGTGTGTTCGTCCTTACCCCGGAAGGCCATTGTCCGACCGCAGCTCTTCTTTCCCAGGGGGCGAAATGCTAAACTGAGGCTGTCTTCCTCGCCGTGGGAGGGCGGGACAACCAAATGCCGGAAGGTTAGAGGAGCCCCCACTCCTCCCCACTTCGTGGGCAATCATACCACCTGGCCCCCCAATGTCAAGTGCTTCCACTATGAATTTCCGGCCATTTCTCGTTTTTCCCACATGACACCCCACGCCGCTGTCCTCACCATTTCCGACAAAGGCGCGCGCGGTGAGCGCGAGGATACCTCTGGACAAGCCATCCGTGAGCTGCTCTCCTCCATCTCCATCACAGTCGAGCGATATGAAGTGGTCCCGGACGAACAACCGCTCGTGTCACAGCGTCTGCGCGAATGGGCCGACGCCGGGATCCCGCTGATCGTAACCACCGGTGGGACGGGCTTGGGTCCTCGCGACGTCACCCCGCAGGCAACCCTTGACGTCATCGATTACGAGGCCCCGGGGCTGGCGGAGGCGATGCGCGCCGAGGGCTTGAGGCACACGCCGAAGGCGATGCTTAGCCGCGCCGTGGCCGGCGTTCGCGGCTCGACGCTAATCGTCAACCTTCCGGGTAGCCCGAAAGGCGTCCGCGAGAACCTCTCCGTTCTGCTACCGGTCCTGGCCCATGCGCTGGACCTGCTGCGCGGCGAGACCTCACACCGCGGGTCGAAGTAGTCAGCATCTTGCGATGGGGCACAGTGGGTTGGCCGGGATGCGCGTAGATATACTTACGCTCTTCCCCGGCGTCTTCCGGGGACCGTTCGACGAGTCCATCCTCAAGCGCGCCATCGAGGCGGGACTGGTCTCCATCCACATCCACGACATCCGTGGCTGGGCGACCGGCCGGCACAAGGTCGCGGACGATTACCCATACGGCGGTGGGCCGGGCATGGTCCTCAAGCCGGAGCCTTTGTTTGCCGCCACGGAGGCCGTCCTGGAGCTTGCCCCCGAACGCGGGCCGGTGATTCTGCTGTCCCCCGCCGGGCGGCGCTTCGATCACGCCCTCGCCGTCTCTCTTGCCACGCAGTCACGCCTGGTGCTGCTCTGCGGTCACTATGAGGGCGTCGACGCGCGCGTGCACGAACATCTTATAACCGAAGAGATCAGCATCGGCGATTACGTACTCTCGGGGGGCGAGCTGGCGGCGATGGTCGTCGTCGATGCTGTGGTGCGTCACATCCCCGGCGTGCTCGGTTCACCCGATTCGGCCGCGGACGAATCATTCGTTGACGGCCTCCTGGAAGCGCCGCCCTACACCCGTCCGCCGGAGTTCCGCGGCTGGGAAGTGCCGGAAACGCTCCTCTCCGGTAATCACCAAGATATTGCTAAGTGGCGCCGTCGGCGCAACCTCTTACTCACCCTCCAACGCCGCCCGGATCTCCTGGCGGAGGCGCAACTGACAGACGAAGAACGGCGCTGGTTGGACGAGCAGCAAGTTGCCCGTAGCGGAGGCGAACGCTAGACTCTCTAATGTTGCCATGGACGCCAACTCTTACGTACAGCTCAAGGCGAACCCACACATCCCGGACTTCCGCCCCGGCGATGCTGTGCGTGTCCACGCTCGTGTGGTAGAGGGCGACCGCCAGCGCATCCAGGTCTTCGAGGGCGTCGTCATACGTATTCGTCGCGGCGGCGTCAACTCCACCTTCACCGTGCGCCGGGTCAGCCACGGGGTAGGCATCGAGCGCGTCTTCCCATACTTCTCGCCGCTCGTCGAGAAAGTGGAGGTGTCGAAGGTGGGGCGCGTCCGGCGCGCCAAGCTCTACTACTTGAGGCAGCGAGTGGGCAAGGCGGCGAGAATCAAGGTAGGCTCTCGCTCACGCTATGAGGAGTTGACGGCAGTGAGACCGGTCATCGAAGAAGAGTACGTGGAAGAGGAGGAAGCAGCCGCAACCGAGGCGGACGACGCGGCCGAGGCGGCTACCGAACGGGCCGTGGCGGATGGAGAAGCGGCGGACGCGGAGCACGGGGATGTGATGGCAGCGGCTGAGCCAGCCGAGGTGGAAGACGAAGTGCCCGCGGTGATCGAGGCAGAGCCTGAAGCCGAGGCTATCGAGGCTGAAGAGTCAGAGGGCGAGCCTGGGACTGCGAGCGAGGACGCCGGCGATCCACCTGCGGAGGAAGCTAAGTCCACAGACTGAGTTCGGCTCGCCGAGTGCCCTCGAAGCCCGGCAGCTGCCGGGCTTTTTCATTTCTAGCGTCATTTGAAGTGCGGCGCAGACAACCTCTGCCGCTATACTGGCGTCAGCCATGGCCTACGCTGAAGTAGCGGTCAACGCCGGTACACCGCTACGGCAAACGTTTTCTTACCGAGTCCCGGAGGGCCTGGAGCTGCTGCCCGGCCATGCTGTCTACGTACCGTTCGGTACGCGCAGCCTCCAGGGCATCGTGATGGAAATTACGCAGGAGCCGGGCTATTCCGAGGTCCGGGACATCGACGCGTTAATCGACGAGCGTCCCGTAATCTCCAGTTGCCACGTGGATCTGGCGCGGAGGCTCAGCGCGCACTATCTCGCGCCACTCTTCGACTGCGTTTCCTTGATGTTGCCGCCGGGATTCCGGCGTAAGCCCAAGACCATGCTCAAGCCGCTGGCGTCTGAGGAGGAGATTCCTGTCCTGCGGCTCACGCAGAGGCAGGAGATAGTCCTCAGATCCCTGATCGATTCCGGCGAGACCGAAAACGAGCAGTTGAGCCGGTCGCTCAAGATCACTGGACTTCAGGGCGCCGTCACCGCGCTGATGCGGCGCGGATTCATCCAGCGCAGCTATCGGCTGGCGCGCCCCGCGGTGAGCGCGAAGACGCAGCGCGTCTTGAGGCTGGCCTGCGGGTCCGCGGAAGCGATGCGAGAGGCTGCGAATCTGAGGGAGGCCGGCGGCGCCCGCGCCCAGCGCCAAGCCGGCCTCATGGAGGCGCTCGTCGAGGAAGGCGACCTGCTCCTGACACAGGCGCGCCACCGGGGACTGACGCCGGCCTCTCAGCGCGAACTTCTGTTCCGCGGCCTTGCCTCTATCGAGGCGGTACCTGTGATCAGAGACCCCCTCGCCGGCCGCGTCTACAAACGCCGTCCGCCGCCGTCGCTGACCCGCGATCAAGAGAACGCGTATCAGGCAGTGGCAACCGCGATGACGGACCGCGGATCCGAAGGCCCCGCGGTGTTTCTCCTGCACGGGGTCACCGGCAGCGGGAAGACGGAGGTGTACTTGGCCGCGATCGACGCCGCCGTGGCGGAGGGCAGACGCGCGATAGTCCTTGTCCCGGAGATCTCGCTGACGCCCCAGACCGTTCGCCGCTTCGGCGAGCGCCTTCCGGGACGCGTGGTGGTGATGCACAGCCGTCTTTCAATCGGAGAGCGCTTCGACATGTGGCACGCCATCCGCGAAGGGCGATACGACGTCGTGATCGGTGCTCGGAGCGCTTTGTTCGCGCCGCAGCCGGATCTCTCCCTCGTGATCATCGACGAAGAGCATGAGTGGACTTACAAACAGCAAGAGGGCGCCCCGCGGTACCATGCCCGCCTCGCTGCGCGCGAGCTGTGTGACCTGACCGGGGCTGTGCTCTTGCTTGGCTCAGCCACTCCGGACGTCGAGACGTCGTATCAGGCGCACGAGGGCGTGTACCGGCTGCTGGCGCTGCCGGACAGGCTCCAGCGCTCAGAGACCGGGCAGGTGGCCGTCGCGCCGCTGCCGCAGGTGCACGTTGTCGATATGCGCGCGGAACTGATGGCCGGCAACCGTAGCGTCTTCAGCCGCCCAATGTCCGCCGGCATTCGCGAAGCGCTGGAAGCGCGGGAGCAGGTGATTCTCTTCCTCAATCGTCGCGGCAGCGCGTCCTTCGTGCAATGCCGGGACTGCGGACACGTGCCCCAGTGCCGCGTCTGCGCTGTGGCGCTTTCCTACCATGAGCGGGACTTCGCGCTGGCCTGTCATTACTGCAACCGGCGCTTACCGCCGACGCCCGAGTGCCCGATCTGCCATAGCGACCGCATCCGGCCGGTAGGCCTTGGCACAGAGAGGCTCGAAGAGGAGGTGAGGCGCGCCTTTCCGGACGCGCGCACCATTCGTTGGGACCGCGATGTCACCCGCGGCCGGGACTCCCACGAGGCGATTCTGTCGCGCTTCCTGGCGCACGAAGCAGATGTCCTGGTCGGCACGCAAATGATCGCCAAGGGGCTGGACATCCCATTGGTCACGCTGGTCGGCGTGATTTCCGCTGATATCGCCCTGCATCTGCCGGACTTCCGCGCCGGCGAGCGCGCATACCAGCTGTTGGAGCAGGTGGCGGGCCGCGCGGGACGCGGACCGCGGGGAGGGCGCGTCGTTATTCAGACCTACACGCCCCAGCACCACGCCGTTCTGGCGGCAGCCGCCCACGACTACAGCGCGATGTACGAGCGCGAGATTGACTTCCGGCGACGCCTGGGGTACCCACCGTTCGGGCGGCTGGTGAGGCTCACCTACTCCCACACCGGCGCGCGCTATGCTCAGGAACAAGCGGCGGCGATGGCGAGCGGGCTAAAGGCTAAGCGAGATAGACTCGGCCTGCCCAACCTGGACATCCTTGGCCCCGCTCCGGCCTACATCGCGCGCCTCCGTGGCCGCTGGCGCTGGAACGTGGTGCTGCGCGGCCGCGATCCGGCTGAACTGCTGAGAGACGAGGCGCTGCCCCGCGGCTGGATCGCGGACGTCGACCCGGCTTCCCTTCTTTAGGTTGAGTTTGCGGCGTGGCGGTGCGATACAATTTGAACCGCATATCACGAGGGTCTCAACTTTGGCCGTTCATCCCATCCGCTACGTCCCCGACCCCGTCCTGCGCCTCAAAGCGAAGCGCGTTCCTCGCGTGGACTCGTCTATTCGCAAGCTTATCGCGGACATGATCGAAAGCATGTACGCAGCAAACGGTGTGGGCCTCGCGGCGCCGCAGATCGGCGTCTCTCTCCGTGTGGTCGTACTCGGAATGCCGGATGAGGAGCCGTTCGCCCTGATCAACCCGGAGATCGTCCGGCGGTCGGGCGAACGGGAGCTCGACGAAGGCTGCCTCTCCGTGCCCGGGTATCGCGGCGAGCTGACACGCTCCGTCGCCGTCGTCGCGAAGGGCCTTGATGCAGACGGCAAGGAGGTACGCATCAAGGCGCGTGACAACCTGCTCGCGCAGGCGCTGGAGCATGAAGTAGACCACATCAACGGCACCCTTTACATCGATCACCTCCCGAGCCTGGATGTGCTCCGCAAGATCGAGCCGGATGGGGACACGCCGGATGGCGAGCCGGCAGGCCGTTAGGTCCGCGGAGCCGCGGCGCTCAAGAGTAGCTCAGTGCAAGAGGTCATCGATTTCCGCCTGGCCCAATCTCTCCGCGACCTGATCTCCCGGGTAGCGACGCTGTGTCGCGAGCATGGCATCACCGCATACGTGACCGGCGGGTTCATGAGGGATCTTCTTCGCGACGCGCCTGTGCGTGACATAGACCTCGTGATAGACGCGGAACCGTGGGCTCTGGGCAGCATGCTGGCGGACGCGCTGGCAGGCGACGCCTTTCGGCTCGACGAAGAGCGCGGCGTCGTGCGTGTCCTTGTTCGCGTCCCGGATGTGCATGTTGATCTCGCGCCCATCAGAGGGACTGTCGAAGATGACATGTGGGCTCGCGACTTCACGGTCGACGCGATAGCCGCAAGCCTGGCGGACGTCGAGGCCGGCAGCGGGATCTTGGTCGATCCGACCGGCGGTCTGGTTGACCTCCGTGCGAAGCAAGTGCGGCTCGTCCTGGAAGCCGCGCTATCGGTCGATCCCCTGCGTCTCTTGAGGGGCCCGCGCATCGCCATGCAACTCGCCTTCGAGATCCAACCCACCACTGCCGAGGCTATCGTCCGCCACGCCCACCTGTTGCCGCGCTCGGCGGCAGAACGTCAGCGGGACGAACTCCTCCTCATTTTGAGCCAGGGCCGAGCGGGAGACGGTCTGCGCTCTCTGGATGATCTCGGCTTGCTACCGCACCTGATACCGGAGATGGAAGTCACACGAGGCGTTGAGCAGCCAAAGGAGCACCACTGGGACGTGCTGGGGCACAGCTTCGCCGCAGTCGATGCGCTGGATCTCCTGCTTCAGGAGGCCCAGCCGTCCTCTAGCCCGCAGGCCGAGATCTGGCGGCAACTTTGGGCGCAGCTTGCCTGGTGGCCGGGCGCTCGAGAATACTTTGCCGGGGATGTGGTGCCCGGCAGCCCCCGTGCCGCCCTGCTGAAGCTGACTGCCTTCCTCCACGACATCGGCAAGCCCTCGACGAAGACAATCGCGGACTCTGGGCGCATGCGCTTTTTCGGGCACTCGGAGGCCGGCGCGGACCTGGCGGTGAGATTCATGCGCCGCCTGCGTTTCTCGTCGCGCGAAACGACCCTCGTTCACGCGATGATCCATGCCCACCTGCGCCCGATTCAGATGGCGCAACAAGGCCCCCCGTCCCGTCGTGCTATGTACCGCTTCTTTCGCGACACAGGCGACGGCGGGATCGATACTCTCTTCCTGTCGCTTGCGGACCACCTGGCCACGGTGGGGCCACGCGTTAGTCTGGACGGCTGGAAGGCTCACGTTGCGCTTGTGGACGTCATTCTGAGAAATCGCCTGGGAGCCAGCGACACGGAGTCCCGCTGGATTCTGGATGGACATGACATCATGGCCGAGCTTGGTCTTCCACCCGGCCCCCTCGTCGGGCGGCTGCGCGAGTTGGCGCGTGAGGCTCAGGCAGTGGGCGAGGTCACAACCCGGCAGCAGGCGCTCGACCTGTTGCGCCGGCGTCTCGCTGAGCATGCGCCTAAGTCCGGAAGCCTGTAACCTGAGATAGCAATGGAAGGCGTACTCCTTCTGGCGATAGCCTATCCGGTGGCTATCGCCGTCCTGTTTTATCTGGCGTTTCTGCGCCCTGTGCAGCAACAGCAGAAGAAACAGCGCGAGGAGCTGGCCAGCCTCCGCGTGGGCGACGAAGTCCTCACTCAGGGCGGCCTGATCGCTCGCATCAAAGAAGTGCGCGTGCCGGAGGAGCCGGGCCCTACGGAACTGATCCTGGACCTGGGTGGCGTGGAGGTGCGCGCGGTCGCCTCGGCTATCGTCCAGCGCGTCGCTGACCCGGGTAGCCAGCGCGCAGACGCCGCCGACCGTATACAAACCATCGAACAGCCACAAGGAACGCCGAATGCGTAATAGATGGAACCTGCTGGTCTTCGCGCTGGTGACCGCGCTGACCGTTTTCTCGATACTGGTCGTCTGGCCCGGAGATGCCAAGCGTTACCTGCCGGACTTCATCGATTATCCGGACGGCCCCATCCTGGACGCCGGACCGGACGCGATGCGCTTGGGCCTGGACCTGAAGGGTGGGACCTACGTCCTCGCCGAGGCGGACCTGTCCACCCTGCCTACGGGGACCGATGTCGACGACGCGATGAAGGGCGCCCAGGAGATCATCGAGAACCGGATCAACGCCCTGGGTACCTCCGAGACAGAGGTGACGCGTGAGGGCAAGAACAGGCTGGCGATTCAGCTTCCCGGCATATCGCCGGCCGAGGCGGGAGAACTGATCGGCAAGACCGCGCAGCTCCAATTCCGCGAACCCGTCCTCGACCCGCAGGGCCAGATTACCTGCACTGCGCCGGACGGAACGGAATTTTCGGTCCCCCGCGCCAACATCAGTGAAGGAGTGGGTCCTGACGGTGGGCGCCAGGAGGCCTGTACTGGCACGGCCGGGGTTACGGGCGTGGTCAAGTGGCGCCCCGCGTCGGGCACGGACAGCCAGGGTCAGAGCCGGGTACTGACGGGCGCGTTCCTCAAGGCGGGTGGTGCCCGGGTCGAGGCTGTTCCCACGCCCGTCGTGACACTCGAATTCACAGGCGAAGGCGGTTTGATCTTCGAAGGGATCACGTCCCGCCTGGTCAACTTTCCCCTGGCGATCTTCCTCGATGAAGAGCTCGTCGGCGCGCCAAACGTGAGCGAGCCGATAACTAACGGCACGTCTGTGATTAGTGGTTTGGAGCTGGACGAGGCGAAGACCCTGGCCATTCAACTCAACGCTGGCGCTTTGCCCGTGCCCCTCCGCACCGTCCAGACCAGTGAGGTAGACGCCACCCTCGGGGAACTGACACTGGTCCGCAGCGTCCAGGCCGGTCTGATCGGCGTGCTGGCGGTAATGGCGTTTATGATCCTCTATTACCGGCTGCCCGGTCTCCTCGCTTCCGTTGCGCTGGTGACGTACACCACCAGCGTCATGATGCTCTTCAAGCTCGGACCTATCATCGACCCGATCACGATCACTCTGGCGGGCATCGCGGGCTTCGTCCTGTCCATTGGAATGGCGGTGGATGCGAACATCCTTGTGTTCGAACGAATGAAGGAAGAGTTGCGCGCCGGCCGCAATCTGACTCAGGCGATCGAGCACGGTTTCGACCGCGCCTGGTCATCCATCCGCGATAGCAACATCTCCACTCTCATTACCTGCGTCATTCTCTGGTGGTTCGGCGACCAGTTCGACGCCAGCCTCGTCAAGGGCTTCGCCCTCACTCTCGGACTCGGCGTCCTCGTGAGCATGTTCTCGGCGATCGTCGTCACCCGAACTTTCCTTCGCCTCCTGGTGGGGACGCCCGTCGCCAACCGTCTGTGGCTGTTCGCGCCGGACCTTGGCGTCAGGCGCGCGCCGGGGCTGCCCGACAGGTCATTCGCCTTTGATTTCGTGAGGCGCAGAGGACTCTACTTCCTGCTCTCCGCCGCGATCCTCGTCCCGGGCATCATCTCTCTTGCCGTTCCCCCCTCCCTCAAGCCCGGCATCGAGTTCAGCAGCGGTGCCACCTTCACTCTTGACTTCCAGTCGGACAACATCACTCAGGACCAGGTGCGGGGCGCTCTTTCCGACCTAGGGCACGGCGACGCGCGCGTGCAGAAGACATCGCAGGGCGAATTCATCGTGCGCACGGACGAGCTTGAAGGCCCGAGCGGGCCGCCGGTGGGATCGCCCCCACCGGGACAGCGCGACGAACTCGAACGCGGTCTCGAGGCCGCGCTGGGCCCGTTTCGCACCGTCAACTTCAACCAAGTCTCAGAGATAGTGTCCGGCGAGATCGCGCGGAACGCGGGCATTGCGATCATCTTCGCAGCGGCCGCGATCCTGGCCTACATATCGTGGTCCTTCCGTAACGTCCCCAAGGCCTACCGTTACGGGATAGCCGCGGTCGTTGCGGCACTGCATGATGCGGTGTTCATCCTCGGCGCGTTCTCCATCTTCGGCAAGCTCTTCGGCACCGAGATCAACAGCATGTTCATTACCGGCCTCCTCACTGTCATCGGCTTCAGCGTCCACGATACGATCGTCGTCTTCGACCGCATCCGCGAGAACGTAACGACCCACGTCGATGTGCCGTTCGAGGACGTCGTAAACGCGAGTCTCACGGAAACCGTCGCACGCTCAATCAACACCTCCACAACCGTTGTGCTGACTCTTACTGCGATGTTGATGCTTGGCGAGGGTAGCATCGATGTACTGCTGATGACGCTGCTGCTCGGCATCATCGCCGGCACTTACAGCTCGATATTTATCGCCAGCCAGATACTCGTCGCCTGGGACCACGGGGATTTCGACCGGTTCGTTAGCTGGGTGCCCTGGCGCCGTGAGGAGCCCTTGCCCTCCGAGGCGTAGACGCCCACAAGGCCCGAGCGCAGACCAGCATCGCGTCTTTCCTTACCGCAGCACGCGCTCATCACCGACTCGCCGCGTGAGGTGCTGCGAGTCCATGTGCTCTAACAGAGCTTGGGCGTACTTCCGGCTGGTGCTCAGCATGTCCCGCGTTTGCGCCAGCGTTATCGTACCGTGTTGACGCAAATGCTCCGTGACCAGCGCCGCCATCTCTCTATGCGCCTGTGCGTCGAACACGACGCCGTCTCCGGCGCGCACGATCTCGCCTCGGGATTCGAGGTATGCCAGCAGCCCCTCTTCGAGCTTCGCATCGGAAGGTGGCGAAAACGGACTCGATCGCAGCGCTTCAAGATAGGATGCCGTCCGCGCCTCTTGGCTGGCGTCCAGCTTCGGTTCGTGCTGCGCCAGCGCGACGTTCTCGGTCGCTTCCTTGACCTCGTCGCGCCTGACCAGGTCAGCGACGACCGTGTCGAAGACGCGGGAGGCCAGCCCCAGCCGGCTGCGCAGCTCCTCCCGCGGCATCCCGCGACGCAATGGCGCTTGCTTGTGAAAGGCCGCCAGGGCGCTCGTGAGGCGGCCTGTGAGCGCCTCTGACCCTGAGCGTGTGGCAAGCGGCGAGTTCTCGGTTATCAGCTCACCCCCAAGGCTGACGATCTCGCCGCTCGCGGCCAGTCGCAGTACGCTCTCGCGCGCCGTGGATGCGTCCACGTCGCTCGCTCGCACTAGCGACCGCAGGTCGGCAGGTTCGATGCGACCCAGGGCGGCTAGTACGAGTTCGTCTGGCGAGCCCCGTTCCAGCAGCTCCAACGCCGCCAGCGTCGGGCCGTGGAAACGGCGGTGCCGGCGCGCCTGAGTGTCCACGATGCGCCCGCCTCCCAGCGTGTCGTTCGGGTCACGGATGATGAAGCCGTCACCCTTCACTACCGCTAAGGGCTCATCTAATCGCACCTGCGCCCACCCCGCTTCGCCGGGAGGCAACTCTTCGCGGTCCAGCAGCAACAGCCGCCCCGCCGTCTCCGCGGCGCCCGTGTGCAGCGTGACCGGCAGGTTGTGCCGCACTGTGCGGACCGCGTGTCGCGTTGCCCGCAGCCGCACGTCCACCGCATCCGTTGGCTTCAGCCAGCCCGGCGTCGTCAGCACCATGCCGCGCCGGAGCTCCTCCACGGCCACGCCTCCCAGGTTCACCGCCGTTCGTCTGCCCGGCGGCGCGACCTCCACCTTCCTGCCGTGCGATTGCAGGCCGCGTATGCGCGCCTTCGGGCCGCCGGGGATCAGTTCCACCTCTTGCCCGGTCTCCAGCGCTCCGTCGATCAGCGTTCCGGTAACCACTGTTCCGAACCCGGTCATCGTAAACACGCGGTCCACTGGCAGGCGAGGCCGGCCGATGTCGCGCTTGGCGGGTGTCTTCTCTAGCTCGCGGTCGATAGCGCCCAGCAGGTCGTCCAATCCCTGACGGGTGGCGCCGGAGCAGAGCACGACCGGCGCGCCTGCCAGGCTCGTCCCGGCCAGCGCCTCCTCCACATCTGCTTGTGCCAGCTCCGCGAGGTCCTCCTCTACCAGGTCGCACTTCGTCAGCGCCACGACCCCGTGTGAGATGCCGAGCAGGTCGATGATCGCCAGGTGCTCTCGCGTTTGCGGCATCACGCCCTCATCGGCGGCGATCACGAGCAGAGCGAGGTCGATGCCCCCGACGCCGGCAAGCATGTTCTTGATGAACCGCTCGTGGCCCGGCACGTCGACGATGCTCACCTCTTCGCCGCCGGGCGACGTGAACCACGCGAAGCCGAGGTCGATGGTGAGCCCGCGCTCCTTCTCTTCACGCAGCCGGTCAGGATCGATCCCCGTCAACGCCTGCACCAGCGTCGACTTCCCGTGATCCACGTGCCCCGCCGTGCCGATTACGTACATGGCTCATCGATTCTAGCACCGCCTTCTAGCCCTCTGATATTATCGACCACACTATGCCCGGCGTCGGCTACGTCTACGATCCCCTGTTCCTCGATCACGAGCTCCCCGGCCATCCCGAGCGGCCGGACCGACTTCGCTCCATCCTGCAGCATCTCGAAGAGTCGGGCGTCCTCGCCCGACTCCGGGCGATAGCGCCCCGAGACGCCACCGAGGCCGACCTCCGCTTCGTGCACACCGCCGACCTCATCGAGCGCGTGCGCTCCACTGCCGGCGTGCGTCAGGTCTGGTTCGACGCTGACACCTACGCCGTCGCCCGCTCGTACGACGCCGCCCTGCGCGCTGCGGGTGGGCTGATCGCCGCAACAAACGCGATGCTGGATGGCGCGATCGATTCCGCCTTCTGCTTCGTCCGTCCGCCGGGCCACCACGCGACGCCGGACCGAGCAATGGGATTCTGTCTCTTCAACAACGTCGCCGTCGCGGCCGCCCTGGCGCTGGAGAGACGCGACATCGACCGCGTGGCCATCGTCGACTTCGACGTGCACCACGGCAACGGAACGCAGGACATCTTCTACGATGACCCGCGCGTTCTCTACTTCTCCACCCATCAGTTCCCGCACTACCCGGGTACCGGCCGCATCGAGGAGACCGGCGCCGGTGATGGCGCCGGGACGACTATCAACGTCCCGCTTCCGAGCGGCTGCGGGGACGAAGAGTACCTGCGCGCCTACAACGAGGTCTGCGCACCGCTCCTGCGCCGCTTTCGTCCACAGATGATCTTTGTATCAGCCGGTTTCGACGCTCACTTCGCCGACCAGCTCGCCCAGATGCTACTCAGCACCAGAGGCTACTACGAAATCGCCACTCTACTTCGGCAGCTCGCTCACGAATTGTGCGAGGGCCGCATCCTCTACGCCCTTGAAGGTGGTTACGACCTGACCGCGATCGCCTGGTCCGCCCGCGCCTGCCTCGACACCCTCCTCGGCGAGCCCTTCGCGCCCGACCCGCTGGGCCAGGGCCCCGGCGTCCGCGGCCCGGACATCGACGCCATCCTCGAGACCGTCAAGCGCACCCACGCCCTGTAGGGACGATCCTCGCGCTCGCCCGTCGTGAAATTGCCTCCGTCCGCTCGTCCTGAGGCTCTCGTAGGACGAGCAGGCTACCACGTCGCGCTCGCCCGATTCCACTTTTACCCGCCGCGCGCCCTCCACCCTGCCACCGCGCCGTTCACCTGCTCCACGTGCTCCTCTAGGTGCGTGGCGTAGATCCGCAGCCAGTCCTCCACCGTGTAGCGCCCTGACTCCGAGTGCGTGCCTGACTTCTCCCACGCGTTCTCAGGCAGACGGCGAAGCAGCGGCGCGGTGTTCGCGCGCACCGCCTCCACAGTCGCCAGTGCCGCCTCCAGCGGGTGGTTGTGGTAGTCGAACGTCGCTGCCCAGTTCGCCGGGTCGTAGCCTACGATCACCGGCGCCGCCTCCGCCAGCAGATAGCGGATCCGCCCGTGGGAGTTCGTCTCAGAGTCCGCGCAGTGGCAGGCCACCTCGTGGACAGAGAACTCATTCGGCGCCGGCCGCCACTTCAGCGCTTCCGCAGGCGCCGCCGCCACTGCCGCCCGCAGCCGCGCCGGTCCTGTCGCATACTGCTCGATCAGCCGGTCGCGTTCGTCTTTGCTCAGTGCCATGTTCTCCCTCCTTCCTCCTTCCTGCTTCAATCCGGCAGCAACCTCACGAACACCTCGTTCGCCAGCAATCGCCCCTTTGCCGTCAATCGTACCCGCCCGTTCTCGCGTTCCAGCAGCCCGTACGACGTCATCTCCTCGATCGTGCCGGTGTGAAGGTCTTCGAAAGCGGTTCCGAAACGCCTCGCGAACCCCGCGAGGTCCAGGCCCTCGTTCAACCGCAGCCCAAGGATCGCCGCATCCGACATCGACGCGTCGGGCGATTGCTCCTCCACGAACGCGACTTGCCTCATCGACTTCAGCAACGCCGCACCGTCGCCGCCCACTTCAACTCCGCGTTCCGCCGTCTCCAGCACCCGCTCGATGTACTGCTTCGGCGAATACACGTCCGCGAACCGGTACTCCTTCCTCCTTCCTCCTTCCTCCTTCCACCCCACGTGCGAATGCGCCCCCGGCCCCAGTCCCAACCATTGACCGTTGCGCCAGTACACCAGGTTGTGCCGGCACTCCTCCCCGGTCCGCGACCAGTTCGAGATCTCGTACTGTGCGTACCCCGCCGCCGCCAACTGCTCGCACGACCACTCGTACATATCTGCCTGCGCGTCGCCATCCGGCTCCGGCACAGTCCCCCGCCCGATGTCATACGCCAGTTTCGTCCCCTCCTCCACTGTCAGTGCGTAGAGCGACAGGTGCTCCGGGCCAAGCGATATGGCTTGTTCCACCGTCGTCTGCCACCGCGCCATCGTCTGGTCTGCCAGCCCGTAGATAAGGTCAAGGTTCACGCGCTCAAACCCCGCCTCGCGCGCCCAGCGGTACCCCTCCTTCGCCTCCTCGGCAGAATGAATTCGGTCCAGCGCTGCAAGCTCGTCGTCGTGGAACGACTGCACGCCGAAGCTCAGCCGGTTCACCCCCAGTGACACCAGCCCCCGCAGGTACTCCAGATCGACCGTCCCCGGGTTCGCTTCAAGCGACAACTCCGCGTCCGCAGCCAGCGCGAACGCCTGCCGCAGCGCCGTCATGATCCGCGCCAGCTCCGCCAGCGGCAGCAAGCTCGGCGTCCCGCCTCCGAAGAACACCGTCGGTACCCGCCGCTCGCGGAGAACCCCGCCCCACAGCCCAATCTCCGCCACGAGCGCCTCCACGAACGGCCGCATCAAAGACTCAATCCCTGCATAGGAGTTGAAGTCGCAGTACGCGCATTTCAGCGTGCAGAACGGGATGTGGACGTAGACGGAAATGGGTTCACGACTCATCGCCTGCATCCTATCAGGTCTGACCCCCTGACCCGGTGACCTCTTGACCCTCTGGCCCCTTGCCTCTTTGACCCCTTGGCCCGCAGCCCCCTACACTACTCTCACTATGCTCAAGACCCATGCCTGCGGCGAACTGCGCGCTTCGCACGAGGGCACGGAAGTCATGCTCGCTGGCTGGGTGCACCGCCGACGCGATCACGGTGGCCTGGTCTTCATCGACCTGCGGGACCACGACGGGCTGGTCCAGGTCGTCTTCAGCCCGCAGGACGCCGCGGACGCCTACGCCGTCGCGGACGGCTCCCGCGGGGAGTACGTCCTCCAGGTCACCGGCGCCGTCAGCCGCCGCCCGGCCGGCACCGAGAACGCTAGCCTACCGACGGGGGAGATCGAGGTCCACGCCAGCGCCGCCCAGCTCTTGAACGCCGCGAAGACGCCGCCCTTCTACATCACCGAGGAAACGGACGTCGAGGAGTTGCTGCGCCTCAAGTACCGCTACCTGGACCTCCGCCGCGAGACGATCCACGCCAACATCGTCCTTCGCCACCGCGTGATCAAGTACATCCGCGACTTCCTCAGCGAGCGTGGCTTCACGGAGATCGAGACGCCCCTGCTCACGGCCCCCACACCGGAGGGCGCGCGGGATTACCTGGTCCCCAGCCGCGTGCACGCCGGCCACTTCTACGCCCTTCCGCAGTCGCCGCAGCAGTTCAAGCAGCTCCTGATGGTCGCCGGCTTCGAACGCTACTTCCAGATCGCCCGCTGCCTGCGCGACGAAGACCTGCGCGCCGACCGCCAGCCAGAGCACACTCAGCTCGACCTCGAGCTGAGTTTCGTCTCTGACGAAGAGGACATCTTGCGGCTGGCTGAAGAGCTTTACTACAACCTGGCGACCACGGTCACACCCCACTTTCGCATCCAGCAGCACCCGTTCCCCCGCATGACTTACGACGAGTCGATGCGCCGC
This sequence comes from uncultured Dehalococcoidia bacterium, assembly GCA_964558415.1. Taxonomy (GTDB): domain Bacteria; phylum Chloroflexota; class Dehalococcoidia; order SM23-28-2; family RBG-16-64-32; genus CAZLDI01. The sequence continues at coordinate 150,393 of CAZLDI010000006.1, forward strand.
TTCGGGACGGACAAGCCGGACCTGCGCTACGCCCTCGAGCTCTCGGATTTCTCGAACACCCTGCGCGAGAGCGAGTTCACGGTCTTCCGCCAGGCGATCGCTAATGGCGGCATGGTGCGCGGTCTCTGCGTCCCCGGAGGCGCGGAGTTCAGCCGGAAGCAGACGGACGACCTCACAACCTTTGTCCAGCAGTACGGCGCGAAGGGCCTCGTCTCGATGGCCTTCCTCGGCGACGGCAACCTCGACACATTGTCGATCGAGGACATCCGCTCGCCCGTTGCCAAGTACTTCACGGTGCAGCAAGCGCGCGAGATGGCGCGCATCGCCGGTGCCAACCGGGGCGACATGCTCCTGTTGGTGGCAGACAAGGCGACTGTCGCCAACAAGGCGCTGGACGCCCTCCGCCGCGAGATGGCCTCGCGGCTAAACCTCGCGGACCCGGGCGTGCTCGCCTTCGGCTTCGTCACCCAGTACCCACTCCTGGAATGGAGCGACGGCGAGAGCCGCTGGACCGCCGCCCACCACCCGTTCACGTCGCCCCGCCTCGAGGACATGCCGTTGCTCGACAGCGACCCCGGACGTGTCCGCTCGCACGCCTACGACCTCGTCTGCAACGGCTGGGAGCTGCTCAGCGGATCGATCCGTATCCACCAGCGCGACGTACAGGAGAAGGTGTTCTCAATGCTGGGCATCAGCAAGGACGAAGCCCAGCGGCGCTTCGGTCACATGCTGGAGGCCTTCGAGTTCGGCGCGCCGCCGCACGCGGGCATCGGCGCGGGCATGGACCGCCTCCTCGCCGTCCTCACCGGCCAGCCCGACATCCGCGAAGTGATCGCCTTCCCCAAGACCAAGAGCGCCTCCGAGCCGTTGACCGGCGCGCCGACCACCGTGACGGCGCAGCAGCTGGACGACCTCCACATCGCCGTCACAGAGTTGGAGGAAGAACAAGCGCCGTAGCTGCAGTGCCTTCAGGCCTGCGGAGACAACGGCTCGTCCGTTTATCGCGCTACCGAATCCAGCGCCTCCGCGCGTACCACGCGCCCGCCATAATCGCGGCCAGTCCGGCCAGTGCCGCCGCTACGGGGGGAGCGTAGTCCGCAGTCGACGAGCCTCCGCGGGACACCGGATCAGCCGGACCCTCCCGTAGCCCGACCACACCGCCGACGGCGGGCGGGCCCGGCGGCGGGCAGCCGCTGTTTGACGCCGGACCGGCCAGCAGCGGGCAGGCGTCCTCCGGAGGAAGGAGGCCGTCGCCGTCCGCGTCTGGGCTCGGCTGCCAGTCAGGATACCCGTCATCGGCGGGGTTGTTGCTCAACCTGGTCTGCCCGCTTCCGTCTGAGTTCATCACGTAGATCTCGGAGATGTCGTCCCGGTTGCTTTGGAAGGCGACCTTGGTGCCGTTGGGAGACCAGACGGGGATCGCGTCGGACGACGGGTTGTTGCTCCGGTTGATCTGGCTGGCGCCGTTGGCGTTCATCACGTAGATCTCAGCGTTACCGTCTCTATAGGAGTAGAAGGCGATCTTGCTGCCATCGGGCGACCAATTCGGACCGTGGTCATTGGCGATGCTGTTGCTCCGGTTTGTCTGGCCGGTGCCGTTGGCGTTCATTACGTAGATCTCAGTGTTGGCGTCCCGGGTGCTTACGAAGGCGATCTGTGACCCATCGGGCGACCAGGCGGGGGCGCCGCCATCTTCCGCCGCGTTGTTGGTCCGGTTCGTCTGGCCGCTCCCATTTGCGTTCATCACGTACACCTCCCCGTTGCCGTCCCGGTCGCTAGTGAAGACGATTTGCGACCCGTCGGGGGACCAGTGCGGCTCGCAGTCGTACGCTGGGTTGTTGGTCAGCCGCGTCTGCCCGCTACCGTTGCCGTTCATGGCGTAGATCTCGGCGTTGCCGTCCCGGTAGCTGCAGAAGGCGATCTGAGACCCGTCCGCTGCCCAAGCAGGGTACTGATCCACAGCCGGGTTATTCGTGAGCCTGGTCTGGCCCGCGCCGTCCGCGTCCATCGCGTAGATCTCAGGGTTGCCATCCCGGTCGGTGCCGAAGGCGATCTTACCGTTCGCGCCGGGAAATGCGCCCTCGGCCGGGTTTGGGCCGGGCGCCAGCACGGCGAGGAGCGCCGCCAGCGCCGCCAGGGCCGCTAGCGAGCGGACCAGTGAGAAAGTGGCTCTTCCGTTGGTCATGTCGCACCCCCTTGTGTGTGTGATGTCACTACCGAATTCAGCCTTCGGCAAGCTCAGGGCAGGCGCCTGCCCAGCCGGGCACAGCGCGCATACCACGCGCCGGCCACAATCGCGGCCAGTCCGGCCAGGGCCGCCGCTACGAGCGAAGCGTCGTCCGCAGTTGGGGAGCCTGAGCCGCGGGACGCCGGATCAGCCGAGCCGTCCCGAAGCCCGACGACCCCGCCCACGGCGGGAGGCCCCGGCGGCGGGCAGCCGCTGTTCGACGCCGGACCGGCCAGCAGCGGGCAAACGTCCTCAGGAGGAAGCACACCGTCGCTGTCGGCGTCCGGCTGCCAGTCGGGCGAGGCGCCACTGGCGGGCGGGGAGGTGAGAGTGATCTGGCCGCTACCGTTCGCGTTCATGACTTTGATCTCGCCAGAGTTGGTGCCGAAAACGATCTTGGTGCCGTCGGGGGACCAGGCGGGCGTGCCGTTCACCCCGTTGCTAGTGAGCGCGGTCTGGCCGGTGCCGTTCGCGTTCATCACGTAGATATCAGACGTCCCGGCCGGGCCGGCCATGAAAGTGATCTTGGTGCCATCGGGCGACCAGTTCGGGAAGCGGTTGAAGAGCCCGTTGTTCGTGAGGTTGGTCTGGCCGGTGCCATCGGCGTTCATCGCGTAGATATCGCGCGGGGGGAAGCGATGGAACGCAATCTTCGACCCGTCAGGCGACCAAGCAGGGTCGCTTTCGACAGCCGGATCGCTCGTGAGCTGAGTTTCACCGGTGCCGTCAGCGTTCATGACCCAGATGTCGAAGAGAGATGGGCCCGGCGAGCGGTAGAAAGCGATCTTCTCTCCGTCAGGCGACCAGGCGGGGTCGGTATCGAGCACCGCGTTGTTGGTGAGCCGTGTCTGGCCCGTGCCGTCCGCGTCCATCACGTAGATCTCTTGATTCCCATCTCGCCCGCTGTCGAAGGCGATCTTGGTGCCGTCCGCTGACCACGCGGGATACTGCTCGCCCGCCGTGGTGTTAGTAAGCCTCGTCTGGGCGCTCCCGTCCGGGTTCATCACGTAGATCTCGCCATTGCCGTCCCGGATGCTGTAGAAGGCGATCTTGCCGTTCGCGCCGGGGAAGGCGCTCTCGACAGCATCCGGGCCAGACGCCAGCACGGCGAGGAGCGCCGCCAATAGCGCCAGGACGCCCAATGAGCGAACACACAGAAACGCGCGTGTTGCGGTGGTCATACCGCACCCCCTCTCGCCGAGTTGCTGTCTCAGCGTGGACGGTTTATCACGCAGACTGGCGAATGTCAATACCAGAAACGAGGTATGAAACGATTGCGACGGATCACGAGGATGCATCACTCGGCGCCCTTGACCATTGACCCGCGACCCACCGACCATGATTCCAGCAAACCAAACCCCGGTTGCTTGCGTTCCCTAATGTAGTATGGAAACCCGCAGACTCGTTCTCACGCTCACCGGCATCGCCGTTGCCCTCGTCGTTATCCTCGGCGGGCTCTCGATCGCCCTTCTCGCAGGCGGCAGTGGGAGCGACAGCAGCGACTCGGCCTCGGACGAGACGCCGGAGGGCCCGGACCTGCCGGATCGCCTCGACGGCGAGCTACGCCTCTTCGGCCCCGACCCGATCACGCTCGACCCCGCCTGCGCCTCTGACGCCGGCTCTGCTGAGTACATCGTCGAGATCTTCTCCGGCCTCGTCTCGTTCGACCAGGACCTGAAGGTGATCCCCGACATCGCCGAGACGATCGACGTCAGCGATGACGGGCTCGTGTACACGTTCAACCTGCGCACCAACGTCCTCTTCCACGACCGCTCGCGCCGCGTCACCGCGGGCGACTTCAAGTTCTCGATAGAGCGGTCGCTCAACCCGGACACTCTGTCCACGGTCGGCGAGGTCTACCTCGACGACATCGTCGGCGCGGAGGAGTTCATCGTCGGCGACACGCAAGAGGTGACCGGTATCAAGGCGGTCAACGATAACACCCTCGAGATCACCATCGAAGAGCCGGTCTCCTACTTCCTTGAAAAGCTGACGTACCCCACGGCCTACGTCGTCGACCGCAACGAAGTCGAAGGCTCCACCTGCTTTGAGGGTGACTGGACGCGCCGCCCCAACGGCACCGGCCCCTTCACGCTGGAGACCTGGCTCCTCGGCGAGCGCATTGAGCTCACCCCAAACGAACAGTTCTACCTCGACCCGAAGCCCTCGCTGGAGAAGGTGACCTACATCCTCTCCGGCGGCTCATCCTTCGTGATGTACGAGAACGATGAGGTCGACCTGACAGGCGTCGGGACGAACGACATCGATCGCGTCCGCGATCCGAACGACTCGCTGAACGCCGAGCTTCACGAAGCCCAGTCGCTGGACGTGTTCTACATCGGCTTCAATACCGAAGAGCCGCCCTTCAACGACCCGGACGTCCGCCGCGCGCTCAATATGGCCATTGATAAAGACCTGCTCGCCCGCGATATCTTGTTCGATCTGGTGACGCCCGCCAGAGGCATCCTTCCACCGGACATGCCCGGCTACAATCCGGACCTTGAGGGCGTCCCTTACGACCCGGATGCGGCGGCCGATCTACTGGAAGACGCGGGCGGCCCAGAGCTGTTCGAAGACGTAGTGCTGCTGACGCCAGGTCGCGGCGCCAGCCCATCTGACGTGCTGGAGGCGGTGGTGGCCCTCTGGGAGGAGAACCTCGGGATCACTGTGACCATCGAGCAAGAGGACTTCGGCCAGTTCCTCCGCGATATCGACGGCGGCAACTTCCAGATGTTTTCCCTCGGCTGGATCGCTGACTACCCCGACCCGCAGAACTTCCTGGACATCAAGCTTCACTCCGAGAGCAGCAACAACGAAGCCAAATACGCTAACGACGAAGTCGACGACCTCCTGGAACGCGCTCGCACGGAGGCAGAGGAGGCGGCGCGCATTGATCTGTACCAGCAAGCCGAGGAGATCATCGTCCAGGACTCTCCCTGGATCCCCCTTTATCACGGGAGGGCGGCCTATCTCGTAAAGCCGTATGTCCAGGGCTATGAGACGCCGGCCTTCGTCATCCCGAATCTGCGCTACGTAACCATCGAGCGCTAAAGCAGGAGGTCGCTCGTGCACGGTCTCACCGGGTACGTCATACGCCGCCTCCTGATCGTCCCGGTAATCCTCCTGGCCGTTTCTGCCGTCACGTTCGCGCTGGGCCGGTTTGCGCCCTCAGACTACGTGGAGATCGCGGTCGGTACAGGCAAAGCCAATCCCGAAACCGTGGAACGCATCAAGGAAGAACGGGGTCTGAACGACCCCATCTACCAGCAGTACGCCCGCTGGCTGGGCAAGGCTGTCCAGGGCGATCTGGGAAACAGCACCCGCTACCGCGGAGTGCCCGTGGAGGACGTCATCTTTCCGCGCCTCTGGGTGACGCTCCAGTACAACATCGTCGTGCTCATCCTCACCTTCGCGATCGGCATTCCGGTGGGCACGTGGGCCGCCCTCCGGCGGGGCACGTGGCAGGACCCGGTAGCCATCGCCTCGTTTCTCGTCTTCGCCTCTGTGCCGGTGATCATCTCCGTGCCGCTGCTCCGGTGGCTCTTGGCGGTCAAGCTCGACCTCCTCCCCACCGGCGGCTGGCAGTCCCAGGAGGTCCTGGGCGTCTCCATCGGCCTCGCATCAAAGGAGGCGATACTCCCGGTCCTGATAATGAGCCTTGGGGGCGTCGCCGGCCTGGCGCGTTACATGCGCGTGCAAGTACTGGACGTTCTGGACCAGGACTATGTCAGGACTGCGCGTTCCAAGGGTCTGCGCGAATCTATCGTGGTGGTCAGGCACACCGTCAGAAACGCCCTCCTGCCCATCGTCACCATCCTCGGCTTTGACATCTCCGCGCTGTTCGGCGGATCGATCATCCTTGAGACTCTCCTCGGCATCCCCGGCATCGGGCAATTTACGTACGAATCGATCAACGCCCGCGACTACGACAGCATCATGGCCATAGTTTTGCTCGGCGCGACGATGTTCATGCTCGCTATGCTGCTGGTCGACGTCGCCTACGGCTTTATCGATCCGCGCATCCGCCTTCGCGAAGAAGCGCGCGCATGAGCTACCCCCGCGCCGCCGCCGCGCTTCTGGATGACCTCGATCTCCCTGCGCCGCGCTCATTCATTCTCGCCCGCCGCCTGCTGCGTCGGCCTCTCGCCGTCGTCGCGATCTGCGTCATCGTTGTCATCTACGGTGCGGGCATCCTGGCGCCGTTGATCGCCCCCCATGGCTTCAAGGATACCGAGCTTCGCAATCTCTACGACGGACCCAGCTCGGATCACTGGTTGGGCACCGACGCATTGGGTCACGATGTTTTCTCGCGCATCATCTGGTCGGCTCAGACCACCGTCATCATCTCCGTCGCCACGTTCGTCACTGGAGGCCTGGTTCTGGGTGTGACGCTGGGACTTCTCTCCGGGTATCTGGGCGGGCGTGTGGACAGCATTATCATGCGGTCCGCCGACGCGCTCACCGCCGTTCCCACGATATTGCTACTCGTTATCTTCAACGCCACTCTTAAAGACCGTGTCAGGGATGTCTTTCGTGATATCGAAGACTTCACGGGCATCGGCGGCCTCGTGAGCTCGGGCGTTCCAAGCTATTTCTTGCTCGCCTTCGCCCTATCCATCTTCGGTTGGGTGGGCCTCGCGCGTCTCATCCGGTCTCAAGTGCTGGCCCTCCGCGAGTCGGCGTACGTGACAGCCGCTCAGGCGGCCGGTGCTTCCACGGGGCGCATACTCTTCCGTCACCTGCTGCCAAACGTCAGCAACATCCTGTTGGTCTCGCTCACGATATCCCTCGGTTCCGTGGGAGCTGCTGAGGTGGGTTTGACCTTCCTCGGCCTCGGCGTGACAGAACGAAGCTTCGGCGTCATGATCTCGGACTATGCCGGCGCCATCCGCGCGCATCCAGAGCTGGTCATCTATCCGGGAATTGTGGTCGCCTCGCTGATCCTCTCCTTCAACCTCCTCGGCGACGTCCTCACGGACCTCCTCTCCCCCCGCAGACGCTAAGGTGGGCGGCTCAATCATCCGACCCGTGACGGAGGCTGAGATCGCCTCAGACTGGGTCGAATTCACCGGCGGTCCTCCCATCGTCGGCGTCCTGGCCCAGTATCAACCGGGCGATGTCGAAGGCATCCTCTGGCGCGACGAAGCCCCCGGTCGCACCGCCGTCGCGACGTGGTCGATCGAAGGCGATCGCGCGGAGATCGTCTCCGTCCACGCCCGGCCCTCGGGCGGCGGCGCCGGGACCCGCGTCATGGACGCTGCTGAGGACGAGCTGCGCCGCCGCGGCGTGCGTAAGGTCGTCCTCGCGACGACGGACGACAACGTCCGCGCCCTCAACTTCTACATTCGCCGCGGCTACCGCCTCGTGCGCCTGCACCTCGATGCGCTCGACCGCGTCCGCGCCGTTAAACCCGGCGTCCCGCTGACCGGCCGCGACGGCGTTCCCCTGCGCGACTTGTGGGAGCTGGAGAAGGCTCTTTAGCCGGTCAGCAGCCGCCGGCCGGGCCGAAGCTGATGGCCACCAGCGCGAGGTCTCTGACGTTGATCCAGTCATCGACCGGCATGCCTGGGCCGGGCACCACATCCCATCGCTGGTTGAAGGCCGACTCTCCCGGCGACGCACCGATCAGACGTCTGGGCAAAATGTAGGACGCGAGGTCCACCAAATCGACCTCATTGTGCGAGCTGTAACCCCCATTCAAGTCGGCGGGTGACCCGTCCGTCCCGCACGGGTCCTGGTCGCCTTGCAGGTTGGGCGCAAAGACGTGCGCCTCAACCTCCCCGCTGAAGCCGTCGCCGTCGCAGTCGGACTGCGCCGCACCGGCTGGTAGCATCTCGTCCGCCATCAGGTCCCGGTCGTCATCAACGGACGCGTAAGCCCCGTCGACTCGCTCCGGCGTGCTGCCGGCGTCCAGCGCGTCGCTACCGCAGATCCCCTCGATCCCGTCGGCGATCAGGTCGTTGTCGTCGTCGGAATCACATTCATCCCCGGCGCTGTCACCGTCCGCGTCAGCCTGACCGGCGTTGGGAAGGAAGTCGCAGTTGTCCACGGGGTCTCCGACCATATCCCCGTCGCTGTCTGATGAGAATATGACGTACGCCTCCCCCGCCCACGTGCGGGACTCGTCCGGCCCATCGGCATACGGCGCGCTCAAGAGCAGTTCGTCCGCGCCGTCGCCGTCCAGATCTCCAAGAGTTAGCGTTGGCATATACCCCAGCGCGTCAAGTAAACCGGCGCGACCGTAGACCGTGAGCGCTGCATCTGTGGCGTTTGCCGTACCAGACATCTCTGGAGATCCATAGAATACGTACCCCTCGCCCGCCCCGCAGCGATCGCCAACGCCCGGCGCGCAGTCCCCGCCGCCCGGGCCGTCTGCGAACCGGGCGCCGAGAACGATGTCTTCCGTCCCATCTCCATTCAGGTCGCCGGCTGCTATCGAGTAGCTGAGTTCGTCACCCGCGTCTTCGGCAACCACCATGAAGGCGGGCGCGGTGACTGCCAGGTCGATCGTGCCGCCCAGACCCGGCCCACCCGTTATCAGGTAAGCCTCACCCGCCCGTTCCTCGTTATTCTGCTCTCCGCTCGCAAGCCAGGCTCCAAGCAGCAGATCGTCGACGGAATCTCCATTGATGTCCCCGCCCGCTACCGAATACCCCAGCTCGTCGTCCTCGTCGATGCCGATCACCGTGACGTCCGCCGCCTCCGGCAGGTGCAGACTGCCGGCTAGGTCCGGGGAGCCGTAGATGACATGAGCCTCTCCCGCATCGTCCCGTGCTTCTCCAGCGCCGTCCGCTTCCGGCGCGCCGACGAGAATGTCGCCGATGCCATCCCCGTTGAAGTCTCCGCTGGCAACACCGTAGCCAAGCTCGTCGTCCGCGTTCTCGCTGTAGAGGGTGACCGTCTGTTCACCCGCTGCGATCTCCACCTCGCGCGGTCCCGCGTTGGAGCCCGCCACGACGTAGATCTCGCCGCCGTCCAGCGTTGCGTTCGCCGGCCCGTCTGCTTTGTAGGCGGCGACGATCGCATCGTCCAGTGCATGCCCAGTAGGGCTCACGTCGTCATTCACGTTGCCGGACGCCACCGAGTAGCCAAACTGGTCTCCTTCGTCGGCGCCGATCATCGAGATGTAGGCTGCATCAACCACCAGGTCGATCGTCCCGGTCAGCGTCGCAGCTCCCAGGAGAACGTAGGCCCTACCCGAGTCTGGTGCGGTGCCGGGCGCGCCCGCCAGGATATCGTCGATGCCGTCTCCGTTGAAGTCTCCTGTGACCGTAGAGTACCCGAACAGGTCGCCCGCGCTGGCGCCGCGGATCGTCACGTCCGCCTGTTCCGCCGCCAGATCGATAACCCGTGGGAATGACGGTGAGCCGAAGATAACGTGCACAGCGCCCGGGCCTAACCGCGGCAGTGCTACTGGAGAGCCCAGGACCAGGTCGTCTCTACCGTCTCCGTTCACATCGCCGGAGGCTATCGAGTAGCCGATGACTGCGCCCTCATGAGGTCCGAAGATCGTCATATCCGCCGGGGCGGTCTCCAGATCGCGCAACGCCCCGACGGAACCGACGACGTTCACAGCCGTCACCAGCAGCAAGGTAGCTGGCAACAGAACAAGCAATCTCCGGGCATGCGATATCAATCCGAACCTCCCGCGGTATCTAAGGGTGCGCCTGAGCGGGGATTGTATGCTGCGACTCCGGCCTGAGGGAAGATAATTTAGTGACCGCTTGGTAACAATTTGTGGAAATCTCCCGGACCGCTGAACTGAGCCGCCCGCGACGAGTGCCATCTCCTCGTGCCAGCGCCTGACCCCCTGCTATAATCGTCGTGTGAAGGTCTCCACTCAGCGCCTTCCGGAGAGCCAGGTCCTCCTTGAGATCGAGGTAGATCCGGAGCAGATGGAGCGCTCCCTGGACCGGGCGTACCGCAGGCTTGTCCAGCGCGTCGACGTCCCGGGTTTCCGTAAGGGCAAGACGCCGCGCCCCATGCTCGAAAGGCATCTCGGCCGTGACCGGCTCGTCCACGAAGCACACGACATCCTCCTCCGCGAAGTCGTGCCGCAGGTGCTTGACCAGGAGAGTATCGAGGCGATTGACGCACCGCGGATCGACGAGATAATCACCGACGAGCCCTTCTCCTTCAAAGCGACAGTCCCCATCCGTCCGACGGTGGACCTGGGAAACTACGCCAAACTCCGCCTCGAGCGAGAAATCGTCAGCGTGGATGAAGGAGAAATCGATCGGATGGTGGAAGAGCTGCGGCACCGCTACGCGGTCCACGAGCCCGCCGAGCGAGCCGTCCAGACCGGCGACATCGTTCGCGCTAACGTGCGTGGCGAGATCGATGGCCGAGAGATATACAAGGACGGCGACGTGCAGTTCCACCTCCGCGAAGGGTCCACGATCCTCCTTCCGGGCTTTGCGGAGGGGCTTGTGGGCGCCGAAAAGGGAGTCCAGAAAGAGATCCCCGTTAGCGTGCCGGAGGGTCAGGGTCAGCTCGCCGGGAAGTCCGGCGTCTTCAGCGTCACAATCAGCGACGTCAAGGAAGTGCGTCTACCGGAGCTCGACGACGAGTTCGCCCGTGGCGTCGGGGAGGGCTTCGCTGGCGTCGAGGAGCTTCGCGAAAGACTCCGCACAGACGTCCGCGAGAAGTTGGAGGCGCAGGCGGAGGAAGCGTATCGTGAGAAGGCCGTCACCGCTCTCGCGGACGCGTCCGCCAAGATCGAGTTTCCCCCCGTGCTCGTCGATCGCGAGCTCGAACGGTTCGTCCACGAGCAGGCGCACGCTGCCGGCCGTAACGTGGACGACTATCTGAAACTGCTGAAGCAGTCGCCGGACGAGGTGCGGGAAAAGTTAGTGCCCGCGTGCACCGAGCGCGTCCGCCGGTCGCTGGCGCTTTCGCGCTTCGCCGAGGCGGAAGAGATCGGCGTTGAAGGTGGAGAGGTCGATGCCGAGGTGGAGCGTATCGTCACCTCCGCAGGTGGTGACGCCGAACGCGTCCGCCGCCTGTTCTCGACAGCGGATGCCCGCGCTTCGATTGAGCGGGCGTTGCATACTCGAAAGACACTCGACCGGCTGGTCGAGATAGCGTCGGGGATGAGCCGGGAGCGCCCGACCGGATCTGACGCAGCCGTCCCGGCGACCAGTGCAGCGAGCCCGAAGGAGGAGTCTTGAACCCACAAGCCTTAGTACCCTATGTAGTTGAGCAGAGCGCTCGCGGCGAGCGCGCGTTCGACATCTTTTCGCTCCTGCTCAAGGAGCGAATCGTCTTCCTCGGCACGCCGATCGATGACCAGATCGCTAACCTGATCATCGCTCAGCTGTTATACCTTGAGAGAGAAGATCCCGAGAAAGACATCAACATGTACATCCACTCGCCGGGCGGGGTCGTCAGCGCCGGGTTGGCGATCTACGACACGATGCAGCTCTCTCGCTGCGACGTCGCAACGATCGCTGTCGGTGCCTGCGCCAGTATGGGGACGGTGCTCCTCGCCGCTGGCACGAAGGGCAAGCGCTACGCGCTGCCCAACACGACGATTCACATCCACCAGGCCGTCATTCGCGGCGTCGGCGGACAGGCCACGGACGTCGAGATCCACGCCAAAGAAGTGCTCCGGCTGAACCAGGTCATCCGCGAAGTCTTATCCAAGCACACCGGCCAGGACATGGAGCGCATCATCCGCGACACAGACCGCGACTTCTTTATGGACGCCCCGTCAGCCAAAGAGTACGGCATAGTGGACGAAGTCCTGCAGGCAAATACCGTGACCGCCGCAGTGGAAGAAGCAAAGGTGTAGCATGCCTGCTAAGGGCGGGACCCGGGTTAACTACAGCTGCTCCTTCTGCGCGAAGAACCAGGAGCAGGTCCGCCGGCTTATCGCCGGACCCGGTGCCGTCTACATCTGTGACGAGTGCGTCGAGCTCTGCCGCGAGATCATCCAGGAGGACTCCGGCACCACCGTTAAGCCAAAGACGCCCCTGCAGCGCATCCCGCCGCCCAAGCTCATCTACCAGCAGCTAAGCGAGTACGTCGTCGGTCAGGAGCAGGCCAAGAAGGTGCTGTCCGTCGCTGTCTACAACCATTACAAGCGGATCGGCGCCCAGACAACCTCAGGCAAAGCCGTGGAGCTGGAGAAGAGCAACATCATGCTCCTCGGTCCCACCGGCTGCGGTAAGACGCTCCTCGCTCGCACCCTCGCGCGCATCCTGGACGTCCCCTTCACCATCGCCGACGCCACCGCCCTTACAGAAGCCGGCTACGTCGGCGAGGACGTCGAAAATATCCTCCTGCGCCTCATTCAGGCCGCCGACTTCGACGTCGCCAAGGCGGAGCGCGGCATCATCTACATCGACGAGATCGACAAGATCGGGCGCAAGACAGGGGACAACCCTTCGATCACGCGCGACGTCTCCGGCGAGGGCGTGCAGCAGGCCTTGCTCAAGATCATCGAGGGCTGCGTCGCCAACGTCCCGCCGCAGGGCGGCCGCAAGCACCCGCACCAGGA
>CAZLDI010000007.1:0-144048 GCA_964558415.1 uncultured Dehalococcoidia bacterium
CCACGCCCACGCCTACACCGACGCCCACGCCCACGCCCACGCCCACGCCCACACCTACACCTACACCTACGCCTACGCCAACACCGACACCCACGCCTTCGCCGAGCGTTACGCCTACGCCTACTTCATCGCCGTCATCCTCGCCTCCCGGCGGGCCAAACCCAGTCGGCGGTGAAGTCGGCCTCATTGGGCCGGCGGACGCCGGCCCTCAGGCGACGGGTCCCGTTCGCGCCGTAAGCCTGGGCATCGCCCTGGCACTGGCTGTGGTGTTCGGGAGTGTTACAGCGGCCGCCGCAACCTGGCTCTTGCGCCGCCGGTCCGTTTAGCAGTACTCAACCCTGGCCAAGCTACAGCCACAACATGCATTGTTGGTGGCTCCCGCCGCGATCAGCCGCGGTTCGTTGCTTGACAGCCTTCCGTGCCGCCCCTACCATTATCGTCAAAGGCCACATCGAATCGAGCAACACGCTCCTTGGACGTAGACGACCCTCCAGATACCAGCGGCCATCAAGGCCCGCTCTCTTTCCTAACGATTGCCCCCTGTTCCGCGTCTGTCATTGCAAATGCGAACGCGCATAGCGGCCCATGCCACTTGACGAATCTTCACGGACCGCGGCTCGCTAGCTGATCTGCCATGGCCCGCTCTCGCCTGAACTCTCATACCGATGACGCCATGCTCGCTCTGCGTGCCCAGGTCGAAGGCCGGTTGGACGAATGCACGCGCCTGATGGCGGCTGGAGTGCAGATCATCGACCCCATGACAACCTATATCGAGCCCGGTGTCGAAGTCGGCGCCGGCACGGCCATCTATCCAAACACGACGATCTCAGGAGAGACGATCATCGGCCGCGATTGCCGGATCGGCCCTAACACGATCATCCTGGACAGTCGCATCGGCGACGAAGCCGTTGTCTTCGCCTCTGTGGTTGAGAGCGCGGCGCTGGAGGCGGGCGTCGACGTCGGCCCCTTTTCTCACCTCCGCCCGGAGACCTACCTCGAACACGACGTGCACGTCGGCAATTTCGTGGAGATCAAGGCCTCCCGCATTGGTGCAGGCACAAAGGTGGGCCATTTCAGCTATGTCGGCGACGCACAGGTCGGTGCGGAGGTCAACATCGGAGCTGGGACGGTCACCTGCAACTACGACGGTAAGAAGAAGAACAAGACGATTATCGAAGACAGTGCATTCATCGGCAGCGACACGATGCTCGTGGCGCCGGTGCGCGTCGGACGCGGCGCGGAGACGGCGGCGGGCTCCGTCGTCACGCGAGACGTCCCGGAAGGCGGGCGCGTGATGGGCGCCCCGGCGCGTGCGAACGATGGCGCCGCTACACGAAGGCAGGTCCGTACCAGGCGTGGATAGCGATTTATGGCCGGGAGCTCTGCTCCTGGTCGCCGGCGTCATCGCCTTCGTTGCCCTGGTAGCCGCCGAAGCCGGCGTGATCGCCGGTGTGCGCGAACGTGCGTCCCGTGAAGCCGCGGAATCCCGTGGCGACGCCATCCGGCGCTTCTACCACGAACGTCAATTGACGCTCTCGTCGCTCGCCCTGGCGCGAAACCTCTCCCTCGTCGGCGTCACCTGTATCATCGTCTTCCTCGTGATTCGTCAGTGGGAAGACAGCTGGCTGGCGCTGACCGCCACCGCCCTCGCCACCGCCGCCGCCTTCATGCTCCTGCAGGCCCTGCCCCGATTGGTCGTGGCCCGGGATCCCGCGCGCTGGCAACGGCTCCTGAGGCCCATCGTGGACTTCGTCCGCGTCACGTTCCGGGTTCCAGTCCTCCTCCTCGACACCCCCATGGCAATCCTTCAGCGGAGGTGGCGGCGCGATGAAACCGAGAGCGGCGCAGAGGTCGAGGAAGCCATCCTTCTTACGGAAATGGACGAGGCCGGCGCCGCCCTGGAGGAGGGTGAGCGACAGATCATCCGCGGCGTCGTGGAGATGGAGTTCACGACGATACGCGAGGTCATGATCCCGCGGACAGACATAATAGCGGCGGAGCTTAGCGAGGGCTTCGAGAAGGTCGCCGCCATCATGGTAGATCGTGGCTTCTCGCGCGTCCCGGTGTATGAACGCGACCTCGACCACGTTGTCGGCATCGCCTACGGCAAACAGGTACTCAAGCATCTATCCAGAAACGGCGACCGCGTGGCGCTGACGGACGTCATCCGCCCGGCGCATTTCGTGCCGGAAAGTAAGAAAGTCCACGAGATGCTCGCCGAGATGCGCCAGAAGCAGATCTCAATCGCCATCGTCGTCGACGAGTACGGCGGCACGGCGGGTCTCGTCACAATCGAAGACCTCCTCGAGGAGCTCGTCGGCGATATCCGCGACGAATTCGATGTCGACGAACAGCATGTGCAACTGATCACCGCCAACGAGGGCATCCTCGACGCCCGCGTCGGCATCGACGAGCTCAACGAGATGTTCGGCGTCGCCATCCAGAAGGACGACTTCGATAGCATCGGCGGCCTCATCAGCAACGAGCTGGGCCGCATACCCAGCGCGGGCGACCACGTTCAGGTCAACGGCATCAGCTTCAAGGTGTTGAGTGTCGCCGGCCGGCGGATCAAGAAGGTGCGCGTGAAGAAGACCGAACACAAGGCGGGAGAAGCCCAGCAAAACGGCGGGTGATGACCCTCACCCGGTCAGGGCCGCGGATGCGGCCCACCGCCGGGGGCGCAAGTCGCCTCCAGCCACGGCGAGTGACGCTTACCCCTTTAGTCGGCCCCGAAAGCATGTGCTACACTTTGCGCCTGAGATGCCAACCGCCATAAAACCGGCAGACACAACCGAAGAACTGAAGTACTGGCTGGCCTTCAACCGCCTGCCCGGAATCGGCCGCGTCCGCTACTCTGCCCTGCTCAACCGCTTCGGACGACTTTCGGAAGCGTGGCGTGCTGGCGCGTCCGACCTACGCGCCGCCGGACTCACCGCAGGCATCGTCCGTAGCATAACCAGCGAACGCGCCGCCGTGGACCCGGATTCTGAACTGGCGCTGCTGGCGCGGCACGATGTCCGGGCGCTCACCTGGGATGACCATGAATACCCACCGCTACTCAAGGAGACCGACGACCCGCCGCCAGTTCTCTACATCCGCGGCGACGTCAGCTCTCTGGCAGACTGGTGCGTCTCCGTAGTCGGCACGCGCCGCCCGACTCCGTACGGACGTCAGGTCGCCGAAGAGCTCTCTTCCCAGCTCGCCTCCAACGGCATCTGCGTGGTCAGTGGCCTCGCCCGCGGCGTTGACGCGATCGCCCACCGTGCCGCGCTTGCGGCCGGCGGCCGCACAATCGCGGTAATGGCCAGCGGACTTGACATCGTGTATCCGCCGGAGCACGCGAAGCTGGCGCGGGAGATCGCGGAACACGGAGCCCTGATCAGCGAGCAGCCGCTCGGCACGCAGCCCAGAGGAGACTATTTTCCGCGCCGTAATCGTATTATGTCGGGGATCAGCCTCGGCGTTCTCGTAGTCGAAGGCGACGTCAAGAGCGGCGCAGTCATCACTGCCACCTGCGCGAACGATCAAGGACGCGACGTCTTCGCGGTCCCCGGCAGCATCTTTTCACCACAAAGCCGGGGCACGAACGCGTTAATTAGGGACGGCGCCAGGCTGGTCCAGAAGGTAGAAGACATCCTGGAGGAGCTCAACCTCACGATGGTCCCGCAGCAGATGGAGATGAAAGAACTGGTCCCTGCAACCGATACGGAAGCGGGTCTACTGCGTCATATATCGCAGGAACCGGTGCACATCGACGAAATTTGCCGGCAGAGCGGACTAGCCGCCGCTACCGTCAGCAGCGTTCTAGCAATGATGGAGCTAAAAGGAATGATCCGCCAGATTGGGCCCATGGCCTACGTCCGCACGAGGCAATCCGGGACCACGCGGCGCGCCGCCGGGAGCGGGGAGGAATAGCTTGGCGACCCGCAACTCCGGCAAGAGCCTCGTCATCGTCGAGTCGCCGGCGAAGGCGCGCACGATCTCTCGCATTCTCGGCCCGAAGTACGACGTCAAGGCCTCGGTCGGTCACGTCCGCGACCTGCCCAAAAAAGACCTCGGCGTTGACGTGGCGAACTCGTTCCTCCCCACGTACGAGGTCACCAAAGAGAAGGCCCTGACGGTCCGCGAGATCAAGGAGGCTGGCCGGAAAGCCGGTGAAGTCTTCCTGGCTACAGACCCCGACCGCGAAGGAGAGGCGATCGCCTGGCACCTCATAGAGGCGGCCAACCTCCGGGGGCTACCACTCCGCCGTGTCGTCTTCCACGAGATCACCCAGGAAGCCGTCCAGGACGCGTTCCGCCATCCCAGAGAGATCGACATGAAGCTCGTCGACGCGCAGCAGGCGCGCCGCGTCCTCGATCGTCTCGTCGGCTACAAGCTCAGCCCCTTCCTCTGGAAGAAGGTCCGCCGCGGCCTTTCCGCCGGGCGGGTGCAGTCAGTGGCCGTCCGCCTCGTCGTGGAGCGCGAGCGGGAGATCCAGGCCTTCGACGCCAGAGAATACTGGACCATCGACGCTGAGCTGGAGAAGGCAGGGACAAAGCCGGCCTTTCGCGCCCGTTTCAATGGATACGCCGGAAAACGCGCGAAGCTGGAGATTGCCAACAAAGACGATGCCGACAAGCTCGAGACCGCCCTGCGCTCCGCAGGATACCGGGTTCTCAGCGTCCAGACGAAGCCGCAGTCGCGTAGACCGGCAGCCCCGTTCATCACCAGCACGCTCCAGCAAGAAGCCTCGCGGCGCCTCGGCTTCAATGCCAAGCGCACGATGTCGATAGCGCAGCAGCTTTACGAGGGATTGTCGCTCGGCCCCGCTGCTGAGGTTGGCCTCATCACCTACATGCGCACGGACTCCACCAGTGTAGCCTCGTCCGCGCTCCAGGAAGCTCGGTCGTACATCGCCGAGCGCTTCGGGCGCGACTTCCTGCCCGCCTCTGCCAGAGAGTACCGCAAGAAGGTCAAGGGGGCGCAGGAAGCGCACGAGGCGATCAGGCCCACCAGCATTCGCCGCGAGCCCGAGTCCCTCCGCCGCTTCCTGAAGCCGGAGCAGTTCCGGCTCTACAACCTCATCTGGCAGCGCATGCTCGCCAGCCAGATGGCGGATGCCGTGTTCGACGTGACCACCGTCGATATAGAGGCGAAACCAGCCACTGGCCACGCGCTTCTCCTGCGCGCGCAGAACAATCAACTACGCTTCCCCGGTTTCCGCCAGGTCTACGTAGAGGGCCGCGACGATGACGAAGAGGAAGACCTCGGCAAGAACCCTCTGCCCGCCCTCTCGACCGGCGATGCGCTCCGACTCCTTGGCCTTTCTCCGGAGCAGCATTTCACAGAGCCACCGCCGCGTTACACGGAGGCTTCGCTGGTCAAGGCGCTGGAAGAGAACGGGATTGGCCGCCCCAGCACCTACGCGCCCACTATGTCCACTATCCAGGACCGGGGTTATGTCACCAGGGATGGCCGCTATCTGAAGCCCGTAGACCTCGGCGCCGTCGTGAACGACCTCCTCGTCGATCACTTCCCAACCTTCGTCGACGTCGGCTTCACCGCGCAGATGGAGACCGAACTGGACGATGTCGCCGCCGGCGAGAGGCAGTGGCAGCCGGTGGTCGCCGAGTTCTACAACCCGCTCGAAGAGGCGTTGGAGACGGCGACCAAGACCGCGCCGAAGCAGGTTGAGGCCACGGACGAGATATGCACGGAATGCGGCAAGCCGATGGTCATTCGCTGGGGCCGCCGCGGCCGCTTCCTCGCCTGCAGCGGCTTCCCAGACTGCAAAAACACCAGGCCGCTGGAAGGCGAGGCACAACAGCAACCGGAGGAGACTGACCAGAAGTGCCCCGAGTGTGACTCACCGATGGTCGTGCGCACCGGCCGCTACGGTAAGTTCGTATCCTGCTCCCGCTACCCGGAGTGCAAGGGCCGCGCCCGCGCCCCCACGATCAGCACCGGCGTCCTCTGCCCAACCGATGGCGGCGACCTCCTGCAACGCCGCACGCGCCGCGGCCGCACTTTCTTCGGTTGCGCCAACTACCCAAAGTGCGACTTCACCACCTGGGCGCGACCCCTTCTGGAGCCCTGTCCCGCCTGCGGCAAGCTCATCGTCGTCGACCGTGACGATAAGGCGAAGTGCACGGTCTGTGATTGGCGAGGCCCCGCGCCGCAGTCCGCCTCCGAAACCGCCCGAGAGCCCGCCCCGGTCGGTTGATCGTGGAAGAGCTGCTCGAAGCCTACCTGCGCACACTCCTCGCTGAGAAGAACCTCTCGCCGCTCACGCTGCGCAACTACCGCGCCGACGTCGCCGGCTTTCTCCGCCACCTGGAGGACGCGGAGGAAGTCGACTGCTTCGCGGTGGACCGTCAGGCTTTTCGCCGCTACCTCGCGAAGCTCCGCGACGACGGTACCGTTACCGCCAGCATCGCCCGCAAGGTCAGCACCGTCCGCGGCTTCTACCGCTTCCTGGTGCGTGAGGGCAGGCTCGAGGCCAATCCTCTCGCTCACGTCAGCTCTCCCAAGCGCGAGCGGCGCCTGCCCGCCATCCTCAGCAAGGACCACCTCGTGGCCCTTATCGAGTCGGCGGGCGAGCAGACGCCACAAGGCCTCCGCAACCGCGCCATCCTTGAGATCGCCTACGCCGCCGGGGTCCGGCTGAGCGAGATCGTCGGCTTAGACCTGCGAAACTTAGACTTGGCCGAGCGCACCCTGTTGGTTCGCGGCAAAGGCAGCAAGGAAAGGATGGTCATCTTCGGCAGCAGCGCGGAGCGTGCAGTCCGTCGTTACCTTTCGGACGGGCGGCCCCACCTCTCCCGGCTCCAGGAGCCCGCGCTGTTCCTCAACCGTGGCGGCACGCGGCTCTCCGGCCGCTCCGTACAACAGATTGTGCGCCGGCACGCGCTCAAGGCGGGCCTGGACCAGCGCGTCTTCCCTCATCTGCTCCGTCATTCGTTCGCGACGCATATGCTGGACGGCGGCGCGGACCTCCGCGTGGTACAGGAGCTTCTGGGTCACGCCAACGCCTCCACGACGCAGATATACACCCATGTCACAGAAGAGCAGGCGCGCCGTGTGTACAACCAGGCGTTCTATAATCAAGTACGGACGCGAGCACGCGAATCCCACGGCGCTGAGGGTGACTCCTAGATAGTAATGCGCATCCTTCTCATCAACGGCCCCAACCTCAACCTCCTCGGGCGGCGGCAGCCGGAGATATACGGGCGCACTACCCTCAAGGACATCGTCGACCGCGTTGTCGCCAGAGCCACCGAGCTGGGGGTGGAGATCAGCGCGCACCAGTCGAACAGCGAAGGGACGGTCGTCGACTTCATCCAGACGGAGGGTCCCGGCGCGGACGGCATCATCGTCAACGCCGGCGCGCTCACCCATTACAGCCTGGCCTTGCGGGACGCCTTCGAGGCGATACAGAAGCCTGTTATAGAGGTGCACATCTCCAACATCTACGCCCGCGAGGAGTTCCGCCATCACTCCGTCATCGCGGACATCGCACTCGGTCAGATCAGCGGCCTTGGCTGGCGCGGCTACATAGCGGCGCTGGACAGTCTCGTCGGCCTCCTGAAAGACAAGGCCGGTTGAGCAATCGCGTCGCGAGGCTGCGTGCAGGGATGGCGGAAGCCAACCTGGACGCCTTCCTCGTCGGCTCTCCCGTCGAGGACATCTTCCACACTCACGCGGCCAACCGCCGCTATCTTTCGGGTTTCACAGGCTCCACCGGCTGGCTCCTCATCACCCACGACCAGGCATTCATCGCCGTCGACTTCCGATACGTCGAACAGGCATCCGGCGAGTGCTCAGGCTTCACGGTGTTCCAGACCACAGGCGGAGTCGACAAATGGCTCAGCCCGCTCGCCGGGGAGGCTAATCTTAGCGGCAAAACAGTCGGCTTCGACCCGTCGGACATCACTGTCGCAGCTTTCCAGGCGATAAAGAAGACGTTCGAAGCGATGCCGGTGGGCAGCCGCCCAAAGCTCCTCGCCGCGCGTGCTATCCTGCCCCAGCTCCGCGTCACCAAAGAACCGGGCGAAATCGCAGCCCTCCAGCGCGCCGTTGATGCCGGGGACGCCGCGTTCACCTGCATCGCCGAACGCCTGGAACCCGGCTGGACGGAGGCGAGAATCGCCTGGGAGATAGAGATCTACGCCCGCGAGCACGGCGCCCAGGGCATGTCTTTCCCAACCATCGTCGCCGGCGGCCCCTGGGGCGCCATGCCCCACGCCCAACCACGCGACCGGGCGATCGAAGCCGGCGAACCAGTCGTGATCGACATGGGCGTTATCGTGGACGGCTACTGCTCAGATCTCACGCGCACCGTCGTGGCCGGAAAGCCAGACGCGCGGTTCCACGGGATATATGACATCGTCCTCACCGCACAGCGTACCGCCGAAGAGCTGGTTCGCGCCGGCATGAGCGGCGAAGAGGGGCACATGCTCGCGCACAACGTCATCGCCGAGGCGGGCTACGGCGAGAACTTCGGCCACGGCCTCGGTCACGGCGTCGGCCTTCAAGTCCACGAAGCGCCGCGCGTCGCCCGGCTCTCGAAGGATGAACTGAAGGACGGCATGGTCTTCACCATCGAGCCCGGCATCTATATCACAGGCTGGGGTGGCGTTCGCATCGAAGATATGGTCGTGCTGGAGAACGGTAAGGCCCGGATCATGTCGCGCGCGCCAAAGCGAACGGCCTAGCCTCGCCCCGGAGGCGTCAGGTCGGATGGATGCAGCGAATTCGCAGGCTCAGCACTGGTCAACCGTGTTCGCCACCGTTGACCGGGCGTTCGGGGCCGCGCCTCGCCCATCGCAGTTCACTGATCACCCTTTCTGCGAGGAATGCGCCGAAGCGGATGAGTTCTTCCAGAACCTGGATCCCGAGGCCCTGGAAATGGTCACGGAGGATCCCGTAACCCTGCCCATACCGTTCCTGACCACGCAAGCGTTTCACTACTTCATGCCCGGGCTGGCCCGCTGGCTCCAGCGCGCGGGGCCGGACTACTGCGCCGGTGACGTCTTGTTTCACCTGGAGAACCGGCTGGACACATTCGATGAAGAACAGCGGACCGCACTCCGCGATCTCTTGTACGTGGTCTACGACGCGCTCCAGACGGAGATCCACGAATCCGCCTTCGACTACCCAACGATCTGGCGCATTCTCAATCAACTGGACACGGGGCCACGCCGCCCTGAGGATGACAGACGGCGCGCCGACCCGTTAAGGTAAATCAGAATCCCGGACAACCGCTTATTACGAGTGAGGGCCAGATGATCGAAACCGGCGAGCTCCGCAAGGGCTCCACGCTGGAAATGGACGGCACGCTTTACCAGGTAATCGAGGTAGAGCACCTTAAGATCGGTAGAGGCTCTGCCCAGGTCAGAATGAAGCTGCGCGACGTGCGGGGCGGGCACATCGTGGACAAGTCCGTCCAGGCCGGCAGCCGCTTCACGCGCGCCCGCGTCGAGCGCCAGAACGCCCAGTACCTCTACTCCGAGGGCACCCTCCACTACTTCATGAACACGGAAACGTACGACCAGTTCCCGCTGAACGGGGATGCGCTCGGCGACGCGCTGAGCTACCTGAAAGAGAACGCCACCTGTAACCTCCTGATGTACGGCGACGAGGCTGTCGGTATCGAGCTGTCCGCCGCGGTTGAGCTGGCCGTGACAGAGACCGACCCCTGGGTCCGCGGCGACACCGCGCAGGGTGGCACGAAGCCGGCGAAGCTGGAGACCGGGATCAGCGTCAACGTCCCACTCTTCATAAACGTCGGCGACGTGCTGAAGATCGACACCCGCTCCGGCGAATACCTGGAGCGCGCGAGCAAGTAGCTGTCAACCGCGGCGGCCGCTCGCGCAGTGACGCGGGCCTGTCGCGTTGATCGCGCCGAGCGGCGTACAATCGCATCGTGATCCGCCTCGCCTACCGTGCGATCCCACGATGATTGAATCCCGCAGCGTTTCCTGGCTCGTCCAGTACCTGAAGGCCCTGATCGAGGGAGACCTGAGCCTCTCCAACCTCTGGATCGAAGGCGAAATCTCCAACGTCTCTCGCTCTGCCCGCGGCCACGCCTATTTCACTCTGAAGGATGAGGCCTCTCAACTTCGCTGCGTCATGTTTCAGCGCGCCTACCGGGGCATGCCCATGGAGAACGGCGCCTTCGTCCTTGCCCATGGCAGCGTGTCCTTCTACGAGCAGCGCGGCGACATTCAGGTCATTGTGGACTTCGTCCAGCCAGCGGGCGTCGGCGCGCGCCAGGCGGAGTTTGAGCGCCTGAAAGAGAGGTTGACCGAGGAAGGCCTGTTCGAAGAGGCACGTAAGCGCCCGCTGCCTGCGTTCCCGCTGCGCATCGGGGTCGTTACTTCCCCCACGGGTGCCGTGTTTCACGACATCTGCAACGTGCTCGCGCGCCGCTGGCCTCTCGCCGAAATCGTCCTTTCACCCACTCCGGTGCAAGGAAACGAGGCCGCCATCGGTATCACAGAAGCAATCAGGAACCTCGGCCTGATCACTGGCATCGACGTCATCATCGTGGCCCGTGGCGGCGGCTCCATCGAGGAGCTCTGGCCATTCAACGAAGAGATGGTAGCCAAGGCGATCTTCGGCAGTCCCGTTCCCGTCGTTTCTGCCGTCGGTCACGAAACCGACTTCACTATCGCCGATTTCGTCGCGGACGTGCGCGCGCCCACGCCCTCCGCCGCGGCTGAGACCGTCTCTCCTGACTGGCGTGAGGTCTCCCGCCGCATCGAGGGTCTAACGCTCGCAACCCTCGTCAACGCCCGCGGCCTGATCACAGATGCAGCCACGAAGGTAGACCGAGCGGGCCACCGCCTTCGCTCAGCCCTGCCGGATGTCTCGCGCTATTCAGAGCGCGTCTCGTCACTCCTCCGCCATGCCGTCAGCGCCGCAACGCGCGCAGCGGAGAGCCGCGAGGAGCGCGTCGGCGGCCTGACTCTTCGCCTCGGCGCCCTCGATCCCCACGCAACTCTGGCGCGCGGCTACGCCGTGGTCCAGCGGCGCGACTCCAAAGATGCGGTGACGAGCGTGAACCAGGTCAAAGGGAAGGACCGACTGGACGTCTTCGTCCACAACGGCCGCTTCCCCGCTGAGGTATCGCGCCAGTATGGCTTCTAAGCGCGCTGAGGAGCCGGACGGCCGCTTCGAGGTTCTCTATCAGCGCCTGGAGGAGACCGTTAGTCGGCTGGAGCAAGGAGGCCTCAGCCTTCAGGAGTCCATCGGGTTGTACGAAGACGGCATGACGCTCGCGCAGCGCTGCCAGGAGCTACTCAAGCAGGCGGAGCTCAAGATCACGCGCCTCCAGGAGGCGTTCGCCGATGGCACGAGCGCCCTGCGCGAGGAGCCAGCGGAGTACGGCGCCACAACGTTGGAATTAAACGGACCAGAGGACGACTTCGCCCAGGAATGAGCCTGTCCTTGCCGGGAGATCCGGTACGAGCGGACCTTCACAGCCACACCCACTACTCGCGTGACAGCATCCTCTCCCCCCGCGGATTGGTCGAACAGTGCCGGCGCCGCGGCATCACCTGTATCGCGGTCACCGACCACGACACCGTCCGCGGTGGTCTCGCGGTACAACAGCTAGCGGACTTCTGCGTGATCGTCGGTGAAGAGGTGCGCACCGCCGAAGGGGAGATTCTCGGTCTGTTCCTGTTGGCAGACATTCCCCGGGGCCTCTCCGCCGCCGAGACGATCGACCGCATCGAGTCTCAGGGAGGCATCGCCGGAGTGCCGCACCCGTTCGACCGCTTTCGCTCATCCCTTCGCCACGATGTTTTGAACCGACTCGTCGGCCGCGTCAGGTTCCTTGAGGCGCTCAATGCCCGCATCGTGTTCCCATCGCACAACAAGATGGCGCTGGAGTTCGCTCAAAAGCACGACCTGCCGATCTCGGCCGCCAGCGACGCGCACTCGCGCCGAGAGGTCGGTCGCTGTTATGTCGAGATGCCGCCCTTCGCGTCTTCATCTGACTTCGTCGATTCGCTGCGACTCGGACGCCTGGTCGGTCGCCCCTCGAGTCCGCTGGTCCACATCATGAGCCGCTACGCGACGCTCAGACACAGGCTTGGCTGGAGGCCGGCGTGACGCTCGATATCGGCTGGTTCTCCAGTGGCCGCGGTACAACCTCGCCGAGACTCCTTGGCGCCGTGCAGAACGAGATAGCATCGGGCCGCCTCAATGCCCGGATCGCCGTAGTCTTTTGCAATCGATCGCCCGGGGAGGACCCGAACACCGACCTGTTCCTGGAGCAGGTGCGGGGCTACGGCCTCGCGCTCGTCTGCCTCTCTTCCCGTGACTTCCGCAGGCAAAGAGGAGGGAAGGTGGTCCGCAAAGGCGCCGTTCTGCCGGATTGGCGCCGAGAATACGATGCTGAGATCATGCGCCTCCTGGAGCCATACCCTTTCGACGTCGGTATGCTGGCCGGCTACATGCTCATCTTCTGCGAGGCAGCAGCGCAACGCTACGATCTCCTCAATCTGCACCCCGCGGCGCCGGGTGGGCCGGCAGGCATCTGGCAGGACGTTATCTGGCGACTCATTGAAGAACGCGCGGACAGCGCCGGAGTCATGATTCACCTTGCCACTGCGGAACTCGATAGGGGTCCTGTCGTCACTCACTGCACTTATCCAATACGGGGGCCGTCCCTTGACGGCCTGTGGTCCACGGTGGGGGATCAATCGCTCGCGGCTGCGCGCACGTCCGCTGGTGAAGCGCACCCGCTTTTCGCGGAGATTCGCCGTCAAGGAGTGGCCCGCGAGATCCCGCTTGTGGTGGAGACGCTGCGGACAATTGCCGATGGGCGAATCCGCATCGAGAACAAGTGCGTTCTGGACGCCGCGGGAGAGGAGACGCACGGGCTTGACCTGACGGCGCAGATCGAACACGCTATCACTTCGCTGGCTGATGGGTGAGAGTATAATTACGCCGTCGGGTCGCCCAGAGCGGAAGGAACGGCCATGAGATGCACCATGTGCGGGACCAGCACGTCTTACGACGATAACTACTGCCGCCGCTGCGGTACTGTCCTGCGCAACATGCAGTTGCCCGTCAAACGCCCACAGCCGCCACTGCCCGCGCTCTGGCGACAGGCAGCTCCCGTTGCCGCGCGCGGCGCCGCGCTGGTGCTCGCCGGCATCGCCGGTGAGTGGCTCCTGCGCTCCGCTGCGAGACGCACTCTGGGCTCTGGCAGGCGTCCAGCAAGAAACACGGCAATCGCGGCCCGCAAGGGAACCTCGGCCGGCGCTGCCGCCCTGAGCGAACTCATCGTGATCCGGCGATTAATCGTTCGCCGATAAGAGGGCGGCACCGGGGTTGACAGTCAGCCGCATGTGTGGCAACATGTCGTTGTGGACGACAACAGTCCTGACGGAACCATCAACGTGGCGGAAGCCGCGCGCCGGCTGGGCCGCTCGATTGAGCAGGTCCGCCGCTACCTGCGCGAAGGCAAGCTGCCGGGCAAGCGCGTGGGACAACAATGGTTCATCGACGAGCGCGCGGTATCACCCCAATACACGCCGATTAAACCCCGGTATTCCCGGATAGGAGAACCTGCAGCCACCATGGAAACCGAAGCGAAGATCACGAAGACGGGTGTCGAAGCTTTAATGAAGGAGATATATGAAGGAAGGGAAGCGATCCGCAGGAGGTTGGGCCGCGACCTGGACACTGACATAGTGGAGATGTTGCGCATCGACCGCGAAGAACACTAGGCGATGCCGCACTGCGTCGACGCGAGCTTCGTCGTTAACCTGCTCCTGCCTCTGCCCAATAGCCCATTAATAGAGGCAACCTGGGTCAACATCATCGGTGATGGAAGCTCGCTCCTTGCGCCACCGCTGCTCTTCGCCGAGACCACGTCTGTGATTCGCCGCCACGCTCATCTCCGCCAGATCTCAGACGGAGAAGCCTCGGCCGCGATTGGGCGCCTGTTCAGACTATCAATAACTGCCGTCCACCATCCGGCGGTCTACCTCCGTGCGCTGGAGATGGCAACGCAACTCGGGCACGGAAAGGCCTACGACGTACAATACATGGCGGTGGCAGAAATCGAAGGTGCTGAGCTCGTGACTTGCGACCGTGGTATGCACGTGAACGGCAACTCTCTCGGCATTCGTTCCCGCCTCCTGGCGTGAACGTCCTCCTCGTTGGATCCGGGGCGCGTGAGCACGCTCTTGCCTGGAAGCTCCGCCGCTCGGCCAGGCTCAATGACCTGTTCGTCGCCCCGGGTAACGCGGGAACCGCGTCCATCGCCACTAACTTGCCTGTACAGGCGGCGGACGTGGACGCAGTTGTCGCCGTGGCTCGCGCAAACCGCGTCGATCTCGTCGTGATCGGCCCCGAAGACCCGTTGGCGCGCGGCCTCGCGGACCGCCTGTCTGCCCACGGGATTGCCGCTTTCGGCCCCTCGCTGAGTGCGGCCCGAATCGAATCTTCGAAGGTCTTTTCGAAGGACCTCATGGTACGGTACGGCATCCCTACAGCCTCCGCTCAGACGTTCACACGCCTTGAGGAAGCGCGCGGCTACGTCGAATCGCGCCAACGCCCGCTCGTGCTGAAAGCAGACGGTCTGGCCGCTGGCAAGGGCGTGTTCGTCTGCGAAACCGCAGAGCAGGCCCTCCGCGCCATAGACCTGATGATGGATCGCCAGGCCTTCGGCCCGGCTGGCGCGACCATCGTCGTCGAAGAACGCCTCTTTGGGCGGGAGGTCTCGGCGCACGCGTTCACAGACGGCCGCACCGTCGCGCCAATGCCTTTCGCTTGCGACTACAAGCGCGCCCGTGACGCCGACGAGGGCCCGAACACCGGTGGCATGGGTGCCTACAGCCCACCCCTGTGGCTGGACGAGGCGCTCGAGCCATACATCCACGAGCACATCACCGAAGCTACGATTCGCGCTCTGGGCGCCGAGGGCACAACCTATCGCGGCGTGATCTATCCCGGTCTGATGGTTACTCCCGAAGGTCCCCAAGTCCTCGAATTCAACTGCCGCCTCGGCGACCCGGAGGCGCAGGTGCTCCTCCCCCGGCTCAAATCCGACCTCCTCGAGATCTGCTGGGCTGTCGCCAACGACCGTTTGTCTGACGCCGAGATCAACTGGTCGACAGACGCCTGCGTCGGGGTTGTCATGGCTTCGGGCGGCTACCCCGACGATTACGAGACCGGCTTCATCATCGCCGGTCTCAGCTCGCTCGAACCGGACATCCACGTCTTCCACGCCGGCACGGCCCTCGGCGATGACGGCGCGATCATCACCAGCGGCGGCCGCGTCCTTACAGTCGTCGCCGAGGCCCCCACGCTCAGCGAGGCGCGCGCGAAGGCCTACCGCAACGTCCAGCGCATACATTTCTCACGCGCGCAGTATCGGCTTGACATCGCCGCGCCCGCGCAGGACGCGAGAGTAGAGTGAGCGCGGTGCGGTCGCATGCGAGTCACTGACCCCTCTGTGTTAATCTGTGGCTAACCCCCATGCCACTCGTAGCCATCCTCTGCGGCTCGAAGTCTGATCTCCCGGTCCTTGAGCCCTGCACCCAGACTCTCACCGATCTGGGAATTGCGCACGAACTGCACGTCATGTCAGCCCACCGCTCACCGGACAAAGTGCGACGGTTCGCCTCGACAGCAGCCGACAACGGCTTTGAGGTAATTGTCGCCGCGGCCGGCATGGCCGCACACCTTCCCGGCGTCGTCGCAGCGCTTACCCCACTACCCGTCATCGGCGTGCCTATCGCCTCCGGCTCCCACGGCGTGTCGGGGATCGACGCGCTCCTGGCGATCGTACAGATGCCACCCGGTATCCCTGTCGCCTGCGTCGCGATTAACGGCGCGAAGAACGCCGCGCTTCTCTCCGCCGCGATCCTCGCGCTTAAGCACGACGACATCAGAGAATCCCTGCAGGGCTTTCGCCGCGAACAATCTGCCTGATTTTCAGCCGCGGCGCAAGAATATCCACGGCCCTATTGACATGCCGTGTCGCATGCCATATTATTCTACCAACCAGTCGGTTACCAACCAACCAGTCGGATGACAGAAGCACCAACGGAACGCCTTACCTTACCGCAACAGCGGTCCCAGGAAACGCGAAAGCGCATCCTGGACGCCGCCTTCCGCGCCTTCTCCCGTCAGGGCTATGGCCACGCGACCGTCGACGACGTCGCACGCGAAGCCGGCATCTCCAAGGGCGCGTTGTATCACCATTTCCCCGGCAAAGAGCAGCTCTTCCACGCCCTCCTCCAGGACCGCGTCCGCGACTGCCGCGACCACATGCTGCGCGCTGTGGGAGAGATAACGTCCCTGCCCCGCTCCATCCGCGCGGCGATCCAGGCATCCTTCACCTCCCACCACGCCGACCCCGACTGGACGCCGATGTTCATGGAGTTTTGGGGGCAAGCCGTCCGCGACGGCTTTGCGCGCTCAATAGTCTCCGGTGCGTACCGCAACTGCCGTGCGACCGTTGCGGAGATCCTCCGCGCCGGCCAGGGGCTGGGCTTTGTGCGGCCCGACCTCGACGTAGATACGGTCGCCGTCCTTTACCTGGCGATGGTAGACGGCATCAGACTACAGTCGCAGGTGGACACAGGCGTAGATGTAGATACGACCAAGGAGCTCATGGCGGATATGATCGTCGGTTTCATCAAGTCGCAATCGGCTCGAAAGGAGGTAGATTAGGGGCCGGTTTGTCCGCTCAGACGCAACCTTTGAAGGAGGTATTTCCCTGATGGCTCTTTATCCGAACTCCCCCGTCCTCGTCGAGACAGACTGGCTCGCCGCTAACCTTGAGAACCCGAACATTCGCATCGTGGAGGTGGACGAGGACACGGCCGGTTATGACGTGGCTCATGTCCCCAACGCTTTCCGCTGGCATTGGCGGGACGACCTTCGCGATTCACTGCGACGCGACTTCCTGGACACCACCGGGCTTGCGGCTCTCCTGGGCCGCTCCGGGATCGGCCCGAGCACGACGGTCATCCTCTACGGAGGCAACAACAACTGGTTCGCGGCGTATGCCTATTGGTACCTCAAGTATCAGGGATTCGACAGCGTCAAACTCCTGAACGGTGGCCGCAAGAAATGGGAGCGCGAGAACAGGCCGATGGTTGAGGAATGCCCTGTTTTCGCCTCTGCCACACCGGCGACACTTGCCGGCGCGCGTTCGGAGCTACGGGCCCTGCGCGAGGAAGTGCTTTCGAAGCGCGGCGACGGAGCGGTCTTCATCGACGTCCGCTCGCCTGAGGAGTTCCGCGGCGAGCTACTGGCGCCGCCCCACCTGCCCCAGGAGCAGGCCCAGGTCCCTGGCCACATTCCCGGCGCCGCGAATATTCCCTGGAGTAAGGCGGCTGATGAAGACGGCACGTTCAAGTCACCGGCGGACCTGAAGGAGCTATACGACCCCACCGGCGCGGGTGCGGGCAAGCAGATCATCGCCTACTGCCGCATCGGTGAGCGCTCCTCGCACACGTGGTTCGTACTGCATGAATTGCTTGGATACTCCGACGTCAAGAACTACGACGGCTCCTGGACGGAATACGGCAGCCTTGTCGGCGTTCCGGTGGAGCGTTAGCGCTCCGCTCCGTCTGGTAGTTTACGATGCTTCTTCGCCAGTTCATTGTGCGCGGCCTCGGCCACGCGTCGTACCTCATCGGATCAGACAGGGACCGCACTGCCGCGATAGTTGATCCGCGGCGCGACGTCGATATCTACCTCGAGGCTGCGGCGGAAGAAGAGCTACGGATCACAACTGTGCTCGAGACCCACATCCATAACGACTACGTCTCGGGGGCCCGAGAACTCGTGGCACGGACGGGTGCGGACCACTACCTCAGCGCCCACGCCCCGGTGAAGTTCCAGGTTGAGCCGTTGAGTGACGGGGATATTGTCGCCCTGGGCGAGGTCGAACTCAAGGTTCTTGAGACACCGGGTCACACGCCTGACCATATCGTCTACCTCGCCTCCGATCTCAGCCGTTCGCCTGACCCCTGGCTCGCCTTCACGGGCGGAATGCTTCTGGTCGGCGACGTTGGCCGGCCGGACCTGTTAGGTGGCCCGGCCGACGCAGAACTGGCCGCCGCACGGCTCTGGGACTCCTTAACCCGCAAGATCGTTCCGCTTCCGGAATACGTGGAAGTCTACCCGACGCACGTCGCCGGATCCTTCTGCGCCGCCAATATCGGGAGCCGCTACAGCTCCACGATCGGCTTCGAGCGCCGCCACAACGCCGCTTTTCGAGCGGCGGACGGCGAGGCTTTCGTGCGCGATCAACTGCGCGCACCGCCTCCCATTCCCAGCTACTACCGTCGCATGAGGCCCACCAACCTCGCCGGGCCACAGCTCCTCGGCGGGCTTCCGGTCGTCCCGCCCCTTCCTCCCTTCGAAGTGGCGGCGCGGGCCGAAAACGGAGCGCTCATCCTGGACACCCGCAGTCCGGAGGCCTTTGGCGGGGCTCACATCCCCGGTTCCATCAACATCGGCATCTCTGACACGTTGGGTACTTGGGTCGGCTGGCTCTTCTCCCCCGACCGGCCGATCGTCCTCGTCTCAGACGATCACGCTGATCTTGAGCCGGCTATTCGTCAGCTTCTCCGCATCGGCCACGAAGCGATCTCCGGCCATCTTCAAGGCGGCTTCCGGTCGTGGCTCCTGGACGGCAGACTCACCGCCACCGTCCCACAGATCAGCGTGCATGAGCTACAGGAGCGCCGCCATGAGCTCACCGTGCTTGACGTCCGTCAGGATACCGAGTGGACCGGCGGACATCTCAGCGGCGCTTTGCACGCCTCGCTGCCTTCCCTTCCGGAGGAGATCAAGCGATTGGATCCCGGTGCGAGGTACGCTACTTTCTGCGGGTCGGGATACCGGTCCAGCATCGCCGCCAGCCTGCTCCAGGCAGCCGGCATTCCCAACGTCTGCAATGTCGCCGGTTCGATGGCGGCCTGGCGACGTGCCGGCCTGCCGGTCGAGCAGTGAGGTGACTCAGGAGTTCATCCAGGGCTTCGCGGGTCGCTACGCCAGGCCGCTTACCGGCCCCGAGATCAGCGTCCGCGAAGAGGTCTTCGGCGATGCTGAAGGCGTCTTCGGCTACACAACCAGGGAACAGGCTGATGGCCTTGCTCGCCAGCTCGCTTTGCGACCGCCTATGAAGCTGCTGGACATCGGTTCAGGCAGGGGTTGGCCGGGATTGCACCTGGCGCGCGTCAGCGGATGCTTTGTTTGCATGACAGACATCCCGGACTCGGGCCTTCGCGCGGCCGCGCGTATTGCCGAGCGGGATGGGATCCTGGAGCGCACACACCTCGTTCAGGCCGGCGGCGCCGATCTGCCGTTTCGCGACCGCGCCTTTGACTGCGTTGTCCATACCGACGTCCTTTGATGAATCGAGGCCAAGCTCTCCGTGTTGAGAGCCTGCCGAAGGGTCCTTCGTCGCGCCGGCAGGATCGCCTTCTACACGATCTTCGTCCCACCCGGGCTGAAGGGGGAGGAGAGGGAGCGCGCGCTGGCCGCCGCCCCCAGATTCACCGCCTCCCAACCGCACATGCAGTGGGAGCTCCTGCTGCGCGCCGGTTTCGCTGAGGTTACCGAGATCGACGTCACTCGCGAGTTCCTTCAAACGGAACGTCGCTGGCTGCGAGCGCGGGGCCGCCACTCGGACGCGCTACGTGAGTCGGAAGGCAGTTCTGAGTTCGAGCAGGAGCAAACGCAAATCCAGGGCCGCATTGACGTCGTCGAAGCCGGGCTGGTCCGCCGCGCACTCTTCGTCGCGCAGCGGCCATGACCCACCAGTGCGGCCCTGCTAACCTTCTCTAAGCAACCGTCCCAACAACAAAGGAGCCCACAGTGCCGCTTGTCGACCACGATTCCGCCACCCCTGTCGAGATGTTCCCCGGCGTCGTGCGCCGCACTATGACCGCAGGCGATCGCATGATGCTCGTCGAGGTCCACATGGACGCCGGAGCCGTCGTCCCCATGCACACCCACCCCCACGAACAGACCGGCTACCTCGCCTCCGGCCGCTGCCGCCTTCAGATTGCGGACGAAGCACGCGACCTATCGCCCGGTGACTGCTGGATGATCCCGGGAGGCATCCCCCATGAGGCGACCGCAATCGCCGCCTCGGTCTTCGTGGATGTCTTCTCCCCACCCCGAGAAGAGTACCGCAGCTGAGAGCAGTCTGTGATAATCTGTCCACAAGAGTGCGGCAAGAATGCAGACTACGCCCTTGTGCAGACGTTGGCTCCTGATCCCCGCCCTGGTCTGCGCCTTCAGTGCGGCGGTCCTCCAGAATGCCGCGCCGGACACCGCCTCCGGCGCCCCACTGAATGACAACTTCGCCAATGCTATCCAGGTACTCAGCCCATCTCCAACGTCGGACATCGTCGCTGCTGTCGATACCGCCGGCGCCACCCTGGAGCAGTTGGCAGGCGAACCGCAGCCGTGCGGCGCCATCAACAGCACCGTCTGGTATTTCTGGAACGCGCCTCCTTCGACGGGCACTGTAGTCTTCGACACTCTCGGCAGTGACTTCGACACGTTCCTTGCCGTCTACACAGGGTCCGGCTACGGTGGCCTCACGCTAGAGCCTGGTGGCTGCAACGACGATTTCGGCGCGATCGCGCTCCAGTCCGGCGTCGTTATCAACTACACCGGCAGCAGCACGTACCGCATCCAGGCCGGTGGATTCAGCGGCCAGACAGGCAACCTAGTCCTCAACATCACTACGGGTGCATCCATCGTTGTCGACGAACCCAGCGACGTCGTCGGCCCCGGTGATATGTTCGATACCAGAGTGACCCTGCGAGAGGGTATGCTGCTCGCGAAGGGCGGTGTCGGCCCGGGCGGCCTCAACCGCGCACTCTCCGTGCAAGAGTCCAACTATGTGCTGAACCTTGGCGCCGCCGGAGCCTCCGGATCGGATTCGATACACTTCCAGAACGAGGAGTTCACGCCCGGCATGCCGCTCAGCGTAATGCTCACCTCGCCCCTCCCCACCCTCGGCCCCACAGACAACATCAGCGGGGTCGGCGCCGGCGTCATCATCGACGGCCAGACCAACTCCTTCGACTGTTTTCAGCTTTCCCAGGACAGCGACATCATCCAGGGACTCCAGGTCCGGCGCTGCCTTGATGGGATAGACGTCACCTCTGACAACAACCGGATCGGCGGTGGCCTGGTTTCTGGCCAGACCAACGTCATCAGCGAAAACGGCACCGGTATCAGGATCAGCGGAGCGGCGGTTGGCAATACAGTGGTTGGCCGCAACTCGATCCACTCCAACTCCGCGCTCGGTATCGACCTCGGCGCCTCAGGCGTGACGGCCAACGACCCGGACGACGGGGACTCCGGAGCAAACAACCTCCAGAACTTTCCGGTCCTGACCTCAGCGACCACGAACGGCCTCGAAACGACGGTCACGGGTTCGCTGAATAGCACCCCGTCCTCAGACTTCGACCTCGACTTCTTCGCGAGCCCCTCTTGCGACCCGTCCGGCAACGGCGAGGGGCAATCGGCCCTCGGCTCTGCTTCCGTGTCCACGAATTCCGGCGGCGACGTTGGTTTTATGGTCACGCTTGGCATGCCTGCCTCGCCGGGCGCTGCCGTTACCGCTATCGCTACGGACTCGCTCGGGAATAGCTCCGAGTTCTCCGCCTGCCGCGCCGTAGGCGACATCGGCCCCGACGACGATCTTGACGGCGTCCACGACACTGCGGAGATAGCCTGCGGCTCAAATCCCCTGAACCCCCTCTCGCGCCCGGAACGCCTGGACGGTTCCTTCGCCAGTTCCGACGACGATGGAGACACACTGGTCAATGAAGCCCTCCCGGGCGGCGCGGTCTCCTTCGACTGCGACGGCGATGGCTTCGTCGGCACCAGCGAGAACCACGTCTTCAACCCGGCTACCAACCGCGACCAGGACCCCTGCGGCACCAACGGCTGGCCTCTGGACCTGGTCGGCGGATCGCCGACCGAGAACGAGGTCGATATCGTGGATCTGGGCCGCTACATTGCCCCCGTCCGCCGCCTCAACACCAGTCCCCCAAACCCCAACTTCAACGTCCGCTGGGACGTCATCCCCGGCAATAGCGGCTTCGGCGAGCACATCAACCTCGTCGATCTCGGCGCGTTTGTCTCCGGCGCCCCGGGCTTCCCGCCAATGCTCTTCGGCGCCCGCGTCTTCAACCACCTCTGCGCCTGGCCGCCGTAGGAGGCCCTGGCCGCCCATCTCCCATCGTCATGCGCTGCAATCACCTCGGACTGTGCTAGTATAGCGGCGGTCAAACTGCTCTCCGGAGGTGAGACCATGATCGCGAGAAGACTGCTCGTCCCCCTGTTGGGAGCAATCCTCGTCCTCTTACTGCCCGCGAGCGCGTCGCGCACAGCGCTTGCCGGCCTGCCGAACGACAACTTCGGGAGCTCGATCCTCATAACGTCGCCGTCTACCCCGGACGTGGTCACCGCCGGTAACAACATCGGCTCATCGTTTCAGTCGATGGAAGGCCAGCCCTGCAATATGAACCAGCGCACCGTCTGGTACCACTGGAACGCGCCGGCCAGCAACGGGACGGTCATCTTTGATACGGTTGGCAGCGACTACGACACGGCCATTGCGGTCTACACCGGCGCGGGACTTGGCTCGCTGATGCTGGAGGACTGCAACGATGATTGGGCCGGCGGCGGTGTCACACTCAACTCCGGCGTCGTCATCAACTACACCGCCAGCACGACCTACCGAATACAGATCGGCGGGTACTTGAACGACGCGAATGTCGGCAATATCATCCTCAACATCTCCCACGGCACCTCCATGGTCGTCGACGACGTCGCCGATACCAATACATCCGACGGCCTTCTCAGCCTGCGCGAGGCGATGCTCCTGGCCGTGGGCGGTACCGGCGGAGGCGGACTGGGTCGGCTGCTCAGCCCCCAGGAGCAGGCCCGTATCCTGAACGACGTCGACCTCGGCCTCGAAGACCTCATCCATTTCGATAACGAGGACTTTCCACCCTCAACGCCCGCCGCCATCACGCTCGGCGGTACCCTCCCCCTCGTCGGTGTCGAGACCAACGTTAGCGGCGTCGGCGCCGGTGTCGTCCTGGACGGCTTACTGAACTTCTTCGACTGCGTGCAGATGGCCAGTTTCGGCTTCGGTAACATTATCCAGGGCCTCCAGTTCAAGGACTGCGATGACGGTATCGACATGACATTGAGCGACGAAAATCGCATCGGCGGTACCTTTCTGCCGTCACAACGGAACGTCTTCCAGACCAGCATCACCGGCGTCCGTATCGCCAACAGCGACGACAATATCGTCGCCGGCAACTACATCGGCCTGGACCCCACCGGGACCATTTCGAACGGCAATGCGACAGGCGTCTACCTCTCCGGCGCTGCCAACAACAACGTCATCGGCGGTCCCCCGCCGGAGGCTCGCAACGTTATCTCAGGCAATACCACCGGCGTCTGGGCGGACGCCGCCGACAATAACTTCATACGCGGCAACTACATCGGCACAAACGCTGCTGGTACGGCCGCGCTGGGCAACCTCGTGGGCGTACAACTCACGGGGAACGCTGACTCCAATATCATCGGCAACGCCAGTCCTGCCGGGGACAACTTCATCTCCGGCAACCTGACCACCGGCGTTGTGATTGACGGCTCTAATTTCAATACGGTCCTCGGTAACTTCATTGGAACTGATGCCGTTACCGGTACCACCGCCGTTCCGAACGGTACCGGCGTCATTCTCCAGAACCTCGCTGCGTTCAACACTATCGGATCTGCCATCCCCGGAGACCCCGGGGGCAACATCATCTCCGGCAACACGGGCGACGGACTCCGCATTGAGACCGGCCACTCCAACTCCATTCAAGACAACAAGATCGGCACGAATGCCACAGGTACGGCCGCGCTCGGCAACGGCGGCAACGGTATCTCGCTCGTCAACACCGGTTCGAACACCATCGGAGGACTTCCGCTCTCGGTAGGCAACGTCATCTCCGGTAATTCCATGAACGGCGTGAGGATGTCCGGCTCCAGCAACAACTCCATCCAGGGCAACTTCATCGGCACCAACAGCACCGGGAACGGCGCCGTGCCCAATCTGAGCTCCGGCATCGCCATCGACTCCAGCGTCAACAACACCATCGGCGGGACTGGTGGCGGCCAGCGGAACTACATATCAGGCAACGACGGCCCCGGGATTAGCATATCCAACAAGTCGGTTCTCAACACAGTCCAGGGGAACTACATCGGCACGAACGCCTCGGGCACCGGCGCCCTGCCGAACGCAAGCACGGGCGTACTCGTGGACGGCACTTCATCCGCCAACACCGTCGGCGGTCCGGCGCCCGGCACGCGCAACGTCATTTCCGGCAACACCGCAGACGGCGTTCGCATCGCTGGCGGCGGCGGCGGCGTCTGGAGGACCGGCGTCTCTCCCGCCGCTGTGCCGATTCCTGACCTCATGACCGTTATGTCTACAGTGAACGTCTCACAAATCGCCACCGTCCTTGACGTCAACGTTCAGCTCGACATCACGCATACGTTCGACGGCGATCTGGACATTTTTCTCATCGCTCCAGGCGGCACTGAGATCGAGCTATCGACAGACAACGGCATTGGTGGCGACAACTACACTGGCACAATCTTCGATGACGAGGAGGGCCTTAGCATCACCGCCGGCAGCCCGCCGTTCGCCGCCGGCTACCACCCTGAGGGGGATCTCGCCAGGCTGGACGGCATTCCCACCAACGGGGACTGGACGCTCCGCATCGCGGATGACAGCGGCGGCGACTTCGGGACCCTTAACTACTGGGTCATTGACCTCAAGACTACCGGCAATCAGATCCAGGGTAATTACATCGGCACCAACGCCGCGGGCAACGCGGCCATACCCAACGGCAATAGCGGTGTTCAGATAGACGACGGCATTGCAAACACCATCGGCGGCCCGACTGCCGGAGAGGGTAACCTGATCTCCGGCAACTCGGACTATGGCGCATTCATAGATGGCTCCTTCGTTTCCTCTGCCTCGGGCGTCACCTACCCCTCCGCGGACGTCCCGAAGCCGATTCCTGACCCCGGAACGGTTACTTCAGACATTTTCGTCAACGGAGGGGGCTTCGTTGCCGACGTCGATGTCAATCTCACGATCGCGCACCCATTTGTCACCGATCTCGATATCTTCCTGATCCCCCCCTTCGGCCCCGCGATAGAGCTATCAACCGATAACGGCGGTGATGGCGACAACTACACGAACACCACGTTCGACGACGACACTGCCGTCGTCTCGATTACCGCCGGAGCGCCGCCATATACCGGGTTCTACCGGCCGGAAACCCCGCTCTACTATCTTGATGGCATCCCCATGGCAGGCTTGTGGACCCTCCAGATCACGGACGACGACGTCGCGGACGTCGGGATTCTCTTGTCCTGGTCGCTCCGCCTCGTCATTGACGGTAACCGCGTCCTCGGCAACAGCATCGGCGTTGCCTCAGGCAACGCAAGCTCCCTGCCGAACAACACAGGGGTCGTTCTACTGAACGCGCCCTTAAACACCATCGGCGGCCTCGGCCCGCAGGACGCCAACATCCTCTCTGGAAACTTCATCTCGGGCGTCTGGGGCGATGGCATTGGATCCTCACGCAATAGCATCGTTGGCAACTGGATCGGCACCAACACCGTCGGCGGTTTTCTCCCCAACTTCACCTTTGGCGTGTTGCTCTCTGGCAGCGCCGCGAACAACGACGTCTCCTACAACACAATCGCCAACAACGACTCCGGCGTGCGCGCGTCCGCGTCGGGCCTCGACAACCAGTTCCATTACAACTCGATCCATTCCAGCACGTCGCTCGGGATCGACCTCGATATACCCGGGGTCACTCTCAACGATACGGGGGACCCGGACGCCGGGTCCAACAACCTCCAGAACTTCCCGCTCGTCACCTCCGCCTCCACCGGCGGCGGATCGACCACCCTCGGCGGCACGCTCAATACCACGCCGCTTACCACGGTTGCGCTCACCTTCTATCACAGCCCCTCCTGCGATCCCAGCGGCTACGGTGAAGGCAAGACTTACATCGGCAATCACATCAATACAACTGACGGCGCTGGCAACCTCAACTTCAACTCCATGTTCGGGTTCGACATCCCCGTCACCAGCTTCGTTACCGCCACCACCACGGCTCGCGCACCCGGTGGCGGCACCTCTGAGTTCTCCGCTTGCCGTGCTATCCCGAACGGCAGCTCCGATGACGACCACGACGGCGTAACCGACACCGCCGAGACCAACTGCGGCGCCGACCCCCTCTCGCCGATCTCCCGCCCTGAGAGGACCGACCTGCTCGGCGACGACGACGGAGACACGCTGGTCAATGAAGCCCTCCCAGGCGGCGCGGTCTCCTTCGACTGCGACGGCGATGGCTTCGTCGGCACCAGCGAGAACCACGTCTTCAACCCGGCCACCAACCGCGACCAGGATGCCTGCGGCACGAACGGCTGGCCTCTAGACCTGGTCAGCGGACCGCCGACCGAGAACGAGGTCGATATCGTCGACCTGGGCCGTTATATCGCGCCGATTCGCCGCCTCAACACCAGTCCCCCCAACCCCAACTTCAACGTCCGCTGGGACGTCATCCCCGGCAACGGCGGCTTCGGCGAGCACATCAACCTCGTCGATCTCGCGGCATTCGTCGCCGGCGCCACGGGCTACCCGCCCATGCTCTTCGGCGCCCGCGCGTTCAACGGTTTCTGCCCCTGGCCGCCGTAGGCAATGGCAGCGGTGTCACTCGCGACAACGACCCCTTCCACGTCTCCCGCTAATGACCTAAGATAACTGCGTGGGAAGCCTTCCCCCTCCTGTAGCCGCCGCGTCCGGCACGCCCCCACACTCCGCACCCACGGCGACATCAATCATGTCCAAATCAATCGAGCCAAGCGCCATCCGGCACGCACCAAACTCCCCGAAAACCGAAGATTCCCGAAAAGGCAATCAAGTCAACACCCCGCAACAACCAAGCTGCTCATATCACCCATGATCGACCGCTACACCCGGCCGCGCATGGCTCGCGTCTGGTCCGAGGAGAACAAGGCGGATAAGTGGCTCCAGGTTGAGATCGCCGTCTGCGAAGCCTGGGCCGAGCGAGGCGCCATACCCGCGGACGCCATGGCTAAGATACGCCACGCCTCATACGACCGCGGCCGCTGGGCGGAGTACGAGCGCGAGATGCACCACGACTTCAACG
This sequence comes from uncultured Dehalococcoidia bacterium, assembly GCA_964558415.1. Taxonomy (GTDB): domain Bacteria; phylum Chloroflexota; class Dehalococcoidia; order SM23-28-2; family RBG-16-64-32; genus CAZLDI01. The sequence goes on from CAZLDI010000007.1 coordinate 27,249, forward strand.
CCTTCCTCCGCTCCGTCGCGGACAGCCTTGGGGAGGAGTCCCGCTTCGTCCACCTCGGCCTCACCTCCTACGATGTCGAAGACACGGCCCTCGCCCTCCGTCTCATAGAGGCGACCGAGATCCTAGAAGAAGGCATCCGCGACCTGATGGAGGCCATTGCCGTCCGCGCCCGCGAGCACAAGGAGACGCTCACGATGGGGCGCAGCCACGGCGTCCACGCGGAGCCGACGTCGTTCGGCCTCAAGCTCGCATCCTGGTACGACGAGATGCGCCGCGACTCCCACCGGTTGACCCACGCCAAGGAACAGATCAGCGTGGGCAAGATCAGCGGTCCCGTTGGGTCCCACGCCACCGTGCCGCCGGACCTGGAAGACGAGGTTTGCGGCCGTCTCGGCCTTCTCGTGGAGCCGGTCTCCAGCCAGGTCGTTCACCGCGACCGCCACGCACTCTTCGTCTCAACGCTCGCGATCATAGCGGCCGGCCTGGAGCGCTTCGCCACGGAGATACGACACCTCCAGCGCACTGAAGTGCTGGAGGCCGAGGAGCCGTTCTCGCCCGGCCAGACCGGTTCGTCGTCGATGCCCCACAAGCGTAATCCCGAGAAATGCGAGCGCATCAGCGGCCTGGCCCGGCTGTTTCGTGGCTACGCCGTCTCCGCGCTGGAGGACGTGGCCCTCTGGCACGAGCGCGACATCTCCCACTCCTCCGTCGAGCGCGTCATCCTGCCGGACGCCTGCATCCTCCTGGACTACATGCTCGGCCTCTTCGCCGATATAGTCACCGGACTGCGGGTCTATCCCGAACGCATGCGCGAGAACATGGAGATGAGCTACGGCCTTGTCTTCTCCCAGCGCGTCCTGCTGGCGCTCGTCGATAAAGGGATGAATCGCCAAGAAGCCTACAAGATCGTGCAGTCCAACGCCATGCGTTCGTGGGAAGGCCGGGTTCCGTATCTTGATCTCCTTTGTGACGACCCCGCGGTGACCGCGCACATCTCTCGCGACGAACTGGCGGCCTTGTTCGATTACCGCGTCTACACGAAGCACGTCGACGAGAGCTTTCGGAGGTTGGGCCTATGACCCCCGTCCTCACGGAGTCCACCGTAGACCTCCCACTTCTGGCCCGCGGCAAGGTGCGCGACATCTACGACCTCGGCGACAAGCTCTTGCTCGTTGCCACAGACCGCATCTCCGCATTCGATGTCGTGCTCCCCACGGGTGTCCCCAACAAGGGCGCGGTCCTCACCCAGCTTTCGGCGTTCTGGTTCGCGCTGACCGGCGATATCGTGCCGAACCACTTCCTCGCCGTCGTGACCGACACGCGTATGGAAGGCGTCCCGCTCGCCCTTCCCCGTGAACTGATCGGCCGCGCGATGCTGGTGAAGAAGGCGGAGCGGATCGACATCGAGTGCGTCGTGCGTGGTTACATCACCGGCTCGGGATGGAAGGACTACCAGGCGTCGCGGACCGTCTCCGGCGTGCGGCTCCCGCCGGGTCTCAAGGAAAGCCAGGAACTGTTCGAACCCATCTTCACTCCCACGACCAAAGCAGACGCTGGTCACGATATGCCCATCACCCTTCAGCAGGTGATCGAGCTCGCCGGAGAGCAGGCGACCAACGCAATGGCACTGCGCAGCCTCGCCGTCTACCGCTACGGCCGCGATTACGCGCGAGAGCGCGGCATCATTATCGCGGACACGAAATTCGAGTTCGGCTGGCTGGAGGGCGAAGTCATTCTGATTGACGAATGCCTTACCCCCGACTCCAGCCGCTTCTGGCCTGTTGACCGGTACAAGAGCGGCGGGCCGCAGCCAAGCTTCGACAAGCAGTTCGTGCGGGATTACCTGACCGACATCGGCTGGAACCGCGAACCGCCCGCACCGGAGCTACCGGCGGACGTCGTCGCGAAGACCTCGGAGAAATACGAAGAGGCGTTCGAGCGGCTAACGGGAGCCAGACTCATCCACCCATGACCGTCCTTGCCCCCGACCTGGTCGAGTTTCTTCGCGAACCCAACGTTGCTGTGCTGTCTACCGTGCGGTCGAACGGCCGCCCGCATGTTACCGCCGTCTGGTACGAGTACGACGGCAGGGAGTTCATCGTCAGCACGATGCGCGGCACCCAGAAGTTCGCCAACGTCTCCAGGAAGGGCTTCGCGGCCCTCTGCATCGCGACGCAGCAGATGCCCTACCGGCAGGTGATAGTCGAAGGCACCGCCCGCATCGGCAGTCCGGTTGACAACGTCTGGCGAGAACGCGTGGCGGTACGTTATCTCGGTGAATCGGCGGGAAGAGCGTACGTGCGTGAGAGCGGCGACTGGGACGTTGTGGCTATCCACGTCCGGCCGATCAAATGGATCACAGAGGGATTCTCTTCCTCGTAGACGAAGATCCCGCCGAACACCTGAGGAGGTTCACGTTGACACAGACGCAAGACCCCATACAGCAAGCCCTCGACTACATGCGGCACCAGGGAGCGAAGTCGTTCGCCGACCTCGACGCGATGCTGCAGCGCACGGCCGCAGACTGCGATGCTTGCCTGGCGGGCCTGAGCGATGCCCAGGCGGTGTTCGCACCGGAGGGCGAATGGTGCGCCAAGGAGGTCATCGGCCACGTCCTGACCTCCAATCGCGGTATCAACCAGCAGATCGCGGACATGGCGGGAATAGCCAATCCCGCGGGCGAATCCGCCAAAACCCGCGCAATGGGCGAGCGTTCCCTCGAAGAAGAGAAGCTCCCAATCACTGACCTGCGGGCGAAAGTGGCTGCCGTATTCCAGGACAACCGGCGTCTGGCAGAGGCGCTGCAGTCCAGCAACAAACTCGACCAGAAGTTCCCGCACCCACTATTCGGACCGCTCAACCTGAAGGAGTGGATCGCCTTCCACCGCCTCCACGCCATGGATCACATTCAGCAGATTGAGAAGATCCGGTCCGACGCGGCCTACCCGCCCGCGTAATTCATGTACGTTGCGCGCGTCTACATCACCCTGAAGCCCACCGTGAACGACCCGCAGGGCCTCACTATCAAAGGCGCCCTTCATTCCCTTGGTTTCGTTGATGTCGATTCCGTGCGCGCCGGCAAGTACATGCAAATCAGCGTCAAAACGGCGAGCCGAGATGAGGCAGAGACTCAGATCGCGGAGATGTGCCGGAAGCTGCTGGCGAACCCCGTGATCGAAGACTTCCGATTTGAAGTGAACGAAGCCTAGAGTACGTCTTTCGTGCTCGGGACCTCGCCTGCGATCCGGGCATCCAGTGCAACCGCAGCCCTCAGCGAGCGGGCCAGCGCCTTGAATGCCGCTTCGGCCCGGTGGTGATCGTTGGCGCCGGCTAGCATCTGCACGTGCAGGTTCAGACGCCCCGTCTGTGCGAGCGCCTCCAGGAGATGCGCGATATTCTCGGTCGGCAGCTGCCCGAGCAGCTCGCGATCGAACGTCATGTCAATGCTCGCGTGGCCACGCCCGCCGAGGTCCACGGCGACGAGCGCAAGCGCTTCGTCCATCGGCACTACAGCGTGCCCGAATCGTGTGATCCCTCGTCGCTCCCCCAGAGCTTGATCAACGGCTTGTCCCAGAACCAACCCAACATCCTCGACGAGGTGATGCGGGTCCCTTTCGATGTCACCTGTTGCTGCTACCGTCAGGTCGAACAATCCATGACTAGCGAAGCTCTCCAGCAAATGATCGAGCATACCGATGCCCGTAGACACCTCATAGCGCCCGCTGCCGTCAAGCGACAGCTCCAGGGCGATGTTCGTTTCCTTCGTTTGCCTGTTTACGGCGGCGCGGCGGCTACCTGGCAACGCCGGATCCGATCTTCGTCAGTGCCTCGATCACCCGATCAGTGTGCTCTGGCTTCCCTACGCTAATCCTGATGCAGTTACGCAGCCCGGCGGAGTCGAAGTAGCGTACGAGAATGCCTTGTTGGCGCAGATCGTCTCGGACCTGTCGTGCGGAAAGTCCCTTGACTTCGCAAAGCACGAAGTTCGCCTGCGAAGGAAACACGCGCAGCCACGCCAACTCTGCCAACCTCACGGCCAGCCTCTCTCGCTCTGCGAGGATCAGGCCGACGTTCCGGTCAAGCACCTCCTTATCTTCCAAGGAGGCAAGCACCGCTCTCTCTGCGACAACGCTAAGGTTGTATGGCACTTTCACCTTCCACACAATGTCGGCAAGATCCTCCGGGAAAACTCCGTAGCCCGCGCGCACCCCCGCCAGTCCCGCCCACTTGCTAAACGTGCGCGCGACTATCAGGTTATCGTGGCTGGACACGAGCTCGACCGCGCTCTCTCCCGCGAATTCAGCATAAGCCTCGTCGACGACGATCGGCACTCCGTGTCGGAGGAGGCGCTCGAGGTCCTCCCGCGGCAGTACGTTGCCTGTGGGATTGTTGGGAGAAGCGAGGTAGAGCAGGGCGGCGCTATCTTCCAACGCTCTTTCAAGCGGGCGAAAGTCCAGGGAGAAGTCCTCCATACGAGGCACGTCAATCACTCTTGCGCCGGAGACGCGTCCGAGGAAATCGTAGACCCCGAACGTAGGAGGACAATTGACCAGCGCGTCGCCCGCGGATAGAAACAGAGTGGCAGCGAAAGCTAGAATTTCGTCAGACCCGACGCCAAGCACGATCTGTTCGGGAGTGGCTCCGGCGTAGTCGGCGATCGCCTCGCGCACCCGTGTCTGCATAGGATCCGGATAGAACTGCACGCCGTCCGCGGCCAGCGCCTGCAACGCTCGAGGCGACGCACCGTAAGGGTTCTCGTTGCCGTCCAGCTTAACGATGCGAGCTTGTGGAATCCCCAGGCGACGGGCCATCACATCCGGCGGATCCACCGGCTCGTAGCCCGGTATCTCCAATAGATGACGCCTGACGCGCTCCAGGACGGACCGCTTATCCGCGCTCATCGCTCCCTCGGCTTCAGCCGTGCTTCAACCGCTTTCGCGTGGCCGGCAAACCCCTCAGCGCAGGCGATGGTCACTGCAGCCGGCCCGATCTCTTCGACGATCTTTTCGTCCAAATGCACGACGCTCATCAACTTTAAGAAGTCCTGTACCCCAAGAGGCGACGCGAACGTGGCGCTACCTCCTGTGGGCATGACGTGGCTCGGCCCGGCGGTGTAATCCCCAATAGATTCAGCCGACCGCGCACCGACAAAGACGCAGCCGGCGTTGCGGACGTTGCGCGCCACTCGTTCAGCGTCCCGGACGTGCAGACACAGGTGCTCCGGCGCGAACTCGTTGGCCAGCTCAATCGCCTCTTCCACCGACTCTACAATTACGGCTCCACCATTCGCTTCAAGGCTCGCCCTGGCGACCTCGGCGCGCCCGATTCCCTCAATGCACGTCTCAACTATGGTCGCCACATGATCCACCAGGGAGCGCGAGTCTGTGATCAGCACGGCGGTCGCAAGCTCATCGTGCTCCGCTCCGGCCAGGAGGTCCGCCGCGACCAGTGAGGGATCCGCACTCCCGTCAGCAACGACGACTGTCTCAGACGGCCCGAAGACGCCGTCGATTCCGACTTCGCCGAACAATCGCTTCTTGGCCAGGGTGACAAACAGGTTTCCTGGCCCACAAATCTTATCCACTTTGGGAATCGATGCTGTCCCATACGCCATTGCCGCGATCCCCTGCACTCCCCCCGCTCGAAAAATTCGATCAACGCCGGCCACATCGGCCGCGATCAGTTTGAGCGGTGACACGGCGCCGTCGTGGCTCACCGGCGTCGCCATAATGAGCTCAGCGACGCCGGCTACACGCGCAGGAATGGCCGTCATCAGAACGGTGGACGGATACACGGCCGTGGTGCCGGGAATGTAGAGGCCGACTCGCGACAGCGGCCGGACGACCTGCCCGATCCCGTCTACTTCGAATGACCTGAGTGAGTGCATCAGCTGTTTCTCGTGGAACGCCTGTATCCGCGAGGCGGCCTGCCGCAAGGCATCGACGAGCTCCTGTTTGACCTCCGAGTATGCCTGTTGGATCTCGTCTCGAGTTACCTCGAGCGGCATTTGCGATGCCTCCTCCGGGACCCCGTCGATCGTCAGGTTGTAGTGCCTCACGGCAGCATCTCCCTGTTGCCGCACGTCGCTCAGAATGCGCTCGACCACAGCATCAGGGCTCATCTCGCGGCCAAAAACGCGGATAATCGTGTCTCGCACGGAAGCCGGCAACTCGACGCCTTCCGCTGGCCGGCTGAGGAGCGTTCGCAGGCCCTCCTGGGCGCCGGCAACTATCCGCATTGCAGGTACCCCTTGACAGCCGCCAGACTCTCGAGGAACGCATCGTGCAGGTAATCTGAGACTCTTTCCGGCGTCAGATACCGTAGTGTCTCGTCCACGATGTCAGGAAGCGAACTCGTGAGTTCGTCGAACCCGTTGACATCACTCTCGCGAAGTTCGAGGTGCCGACGAGCTCCCTGTCGAAAGCGCTCCCAATCCGGCTCGCGATCCACTATCTCGATGACGAGGTCTCGCCACTGGCTGAGAGTCTCCATATCGATGAATCCGATCTCGATTCCGATTTCGAATCGTGAGACCGCCTCGAGAATGTGGCGCATTAGATCGCGATCGCCACGGCGCTCTGCGTCCATGGAGAACTGCAGAGCGCGGTCCATGACGTTGGCTTTCAGGTCGCCGCCCAGCGGTGACCGCTCACCGAAGTACGGCCTGTACACTGTCCTTATCCAGGTCTCGTCCATCACAAGGTGGGTTACATATCCAGAGACGAACGCGAGCGTCCTAGCGCCCACCAGCCCAGGGTCTGCCAGCCGCGGATGGGCGGCGAAGAAGCCGCCGACGCCACTTTGCTCATTGAACTGGTGCACATCGAAAAAGTGCGTCCTCTCTCTCTCCCATCGAGTCATGATCCGGATATCCGGCGCGGTCGCGCCAAGGTACAAGCTGCCACGCTCCTCAGTGAGCGCGGTTAGGGACAAGTGATCGGCCACCTGTTTCGCGATGGCCGTGTGCAGGGCCAGTGGGGGCATAGATTAGCCTCTGCTGAATTGTATCAGACCGTGGCCACGGCCTCGGCCGAGCGCCGCAGTGCTGCCAGGACCTCGTCGAAGGCCTTCTGCTGCACGTTCGATCGTCCTGCGTTGCGGCGAGCTATCACGCACGTCGTGGACCTGTAGAGCCTATCGATTGCCTTCAGCCGGTTCTCCACCAGAGTGCGACCTGTCTCCGTTCCTTCAATCAGCAGGTCTGCGTCTTCCGGCACGAACCCCTCTGACGCTCCCGCTATGGGGATGATCTGATACCTCCAGAAGTGCCTGCTCCGCGCGTAGTGATCGGCTGTCGAAGGAAACTCGGACGCGATGCGCAGCGCTTCTCGGCCCCGGGAGCGCCATATGTCGAGGGCCTCCTGGATCGTCGAAGCGGGCAGGTCCTCACTCACAACCGCGCACAGGTTGTACTGGCCACGGCGAAGGTCAACGATCTCGTCGACTGGACTCGACGGAAAGGCGTATTTGTGTTCCATCAGGCAGTCCCGACCGGTGATGGCGATGTCCATCTCACCCATTGCCACCAATTGGGGCATATCATGTGGACGGATCACCTTCACCTCCAGCCCTTTGAGTTGGCTCTCGGGCCGACGGACGCTGGTTTGCTCATCATATCCCGTTAGTAGCAGACCGCCGGCGCGCAGCGCCTCCACCACGTGCCGCTGCTGATGGCCATCTGGCACGGCCATGCGCAGACTATTCCGCACTAAACGTCGCTGCCCAGTCGTGCTCCGTGGGACCACAGGCGGGGGTAGCGCGACGACCTCCACTGCCGGATTCTCTCGAGCATCAACCATCAACCGGGGTAACACAGCCCTGAGGTCCTGCCGGGCGAGCGATTGCGGATTACCGATGAGCCACGCCGACCCGGTGAGGAGTCGCGCGAAGGGCGCGAGTCCGGCCGTTCGCAGAGCCTCCTCGTTCGGCATTGAGGTGATGATGCAATCGGCGTCCTCCGGCGGATACGCCTCCGCTGCGCCCCACACCGTCTGCAATCTGTAGTTGCGAAAACGCGCTGAGCGTGCGAACGCATCCGCCAGGTTCGGGTAGTCGCTGGCGATTCGCACCTGGGCTAAGGCCCCCAAATCCTCGATGCCGCCGTTGTCAGCACCCGCGCAGAACACTGTCGAACCGCCGATGCCGAGATCACGCAGAGGAACGACCAAGCGTTGACGAAAGCGCGTGTTCAGTTCCGCTACCCAACTCAGATTGCAAATCCCCAGGTCATAGTTTCCAAGGGCCACCTGGACGGGAATATCCTTCTCTCGGAACACACGGGCGATCAGGGCAAGAGGTTCCGTCGCCTTGAACACGTATGACCTTGACCCTTCCCCGTAGCCGTCGATCTGAAAGCCCGCGGCGGCAAGGTGCTCGGAAGTTGCGGGTCGAAGGTCGCCTGCCGGCAGCGCCAGCTTAATCAACGATGGACTCTGTCAGCACCCGCACCGCCTCCTCCACGCCGCCGGCGTGGCTTGCCCCTGCCGTTTCCCGTGTGATGTAGAAACCCTCTCCCGAGGCCACAACTGCCGGTTCAAGGGTGCGACCATTACCGTCGGTCATCTGCACTGGCAGGTCACGATCCCTCAACGTCCGTGCCAGAGTGAAGGCGGCGGCAATGTCTTCTGCCCGCCCGCTCGCAGCGCGGATCGCTACGGATTTCCTTGGGGTCTTCGGACTGGCGCCAAGCACGCGTGAGATCGCTTCGACATCCAGACCAAAACCAGACGCAGGAGAATCGACGCCGCCGACCAGAGACATCAGCAGGTCGTATCGACCTCCGGCGCCGACACGCTCGCCGCGAACGTAGACGGAGAACGCCGGACCCGTGTAGTACTCGAAGTTCCGGGCCAGTAGCGGTGAGATCGAGTAGTCTATCCCGACCTGAGTCAGAATGGCGGCGACGGTGGCGAGTTCATCCAGCGGCCCCGCCACTTCCGGGACCGCTGTCTCCAGTGCGGACCTGAGGTTCGCAAGATATGCTGACCCGCCGTCCTCGACGGTCAAGAGGGCGCGCAAACTCGTTTCCAGGTCCGGCAGAGCCAGTTGAACCTCGTCAAGGGCATCGAGGTCACCATCCAACAATCGATCATACAGGGCTAGTTGCTCGTCATTCCGGAGCCCGGCCTTCACGAGTAGCGCGCGGATCACTCCCGGGTCCGACAGCCCCAACCGAGGGCTGAGACCCAGTCGCTCGATCACATCACACGCCACGACCATGAGTTCCACGTCGCTACTCGGCTGGCCCCCCCCGATGAGCTCGACGCCACACTGCCAATCCTCGCGCGACTCGTCGCCTTCGGCGAAACGAAGAACGCTTTGTATGTATGACAATCGCACCGGCCGCTCAGTGGACATCTGCTCGGCGTACAGACGCGCAATGGCGATGGTTGAGTCGGGACGGAGCACCACGCGCTCTCCACTCCAACCGTCCCAGTCCAGGAACGAGTACACGCGATCGAGCATCTGTGGCGACAGCGTTCCAGCGCTCGTGAACAGATACAGATGTTCGATCGTCGGCGTCCGAACCTCAGCATATCCCCAGGCGTCACATACATCGCGAAAGGCAGCCTCGATCCGGCGGAACAACGCCATCTCCTGGGGCAGAATGTCGCGCATGCCGCGACAGCGCATCGAATCAGTCATAGGGCTACTCTCCTGGGGGCTGATGCCATGTTAGCATTCCCGTGTTTCGCGGTTCAATTTGCCGGTTCCGAAGCGCTTCATGGTAGGCGCGTATAATGAGCTTGTCTGAGTGTTGCAGCCATTTCCATGTCCGCCGCCACGACAACGCATCTAGCCTCGCAACTTCGCATCGCGATCGGTGCACTTTTTGTATTTTGCGGCACTCTGACACTTGCGTGCGCCGGGCAGCCAGATGCCCCGCCGGCTGCGGTGCACGTCCTCACGGCAGACGGCAGCGTGAATCCCGTCATGGACCGCTACATTCGGCGGGGCATCGAAGCCGCCGAGGACAAAGACGCGACCGCCGTCGTCATTCGACTTGACACACCGGGGGGCCTATCCAGCTCTATGGATGACATCATTCAGCGAATACTCGCCGCGGACGTGCCGGTCATCGTCTACGTAACACCCTCGGGCGGACAGGCGGCCTCTGCCGGCACTTTCATCACTTATGCCGCACATGTAGCGGCGATGGCGCCCGGAACGGTGATCGGTTCCGCTACGCCCATCAACGCAACCGGCGACGACATTGGTGGGGACCTGCGCAACAAGGTGATCGAAAACGCCGTCGCGAAGGCCCGCGGCCTCGCCGTCCTGCGCGGCCGCAATGCGGACTGGGCTGAGGACGCCGTCCGCCACGGGATCTCGAGCGAGAGTTCTGAAGCGCTGCAGTTGGGGGTCGTGGATATGGTCGTCCGCGACCTTGATGAACTCCTGGAGTCAACGGACGGTCTGCGGGTAGTCGTCGAGCCCGAGCGATCCGTGACGATTCGGACCGCGCGCGCGCCTGTGGTCTACAACGATCGGAATTTCATCGAGGACTTCCTGAACGTCATCGCAGACCCCAACATCGCTTTCCTTCTGCTATCGCTGGGCTCCCTCGCTCTTTTCATTGAGATCGTGAATCCAGGCCAGATCTTTCCCGGGGTATTCGGCGTCATCTCGCTGTTGACCGGATTCTTCGCCTTGAGCGTCCTTCCGTTCAACTGGGCCGGCGTGGCCCTGATACTCGTCGCCTTCGTTCTCTTCGGCCTCGAGATGTTCATCACCAGCCACGGAGTGTTAGGCGTTGGCGGAGCCGTATCCTTGCTATTGGGCGGGCTCCTTCTGACGAGCGACAATCCGCCGGAGTTCCAGGTGTCGCGCTGGCTGGTGATCGGCATGGCCGGGACGCTAGGCGCCTTTGTACTGTTCATCGTGGTGAATATCGTACGTATTCGCACGATGCCCGCGCAGGTCGGAGTAGAGACGATGATAGGTCAGCGCGCGGTCGCGCGGTCGCTGCTGAATCCAAATGGATTCGTCGTGATGGATGGGGAGATCTGGTCTGCGGAAGCTGACGAGCCGATCCCATTAGGCGAAAGTGTGGTTGTCACTGAAGTCCAGGGGCTTAAACTGAAGGTCAAACGATCACCCCAAGAAGGAGCGCAGTAATGTCGAATTCTCCACCGGCCCCCGAAGAACGAGGGCCTAACATCCTCGCGCGGATCCTCACCGCTTGCGGCTACATTCTGGCGATTCCGCTGTTCTTCCTGGCCGTGAAGATCGTCCAGGAGTACGAGCGCGGAGTGATCTTCCGGCTAGGTCGGCTTGTGGGCGCCCGCGGACCCGGACTCTTCTTCATCCTCCCAATCGTGGAGCGGATGGTGCGAGTGGACCTGAGAATCGTGACCATGGACGTACCGCGGCAGGATGTCATCACGAAGGACAACGTGACCGTCAAAGTGGACGCGGTTGTCTACTTCCGCGTAGTCAATCCTGAGAACGCGGTCGTGAAGATCATGGACTACTTTCGCGCAACGTCCCTGGTGGCGCAGACCACACTGCGGAGTGTCCTGGGCCAATCTGACCTCGATGAACTGCTGAGCCGGCGCGAAGAGTTGAACCAGAAGCTTCAACAGATCATCGATGAGGCCACTGAGCCGTGGGGGATCAAGGTGACGATCGTCGAGGTGAGAGACGTCAGCCTACCCGCGGAGATGGTTAACGCCATGAGCCGCCAGGCGCAGGCCGAGCGAGAGCGACGGGCAAAAGTGATCCACGCCGAGGGTGAATACGAGGCTGCCGAGCGGCTCTCCGAAGCCGGTAAAGTGATGGCAGCCACGCCAGCGACGCTGCAGCTGCGCTACTTGCAGACACTCACCGAGATCGCTTCGGAGCACAACAGCACGGTCGTATTCCCGATTCCCATAGACCTGATCAACATGTTTATGGGCCAGCGTGTGGCTGAAACCACGGGTGGAAGCCCTGCGGCACCGCGCCGGAGGGCAGTACCACCAGCAGAGGAGACCGGCAGCTAGGCCCGAAGACTTACCTCACCCGCCTCCAGGACGATCCTTGACCCATCGGACGTACGCAGTACGAGGTTACCATCTTCGTCGACGTCTTCCGCCAGTCCCTGATATACCCGATCGCGAAACGTCACGGCCACGTTGCGCCCAAGGGTCTCAAGCCGGGACTTCCAGGCGTCGCGAACGGCGGCTGGCTCACTTCGGTAGAGTTCATCGAAGCGGTTCAGGATGGCGACCAGAATCAGTTCGCGAGACATGTCGCGGCCCAACTCTTGGCTCAGACTCGTTGCTATCATCGCGATTTCTGGCATATCGGTGACGATGAAGTTCACGTTTACACCGATCCCGACCAGTGAATGTCGCACGATCGCCCCGGCCAAGTCGGTCTCGACCAACGTGCCGGACAGCTTGTGGCCGTTAAGCAACACATCGTTCGGCCACTTAATCTCTGGCTCAAGGCCTGTCTGTTGAGAGACCGCCTCGCAGACGGCGAGCGGTGCGATCATGCTTAGCAGGCGAAGGTTGGCCACCGCAGGACGCAGCACGATGGTGAAGTACAGGTTCTTCCCAGCCGGAGATACCCATGACCTTCCGAAGCGGCCTCTCCCGCGGCTTTGTTCCTCCGCCAGCACGACAGTCCCGCCTTCGCCTCCGGCCTCGGCATCTTGCCGGGCCACGTCCATAGTGGAAGTGGTGGATGTGAGGTATATCAGCCGACGACCAATGAGCTCAGTCCTTAGCCCCTCCCGAACGGCAGACAAGTTTAGCCACATCGCGCGCTAAGGATAGACGGCGGGTCAAACAAAAAGCCAGCCCCTTTCGGGGCTGGCTTCCTGCGCTCGGCACGTAGGGCTGTCCTACGCACCATTCAGCTATCGCACCAGCACCTCATTGAGGTGAAGGTGTGAATGGACAGCCCTACGGCCGTAGCTACTACTGTCATCCATTCACATCACCTCCTTTCCTGCTGCGCATACTATCAGATCGGTGGACACCTTACAATAGCCCAGCGCGGCAAGTCAGACGTTCTTTTCGGCGCCGCGGAGCAGATTTCTGGCGACTTCCGCATCGTTGCATTCGTAACTGGAGTCCGCGAGCGTCACGCGGCGCTCGTGCCCCTTACCGGCCAGCAAGACCACATCGTCGTCCCGTGCCATCTCGATCGCGCGCCGAACCGCGTCACGACGGTCTGCGAGGAGGATGAAATCAACCCCGTCCCGCTTTCCGCCGGCGCGCAACCCAGAGGCGATCTCCTCGATGATCGCCCACCGGTCCTCCGTGTACGGATTGTCGTCGGTGACGATGGTGAAATCGGCCAGCGCGGCCGCCACCAGCCCCATCGCGTGCCGGCGGTCCCGGTCTCGTTCCCCTATACAACCGAACACCGCGATGGTCCTCCCAGTGGTCATGCTCCGTAGTAGCTCCAGTACGCGGCGCAGCGAGTCCGGAGAGTGTGCGAAGTCCACTACCACCCTGAACTGTTGGCCTTCCTCCACCAGCTGCATCCGCCCGGGCGCGCCCGGCCATGTCTCCAGGCCGGCCACGATCTGATCCAGGCCAAGTTCCGCAGCCGTCCCGGCTGCGGTGGCAGCGAGCGCATTGTAGATATTGAATTTCCCGGGCCGTCGCAAAGTCACAGATCGTTGGGATCCGAGCGCGCGGATGAGGAAGTTCGACGACCAGTCCTCCGTGGCTACGCTCCCTGCGGTCACATCGGCCTCAGAACTGAGCCCGTAGGTCACGAGCCGGGCGTTGGTGAGGCTTCCGAAGTAAGCGGCGGCGGCATCATCGGCGTTTAGTACAGCGGTCTTCGGCAGGCCCTTGCTCATAGATTCGTCCAGCATTCGAAAAAGCAGGCCTTTAGCCGCAAGGTAACCGTCCAGGCTCCCGTGGAACTCGAGATGGTCCGTCCCCACGTTGGTGAATACCCCGATATCGAACTCGCAGTGCCGCACTCGATGGAGAGCCAGGCCATGGGACGTGGCTTCGATCACCGCCCACCGGCACCCCGAATCCAGCATCGCACGAAGCATATCCTGCACCTCGGGCGCCTCAGGCGTCGTAAAACGGGTTTCGTCGCCAAGGAGGACGTCTCCAGATGTGCTTTGCGCCGTGCTAATCAGACCGGTCTTCAGTCCACCTTGCCGGAGAACGTGCGCAAGGAGATGGGCCAGGCTCGTCTTTCCGTCCGTTCCCGTAACACCGATTGTGAACATCTGCCGCGCCGGGTATCCGCGCAGGGCCGCGGCAGAATCAGCCAGCGCTGCTCTCGCGTCAGGAACGAGAATCGCGGGCGTCGTTCTCCCGGAAAGGGCCTGCCGCCATTTTTCTTCGTGATCCGCTTGAGCCACGATGGCAGTGACCCCCCTTTCGAGGGCCGAACCAATGTAATCGTGTCCATCGTTCTTGAAGCCCGGGATGGCAACGAATGCGGCGCCGGGCCCACAACGGCGGGAGTCGTAGCACACTGCGGTTATCTCGACGCCACCGTCTCCGTGGATGCGCGCGCCCGGGATGACCGCCGCAAGTTCGCTGATCTGCATTACGAACCTAGAACGGGCGGAGGCGGGTGCTGGTTACTGAAGGAGGCTCAGCAGGCCTGTAGGCCGAGTTCTGTATCCACGTGAAGCGGACGGTGACCATCAATCTGGGACCCCGATTACCCAGGGCCTCTAGCGGCCAACCCGAGGGATTGGGCCGGGCACCCTTAGCACCCTCCTATTTGACCTTGCTCCGCGCGGGGTTTAGCCGGCCTCCGGTTCTCACCGAAGCCGGTGGGCTCTTACCCCACCATTTCACCCTTATCCGCCGGAGGCGGACGGTATGTTTCTGTGCCACTTTCCGTCCCCAACGGCTTGCACCGTCGGGGCCTGGGTGTTACCCAGCGCGCTGCCCGGTGGAGCTCGGACCTTCCTCTCCTCAATTGAGAAGCGATCACCCGGCCTGCTGAGCCGTGATCAGTATAGCACCGGCAGAACGCGGAATGTCCCCGTCACGAACTGCCCGCGCGATCCAGCGCCAGATTGGCCAGCTGATCCGCTCGCTTGTTCTGGGCGCGCGGAATCGAGACGGCCTCAAACGGCTCAAATTGACGCTTTAGCTCCAACATGCGCGCAAACAGCGGTTGAAGTCGCGGATTGCGAACCTTGTAGCGGGCTTGTAGCTGTCTGACGACAAGCTCCGAGTCCATCCTTAGCTCAACATGGCGGGCGCCCAGAGCGATTGCTGCCTCAAGACCAGCTATGGCTGCCCTGTACTCCGCCTCGTTGTTCGTCGCGTGACCTATTCTCTCCGAGACCACGTGAACTTCGCGGCCGGATGGATCGTAGACCGCCGCGCCAATCGAAGATGGACCGGGATTGCCTCGTGAAGCGCCATCTGTGCAGACAAGCCAACGATCGAGAGCCAAGGGCGCACCTAGGACCCGGGGACGATCTCCAGGCCGTCGTCTTTGACGACGATCCGGGCGATCACCTGCTGCAGCAGATCCCGCAACTCCTCAGGATCCAGGCTCTTCCATTCGTCCCGCAGCCGGCGCACGATCTCATCCCTGCGCTGTTGCCGCTCGCTTTCAGTGGCTTCATGCTGAGCGAGGCGTTCTACGTCCAGGAGCCGCTCTTCCAGTTCGAGTTGCTCGCCGGCGACATCCGCGCCCAGCGACCGAAGCTTTTCCGGCGTGATCTTACCAAGAGCAGCAGAATCCAGATAGCGCTCAAGGACGCGATCCAGACGCCGAGACCTCTCGCGCGCCCTTTTGGCTTGCGCGTTCGCATCGCTGGCCGTTAGAAGCGCCGCGCGCGCCGGCTTGCGGGTCCAACGGAGGGAACTCACCGCCCGTCGGGCCGCTTCTTCCAGATCATCGGCCCTTCGGGTGTGGTAATCACAGAGGCTGCGGTTGGTCCGGGACTCGCACTGGTAGTATCGGTATTGCGCGCTCCTCAATGCTCCGTCGCCGCGCCGCTTCCACTTCTGTCTGCGCGTAACACCGATCATCTTGTTCCCGCAGTAACCACAAAATGCCACCCCTGAAAGGACGAAGGCCGAAATCTGGCGCACCTTGGAGGAAGGGCGGCGCGCGTCAAGGCGTTCTTGCACTTGCTGGAAGTCCTCTTGTGAAATTAGCGGCGCATGACTTGCCGGAACGCGCACGCCAAAGCGCGCATAAGTGCCAACGTACGCCCGATTGCGCAGAACGTCTCTAACAGTGACCATGCTCCAGTAGCCGCCCCGCCTCGTCTTGAGGTCCTCCTCATTGATGCGCCTCGCAATTCTCCGTATCCCAAGTCCGTCTTTGATGTACAGCCGGAATATGTAGCGGACGACTGATCCTTCGTCACTCTCGATCACCAATCGATGCTTAGCCCCAACTCGATACCCGTACGGCGGCCTGCCAAGCGCCTCGCCCTTCACCGCCTTCTTTCGCATCGCTGCTTTAACCCGCTCGCCGAGGGAACCGTTGGCGCGGTACCGAGACCATAGATCCATCAGCGCGCCCTCCACGTCCGGGCCGTCCTCCATACTTACAACTGACACGCCGAGACCGCTGAGCTGAAAGTATCGCCGTACAGCGTCGGTTGGTGTGGCGCCAAGACCGGAGATGTGCGGTAGCACAACCAGCATGAATCCGCGTGAGCTCTGCTGCCTGACGAACTCCACCAGCTGCCGAAAGCCCGCTGGCGGTGAGCTGATACCAGTGTCCAGGAACGCTGCCGCCGCCTCGTAACCGTTCCGCTCGCAGAATTCGAGGAACGCCTCGCTTTGTTCGGCGAGTGATCGGCCGTTCTGCTCCCTGAAGTATCCAACCGCTCGCACGAGACTAGCCCATCACGAGTATGCGCTCACAGCTCACACACTGCACCAGTCCAGCGCCCGCACGGGTTTTCTGCATGACTGACACGGGAAGGCTGATGCGACATCCCTGGCACATGCCACGCTCCACCTTAGCGGCGGCCTGGCCGCCTCTCCGCTCCCGCAACATCCGATAGAGGTTCAGTGAAGCTCGGTCGATCTCCGTCGCGACGTTGTCCCGGATAGATTGCAGGCGCGCAGCTTCTGGTTGCAGGCGATCCCTTTCCGCTATCAGCTCTTCCTGGCCCAGACTCCAGCCTGCCTCAACTCCTGCACACTCTGCGTCCGCATCTTTCAACAGTGCCTCAGCGTCTTCGATCTCCACGAGCAGAGCCAGCAGCGCATCTTCTCGTTTCCTTAGGTGCGCCTGTACTGACTTCAAGTCAGCCTGCAAGTCGGACAACTCCTTGGCGTTGGTCACGGAACCACCGTAGAGTTTTGATTCTACGGCGGTCGCCTTAGTCTGGACTTCTTCCACGGACCATTCGAGTTCAGCCTGATGGCTGCGGAGGTCGTCCGATCGCATACGACACTCCGTTACCCGTGCCCGAGCCTCAGCTAATTCCTCGCTCTCGCCAAGGGCGCCTTCTATTTGCGCCAATCTAGAGACGGCTTTGTCCAGAGCGAGGTCGACATCCTGAAGGGCAAGGAGTTCTGCGGCAGTCGTCATCTGACACGTAATGGGCGCGGGTTGATGGGACGGCGATGGACTTTCCCCGCAGCGGGATTATAGACTTAGCGTGTCGGCTCCGCAACAGCGAGACCCCTCGATACGTCGACTTCTCTCATGCAACTCAATGTTCTCGCCGAACTGAAACAACCCATTGGCAGCGAGGTCACGCTGGACATCGCTGAGGAGGCCATTGTTCTGGGTGATATCGAACTCCGCGATGTGCACGGGACGGTCATCCTTCTTCGCACAGACCGCGGGCTCATGGTGACGGTGAAGGCCGCGGGGCTGATCCAGGAGACGTGCTCTCGTTGTCTCGCGGACACCGATTGCGCGATTCCGATCGAACTACAGGAGGAGTTCGTGCCGATGGTGGGTCCCGTCACGGGAGCACACCCGCAAGTTGAAGAGGCGGAGGCATTCAGGATCGCGTCTAACGGCGCCCTGGACCTGGGCGAAGGACTGCGGCAGTACGTGTTGATTTCGGAGCCGCCGAAGCCATTATGCAGGCAAGACTGCCGGGGCCTCTGCGCCGGGTGCGGCGTTGACTTGAACAATGTGGCTTGCCAGTGCATCTCGCAGTCCATTACGCAGACCGATGGATTGCCGGCCGTTTCAAGTATTCGTATACAAGGGAGTTAGCTGTTATGCCACCACTACCAAAGAAGAAGACATCTACGTCTCGTAAGAAGCGGCGACGGGCGCACCTGAGCATTTCCATTCCGGAGATTGTGCTCTGCCCGCAATGCCGCAGCCCCCGCCTCTCCCACCACGCATGCAAGGTTTGCGGCACTTACCGAGGGCGGGCGGTGTTGGCTGTCGGCGGTGATGCTGATACTACCGGCACGGCGAGACCATAGGCGATCCGCGCGAGATCCTATGCTATACTGCGGCTGCTATGCGACGGGGATTACTGCTTCTACTCGTTCCGCTTAGCCTGATGCTCGCGGCGGCCGCGGCGATCACTTATTTCGTCTGGTGGGACGCGACCCACTGCACCTTCTGCCGGAGCCGTCTCGATGAGTTCGGAAGATGTCCCAACCCCGACTGTCACCTCGGCCGGCTGACAAGAGAGCGGGACGGGCAGGCAGCTTGACCGCGCCTCTATGACCGGCCCATCCGTACAAGCCCTGCCGTACTTGACTGATCAACTCCTCGGCCTCCCCGAGGACGCTTCTCTGGCCTTTGTGTTCCCCGGCCAGGGGGCCCAATCGGTCGGAATGGGTGCTGACGTCGCAGACGCGTCGCCAATTGCGCGGGATCTTTTCCGACGAGCGGACGAGGTGCTGGAGACGCATCTCAGCCTCATCTGCTTCGAAGGCCCGGAGGCCGATCTGACGAGCACTGATAACGCTCAGCCCGCGATGCTCGTAGCCTCGCTGGCCTTGATGGCGGCGGCATTCGAATCGGGGGCGTTTGCGCGGCGGCCGGCTTTCGTCGCCGGGCATAGCCTGGGACAGTACACGGCCCTCGTAGCTGTGGGCGCCGTGCGCTACGAAGAGGCCCTCCTTCTCGTGAGAGAACGCGGCCGTCTCATGCATCGTGCCTGCCTTGAACGTCCAGGCACGATGGCAGCGATCGTGGGACTCGAAGAGCAAGTCGTTGAGGAGATATGCCGCCAATCAGGGGCCGAACCAAGCAATTACAACTCAACCTCACAAATCGTGATCGGTGGGACCGCCGAGGCTGTTACGCTGGCATGCAAGCTGGCCCGCGAAAAGCGGGGACGTGGACTGCCGATCGCCGTCGCCGGCGCCTTTCACACGTCCTTGATGCGCGGCGCCGTGGAAGGTTTCGCGGCCCGCGTGGGAGAAGTCGTCTTCAGTGAACCGGGCATACCAGTTGTCAGCAATGTTACGGCCGAACCGATAGTAGAGGCGGCTCAGATCGCCAACGATCTCGTGCTGCAGATAGCCAGCCCCGTATGCTGGGCACAAACGATGAGCTTCATGATTCGGAACGGAGTGGGCACCATCACTGAGATCGGGCCGGGACGCGTACTGACAGCTATCACGAAACGGAGCTATCCTGAGCTCTCGGCGATTTCGATAGACAGCGCCGCCTCCCTCGTGAGTCCCAGTGTTTAGCTGCTCGGGCAGGGCGGCGATCGTGACCGGGGCGTCGCGCGGGATCGGCAGTTGCATCGCCAGGGAGCTCTCGAAAGCCGGCGCAGCCGTCGCGATCAACTTCAATCGGAGCAAGGCACAGGCGCTCACGCTGAAATCCGAAATCGAGTCGGCCGGAGGCCGCGCCATTGCGGTCAAAGCGGACGTGCGGATTCCAGAGGACGCTGAGCGGCTGGTCGCGGAGACCGCGAATGCGTTCGGACAGGTTGATATCCTGGTCAACAACGCCGGATACAACCGCGACACGCTTGTTCTCCGAATGACCCTCCAGGACTGGGACGAAGTCATGGATATGAACCTACGATCTGTCTTCCTGTGTACAAAAGCGGCCCTCAAGCCGATGATGAAGCAGAGATGGGGGCGCATCATCAACATCGGTAGCGTCTCCGGCCTCGCGGGCAACGCCGGTCAGGCCAACTATGCAGCCGCGAAGTCCGGCCTGATCGGCTTTACCCGGGCGGTCGCGCGGGAGATGGGGTCGCGCAATATCACCGCAAACCTGGTGGCTCCCGGGCTGGTGATCACGGAGCTGACGAAGGACATTCGCCAGGAGATTGTGGACGGCGTCAAGCAGCGGCTGATCATCGACCGCTTCGGGAAGCCAGAGGACATCGCGGCATGTGTCGTCTACCTGGCTTCGGACGACGCCGGCTACGTTACGGGTCAAGTGATCTCCGTCGACGGCGGCCTCGGACTGTAGCCATGGCGGGCAGAAGGCATCGCGCGAGAGTCCTGGCGCTCAAGACGCTCTTCGAGCTTGACGCGGTTGGCCATCCGGCAGAGCAGACGATGGCGCGACTGGTCGGCGATAGCCGCGGGGGCCAGGAGGCCCGCGCCTTCGCCGAGGAGCTGG
The DNA here is from genome assembly GCA_964558415.1 of uncultured Dehalococcoidia bacterium. Classification (GTDB taxonomy): domain Bacteria; phylum Chloroflexota; class Dehalococcoidia; order SM23-28-2; family RBG-16-64-32; genus CAZLDI01. The sequence goes on from CAZLDI010000007.1 coordinate 47,721, forward strand.
TCCAGGGCGTGCTGGACAACCGCGAAAGCATCGACGCGACGATCCGGCAGAACGCGCCGGCGTGGCCTATAGATCAGATAGCGGCTATCGACCGCAATATCCTCAGGCTTGCGATATACGAGGTGCTAATCGATAATAAGGTGCCGATGCGCGCTGCCATAAACGAGGCTGTGGAGCTAGCCAAAGAGTTTGGCGGCGAGACTTCCCCCAAGTTCACCAATGGCGTGCTGGGTTCGATCAGTACGCTTGTAGCACGCTGACTCCAAGGAGGTTCGTCTGTGGCAACCGTTTTCGAACGGGTAAGAAAGATAATCGCGGAACAACTCGGCGTTGAGGAGAGCGAGATCAACCCGCAGACGTCGTTCGTCGACGATCTGAACGCTGACTCGCTGGACCTGGTGGAGCTGATCATGTCCCTGGAGGAAGAGTTCAGCAACGCCGGGAAGAGCGTTGAGGTCTCTGACGAGGACGCCGAGAAGATCGCGACCGTCCAGGATGCGGTTGACTACATCAAGGAGCAGGGCGTCTCGGACGACGACTGAGAACACACGCCGCGGGACGAACGTGATGGTGGCTACGGGGTGTGCTCTATAATCGAGGCACGCCATGAACGTGTTCGGCATCGGCCCGCTGGAGCTCGCGCTGATCATGGTCATCGGCGTGATCTTTGTGGGGCCGGAGCGAATCCCCGAGGTCGCCGTGCAGGTCGCGAAGGCGCTCCGTTCCGTCCGCAGCTACGCCACTGATGCGACCTCCCAGGTGCGCAGGGAGCTGGACGAGCTCACGAAGGAGTATGAAGACGTCCGCAAGGAGCTGAAGGAGTTCCGCGAGAGCGTGAAGAAGGACACTTCAGCACTGGCGGACGCGGTGAGCCGGGTGATCGAGGAGTCGCCGATCATCGAACCGGGCGGCGATCCTCCGAAGCAGACCCACGACGCCGGCGGCTAGCTGCGGTCGCAGACTTGACCCGCCGAGCGCAGCTCCCGGTTCCCCTGGTTGAACCTCCGGACGAAGGGCCAAAGGAGGAGAAGGGGGAACGCTATTTGACGCTCCTGGAGCACCTCCAGGAGCTGCGGCGGCGGCTGATCATCGCGTCGCTGGCCGTGCTTATGGGTCTCGGCGTGTCGTTCTTCTTCGCCGGGGACTTCATCGAGTTCCTGAAGGAGCCGGGCAACACGCGGGAGTTCGACCTCGAGCTTCAGTTCATCGAGCCGTTCGAGCTGTTCGCGACGTACTTTCGGGTGGCGCTGCTGGGCGGGCTGATCATCGCGATGCCTGTCATCGTGTACCAGGTGCTGGCGTTCGCTTCGCCGGGACTGAACCCGAACGAGCGGCGCTGGGCATGGGGCACGGTCGTGGGAGCGACAGGGCTATTCCTGGGTGGGGTGGCGTTCGCATACTACGTGGCGCTGCCGCCGGCGCTGCAGTTCCTGCTGGACCCGCCGATAGGCGAAGGCCTGGCGGAGCCGAACATCCGCATCGGCAGCTATATCGACTTCGTGACGCGGCTGCTGTTCTGGTCGGGGGTGTCGTTCGAGACGCCGGTCGTGATCATGTACCTGGCGCGCTTCGGGATCGTCAGCGCGGGGCAGCTGTGGCACTGGTGGCGCCTGGCGGTGGTGGCGGCGTTCGTGATCGCGGCTATCGTGACGCCGACGATCGACCCGGTGACGCAGTCACTGGTGGCGGGGCCGATCATCGTGCTGTACTTCATCGGGATCGGGCTGGCTCTGCTGGTGCAGCCGCGGCGGGGCCGGGAATCTTAGCCACGGATGGACACGGATTTGGGCTTGCTCTCCCGGTCAATCGGGCGATTTCTGACAGTCAATCAATGTCGATTTCGTGTGTGGCGTGTGATTGGTTTAGGGCGGTTACGTTTGGCGGTTGATTGAGTGCCGCCGGTGTTCTTCCGTTTCCGGGTCTTTGACGGGCGGGCGGTGATGTGCAGCCGCCGCGCGCAGGGGTTGCGCGGTTGATTGGCTGACGTTCAAGAACAGACCGGCGAGCGTTCAATCTAACGGGGGTGATAGAAGCCTGCCGGGATGATGGTGACAGCGTTGCCACGGGGCCAGCGTAGCAGGGAGAGCGGATAGCCCAAACGCGCGGGTGGCACGGGGACAAGGGACATTGGGATACGGGCGGGCGCCCCGGGGCGCAACGCGGGGGGCGTTGCGATAGCGGCACTAACGCTGGCGGGAGGCGTGAGGAGCCAGGGTCCTGCCCCTTTACAACCTCTCTCCCCGGTGGTATAGCTGGTTTCGATAGGGGTTATCATGAGCGAATTCGGTCCCGTGACTCTGAGCCGCCAGCTGGTGACGCTACGGCTGATATCATCGGGAGGCGCGATGTGAAGGTTCGGGCACCCGGGTGGCGGGGGATTGTCGCATTGGTTGCTATTGTCGGCGGGGTGGCGGCGGTGACCATCGCTTTGAGCCAGTCCAGGGCTCTCAGAATCAGCGGGAACGATTCAGGACCAGCCCAGAGTGTGGCCCGTCAATCTCCGCCAACCGGACCCCGGCCGGGGCTAGGGCTCACAGTCTGCGTTCAGTACGTGGCGCCTAGCGCCGGGGGCGGCGCGGTTACCGGTGACGCGAAGATCGAAGCCCAAGCTCAAGCCAAGATAGGAGATGCGCTCGTTGAGGTCGCCCAGCACAAGTACTGGGTCCTAGCCGGCCTGGGTGCTGTTCCACCAATCGTGGACATCGGGTGCCCATCGCTACCGCTGCCGATGACCATAGGAGTCCGGTGGTCTGAAGCCGTCGTTCACATGCGGGGGTCGCGGAAGTGAGCTATTACAGGTTGTTCGTGTTCGTGTTGCCAACTCCGGAGGATATCAGCCAGCTACTCGATGGGGCGGAGAACCGCGTCACGGTGCAGGAGATGACGTGTCACGGCGACTCGTGCGCCGAAAGGACGACAGCCATTTACATCACCGTGGAAGAAATGGGCAGTGACAGGGAAGCGCTTGTGGACTATCTGATTGAGGGTGCTGGGCTAGAAGTGCCCGGATAGCATGGGCGAGCAAGTGACCGTGGGCATATATCTGAGCGAAGATGACCTGGCAGCGGTGAGGCCATCGTCGAGCGCATTCAGGCCGTTGTTGGTCTACATTAGGCCTTCGTGAGTCGGGCAGGGGCAGGGATGACTGAGGCGTCATGAGGGCTAGGGGGCATCCTGCAATGAGGGTACTACTGCTCGCGGCCGTGCTCTCGACCGCTGCCGCGGGCGGCGCAAGCGGCTACTGGGTAGTCACGACGGGCATGAATGAACTGTTCCGAGGCCCCGCCGCATCCGATGTCGGACGCGTGCGCAATTCGCCAGGCTTCGACCTTACGGAGGCACAGCAATTCGAAGAATTCGGACTCTACTGGTTAGGCGATTCGTTCCAAGGCCTTCCGTTGACCAGGATCTTTAGAAAGGATTACGCGGGTCCCTACGCGGGGTCCCGTAGGAACATAGTTGGCCTCGACTATGGCGACTGCACAATACCCACGGACCTGCCGGATGGCGCTGAAAGAGCATGCTCAATACCACTTACTATTCAAGTCCGTCCATACTGCGAAGTTACGTTACAGATGGTCGCTGATAGCGTTAAGACGGGCGCTCCGGTCGACGTTCGAGGAGCGCCAGCGCAGTGGACTGGCGGGGACATCATACTGTGGACCAGCACATCCTCAATATCGATAGCAGGCGTCAATGCCGACCTCGTCAACGCCGCCGCCCATGCCCTGGTTGGACTCAACGGTCAAGGCCCGACGTCCGCTGATGCGCCCCTAGGTCCGCCTGGGTCGCTAGATTGCTCTTCAACGCCGCCGGCCGCCGCTACTGCGTCGGCCACGGAGGTATCACAATGACCAAGTTGTTCCCGTGAGCGTACGGGGTCGGCAGTCGCTGACTGGCCGTCGTCGCCTTAGTGCTGCTCGCCGCTGAGGCCCGAGACAGTAGTGCGCATGGCGGATTCTCGCCAGTGACCAGGTCAAGTTCTGTGCGTGCTCTGGTCTCCATCTCGAGATGGCGTCCACGATCGAGAACCTTACCGTGTCTGCGGGTGCAGATACTACGATCGTATTGAATGCCCCGGCGGGCGAGCAGTTGCTGTCGGCCTACGCTAAACCTTCATGAGGTGCGGCGGGTGAGTGTGTCGCGGGGGCAAGGGGTAGGGGGAGGTTGGTCCCGCGACGGGTCCCTCCACTCCCTGCGCTGCGGTAGGGATGACAGTCGGGGCGCGTTGACCTGCGGTTTGGGGGGCGTGCTATTATCGCGGCGTGGGTGCTCTCGACGAGCTTTACGGACGTATCACGTCTTGTCCTGACTGCGACCTCTGTCGCACCCGCACGAATGCTGTCCCCGGGGAAGGGCCGGAGAGCCCGGAGGTGCTGCTTGTGGGCGAGGGGCCGGGGTTCCACGAGGACCAGCAAGGGCGGCCGTTCGTGGGGCCGGCGGGGCGCTTCCTGGAGGAGCTGCTGGGGTCGGTGGGTCTGCAGCGGGAGCAGGTTTACATCACCAACGTGGTGAAGTGCCGGCCGCCGAACAACCGGGACCCGCTGCCGACGGAGATCGAGGCGTGCCGTAAGCACCTGGAGCGGCAGATCGAGCTGCTGAAGCCGCGGCTGATCGTGACGCTGGGCAGGTACTCGCTGGCCTGGTTCTTTCCGCGGGATTCGATAAGCAAGGTGCACGGGCAACTGAGGGAGCGCGAGGGGGTGCTCTATCTGAACATGTACCACCCGGCCGCGGCGCTGCACGCGGGGAACCTGCGCAAGGTGATAGAGGAGGACTTCCGGCGGGTACCTGAGGCGCTGGAGAGATCACGCGTGAAGTACAGTGCGGCGGTGGAGCCCGAGCCGGCGGCCGAGCAGATGAGGCTCTTCGGATAGCCTATGGCCGAGAAGTTAACCGTCGTCCCGCTGGGCGGCCTGGGCGAGATCGGGAAGAACATGATGGCGCTGGAGTGCGGCGCCGACCTGGTGCTGATCGATGCGGGGCTGATGTTCCCGGACGAGGAGATGCTAGGCGTCGACCTCGTCATCCCGGACGTGACTTATGTCGAGGAGCGCATCAACAAGCTGCGCGGCATCCTGATCACGCATGGGCACGAGGACCACGTCGGCGCGTTGCCGTACGTGTTGCGGCGGCTACGCCTGCCGAACGGGAGGCTGCCGCCGGTATACTGCACGCGGCTGACGCGCGACCTGATCGCGGTGAAACTGGACGAGCACAAGCTGTCCAAGGAGGCCGACCTGCGGCTGGTGGAGCCGGGCGGGCGCGTGAAGCTGGGACGCATGGAAGCGGAGTACGTGCACATCACGCACAGCATCCCGGACGCGGCAGCGATCGCGATCCGCACGCCGCTGGGCACGGTGTTTCATACGGGCGACTTCAAGTTCGACCACACACCGGTCATGGGCGGGCCGTCCGACCTGACGCGAATCGCCGAGATCGGGCGCGAGGGCGTGCTGTTGCTGTTCTCCGACTCCACTTACGCCGACAGCCCGGGCTATACGCCGTCCGAGATGAGCATCACAGAGACGCTGGAGCGGATCATGGCGGAGGCGCCCGGGCGGGTGATCGTGGCGACGTTCGCGTCGCTGATCGCGCGGGTGCAGCAGGTTATCGATGCGGCGGTGAAGCACGACAGGCGTATCTTCGTGACGGGCCGCAGCATGATGGACAACGTGAAGATGGCGATCGCGCAGGGGTACCTTGAGGCGCCGGACAACATCATGGCGTCGCTGGACCGGATGCGGAAGCTGCCGAACGAGAAGATCGCGATCGTGACGACGGGCGCGCAGGGCGAGCCGACTTCGGCGCTGGTGCGGATGGCGAACCGCGACCACCGTCACGTGGAGATACAGGCCGGCGATACGGTGGTCTTCTCGTCGTCCGCGATCCCGGGCAATGAGGTGGTGATTAACCGGACGATCGACAACCTCTACCGGCTGGGGGCGAACGTGCTATTCAGCAAGATCGCGAACGTCCACGTGAGCGGACACGGGGCGCAGGAGGAGTTGAAGCTGATGATGTCGCTGGTGCGGCCACGATATTTCGTGCCGGTGCACGGGGAGTATCGCCATCTGTGGATGCACTCGGCGATCGCGCGCTCCGTGGGCATCCCGGCGGAGAACGTGTTCACCCTGGAAGACGGGGACATCCTGGACATCGACCGGCGAGGCGCGCGAGTGGTCGGCCGGGCGCCGGCAGACTGGGTGTACGTGGACGGCCTGGCGGTGGGTGTCGACAGCATCGTGCTCCGTGACCGCAAGCACCTGTCCGGGGACGGCGTTCTGGTGGCGATCGTTTCGGTTGACAAGCACACAGGCAAACCAATAGGCGTGCCAGACGTTATATCAAGGGGTTTTATCGAAAACGAGATGTCGGACGGACTGATGGAGAAGGCGCGCGAAGTGATCATCGACTCGCTGAAGAGCGGGGCGGAGCACGTCGCGGACCGGTCGGACGTGAACACGCGCGTTCATGACGCGCTGGCGCGATTCCTCTACGACGAGACTCGGCGCCGTCCCATGATCCTTCCGTTCAGCGTGGAAGTCTAACCGCAGCCGTGCCCGTCCAAACGAAACGGCGGCCTGTACGCAGGACGGGGGTTCATCGGCCGAGACGGACCGGGGGCGTCCGGCGGAGGGCCTCCAGCCCTCGAATCCCCAGCATCCGATTGGGAGGCATCCGTCCCGCGTGGGTGATTGCGGGCGCGATCGTGGTGCTGGCAGCGTCGTCTCCGCTCACGGTACCGCTGGCGGTGAACGCGTTCGAAGCGCTGCTGTCAGCCTTCGGGATCTGCTTATTCCTGCTGGCGCCGCTCCTGGCAGCGGACGTGCGGTTCGCGCTGCGCCGCCCTGAGCTCACGCTCAAGTTCTGGAGGTTATTGACCGGCGCGCACCTGCTGCTGGCGTTCTCGCTGGGCTTCGCAGCACTGTTCGAGCCGTCATGGGAGTTCGGCGGAATCGCGTTCGGCGAGGTGAGTCTGGGCGGCGACCTGGGGAGGGCGTTACTCGGCGGACCTGTGCTGGTCCTGCTGTGGCTCGGCAGCGGCGTCGGAGGGCTCAGCCTCGTCTGGCCGCGGGGCATGCGGATCGCCGGCGAGGCAGCCGTAACGCGGCTGCGCGGCGTGCGCTGGCTGGACCTGCCCGCGACGGTCGCCCGATGGATTCAGGACCTGGTGTCCAGCCTGATGCCGGGCAAGGAGGAGCCACTGCAGGAGGAACTCCTCCTGGACACGCCCTATATGCCGAAGTGGGACGAAGAATGGCTGGAGACACCCGCTCCTCCGGAGGTAGAGGAGTCGCCCGCCGGCGCGGAACTGTCAGAGGCGGAAAAGGACATCATGGTAGCCGGGGAGCCGGACGACGAGTTGGGGCCGTTCCAGCGGCCGCTGCCCATGGGCCGGCCCGCCGGCCGTGGTTGGGAGCTGCCACCCGTCGACAACCTGGCGGAGGCGGCGGAGATCGAGGTTAGACCCGTAGACAACGAGGCGCGGGCGAACCTGATAGTGGACACGCTGGCCTCGTTCGGCGTCGACGCGCGGGTGACTTCTGTGAACCAGGGGCCGGCGGTGACCCAGTTCGGCGTTGAGCCCGGGTGGGAGACGAAGACGCGCACGGTGGCGGTCCGCGACGAACGAGGGCGCCAGGTGGTGGACAGGGACGGCAAGCCGCAGGTGCGCACGGAGGTGCTCTCCCGCACACGGGTGCGCGTGAACCGCGTGACCAGCCTGGCGAACGACCTAGCGCTGGCGCTGGCGGCGCCGACGATCCGGATTGAAGCGCCCGTTCCGGGCAAGCCGATCATCGGCATCGAAGTGCCGAACACGACGACTTCGCTGGTTGCGCTGCGGAGTGTGATCGAGAGCGCCGCGTTCCAGAAGGCCAACGGGCGCTCGAAGCTGGCGATCGCGATGGGGAAGGGCGTCTCAGGCGAGCCGGTGGCGGCGGACCTGACGAAGATGCCTCACCTGCTGATCGCCGGAGCGACAGGCAGCGGAAAGAGCGTTTGCATCAACTCCATCATCGCCTGCTTCCTGCTCCACAACACGCCGGAGGAGCTGCGACTGGTGCTCATCGACCCGAAGCGAGTGGAGCTCGCGAACTTTGCGGAGATACCGCACCTGGCATTCTCCAAGGTGATCACGGACGTGGAGGAGGTGGTTGGGACGCTGCAGGCGATCATCCACGAGATGGACAGCCGGTATCGCCGGTTCGCCTCGATCGGCGTGCGAAATATCGAGGGCTATAACAAGAGTCCGCAGGCGCCTCACCCGCTGCCGAACTGGGTGGTGATCATCGACGAGCTGGCGGACCTGATGATGGCCGCGCCGTACGAGGTGGAGCGCCAGATCTGCCGCCTCGCGCAGCTCGCCCGCGCTACCGGGATCCACCTGATCGTCGCGACGCAGCGGCCGTCTGTGGATGTGGTCACCGGGCTGATCAAGGCGAACTTCCCCACGCGGATCGCCTTCGCTGTCTCCTCGCAGGTGGACTCGCGGACGATCATCGATATGGGCGGCGCGGACAAGCTGCTGGGCCGGGGGGACATGCTGTTCATGCCCACGGATGCGTCCAAGCCGAAGAGGATCCAGGGGTCATATGTCTCGGACCAGGAGATCGATAAGATCGTCGCCTGGTGGGCGAACGATCGCTTCCGGCACCTGGCGCCGGAAAAGTTGGACCACCTTCTGGAGGAAGCCGTTGGCGAAGCACCGCGCCCACGCCAGGAGGAGGAGGACGACCCGCTTTACGATGCCGCCCGCGAACTGGCGGGGCAGCACACGCGGGTATCGACCTCGTTGCTGCAGCGGCGCCTGCACATCGGCTATCCGCGAGCGGCGCGGCTGATCGACCTGCTGGAGGACCACGGGATAATCGGCCCGTCCGAGAGCGGACAGTCGCGCCGGGTACTGGCGGAAGGGTACGGCGACAACGAATACCGCCTCGAATAGCGAACGCGGGCGGTAGCCACAAGATCTTCCGCCACGGAATTTCCCTCGAACTTTCCCCTGAAATCGACTTGACAATTTCGGGGCGAGTGCTATGTTGGTAGATGAAGCCTTAAGGACTGGAGGAGATTGCGTATGATGAGATTACATGCGCTGATCGCAGTACTGGAGGTGGACCGCGGAAGGTCCTCCGCGTAGGACAGGCGGAGGAAAGGCGAACCGTGGAGCGGCGTGCTGAAAAGAGACTGAAGAGTCCATCGCGCGGGTGATCCGCCGTAAAGCTAAACGCCGGACGCGGGAACTAAGGAACCGATTGGCAGGCTCCCCAAGAAACGGGGAGCCTGTTCAGTTTGCGGACGGGAAGTGGAGATACCTTTCGGGCCGCCCTTCGCCTGCTGCTCTACGGCGTAACTAGTACGATATCGCTGCTTCGCTTCAGGCGCCCTTGCGCTGCGAAGAAGGAGGTCTGTCATGGGGAGTTGTAACTCGTGTCAAGGCGGCCTGCGTTCGCTGATCTCGCGGAAGCTGGGGAGGTGCGCCGCCTGCATCCAGGTGGCGCTGCTGGGGACGGTCGCGGGGTGGGCTTCAGCCGCGGCCATCAATCTGATTTGGGACGACCCGATCGGCCTGGCGGTCGCCCTCGTGGTTGCGGGGAGCTTCACGCTGCTGCTGACCAGTCACGCCCTGGCGTTCGTCGTCAGAAGGGTGATGGAACCGGTCGAGGCCATACCTGTCCCGGCGGGCGAGGAGGGTGCGGCGCAGTTCCGGCTGGAGCGCCGGGCGTTCCTGCGGGGCTCGCTGGGCGTGGTGGTGGCAGGCGTGCTGGGGTCTGTGCTCGGTATGAGGGTCCTGGAAGGCGCGCAGCCCGCGCGGGCCACCTCCTGCGAAGACCCCCAGATCCACGACGTCTCCGGCAACGTCCCGCCGATCACGACCGCCCCAGTCCTGATCTGCGCCAAGAACCAGGCCGATGCGGAAAAGGCGGCCGGCCAGCCGCTGGCGCCGAGCGCGAAGATCAACGCTGACATCTTCTGCCTGCAGTTCCGCTGCGACCCCCAGCAGAACCGCCAGCGGCAGTGCCTGCGCAGGGAAGGCACAGGCAACCTGGAGTACACCGTGAGCTGCGTGGCGGGCGGCACTCTTCCGCCGGGCCAGAAGTGTCCCAAGGGGCAGAGTGTCTTCACCTGCACGGGCACGCTGACGAAGATAGGCTGCCAGTGTAAGCGAGTGTAAGGTCAACCGACACGCCTCTCCCCCTCTCCCGCGCACGGGAGAGGGGGCGGGGGGTGAGGGCCTTTCTGCCAAACAAACTCCGGGTGCCTGCGCAACACCGGGGGGCGGGTTTGCGGCTCCTTCCGCCGGACCAAACCACCACGCCCTTCGGCTCTCCATCAGCACCACCAGGGTTCCAGCCGGGGAACCCGCCCCTACTCACCCCCGTTTCTGCCAAACAAACTCCCGCTCATCATCTCCCCTCTCCTGCGCACGGGAGAGCGGCGCCATACGGCCCGTCCGGGGGGGGGTGAGGGCTTTCTGCCGGCGGTGAGTGCTACCTCCGCCGGCGCCCTCGTGAGGTTGCGCCGCGGCGCATGGCGGCGATGGCGGCGAGGCCCTCTTCGTCACCGACGAGGTCGCGGCGCAGTTCTACGACGCGGTCGCGGAGGAGGGCGGCTTTCTCGAACTCCAGGTTGCGCGCGGCGTCCTTCATCTGCTTTTCGAAGTCCTTCACGAGGCGGGCGAGCTCGTCTTTCGGTATCTGGCCGGTGACGTAGTCCTGCTTCGCGTCCGCCACTTGTTTGACGCGCTCCGTTATGTCGCGGATCGCCTTCTGGATGCCCTCCGGCTCAACGCCGTGCTGCTCGTTGTGCTGCTGCTGGATGCGGCGGCGGCGATCGGTCTCTTCGATGGCGCGGCGCATCGAGTCCGTCATAACGTCCGCGTACATGATCACCGCGCCGCTGACGTGTCTGGCGGCCCGGCCCATCGTCTGAATCAGAGACCATTCCGAGCGCAGGTAGCCCTCTTTGTCGGCGTCCAGAATGACGACGAGGCTCACCTCCGGCAGATCGAGGCCCTCGCGCAGGAGGTTGATGCCGACGACAACGTCGTAGATGCCGAGGCGGAGGTCGCGCAGGATCTCGACTCGCTCGAAGGTCTGGATCTCGGAGTGGAGGTAGTGGGTCTTGACGCCCATCTCAATGAGGTAGTCGGCGAGGTCTTCCGCCATCTTCTTGGTGAGCGTCGTGCAGAGGACGCGCTCGCCACGGTCGACGCGGGCGCGCACCTCGTCGATAAGGTCGTCGATCTGCCCCTTCGTCGGGCGGACTTCGATGGTGGGGTCAAGGAGACCGGTGGGGCGGATGACCTGCTGGACGACCTGCTCGCTGTGCTCGTACTCCCAGGGGCCGGGCGTGGCGGAGACGTAGATGACCTGGTTGATGTGCCCCAGAAACTCCTGGAAGCTGAGCGGCCGGTTGTCGAGCGCTGAGGGCAAGCGGAAGCCGTAGTCCACCAGCGTCTGCTTGCGCGAGCGGTCGCCGCGGTACATGCCGCGGACCTGCGGGATCGCCATGTGCGACTCGTCGATGAACAGCAGCCAGTCGTCGGGGAAGTAGTCGAGGAGCGTCCACGGGGTGCTGCCGGCGGCACGACGGGCGAGATGGCGGGAATAGTTCTCGATGCCGGAGCAGTAGCCCTGCTCGCGCAGGCATTCGATATCGTAGCGCGTGCGCTCGGTGAGGCGCTGGGCCTCCAGAAGCTTGCCGCGCTCCAGCAGCATGGCGTGCGTCTCGTTCAGCTCGGCCTCGATGTCCTCGATCGCGGACTCGAGCTTGTCCTGCGAGGTGACGAAGTGCTTGGCCGGGTAGATCTCGACCTCGTCCATCTCCGAGAGGACCTCGCCGGTGAGAGGGTCTAGCTGGAGGATGCGCTCGACCTCGTCGCCGAAGAAGTCGACGCGAACGGCGAGCTCTTCGTAGGCGGGGAGGACGGTCAGACTATCGCCACGGAGGCGGAAGCGCCCGCGGACGAGGTTCTGGTCGTTGCGCTCGTACTGCATGTCGACGAGGCGGCGCAGGGCGCGGCTGCGGTTACCCGGCTCGTTCTTCCGGAAGCGGAGCACGAAGTTGTAGTACTCCGACGGCTCGCCGAGGCCGTAGATGCACGAGACGGAGGCGACGATGATGACGTCGCGGTGCTGAAAGAGGGCGCGGGTAGCGGCGTGGCGCAGCTTGTCGATCTCCTCGTTGATGTCCGCGTCCTTGGCGATGTAGGTATCGGAACGCGGGATGTAAGCCTCCGGCTGATAGTAATCGTAGTAGGAAACAAAGTATTCGACGGCATTTTCGGGGAAGAAGTCGCGGAACTCGGAGTAGAGCTGGGCGGCGAGGGTCTTGTTGGGGGAAAGGACGAGCGTGGGCCGGTTGGTGCGGGCGATGACGTTGGCCATCGTGAAGGTCTTGCCGGAGCCGGTGACGCCGAGGATGGTCTGGTGCTTTTGCTTCGCCTGGATGCCGGCGACGAGTTTCTCGACGGCCTCGGGTTGGTCGCCGGTCATTTGGAAATCGGAGGAGAGCCGGAAAGCGGTATCGGCGGTGGGAACCGTGGTGGCCCACCAGCCTTCGAGAGGCACGAGGCGTTTCTGATCCGGATCGACGCCCAGCATGAAGTTTTCGAGGGCCTGGGCACCAATGAGGGGGGCTGAGCCGGGTTCCCCAAATGCGCAAATGATAGTCCTGGGGACGCCACCATTCAGCTCAGCAGTGATTTCGCCGAGGTCAGCCTCGATGACGTGCCCGTTCGCTAACCGAAGTCGAGCCCTCGTGAATGGCGTGCAGCCGAGCCGCATCAGCACTTCACGCGGAACAGTCGTGAAGCTTGAGCCAGTATCGACGAGAGCATCTAGCGTCTCCGAGTCGCCAGCGGCGCCGACGAGGGTTATGGGGTGGAAGAAGGTGCCCATGTGTGTACATTGTAGCAAGCGGGGTGACGGCGGGGTGTCAGTGGGGGTTCGCGCCAGCTTACCGGGGCACGAACGAACGGGGGAGGAACGCATGCACGGTGCGCAGGTGTTCGGGAGCGGGGTGTGGTGGCTCCGCTCATCCTTACGAGTGCCTCAGGATGAGCGGGAAGGAGGGATCTCACGCCCCGAACCGCTGGTAGGGCGGCAGGCAGCGGCGTCTGGCCTCAGGAAAAACGAGCGGCCGGGCTGTATGGCCGGCCGCAGGATTCGTTCTCCCCTTCGCGCCGCCTTGCTTCCGCCCTGCTCGACTCCGAATGACAGGCGGGCCGCTGTGCGGGAATTACCGGGCTTGAGATTCGTTCGCCGTCAGCCCCTCCTTCCTTCCGCCCCGCTCGACTCCGAATGACGGGGAGGAGGGACGTATAATGCTACGATTTTGCGTCACAGCGCCACTCAGGTGCCTACGGACTTTGAGAGCCTTGAGGAACTATCCGCAATCGCTGGGAAGGTGATGATGTGCTTCTCGAAGGCGAAAGGTGGCGTCCCGACGAACACGGAGGAGCAGTTGGCTCGTGATGCGTTCGAGGTGACCAGTAACTTCTTGGCACGCGACAACATCCAAGCGATGATCAAAGTCCTGGATGATGCCGCTGGCTGAACGCCTCAAGGCCGACCCGCGCAGTGCGTCACGGCACCGCCGACATAGCGCCAGCGTCCCGCGTCCCCACGAACCAGCGTCAGCGGGGTCGCCTCGACAGGACGTAACGGCGTAAATCCCGATGTGCGGACGGCGGCAGAATGCGCAGGATGCGGCCACGCACTCAGTTTAGGGGACGATGCGCCTATGTCTAAGGGGTCGGTGTCACCGCGTCTACTGCGCCGCCTCAACCACCGCCCACACTCTCACCGCCTCACCCACCCCCTTCAACTCCTGCTCGCCCTTATCCTCGAAGCGTACCCCAGCGGACGTGCGCGCCAGCGAGCGCACCGTCTCCGACACCAGCACTTCCCCCGCCGCCGACAGCCCCGCGATCCGAGACGCGATGTTAACGGCCCCGCCGTAGACGTTGTTCTCCTCGCGGATGACGTCTCCCGCGTGGAGGCCGAGGTGGAGGGGGAGACCAGCATTGGCCCCGGCGCTGCCGCAGGCGAGGGCGGCTTCGATTGCTTGCCGAGCGGACGTGAAGACGGCGAGGACGCCGTCGCCGAGGAGCTTTCCTTCGATCGGGGTGCCTGCGCTGTCGCGGATGACGGTGCGGAGGGTGGCGTCGAGATCACGAGCCTTGGCGCGGAAGGCGGCGTCGCCGAGGCGCTCGGTGAGGGCGGTGGAGTCCGCGATGTCGGCGAAGAAGATGATTGCCGTGCCGGAAGGGAATTCTCGCCGGGCCGCCTCATCTTCGTCCAGGAACTGGCGTACGATCTCTCCGCTTTCGGCGACCGTCGCCTCGACCAACGAAGCATCGGGGATAGCGGCAGCCATTTCCCGCATCAAGGGGAGTACCCCCTTGGGGCCGTCAGTAAAGTGCACGAGAAGTGTCGGGGCTCGGACATGGTTCAACAAGTCCGTAACCTCAGTGTCCATAGATTGTCTGTGGTAGGCAAGGAATTCCTCAGGAGACATGCTTGCTCGACATGCACTTGCCCACCTAAACGCGGCTTCTGCACTTGAATACTCCAGGGTCGCACTTGCTAATGCTAATGTGTATGATTCCCACTCATCCTCAATCATGCCTGTCAGTCCTGTGAGCACACGCAGCGTAGGCACTTGCGTATACCAATTGCCTGCAGACGCGTATCCCTCAGCCAAGACAAGTCGCGTGACACGTTCCGCATGAGTGGTAGAGAAGGTGATCGCTGTCGGAACGGCATGACTGTGAGCGTAAAGCGGAAACTTCTCCAGTCCCAAGTGATCGACGACCGTCACTAGATCAGTTAGTTGAGCCCTCAGAGAATAATCGGTGATGCCGTGTTCGGAAGCGCCTGTTCCCCGGCCGTCATAAAACACTAACCTGCGATTGAACGCGTCGAACGATCGTTCCCAACCGTCAAAGCTCCTCCTCATGTGCAGGGTGCCCCAAAGCGAACTGACTACAACTAGAGGAGGACCGTCCCCGATCAAGCTGTAGGCGATATTCACGCCGTCGCTCGTCTTGGCGTACTGGATGCGCGGCTCCATCACGCCTCCCCCTCTCGCACCGCCCACACCCGCACCGGCTCCGTCGAGTCTTCCATCCTCATGCCGCTATTCTAGGGGCCGCGCACCGGAAGCGAAAACGCCGCCCAGCAGGACGGCGCTCGCCCGATACCTGAACCATTCATTCAGGCCAGAGGGGTAGCTGACGTTCAGTGACTTGTTCCTCGGCCTCGCGGCCAGCCTTGTCCGCCTGAATCAGCACGACTTCAATCATCCGCGCAAGCACCATCGGCCACGGCGCGTCGCTGTTCATCAGCCGCTCCTCCAACACTTTCGGCCCTTCCCCTTCGCGCTCCTCATTCCACAACTGGAGAAAAGGCCTGAGCACAGCTCCGAACCGCGCCGAGCCATACTTCTCCTCCACCGGGCGAAAGGCGATTTCCATCACACGGTCAGTGAACGCCGCCCGGTAGGCATCCTGTTCATCTTCGGTGTATTCGTTCCAGTCCTTGCCATTGAGAATGAACCGCGATTCCACGACGGTGACCTCGGTGCTCTTCTTTCTCGCCATCGATGTGACCTCCTAAGCTGGCTTGCTGCACGTTGGAAAAGAGACGACCCGCCGAAGTGGGCCGTTACCCTGTTCAACTGCTAGACTGACGCCGTGACTACGCTATCGCGCCGGTTGCCGTCCACTCGTACGAATATGAAATGCGAGACGACGGTTGACATCGTGGGCCACACGGAGATGATGTCGCGGCTGGGGGATGAGCGGGGGCGAGCGGTGCTGCGGGAGCACGAGCGGATCACGCGGGAGGTGCTCGCGGCGCACGGAGGGACGGAGGTGAAGACGATGGGGGACGGGTTCATGGCCTCGTTCGGGAGTTTGACGAAGGCGGTGGAGTGCGCGGTGGCGCTGCAGCGGGCGTTTGACGAGCGGAATCGGGGCGTGGGGGCGGGTTTGACGACATCTGAAGGCGTGGCGGGATCGCCCCGTGCGAAACCCGCCCCTACGGAGCCGTTGTCCGTCCGTGTTGGGCTGAATGCGGGGGAGCCGATTGAGGAGGAGGGCCCAGACGGGCAGAGAGATCTGTTCGGGGCGACGGTGATCCTGGCGTCGCGGATCGCGGCGCGGGCGGAGGGCGGGGAGATACTGGTGGCGGATACGGTGCGCGGGCTGTGCAGCGGGAAGGGGTTCTTGTTCGCGGACCGCGGGGAGTTCGCGGCCAAGGGGTTTCGAGGAGCCGGTGCGGGTGTATGACGTGAGGTGGCGGGGGCGATGGCTAGTGGTTAGTGGTTAGCGGGCATGTCTATACTCGCTGTAGGTTCAATCGCTTTCGACACGATCAAGACTCCCTTCGGGGAGGCGAAGGATATCGTCGGTGGTTCGCTGACCTACTTTGCGGTGGCCGCCTCTTACTTCACCGACGTTAATCTAGTGGCGGTCGTCGGGGAGGACTTCAACGAGCAGATGCAGGTGTTTGCCGGCAGGCGCATCGACCTGCAGGGGGTGGAGCGCGCTAACGGCAAGACGTTCCGTTGGGGCGGCGAATACAGCTACAACCTGAACAGCCGCGAGACGCTGTTCACGGAACTAAACGTCTTCGAGAGTTTTCAGCCCGCCCTGCCGGAGTCCTACAAGCAGGCCGATATCGTCTTCCTAGGCAATATGCATCCTTCGCTGCAACTGAGCGTGCTGGAGCAGGTGACCTCGAAGCGGCTTGTCGGCATGGACTCGATGAACCTCTGGATCGAGACTACACCCAGCAACCTACGCGAAGCCTTGAAACAGGTCGACATCCTGAAGATCGATGATTCGGAAGCGCGGCAGCTCTCCGGCGAGTACAATCTTCGCAAAGCAGCCGCCGTGATCCAGACGATGGGTCCGAGGATGCTGGTAGCGACTCGAGGCTCGCACGGCTCGATGCTGTTCAATCAGTCAGACATCTTCGCAGTGGCGGCCTATCCAGTGGTGGACGAAGTCGATCCCACCGGCGCCGGCGATAGTTTCGCCGGCGGCTTCTTCGGGTACCTGGCACAGAACCCGTGGTTGGACGAGGATGTGCTCCGCCGCGCCGTCATCTTTGGCAGTGTGATGGGCTCCTTCTGCGTCGAAGACTTCGGCACGCGTCGTTTGGAGCGTCTGACTTTCGACGAGATCCTCGATCGCTACCGCCGGATCAAGCAGCTCACGCACTTCGAGGACCTCTAAATGAGCGGAGGCTCAGGGCCGGTGGCGGGTGTATCCGGTGTGAGGGGCGGGAGTAAGACGGGCGTCAGCCGCGTTCGCACCCCGCGCCCCGCCAGATTCCTTCGCGAAGGAACGTCGTGCTGTGGTTCGAACCTTATCTCGCTCAGAATGACATTGCTACTCGATGCAGGGATGTCGATGCGGGAGTAAGAGGTGAGGTGGTGGCCCGGAGACTAAGCCCAGAAGTCTTCGACGTGGGCGAGGTCCCAGACGTATTCCCATAGTTCGGTGATCTTGCCCTCGTGGATTGTGACGCGGAGAGCGGTTGGGTTGTCGAGGGTCTTGCCGTTGCGCTGACCGTGGCCGGTGAAGAGCGCGACGGCGCCATCATCGCTCGCAGTGATGTCATGAAGGTCCATACGGAAGGCGCCCTGGGTGAGGGTCATCACGGAGGCGAGGAAGCGGAAGATGGCCTCGTGGCCGCGGTGGTCGCCGGCGAGCGCGCCGCGGCTGCCGGGAAAATGCCAGACGGCGTCTTCGGCGATCAGGGTGCGGACCGCGGCCACGTCGCGGTGTTCGAAGGCGGCGAAGAGGCTGCGGACTAAGACGGCGTTACGGTGTTCAGATATCCGTTGCCCCATCAAACTGCGCTGGCTTCGACGCGATCGGGCACTGGAGAGGCCTGTCTCGTGAGTTCACTGATCTCCGGCGGGAAGCGATGGATGAAGAGGGAAGATACGAAGGCGAGAACCGACATCGCGAGAAGTACGGCGAAGATGAGGTGGAAAAGGCCGATGCCCGGCGCGCCTGAGTCCGTGTTGAGGACGGCGCCGAGGATGCCAGCGCCGACGATGCTGCCGAGATAGCGCATCATCGAGTTGGTACCGGCGGCGGTGCCCGCCATGGACCTGGGCGTGGACTCGATGGCGGCGGCGCTTGCGGAGCCAAAGCTGAAAGACATGCCTATGCCGAGGAGAACCAGCATTGAGGCCAGGAAGGGGTACGAAGAGCCTTCGTCGAGCCCGAACGCCAGCGCGCCGGCGCTGGCGGCGAGGAGGACGCTGCCACCCGTGACAAGCGGCCGCCGGCCCAAGGCGTCCGAGGCGCGGCCGGCGAACGGCGAGATGAAGATCATCGGGAGCGAGATGGCGGTAAGCAGGAGGCCCGTACGCCCGCTGCCGCCGTTCTGGACCTCTTTGATGAAGAAGGGGATGGTAAGGAGGGTGGTGTACATCACCAGATTGCCAAGCGCGATGTAGACGGTGGCGGCAGAATAGGAACGAATACGAAATAGCCGCCATTCCACGACAGGGTTGGGTGCGCTGAACTGGCGGCTGACGAAGATGGCGAGGGAAACGATCAGTGCCGTCATCGCCGCTACAACGACGATGAGGGTCTGGTCACCGCTGAGGGCGTTGAGAAGAAAGGTGATGGTTACCAGGAGGGCAGCCAGGGAGAGACCGCCGATCCAGTCAAGGTTAAACCTCGTTCGCTCACGCGGCGCGCGATAGGCGAGGAGGGCCTGGCAAACGAGGGCGGCCGCGACGAGCGGGATGTTCATCAGAAACAGTAAGCGCCAGGAGCCCAACGCGAGGAGCCCAGCGCCGAGGAGGGGGCCGACCCCGGCAGAGATAGCGATAGCAGAACCGGTGAAACCTCCGGACCGACCCAACTGATTCGGGGGGAGCGACTCGCGGAGCATCGCCATTCCGTTAGGGATGACGGTGGCGCCGACGAGAGCCTGGCCCGTGCGAAAAAGGATGAGCAGGGGGAATGAAGGCGCCGCGGCGCAGGCGAGCGAGAGGGCGAGGAAGGCGATGAGGCCGGTGCGAAAGACGGTGGCGCGGCCGAGCTGGTCGCCGAGGCGGCCGCCGAGAGGTTGGGCAACGGCCATGGCGATAAGATAGGCAGAGACGAGCCAGGCGATCCCGGCGTGGCCAACGCTAAAGTCGTCACGCAGCTCCGGCAGGGCAACGGTGAGCATGGTGGAATTGAGGGGGGCGAGGACGCCGCCGAGGGAGACGGTGAGCAGCAGGAGAGCGTACTTTGGGGGAGGACCGCCCGGCGATTCGAGACGCAAGGGCGCGTCCGAGCGCGGCGCCGCGCCGGAAGGCGCGTCATTTTCGGGCATCAGTTCCCCATTTTGAAGGTGCCGCCGGTGCTGTCGACGGTCATCGTGTGTCCAGGTCTGGATGTGGTCATGACTCGTTTCCGACTCTAAGGCTAACGCGTTCGTACGCTGATGACGCGATAGTTACCTGTCATCCGTCTACGCGGACGCGGGCAAAGTGGGCGAGCGCGAGCCGCACCTTCTCCTCGATCGGGGCGTCCGCGGGCAGGGTGCTGCGAGCGACGGCGTCTACGGCCTCGGCCTGGGAGTAGCCGAGGCCCATGAGGGCAGCGACGACTTCCTCTGATTCGACGCCGGCAATGGTGACGGGCGCCGCGCCGGAGGTCATCTTGTCGCGGAGGTCCAGCACTATGCGCGAGGCGAGCTTCTGGCCGACGCCGGGCGCGCGGGCGAGCGCCGCAGCGTTGCCGGAGGCGATGGCGTAGGAGAGCTCATCGGCATCGAGGACGGAGAGGAGGGCAAGGGCGACTTTGGGGCCGACGCCGTTGACGGCGATCAGCGTTTGAAAAAGGCGCTGGGAGTGGGCATCCAGAAAGCCGTAGAGGGTCATGGAATCTTCGCGAACAACGAGGTGGGTATGCAGGGTGATCTCGGCGCCGTGGCTCGCCTGGGCGCCGGTGTTGGGTGTGACGTAAACGAGGTAGCCGACGCCGCCGACATCAACAATCAGGTGGTCGGGGCCGCGGTCCAGGAGAGTTCCGGTGAGGCGGGCGATCATGGGGGAGGGGACAGGGGACGGGTTGTGCGCGCGCGAGTCGTCATTGCTCCGCTCATCCTACGAGAACCTCAGGATGAGCGGGAAGGGGCAGGGGACGGGGCACGGAATCCGGGGGCGCGAGTCGCCGTTGGTCCGCTCATGCGTTCGGCTCGGCTCAGGACAGGCCCACGAGCATCTCAGGGTGACCGGGAAGGGGCGCGGGTTGCAGACTCGGCATGGCGAGCGCCGATTGGTGAGCCGCGTTTGAGGGCGTGGCAGAGGGCGACGGCGAGAGCGTCTGCGGCGTCCGGGGACTTCGGGGGCTCTGCGAGATCAAGGAGGGCCTGCACCATGAGCTGGACCTGCTCCTTGCTGCCGCGGCCGTAGGAGGTGACGAACTGCTTGACTTCCAGAGGCTTGTAGAGAAAGACAGGCAGGCCGGCCTGCGCGGCGACCAGCAAAGCAGCGGCGCGCGCCTCGCCGACGGCGACGGCGGCGCGGACGTGGCCGGTGATGAAGTCCTCGACGGCGACTTCGTCAGGCCCGGCGTCGTGGACGACACCTGTGAGAGCATCGTGGATGCGCAGGAGACGCTCGGCGTGGGAAGCCTTCTGGGGCAGGTTGATCGCCCCGAAGTCGACCGCGGTGTGCCGCGACCCCTCGACGCGGATGACGCCGTAGCCGGTGACGATGAGGCCCGGGTCGATGCCGAGGATGATGAGCGGGCCTTTGGAGACGCCTACCGGCTGCGTACCAGAGCTCCTCAGGATATGCGGAGAAGGCACGCTCAGCTGGAGGCGTATTCCATCAGCGCCGACTCCGGGAAGTCCGCGTTGGAATACACCTTCTGCACGTCGTCGAGGTCCTCGATCTGGTCGAGAAGGCGGAGGGCCTGAAGCGCTATCTTGTCGTCGACCGGCGTGGCGTTTTTTGGGAGCATGGCGAGTTCCGCGGTGTCGATCTTAAGACCGGCGTCTGCCAACTGGCGGCGGACTTTGTCGAGATCCGTTGGGCCTGTGTAGACCTCCACGAACGCTCCCTCGACCCGCACGTCGTCCGCACCGGCGTCAATCGCGACGAGGGCTAGCTCTTCCGGATCGCGGCCGGCGGTATCGAGCGTGATGAGACCCCTATTATCGAACTGCCAGGCGACGCTACCGGACTCGCCGAGGGTGCCACCACCGCGGGTGAGAGTGGTGCGGAGGTCGGAGACGGTGCGGTTACGGTTGTCGGTCAGGGTCTGGACGAGGATAGCGACACCGCCGGGACCGTAGCCCTCGAAGGTGATCTCCTGAAGGGCGGCTGCGCCCTCGCCGGCGCCGGAACCGCGCTCGATGGCGCGCTTGATGGTGTCGAGGGGCATATTCTCCGCGCGGGCCTTCTCGACGGCGAGGCGGAGGCGGGAGTTCATGGCCGGATCGCCGCCACCTTCGCGCGCAGCGACAGTCACCTCGCGGGAGAGTTTGGTGAAGATGGCGCCGCGTTTGGCGTCGTTGCCGCCCTTCTGGCGCTTGATCGTGGACCAGTGAGAATGTCCGCCCATGGGCTAGGGGTATTCTAGCACGCAGTGGAGGGTGCGGAGTGGTTAGTGAGTTGCGTGCCAACCTGCTACGCTACCGAACTGTGGGACGCCAGATCGTATCGTTCGGTGACGGCAGTGGGCGGTTCAATTTCCGGGCGGCAGCGATATTCATCGACGACGGACGAGTGCTGCTGCACCGGGCGGAGTTCGAGGACTTCTGGTCGTTGCCGGGCGGACGCGTGGAGATGATGGAGCCCGCCCGGGACGGGCTGCGGCGGGAAATGCTGGAAGAGCTGGAGGAGGAGGTGGAGATCGGGAGGCTGGTGTGGGTGGGGGAGAACTTCTTCGAGTTCCAGGAGGCGATGTTCCACGAGTTGGGGATGTACTTTGAGGCGGCTCTCCCCGCTGGGTCGGAGCTGCGCGGGCGCGACGTCGAGTGGTCAACCTACGAGGATAACGGAGTGAAGATCTGTTTCCGCTGGTTCGACCTGGAGGCAGTGCCGGAGTTGCCGGTGGTCCCCGGGTTCCTGCGGGAAGGGTTGAGTGCGCTTCCAGTGGGCACTGAGCATGTGGCGTACCGGGACCCAGCGAGCTGGGGAGCGAACACGCCGAAGGTGGAGTGGAAGTGAAGAGGCGAGAAGCGACCCGGAGACCGTCGTTTGCCCCGTCGCTGGGGGGACAATATAATGGCGCGACAAACGAAAGGGATGGAAGGAGGGTCTGATGTCTCGGGACGAGATTGACCGGGCGAACGCTCAATTCATGGGTGCGTTCGGACGGGGCGACATGGCCGCGCTGGCCGGACTCTACACTGAAGACGCAACGCTGATGCCGCCGAACGCCTCGATGATGAAGGGGAGGGGCGCGATAGAGCAGTTCTGGGCGGGCGCGCGGCAGATGGGGGTGGAACAGGCGACCTTGAAGACGCTGGAGCTCAGGGAAGCGACTGCCGACACGGCGATCGAGATCGGGCGGTACAGCCTGCGGATAAAGCCGGCGGGAGGTGGTGAGGCGGCTGACGACGGGAAGTATGTGGTTGTGTGGGAGCGGCATGACGGGGCCTGGAAACTGGGAGTAGACATCTGGAATAGCGACTTGCCGGCCGCCGGATAGCGGCCGGGCGCCGGTCAGGCGCCTTCGACCAGGGCGCGCAGGCGATCCGGGAGATTAGCGCCTGCGGGAACCAAGATCGTGTTATCGATGAGGCGAGTTGCGCCGACGCGCGCGGCGAGGAGCACCAGGGCCGGGCGGTCTATGGTGTCTAGCTCTTCGAGGGTCTGTTCGTCGGCGACGCTGGCGTAGTCAAGCTTGACGTTGGGGTCTGAGGAGATCAGGCCGCGCACCGCTTCCCGTACCTCCCCTGCGTCGCGCACGCCGTCACGAACGAGGCGCACGGCGAGAGCGAGGGATCGGTAGAGAACGAGGGCGGAGATTCGCTGTTCGGGCGAGAGGTATAGGTTGCGGCTGGACATGGCGAGGCCGTCCCGCTCGCGAACGATAGGCATCGGGACAACGTCTACGGCTCCTTCGACGAGCTCAGGATGAGCGGCGTGAATGTCCCGCACCATGCGGCTGATGACGTGTAGCTGCTGGGCGTCCTTCTGGCCGAAGTACGCGCGGTGGGGCCGGGTGATGCGGAAGAACCGGGCGACGACGGTGGTGACGCCGCGGAAGTGGCCCGGGCGGTGGGCGCCTTCAAGGCGCTCGGTCAGCGGGCCGGTGACTTCGACCCACTCGTTGAAGCCGGGGGGGTAGATTTCCTCTGCGGATGGAACGAAGACGGCGTCAGCGCGCTCGCTCGCCAGAAGCGCGAGATCACGGTCTTCGTGACGGGGGTAGCGGGCGAGGTCCTCACCGGGGCCGAACTGGGTTGGGTTGACGAAGATGCTGACGATGACGCGGTCGTTGTCGGCGCGGGCGCGGCGGACCAGGGAGAGGTGACCTTCGTGGAGGTATCCCATGGTGGGGACAAGACCGACGGAACCGGTCATGGCAGCGCGGGCGGCGATCATTTCGGTGACGGTGCGGATGACGTTCATGGACGTTCGGGGGCGGGTTTGAAACCCGCCCCTACGCGGTCTGGCGCCTCTTGCGAGGAGCGGTGCGCTGGGCTGCCGCTTCGGAGGGTTCGGAGAAGAGGGGGGTGTCCATGATGAAGGACTCCGAATCAGTGGGGAAGCGGCCGGCGCGGACGTCCTCGGCGTAGGCGCGAACGGCGTCTCGAATGGAAGCGCCGACGCTTGCGTAGCGTTTGGCGTGCCTGGGCTGGAACCCCTGGTACAGGCCGAGGAGGTCGTGGAAGACCTGGACCTGGCCATCGCAGTGGACGCCGGCGCCGATGCCGATCGTGGGGATGCTGATGCGTTCCGTGATCGCCTTCGCGAGATGGACGGGAACGCATTCGAGGACGACGGCGTAGGCCCCGGCCTGCTCGAGAGCGACGGCGTCGTTGAGCAGGCGGACAGCGGCCTTGGGTGTCTTGCCCTGGATCTTGTAACCGCCGAGCTGGTTGATCGACTGCGGCGTTAGCCCCAGGTGGCCCATGACGGGGATGCCGGCCTCGACGATGCGGCGGACGGTCTCCGCTACCTGGACGCCGCCCTCCAGCTTCACGGACTGCGCGCCGCCTTCCTTGAGCAGGCGTCCGGCGTTGCGGAGGGCGTCCTCAGCGCTGACCTGGTAGCTCATGAAGGGCATGTCCGCGAGGACGTGGGCGCGTGCCGTGCCTCGAGCGGCGGCTTTGACGTGGTGGAGCATCTCCTCCATGGTCACCGGAATGGTAGTGTCGTAGCCGAGGACGACCATGCCAAGGGTATCGCCGATGAAGGCGATGTCGACACCCGCTTCGTCGACGAGCCGTGCGGTGGGGTAGTCGTAGACAGTGAACATGACGATCTTCTCGCCACGCTGCTTCTTCGCTTTGAGATCGAGGATCGAGATGTGGTCGTCCATGCTGCTCCTCTCGGTACGGTCCCTTGCGGGTATCGTCCGTTGTGAGGCGGGCCAAGCCCGCGATCTCCCCATATGAAAACACCCTTCCGGAGACCGAAAGGGCACGATTAGCGTCAGGCCGGCGTCGCTTATGCTCCGTCTCGGCCGGTGCCCGGTCCAAGCGGGTCTGGCTATTGGCATCCTCGCTCGCTGCCCGCCTTGCGGCGGATCAGCGGCAAGGCCAGTGTAGCAGATAGGCGGCGGAAGTCAATGGGAGACGGGGAAGGAGGAAGTAGGAAGTGGGAAAGGCGGCGGGGGATTAGAAGTTGGGATTCCGGGCGCAGCTGGACGGGGGCCCCGGACGCTCCCTTTTGGAGCATGCCAGCGGCCCCCGATGCGAGGGTTTCGGTCGTGCGTTAGAAGCGGCCGTGCGGCGAGCCGAAGCCGCGGAACGTCTTGTCTTGATCCTCGCGCTTCAGGTCTTCCACCTTCAGGGCTTCTTCAGCTAGTGCCTGCATCTCCAGCACGCGCTCCTCAGGGCGCTTCCCCTCCCTGCCGATGTCGCTGGGTCCCGGGCTCGTCACCGACATTCGAATTCTCCTCTCTCCCGTAGCGGGAGTTCTTCGGCCATCAACCATATTCTCCTATTCAACGGTAAACGGAACGGTTAACCAGAACTCATCCACGGTAAAGATTGGGTAAACGTTGGGCTGTCCAGCCCAGTCCTGGAGATCGACGATTCCAATGGCCGGCAAGGGGCTCTTGTGCTAAGCTGGCGCGTGCTCAGTCACGTGAATCGAGGAGGATACGATGCGAGAAGCCGTAGTTGTAGACATGATGAGGACGCCGTTCGGCAGAGCGGGCCAGCGAGGGGTGTTCAGGGACATCACACACGTCGATATGGTGGTACCCCTGCTGAAAGGGATCCTGGAACGGAACGACGTGGCCGCAGAGGAAGTGGATGAGATATTGATGGGCTCCGTGGGCATCGCCGGGATGCTCACCAGATCGCGACACTATGTATTTGAGGCGGGACTGCCGTTCAGCATCTCGGCGACAGACATGAACAAGCAGTGTGGGTCTTCTCTGCAAGCAGCGGTGCAGGGCGGGTTCGCGGTGATGGCGGGCATGTCCGACGTCGTGCTGGCGGGCGGCGTGGAGACGATGGACCGCTGGCAGGCGATCCTGCCGGGAGACGATCGCAACCTGCAACAGCTTCAGACGAACGAAGTTATGGGCCGCGAAGCGCTGCCGGCGTGGCCGGACGAGAAGAAGCCGAAATGGAACCAGCGCTGGTTCCAGGCGACGGAGCCATGGATCATGGACATGGGCGCTACCGCCGAGAAGCTGGCCGCCGAGCGCGGAGTCTCGCGGGCAGACTCCGATGAATTCGCGCTGGAGAGTCACCGCAAGGCGATCCGCGCTCAGAAGGAAGGCTTGTTCTCCGACGAGATCCAGCCGGTCAAGATCGAATACTCAGACGGCAGCAGCGTCACGGTGGACACGGACCAGAACCCGCGAGAAGACACGACGCTGGAGAAGCTGTCCAGCCTGAAGCCGGCGTACCGCCCGGAGGGGTTGGTAACGGCGGGAAACGCCTGCCCGCGGACAGATGGCGCCACGATGGCGCTGATCATGGACAAGGAGGCGGCAAAGGAGCGAGGTCTAAAGCCGCTGGTGACGATCCGGCACGCGGCCACTGTGGGCGTAGACCCAACGATCATGGGGATCGGGCCAGCGCCGGCGACCCAGAAGCTGCTGAAGCGCAGCGGCATGAAGCTGGACGACTTCGATCTGATCGAGATCAACGAGGCGTTCGCCTGCCAGGTGCTGGCGGTGGGGAGAGAGCTTGAGTGGGACTGGGACAAGGTGAACCCTAACGGCGGCGCGGTGGCGATCGGCCACCCGCTGGGCGCGAGCGGCGTCAGGCTGATCGGGACGCTGGCCTACGAGATGAACCGCCGGGACGCGGAGTGGGGCCTGGTCACGCTCTGCATGGGCGCAGGCATGGGGATGTCCGTGGCGCTACAGCGGGAACACTACGACTGGTAGACCCGATGACGCCAGGCCGGTGGTTAGTGCTTAGTTGCCGATGTTGGCGGCCTGCGCCGCCGGTGTGATGGAGACCAGATCGCCACGGACGACGAGGCGAAGGTTGTATTCACCGCCAAAGACGGGGTCGCTGGTGCTCTGGAAGGTACCGCTACAGGTGATGAGCGTGATCACATCTTTGTCGGTCCCGTACATCACCTTCAGCGATTCGGGGTCATCCGGATTCACCTGGAAGACGGACGAGACCGAGTACACGACTTCCGTTCCGTCCTGGCCCAGGAGGTGGATCATGTCGCCGTTCTGGAGCTCGTCCAGGCTGTAGAAGACCGCGCGGCCGCTCCAGGTCACGTGGCCGGCGAAGACTGCGTTACTGCCGGTACCAGGCCTGGCGGAGAAGTCATACCAGGCGACAACGCCCCTCGCATCCCCCCCCAAAGGGACCTCCGGAACGGCGTTCTCATCCAGACCGTAAGTTTGTACGGGAGCGTCCACCCCGATCTTGTCGATGACGATACGGTAAGGCGCGTCTCGGAGAGGGGGCGCCGGAGCGGCAGTCGGACTGGCCGGCGCGCTCGATGGCGTGGGGGAGGGGAGATCAAGCGCCTTGACGAGGTCGGAGCCTTCAATGACCGGCTCCGAGAGCATGCGATCACCGCCTGGGCGGCCATCGTCGCCGCCGAGCGAAGTGACCGCCCAGGCGATGAGGCCGATACCAGAGACGAGGAGGACAACTCCGCACAGTCCGAGGATGATGCGACTGCGAGGATTATTTAGTGAGAAGAGCTTGTTCACGATTCTAGACCCTATCCGACCAGGCAGTTCGCCCGGCACGTTCGACCATTATTATAGAACGACAGAATGTTCGATTTGGTTGCAAGGGAGGCAACCCGCTACCACATGTAAGACGCGCGGAAATCCGGATTGATACAGCGATATGAGTGATTCAGGCTCGATAACAGACGTCAAGGGGATCACCGTTGGCCAGTGGACTGACCGGGAGGGGCTGACGGGCTGCACCGTGATATTGTGTCCGGACGGGGCCGTGGCCTCTGTAGACGTGCGCGGCGGCGCGCCTGGGACGCGAGAAACGGACCTGCTGCGGCCCGGGAGCCTGGTGGAGCGGGTGCATGCTATCTTGCTCGCGGGCGGCAGCGCGTTCGGTCTGGACGCGGCAACGGGCGTGATGCGCTGGCTGGAGGAGCGCGGCCACGGTTACCCGGTGACAACAGGTTTCGTGCCGATTGTGCCGGCAGCGGTGATCTTCGATCTCCCGCTGGGCAACCCGGGCATCCGGCCGGACGCCGACGCAGGATACTCGGCGTGCAAGGCGGCGACAGGCGGAGAGATAGAGGAGGGGAGCGTGGGCGCGGGGACAGGCGCGACGGTGGCGAAGGCGTTGGGCCCCGAGCGCGCGTTGAAGGGCGGGATCGGGACGGCGGCCGAGCGCACAGCGTCCGGGATCACGGTGGCTGCGCTGATGACGGTGAACAGCTTCGGAGAGGTCATCGATCCGGGCAGCGGGCGGGTTGTCGCGGGGCCGCGGGGAGACGCGCCGGGAACTTTCGCCGACACGACCGAGGTCCTGCGGGCGGCGCCGCCGCTTTCGCCCTTCAATCGGAGAGCGAACAGCACGATAGGGGTCGTGGCTACGGATGCCGTGCTCAACAAGGAGCAATGCTACCGCCTGGCGGTGATCGCGCAAACGGGTCTGACGCGCGCGGTCCGGCCCGCGCACACGCCCGTTGATGGGGACACGATCTTCGCGCTGGCGACATGCGCTAACGAGACGGAGACGGACATGCTGCAGCTAGGCGCGCTGGCAGCCCGGGCTGTCGAGCGAGCGATCGTGCGAGCTGTGGAGTGCGCGGCGGGGCTGGCGGGAGTGCCGTCGGCGCAGGAATGGGCGAATCGCCGCGGATGAACGCAGATTAGGCGGGGATGGACGAAGATGGGCGTAATCGTATTCGCGGCCGTGGTGGTGGTAGTCGTCGGTGGGCCACTGGTGTGGTACCTGCTGCGGTCCAGGCTGAGGCCGGGGGCAAGACTGATGGCGCTTGTCGGCGCGGCCGCCGGGGAAGCTGAGGTTCGGTTGTGGGTGGAATCGCTGCGTACTGCGGGGATCGGTTGTCAAGTGCGAGACGTGGGAGACATGTACCCGGGTGGGCCAACAACACCATACTCTTACGAGGTTTGGGTGTGAGAGCGGGACGCGCCACGGGCGAGGGACGTCCCGGGGCTGTGAGAAGCGCCGGCCCAGTCACTCGGTCACAGCGAGCGCGGATGGGAGCCTTTACCAAGGCTTAACTCTTTACCGAGGCTTTACTTTTGTTGTGACGGGCTTCACCGTTCCGTTCACTCGCGCGGGGGATACTGGGTTTCGTGAACGCAAGCACAAACCCCTATGAAACCGTGGCCGGCCCGCTGGTCACGCCCGCAGAGAGTGGAGGTCGCAAGCCATGGCGCTGTTAGGCACAAAAGTACTGAGCAGGGTGCCGTTCCTGACCCGCGCGAAGGGTAACGCCGGACTTGAGGAGTCGCCGGTCTCACAGAATGACGAGCCTCGGCGAGCGCCGCTGGTGATGCTGGTCTCCGATGCGTCCGGGCGGGTCTCCTTCCAACAGCACACGTTCAAGGACGCACCCGCAGGCGAAGAGTTCATAGAGTACTGGTACCACGGGCGGCCGCAGTCCGGGTTGATCTCGTTCTGGGCGCTGCCTGACCAACCGCGATCAATGGGTGGCGAGGGCGCCTGCGCCGGAGAGTCCGTGGTGCTGATTAGAGATGGGGACAGGCCGGGCGTCGTCTATCCATTCTCTTTCGTAGACATGCAGACCGCGCACGGCTTTGTGCGGCAGGAAGTCTCCAAGGGACTGGACCTGGGGCAGGTCGCGATCCACTGGGCGGCACCTGTAACGCTGGAGGCGGACCTCTCGGGCAAGGTGCGAATCAACCCCCCGACGCCGCCTGATGCCGGGGAGATGCAGGCAGGCGGGCGGGCGCCCGTCCAGACCGCAGCCATCGAAGAGACGCCGCTCAGCGGCGAAAACGTGGCCGGAATGCCCGGCTTCTTCTCGCCGTCCAGCCAGGACGCCATGCCGACGGCCGCGGAGAGGCGCGCCTCCTCGGACTTCTGGGCGGATGATGAGGTGGTGCGGAAGAACGAAGTCGATAAGCGGTTCGCGCAGGTGGAGGCCGCGAGCCCGGTGCGCCGGCCACGGGTAGAAACCTTGAACACAGAAGGATTCGACACGCGAGTAGAGCCTGCGGCGAAGCTGGAAGACGAGGTCCCGCCGGGAACGACAGAGAGCATCGCCGTGGAGGCGCCGACGGTAGAGGCGGACGTCGAGCGGGACGCCATAGCACTCGACGTTGTCAGCGAATCCACTCCAGAGGCCGTTGTCCTGGAGGTCGAAGCCGTCCTCGAACCGGCCGTCACATTTGACGTCCCGGTCGGTGAGGTAGGAGCGTCCGAGGAGGAGGAGGAAGTTGAGAGTGGTCCGCACGTGGAGGAGCCGATAGTCGAGGCGGTTGAAGCAGAGGAGCTGTTCGCGGAAGATCCGGAGCCGCTGGTGAACGTCGAGCGGCTGATGCTGGAGGTGGAAGAGGCGGCGCTCGGAGCGGAGTGGCCGTCGGCGCGTTTTGATACCGTAGACGAAGCGGCCGGCGGATTCGGCGATGAGTCTGGCGAGGTCGAGGACGAAGTCTCGAAAGTCCTCCACACGCGGCGATGGGAATCGCAGGACGGGCCGTTTCGGGGGTTCGGTTCACCGCCTGGCAAGTTCTAGGTCGGGATCACAGACCATCGCGGTCAGGAACGGCGTGTGGGTTCCACACGCCGTTCATAGCGTCCGCCGCCTAGCGCTGGCAGCGCGGGCAGTAGTGGGTGCTGCGACCGGCGACCTTGGTGCGCCGGATCGCCGTCCCGCAGACGTAGCACGGCTCGCCGGTGCGGCGGAAGACGCGCACCTTCAGGTGATGACCACCCTCCCGACCGCTGGCGTCAAGGTAGTCGCGGAAGCTGGAGCCGCGGTCGCCCAGGGCTTCTTCGAGCGTTTGCCGGATGGCTGCGTGAAGGCGAGTGGAACCGGGGCGTGAGATCGAGTCCGCGGCGCGTGCGGGCCTGATACCGGCGAGGAAGAGGGCTTCGTCGGCGTAGATGTTGCCGATGCCCGCTATCGCCGCCTGGTCCAGCAGGACAGCTTTCACCGGAGCGGAGCGCCGCTTGAGGGTCGCGAGAAGGACGGTGGGGGTGAAAGCGTCTTCGAGCGGCTCCGGGCCGAGCGATCCGACGATGTGGGAGTCGTCGTCAACCAGCCACATCGTGCCGAACTTGCGCAGGTCTATGAAGCAGAGCGACGCGCCGTCGTCCATCTGGAATCGCGCCCTCAAGTACGGACTTTCGTCACAACCGTGAGGGGAGTGGAGGAGGCGGCCGGTCATGCGCAGGTGGACGCCCCAGGTGAGGCCGCCCTGCAGTCGCAGAAGGAGATACTTGCCGCGGCGGTCGATGGCAGTGACGCGGTGGCCCGGGAGCAGCCGGCAGAAGTCGGCGGTTGGGAGGAGCTGGACGAGGCGCGGGGCGTTCGGTGAGACCCACGCCTGCGTGATTGTGCGGCCGGTGATGAGGGGGAGAAGGTCGCGGCGGATGGTTTCGACTTCGGGGAGCTCGGGCATGGGGACAGGATGGTGGGAGGGGGTCATAGGGGCAAGGGGGCATAGGGGCAAGGGGGCATGGGGGCATGGGGGCAAGGGGTCATAGGGGCAAGGGGTCATAGGGGCAAGGGGTCATAGGGGCAAGGGGGCAAGGGGTCATAGGGCGTTGTGCGGGATGGTGCGCTGTGAGATTCGTTCGCCCTCCGCACCGCCTTCCTTCCGCCCCCCTCGGCTCGGAATGACAGAGGGGTTAGCGGGCGCGGATTTCGTCGAGGAGCTTCTGGGCGGGGATGGACGTGTCCGGGTCTGAAGTGAGTTGCATCGCGTAGGCGAGGTCGGTGAGGGCCTTCTCGAAGTCAGCGAGCTGGTAGTAGGCGAGGCCGCGCTCGTAGTAGGTGTTGCCTCGATCGGGATCCAACTGGAGCGCCTTGTTGAAGTCGGTGATGGCGGCGCCGTAGTTGGCGGAGAGGAGGTAGGCGACGCCGCGGGAGTGGTAGATGAGCGGCTCTTCCGGGGCGAGGGCGACGGCGGCATCATACTCAGCGATCGCTTCTGCGTACTTCGTTTCCTGGGCGAGGGCGACGCCGGTGTTGTGGCGCTGGAGGGCCTGCGTGCGCGCGCTGAGATCGTCGCTGCAGGTGGCGGCGACGAGGAGGGAGGCGAGTGGGAGGAACAGGAGTAGTCGCGTCATGGTGTTCAGGGATTAAGACGGCGCTGGTGGCGCTCGCGTTGCGGCTCACGCGCGCCAACGATGCGACCGAGTGGGTCTGCGGATCGCGCGGGGATTAGTGTCCGTCCCCTTAGGGGACGGTGATGGTGATGCCTTCGGTCTGCTGGAGTTGCTCCCAGGTGATGGTGCGCTCGGCGAGCACGGTCTGGTCGCAGACCTCGCCGTCGCAGAGGAAGCGGATCTCGTAGGTGAGGCTGCCGCGGAACTGGAGGGTCTCGAAATCACGGGAGGCGCCGGCGGAGATGAGCTCCGTCGGGACGCCGTCCTCGTAGACGACGATCGTCTGGTCGGTCTTGTTTTCGACGCGGATGGTCTGGCCGTCGTCGCAGGCGGCGACGGCGGTGGTGAGGAGGAGGACGAGTAGCAGTAACGGCGCCACGAGGAAGGCGCCCCGACTCCGGTTGGCGAGACGCGCGAGATCCTGTCCAAGATGGCAAACTGTGAGATTCGTTCGCCCTCCGCCCTGCCTTCCTTCCGCCCCGCTCGGCTCAGAATGACAGAGGCGGGCGTTGCGCAGGATGGTGGATCCCGGGATGCGTTCGCCCCCCCCACCCGCCCGACTCGGAACGGCAGAGGGGTCAGGACGCAAACTCGCCGACCTCCACGGGTTCGCCGTATCGCATCTCGCCCCAGTTGCGGCCTGTTTTCGTGTCCACCTTAAGGGGAACGCACATTTCCAGGGATTTGGGCATTATGTCGATGCAGAGGGAGCGGACACCCTCCAGCTCATCGCGGGGGCACTCGAAAATCAGCTCGTCGTGGATCTGGAGGGTCATGAGGCTGCGTAGTTTGCGGCGCTCCATCTCAGCGTCGAGGCGGTTCATCGCGATCTTGATGATGTCGGCGGCGGTGCCCTGGACGGGCATGTTGATGGCGGCTCGCTCAGCGGCGTTGCGGACGTTGAAGTTGGTGGAGTTTATCTCCGGGATGTAGCGCCGGCGGCCGAAGAGCGTCTCCGCGTAGCCGAGGCTGCGCACGGTGGAGGTCGTCTCGGAGACGTAGCGCTGGATGCCGGGGTACTTCTCGAAGTAGGTGCGGATGAACGTCGCGGCCTCTTCGCGGGAGATCTTTTCGCGGACTGAGAGGCCGAACTCGCTGAGTCCGTACAACACGCCGAAGTTAAAGACTTTGGCGCGCCGGCGCATTGCGGTCGTCACCTGATCAAGGGGAACGGCGAAGACCTGCGAGGCGGTGGCGGCGTGGATGTCGTCGTCGCGCAGGAAGGCTTCGACAAGGTTGGGGTCCCGGGTGATGTGGGCGATGATGCGCAGCTCGATCTGGGAATAGTCGGCCGCCAGGAGCATCGGATCCGGCCCAACGTCGCGAGCGATGAAGGCGCGTCGGATCTGCTCGCCGAGCTGTGTGCGGACAGGGATGTTCATAAGGTTGGGATTGCTGGAGGCGAGGCGTCCGGTGGCGGCGCCGGTCTGGTTGAACTCCGTGTGGATGCGGTTGGTACGCGGGTTGACGATGAACGGCAGCGTGTCGAGGTAAGTAGACTTCAGCTTGGTGAGCTCGCGGTGCTCGAAGATGAAGTCGATGACCGGATGCATGCCACGCAGGTTCTCCAGAGACTGGGCATCGGTGCTGTAGGCGCCGGTCTTGAGGCGGCGGGTCTTCGGCAGGTGCTGCTCCTCGAAGAGCACGTGCGAGAGCTGCTGAGGGGAGCCGATGTTGAACTCGTGGCCGGCGGCGGCGTAGATCTCCTCCTCGAGCCGGCGAATTTCCATCGTGAGTGACTCCGACATCTCGCGCAGCGAGCCAGTCTCGATGGCGACGCCGTTCAGCTCCATGCGCGCCAGGACTGACACGAGCGGCATCTCGATCTCGTCGAAGAGGCTGCGCATGCCCTTCTCCTCCAGCTCCGGTTCGAGGAGATCACGCAGGCGCGCGGCGGCATCCACGGAGGCGCAGGCGTAGGCCGCCGCAGCCTCCACATCGAGCTCAGCCATTGTGAGCTGGGCGGCCTTGCGGCCAGACGGCCGCCCGTCCGGGCGAGCGCCGGCGCCGAGAAGCTGGGAGCGGTCCGGCAGCCCGATGCCCAGACGGCGTGAGGCGAGCCAGCTCAGGGCGAGCGCGCCTTCCTCCGGGCGTCCCGCGCCGCCGCCCTCGCCCAGGAGGTGGGCGGCGATCATGGTGTCGAAGTCGACGCCGCGCGCCCAGACGCCGTGGCGGGCGAGGGTGACGAGGTCCGGCTTGAGATAGTGGCCGCTGATGCGGACGTCCGGCGACTCGATGAGGGGCCCGAGGCGGGCGAGAACGGCGTCGAGCGGCAGCTGGGGGTCCTCGCCGAGGCGGACGGCGTGGCCAACGGGGATATAGTGCGCCTCGCCGCCTCCGAGACCGACCGTCAGGCCAACGATATCGGCGCGCATCGGCTCGCTGGACGTGGTCTGGGCGTCGAGCAGGAAGCGCTTCTGGTCCGCGATGCGATCGACGACGGCCGCCAGTTGGTCTTCCGTGCGGACGGTGGTGAAGCGCTGCTCGACAGGCGATGCCGCGAGCGGCAATTGCTGCGCCTCCGGAGCGCGGTCAATGCCGTGTGGGAGGCGCGAGACGAGCGTCCGGAACTCGAGCTCCCGGAAGAGCTCGGTGACGCGCAAGGGATCGTAGTGGGCGTAGAAGTCCGCGGCGGCGAGGTCAAGCTGGACGGGCGCCTTGGTGTCGATTGTCGCGAGGTGCTTGCTCTGGCGGAGCTGGTCCGCGTTCTCGCGGAAGACGGGCTGGAAACGGGCGGGCTGGATCTCGTCGATGCGGTCGAGGAGCGCCTCGACGGATCCAAACTCGTCGACGAGCTTGACGGCGGTCTTGTCGCCGACACCCGGGACGCCGGCGATGTTGTCGGAGGTGTCGCCCTTGAGCGCTTTGAGATCGGGCATCTGGTGGGGCAGGACACCGTAGCGGTCCTTGACGTCGGCGGCGGTCTTGTAGAGGACGGAGTCTCGCTGGTAGGGGCGGTACATCCAGAGGTGGACGCCGGGCTGGACAAGCTGGGCGATATCGCTATCCATGCTCACGAGATACGTCTCGACGCCCTGCCCAGCGGCCTGAACGGAGAGCGCGCCCATGAGGTCGTCGGCCTCGAAGCCGGGGAGCTCGCTGACGGGAATGCCGAAGACGGCGATGACCTGGCGGCAGCGGTCGATCTGGGCGCGCAGTTCATCGGGCATAGCGACGCGCGTGGCCTTGTAGGTGTCGGTGATCTCATGACGGAAGGTCGGCCCGGGCGAGTCGAGGGTGATGATCACGTGAGTGGGCTTGAGCTCACCGAACATGGCGAGGAAGGTGTTGGTGAAGCCGAAGACGGCGCCGACAAGCTCGCCGGTGGCGCGGACCTTGAGGGGCTCCTTCATGCCGGCGAGGGCGTGGAAGGAGCGGTGGATGATGGAGTGGCCGTCGATGAGGACGAGGCGGGGGGGAGGGGTATCGCTCACGGGGGGATTATAGCAAGCGGCAATGGGTCAGCGGGGGCAGGGGGTCAAATGGGGCAAAGGGTCGACAGGGGCAAGGATCAACGGCGCAGGAGGGGTCACGAACGCGGGCTGGCTGAAATGACAGTGAGAGAACCTGCTGCTATCATTCGGCCTACTATGGCTGACCTTTCGTACGATGGGATTGAGGTGGGGAAGGAGTACGGGCCGTACTATTACCCGCTGAAGGAGCGGATTGGGCGGCACCTGGAGGCGGTGGAGAACGCGCATCCGTGGCACAACGGGCGGTCGCCGTGGGGGCCGCCGGTGGCGCCGCCGACCATCCTGGGGAACGCGGCGATGCGGTTTCTGGACGACTTCGGGCCGGTGCCGCCGGGGACGCTGCACGCCAAGCAGGAGATCGAGACGGCGGCGGCGCTGCGGTTGGACCGCAGGCCGATCGGGTACGGTAAGTTCGCCGACAAATACGAGAAGCGGGGCCGGCGGTGGTTTGTGTTCGAGACGCGCTGGCGGGATGAGACTGGGCTGATCATCGGGAAGAGCCGGATCACGATGGTGTTTCCGAAGGAAGAAGGAAGAAGGAAGGAGGAAGGAGGAGGGGAGCCGAGAACCGAGAAGCGAGAAGCGGAGCCGGCCCGGAAGAGCGAGTTAGCTGCGATTACGCGCGTTCTGACGCAGGAGAAGATGACGGCGTATAGCGAGGACTCTGCGAACGCGCTGCGGGGGTCGTCGATTCATGTGCAGCCGGAGGCGGCGAAGGCGGCGGGGTTCGAGCGGACGGTGGCGCAGGGGCTGATGGCGGCGGACTATATCGGCGAGCTGATGGAAGAGGCGCTGGGCAGAGAGTGGTACGAGTACGCGGGGCTCTCGGTGACGTTCCTGAAGCCGATCCTCTGCGGGGACAGGCTGACGGCGAACGGGCGGTTGAAAGAGGAGGCGGAGGAGGGGGCGGTGGTGCGCCGGGTGTATGAGCTGTGGTGCGAGAACCAGCAGGGGGACGTGGTGGCGGCGGGGACGGGGAGTTCGCTGGTGATGCCGGGGTAAGAGAGCGGGCGGCAACTTGACGGCAATAGCGGCGCGCGTATACTAGGTTGCGCTTCAAGTAACGCCCTGATTCAACCTCAAGGAGACTGTCATGGCTGAATACGCACGGCCGGACTCGCTGGTGTCCACGCAATGGGCGGCGGACAATCTGAACAACCCGAAGGTGCGGCTGATCGAGGTGGACGTCGATTCCGCGGCGTACGACACGGGGCACGCGCCGGGGGCCGTGGGCTGGAACTGGAAGTCCGACCTGGAGACGCAGTTGCAGCGGAACATCGCGGACAAGGAAGGGATGGAGAAGCTGCTTTCCGACGCCGGTGTGGACGGCGACACGACTGTGGTGCTGTACGGCGACAACAACAACTGGTTCGCGGCGTACGCGCTGTGGGTGATGGAGTACTACGGGCTGGAGAACGTGAAGCTGATGAACGGGGGACGCAAGAAGTGGGTGGAAGAGGGGCGGCCGATGTCGACCGAGGCTGCGAAGCACGCGAAGGGCGGCATCAAGCTGGGCAGCCCGAACGCGAAGATCAGGGCGATGCGTGACGAGGTGCTGAGCCACGTCGGAAAGGCCGGCGGCGCTATGGTGGACGTACGCTCGCCGAAGGAGTACTCGGGAGAGATGCTGGCGCCGGAGAACCTGCCGCAAGAGGGCTCCCAGCGGGGCGGCCACATCCCGGGGGCGAAGAGCATCCCGTGGGGGCTGGCCTGCAACGAAGACGGGACGTTCAAGAGCGCGGACGAGCTGGTGGAGCTGTACGGCGGGCAGGGCGTCACGAAGGACAAGGACGTGATCGCCTACTGCCGCATCGGCGAGCGGTCTGCGCACACGTGGTTCGTGCTGACGCACCTGCTGGGTTATCCGAACGTGCGCAATTACGACGGCTCGTGGACAGAGTGGGGGTCGCTGGTGGGGGCGCCGATCGAGAAGCAGTGATCCGGCGGGTACTGCGAGCCAACCGATAGATCGGCGCTCGCTCATGGTACGAGGGCCACCATGAGCGGGACGAGGGATCGCCGTTGCCGCAGCGCCGTTAGCCTTCGACAGGCAACGGATGGGCGCGTTATTATGCCGTTCAAGGCATGGAGACACCGGGGTATCGGCTCGAACACCACACGCTGAAGATCGGCGGGCGGGAGGCGTTCTACCGCGAGGCGACGCCGGAGGGGGAGTCGCAGGGGTCGCTGGTGTTGCTGCACGGGTGGATCGGGACGTCTTCGTGGATGTTCCGGCACGTGCTGCCGGAGTTGGGGCGGCGCTGGCATACGATCGCCCCGGACCTGCCGGGATTCGGTCGGTCGCAGGCGCTGGAGGAAGCGCCTTCCATCGCGGGGTATCAGGAGTTCGTTCGTACGCTCGTCGATGATCTGCATATCGACCGCTTTCGCCTGGTAGGCGTGTCGGTCGGCGGGACGGTGGCGCTGAGCTTCGCGCACCGTTATCCGGAGCGTGTCCAGAGGCTGGCGGTGCAGGGGCCGGTCTACCGTTGGAGCGACCTGCCGAAGCGATTCCGCGTCCTGTACGACCTGGTAGGCCGCGCGGGCCTGCTGACGGACCTGATCCCGAAGTCGCCGATCAAGTGGTGGTTCTTCGTGCGGCGGCTGGAGATGGGGCGCGACACGCGGCGCCTGTCCGAGAAGGACCGCAAGCAGCTGGGCCGGGACATTCTGCGCGTGCCGAACGAGACGCTGGTGGACGTGGGACGAGAGCTATTGGCGATCGACTTGAGCGATGTGGCGCGGCGCATCTGCGTGCCGACGCTGGTGCTGGACGGGGAGGAAGCGCGGATGATCCCGGCAGCGGCCTCGCGCCATCTGAGCAGGCTGATCCCGGGCGCGCAGTTCCGGATCATTCCGGACGCGGGACACAACGTCGCGATCGAGCGGCCGCACGAGTTCCTGGACGCCCTGCTGCCGTTTCTGGAGGAGCCACTCCCCACCACTCCACGCCGGAGGAAGACAACGAAGAAGCAGTAGTGACCGGGCCGGAGCCGTCTATGAGAGCTGCGCGGTGCAGAAGGCGCAGCGCTTCGCTTCGATAGCGATCTCGCTGACGCACTCCGGGCAGCGCTTGGTCGTGGGATCCGCGGGTGGCTCCTTCTTCATCCTCGCCAGGAGGAGGTTCATTGGCTGGACGACGACGAAGAAGATGACGGCCGCGATGGTGACGAAGGTGATGATCTTGTTGATGAAGTCGCCGTAGCGGAAGGTGCTGTCGTTGATCGTGAAGTCGAGGGCGGAGAAGTCCGGCTGTCCGCCAATGGCAGCGATTAGCGGGGTCACCAGGTCCTCGACGAACGCGGTCACGACGGCACCGAACGCCGCGCCGATGACGACGGCGACGGCGAGGTCCACGACGTTGCCGCGGAGCAGGAACTGTTTGAAGTCGTTAAGCATGCCAACCTCCCAATGGTTCCTATAAGAATCGTTGATTGATGAATATAGGCGACGACGCTGAGCCGGTCAAGAGGTTTCAGCAGGCCAACACTCGGGTAGGCACCCAGTTTACGAATCATGACGATGCGCCATTGTCTTGAGCGCGGCCATCGCTATAATTGGGTGCCATGACAGCGGCGGCTCTGGACGATGTCCGCGTGGTGGACCTGACCACGGAGATGGGCCAGTACTGCACGAAGCTTCTGGCCGACCTGGGCGCGGACGTCATCAAAATCGAGCCGCCGGGCGGCGATCCGGTGCGGGGGCTGCCGCCGTTCTTCCACGACGAAGAGGGCCCCGCCAGTAGCCTCTACTGGCTGAACCTGAACACGAACAAGCGCAGCATGACGCTGGATATCGAGACGGAGGACGGGCGGGCCACTCTCGCGAGATTGGTGCGGACCGCAGACGTGGTTGTCGAGAGCTTCCAGCCGGGTTACCTCGACGGACTGGGCCTGGGGTACGAAGGGCTTTCCCGCATCAAGCCGGACATCATCGTGACATCGATCACGGGGTTCGGACAGACCGGGCCCCACGCGCAATACAAAGCGCCAGACATCGTGGGCGTGGCGATGGCCGGCATCATGTGGCTGGCGGGCGACCCGCAGGACCCGCCGAACGTGCCGCCGTGGCGCCAGGGGTACATCTCGGCGTGCATACACGCTGCCGGAGGCACCCTGACGGCGCTCTACCACCGCGATGTGACGGGCGAGGGCCAGCACGTTGATGTGTCGATGCAAGAGTCGCTTTCGATCGCGCAGGAGACGGCGATGCAGACGTGGGACATGAACGAGGCGCTGCGGGCGCGGAATGCCCACCGCGGGGTTATTCCGGTCGACGTCCCGGGCACCGGTCCGTATGAGTGCCGTGACGGCGGCTGGGTGTTCGGTTACGTGGGGACCCCGGGCGGTGCCCAATGGCCGGACCTGCTGGCGTGGATGGCGGAGGAAGGGATGGCCGAGGACCTGCCGGAAGAGCCAACCAAGGAGTTTGTCGACAACCTGAACCTGCGATTTCTGACCTCGATACTGGCCGATCCGGCGACTGTGGGTCAGAAGTTCGCCACGATGGGGAAGATCCAGCAGGTGCTGGTGCGGTTCATCAAGACGAAGACGAAGTGGGAGATGTACGAGCAGGCGCAGAGGCGGCGCCTGCTGTTCGGCATTGTGTCTACGCCGGAGGACATCGCGAAGAACCCGCAGCTCCAGTACCGGCAGTGGTTGACGGCCGTCGAGCATCCGGAGCTGGGCGCGACGCTGGAGTACCCGGGGCCGCCGTACCGGCTTTCGGAGACACCGTGGGCGATTCGTCGGAGGCCGCCGGCTGTGGGCGAGCACAACGATGAGGTGCTGAGGGAAGTAGCAAGTGGAAGGTAAGAGGCAAGTGTGAGCCAGAGACTGCCCCTGGAAGGCGTCAAGGTAGCGGACTTCTCCTGGTTCGGCGCGGGGCCGATCTGCGGGCGGCTGCTCGCTGACTACGGGGCCACGGTGGTGCGGATCGAGTCGGAGACGCACCTGGACTCGCTGCGGATCGTGGCGCCGTTCGCGAAGGGGAAGACGGGGTACAACGTCAGCGGGTACTTCAACAACTACAACGCTGGGAAGCTGGGCATCCTGCTCAACCTGAACACGGATGAGGGGATACACATCGCGCACAAGTTGATTGAATGGGCGGACGTATTCCTGACCAACATCACACCGCGCACGATTGAGCGCTGGGGGTTTACGTACGACAAGCTGATAGAGCTCAACCGAGAGATCATCGGCGTTTACGTGCCGATGCAGGGCTTCGATGGCCCACACAGGGACTTCCTGGGGTTTGGCGCGGTGCTGACGCCGATAACGGGGTATAACCATCTGTCGGGGTTCGCGAACCGTCCGCCGTTCGGACTGGGGACGAACTATCCGGACTACGTGATCAACCCGGGGCACACGTTCGTCGCCATCATGGCCGCGCTGCGCTACAGACGGCGGACGGGGAAGGGGCAACGGATCGAGGTGGCGCAGATCGAGTCTTCGGTGGCACCCCTGGGGCCGGCGGTCTTCGACTACACGGCGAACGGGCGGGTGCAGACGCGCAGCGGGAACGGAATAGCGAACGCCGCGCCGCACAACGCGTTCAAGTGCAGGCCGCTGACGGACGGCGGCAGGCCGATGGATGAGCGCTGGATCGTCATCGCCTGCTTCAGCGACGACGAATGGAGCGCGTTCGTGCAAGCCATGGGGAGCCCGGAATGGGCGCGCGACACGAAATTCTCGACCCTTGCCGCAAGGAAGTCGAACGAGGCGGAGATGGACGCGCATATCAACGCCTGGACGGCGGACAAGGACGCGTACAAACTGATGGCTGAGCTGCAGGGCCGTGGCGTGCCGGCCGGGGTGGTGCAGAGCGCGCGCGAGATCCTGGACGTGGATGAGCACATGAAGGCGCGGGGGTATTACGTGTACCTGAAGCATCCGGAGGCGGGCCGTCACGCGCACGACGGGCCGCCGTTTGTGCTCTCGAAGACGCCAGGGCGGCTGCGGTCGCCGGCACCGTGCCTGGGGGAGCATACGGAGTACGTGTGCAAGGAGATCCTGGGGTTGGACGACGAGGGGATCGCGGAGCTGATGGTGGCGGGGGCGCTGGCGTAGGGGAGATTTCTGCGCACGGATAATGTTCACACCCCTCTCCCCCGCCGGATTCCTTCGCGAAGGGACATGAGCCCACGTTCGAGCCAGGTGGCCGCTCAGAATGACACGATCGGGACGATGAGGGGATCGCGGAGCTGATGGTGGCGGGGGCGCTGGCGTAGGGGCACGTGGATGCGGGGGATGCTGCCAGCGAACGCCGTTCACACCCCACACGCCGCCAGATTCCTTCGCGAAGAAGCACCGTGCCACGCCCCGAATGTGGCAGTCGCTCAGAATGACTTGGGGATCGCGGAAGTGACGGCGGTGGCGGCGCTGGCGTAGGGAAGAGGGAGAGCGACTTGCTGCCCCCGACGGTGCGGGACTAGAATCCCTAGCGGGAACGGGCCGCGGGGTGCAGACCGGAGAGCGAGGGCAAGAATATGAGTCCGAAGCGATTGATCTTGCTGGCGGGTGCGGGCGTTTCAGCGATCCTGATGGGCGCTATCCTGGCGATAATCCTCACCAGCGGTGGCACGAGCGAATCTGAGAAGCGCTATGAAGACGGCGTCGCCGCGCTGCAAGCCGGGCGGTACGATGACGCGATCGATTTATTCGGCGAAGCGATTGACCTCGACACAGAGTTCGCACCGGCGTATGTGGCCCGTGCTCAGGCCTACTGGGGCACGGGCAAGTTCGAAGACGGGTTGGATGACGCAAACGAGGCCATCGACCTGGACCCGGAGGACGTGAACGTTCTGGCCGACGCCTACGTGACGCGTGCTCAACTACAGTTGCCGCTTGAACGGACGGACGAGGCGATCGAGGATGCCGACGAGGCGATCGAGCTGAACCCGCCCGACTTGAACATTCTGGCACGCGCGCATGCCTGGCGCTCGTTCGGCCTGTTAGATCAGGAGGAGCTGGAGGATGCGCTGGACGCGGCGAATGAGGCGATTGATCTGGAAGCGAGCGATGCCAACGTTCAAGCTATCGCATACATAGCCCGAGCAACGGTGTACGTAGCACAGGAAGAATCCGAAAAGGCTCTCGACGATGCCGACGCAGCTATCTCGCTGGAGCCACAGGACGTAAATATACGAGCCGTCGCTCATATCGCGAAATCGTTTGCGCTAGGGGATCGACACGAGGAGGCGCTGGTGGAGGACGAGGCGGCGATTCAGCTCGACCCTCGGAACCCAAGGGTCCTTCGCAGCGCATACGGGGCGAAGGCTTTAGACCTTGAAGGTCTGGGGCGACTTGAGGAGGCGAAAGCGGCGGCTGACAAGGCCTGTGAGCTGGGTCTGGAAGAGGCGTGCGGGTTCACGACGGCTCCTACACGCGAGGAAGCGCTCGATCTGCTCCCCCTGATGGTATTGCAGCTGGAAGACCTGCCATCTGGATTCAAGGTTTACGACTCGCGGTTTGACACGCTTGAGGACGAGGCGGGTGTCTCCGATGACTCAGAGGCATTCCGGCGGCGCCTCGAGTCCTGGGGATTCATCCTCGGACACGACAGGTGGTACGCGGCCGATACGCCTTCAGAGTTTCCGGAAATATACGTGGAGATATGGCTACTGGCAGACGTCTCGGAGGCAGAAGAAGCATTCGTCGACGGCGGTCTCTACTTAGAGGCGCCCGGCGTCACACCAGCGGAGGATTTTCCCGTCTTTGGCGACGAGTCCGAGGCGTATCGGCTCGCAGGTCCATACCCTACCCTGAGTGGCGAGGTGATTCAAGTGGAGGGCCACATGGTAATCATTCGCAGTGGGCCGTTTCTAGCGGTGCTTCAGACGGCTTTCCCGCCGGGGCAAACTACCGACGACGCGGCGATTGACCTGGCAGCCAAACTCGAAACCCGCATGGCCGAGGGTGTGCGATGAGCGTGCTCGTAGCTCGCACCGTTCACATCAACGCCACGCCCGAGCAGGTGTGGGGCGTGATGATCAACGTCGAGAAGTGGCCCGAGTGGACGGCTTCGATGAAGTCCGTCGAGAGGTTGGAGGAGGGGCCGTTAGGGCTGGAGAGCAGGGCGCGTCTGCGGATCCGGCGCGCGCCGAGGCCCGGCATCTGGAAGGTAACCGAGTTCACAGAAGGGCGGTCGTTCACGTGGGAGAACGACTCCGGCGGCGTGCACGGGGTGGCGACGCATCTTATCGAACCG
Organism: uncultured Dehalococcoidia bacterium; assembly: GCA_964558415.1. GTDB lineage: Bacteria > Chloroflexota > Dehalococcoidia > SM23-28-2 > RBG-16-64-32 > CAZLDI01. The sequence goes on from CAZLDI010000007.1 coordinate 91,354, forward strand.
GAGAACGGCGGGTGCAACGTGACACTGACAGTGACGTTGTCGGGGTTGGTCGCGATGCTGTTCGGGTGGGTGATGGCCGGGGCATCGCGCGAGAACGTGCGGATGGAGGCGGAGGGGCTGAAGGCGCGGAGTGAGGAACGCGAGTAGTCGGGGCTGCGCTCCGCTCGTCCGTTCAGCTGCGCCCAGGGGCAGTCCTACTCTACACCGCGCCGAAGTGCGCGACGAGCGCTGCGGGGGTGCGGAGCGGGTGGTGGGAGATGTGCTGGTTGTGGAGGCGGAGGTGGGGATGTTGGGGATGTCATGGGGTCAGTTTAGCGGTGCGCGGATCAATCTCAGTCTCCACGCTATTGGCGCAGGCCGCGTCAAGGCTCCATTCGTTTGACGTTCGTGATGCGATCGAAGTCCGCATCGTAGCTGAAGAGCTCCGTCAGGCCCAGCCGCTCCATATGCGCGACGGTCAGGGCATCTTCGAAATCGATCCTCGGATGCGAGGCCCAGATGTCCAGCGCCCGCACGCAGGCTCCTTTATGGGCGAGCTTGAGGCCGCGGAGCGTCAGTAGCGGGCGCAACCGCGCGCCTATGTCCACCGGTGTCAGGCCGTAATGGGCACGGGAACGGAGCACGTAACAGACCTCGGCGATGATCACCTCCGACGTCGTCACAACCTCGTGCCCCGCCTTCACTCGCTGAAATAGAGCGAAGCAGGCCTCCGCCTTCCTCTCATCGCCCGCAACCAGATAGCGGAGGAAGACGTTCGCGTCCAGGAACCTCACGTCCCGTCGCCGGCCTCCGCTGTCGCTTTCTCATCGCGAGCGGCGCGGCTGACGGACCTGAAGTCCCTGGTGCGCGTTGCCGGCTTGACCGAGGCAAACGCGGACTCCAGGGTGAATCTGGCGGGAAGCAGCTGGACCTTGTCGTCTTCGATCGAGAATGCGACCTTGTCTCTTGGCTTAAGGCCGAGAAGGCGCCGCACCTCCGACGGGACGGTCACCTGGCCACGTTGCGTCATTGTCGTAACTATCTCCTTCATTTACTCCACTCCATATCATTGCCTTTGTTATAACTCAATGAGATATAACATGACCATTACCGAATGTCAATAGCAAGCCTTTGCCCACCCAGGTCAGACGCGCCCTCGATGAGGGGACCCCGTTGACGGACGATTTGCTGATTTCATACCCATCGCCTAGTATTGGCGATGCGTTTCTGCGAAACAAACTCCCGGAAGGAGAGACCCGATGGCGATGATAGACGGCGGCGACCTAGTGGTGCGCGCGATCAAGCAGGAGGGCGTGGATACGATATTCACGCTGTGCGGCGGGCACGTGCAGGCGATCTACGACGCGTGCCTGGACGAGAACGTGCGGGTGATCGACACGCGGCACGAGCAGGTGGCGGGGCACGCGGCGGAGGGGTGGAGCCGGGCGACGCGGCGCTGCGGGGTGGGGGTGGTGACGGCGGGGCCGGGGGTGACGGACTGCACGACGGCGATCGCGAACGCCTGGCACAACAAGAGCCCGATGCTGATCATCGGCGGCCGCAGCCCGCTGTCTCGCTTCGAGATGGGGTCGCTGCAGGATATGGACCACACGGAGATGCTGAAGCCGATCACGAAGTGGGCGAAGTGCGTACACGAGACGAAGCGCATCCCGGAGTACATCTCGATGGGGTTCCGGGCGGCGCTGACGGGGCGGATGGGGCCGTCGTTCCTGGAGATCCCGACGGACGTGCTGTTCATGAAGGTGGAGGAGAACGAGGTGTTCTTCCCGCAGAGCTATCGTCCGGAGGGTCGCGTCTATCCTGACCCGAAGAGCGTGCGCAAGGCGGCGGAGGCGCTGCGGAGCGCCGAGCGGCCGGTGATCATGGCGGGCTCGGCGATCTACTGGAGCGAGGCGCACGAGGAGCTGCGGGAGCTGGCGGAGCTGATGCAGGCGCCGGTGTACCTGAACGCGATGGGACGGGGCTCGCTGAACCAGGAGCACGCGCTGTTCTACAGCCGCAGCCGGCGGACGGCGCTGACGAAGGCGGACTGCATCCTGGTGATCGGGACGCCGATGGACTTCCGGCTGTCGTACGGGAAGCGATTCAACCCCGAAGCGAAGACGATCCAGGTGGACACCGATCCCGCGGAGCTGGGCCGCAACCGCGACATCGACATCCAGCTCGAGGCCGACGCCCGGGCGAGCCTGGAGTCGCTGACGGCGGAGCTTTCCGGGTTCAAGGACGATCACAAGGCGTGGTTGGGGGAGCTGCGGGAGCAGGAGGACAAGACGCGCGCGCAGATGGAGGAGTGGATGGCGAGCGACCGCGAGCCGATCCACCCGCTGCGGTTGTGCGCGGAGATGGCGAACTTCGTGGACGAGAACACGATCGTCGTGGGCGACGGCGGGGACATCGTCAGCCACGCCTCGAAGATACTGCCGGTGAACCAGCCCGGGCAGTGGTATGACCCGGGCCCGTTCGGGACGCTGGGCGTGGGGACGGGTTTCTGCATGGCGATCAACAGCGTGTACCCGAACAAGCGCATCCTGATGGTCAACGGCGACGGGGCTTTCGGGCTGAACGGCTTCGACTTCGACACGTTCGTGCGCTTCAACATCCCGGTGGTGTCCGTGGTGGGGAACGACCGGCAATGGGGACAGATCACGGTGGGACAGCGCGCGATGTACGGGAAGGACCGGGTGGTGGCGAGCATGCTGGGGGACGAGTGCCGGTACGACAAGATCGTCGAAGGGATGGGCGGCCACGGGGAGTACGTCACGAAGCCGGACGAGATCCGGCCGGCGATCGAGCGGGCGTTCGCATCCGGGAAGCCGGCGTGCGTGAACGTAATTATGGACCAGGAGCCGCCTGGGATCATGGGCGGGTACGAGTTTATGTAGGGAGCAGCGATGCGCGCTATCAGCTGATGAGCTCACACTCCGCCGCCCGGGATGATCCACGGAATTGGCACAGATGTACACGGAGAATGAGCCGCTCGGCTACCCGCAGATGAGAGTAGATGGATGCCACGCATAGACTACGGCGGCGGGCTGACTATCGACGCGCCGGAGGGGATGACCGTCCTTGAGACGTCGATCCAGCATGGGCTGGAGCACAGGGCCGCCTGCGGCGGACAGGAGCGCTGCACCACCTGTCGAATCGAAATACTTGACGGTACTGAGAACTGCCCGCCGAGCACGGCCGGCGAGCGCGAGGTCCTGGAGCTCGGAGGCTTTGGGGAAGACATCCGGCTCGGCTGCTCTCTCAGGCCATCGGGCGATATCAAGATCCGGCTTCTCGTCCGCGAGAGGATCGGTAAAGAAGACCTGCGACCGGAGGGGATGGCGCGAGAACGGGAGGTGGCCGTTTTGTTCGCGGATATCCGCAACTTCACCGCCTTCTCAGAGAATCACCTCGCTTTCGACGTCCTGCATCTTCTCAACCGCTACTTCGACCGTATGGGCACTATCATCGACTTCAATCGCGGCGAAGTGATTGCCTTCCTGGGAGACGGAATCGTCGCCTTCTTCGAGGGCGGCGACCCGACGCGAGCGGCAGTCGCCGCCACGCGGTGCGCCACCCAGATGCTCAAGGGCGCGCAGGCATTCTCGCGCTACTCAACTGAGCACTTCGGTTTCGATGTGCGGACCGGCATTGGCATCGCCTTCGGCCCGGCGGTGATCGGCGAGGTCGGGTACTACCGCAACACCCGTCCGAACTGTATCGGCGACGTGGTGAACACCGCGTCGCGCGTACAGGACGCAACGAAGGAACACGGCGCGTCTCTCCTGGTGACGGACGCCATCCGCAAGCTAGCCGAAGGCAAGTTCGAGTTCGGGCGCGAGTTTACCTGCGAGCTGCGCGGCAAGGAGGGAGAGCATCAGTTGTACGAAGTGCTGCGGGAGAAGCGAAGTCGCGCTCGTGCTTGACGCTGCGTTGTGACACGGGTCACAGGCAAAAGGCGGGAGGAGGTCTATCATGCGAGCGGGCCGCGCGGTGGCAAGGAGAACTTCGCCGCTCCCGACGCAGGGAGGGAAGGGCCAGGTGACAAGATGAGACTCATGGAAGCTGAACGGAAGGCAAGCGTCGACGTCTGCCCCCTCGAAGAGCTTCAGCGCGAGCGCGTGAAGGTCGTCTCGGCGGAGGGGCGCGTAATCGCGGTGTTCTACGAGGAAGGGAAGCTCTACGCGCTGGACAACCGCTGCCCGCACATGGGCTTCCCGTTGAATCGCGGGACTGTGAAGGACGGCATCCTGACCTGCCACTGGCACCACGCGAAGTTCGATCTCGCCGGGGGCTGCACGTTCGACCCTTTCGCGGACGACGTGACGCGCTTCCATGTGGAGGAGCGCGAGCGCACGGTCTGGCTCGATCCGAGGCCGATCGAGGAGGACCGGCGCGTACACTGGCTGGGCAAACTCGACGAGGGGCTGGAACAGAACCTGCGATTAGTGCTGGCGAAGAGCGTGATCGGCCTCGAGGGGCTCGACGCGACGCGAGATATTCTGACCAAGGCGGCGCTCTTCGGGATACGCAACCGGGTGTCGGGCTGGAGCAGCGGCCTCTCGATTATGACGGGGATGGCAAACGTGCTGCCGTCGCTCGACGAAGCCGACCGGCCTCTGGCGCTGTACCAGGGACTCGTGCACGTCGCCCGGACGACCGAGGGGCAGCCTCCGAGCTTCGATCTCGAAGCACTTAACACAGATGAGAAGCGGCCGGCGCGCTATCTCGACTGGTTCCGGCGCTTCATCGAGGTGCGGGCGGAGGACGCGGCGGAGCGGACGCTGCGCACGGCGATCCGCATCGGGCTGCCAGAGCGGGCGGTGGCAGACATGGTTTTCGCTGCCTGTACCGACCACCTCTTCCTGAACGAGGGGCACTCACTGGACTTCGCGAACAAGGCGTTCGAGCTGCTGGACCACATCGGCTGGGAGCACGCAGAGGAGGTGCTGGTCTCGCTCATCCCCGACTTCATCCAGGCGACGCGAATGGAAGAGACGTCGCCCTGGCGGCACCCAGTCAACTTACCGGAGCTACTGGGCGAGGTCTACCAGCAGCTCGATGCGGCGATCGATGAGGGCGGCGGGAAGCTGAACGGATGGGCTGAACACCAAGCGCTGGCGGAGCAGATACTGGACGGCGAGCCGAAGGAGACGCTCGCTGCGATGCTAGACGCTGTGCGGCAGGGTGCGCCGCTGACGGAGCTTTCGGCGACAGTGGCGTACGCGGCGGTGCGGCGACCGGTGCACTTCCGCGTGACGAACGAGTTCGCCGACTGGGACACGATCCACCACACGTTCACGTACGCCAACGGCGTCGACCAGGCGGTGCGGCGGGCGCCGTCAAAGCTGCTGGCGCGCGGCATCTTCGACGGGGCAATGTCGGTTTACCTGGAGCGATTCCTCAACGTCCCCAAGCAGCCTATACCGACGCCCTCGGGTGGCACGGCCAGTCGTGGGGAAATATTGGCCTCATTCGACGAGCAAGGGAAGGTGGATGAGGCGGCGCAGCAGGTGGCGGACGCGATCGCCGCGGGGAATCAGAGCGAAATAATTGGGACACTGGGCCACGCGTTGCTGCGGGAGGACGCGCACTTCCACCAGTTCCAGATCTACGAAGCGGGACTCCGCCAGTACGGCAACTTCGGTAATACACCGCTGGGTGACCACGTTCTCATCGGGACGACGCGCTTTCTGGCGGCGCGCTCACCGACGGTGCGGGCGACACCGCAGACGTACGACATCGCGGCGCGGCTGCATCGGGGAGAGTCCCTGCACGGGGAGGATTAAGGAGGCTAGTTGGTCCAAGAACTGCTTCGGGTTCACGCGCCCGCGGACGGGCGTTCGCGTCAAGGAAGCCTCCGTTCGTGAACGTGATTATGGACCAGGAGCCGCCTGGGATCATGGGCGAGTACGAGTTTATGTAGGGAGAGGCGGTGCCCCGCGGCGGAGAGTAGTCTCCCGCTCATCCTACGAGTGCCTCAGGATGAGCGGTGGTAGCCTCTCTGACCGCCGCCTGAGGTGACGCCTTTCGCTTGCGCGCCTCAGGACCCACCTGTAATCTTCTCAACATCGGTTCGACGAGCTATCCATCTGGAGGTACGCTATGGGAAAGCTGAATTGCATCGTCATCGACTGCGCGGACCCCGACAAGGCCTCGCAATTCTGGGCGCAGGCGCTCGAAGGGTACGAGATCGACAAACAGCCGTGGGGCATCTCGATGAGTCCGACTCTGATCCGCTGATCTACTTCGAGGTCGTGCCGGAGGGTAAGGCCGTGAAGAACCGCCTGCACATCAACATCCGTTCCGCGGACCGAGGGGTGGAGGTGAAGCGGCTCGTCTCGCTCGGCGCGACGGAGATCGAGGAGATGAGCCCGGGCGGCGGCTACGTCTGGACGAACATGAAGGACGTCGAGGGGAACGAGTTCTGCGTGTCGCAGGCTTAGCCGCATGACAGCGGCCGACGTTCAGCGGCTCGCTGAGGCCGCGATGACCGGCGACGCAAACACCGTCCGACTTATTCTCGCGGAGGAGCCCGGATCGGCGGGCGAGTACACGGACGAGGGCTGGACGGCGCTGCACCTCGCGGCGACGCCGGAGGTCGCAGGACTCCTGCTGGACGCGGGCGCGGACATCCGAGCGCAGAACCGGCACAGGTTCGCGGGGCCGGGGAACAGCCCGCTGCACGGCGCGACGTACTTAAACCGGGTGGAGGTCGTGCGCTTCCTGCTGGCGCGCGGGGCGGATGCCAACGCCCGCGACAACGCGGGGCTGACGGCGCTGCACCTGGCCGCCGGTAACGGCTGGTTGGAGTGCGCGCGCGTGTTGCTTGGTGGCGGCGCGGACGCTATGGTCCGCACGAACCGCGAGGGCGTGCCGAAGGCGTGGCGCGAGGTAACACCGCTGGACGTGCTGTCGTCTACCGGACGGAAGCGGGATGATGGGTCGGAGGTGCCGACGGACGTGAACGTGGCTATAGGGGAGCTGCTGGCAGCGTACGGAGCGCAGGAGCAAGTGACATGAAACGAGCGAACTGGGGTGATCCGAAGTTGAGATACGCCACTATGGGCGGCTGTATCGGGCTGGCGATCAGCCTCTCCCGCGGGATCGCTGATGGGCAGGACATTGGGCTGCTGACCATCGTAACGCTCGTCTCGGGGACGGTGGGCGTGGGGATCGGTTGGGTGGCGGGGTGGGTGGTGTCACTGCTGCGGCCGGGTGGCGGAGGGCGGAGGGAGTGAGGAGATGGAGGCCCGTGGCGCGCCGTCAGGCAGCCGGCTCCACGCGGGTGATGCCTGGCAGGCGGTCGAAGTCCGTGTCCCAGGTGTAGATTTCCGAGAGGCGCTGGGAACGCATGAAGGCGGCGTTGTACGCGTCCGCAAACGACAGACGGGTTGTCGCGTAGACATCCAGCGCTTCGTAGTAAGTTTGCTTATCGGCGATTCGGACGTTCGGTAGCGCAAGGACGTACTGCAGGTCGTCCCGGATCTTTGCTCTGGGGACCACGTAGCTCTTCTCGAGGATGAAGACTGTCTCAAAGATGACCATCGGTGAGACGGTCACCTGTTCTTCCCCAGCTTCCACGCGCAGAAGCAGCGCCACCACCCGCGACGCCTTCTCTTCATCGTCACGGGTGAGAAGGCGGACGAGGATGTTGGTATCAAGGAAGCGGTGCGCCATGATCCTACCGCTCAGTCTCGGACAGTACTTCCTCGGCCACTCCCCGTTCGAACTCTTCGCGCAATTGTCGGAAGTCTTCGGGCCTGCTGCGCGGTGAGACTGAGCCGTACATCGCAAGAATCCCCGACGCCTTCCTCAGCCTCGCGGTCTCCCCGTCGATCTCGAAGGCGATCTTATCTCGCGGCTTGAGGCCCAGCCGCAAGCGGATCTCCTTGGGTATAGTCACTTGGCCTTTCACTGTTAATGTCGTTTGTTTCAGCATACGCTCCATACCCTCTATCCGTAGCAATACCGTCTTCTATCAGTAATACTATCACATGCCGGGTCGACGCAGTTGAGATGTGGGCGGGCATGCCTGAACGCCCGGGGCGCGGCCTGATCCACCACGCCGCCAACCCCAGATTCCTTCGCGGCGAGAGTAATCGCAGGTTGCGAGCGTTGGGGCGCTCAGAATGACAGAGGGAGCCGGGCTCCGCGGGAAAGCGGAGCGCCCCCCGGCGTCCGGAGCGGGGGGCGCTTTGGGGTTATCCGCCTCGCGCTGAGGGGGGCGGGAGGCGCTAGTTGTCGAGGAACTGCTTGAGCATCGGGCTCATGCGCTCGCGGCGGTCGCCGAGGCCGGAGACCTTTAGGCGATGCATGTACTCGTTGACGCGCTTGCGCTGGACCTGCATGGACAGTTGGACGCCCTTGTCGATGTTCTTGATGCCGCCGCCCATAAGGATGGCGAGGGCCTCGAAAAGAGCGAAGCTGCGGTCGTCGGCGGTCGGGTCCGGCGTGAGGGTTGCCTCAACCTTGTCCAGGTAGTGGTGGATCTCCTCGCGCCGCCAGGGCTCGGTGTCCAGAACGTACTTCAGGTGCATGACGCCGAAGCCGAGGTGTCGCGACTCATCCTGGCCGCACATGCGGAAGATGCGCTTCTCGGCGTCGTTCTGGCCGATGTACTCGCCCATGCGGAACATGGACTGGACGAAACCTTCAGCGGCGACGTGCATGATGGCGGACATCTCGGTGAAGTCCTGGGCGTCGATGATGACGCGGAGGCCCTGCTGGGGGAGGGAGGAGAGGAGACCACCGCCGTTGGCGAGGGCGCGCTTGCGGAAGACGTCCAGGTGGCGGGCTTCGTCCATGATCTGGGAGATGAGGAAGAGCTTAACCTCGTGGTGCTCGCTGTTGATCTTGGGAAGCCACTGGCCGGGGGTGTCGCCGGCGATGAACTCGACCTCGGTAAGCATCGTGCAGAGCTGGCACATCGCGCGCTCCATGTCGTCCGGGAGCGGCTGGATCTCGTCCCAGGGGATGTCCGTGGCGGATGACCACTGGCGCTGAACCGCCTCTTCGTAGAGGAGGCGCGCGTTCTCGGAGTAGACGTCCGCGGCGTGAGAGTAGGTGCCCGGGACGCGTGGCGCATCAGGGCGGGCTTTGGAGCCGCGGGCGCGGATAGAACGGTTGTCGCTGTCGGCGGGGACCTCACCAGCGGGCCCGATCTCGATCTCGTCCAGAGTGAGGCCGCGCTTGCCGGGCTTCGCGCGCATGCCCCAGGGGTGGCCGTTTTCGTCAAGGTTGAGCCAGCTGAGATCCAGGGGCTGTACTTCGGCGGGCTCGCGGAGCTTCTCGAGGATGTTGACATCGATAGCCATGCTGAGGTCCTTCCTCCCCGCCGGGGCGGGTGCTTAGCGGATACTAAGTTACGAGTTTTTTCTATCATACAAGACGGTCGCTGTCAACGGAAAATTACAGGGTCTAGAGGGAGATTTCAACATTAGAGGTGTCCAGAACAGGCAGTTATACTGAAGGTGTGATGCTGGAGCGAGAGCGCGGTCTGGGCGGCGATATCCGTGGGGCGGAACACGGCGACTACACGGACTGGGATAACCCCGAGGATATCGAAGACGCCCCCGAGGGGTACTACGATGAGGACGACGAGGATGATGGCTCGTACGTACCGGAGCCGGGCGACGCCGACTACGACCTTTCAGAAGCGGCCGGCTATGCGGACTGGGAGGCGCCGGAGCGGGAGACGCCGTTCCCTCAATGGCTGATAGTTGCGATCTCGATCGCTCTGGTACTCGCTATCCTGGTCCCTGTGCTGTTACAAGCGAGGTGAGCGGCCCGACGCAGAGTGTTCAGGGGGTGGGGGCGGGCTCTACCGGTGAGCCGGCCGGGGCTTCTATTTCAACTTCCACATAGGGGTTACCGTAGCGGTCACGCTTCATCTCGGCAGCGCGCACCCGACCACGGAAGAGGCGGTTGCCCTCCCAGTAGGACATCTCCTGACCGACGAGCGTCGGCACGAAGGCTTTGATGCCTTTTTCGTCGAAGGCGAAGCGCAGATCGAGGGTCGACATTCTGTAGAACATGATAGGACGATTGGAGGTTACAGGCCAGAATACCGGGCAAGGGCACACACTCTCAGGTCCGGCCGGTGTGGCGTGGTTCACGGCGTGACGTATAATGGCGCCTGGTAGTTAGCAGAGGCGACGTCTCGGGCTGCCCGGGCAGCCACACGAGTTATCGGCCACCCCACCAAGGCGGCGGCCGCGAAGAACCCAAGGAACCTAAATCGAATAGAGCAACGACTGTAGGGAGGTCGCTATGAAGATTCTACAGATCGCCCCGCTGTGGGAGTCGGTGCCACCCGTCCGCTACGGAGGGACGGAAGCCGTGGTACACCTGCTGGTTGAGGAGCTGGTGAAGCTGGGACATGAGGTAACATTATGGGCGTCCGGGGACTCCCGGACGTCGGCGACGCTTCGCTCGTGTTACCCGGTGAGCCTGCGGACCGCGCAAGGGATCGAAAATAAGGCTCCATACGCGTGGCAACATGCGTCGCTAGCGCTTTCGGAGGCGGGGGAATACGACATCGTTCACAACCACGCGGGTGAGGAGGTAATGGCCCTCTCGCACTTGATACCGGACATTGCGATGCTAACGACGATGCACTGCCTCATCACTACGGACACGAAGTTTGTCTGGGACCGGTACCGGGGGTGCTACAACAACATCAGCTGGTCGCAGCGCCGCCTGATGCCCAAGGTGTCTGGAGGCCGGTGCGTCGGCGTGGTCTATAACGGGATAGACGTGGGAAGCTTCCCGTTCCAGGCGAAGAAGGAGGATTTCCTACTGTTTCTGGGGCGCATCTCTGCGGAGAAGGGCCCGCATTTGGCGGTAGAGGTGGCTCGCCGCGCCGGGAAGCGGCTGGTCATCGCCGGGAAAGTGGACCCAGCGGACCGCGAATTCCATAGGACAGTGGTGGAGCCACTTATTGACGGGGACAGAGTGGTGTTCATGGGAGAGGCCGACGGGAAGCTCAAGCGCGAGCTCTACCGCAGGGCATCCTGCCTGCTGATGCCAATTATGTGGGACGAGCCGTTCGGCCTCGTAATGGCCGAGGCGATGGCTTGCGGCACACCAGTTGTGGTAGCGAACAGAGGAGCAGCGGCCGAGATTGTATGCGACGGGAAGACGGGATTCGTGGTCGGCACAATCGACGCGATGGTGGCCGCCCTGAAGAATATTTCCGAGATAGATCCGGTGCAATGCCGGGCGCACGTGAGCGCGACATTCGACGGGCCGGCGATGGCGAGCGCTTATGTGAGGGTGTACGAGGCGATCCTGAAAGGGCGACGCATGGCGAGCGGCCAGGTGGGGCCGAAGCGGAACGGGAACGAAGCGGCACCGGCGATTCGGGTAGCGTGAGATGATCTCCGGCAGCCGCACGATGTTTTCGACACTGGCAAACGCTGAATAGATGGCCAAGCCCGCGGGTATGGAGCGACCAGTCATTCCCGCAGAATCTCAGCCTCAGACGACGCTGTTGCCCGAGGCTGAGCCGATGGCCGTCCAGGACATCCGCGATGCGCTGGTTATCCGAGAACGAGACCTGTTTCTGCTGACGGACACCGCAGGGCAAGTGCCCCTGGGAAACAGCGACGGGTACGGGCTGTACTACGCGGATACCCGCTATCTGTCCGCGTATGAGTTTTCATTTGCCGGCACAACGCCGCTGGTGCTGCTTTCGACAGCTGAGCTGGGGTACAGCTCAGAGCAGGTGCTGACGAACCCGTCGATGGTGGATACCGAGGGCCAATCTGTGCCGAGGGGGACGATAGAAGTGCGCCGGGTGAGGGTACTCGAGGACGTCATGGAAGAGACGGTGCGCACTACGAACTACAATGCCTATCCTGTGGAGCTGGACCTGACGCTGCGGATCGCGGCGGATTTTGCCGATATTTTCGAGGTGCGTGGGTACCAGCGCGAGCTCCGAGGTGCCTTCTATCAACCGGTATGGCGGCAGTCGGAGTTGGCCCTGGCCTACAAGGGGCGCGACGGGCGCAAGAGAGAGACGCTGCTCTCGTTCGAGCCGGGGCCCCGATCAGTGCAGAGACACTTCGAGATGTCAGTGGTGAACTTCCGGGTGTCGCTTGGGCCGCGAACGAGCGAGACGATCCGGGTGCTGGTGAGCATGGACGGCCGGCTCGAAATCGCCCGTGAAGCTGAGCGATTCTCGGTGGTTAAGAGGGAGTACGAGGCGTGGTTCCTGGATGCGACCCGCATTGAGACAGATAACGCGTTCTTCAACGCAGTTTTGGAGCGCTCTCTGACCGACCTGCGAATGCTGTGGAACCACGGCAGCGCGGGGACGGGCTATCCCGCAGCCGGCACGCCGTGGTTCGACACGTTGTTCGGTCGAGACTCTGCCGTAGTGGGGCTTCAGACGCTGGCGCTAAAGCCAGCGATCGCCCGCGACTGTCTCGTTTCGCTGGCTCGCTGGCAGGGCAAGAAGTTCGACTCATGGCGGGACGAAGAGCCCGGTAAGATACTCCACGAGCTTCGGCAGGGTGAACTGACGAGTACCGGCGAGTTGCCATTTTCGCCGTACTTCGGGAGCGTGGATTCGACACCGCTGTTCCTGTGGCTGGCGGGCGAGTATTTCGCGTGGACCGGGGACACGGGCCTGCTCTCGCAGCTGGAGACGAATCTGCGCGCTGCCGTGCATTGGCTAACGCAGTATGGGGACAGTAATGGGGACGGATATCTCGATTACGAGAAGCGTTCCAGCCGGGGGCTGGTGAACCAGGGCTGGAAGGACTCCGGAGACTCTATCTGTCACGCGGACGGAAGCCCGGTAGAGCCACCGGTGACCCTCGTGGAGGTACAAGGTTACGTATACGCCGCGCTGGGTCGCCTAGCACAGCTCTTCCTGGCGCTGGGGGACGGGGTTTTCGCGCAAGAGCTTGCCCAGCGCGCGAAGGCGATGGAGCGGCGGTTCAATCAGGAGTTCTGGCTCGACGAAGGGTGCTTCGCCCTGGCACTGGACGGGACGGGACGGCAAGCGGCCTCGATTACGTCGAACGCGGGGCACGCGCTGTGGAGCGCGATCGCGCGTCGCCCCCGCGGCAAGCAGGTGGTGGAACGGCTCATGGCAGGCGATATGTTCTCAGGATGGGGCGTTCGAACGTTGAGCGCCGAATCGCCGAGATTCAATCCGCTTGGATATCACCTGGGAACGGTGTGGCCACACGACAACTCGATAATTGCGATGGGGTTCAAACGTTACGGCTTCGAGGACGAGCTCAACGAACTCGCGACCGCTCTATTCGACGCCGCACGCGCGTTTCCGTACTACCGGCTACCCGAGTTGTTCGCGGGCACTGAGCGTTCAGCGCACCAGGCCCCCGTTCCATACCCGGTTGCCTGTCGGCCGCAGGCCTGGGCGGCGGGCGCGTTTCCGCTCATCATACAGGCGATCCTGGGCCTCTGTCCCGACGCACCGAACGGCCGGCTACTGGTCGTACAGCCGAAGCTACCGGCGTGGCTGAAGCAGGTGCGTGTGGAGGGGATGCGGATTGGAAGCGGGGAAGTGGACCTGACCTATGAGCTGCATGGAAAGCGAACCCGGGTGGAGGTGACGAGAAAGTCGCGCGGCATCTCCGTTGAGCAAAGACGGACATGGCCGCGGATGAGTGCCATCGCGCGCGAATATACTGGCAGCTCTTGACGCGAGCCGAGGCACACATCCATAGTGTGGGCTTGATGTCTGAGAAACCCTTACTGGACCAGATCGCCGTGGTTACGGGCGCGAGCAGGGGGATCGGGCGGCAGATCGCGATCGATTTCGCGAAGGCAGGGGCGGACGTGGTGGTGACGGCGCGTACGAGCGAAAGTGCGCCCGCGAAGTTGCCCGGGACGATCGAGCAGACGGCGCGAGAGGTGGAGGCGGAAGGCAGGCGGGCGCTGGCGTTGCAGGTGGACGTATCGAGCCAGGAGCAGATCGAGGAGATGGCACGGCGGACGCTGGCGACGTTCGGCCGGTGCGACATCCTGGTGAACAATGCCGGAATCAGCGCGCCTGCACCGTTTCACGAGACGCCGCTGAAGCGCTGGGACCTGGTGTTTAACGTGAACCTGCGCGGGCCGGTGATCTGCATGCAGGCGTTCGTTCCGGGGATGCTCGAGCGCAAGAGCGGGCGGATCATCAATATCTCCTCGATGCTGGCGGCGGCGCGGCTGCCGGGTATGGTCTCGTACTCGGCGTCAAAGGTGGCGCTAGAGACGCTTACGCAGTATTCGGGAGAGGAGCTTCAGCCGCACGGAATCGCCGTGAACGCGCTGCGGATCGAGTTGATGATCGCGACGGAGGGCTGGACGTTCCGCAATCCGGGGATGGACTTCTCGGACTGGGACAAGCCGGAGGCGGCGTCCGAGGCGGCGCTATGGATCGCGACTCAGCCGGCGTCGTACACGGGTCAAGTCGTCACGATAGGACAGGCACAGGCGGCGATGGGGAAGGCGAACCCGGTGGTGTCACGCGTAGGAGACTTCGAGAAGTACAGACCGCGGTAGTTGATTAGCCGATAGAGACGCCCGACTAGTCGGGATCACCGCCCGTCACCGAGGCTGGCGTCAGGCGCAGCAGCAGCAACAGGGTGGCGGTGGCCCCGACCTTACGGTGCCCAGATGTCGCGGAAGACGTACCATTGCTCCGGGTAGCGGCGGACGTAGGACTCAAAGGCCGCAGCCAGGCGGCGCGTGAGCCGGGCGATGTCCTCTTCGGCGCTCAACTCTTTATTCGAGACCAGCGGGGGCTCGATGTGAGCAATGAAGCGACCACCCGGACGACGCGCGGCCACGGCGAATATAAGCGGGGCGCCGCTGAGACGGGCAAGGCGGGCGGGGCCTGCGGGGAAGACGGTGGGCTTGCCGAAGAAGCTGATCGGCACGCCATCGGAACGATCCAGGGCGATGTCGAGGACGAAGGCGACCATCTCGCGGCGGCGCAGGCTGCGCAGCAAGCGGATGCCCGCGCCATGGGCGGGCACTAGCGTCACGCCCATGCGGGCGCGGCAGGCCTGGGCCCAGTCCATGATCGCGGGCGGGCCAAAGCGTTCGGTGACGGCGGTGATCTTGTAGCCACGCATGATGGCGATGGCGGCGGCGACCTCCGCGCTGCCCATGTGGGCGCTGGCGAAGATGATCCCCTTACCATGCGACTCGGCGTCGTCGAAGTGCTCCTCGCCCCTGACTTCCAGGCGGTCGAGCACGGTATTGTTGTCCCAGCCCTGGACGTGAATGATCTCGGCGATGTACCGAGCGAAGTGACGGAAGCAACGACGGGCGGCCCGCTCGACGGCGGGATTGGTTATGTCGAGACCCAGGATGCGCGCGTAGTTGCGGAGCGCCTTCTGTCGCTTGCTGTGCCAGACGGCGTAGGCGAAGTCGCCCCAAGGGATGGCGAAGCGGCGCGCAAGTTCGAACGGGATGAGCGGGATGCCGCTGCGGTTGAGGACGTACAGGGGGGGACCGCCAAGCAGGCGCGTATGCAAAGGCTGGGTAGCTGGGGCCGAGCGCGCGGGGGTTTGGTCGCCCCGCTCATGGTTCGACGGGCTCACCATGAGGGGGAGAGAGCGGAATGCGGGGGTGGGGCGATGGCGGGTGGCCACGGGGACAAGCGACGAACGGGCGACCACGCCGGGCCGCCCCTACGCAGTGGCGCCACCGCGGTAGGAGATTTCGAGCTCGTGGACGCGGTGGTTGGGGACGCGGAGAAAGAGGGCGGTTGCCTCTGCCAGAATCTCGCCTGAGAGAGTGAGGATTTTGGCCTCGGCTTCAAGGCGGCGCCCGCGGTCTCTAACCACCTGAGCCGTGACGGCTAGCTCCTGGCCGAGGGGGAGCGGTCTGCGATATTTGACCTCCATGCGGGCGGTCATGGCCCAGGCTCCGGCAGCATACATGGCCCAGCCCATCGCTTCGTCCATCGCGGCGGCGGCGATTCCTCCGTGGGCGAGGCCGGGGAAACCCTGATGGGTAGCCCGCGCGAAGAAGCGGCCGCTCACGACGAGGCCAGCGACTTCGAACTCGATATGGAGCCCTTCGGGGTTGCGGTCTCCACAGCCGTAGCACATGTGGCGAGGGCTGCCATCCAGTTCGTCCCCGAGACCTTGCGTCATTGGGGATAGCCTGCGACCGGAACCGCTTGACCCACCGCGCCTCCGCCACCCGGATTCCTTCGCGGCAAGCGGGGTCGGCGCGTTCCACTGGATGGGCGCTCAGAATGACGTGGGTTCATGCAGGCGCGAACTCCTTGAAGGCGATGACGCCGTTCTGGCCGCCGAAGCCGAAGCCGTTGGCGATGGCGACACGCACGGGCCTGCGGGCGGCGGTCAGCGGCGTGTAGTCCAGGTCGCAGTCGGTGTCGGGCGTCTCGAGGTTGATCGTGGGCGGAACGACGCCTTCGCAGATCGCCTTGATCGCGGTCAGGGCAGAGATGGCACCGGCTGCGCCGAGCTGATGGCCTACCATGGATTTGGGCCCGGTGACCGCCACGCTGTAGGCGTGATCGCCGAGAGCGCGCTTGATGGCGGTGGTCTCGGCGGCATCGTTAAGGGGGGTGCCAGTACCGTGGGCCACGACGCAGTCCACGTCCTGCGGCCGGAGGTCAGACTTCTTGAGCGCGCGCGTAATCGCCGTTGCCGCGGCGTCGCCGGTCGGGTCTGGCGCGGTGATGTGGTAGGCATCTGAAGTGATCGCGCCCCCAGCAAGCTCGGCATAGATGCGGGCGCCTCGTCGCCGCGCGTGTTCGAGCGTCTCGATGATCATTGCGGCGGAACCTTCGCCGTAGACGAAGCCGTCACGGTCGCGGTCGAACGGGCGGCAGGCGCGTTCGGGTTCGTCGTTTCGGGTCGAGAGGGCGCGCAGGTTGGCCATGGCGGCGATAGAGATCGGGATGATGTTGGCCTCCGCGCCGCCCGCGATCACGACTTCCGTCTCCTCGAGGTCCAACAGTCGCTTGGCGTCGACAAAGGCGAAGATACCGGCTGCACAAGCCGCCACGGAGGTAATGGTTGGGCCGCGGACGCCAAGGTTGATCGCCACCTGGCACGACGCCATGTTGGGGGCCATCGCTGGCACGGTGAGCGGCCCAACGCGGGCGGCGCCCTTTTCGAGGTACGTCTTTTCGCCGTCCGCAATGACGTCGACGCCGCCACCGCCGGTGTTCATCACGATGGCGATGTCATCTCGGTTCCGGTGGTTGATTGTGAGGCACGAGTCTTCTACGGCCTGACGGGCGGCGGCAACGGCGAACTGGGAGAAGCGCGCGGCGCGTTTTGCGGCCTTCGAGTCCATGTAGCGGGCCGGGTCCCAGTCTTTGACCTCGGCGGCGATCCGACAGTCCTGATCGCTGGCGTCGAACAGGGAGATATGCTTGACTCCGGAGACGCCGGAGGTCAGGTTGTGCCAGAACTCACTGACCGTGTGTCCGATTGGGGTTATGCAGCCAAGCCCCGTGACGACGGCGCGGACCATTAGCCGCGGCACTCCTCGAGGCCGGGAACGAACACGAGGCGCCAAGTTGTGACGACGCCTTCAGATTTGGAGACGAAAACCCACTCGGTTTCACGCTCCTGGCCGTCGACCAGCTGTACCACGATGGTGCGAGCTTCGTCGCCGACGAAATCAACGGACTTGACGCGTTGGAAGCCGTCCGGGACGTACTCTTGTGCAAGGGCAGTCACGAGATCAGCTGATATGCATCGCTGGGTGATCTCCGGTGCGAGGTAGTCGTAAAGACCCTCGGGGCCGTCGGCGGCGTAGGCGTTCGTCGCGAGTTCGGCGACGCCGGCGATCTGGCGAACACGTTCGTCATCAGGTAGATCGCCGCCACCGCCGCTGCAGGCGAGAGTGATGGCGAGAGGGGCTAGAGCTGCAGTCAAGAGGCCGACCTTCACACGGTTACCGATGCTTCGCCGGAGATGAGCAACTCACCCGCCGGATTACGACATTCGACCTCGCAGACGGTCAAGGGGCCGTCCACGCGGATTACGCGGCCGGACGCTGTGACTGAATCACCGGGGCGACCGGGCGCGCGCAGGCGGACTTTGAGGTGTCCGGAGGCAGGCCAAGCCTTTCCGAAAGCGGCTGTGAGCATCTCCGAGATATAAGCGAGGACGAGCATGCCGTGGGCGATCGTGCCACCGAACTGAGTGCCGGCGGCGAACGTGGGGTCCGTGTGGAGCGGGTTGTGATCGCCGCTCGCGGCGGCATAGTCGTTGATCCTATCCTGCGTGATGATGCGCGTGACGCCAGGCAGCTCATCGCCGATCTGAAACGAGCGAACGCCCGCCTGCATCAGGACGCCTCGGTCGGGAAACTGAGCATGGCGCGGCCGGTCATGACGAGGCCGCCGGATTCGTCGGTAACGGCGACGCTGATGCCCATCAGGACCCAGCCCTGGCGCTCCCCCCGGCTAGTGATGTCCAGGCGCGTAAGCAGACGCTCGCCCACGCGAACGCTGCGGTGGAACGACAACTCCTGGCCTACGTGTAAAGCGCCAGGAGGGAGGACTGTGCGGTCTAGCAGGGCGCTCACAGACAGCGCGGCCACTTCCAGCGGCGGAACGATATCGCCCAGCCGGTCAATTGCACCGTCTTCGACGGCTGAGACGTAGGCGGACACGGCCTGCGGTGATAGGTGATAGGTGGTGTCCGGGAAACGGTAGCCCCTGCGCGCAGTCTCCAGAAGGGAGGGCATGGAGGGTTCAGCTTCGCCCGGCGAACCGTGACATGTCTATAACGCGGCGCTCGTGCAGGCCTTCGCCGATCTTCGCGCCGGTCTCGTTATAGGCTTCGACCTCGAAGACTACTTTGCGGCCGTCCTGCTCTTTGACGCGCCCTTTTATGGTGACCTTCATGCCGATGGGCGTGGCGGCCATGTGCTTCAGATCGACGCGGTAACCGACGGAGCTTTCGCCGGAATCCTGGAAGGGGATCAGCATCTTGAGGCAGAGTCCCTCGATGTGAGCGACCATCGTCGGTGTGGAGTACATGGGGACAGGGAGGTGCTTAACGCCCATGTCCGGGGTAGTGTCGATGACCATCTCGTCGCTGGTGCCCTGCGGGATGTCTTTCATGCTGCCTCCACCTTGTTCTCAACCGGACTCAGTATAAGGGAGGCACGAAGCGTCAAAGCAACACGCCGGTAGGCGCATGCCAGCGAACGCTGGCCTGACGGATGCTAGAATCGCACGTGATGGCGAAGGTAACTATCTTGCCCCTGGAAGAGACGGTGGAGGCAGCGCTGGGGCAGACGATCATGGAGGCGGCCTGGGCGCACGGGCTGTACTGGCCGACGACGTGCGGGGGGCAGGGGATCTGCACGACGTGCGCTTGCACCGTGAACCAAGGTGCGGAAAACCTGGATGAGATGGGCCGCGCCGAGCGCAAGACTTTGGCAGAGGAGCTTGGAGAAGGCGCCATTCGGGTACGCTCCCTGCGGTTGGCCTGTCAGGCGCGCGTAAGGGGGGATGTGACGGTCACGAAGCGGGGCGTGCGGCCGGAGGAGCCTGTCTGAGATTGTCGTGGTTGTCGATGAGGGGTAAAATCGTAACGATCAGGGCGTAATATGACATACGTCATCACGGAACCATGCATCGGGACAAAGGATGCATCCTGCGTGGATGTCTGTCCCGTGGATTGCATCTACACGAGTGAGGATGATCCACAGTACTACATCGACCCTGACACCTGCATCGACTGCGCGGCGTGCGAGCCTGTCTGTCCCGTGACTGCGATTTTCTTTGAGGACGACGTGCCGGAACAGTGGAAGAACTACACCGAGATCAACGCCGAGTGGTTCAAGAACAAAGATACAGGCGGGTTCCGGGCGCGCACTGAGCGCCACTAAGCCATCGCCAGCGTTAACAACGCTGTAACGTCTGCTTCTTGACGAATCGCCAAATCGCCTCTATTCTCTACTATGCCAGCTATAAACGCCCTTAATAGCTAGCAGGAGGTTCCGCCCCGTGGATTTCGGTCAGGTCGAAGCGTTCGTGCAGGTTGCGGCGCACAAGTCGTTCAGCCGTGCGGCGGAGGTGCTTCAACTAACACAGCCATCGATTACCGCGCGTATCCAGACCCTCGAACGAGATCTCGGCGAGGAGTTGTTCGAGCGAGGCGGCCGCGGCGTGCGGCTGACGGACGCCGGGCTGGCGTTCCTGCCGTTCAGCGACCGGCTGCTCCAGACGCTGCAGGAAGGGCGCGACGCCGTCGACGAGGTGCGGAACGTACAGGCGGGGTCCTTGCGGCTGGGATCGGCTCCTACGATCTCGACGTACGTGCTGCCGAGCATCCTGCATCGCTTCCGCCAGAGTTACCAGGGCGTTGATGTGGTGATCCGCACCGGGCGGTCCGAGCAGGTGCTTGCCATGCTACTGGCGGACGAAGTACAGGTCGGGCTTGTACGCTCGCTGACGCACCCCGATGTAGAGAACATCCATCTGTACGACGATGAGATCGTGCTCGTGGCCTATCCAAAGCACCGGTTCGCCGAAGACGCTCGAACGACGATCGGGGAGGCGGCGACAGAGCCTATCGTCCTCTTCGATCGAGGGTCCTCATACTACGGCCTCATCAACAACTTCTTCCGCCAGGCAGAGGTGATACCAAACGTCGCGATGGAGTTGGATTCGCTCGAGGCGACGAAGCGTATGGTGGAGGAGGGGCTGGGGATCGCGCTGGTGCCGCTGGTGACGATCGAACGCGAGCTGGATGCCGGCACGCTGGTGCGCATCGACCTGGTGGACGCGGAACCGATCCAGCGGCCGATCTCGCTAATCCACCGCAGGCACAGGAAGCGGCCACGGACTGTGGAGGCGTACATCGATGCGGTGGTTGAGATGTACAACGTGAGTGTGGCCGCAAAGTAGCGCCAACGCCAGGGCGATTTTACAGCCACGATGGATGCTGAATTTTATCTAAAGCGGGGGTGAAGCACCTGTAGTCAGGCGAAGGAGTTCCTTTCGCTATATGGCGTGATGGTGCGGGAGCGGGACTTCTTCCAAGAGCCACTGAACGAGGCGGAGCTGCGCGAGCTGCTGGGCGCGACGCCGCCGGCGGAAGCCTTCGCGTGGCGGAGCCCGCGGGCGAAGGAGATGGGGCTGGATCCAGCCAATCCCCCGGCGGACGGGGAGCTGGTGCGGATGATGCTGGAGGTGCCGTATCTGTTGCGGCGTCCGGTGATTCGGATCGAGAGAGAGACGGTGTTCGGGTTCGACCGAGAGCGACTGGAGGGGCTGCTGCGGCGTTAGGGGGCTTCGCCGGCGGTCCTAGACTCGGCTGCGACCCTACGAAGCGACCTCGCTCCGAATCTCCTTGAGGATTTGGACGTTGGCAGCATCCGGCCCTTCGTTGTCGAAGCCGGGGACTTCGAGTAGGAAAGGGACCTCGGCGAATGCGGGGTGGGAGAGGAGGTTCGCGAAGCCGTCGCGACCGATGTGGCCGTCGCCGATGTTCTCGTGGCGGTCGATGCCGCCAGCGAGCGGACACTTCGAGTCGTTGGCGTGGACGGCGACGAGGCGCTCGAGGCCGATCTCGCGGTCGAACTCGTCCATCGCGGAGTCGAGGCCCGGACGGGTCTTCACGTCATAACCAGCGGCGAACGAGTGCTGCGTATCCAGGCAGACTTTGACGCGAGGCGAGCCAGCCTCGCGAGCGATCTTGCCGAGCTCGGAGAACCGGGAGCCGATCGCGCCGCCCATGCCGGCGCTGTTCTCAAGGATGAGCCAGGTGTCTTCCGGCGTTGCGTCGATCACGCGCCGGACGTAGCCGGTGACCTGGGCGACCCGAGCGTCGTAACCGGCGCCCTTGTGCGAGCCGAGGTGGAAGATGACGCCCTTCGCGCCGAGCAGAGAGGCGGCCTTCATCTCCGCGACGAGCGCGTCGTACGACTTCGCGAGCAAGTCGGGCTTATCGGAGGCTAAGTTCACCAAGTAGAGGCCGTGGATGAAGGCGGGCTCGATGGCGGTCTCGGCGACCTTAGCCCGATAGGCGGTGAGTTCGTCATTGCCGAAGGTCTTCCGGCGCCAGGCCTGGGGGGCGCCGCAGAAGATCTGGACGGCTTCAGCGCCCATCTCGGCCGCGCGCTCGATGCCCTTGTCGACGCCGCCGGAGGTCTTGACGTGCGCACCAATTTTCATGGGGGGAGTATATCAGTGAGGCAGATTTCAGCGCCCCGCTCGTCCTTCGAGAGCCTCCCTCCTGAGGCAGGCAGGCAGGATGGGCGCCTGTACGGTCATCGGCCTATAGACGCTCCGCCGCCGCCCGTAGGTCCGAGCGAAAGTCGGGATGGGCGATTGCGATCAGCTCCGCGGCACGCTGGCGGTGATTCTTCCCCCAGAGGCGGGCGATGCCGTATTCCGTGACGATGGTGTCTGCAAAGAAGCGAGGGACCGTGATGATGGAACCGGCATCATGATGGGCAACTATGCGAGAGACCGCGCCAGCAAGGGCCGTAGAAGGCAGAAGGGTAATGGCGCGACCGCCCTTGGACATCGCAGCACCGATCTGGAACTCCGGCTGCCCACCCGACCCGTTGATCATGCGAGGCCCGAATACGCTCTCAGAGTTGATCTGGCCGATGAGATCGATCGAGAGAGAGTTGTTCATCGCGTAGAAGTTTTCGTTTTGAGAGATTGTGCGAAGGTCCAAGACGTAGTCGGTGTCACGGACCTCAAATTTCGGGTTGTTGGTGACTATTTTGAGGTCTTCGCTGTCAGAGCCGGACCACGCCGCGGCGATCGCCTTACCGGGATGAAGGGTCTTTCTCAGGCCATTGATGACGCCGGCTTCGACAAGCCTGGGAATGCCGGGGGCGACCATCTCCGAGTGCAAGCCAAGGTCTTGCTTGTTGTCGAAGGCACCGGTACGGGCGAGGTACATGCTGGGCTCCCCCGCGCCAATCTGGATCGTCGCGCCGTCCGGCACCAGACCCCCAACGTAACCGCAGATCGTCTTCGCGACATCGGGCGGCTCCGCGAGGCCCAGCAGGCGGCGCACCTGTTCCGGGGGCAGGCGGGTCATGATGGGCCCAACGACGATCAGGCGGTCCATGTCTTCACCAAGCTCATCGATGATGCCGAGGTATGCGGCGCGCGCATCTTCATCCTCGACGCGGCGCAGCCAGGCCTCGACGAGGCCGCGCGTGATCTGCACGGGCGGAACCTCTACGAAGGCGGTGACCTCGGAAACGTGGACGCGGTTGTCGCCGCAGACGGGCCGCAGGCCGGCGTCTACCTCAGCGATGACTGTGCGCGAGCGGCGGGTATAGGAGCGCTTGTTCCAGTTGTGCGCTCCGAACGCCACGTATCCGCCGTCGTCAGGCGGCGTGACGGAGACCAGGAAAACGTCGACCGCGCGCCGTTCCGTTCTCTCTTCCTCAGTCTCTTTGCCGGCGAGAGAGAAGAGGTTCGGGAGGTAGGTGGCGCGACCTTCGTCGACGGCGTGGCGGGCGAAGTCGCCGATGAAAAGCTCGAATTCTACGCGAAAGGTCTGCTCGTGGCCGGGCTGGAACCAGCCGGGATCAGCCAGCGGTGTGGTTACGCGGAGGTCGATCGAGACGCCGTTTCCGGTGCAGTGGCGGAAGAGCGCGCCGGGCAGAACGCGCGGCCCGGCGAGGGGGATCACCACCAGATCGCCCGCTTTCACGAGCTTCATGGCGTCCTCAGCCGGGGCGAGGCGCCTGTTGTATTCTTCGCGCCAGTCCATGGGGGGCTTCTCCTTCCGGATTGCGTCCCATTATCGCGAGGGATGCCACGTGTGCCAAGACGCATGAAGAAGCGCCAGCCCGAGGACCTCCAGGGTCTTGGGGGACGCAGAGCCGCGCAACAGCGTGGACTCGTATACGTCTACAGAGATAAAATGACACACGCAGCGACCGAACCAGGAGCCCTAGTGCCAGATAAACTCCACCAGGAGATCGACGAGCTTCTTGCGAGCCTCGACACGTTCCCGAAGAAGAAGGCGGCCTGGCGTCGGGCGGTGTCCGCGACCGGTGCCTTCTTCCTCGACGTGGGCGATATGGTCAGTTCTATCCCATTGCCCCGGCTCTCGGCCGGGCACATCTTGCTCATCGCGATTCTGGTCATCGTCCTGTTCTACCTGGCCGGGCCGGACGGTGGTATTACGCGCTGGGTGATCGCGGGAGCGATTCTGGTGTTCATAGCCGCGTTCGCGTGGTCGCTGCGGAGGAACTCGCCGGGCGGACGGTCGCAGCGGAAGTACTGGCGCGACAAGCCGATTGACCTGCGTCCCGGGCAAGACGGCGGGCTGCGATCGTGGTGGAACCGCCGGGGCCGGCGCTAATCGTTTGACAAACCGTCGCAGGCAGATCCTAGCCGGCGTGGCAGGTTTTGCGCTACTGATACCGCTTGGGTCCTGCGGTGATGCTGGCCATGAGCCACAGGCGACGGAGTCTCCCTCCCAAAGTCCCTCATCGTCTGCAAGCGATGCCCCGAAGCCAACGCCCGGCCTGGGCGCGCCAGAGTTCGACGCCGCGGCCGCGGTTGAACATGCGCGGATGCTTTCGGTGGAGATCGGCGTGCGCGCGGCTGGCAGTGAGGGCGAGCGGCAGGGTGCGGAGTACATCCGGGACGAGCTGGCGAGCTACGGCTACGTGACAGCTATGCAGCCGTTCCCGTTCGATACTTTCGTGGACCACAGCACGTTGGATATGGTGTCGCCACAGGTGCAGACGCTCGCCGTCGCCGCGATGTCAAGCAGCATCGAAGGGGCTGTAGAGGCGGACGTGGCGTACGCGGGGCTGGGAGCGGAGAGCGATTACCCGGCCCGCATCGACGGCAAGATCGCGCTGGTGAAGCGAGGGGTGCTGTTCTTCAGCCAGAAGGTGGCGAACGCGTTCAACGCAGGCGCCGTGGCGGTGGTGGTGTACAACAACGAGCCGGGCATCTTCGGCGGACAATTGAGCGAGCAGAGCGCCATCCCGACGGCAAGCATCTCCAGGGAGGATGGAGAGATGCTCCGCGACCTTATCGAAAACGCCGCCAACCCGCAACCGGTAAGGCTGCGCCTGAACCTGGACCAGGAGACGGTGAAGTCGCAATCGCAGAACGTCACGGCCTATCCCCCGGATCACACGTGCCGGATCGTGGTCGGGGCGCATTATGACTCGGTGTCAGCCGGGCCGGGGGCGAACGACAACGCCTCGGGCACCAGCGTGGCGATTGAGATCGCGCGGGCGCTGGCGGCGGACGGCGGCTTTGACGACGTGTGCTTCGCGCTTTTCGGGGCCGAGGAGGCGGGCCTGCTGGGCAGCCGCTGGTACGTGGAGCAGTTGACGGAGCCGGAGAAGTTGATCATCGAGGCGATGCTGAACTTCGACATGCTGGCCGTGGGCGATGAATGGCCGCTGGTGGGCTCTGACGCGATCAAGGACATCGCAATGGAAGCGGCGGAGAAGCTGGGGTTAGACTACAGCCTGATGAGCGCGCTGCCTGATGGTGCGGGGAGCGATCACGCGCCGTTCATCCAGGCGGGTATCCCGGCGATCCTGTTCAACTGCTTCTGCGACGAGCACTACCACACGAAGGACGACAGCTTCGAGTTCCTTAAGGAGGAGCGTCTGCGCGAGGCCGGCGCGCTGGGGATGCAGGTCATAGGCCGTATCCTCGCCGGATAGTTGCCCACGGCTCCGGCATACGTTAGTATGCCCGCGAAGGAGACGATGACGCCCCCCAAGATTCTGACTCCGTTGCTCCTGGCACTCGTCGCGCTGCCTGGCCTTGTGGCGGCGTGCGGCGGTGGTGAAGACGACTCCAGTTTCCGCCCCGGCGCGCTCACGGACCCCGGCGACGTGCCAACCGCGACGCCGTGGGAGGAGGCTCCTGAGATCATCATCATCGATCCTAACGCCATCATCCCCGTCGGGCCGGAGGCGACGCCGGTGCCGACGACACCCGGCGGCGAGCCGGGCGAATGCGGCCCGAAGTACACAGTCGCGTCCGGCGACAACTTCTCGTCGATCGCGGAGAAGTGCGGCGTCACCACGCAAGGCATCGTGGACGCGAACCCGGGTGTGGACCCGCGTACGCTGCACATCGGGGACGTGATCAATATTCCCCAGAGCATGACCAGCCAGTAGGCGACCCACGACCAGTAGGCGACCCACGACCGCGGTTGCCCGCGATTCGTGCGCTATGCTAACATCGGCGCGCGGCGGCTCCGGCAATCGAAGTCGCCTATAGCTCAGACGTATGGCTATCGAAGACAAGAAGGCTACCGACCGTTTGGCGGAGCTTGCTCGCGTCAAGGAGCAAGGTCGCCTAGGCGGCGGCGCGGAGCGCATCGAGGCGCAGCACGGGCGCGGCAAGCTGACGGCGCGTGAGCGGCTGAACATCCTGCTGGACGAGGGGAGCTTCGACGAGTTCGACGCCCTGGCAACCCACCGATCGACCGAGTTCGGGCTGGATAAGCAGAAGGTTCACGGGGACGCAGTGGTGACGGGCTACGGCAAGATCGAAGGGCGGCCGGTGTACGTCTATTCGCAGGACTTTACGGTGCTCGGGGGGTCACTTTCGGAGGTGGCGGGGGAGAAGGTCTGCAAGGTGATGGACCTAGCGCTGCGCAATGGCGCGCCGGTGATAGGGGTGAACGACGGCGGTGGGGCCCGCATCCAGGAGGGCGTGGTCTCGCTGAAGGGATACGGGGAGATCTTCACGCGGAACGTGATCGCCTCGGGAGTCGTACCGCAGATATCGGTGATCATGGGCCCGTCGGCGGGCGGGGCGGTGTATTCGCCGGCGATAACGGACTTCATCTTCATGAAGCAGGGCAGCGGCCAGATGTACATCACCGGTCCGGACGTAGTGCGCGCGGTGACTCAAGAAGACGTGACGCATGAGGAGCTGGGTGGAGCGCAGGTGCACAGCAGCCGCACGGGTGTCGCGCATTTCAGCGTGGAAGGCGAAGAAGAGTGCCTGCAGGAAGTGCGGCGCCTGATATCGTTCCTGCCGCTGAACAACATGGAGGACCCGCCGTACCAGGAGCCCGCGGACCTGCCCGACCGCCTTTGTAACGAGATGGCGAAGCTGGTACCGGAGGACTCGAGTAAGCCGTACGACGTCCACACGGTGATCGAGGCGATCCTGGACGACGGCGACTTCATGGAGGTGCACGCGGCATGGGCGCGCAGTATCACCGTCGGTCTCGGTCGGATGAACGGGCGAGTAGTGGGGATAGTGGCAAACAACCCGATGAGCATGGCGGGCGTGCTGGACGTGGACTCGTCGCGCAAGGGGGCGCGCTTCGTGCGCTTCTGTGATGCGTTCAACATCCCTATCGTGACGCTGGTGGACGTGCCCGGCTATTTGCCCGGGACGGCCCAGGAGTACGGCGGCATTATCGTGCACGGGGCGAAGCTGCTGTACGCGTACGCGGAGGCGACGGTGCCCAAGGTGACGGTGATCCTGCGCAAGGACTACGGCGGGGCGTACCTGGTGATGGGATCGAAGCACCTGCGCGCGGACGTCAATTACGCCTGGCCCGGCGCGGAGATCGCGGTGACGGGGCCGGACGCGGCGGCGAACATCATCTTTCGGCGCGAGATTGAGGCGGCGCAGGACCCGGACGCGCGCCGGAAGGAGCTGATCGAGGACTACCGGCGGAACTTCGCGAACCCGTACATCGCGGCATCGCGGGGGTTCATCGATGACGTGATAGACCCAAAGGAGACGCGGATCAAGGTGATCCGGGCGCTGGAGATGCTGCAGAACAAGACGGACAGCAACCCGCCGAAGAAGCACGGGAACATCCCGTTGTAGGCCTAGATTCCGAGGCATATGTTGGGTGGCCGAATCGAAGTAGAGGCGGTCATTGCCGCCCCTTTAAGGGAAGTCTGGGCGACGTGGACAAACCTTGAGAGCCTTCCGGAGTGGATGCCCGCAGTGGTGTCTGTGCGTCGCGTGGGCGAACAGACAGAAGGAGTTGGTGCGGAGATTGAGTTCACGGCGCGGAACGCGTGGCGCACGGTAACGTACCGGATGCGCATCACGCACTGGGATGAGGCAAAGCTGGTGCGACAGGAGATAGTGCCCGGTTCCGGCAAAGGCCTCTGGGCCGGACTTCTGGACCAACAGTCAACCGAATGGACATTCGCCCCTGAGAACGGCAACACGAGGATAGCCGCGACGCAGAATATGAAGCTGAAGGGGCTGGCCGACATCCTGAGCCAACCATGGCTTTTGATATTTGACCGGCAGCTGTACCGGCGGGCGTTTCGCAGGCTGGCGGAACTCGTCGCGGGCGAAGCCCCGTAGTGAAGGATCACCAATGGGCTTAAAGATCACCGACACCACTATGCGCGACGGGCATCAGTCGCTGCTGGCCACGCGCATGCGGACGGAGGACATGCTGCCGATCGCGGCGGAGATGGACGAGGCGGGGTTCCACAGTGTGGAGATCTGGGGAGGCGCGACGTTCGATACGGCGCTGCGCTTCCTGCGCGAGGACCCGTGGGACCGCCTGCGGGAGCTAAAGAAGCGGTTCAGGAAGACGCCGACGCAGATGCTGCTACGCGGACAGAACGTCCTCGGATACCGTCATTACGCGGACGACGTCGTCGAGAAGTTCTGCCAGCTCGCGGTCAAGAACGGGATGGACATCTTCCGCATCTTCGACGCTCTAAACGACCTGCGGAACCTGGAGACGGCGATCAAGGCGGTGAAGAAGGCGGGCGGGCACGTGCAGGGGACGATCTGCTACACGATCAGCCCGGTGCACACGCCAGAGATGTTCGCCAAGCAGGCGAAGGAGCTTGAGGAGATGGGGAGCGACTCCATCTGCATCAAGGACATGGCCGGGCTGCTGCATCCGTACGACGCGTTCCAGATCGTGAGCAGCATCAAGAAGATCGTGAAGGTCCCGATCCAGATGCACTGTCACTGCACGAGCGGCATGGCGGAGATGACGTACGTGAAGGCCGTCGAGGCCGGCCTGGACGTCATCGACTGCGCGCTCTCGACGCTCTCGCAAGGTACGTCGCAGCCGCCGGCGGAGTCGCTGGTCGCGACATTCGAGGGGACGAAGGATGACACGAAGATGGACCTGGAGCAGCTAACGCACCTGGCGGACTACTTCGGGGAGGTGCGAAAGAAGTACGCGGCGTTCGAGGGGAACGTCAAGGTGGACGCCGGAGTGCTGCTGCACCAGGTGCCGGGAGGGATGATCTCGAACCTGGTCTCGCAGCTACGAGAGCAGGGGGCGCTGGACAAGCTGAAGGACGTGCTGGAGGAGATACCGCGGGTGCGGGCGGACATGGGCTACCCGCCACTGGTTACGCCGACGAGCCAGATCGTGGGCACGCAGGCGGTGCTCAACGCGATCTACGGGCAGCGGTACAAGCAGGTGAGCAAAGAGACGAAGGCAGTCGTCCTCGGTCAGTACGGCGAGACACCCGCGCCGATCGGCGCAGACATCCTGAGGACGGTGGGAGGTGGCGAAAAGCCGATCAAGGGCCGGCCGGCAGACGTATTGGCGCCAGAGTTAGCGAAGGCAGCGAAGGAAGTGGGGAGTTTGGCGCATTCAGACGAGGACGTGATGTCCTATGTCCTTTTCCCGCAGGTGGCGCGCGAGTTCCTGGAGTGGCGCGAGCAGGGAGCGGGGCTGGAGCCGGACCTGGTGGCGGCGATCGCGGCGGCGCTGGCGAGCGACCACCAGCAGACGGCCGCGACGGCGCCCAGCGTGGCCGCTTCTCATGACCACAACGCGTGGAAGATGGCGGGTCGCAGCCGGCTGATGCGAGGACGGTGATGGCAATCGGCAATGGGAAGGCGGCGATCGGGTCCTGCGGGCGCTCGGCGGTGAGAGTTTAGACGAATGAGGCTGGTCATCCAGGGACAAGAGTTCGAAGTCCAGCCATCTCAGGATAGCGTGAGCGTCGGCGACGTGGCCTATGCGGTGCGCATTGTGCGCAGCGGGAACATCGCTACGGTCTACGTCAACGAGAAGCCGTTCGCGGTGCAGCTGCCCGCCTCCAGCGCAGGCGGCCCGGACGAGGGGACGGTGAGGCTGCTCGTCGACGCGAAGGAGTACGAGATTGAGGTGCAAGGCCGCGCGGCAGCCGTGCGTCCGCGACCGAAGGCGGCGAAGAAGCCGGCAGCCGCGGCCGGAGCGGTGACGGCGCAGATGACGGGCCGGGTGATCCGGGTGGACGTGAAGCCGGGCGACCAGGTGGCGGAAGGTCTGGTGCTGCTGATCGTTGAGGCGATGAAGATGGAGAACGAGATCACTGCGCCGATGGCGGGGACGGTGAAGGAGGTGGCGGTGAACGCGGGGGCGCGGGTGTCCGAGGGGGATCTGTTGGTGCGGATTGAGGCAGCAGGGGAGTAGAGGCCGCAACGTCGACTCCCGCGATCGGGTAGTCTGACCCACGACCCCACGCCGCCCAGATTATTCGCGAAGATACGGCTCGCCGCGATCGGGGCGTGTCGCCGCTCAGAATGACATCGAGGCGACCGTTCAGTCGCCCGGAGGTGGCGCCTACTCCCCGAGGGTGACCAGGCTGGTCGTGCTCTGGACGCCGTCGATGGTGCGGATGCGCTCGCCGAGGATGGGGGGGATGTCCTGGAGGGTGTCGACCTCCAGTTCGATGACGAAGTCGTAGGGACCCATCACCTCGTGCATCTCGACGATCTGGGGGATTTTCACGATCTCTTCGTGAACGTGTTTGGTCTTGCCGGGGTCGGAAACTACGAGCACGTATGCCTTGATCGCCATCGAGTGTCGCTCCTCCTGGTATGCGGGATGCGCCGGACCGCAGCTCCGGGGCGGAAGATGGCGTAAGTATACAGTGGATGATGGGTGGTTGTCAGTGGTCAGCCAGTAGTGGATAGTGGATGGTGATGGCTGAGACTCCCCGCGATCAGTTCGGCGCGCTCGCCAAGTTCGAGACGGCCTCTGGGTCCATTTCCTACTATCGGCTGGATGCAGTCGCGTCTGCCGGGGAGGTCAGCCGCCTCCCTTACTCGATCAGGATTCTGCTGGAGAACCTGTTGCGGCGCTGCGACGGCGTTGTGGTCACGGAGAGGGACGTGCGTGGACTCGCGGCGTGGCGGCCGGACTCGCGGCCAGAGGATGGGTTGCCGTTCCTGCCGGCGCGGGTGCTGCTGCAGGACTTCACGGGCATCCCGGTGGTGGCGGACCTGGCTGCGTTGCGGGCGGAGGTGCACCGGCAGGGGGGCGACCCGCAAAGGGTGAACCCCGACCTGATGGTGGACCTCGTGATCGACCACTCGGTGCAGGTGGATGCGTTCGGGGGGCCGGACGCGTTTCGGATCAACGTCGACCGCGAGTACGAGCGGAACCGCGAGCGGTACGCGTTCCTGCGCTGGGCGCAGAACTCGTTCCGCAACTTCCGCGTGGTACCGCCGGGCGCCGGCATCGTACACCAGGTGAATCTGGAGTACCTGGCGCGCGTGGTGCAGACCGTCAAGTCGAACGGTACGACTATCGCTTTTCCGGACACATTGGTGGGGACGGACTCCCATACGACTATGATCAACGGGCTCGGCGTGCTGGGCTGGGGCGTAGGCGGGATTGAGGCGGAGGCGGCGATGCTGAGCCAGCCGGTGTCGATGCTCCCGCCGGAAGTGATCGGCCTTCGATTCACGGGCGCGCTGAGCGAGGGAGTCACCGCCACGGACCTGGTGTTGACGGTTACAGAGATGCTGCGGAAGCGGGGGGTCGTCGAGAAGTTCGTGGAGTATTGCGGGCCCGGCCTGAGCAACCTGAGCCTGCCGGACCGGGCGACGATCGCAAACATGTCTCCCGAATACGGCGCGACGGTTGGGTACTTCCCGGTGGACGCGGTGACGCTGGCGTACCTGCGGCTGACCGGACGCGACGCGGGGCTCGTCGAACTGGTGGAGCGATACTGCCGGGCACAGAACCTGTTCCGCGAAGACTCGACGCCGGACCCGGAGTTCACGGACCTGCTGACGCTGGACCTGAGCACCGTGGAGGCTAGCCTGGCCGGGCCGCGGAGACCGCACGAGCGAGTGGCGCTGGGCGGAGTGCAGGGCAGCCTGCGACAGGCGTTCGAGGAGCAGTTTCGCGCTCACGCGACCAGCAAGGAGCGCTTCGACTGGGAGGGCGGCACGGTCAACGAGATGGAGCAGTCCACCGGTACCACAACAAAAGTAAATGGCCGGCCGAAGAGCGTCGAAGTCGCGTTCGACGGCGAGCGGGATGTGCTGCGGCACGGGGCGGTGGTGATCGCCGCGATCACGAGCTGCACCAACACCTCGAACCCGTCGGTCATGCTGGCTGCGGGTCTGGTCGCGAAGAAGGCACGCGAGCGAGGGCTAACGGTGCCGCCTTATGTGAAGACGAGCCTTGCGCCCGGCTCGCGGGCGGTGATCGACTACTTGCGCCGGGCGGAGCTGCTGGACGACCTGGAGGCGCTGAAGTTCGACCTTGTCGGCTTCGGGTGCACGACGTGTATCGGCAACAGCGGGCCGCTGGAGGAGCACGTGGCGACGGCGGTGGAGGAGAACGGGCTGGTGGTGGCGGCCGTACTGAGCGGCAACCGC
This sequence comes from uncultured Dehalococcoidia bacterium, assembly GCA_964558415.1. Taxonomy (GTDB): domain Bacteria; phylum Chloroflexota; class Dehalococcoidia; order SM23-28-2; family RBG-16-64-32; genus CAZLDI01. The sequence continues at coordinate 123,893 of CAZLDI010000007.1, forward strand.
AACTTCGAGGGCCGCATACATCCGCAGGTGCGCGCGGCGTACCTGGCGTCGCCGCCGCTGGTGGTGGCGTACGCGCTGGCGGGGACGGTCGATATCGATCTCCGCAGCGAGCCGCTGGGCCGGGACAAGCACGGCGAACCGGTGTACCTGCGGGACCTCTGGCCGTCGTCGGAAGAGATCAGCGCGACCGTGGCGCAGGCGGTGGACGCCGGGATCTTCCAGGAGACGTACCGCCACATCTTCGATGGAGAGGAGCGCTGGGCTTCGCTCCAGGTGCCGGAGGGTGGCCTCTACGAATGGGACCCACAGTCGACTTACCTGCGCGAGCCGCCGTTCGTGCGGGACGTGCCGCCGGAGCCGCCGGGCATAAGCGATATCACGGACGCCCGCGTGCTGGTGATGGTGGGCGATTCGGTGACGACGGACCACATCTCGCCGGCGGGCGCGATCTCTAAGGACAGCCCGGCGGCGGTCTACCTGGAGGAACGAGGGGTCTCGCCGCGGGAGTTCAACAGCTACGGGTCGCGTAGGGGCAACCACGACGTGATGATGCGCGGAACGTACGCGAACGTGCGGCTGCGTAACGAGACGGCGCCGGACACGGAGGGCGGCTGGACGACTCACTTCCCGAGTGGCGAGAAGATGACGGTCTATGACGCGTCGGTGCGCTACCGGCAGGAGGGCGTGCCGCTACTGGTGGTTGCGGGACGCGAGTACGGGTCAGGGAGCTCGCGGGACTGGGCGGCGAAGGGTGTGGCGCTGCTGGGCGTGAAAGCGGCAATCGCGGAGACGTACGAGCGGATACACCGGAGCAACCTGGTGGGGTTGGGCGTGCTGCCGCTGGAGTTCATGCCGGGAGAGGGGCGGCAGTCACTGGGGCTGACGGGCGCGGAGACGTACAGCATCGAAGGTCTGGCAAACGGAATGACGCCGCGCATGCGGGTAACAGCGCGCGCGCGGGCGGACGACGGCGGGGAGAAGACGTTCGAGGCGGTGGTGCGAGTGGACAGCGTTACGGAGGTGGAGCAGTACCGGAACGGGGGGATACTGCCGCTGATCGTGCGGCGGTTGTTGGCGACGAGCTAGGGATCCCTTCGCGTCGCTTATGAACAACCCATGCGACTTGATTTCTCCGGCGCACCAGCGAAGGCATTCAAGCAGGTCTGGATAATCCATGGGCTGATGGCCGGCGGCGTGCTAGTTTGCGCGGTCGCGGGGGAAACTGTGATAAGGGTGGACCCAGAGTTTGAGCGTCGAGGGGGATACACCGCGTTCGGTGATGTAGCCTGGGCGGTTCGCGCTGCTGCATTGCTCTTTCTGGTGCAGATGGCTCTTCTACTACTACTAACGCCGGAGCGGTGGGTGCTCCGCAAGGTGATGGAACTCCGTCCACAGAACATCGACCTGGCCGTGACCCGCACTCTCACAAGCGTTCAAGTTGTGAGAAGCGCTCAGGGTCCCGTGGTTGCGACCTTTGGTGTCCTCCTGTTCTTCGGGAGTGCCGATAGATCCGACATATACGTCAGCGCCGTTTTCGCGCTGAACCTGCTATTCTTTTGGCGCCCCACACGCAGCCAATGGGAGAGTTTCTTCCACCGGGCGGCAACTCAATATGAGGGAGTCTCGGCTCGGCCCTGGTAAGGTGCGGTGATCCAAGTGCATGCCCAATGCCCGCCCACCGCGTGAAATTCGCCGTCACCTATGCGTCGCTGCTAGAATACAGCCGTCGTGCCTTCCGGAGCAGGTGGAACATGGGATCTAATCAGGCCATAGAGCGCGCGAAGGAGCACTTCGCGCATGTAGTCGCCGGACAGCTGGCGCGGGTGGAGCGGATGAAGGCGGCGGAGGACTGGACGGACTACGGGTCGCTGAAGCCGATCATTCTCGGCGTCTGCGGGGGCGACGGGATCGGGCCGTACATCACCGCGGAGGCGCGGCGGGTGCTGGCGTTCCTGCTGGCGCCGGAGGTGGAGAGCGGGAAGGTGGTCTTCCGCACGATCGAGGGGCTGACGATCGAGAACCGCGCGCAGCAAAACACGGCGATACCGGACGACGTGCTGGCCGAGCTGAAGAAGTGCCATGTCATCCTGAAGGGCCCGACGACGACGCCGCGCGCGGGGGACCAGTGGGCGAACATCGAGAGCGCGAACGTGGCGATGCGGCGGGAGCTGGACTTGTTCGCGAACGTGCGGCCGGTGCGTGTGCCTGAGCAGGGGATCGACTGGATCTTCTTCCGCGAGAATACGGAAGGGGCGTACATCCTGGGCAGCCACGGGGTGAATGTGACGGAGGACCTGGCGATCGACTTCACGGCCGTGACGACGCAGGGGAGCGAGCGGATCATCAAGCTGGCGTTCGATCACGCGAGCCGCAACGGGATCAACAAGGTGACGGTGGTGACGAAGGCGAACGTGGTGAAGACGACGGACGGGAAGTTTCTGGACACGGCGCGGAGGATCTCGAAGGATTACCCGGAGGTGGTCTGGGACGACTGGTACATCGACATCATGACGGCGAAGCTGGTGGACCCGAAGCGGCGGACGGAGTTCAAGGTCGTCGTGCTGCCCAACCTTTACGGCGACATCCTGACGGACGAAGCGGCGGAGTTCCAGGGGGGCGTGGGGACCGCGGGCAGCGCGAACATCGGCAAGCGGTATGCGATGTTCGAGGCGATCCACGGCAGCGCGCCGCGCATGGTGGACGAGGGACGCGCGGACTACGCCGACCCGAGCAGCATGATCCGGGCGGCGGCGATGCTGCTGAACCACACCGGTTTTGCGGACCGGGGCAAGCGGCTGGAGATGGCGCTGGACGTGTGCGGGAACCTGGAGAAGCGGCTGGTCGTGACCGGACGGCCGACGGGGGCGAAGGGGTCGGAGTTTGCCGATTACATCATGGAGACGCTGCAGGACTCGGGGCTGGAGGAGAAGTGGCGGGGGTACCAGGATGGAGGAAGTAGGAAGTAGGAAGAAGGAAGGTGGAGGTAGGAAGCCCGTGGGGCATATCACCCTGGAGCGGGACGAGGGTCGCGGCTAACGGGGACGCTTCGACGTGTCCCGCCGGTTGTTGGAGACCGTGAGCTAACCCGGACGGATTCTTCGCTGCGCTCAAGAATGACAGCAGAATGAGGAGGAATGATTGCGAGCTAAAGTAACGGTAGTGGGCGCCGGGATGACCGGCGGGACGATGGCACAGAGGCTGGCGGAGACGGGGCATGTGGACGTGGTGCTGCAGGACATCATCGAGGGGTTGCCGCAGGGTAAGGCGCTTGACCTCGCCGAGGAGGCGGCGCACGCCGGGTTTACGGCGAAGGTCACCGGCTCGAACGATTGGGCGGACACCAGAGGGTCGGACGTGGTAGTGATCACTTCGGGTGTGCCGCGCAAGCCGGGGATGACGCGGGAGGAGCTGCTGAACATCAACGCCGGGATCGTCGGCGGTGTCGCGAGGAGCGCGGCGAAGGCCTCGCCGAAGGCAGTGTTCATCATCTTCGCGAACCCTATGGACGTGATGTGCCACGTCGCACTGGAAGCGAGCGGCTTTCCGGCAAACCGTGTGATCGGGCAGGGGGGGATGCTGGACAGCGCACGCTACCGGACGTTTATCGCCTGGGCGGCGAAGGCGTCGGTGCAGGACGTGCACGCGCAGGTGCTGGGCGGACACACGGAAGCGACGATGGTGCCGATCGTGAGCACGGCGCACGTGGGCGGCGTGCCGCTGACGAAGCTGCTTTCGAAGAAGAAGATCGAGGGGGTGGTGCAGCGAGCGAAGAACGGCGGGGCGGAGATCGTCTCGTTGCTGAAGACCGGGTCGGCGTTCTACGCGCCGGCGGCGGCGACGGTGGAGATGGTGGAGGCGGTGCTGCTGGACAAGAAGCGCATCCTCCCTTGCGCCACGCTGGCGGACGGGCAGTACGGGATCCAGGGCGCGTATGTGGGGCTGCCGGTGAAGGTGGGGGCGAAGGGGATAGAAGCGGTGTACGAGCCGCCGCTGTGGGACAGCGAGATCGCGGGGATCCGCGGGGCGGCGGAGTCGACGCGGGAGCTGGTGGGGCTGATCGAGAAGAAGTAGGCTCCACGAGAGGCAGGAGGTCACTGATGCCTGAATACGTGTTCGACAACGCCAGCGAACAGACTCCGACCCGGTTCTCCGCGCTCGAAGGGCTATTCGACGCCGGGACGTTCCGCCACATCGACTCGCTAGGGATCGCGCCGGGATCGCGCTGCCTTGAGGTGGGAGGCGGCTCGGGGTCCGTGGCCAGGGGGCTGAGCGCGCGCGTCGGGGACCGCGGCCAGGTGGTGGTTACCGACATCGACACCAGACACCTCACGGGAATGGATGAGCCAAACATCGAGGTCCGGCAACACGACATCGTTGCTGACGACCTGGAAGAGGACCACTATGACGCGGCACACACGAGGCTGGTGTTGCTGCACATTCCAGAACGCGAGAGGGCCATCGAGCGGATCGTGAGGTCCCTGCGGCCGGGTGGATGGCTGCTTTTCGAAGAGTTCGACTCGCTGTCGATGCCGCCCGATCCAGAACTGAATCCCTCGGAGCACTTTCTGAAGACTCTAGGCGCTCTCTGGAAAGTGATGGCATCCGAGGGTGTGAACCTGCGCTTCGGCAGGCTCTTGCCAGGAATCCTGGAGAAGATGGGGTTGCGAGACGTCGGCGCCGAGGCGACGGCGTTCTTGTTCAAGGGAGCCTCGACCGGCGCTGCGGTGCTGCGCGCAAACTTCTTGCAGATGCGCGACAAGTTGATAGCCTCCGGATACATCACCGAAGGCGAATTCGAGGCCGACCTTGCAAGGCTGGATGACCCCGGCGTGGAGTGGCCGTCCTGGGTGTTGTGGTCGGTCTGGGGCCGACGGTCATAGGCGGCGGCGTCCACGCGGGAGCTGGTGGGGCTGATCGAGAAGAAGTAGCGCTGGGGAGGCAGGCCGGGCGGGCGGCGCAGCGTGCTGCGCCCTCATTCTCACTACCCACCCATCCTTCGATACCCCGCCACAGAGGGGTGCAGGCTCTCAGCGTGAGCACAACGCGACCTCGCACTGTAGAATAGCCGCATCATGGAACCTCAGGTCCGGTACGTCACAAGCTCAGACGGCACGAGGATCGCCACGTGGAGGCTCGGTAAGGGCACGCCGCTCATACTGGTACGTCCGATCTGGTCGCTCCCGACTGCGCTGCACTGGCTGAGTCCATCAGACCGAGGCCATCTGGAGCGGCTTGCGGGCAAGCGGACTGTCATCATGTACGACAACCGCGGACAGGGCCTCTCCGACCGCGAGGCGGGTGATCTCTCGCTTGAGGCGAGGACGGCCGATCTCGCTGCTGTGGTACAAAGCCTGGGAGTTCGTCCCTTCGATCTCATGGCAATGGCCAACTCAGCGCCGGTCGCGATAGCGTACGCGGCCGACAATCCCGACAGGGTCCGCTGCCTCGTACTCAGCAGCGCCGCTGCGCGCGGCCGGGACATCAGGCTGTCACCACAGCGGCACGCTATTGCCCGGTTAGCGGAGGTTGACTGGGCGCTTTTCAACCGTGTTGGGGCGCTCATCTCATACGGCTTCACAGAGTTCGCTGAGTTGGTGGCGGAAACGGGCGCAGCCAGCATCACGCCCGAAACATTCCTCCGGGCCACAAAAGCCGCCTGGCAGTTCGATGCAACCGGCGGTGTCTCTAAGGTGGCCTGTCCAACGCTGGTCCTCCATCAAGAGCGAGGCGAGGTCCCAATTGAAGTGTCGAGGCAGCTCGCCGCTTCGCTCCCGGACGGACGTCTGGTCGTCTATGATCAGCCATTCTCATCCACGCTCGGGACGACTGAGACAGTCGACAACATCGAGGCGTTCCTGGACGAGGGCGACCCCGGCGCGGCGGCTCCCGCCGAAGCTCTCCCCTCGGGCACCGCCATCATCCTGTTCACGGACATCGCAGACTCCACGGCGCTAACGGAGAAGATGGGTGACGCGGCGTTCCGCGAGACGGCACACGACCTCGACGAACGCATGCGGTCAGCCATCCGCGAGGCGGGCGGCAAGCCCGTCGAGGGCAAGGTGCTCGGCGACGGGGTCATGGCGCTGTTCACGTCGGCAGCGCAGGCGATAGAGGCGGCGGTTCGCTGCCGAGACGCTGGTAGTCACAGCGAGATGCCGATACACGTCGGGGTACACGCTGGCGATGTGATCAGGGATGGGAACACAGTTTACGGGGGCGCCGTCAACGTGGCGTCTCGCGTGTGCGGTCTCTCAGCCACAGGCGAAGTGCTGGTCTCCGAGACTGTGCGTTCGCTGGCGCGCACCTCCGCTGGCGTGCGGTTCGAGGACCGCGGTGAGCACGAGCTGAAGGGGGTGGGGGAGGCGGTACGGGTGTGGGCGGTGGTGCAGAACCAGTGATAGACCCACAGATTAGGTACGATCGGAGCGCCGATGGGGATGAGGTCGCGGAAATCTTGAAGGCGAATCCACGCGGGAGCTGGTGGGGCTGATCGAGAAGAAGTAGGCGGTCGCGCTGCCACGCTGTAGAATAGCCGCAACATGGAACCTCAGGTCCGGTACGTCACCAGTGCCGACGGGACGAAGATTGCCACGTGGCGGATCGGTAAGGGCACGCCCCTCATTCTCATCGGTTCCATTTGGGCAACGCCGGCTGAGCTTCAGTGGATGGTCGCACGGGACCGGACCCATCTTGAGCGGCTCGCGAATAACCGCATGGTCGTCCTGTACGACCAGCGCGGACAGGGCCTATCCGACCGCGATGTGGACGACTTTTCTCTCGCCGCCAGGGTGAGCGATCTGGCGGCCGTCTTACAAAGTCTGCAGGCACCATCGGTCGATGTCGTGGCGGCGACCAATTCCGCCCCGGTAGCCATCACCTACGCCGCTGACCACCCGGAACGAGTCCGTCGACTCATCCTCACCAGCGCTGCCGCCCGCAATCGCGACATCCGACTCACACCCCAGCGTCACGCCATCGCGAGACTGGCTGAGGTCGACTGGTTGTTGTTCAACCAGGTCCACGCGTTGATTACTCACGGGTTCACAGAGTTCTCCGGACTGATCGCCGAGACTTCGGCGGCGAGCATCACCCCGGAGAAATTCGCAGCCGCGATGAGCGCTGCCTGGCAGTTCGACGCGACCGATAATCTCTCCCGGGTGACGTGTCCAACACTGGTGCTGCACCTGTGGAGTGAAGCTCCGATCGAGCTCTCGAAGCAGCTTGCAGCCACTATCCCGGACGCCCAACTGGTGGTCTTCCAGCAGCCGTACGGCACAACCCTTGGCCTACTGGAGACGATCGAAAACATAGAGGCGTTCCTGGACGAGGATGATGTCCCGGCAACGCAGAGCGTCGAGACCACCCTCCCCTCCGGCATGACGGCGATCCTGTTCGCCGACATCGTCGACTCCACGGCGCTCACCGAACGCCTCGGTGATGCCGCCTTCCGCGAGAAGGCGCGTGAGCTCGGGGCCTCGTTGCGGGGGCTGATCCGTGAGTGCGCAGGAATACCGGTCGAGGGGCCGACGCTAGGGGACGGCGTGCTGGCGGCCTTCACGTCGGCGCGAGAGGCAATCGAGGCGGCGCAGCGCTGCGGCAAGGCGGGCGGTAACGCCGGTTTGCCCCTGCACCTCGGCATCCACGCCGGCGATGTGACGCGTGAGAAGGATCCGGACGGGCGCGACAACGTCTACGGGGGCGCCGTCAACATCGCCTCGCGGATCAGCGCGCTGTCGGCGGCGGGGGAGGTGCTGGTGTCGGATGTCGTCCGAACGTTGGCGCGCACATCGGCGGGGGTGCGGTTCGAGGACCGCGGCGAGCAGACGCTTAAGGGCGTGGGGGAGGCGGTGCGGGTGTGGGCGGTAAGTGACTGAGGTGACGTGAGCAAGCACCGGCACAAGGTGTTCGCAGCGATGCGGGTGGCGGCACCCCATTTGGAGGCGCTTTCAGTGACGTGCGACGTCACGTGCTTCGAAGGTGCGGGGAGAATGACGGCGGCAGAGCTCGTTTCCTCCGCGGCGGGCGTCGATGGTTTGCTGTCACCTGCGAACCAGCCGATCCCGACCGAGCTGCTGCGAACGGCGGCGCGGCTGCGGGTGATCAGCAACTTCGGCGTGGGGTACGACAACGTGGACCTAGCGGTTGCTGCCGAGTGCGGCATCCTGGTGACGAACACGCCGGGGGTGCTGAGCGCCGCCGTCGCTGAGCTGACGCTGGGGCTCATGATCTCGCTCGCGCGGGGACTGCGCCAGGCTGAGCAGGTTGTGCGGGAGGGGCGCTGGGGAGCGCCCGGCGCGCTGCCGCTGGGCACAGACTTGAGGGGCAAGGCCCTCGGCATCGCCGGCTACGGGCGGATCGGGCGGGAGGTTGCCGGCCGGGCGGGCGCGTTCGGGATGCACGTGATCTTCTTCGATGCGCGGCCGGGGACCAGTGCCGCCGCTGGCCACCGGAGTGTCGACTCGCTGGCACAGTTGCTCGCGGAGGCGGATTTCGTGACGCTGCACACGGACCTGAATGCGGGGTCGCGGCACCTGATCGGCGCGGACGAGTTAGGCTTGATGAAGCACACGGCTTATCTGATCAACACCTCTCGTGGAGCGATCGTTGACCAGGGGGCGCTCTACGAGGCGCTGAAGGGCGGCCGGATCGCGGGTGCGGCGCTCGACGTGCTGGAGCGCGAGCCGCCTGATCCGGCTGATCCGCTACTTCAGCTCCCGAACGTGGTGGTGTTGCCGCATATCGGCTCGGCTACCGTCGAGACGAGGCGGGCGATGATGGAGCTGGCGATCGAGAACCTGCTGGCCTGCCTGGAGGGAAGGCCGTGCGAGAATATCGTCGCCGGAGGTTAGCGCGAGTTAGAATGCCGGGGCAGGCGCGCGGGGGAAGTAGTCCTCGGGGTCCCGCCGTCGACCAGCCAGAGCCCGTGTAGGCACTGCAGCGAGCGCGGGAGTGAGAGCGAGGCCACGCGATGTCCGAGTCACAGCAGGAAACGCAAGGGGGAGGTGGTCTCCACGGATTCCTGGAGGCGATCTACGGCCGCGTCTTCCGAGTGATCGCGACGCTTGGGCTGCCGCCGACGTTCGTCATTGTGCTTGAAACGCGAGGGCGCCGGTCTGGATTGACTCGCAGCACTGTGCTGATTACCGGGAGCCACCTGAGCGAGCGGTATCTTGTGTCGCTGCTGGGTGATGGCGCGGAGTGGCTGCGAAACGTCCGCGCGGCTGGCGGCGAAGCCGTGATCAGGCACGGGAGAAGGCAGGCGGTGAGTCTGGAAGAGGTGCCTGTAGAAGGACGGGCGGCGATCCTCAAGGCCTACTTGAAGTGGTCGCTGGGTGCGCGCGCGATTATCGAGGTGAGCCACAAGGCGCCGGTGGAAGAGTTCGAGCGAGTCGCTGCGGAGTATCCGGTGCTTCGTATAGCCAGTCGGTCCTAGATTGCCAGCCGGTGCTATGATTCGATCGCGATGCGAGAGATTCACGTTGACGAGATCAGCGAGGCCGTGAGGCATCTCTGCACAGAAGCGGCAAGCAGGCTGCCGGAAGATGTGGTGGGGGCGCTGCGGACGGCCCGCGTTCGCGAAGATTCGGCGGCGGGCATAAGAGTGCTGGACCAGATCCTGCTCAACGCGGACCAAGCCCGGGCGGAGATGCTTCCGCTGTGTCAGGACACGGGGACAATCGTGATCTTCCTGGATGTCGGGCAAGATGTGCACATCACAGGCGGACCGGTGATGGAGGCGCTGACGGACGGCGTGAACGCCGCTTATCGAGATGGTTTCCTGCGGGCGGCGATGGTTGACAGGCCGTTTTCGGACCGCGTGAACACGAGGGACGGCACGCCGCCTGTCGTACACACGGAGATCGTTGGGGGCGATAGACTGCGCATTCACGTGATGGCAAAGGGTTGCGGCGGCGAAAACGCGAGCCGTTTCTCGATGATCCCGCCCGGCGAGGGGAAGCAGGGGATCACGAAGTTCGTCTTAAAGGCAATCGAGGAATCGGCAGGGAACCCATGCCCGCCGATCATCATCGGGCTGGGCATCGGCGGGACGGCGGAGCACGCGATGTACATGGCGACGCGCGCACTGACGCGGAAGATCGGGGAGCCGAACGGCGATCGGGAAGAAAGCGCGTTCGAGGCGGAGCTCCTGGTGGGTGTGAACACGCTGGGTATCGGCCCCCAGTCGGCGGGCGGTCGCGCCACTGCGCTGGCGGTGCACATCAAGACGTACCCGACGCACATCGCGTCGATGCCGGTGGCGGTGAACCTGCAGTGTCACTCGGCCAGGCTGAAGGAGGCGATCCTGTGAGCGCGACGTTACGACATCGCATCGTCGAGGCCAGCGAGCCCAGGGCGGACCCTTCTTGCCGGCTTACGCGAGAAGAAGGGCAGCGCAGGAAGTCGGACAACGATGGCCTGTTCGCCCAACTTGCGCGGCAACGGCAGATCGGAGCGGCGAACGAATTCGTTTTCCGCGGCGACCCTGACAGATTGTGGAACCAGATAAGTTTGTTCGTGGATGAAGAGTCGCGGTGTTGTCCGTTCTTCACGTTCGAGCAGGTCGAAGAGCGAGCCGGCGTGCTGTTGCGGGTAGTCGCGCCACGGGCAGGTACGGAAGACGCATGAACTCGCTCCGCGTCATCCGAGCTGACGAACTGTCGCCGCAAACGTCGCAGACGCCCGGCATGCACAGGATGACGGCGATCGACGCGGCGAACGCGGGAGCGAAGGGGTTGTGGGTCGGGCGGGTCACGCTCGAAGCGGGCGCACGATCCGGGGCTCACCACCACGGCGACTGCGAAAGCGTGATCTGTGTGACAGCAGGGAGGATACGCTTCCGCTACGGCGACAGGCTGGAGAACCGCGCCGAGGCAGGGCCGGGCGACTTCATCTACGTGCCGCCAAGAGTGGTGCACCAGGAGATCAACCTGAGCGAATCCGAGCCGATCGATTCCATCGTTATACGGGACTCGCAGGAGAACGTCGTCGTAAACGTGGATATCGAGTCCGGCTAGCCGCCGGAGGTGCGCACCCGCACGTACTGCTCGAGCGCCGGTAATAGAGCATCCGGAATCGCGGCTGCGGCATCGTCCTTCGCGCCGACGGCCACCGGGCCAGCGCTGCGCATTGCATCGAGCAAGGCCCAGGCCCGGACGGCGTGCAGCACCTGCCAGTAACGTAGCCTGACCGGATCGACCGCGAGGCTCGCGCTATAGTGGCGCACATACGAGCGAATTAAGTATCCCCGTAGCACCCGAAGGAGTACGCGCTCGGTCAGTCCGCCGGCAAGCGGGGGCGCCAGCCAGAAGAGCGCCGTTGTACGGGCGACGTCCGAGTGCCTGTCGCCGACGGCGGCGTCGGACCAATCGATCACCACTGCTCGGCCCGAATCATCCACCAGCAGGTTCAGCGGGTGGTAGTCGTTGTGGCAGAGGACGACGTCCTCCTGCGGCTCAGCGGGACGGTTGCGATCAAGCCATTCGAGCGCTTCGCCCTGGCCAGTCAGACCGACGCGCCGGGTCGTCTCCCTCAATTCGTCCAGAAGGCGGTCGGCGAGCGGGCACGTGCCGTCGAGCGGGCAACCATCCAGGGGCACTCGATGCAGGCGCACCTGCGTGTCTGCCAGCAGGCGAAGCATCCGATCGATGGCGAGTGGATTCTTGAAGCGATCAAGCATAGTGGAGCCGGGCGCCCGCTCCATGATCATGAACGGGAGGCCAAGGGGTGTGTCCCTGATCACGACGAGAAGGGGGAGCGGGGCCGGGAATCCCGCTGCATGGACGAAGCGTTGCACGGCCTCTTCGCGTTTGGCCTTATCTTGCTGGTCGGGTGAAGGGTAGACGCGCAGGACGAGCGGCCGCAGCCAGTGCGGGTCCAGGGACCCGCTGAGGCGGAAGGCGTAGGTATAGGTATCGAGGCCGCCACCGATGCGCGTAGGGCCGTCAGCCAACTCCAGCGCTCCGAGCGCAGGCGAAAGGGCCTGCACCAGCCCAGCGCGGACTCGCGGGAGGTCTCCCGGGTCGAAGGGTAAGCTCTCCGCGGTCATGACGGACAGTCTACCGCTACTGCGAAAACGGTGGCCAGACGAATCAGGCGAGCCCGAGGTCGGCAACGCAGAGGGCCATCTCGAACGTGAAGCCGTTCGCGCCCGTGTAGGGTCCCACGTAGCAGCCGATTCCGGCGGCGGCGTAACCGGCGCCCATGACGATCGACTGATGCGGCGGGCTGGCCAGCCAGATATCCACCACGAGACCGGCGGTCGGCGAGGCGAGCACCAGCACCTCGCCCACACCGGCGGCGTAGCCCTGCCGGAGCGCGCGATCGGCCGGTGTGCCGTCGAGGGTGTGGCTCAACGCTGCCAGAGTGGTCTGGAAGTGGAGCTCGGCGTACTGCTGGGCGGCGGACGTGAGGGCGACATTGTTGTTGAGCAGCGACAGTCCCTGGGCGGCACGGCGGTCATTCAAGAGTGAGGCCACAGAGCGCGCCAGATCGACACCGGGGCCGCTGGCGGGGGGCCGTGGCGGGGAAGCCGTGGGAGGCGGCGGCGATGTGGGTGGGGGCGGCGTTGGGCGAGCGGTTGGAGCTGCGGTTGGGTCAGGTAACGGCGCGAGCGTTGGTCCGGGTGTCGAAGAGGGAGGCGCTGAAGGTGTGGGCCGGGCAGTCGCGTGGGCCTTCGGCCGGGCGCGATGAACGAGCGGCGACATGGAGCCGGCCGGCGGCTGCGATCCGTTCTGTACGGACGCGGCCCCGAGGCCAAGGGCAAAGACGGCAGAGACCGCGACGACGGCGGCCCAGAATCGCCTCTTTGCGGCCCCCGAAAGCAGGGAACGCCGAGCATGTCCCCTCATGAACCTCCCTATCACGAGCGGCGACCGGTTGTTTCGGCAGTCTAATCGCCCGTGATAGACGGGGCAATCACAATTGGTGGTGTGTTTATAGGAAGAGTCTAGGAACTCTGTTGGGATGAAGCTGCGCCGGCCGCCCGGCTACTTGCCGCGCAGCCTGCTGAAGATCCAGCGGAAGGGGTCGTAGAACTGGTCTGCGACGCGCTCCTTGAGGGGAATAATGGCGTTGTCCGTGATGTGGATGTCTTCCGGACAGACCTCCGTGCAACACTTGGTGATGTTGCACATGCCGATGCCGGCTGCCTTGCGGATCAGCGCCGTGCGGTCCTCAGTGTCCAGGGGGTGCATCTCAAGCTCCGCGAGGCGGACGAAAAAACGCGGACCATAGAATTGCTCTTTGTTCTCGGGGTGATCGCGGATGACGTGGCAGACGTTCTGACAGAGGAAGCACTCGATGCACTTGCGGAACTCCTGGCCGCGCTCCACGTCCACCTGCTGCAGGCGGTAGCGGCCGCCAGGGTCCGGGGCGCGGGGCTTGAAGGCTGGGATCTGCTTGGCGACTTCGTAGTTGAACGAGACGTCCGTCACGAGGTCTTTGATGATCGGGAAGGTCTTGATCGGGGCTACGGTGATCGCCTCGCCGGGGGCGAACAGGTTCATGCGGGTCATGCACATCAGGCGGGGCTGCCCGTTCACCTCCGCACTGCAGGAGCCACACTTGCCGGCCTTGCAGTTCCAGCGCACTGCCAGGTCGTTAGCCTGTGTCGCCTGTATGGTATGGATGACGTCGAGAACCACCTGCCCCTCCGGCGCATCTACGGTGTAGTCGACGAAAGCGCCTCCACTGGAGTCACCGCGGAACACCTTCACAACCACGTCAGGCACTGACTTTCGCCTCCTCCAGCAACTCGCTGAGCTCCGCCGGCATCTGTGGCAGCGGTTCTTTGCGGATATGCGGTGCGCCGTCTACACCCAGGCGTATCGCCTGGGTGTATCTCCCCCACTCGGCGTCTGTGGCCGGGAAGTCGTCGCGGGTGTGGGCACCGCGACTCTCCCGGCGTTCGATGGCTGCCAGCGTGACTGTCTCCGCTACAGTGAGCAAGGAACGCAGGTCCATTGCGAGGTGCCAGCCCGGGTTGTACTGGCGGTTGCCTTCGACACCCGTCTTCGAGGCGCGCTCCTTGAGCCTCTGGAGCCTCTCCAGCGCCTGCTTGAGCTCCGTCTCTGTGCGGATGATGCCGACCAGGTCCTGCATGGTGTCCTGCAGGTCTCGTTGAATGGCGTATGGGTTCTCATCGCCTCCCCGGTCGAAGTGGCCGAGCATCTCGGTGGCGGCGGCGTCAACTTCCCCGGTGTCGATCGAGGGCGTGCTCGCGATCGCGCTTGCGTACTCCGCCGCGCCGGTGCCGGCGCGCCTGCCGAAGACAAGCAAGTCCGACAGCGAGTTACCGCCCAGGCGATTGGCGCCGTGCATGCCGCCTGCGCATTCTCCGGCAGCGAAGAGGCCGGGGACGCCCACCGCGGCCGCGGTGTCGGCGTCGACGCGCACGCCGCCCATCATGTAGTGGCAGGTGGGGCCGACTTCCATGGGTTCGCTGGTTATGTCAACGTCGGCGAGCTGCTTGAACTGGTGGTGCATGCTGGGCAAGCGCTTGCGGATGTATTCGGCAGAGCGGCGAGTGGCGATGTCGAGGTAGACGCCGCCGTGGGGACTGCCACGGCCGGCCTTGATCTCTGAATTGATCGCCCGGGCGACTTCGTCTCGCGGTAGGAGGTCCGGCGTTCGGCGGTTGTTGAGCTTGTCATCGTACCAGCGATCAGCCTCTTCTTCGGTATCCGCCGTCTCCGCTTTGAAGAACTCCGGAATGTAGCGGAACATGAAGCGCTCACCCTCGGAGTTGCGGAGGGTGCCGCCGTCGCCGCGCACGCTCTCGGTGACGAGGATGCCGCGCACGCTGGGCGGCCAGATCATGCCGGTGGGGTGGAACTGGACGAACTCCATGTCGATCAGGTCGGCGCCGGCCCAGTAGGCCAGCGAATGGCCATCGGCGGTGTACTCCCAGGAGTTTGAGGTGACCTTCCAGGCCTTACCGATACCGCCGGTCGCAAGGACGACAGCTTTTGCCTTGAACAGGATGAGCTCACCGCTCTCGCGCCAGTAACCGAGGGCCCCGCAGATGCGGTCTCCGTCTTTGAAAAGGCGCGAGATCGTACACTCCATGAAGACGTCGATGCCCTGGTGCACGGCGTGCTGCTGGAGGGTGCGGATCATCTCCAGACCCGTGCGGTCGCCCACGTGCGCCAGGCGGTCGTAGCGATGCCCGCCGAAGGGGCGCTGCGAGATAAGGCCGTCCTTCGTGCGGTCGAAGAGGGCACCCCACTCTTCAAGTTCGTAGACCCGGTCGGGCGCTTCCTGGGCGTGGAGCTGGGCCATGCGCCAGTTGTTGAGCAGCTTGCCACCACGCATCGTATCGCGGAAATGGACGCGCCAGTTATCGTCCGGGTATACGTTGCCCAGGGCCGCCGCGATACCGCCTTCTGCCATCACGGTATGCGCCTTGCCAAGCAACGACTTGCAAACAAGGGCGGTCTTCACGCCCTGCGCCGAAGCCTCGATAGCGGCGCGCAGACCAGCGCCGCCGGCGCCAACGACGATCACGTCGTATTCGTGCGTCTCGTATTCAGGCATCGCGCTAGAATCCCGACCACGTATTCAAGTCTGTGATATGCCCGTTCGCGACCAGGCGGATGTAGAGATCCGTGAAGACGATCCAGATGAGGCTGGACCAGGCCCACAAGCGGTGGTTGACGTTCCAGAGAGAGACGCGGTCCCAGATACGCTTGCGGGCGCGCGTCCAGGCGGAGCAGCTAAAGCAGTCCAGACCCCCGCCAACGAAATGGCGGAGTGAGTGGCAGGAGAAGGTGTACATCATCAGGAGGAAGGCGTTGACGCAGAGCACGACCGTGCCGACTCCGATGCCGAGCCCGGTCTCGACCGCCCTGCCGTCGATGACCTCCTCGCTGTTGTAGAAGCCGTGGAGGGCGCCGATCCAGAGGAGGGGGACAAAGACGAGGGCGACGTACATGAAGAAGCGGTGCAGGTTCTGGAGGATGAGGGGAAAGCGGGACTCGCCGCTATAGCGTTTCTGGAAGTCGCCAACAGCGCAGGCCGGGGGCTGCAGGAGGTAGGACCGGTAGTAGGCACGGCGGTAGTAGTAGCAGGTGGCACGGAAGCCGACGGGGCCCCAAAGGATTAGCAGCGCGGGCGAGAAGTACCAGGCGTCGACCGGGCCGCGCAGCTTCGGCTCGAAGGCTGGCGAGAGGTAGGGGCCGATCTCGTAGTGCCATTCGTCCAGAAAGGCGCTGATCGTGAGATAGCCGAGGAAGACGGTGAGGCCGAGTGCGATGATCGCCGGCTCTACCCACCAGCGGTCTGTGCGAAGGGTAGTGAGGAAGCCGAACCTGTGCGGAGGGTTGACGGCGGTTCGGGTTGCCATGCTGGGTTAGTATAAGCTATCGGAGATCTCTATTCGCCACACTCATTCTATCAACGATGTCTATCACGGGCAACCGCTACCGGGACTTGCCCCTCATGGAACGATGCTGCTGCACGCTTCGTCGCATTCGCTGTTGGTGCCAGCCGGGCGCAGAACGATAGGCTCGCTCGCGTTCAGCCTGGCAAGCACCATAGGACACCCAGCGCGCGTAGCTGATCCAGAAGCTGCTTCCGGGTGACTGGCCTGATCCGTGATCTCACGCCGACAGAGCCTTAGATGCCATCAGCAACCCGGCGATTGTCTTGGCGTCCTTTATCGCGCCGAACTGGATGAGGTTGGGCACGCCGGACAGGGGGACGCGCTCGACGACGATCTGTTCGTCCGGATCGCCGTTGATTGCGCTCTCCGAGAGCCCACTGCCCAGAAAGACGTGGATGAACTCGGTCACATAGCCGGGGGAGACGTAAAAGCCGCAGAGGCGGCGCAGGTCTGCGGCGCGGTAGCCGGTCTCCTCCTGAAGCTCACGCTGGGCGGCGTCTTCGATACTTTCGCCGGGCTCAACACCGCCTGCCGGTATCTCCAGCAGCGCCTCGTCCGCGGCCAGCCGGTACTGGCGAACGAGGACGACGTTGCCATCGGCGTCCACAGGTACGATCGCGACGACCTCCGCATGCTCGACGATTTCGCGAAGCGCCTCGCGGCCATCGTGAAGGCGTACGCTGTCCTCGCGGAGGTTGAGTATGCGGCCATCATAGATGCGGCGGCTCGCGGTGACGATCTCGCGGGGGTTATTGGAAGGCACAGGCTAAGAGAGCGCGGGGACGTCGTCTATCTCGAACAGCTCGGGGTTGTCGGAGGCGCGCACGGTGCGAAGCCAATCCAGGCGCTCCGCCAGCATCGCGTAGTAGCTCTGGGAGCCGGAAAAGCGCACGAAGCGGGCGACGTGCCGGCTGCGGGAGACCGTCACTGTGTCGCCGCTGGCGAGCGGCCGGTCGACCTGCCCATCGACGCTGACGATCGCCTCCTTGTCCGCCTTCACTCTGAGGTCAACCACGGCTTGCGGTTGGAGAACCAGCGGGCGCGCTGTGGCGAGGTGCGGAGCGACCGGCGTGAGCACGATGTCGCTCGATTCGGGATGCAGGATTGGTCCGCCGGCGGAGAGAGAGTAGGCGGTACTACCTGTCGCTGAGGCGACGATCACCGCATCGCACCGATAAAGAGCGAGGCGCGCGCCGTCCACCGCCACGTCGACGTACAACGGCCTTCCGACGGCGGCTCGGCCGACCACGACATCGTTCAGGGCCTGGTACGTGGCGCCGGCCATGCCTACCTCGAGCATCGTTCGCTCCTCGATCCGGTAGCGGGCCGCCAGCACGTCCGGCAGGCGTCCCATCAATTGCTCCGGCGCAACCTCCGTCAGAAAACCAAGGCGGCCGAGATTGACGCCGAGGATGGGCACCGGGTGCGGGACGACCGTGCGAGCCGCCCGAAGGACCGTGCCGTCGCCGCCGAGGCAGACGATGAGGTCGGTACCGGGGATGCGGGCGTGGACGCCGTCGTCATCCCAGGCCGAGGCGCGCCAGACCTCCGCCACCGCGCCGCGAAGTTCGGCCTCCAGTTGGTCGGCGAGCTGCGCCGCGACGGCCCAGCGCGGGTGCACGAGGAGCCCGATTCTGTTCATCGCGACCTTTCGGATTCGCTCACGACAGGCCGCAACCAGAACAAAAACTCGCGGTTGCCAGACGACCCAAGGATGGGCGATGAGGCGACGTCCACGAGGCGGAAGCCGTTCGTCACGCTCCATACTGCGAAGCGGCCGATAAGGGTTGAGTGAAGGAGCGGGTCGCGGATGACACCGCCACGAGGGACTTCGCCCTTTGCGGCCTCGAACTGGGGTTTGAACAGCGCGATGATTGAGCCGCCCGCAACCAACAACCGGGCGATGACCGGCAGGACGAGCCGCAACGAGATGAACGAGACGTCAACCGCCGCCAGGTCCACGGGCTCCGGCAGGCTGCGCAGGAGGCGCGCGTTGACGCCCTCCATGACGGTGACGCGAGAGTCGTTGCGCAGGCGATAGTCGAGCTGGCCCTTGCCCGCGTCAACGGAGTAGACGCGGGAGGCGCCGTGCTGAAGCAGGCAGTCCGTGAAGCCGCCGGTGGAGGCGCCGATATCCACGACGACGAGGCCAGAGACCGGGAGGCCAAACAGGCGTAAGGCGTGTTCAAGCTTTTCACCGCCGCGGCTGACGTAGCGTCGGCCAGCAACGACGTTCAGTTCAGCGGCGGCGTCTACGAGCATGCCCGGCTTGGTCAGCAGGCGCGCACCGGCGAGCACCTGGCCCGCCATCACGAGCGCCTGCGCCTTCCGGGGGCTGTCGGCCAGGCCGCGGTCGACGAGGAGGGTGTCCAGCCTGCGTTTGGTCATGAGTGTCTGGTCAGGATATTCAAAGCTAAGGATGACGGAGGGAAGAACCAGCGGCGGACTACGGCGGTTGCAGATATGGCGAACAGGGATCAGAGCTGAAGTCTATGCACTGGCCACCTCTTCCTCTGGATATCTGGTCGATGATCCTTGTTTTGTGGCTGCATGGCTTGCCGCTGCCGCTTGAGCAAGTCTGGAAGATGAAGTCTCGCATTGTCGACCCGTGCCAGAATCCGGAGCCCGAAGTGTAGGCATCGTAACCAACGTCTGTCCAGCCATGGCCCGCCGCGTCGCCATCAACTTGAATTACGTATGTGGCGCCTGGTACCAAGAGTAGCGGTTGCTGGAACTCGAAATGTTCCATGTAGGTAGTTGGCAACAAGTATTCGCTCACGAGCTTGCTGGTTGTACCGACTATTGATCCGGTGATGGTGTCCGCTCGAACAGTAACGCTGATGGTCGTTGCACCTGGGTTCATGCTAGATAGTCCAAGTCCTATGGCGGACATATCGCTGGCCGCCGGAACAAATGTTTGATAGGGCTTCAGGGCTTGTATCTGGAAAGTCCCGAAGGTTGGCCCAATCACCTGTTGATCGATACGCCCATGCGCCGAAGCCTGCGTCTGAGTTGAGACTAGTGCCAGAAAGAGTATCAGGAAAACCGCGATTGTCCGTGTCATAGCCGTTTGGCCTAGCGCGGTTGATTATAGCAATCGCGCGTCCACTTGTCGCCGCCGCGCGCCTTTTCAGTTAGGCGGTTTCGCCCTTGGTCTCGTCGCCCCAGAGGTCGAGGGCCTGGCCGGAGCGCGTGAGCAGCAGCGGCCGGCGGTGCGCGCGGATGGACTCCCCGTCAACGACGCACTTCTTGACGTCGCCGCGCGACGGAATCTCGTACATGACATCGAGCAGGCAGTCCTCGAGGACGGTGCGCAGGCCACGGGCACCGGTTTTGTGGCGGAGGGCCTCCTCAGCGGCGGCTTCGAGGGCATCCTCCGTGAAGACGAGTTCGACGCTATCGAGCGAGAAGAACTGCTCATACTGTTTGGCCAGCGCGTTCTTCGGCTCCGTAAGGATACGGACGAGGGCCATCTTATCGAGAGATTGGAGCGAGACCATGACCGGAATGCGGCCCACGAACTCCGGGATGAGGCCGTACTGGAGAAGGTCGTCGTGGGTGGTGCGGGCCAGGAGTTCGTCGGCGCCCTTCACCGGGTCCGCCTCGCGGAGTGCCGCGTGGGGGCGGAAGCCGAGACCGCGGGTGCCTTTGCCGATGCGGTTGTCGACGATGTCGCTTAGGCCCTGGAAAGCGCCGCCGCAGATGAAGAGGATGTTGGCGGTGTTGATCTGGATGAAGTCCTGGTGCGGGTGCTTGCGGCCGCCCTGCGGCGGCA
>CAZLDI010000008.1:0-131133 GCA_964558415.1 uncultured Dehalococcoidia bacterium
GGCGTAGGTGTAGGCGTTGGCGTCGGTGTAGGCGTTGGCGTTGGCGTCGGTGTAGGCGTTGGCGTGGGCGTTGGCGTGGGCGTTGGCGTCGGCGTAGGCGTTGGCGTGGGCGTGGGCGTGGGCGTGGGTGTCGGTGTCGGTGTCGGTGTTGGTGTGGGTGTCGGTGTTGGTGTTGGTGTGGGTGTTGGTGTTGGTGTCGGTGTAGGCGTGGGTGTGGGAGTCGGAGTGGGCGTCGGAGTTGCGGTGACGATGGCCCCGATCTGAATCTGGTTGTCGCGTTGGCCGACGCTGGTGGTAGGCGACTTGCAGGTCTTGCCCGCGGACGTGTCGGAGGGCTCCACGAGGCAGATATAGCTCATGTGGAAGGGTGCGCCGGATACGCTCCCGGCACCGCACAAGCCGGTGCCGCAACCGCTACCCCACCCATCAGGCGGAGAGTTTCCGGCGTCCGGGTCGCCTGACTCCGAGAGATGCCCGCCGAACCAGACGCCGACGGTGGTGTTCACTACCGGGGCACTCACACTGATATGGAACACCACGCTGCTGTTGGCGCACGCAGGCGCGCCCGCGGCATCGTTGCCGTCTTTGTAGCAGTCCGCGTCGGTGTCAGGCATATGCGACTCACACTTCGTCGGGTCCGTCACCGGTGGTGAGACGCAATCGTTTTCGGTGTCTTCCGACGCGCCGGCGGCGTCGTTGGCCTGGAATTGCGTGCAGTTCGGATCGTTGAGACAGGGGAATGAGACGCTAACGCTCGTGCAAGGGGAAGGCGAACAGCCGATCATGATCTGACGTGGCGGCGAATCCGCCCGCTCGGCATCAGCCACCCTCTCTGCCGGATGGCCCGCCACTGTCGCCGGTCCGAAGTTGTCCGAGGGCACTGCGACCGAGACAAGGTTGCCCTCGATCGTGCTGCAGGCCGAGGCAGTGACGAATCCCGGCAGGCCGCCGCACCTCTTCAGAAGATCCGGCGAAAGGGTCTGGGTCTCCTCGGCATCCGTCACGAAGTCATACGCGTAAACGCTCCCCTGCGTGAACTCATATTCGAAGCCCAGTGTGTGGGCCCCCGACTCATCCAGGCTGTGAAACAAGCGCTGCGCTACGGAGTCGCCTTCACCGTAGATGGAGTTGTTCTGGTTGATGGCGCCCGTTCCCCAGGCGCAATCGTCGTTCACCTCATCGTTGTCGCTGTCGTTGAGACACTGCGTGAAATCGATGTCGGCATCGGTGAAGGTCGTGGTCGCAAGCGGCGCCTCCGCCAGATTTCCCGACCACGGCGCGTTGTAGACGCGAACCTCGTAAAGGCCAAAGATGCCGTCCAGCTGATAGTAGTAGGTGAAGACCCCGGAACCATTCGTGAGAACAGTATCCCAACCGGGGGTGAGGGAGCCGTCTCCGATAACGATGGACCCATCCGGGCGGATGATCGGCACGTCATAGTTTGTCGAGGCGGCGAGGCCCGTGCCGGTGACGGTCACTGTCTCGTTCGAGTAGTAGTCCGCCTTATCTGTGCTGACGGTGGGTGCGGCGTGACCGATGTAGATCACGAGCAACGCGGCCACCAGGCAGAGGGCGATGACCGATCCCGTTGCGCCGGTCCTCCCGACGGCAACGCGGACGGGGTTCACAACGCTTCCCCTCGGACGAGAACGGTTGTGGCGCTGCTATCGCATGCGGCAGCGTCATGACCAGCAAACGCCGGGGTCACCCGGCAAAACTCACCGATAGTAGAGCCTATGTCGGCGAAAACCAACAGGCACCGCACCCCCTATTCAAGTTAACGGTTATTATCCGGTTATCGATAAACTTTGTCAAGCCCACGCCGCCTGGTATCAGCGGCGGAATGAACCCGAGCAAGGAGCGGGCCATTTCCTGTCTCGTGTCGGGCCCTCACGATATAATCCAGTGGAATTGAACGCACACGAATTGAGGGAGGCCTTCCTCCAGTTCTTCGAATCGGAAGGACTGGGGCACCGGCGCGTGCCCAGCGCGCCAGTGGTGCCCCCGGGCGACCCAACACTGCTCTTCACCAGCGCCGGCATGGTGCAGTTCAAACCGTACTTCATGGGCCAGGAGAAGCCGCCCCATAACCGCCTCGTGACGGTGCAGAAGTGCTTCCGGACGACGGACATCGAGTCAGTGGGAGACACGTCTCACCTGACGTTTTTCGAGATGCTGGGCAACTTCTCCGTGGGGGACTACTTCAAGGAGCGGGCGATCCCGTGGGCGTGGGAGTTCGTGACGAAGGTGCTGAAGCTGGACCGCGAGCGGCTCTGGGCCGCGGTGTACCTTGATGACGATGAAGCGTACGACCTCTGGCTGAAGGTGGGAGTGCCGGCGGCGAAGATCCGGCGCTACGGGGAGGAGCACAACTACTGGTTCTCCGGGGACGTCGGCCCGTGCGGGCCGTGTTCCGAGCTGCACTACGATTTCGGCGAGCAGTTTGGCTGCGGTCCGGACTGCGAGCCGTCACACGAGTGCGGGCGTTTCCTGGAGATCTGGAACCTGGTATTCATGTCGTTCTATTGCGACGGCGAGAAGCGCACGCCCCTGCCTTCGAAGAACATCGATACGGGCGCGGGGTTGGAGCGCATCGCCTCGGTGCTGCTGTTTGAGAGCCCTGGTTGGGACAAGAGCCGTGTACCCTCCGTGTACGAGACGGACTTGTTCGTCCCTATCATCAGGCGAATCGAGGAGCTGTGCGGGAAGCGCTACGGCGACGACGAGCGTACCGACCGCGCGATGCGGATAGTGGCAGAGCACGCCCGAGCGGTCACGTTCCTGATCGGTGACGAGCGGACGCCGGTCGCGCCGTCGAACGATGAGCGCGGCTACGTCACGCGGCGGATGCTGCGGCGGGCCGTGTACTTCGCTCGGCGGCAGTTGGAGATCCAGCAGCCGGTGATGGTTGACCTGGCAGAGTCCGTGATCGATACGATGGCCGCGTCCTACCCGGAGCTGGAGCAAACACGTGGGTTCGTAACGGATATCTTGGCACCGGAGGAACGGCGGTTCGACGACACGCTGAGTCGGGGGGCGGAGATGCTGGATGACCTCCTGTCCCGCAGCACAGAGACGAGAATGATCGCCGGTCCGGAGGCGTTCCTTCTTCACGATACCTACGGGTTCCCGTTGGAACTCACACTGGAAATAGCGGCGGAGCAAGGCTTCTCGGTGGACGAGGCCGGGTTCGCCGCGGAGATGGAGCAGCAGCGGGAACGAGCGAGGGCGTCTGCGGGCGGCGCGGACACGGTCGCGGCAGAAGCGCTCTATTCCTCTCTCGTCGCGCAGCCCACGGTGTTTCGCGGCTACAAGGAGCTGGAGGCAACGGCCAGGGCGGTTGCCCTCCTGTCAGCCGGGTCCCCGCGGGAGAGTATTAGCGTCCCTGCCGATATCGAAGTGTTCCTCGCAGAGACGCCGTTCTACCCCGAGGGCGGTGGGCAGGTGGGAGATCGCGGCGAGATCGTTGGACCGAACGGGCGGGTCGCGGTCGAGGACACGCAGCGGGTGGCCGGCAAGCTGATCGTGCATCGTGGGCGTGTGGTGGAAGGGAGCATCGCGGTCGGAGACGAGGTGGCGGCGCGGGTGGACGCGAGAAGTCGCGCGGACACGATGCGCAACCACACCGCGACACACCTGCTCCATGCGGCGCTGCGGCAGGTGCTGGGGACGCATGTCCGGCAGGCGGGATCGCTGGTGGCGCCGGCCCGGCTGCGGTTCGACTTCACGCATACGGAGTCGGTGTCAGACGAGCAGCTGGCGGCGGTAGAGGCGCTGGTCAACGAGAAGGTGCGTGAGAACCTGCCGGTGCGCACGCGGACGACGACGTTCGACGAGGCGATGGCCGACGGCGTGCTGGCCTTCTTCGGGGAGAAGTACGGTTCGGAGGTCAGAGTCGTCGAGGTGAACACCGTCGCCCCGCGCTTCAGCGCAGAGCTGTGCGGCGGGACGCACTGCGAGCGCACGGGCGGCGTGGGCGTCGTGGTGGTCACAGGCGAGTCGTCCATCGGCTCCGGGATGCGGCGGATTGAGGCGCTGACGGGTCGCGGCGCTGAGGAGCACGTGCGGTCGCAGCGCGCGCTGCTGGAGGGCATCGCGCAGAGGCTCAGCGTGCCTCGGGACTCGCTGCTCGCGAAGGTCGAGGCGCTGGTTGCGGATCAGGAGGCGTTGCGAAAGCGGCTGGAGCGAATGGAGCGCTCGCTCGCGTCGGCGCCGGCGGCGGAAGACCTGATAGGCAAGGCGGTGAGCGTGGACGGGGTTTCGGTACTGGCGACTGAGGTGGATGCGCCCAGCACGGATGCGTTGCGTTACTACAGTGACGCCGTGCGCAAAGGGATGGACTCGGGCGTGGCAGTACTGGCGAGCGTGATCGACGGCCGGCCGCAGTTCGTGACACTGGTGACGAAAGACCTGGTAGAGCGCGGGGTGCACGCGGGCGAGATACTGAAGCGCGTCGCCACGGTGGCCGGTGGAGGCGGAGGCGGCCGTCCCGATATGGCCCAGGGCGGCGGGAAGGACGCGGCAAAGGTGACGGAAGCGCTGGCCTTGGTGGCCGGCATCGTGCGCGAGATGGTGAAGGCCTAATTGCGGTTCATTGGACTCGACGTTGGAGAACGGCGGATCGGCGTTGCGGCAGCTGACGACCGGGTGGGCGTCGCGGTGCCCGTGACGACGGTGGAGGTGCGAGGCGAAGTCGGCGAAGCGCTCGGGCGAATCGTTCAGGAACAGATGGCGGACGAGGTCGTCGTGGGCATGCCGTACTCCATGTCGGGCGCGCTGGGTCCGCAGGCTCAGAGCGTGATGGAGCTGATCGAGGCGCTTGAGGCGCGTACGGGCGTTCCCGTGCGCACTCACGACGAGCGCCTGACAACCGTGGAAGCCGAACGGCGGTTACGATCGGGTGCAGAGCGGGGCCGGAAGCCCGCGCGCGATCAAGAGAGAGGGAGAAAAGACGCGATGGCGGCGGCGATCATGCTGCAAGCCTATCTCGACGGCAGGCGGGTGCGGCCCTCCTGAGCGCGCGCCTCGTGCCCCTGGCCGCGTTCTTGACCGCAGGCGCGATGATCGCCCTGGCAGTGTGGCAGATCGGAAAAGGCCACGGCGGAGTGGACGACGTCAGTTTGTACGCACCCGAGGCCACCCCGTCGGAGGAGGCCGTGCTGGTCCCGGTGGAGGCCGGCGAGAGCCCGCAAGACGTCGGCGAGGCGCTGGAACGGGCGGGCGTAATCGAGTCCGCGACGCAGTTCGAGGTGCTCGTGTCATTCCTGGGTTACGACCGGATACTCCAGGCTGGAGAGTACGAATTCCAGAAGGGGATCCCTGCGCTGGACGCGGTGTACCGGATACGCCGTGGCGAGGTATCCACGCGAACAGTCACGGTTATAGAAGGATGGCGGCTGGAGGAGATCGCCGATGCCGTTGCGGAGGAAGGAATAGACCGGGCGGGGTTCCTCGCCGCGGCGCGGGCCGAAGAGTTCGAGTTCAGCTTCCTGGCAGATCTGGATGAAAGTGACAACCTGGAGGGCTATCTGTTCCCGGCGACGTATTCAATCCGTCAGAGCGACGAGCCCGCGGACGTCGTGGCGGGCATGCTACAGGCATTTGCGGATAACGTGCCGGCGGACCTCGCCGCGAGGGCGGATGAGGCCGGATTGACGCTCCACCAGGTGGTGACGCTCGCCTCAATCATCGAGCGGGAGGCTGTGGTGCCGGAGGAACGCCGGGTCATGGCGCAGGTCTTCCTGAGCCGGCTGGAGCGCGGGATAACACTGGACGCAGACCCCACGGTCCAGTACGCCGTTGCGGACGATCCGGACAGCGTGGAACGCTTCGGGTATTGGAAGGCGGGCCTAACGCTGGACGACCTCGAAATCGACTCGCCGTATAACACGTATCGGGAGCGTGGCGTGCCACCGGGGCCGATCTGCAGTCCGCGTCTGGACTCGCTGCTTGCGGTGCTGGCGCCGTCTGATACGAGGTACATCTACTTCGTGGCGAAACCGGATGGGTCGCACGCCTTCGCGGAGACTCTTGCGGAACACCTTGAGAATGTCGATCGGTACCAGCGCTGATGAAACACGTGGGAGTCATCGGATACCCGCTCGAGCAGTCGCTCTCTCCAACGTTTCAGCAGGCGGCGATCGACCACCTGGGGCTGGATATCGCGTACGAGTCGTGGCCGACGCCCCCGGATGGGCTGGAGACGCGGGTGATCGGGCTGCGGTCGCCCGTCGTGCTGGGCGCCAACGTCACGATCCCGCACAAACAGGCGATAATTCCGCTGCTGGACAGGGTGGACGACCTCGCGCAGAGCGTCGGGGCGGTGAACACAATCGTCAATCGAGACGCGTCGCTGTTCGGATACAACACCGACGTGGCAGGCTTCCTGCGGGCGCTGCGTGAAGACGGCGGATTCGACCCCGGGGGCCGGCGCGCGGTCGTTGCCGGCGCGGGCGGCGCCGCAAGGGCGATCGTTGTGGCGCTCGCGGAGGCGAATGCGGAGTCGGTAACGGTCATAAACCGCACCTATGGGCGCGCGTCAAAGCTTGTGAATGACCTGAGGCCGACGGCCGCGGGCACATCGCTGACGGCGCTCCCTGACCTACACGCGTCCTGGGCGGCCGCGATGGCCGCGAGCGACGTTTTGATAAACTGTACGTCGGTTGGTTCTGCTGGCAATGACAGCGAGGGCGAGTCTCCGGTCCCTGTCGAGACTCTGCGGTCTTCTACCTTTGTGTGCGACATCGTCTACCGGCCCGAAGAGACTCTGTTGATGCGCCTGGCACGCAAGCGGGGTTCCCGTGTGCTGGGCGGACTGCCGATGCTCGTCTACCAGGGCGCGACGTCCTTCGAGATGTGGACGGATGTCCCGGCGCCGGTGGAGGTGATGTTCACCGCGGCGCGGACGGCCCTCGCGGCGGAGGTAGCTTGAGATGATGCAGTGGGCGCTACTCGGGCTGGCAATACTCTTTGTGTTTGTCGCCTACATCGTCATCCAGGGGACGCGCGCGGCGCTCGCCTGGCGGCAGGCCGCCGCGAACGGCGACATCGAGGTGATCCGCAGGATCGCGGAAGATGCGTTAGGGGTCTGGCGATCGGCGAAGCGACCGAAGGAGGTGCGCGTGGACGTATGGCGCGGGATCCAGAGCCTGGAGTTGGTTGACGCCGGGCCGGCGTTCGTACGGGTGTCCTGCCAGGTGCGGAGCGAGTACAAAATGGTCGGCGGGCGCTGGCTGGAAACGCGGAATCCGCTGGACGAAGGCATCGCGGTGACGGCGAAGGCGGCCGACATGCTGTTCTACGAACTGCCTCATTTCAAGCCGGACCGAGTTTGGATGGACGTGTACACGAGCATGCCCGGACCCGAAGCCGCAATGAGACTGGAGTGCATCCTATCCACGGACTGCACGCGCGACGCAGCCCTGAACGTCGATTGGGAGGAATGGACGCCGGAAGAGATCGTGGACGAGCTCGGTGGCCGCTTCCGTCTGGGCGACCGCGGCGAGCCGTTGCCGATCGAAGTGGAACCTCCTTCTGCTCTCGACCCGCAGCCGGAGGCAGAAGGCGGAGCGGCCGTGGCGGCGTCATGACCGGACTACGATTTCTGACGGCGGGCGAATCGCACGGCAGGGCGCTGACAGCGGTCCTAGAGGGGGTGCCCGCCGGGCTGTCTATTACCGAAGACTACATCGCCGTGGACCTGCGCAGGCGCCAGGGTGGATACGGGCGTTCCCGGCGGCAGCAGATCGAGCAGGACCACGCGCAGATCCTCGGTGGCGTGCGCCACGGCCGGACGCTCGGCGGGCCGGTCTCGATGCTGATCGAGAACCGCGTCTGGGAGGACTGGCAGGAGGTGATGCAGGTCGGGCCGTATGAGGGTGAGCCGAAGAAGTTAACGCGGCTTAGGCCCGGGCACGCTGACCTCGCCGGTTCGATGAAATATGGGTTCGATGACGCGCGGAACGTCCTGGAGCGGGCCTCGGCGCGCGAGACGGCGGCGCGAGTGGCCGTGGGCGCCGTCTGCCGGCGGTTCCTCGAGGAGTTCGGGATCGCCGTTAGATCCCACACGGTGGCGATCGGCAGCGTCGTCGCGACCGTCGACGGCGAGCCGGACTGGGCGGTTGTCGAGGAGTCGCCGGTGCGCTGCGCGGACAGCAAGGCGGCAAAGGGCATGGTGCGCGCCATCGACGCAGCCCAGGACGCCGGGGACACGTTGGGCGGTGTGTTCGAGATGTGGGCCACGGGCGTGCCGATCGGTCTGGGCTCGCACGTGATGTGGGACCGTAAGCTGGACGGGCAGCTGGCGCAGGCGGTGATGAGCATCCACGCTGTCAAGGGAGTGGAGATCGGGCCTGGATTCGCCGTTGCGGCGGGGCCGGGGCGGGAGGCGCACGATGTGATCGTACCCGCTGAGAAATGGGACGGGCGCCCGTGGCGACGCGCGACGAACCGCGCCGGCGGACTCGAGGGTGGGATGACGAACGGCGAGCCGGTGATCGTGCGCGGGGCGCTGAAGCCGATAAGCACGCTGTCGAAGCCGCTGCCGTCCGTTGACCTGCTCACGGGCGGGGAGATACAGGCGCACTACGAGCGCTCTGACGTATGCACGGTGCCCGCGGCCGGGGTTGTGGGCGAGGCGATGGTGGCGATCGTGCTGGCGCGGGCGATGCTGGAGAAGTTCGGCGGCGACTCGCTGGCGGAGACGAGTCGGAACTACGATGGGTATCAGAAGACGGTCGGGCCGCGGGGGCAGGCTTAGCCGGATGCCGAGCGCGGCTGCGCGAATAGTTGTCACCGGCTTCTCCGGCACCGGCAAGACGATCGTCTCCCGACTCGTGGCGGCGAAGTTGGGCTGGGATGCTGTGGACACCGACACGCTGATCGAGCACGGTGCGGGCAAGCCCGTCGCCGAGATCTTCCGCGACGACGGTGAGGCGCAGTTCCGCGACCTCGAGACTGATGCGCTTCGGGAGGCGTGCTCCCGCGAGCGCGTCGTCGTCTCAACCGGAGGCGGCGCGGTGCTGGGCGAGGAGAACCGCCGGCTGATGGCGGATGGGGCGTTCGTGGTCTGCCTCGAGGCGCGGCCGGAGACGATCGCGAAACGGTTGGGCGAAGGCGCCGGGTCGGAGCCGGTGCGCCCGCTGCTGGCCGGCGGCGATGCCCTGTCTCCCATCCGCGAACTGAAGACCTCCCGACAGGCGCTGTACGCGCTGGCGGACTGGACCGTGCACACGGATGAGCTAGCACCGGAGCAGGTGGCCTCGGTGGCAGTCGAGGCGTATGAGCACCTGGCCTGCGTGGTGCGCACTGCGGGCGGCAGTTACCCGGTGTTCGTCGAGTGGGGAGCGCTGGCGTCGCTCGGCTCGCGGCTAAGGGATGCCGGGCTGGCGCGACAAGTTTACGTTATCAGCGACGAGCAGGTGTGGCACCACCTGGGCGACGAGGTGGAAGCGGCGCTGCGGGCGGCGGAGATCGTGTTCGATATGTACGTGATCCCGCCCGGTGAGGCGAGCAAGACGCTGGAGTCCGCGTCGGCGATCTACGACTGGTTGGTGCAGCACCGGGCAGAGCGCGGACACACGATCGTCGCGGCGGGCGGCGGCGTAGTGACTGACCTCGCCGGGTTCGTCGCTGCCACGTTTGCGAGAGGGCTGCCGCTAGTGCACGTCCCGACGAGTCTGCTGGGGATGGTGGACGCCGCGATCGGCGGCAAGACGGCGGTGAACCACCCGAAGTCGAAGAATGTGATCGGAGCGTTCTATCAGCCGCGCTTCGTGTTGGCGGACCCTGCCGCGCTGCGGACGGCGCCGCCACGCGAGCTATCCGGGTGGGCGGAGGCGATCAAACACGCGCTGATCGCGAACGAATCCTACCTGTCGTTCTTCGAGGAAAATGCGGAGCGCATCATGCGGCTGGAGCGCGACGTCACAGTAGAGGCGATTCGGCGAAGCGCCGCGATCAAGGCGACGATCGTCAGCGAGGACGAGCGCGAGACCACGGGGTTGCGGGCGGTACTGAACTACGGCCACACCCTCGCTCACGCTATTGAGTCGACTACCGGGTACTCGCGGTTCAGGCACGGTGAGGCGGATGGGATCGGGATGATGGCGGCCGCGGGGATCAGCGTGCGGATGGGACTGTTGGAACAAGCGGTCGTGGAGCGCCAGCGAATGGTCCTCGAGCGGTTCAAGCTGCCGACGCGAGCCGAGGGATTAGACCGGGAACGGATCCGTGAGGCGATCGCGCTGGACAAGAAAGTGCAGGGCAAGGCGGTCCGCTGGGTGCTTCTGGAGGGGATCGGCCGGCCGGTTGTGCGCGATGATGTCCCGCCGGACGTGGTGGAGGCGGCGCTGGACGAAGTGCTGGGCTAGCTCGCAGAGCGATCGCGAGCGGTGACCGTCGCGTGAGCAACCAGTCTCTGCGCGCCGTGGTGACGGGACGGGTACAGGGCGTGAACTTCCGCTATTTCGTGTTTACACGGGCGCGCTCTCTCCATCTGCGCGGGTACGTGCGGAACCTGGACGACGGGCGCGCCGTAGAGGTGCTGGCGGAAGGGCCTCGGACTGACCTGGAGAAGCTGCTGGAGCACCTGCGGGATGGGCCGCGAATGGCGCGGGTGGACACTGTGGAGGTCCAATGGGCAAGGGCGATGGGCGAGCATCAGGTATTCAGCATCATAGACTGAGGGTCGTGCTTGAGACAGCGATTGGCGAGCGGTCGTACTGCAGTTCGGGTCTGAAGACCCGAACCTACGTCGCCGGTCCGGTTGGCTAGCCGAGCAACGCTCGCATCGGAAAGTCGACGAGCGTGCGGGAGTCGTCGCAGAGGAAGTGGGGGTGGGTGTCCGGCGTGCCGCCCAGGATGTGAATGCTGACGCCGTTGACGTCTGCTGCGGCGCGGACGCGGTGGAACCCTTCGTCAGGCGGTAGCAGGTGAGTGATGCTGCCGGGCGGAAAGTGGAAAACGCTGGACTTCTCCAGCTCGCAGCGCTGACCCGCGCCGACATCGGCGGGGCCTGAGGGACGGACGTACTTCGTCTCCTCATCCTCGCCGTCCAGGACGCCGATCACGCCCCAGGCGCCGTGATAGTGCACGCCGCTGCTGGTATTGGGCGGGAAGACGACGGAGATAATGAAGAATGAGCCGTCCTCTGCAGTGTGCAGGAGATGCCCGCAGGCCCGGTTGCCTTCGCACGGAAGGCGGTGTTCTGGCAAGAGCCCTTCCTGTCCCTCCATCCAGCGCGCGAGGTACGGTTTGACGGCTTCCACCAGATCGCGTCCGGTTGGCTCGCGCCGGACGCAGTCCGCTACATCGGCTGTGAGATGTGACAGGTTGTAGGCCATCCAGAAAGTCCTCCGCCCTTGTGCTGGCAACAGTCTACACAATCGTCGGATCTGCGGACCACGGCTTCCGACGTGGCGTAACGCTGAATCCTGCGGGCGCATCTATAACTACATCGAAAGAGGGGTATCGATGCGAGTATGGCTGCGTAATATTCTGACCGCTGTTGCCGCCGTGATCCTGTCGCTGACGGCGATAGGCTCCGCGAGCGGCGACGGTGTACACATCGTCAAAGCGGGCGACACTCTTTGGGGGATCGCGAGCAGCTACAGGCTGACCGTCGAGGCACTGGCCGAGCTTAACGGCATCGCCAATCCGGGTCTGATCTTTCCGGGGCAACTGATCAAGCTGCCCCGGCTGAACGGAGGCACGGACGCGGGAGTGCGACCCCAGACCTACGAAGTGCGGCCCGGAGACACGCTTAGCGGCATAGCCGACAGGTTCGGATTGAGCACTGAGGAGTTGCGCGCAGTCAATGTCCTGGTAGACCCGAACCTGATCTTCCCGGAGCAGCGTCTCAGCATCCCGGGGGGCGGCGACTCCGCGGCCGCCGCGCCAGTGATGTCGGTCGAGGGGCGTCCGAACGATCCCGAGCGGGAGGCGATGATGAATGAACTGGCCATCGCCCAGGGGGTGGACCCTGGATTGGTGAAAGCCGTCGCCTGGATGGAAAGCGGCTGGCAACAGGGGCTGGTCAGCCCTACCGGCGCCGTCGGCGTGATGCAGATCATGCCTGCGACCGCCGCATGGCTGGAGGCTGACGTGTTCGGCCAACCGTTGAATGAAGATGTCAGCGCTTACGACAACGTCAAGATGGGCGTGAAACTGTTGCGACTTCTGCTCAATTCCACCGGTAGCGTCGAAATGGCGCTGGCAGCGTACTATCAGGGCGCGGGGGTAACGACCGCAGGCGTACTCTACCGGGAGACGGTGCAGTACGTGCAGGCGGTGATGGCGATCAAGGCTCGCTTCTGGCCCTGATCCTGCGGGTCAGGCGACCCCGGCGATTCCCAGCTGAGGCGCGACCGGTTTGAGGGCCTCTATGACGAAGGCGATGTGCGCGTCAAGTTCAACGCCAAGCTGCTGCGCTCCCCTTATGATGTCCTCCCGGTTGATGGCCCGCGCGAAGCCCTTGTCCTTCATCTTCTTGCGAACAGCGGCGAAGTCCACCTCATGGATGCTCTTGTTGGGCCGGACGAGCGCGACAGCGGTTACGAAACCGGTCAACTCGTCGACGGCGTAGATCGCGCGGTCCATCGGCGTCTTGCGGTCGAGGCCTAGATACTCGGCGTGGCAAAGGACGGCGTAGACGATCTCTTCCGGCACACCTTTTCGGCGCAAGATATCGGCGCCCTTCGCCGGGTGCTCTTCTTCGTTGGGATGGATCTCGAAATCGAAGTCGTGCAGCAGGCCCACGACAGCCCACGTTTCTTCATCGCCACTATAGCTGCGCGCATAGGCGCGCATCGCGGCTTCGACGGCCAGGGCGTGCTTACGGAGAGGCTCCGTCTTCGTGAACTCGCAGAGGATATCCCACGCCTGATCTCGGTTCATTTTCGCGCCTCCTGAGGCGACAGTATAACGGGTCGCATTTGGCGGACGTCTATTGGTGCGATATGATTTGTGTTGACCTTTCGTGCTGCCAGCAGGGGTGTGCGGAGAGGAGACAGTGATGCCAAGGTCTATTTGGAACGGCGTGATCAGCTTCGGGATGGTGAGCATCCCCGTGAAACTGTTCACGGCCACGGACAGCAAGGACGTGTCCTTCCATCTGCTGCACAAGGAGTGCGGCAGCCGGTTGAAGCAGCTGCGCTGGTGCCCTGAGCATGATCGGCAGGTGGAGTGGGGCGAAATTCAGCGCGGGTTCGAGTACGCGCGAGACGAGCACGTGGTGATGGAGGATGAGGACTTCGCGAAGTTGCCGCTGGCCAGCAAGCAGACCGTAGAGTTGACGGCGTTCGTGAAGGCGGAGGACATCGACCCGGTGTTCTACGAAAAGAGCTACTACCTGGAGCCGGACACGAAGGGCGTGAAGCCGTTCGCGCTGCTGATGCGGGCGCTCAAGGAGAAGGGCCTGACGGGCATTGCCAAGATCGCTGTCCGCAACAAGGAGCAGCTCTGTGCGCTGCGGTCGATGGACGGCACGCTGGTGCTGGAGACGCTCTTTTATCCCGACGAGATTCGCGTCGAGAAGACGGAGTTGCCGGAGGTGGAGGTCTCTGAAAAAGAGCTGGCGATGGCGTTCACGCTGATCGACCTGCTGACGGAAGAGTTCGACGCATCCAAGTACCACGACGAATATCGCCAGGCGCTGATGCAGGTGATTGAGGCGAAGCTTGAAGGCCAGGAGATGGCGGAGGTGGTCGCGCAGCGCCCGGCGAAGGTGACTGACATTATGACGGCGTTGAAAGCCAGCGTGGAGGCCGCGAAGCAGCGGAAGGAAGGGGCTTCGGGGGACGAGGAGGCGCCGGCGCGGCGGCGCGCTGCCGCAGGCTAGAGCCTCCGAACCAGCAGTGCCCCAGATCAGTCCAGAGCAGAGGCTCGTTGACCTCGGCCTCGTGCTGCCACCGATACGTCCTATGGTCGGCACGTTCGTGCCCGCCGTTCGCGCTGGCGGCCTGCTGTTCACGACGGGACAACCGCCCATCCGTCATGACGGGTCCGTGATCTTTGGCAGACTCGGTGCGGACATGGACGCGGACGCAGGGTACGAGGCTGCGAGGATAGCTGGACTCGCGGTGCTGGCGACGTTGAAGGCGGAGCTGGGCAGCCTTGATCACGTCAGGCGGATTGTGAGGGTCTTCGGTGTCGTGAACTCGACTCCGCAATTTCTGCAGCACACGAAGGTGATCAACGGCGCCTCCGACCTGTTCGTGGAGGTGTTCGGCGACGCCGGACAGCACGCGCGATTGGCCGTGGGCGTCTCGTCGCTCCCGTTCAACATCTGCCTGGAAGTTGAGTTGATCGCAGAGGTCGACGCGACCTGACGGGTTGGCGCCGCTCAGACCACCGCAGGTTCGGCCATGCCGGAGCCGAACTGCCGCATAAATAGGCCGTAGTAGCGGCCGCGCTGAGACATCAGCTGCTCGTGGCTGCCCTGCTCAGAGAAGGCTCCATCCTCCAGGAAGTAGATGCGGTCGACGTGGCGAATCGTGGAGAGCCGGTGGGCGACGATGACGACCGTCCGGCCAACCATCAGCTCGCTTAGACCCTCCAGGAAATCCGCCTCCGTCTGCAGGTCCAGAGCGGACGTTGGCTCGTCCAGCAGCAGAATCGGCGCATCTTTGAGGAAGGCGCGGGCGATGGAGATGCGCTGCTGCTGTCCGGTGGACAGTTTGACGCCGCGCTCACCGACTTCCGTGTCATAGCGGGCGGGCAGCTCCCCAATGAAGCCATGCGCCCGCGCCGCGCGGGCGGCCGCTTCAACCTCTTCCGACGAAGCGTCCATGCGCCCGTAAAGGATGTTCTCCCGGACGGTGGCCGAGAAAAGCAGCGGCTCCTGCGGGACCATGCTTACGAGGTCACGCAGGGAGGCGATCTTCAAATCGCGCACGTCCGCGCCGTCGATCTCGATCCCGCCGCCGGTCACATCGTGAAGGCGTGGGATGAGGTTGAGGATAGTGGTCTTGCCGGAGCCGGTCTCACCGACGATCGCGATCTTCTCGCCTCTGCGGACCTCGAACGTGACTTCGCGGAGCACGGGCCGGCCGGGCTCGTACTCCAGGTGAACGCTTCGGAACGATACAGAGGTCTCGAAGGCGGGCTTGTCGATGGCCTGTGGGGACTCCTTGATGTCAGAGGTCTGGTCCAACACCTGAAACGCGCGGCCCACGCCGACAACGGCGTCCTGGAACGGCCCGTAGACGAACATGATCTCGTTCATCATCTGGTAGAGGCTCTGCATATAGCTGACGAACACCCAGACGGAGCCGATGGTCAGCGCGCCGTTCACGACACGCTGGGAAGCGAAGAAGAGCACCGCTGCCGTCCCGAGGCCGGTGATGGCGACGGTCGCCACGTTCAGCACCTGCTCCGAGACTCTGAATTTCATCTGGGCGCGCACGAAGTTCATGCTCGTCTCTTCGAACCGTCGCTGCTCCATGCCTTCGCGGCCAAACACCTGCACCGCCCGGATCGCGCCCATCGTCTGCTCGATGAGCGATGTCAGGCGGCTCATGTGCTCGCGGCTCTCTTGTGACGTGCGCTGGATGCGGCCCGTCAAGCGGTGGATGGTGTAGAAGAGCAATGGCAGCACGAGGAGCGAGACGATCGTGAGCAGGGGGTCCAGGATCAGCATGAGCACGATCATCAAGGAGAGCCGGAAGGCGACGATCGCCCACGTCCTGAAACCGAACACCATCACTTCCTGGATGCTGCGCGCGTCGTTGATCGCGCGCCAGATCGTATCGCCGACCGATTGGGTAGCATGAAAACGCAACGACAGCGTTCGCATGTGGCCGACCAGACGGGAGCGCAACGTGTGGATCATGAAGAGCGCCGTCCGCGCGATGACGTAGAAGCTCGCGGCGTTGCAGAGGACGCCGACCACGGTAATCAGGAGGTACGCGACCGCCAGGCCGGCCGCGACCATCAGCTTGTCATCGTCGGTCCTGCTGACGATATCGCCCAGCGGTCCGAGGTTGAGACGGCTATCGACAAGGACGCCGTCGATAAGGAATTTGATCGGCCACGGCTGGAGCGTAATCAGGAGGGAGCTGAGCATCGCCCAGGCTGAACCGACGACGATGCCGCGCCGGAACTGGCCCATGAAGGCGAGGATCCGCCGGTAGACATGTTCCACGGGCGCGGCCGCGGCCGACGGCGGGAGCGGTGCGTTCGGATCGAACCAGCGGCCCATACTACCAGTACGCCAGGTCCGTATACGGTCTCTTCAGCGTGTAATCCATGGCCCAGCGATCGCTCTCCGGGTCGTAGAGCTGCCAGTGCAGCGAGCGCGTTTCCGTGTCGAGCTCCAGGGGCTGCAGCGCGTGGACAAGGCGCGGAAGGTGCTCCACCGCGGCCGCCAGGTGACTGCGTCCGAGGTCCGCTGTCAGGTCGGCGAAGTGTGCGATCAGCCGCGCCATGGCGTCCTCACGCCCGCGTGCGTAGCCGAAGTCCAGGAGCGCTGCGCTGTCCAGAGTGCGTTCCTCCCCCGTCTCCTTGTGGCGCCACACTTCGCGAACGTTCTTCCCCTTGTCCCAGAGCCCGCCGCAGGCGATGGCGCGTCCGTTCTCTTCCAGGACGAAGTAGTCGGGCCAGCCGTAGACGGGCACCCAGAACGGTGGTTTGTCGCCCCAGCAGGGGTCGTTCAGGCGCTCCTCCAGGAAGTCCTCGGTGTAGGGCCGGAAGAGATCGCAGCCGCGATGTGTGCGGTTGATCAAGCGCAGGCAGGCTTTGACGTCCGAAGGCCTCGCCAGGCGTATGCCTGAAGCTTCGGACCTTCGCCGGCCGGCGATGCGGTGGACGGTGATAGGGATTCCCGGGACGTCACCCTCCCGTTCGGGCGCCTTCGCAGCGTCGGGTATGAAGGTGTTGATCCAGCCGAGGGCGCCGAAGTTCTGCGAGCGGACGTAGTAGTAGTTGTAGAAGCCGAACCAGCTCGTGGGCGGCCCGCCGGTCATGCGCAGGAGCCGGCTCAGGCCCTGCCCGCGGAAGTCCTTGTGAACGCGCCAGGCGGAGGCGATGTGCACCGTGCTGCGCTTGCCACCGACGAGCGTATTCCGCGAAGAATCCGCGGTCGCAGCGAGGATCACGCCGCGGTCCTCCAGCACGGAGACGCCGACGTGCTCCTGCAGGCGGAATTGGGCGTAAGGGTATGGCCCCCGCTGAACGGTGACCTCCCAATCGCCGATCTCCTCCGGCGAGTTCGCGTAAAGGTCCGACAGCGGCTCGTCGTCCTGCCACGTGGCGAGTCGCGCGCGCATGGTGCCGAACATCAGCATCCGGCGCATCTCGAGGAACTTTTCGAGGTCGCGCGGCTGCTCGTGCTCGAGCCACCATTGGATGGCGCCCTTCGGCATTCGGAGTTCGCAGGCGCGCTCGAGGGCGCCCGGCGGCCAGCCCCGTTCGCGCGCGGCGGCGTGGAACTCTTCCGGCACTTCCGTCGGTCGATCGAATATTGACACTTCTGTCGTCATCGACGCATCTCCCATCAAATGTACAGGCCCGCTTGTTCTGGAAGCGGGCCTGAGTATCCTTGACTGTCGTCGAAACTCAGGGCCAGCCGCTTCCGTTCGTAATCGTCATGAGCATGGCGACGCCCTCGGGCGTGGCGTGGGTGGTGAATCCGAAACCGGCGCTGCTCATCATGCGGCAATCGTAATGGTGCTACGGGAGCCTGTCAAGACGTTCTCGGCACCTTTCGAGCCCATCACCGCCGTCCGCCTCCAGGACGATACCAACTGCGGATGACAACGGGTGGTCAGTGGCCTGCGTCCTTGACGCAAAGATCGATGATAGTTCGCATCAGGATGCGCAGGCCGCGCGCGAAGTTGTCCAGCGAAACACGCTCGTCAACGCCGTGGATGCGCCCCGCTTCATCGTCGTCCAGTTCGAAGGGGATGTGGCCGTAGCAGATGATCCCGTGCGGACGAAAGTGCTTGCAGTCCGTGCCACCGGAGGTGAGGTAGGGGACGACCACCGCCTCGGGTCGCTCGCTGTGGACGGCGCGCCGGATGGACTCGAAGAGCGGGCTTTCCAGCGTGGATTCCGTGCCCGCACTGGACTTCACGAGTTCGACCTGGACCTCCGGGTCGTCGATTACGGCGCGCAATTCGTCGAGGAGCGCGTCGCTGGCCACGCCGGGGACGGTGCGGCAGTCAACGAACGCCTCGCACGACGGCGGGATGACGTTCTGGCCCAGGCCGGCGTTGACCATCGTCGGTACGAACGTGTTGCGGAGCATGTTCTGGATGCGGGAGCCGCCGGAAAGGGCATAGAGCAGCTCCTCCATCTCGATGTCAGTGAGGTCGCTCACCTTGCGACCCTCCCCGAGGCGCAGCGCGCCGGGCGGGAACGCGCCGAGGTAGCGCCGGGCGAGGTCGAGCGCGGCCGGCGGAGAGCGATAGGCGCCGATGCGCGATACTGCGCCGGCGATGCGCACGACAGCGTTGTCTTCGGTAGGCGACGAAGCGTGGCCGGCCTTGCCTCTGGCGATCAATCTCGCTGTGCTGACGCCCTTCTCGGCCATCTGCACAGCGTAGTAGGTGGCGCGGGGACCCGCCCGGGCGAAGCTTCCCTCGGTAAGGAGGAATTCGCCGCCGACCTTGTCGAGGTGGTGGGTTGCGAGCCACTTCGCGCCGTCGATGCCGCCGATCTCCTCGTCTGCTGTGGCCAGGATGCGCAGCGGGCGGGTCAGGTTCACTCCCAGGCGCTTCAGCGCGACGGCGCAAACGAGGGTGAGGACCCCGAAGCCCTTCATGTCCAGAGTGCCGCGTCCCCAGAGGAAGCCATCGCGCATCTCACCGCCGAACGGGTCGGCGCTCCAGTCACTGCGCACCGCGGCGACCACGTCCATGTGGTGCGCCAGGACCAGGGCGGGCGCCGCTGTTCCGGCGGGATCGAGGTCGCTGACGACGTTCGCCTTCTGAGGCGACGGCGCGAGGCGAGCGGTCTCGAACCCTTCTGAGCGGAGGAGCGACTCAACCCAGTCCGCGG
Organism: uncultured Dehalococcoidia bacterium; assembly: GCA_964558415.1. Taxonomy (GTDB): domain Bacteria; phylum Chloroflexota; class Dehalococcoidia; order SM23-28-2; family RBG-16-64-32; genus CAZLDI01. The sequence continues at coordinate 18,997 of CAZLDI010000008.1, forward strand.
CGGCCGATACGTCGCCAGGCGGGTTCGTTGTATCGATGGTGAGATAATCTCGCAATAGCGAGATTGCCTCGTCCGTCAGCGCGCTGAAGTCGAGGCCGGTTTCGAGTTGGGTGGGGGAGGTCATAGCCTTTCGAGTGCCGCGATTATACCATCGCAAACGCAGACGTCAGAGCGTTAGCCGATAATAAAGGGCGATGCTCGAGAAATATAAGGAAAAGCGCGACTTCGGCCGGACGCCCGAGCCGCCTCCAGCGGTCGCGGCAGGTGAAGGCCCGCTGATCTTCGTGGTCCAGAAGCATTCGGCGACGCGGCTGCACTACGACTTCCGGCTGGAGTTCGACGGCGTCCTGAAGTCGTGGCCGGCGCCGAAGGGGCCGTCGCTGAACCCCAGCGACAAGCGGCTCGCGGTGATGGTCGAAGACCACCCGCTGGATTATGCGTCGTTCGAAGGCGTGATTCCGAAGGGCGAGTACGGCGCCGGGCAGGTGATCGTCTGGGACGCCGGAACGTACTCGCCGGATGAGGGCGGCCTGTCGTTCGACGACCGTGAGGAGGCCGACCGGCGGATGCAGGAGGGGTTGGCCAAAGGGAAGCTCTCGGTCTTCCTGCGCGGGCACAAGCTAAAAGGTTCGTGGACGCTGGTGAAGACGAAGCGCGCGGAGAACGAATGGCTGCTGATCAAGCACCAGGACCGCTTCGTGAACACGGACCGCGATGTCACGCTGGAGGGCCGCTCCGTCCTCTCCGGGTTGTCGATCGCCGACCTCAAGGCCGGCCGCCTCCCGGACCGCGGCCGGCATGGGGCTTTGCGCGTCAAGCCAGGCGACCTGACAGGCGCCAAGGAGGCTCAGGTCCCGCGTTCTCTGGAAGTGATGCATGCGAGTCCGGTGGAGCGCGCATTCTCGTCGGCGGACTGGCTGTTCGAGCCGAAGCTGGACGGCATCCGGGCGCTCGCCTTCATCGACCGGGGTAGGGTCAGGCTGCAGTCGCGGCGCGGGCTGGACGCCACACATCAATACCCGGCGCTGGCTCGGGAGCTCGCGGCCCAGACGGAGCCACAGCTTGTGCTGGACGGGGAGATCGTCGCGTTGGATGAGAGCGGCGTGCCTTCGTTCCAGAGGTTGCAGCAGCGGCTCAACCTCGGGCGCGAGACGGACGTACGGAGGATGGATGCGCAGATACCGGTTGTGTACTACGCGTTCGACGTGCTGTACGCGGGCGGGTACGAGCTGCGCGGCGCCACGCTGGAACAGCGCAAGGCCCTGCTGGCGACGATAGTCGTGCCCTCGGACAACGTGCTGGTGGTCGATCACTTCGAGATGGACGGTGAGGTAGCGTTCGAGGCTGCCGTCGCGCACGGACTGGAAGGAGTGATCGCGAAGCGGCGAGACAGCCTGTACGAGTCAGGCAAGCGGTCGCGTGGCTGGTTGAAGGTGAAGGCGACGCTGGAAGAGGAGTTCGTGGTCGGCGGGTACACGCGGGGCGCCGGCGGCCGGGCCGATACTTTCGGAGCGTTACTCCTGGGCCAGTACGACGATTCCGGGCGCCTCGTCCATGCGGGGCAGGTGGGGACAGGATTCGACGACGGAACGCTCACGTCGCTACGGGCGCGGATGGATCTCCTTGGCGGCGAGGACTGCCCTTTCGGAGAGACGCCCCCGTCGAACGCGCCTGCGCTCTGGGTCCGCCCGGAGCTGGTGGCGCGGGTGAAGTTCGCGCAGTGGACTGACGATGGACACCTGCGCGCGCCGAGCTTTCTGGGTCTGCGAGAGGATATCCCGCCGTCGGAAGTCAAGCGCGAGGAGGCTGTTGAGGCGCCTGTAGCGGCGATGGCCAGGCAGACGGTTGCGGCGGATTCACTGGTCGGCGACGTGCTGGAACAGCTGGGGAGCGCCAGGGAGAAGCTGACGCTGACCATAGACGGCCACAAGGTACCGGTGACCAACCTGGACAAGCCCCTGTGGCCGGCGCTGGAGCAGCGCCGCGCGCTGACGAAGCGCGACCTGCTGGTTTACCTGGCGACGATATCGCCGGTGCTGCTGCCGCATATGCGCGACCGGCCGCTAACGCTCACGCGTTACCCCAACGGGGTGCTCGGACAGCACTTCTATCAGAAGCATTGGGAGGGGAAGCTGCCGGAGTTCGTGAAGAGCGTGCGCCTGTTCTCCGGGCACAACGAGGGGGATGTGGAGTATCTCCTCTGCAACAATCTACCGACGCTGCTCTGGCTGGGACAGCTTGCGGACATCGAGCTGCACACGTGGTACTCGCGCGTTGGTCCGGAGCCGGACGGACATCACATCCCGGCGACGTTCGCGGGGTCCGAGGAGCGGATAGACGCCTCGCTGCTGAGCTTTCCGGACTTCATCGTGTTCGACCTGGATCCCTACATCTACTCCGGGAAGGAGGCGAAGGGCGCAGAGCCGGAGCTGAACCGGAAGGCGTTCGCGAAGACGCGGGAGGCGGCGTACTGGCTGAAGGAGCTGCTGGACTCCCTTTCGCTATCGTCGTTTGTGAAGACGACAGGGCGCACAGGGCTACACATCTACGTCCCGATCCTGCGTCAGTTCAACTACGCGGCAGTGCGCGCGGCCTGCGAGACTCTGAGCCGGTTCGTGCTGCGGGCGCACCCTCGTGCGGTGACGATGGAGTGGGCGGTGACGAAAAGGACCGGCAAGATCTTCTTTGACCACAACCAGAACGTGCGGGGTAAGACTCTGGCGTCGGTGTATTCGCCGCGACCGCTGCCGGAAGCAGCCGTGTCCGTGCCGGTGCGTTGGGACGAGTTACCGGAGATCTATCCCACGGACTTCACGATCCTTACGGCGCCGGCGCGGGTGGAGGAGGTGGGTGACCTGTGGGCCGGGATTTTGGACGCGAAGCACGACCTGAGCGGGCTGCTGGACGCCGTCCGGGAGGCTCCCGGCTAGTGTCACGGGAGCCTGCATGACTCCGGCGGGACGTCCGGGCGCAGGCCTTCAAAGACCGGGAAACGGAGCCGCTGGGCCGCCGTCCATTGCGCAAAACGCACCGTGGCGACGAGCACCGGCCGGCACCAGAAGATGAGCCGATCGAACTGAGGCGGGTCCACGAAAGGACAGTGCGACGAGCCCGCGGAGTCCAGGGTCGTGGCGGCGCGCTGCCAGGATTCGCCCGCGAAGCCGGCGGTTAGCTCGCCTGTGTAGCGGAGGAGGCCCCGGTCGTCGTAGAGCCCCAGCAAAACCGAAGCGGACGGCTGCTGTCGTTTTGTACGCCTCGCAGGTCGGAGGGGCCCGCCGAACGTGTGGCCGCAGATGACGAACTCTCGACGTTGAAATACGCGCAGGTCCACCCAGGCGCGACTCGTCTTTCCCGGAACGTAGCGACTATTGCGCTCGCGGGCGACGATGCCCGGCAGATCGTGCTGGCGAGCGGCCTCGAAGAAGGCGATGCCGTCGCGGGGTACGAAGTCCGTGACGAGTACCGGCCCGCCTGCGCGCACCGCCTGCCGGAGGACGTCCTTGCGCCGTCCAAGCGTGTAGTTCATCACGGGCTCGCCTGAACGGTAAAGGATGTCGTACGCCTCGAACGCGATGGTTACGCGTTCCGACTGGTCACGCGCGCTGCCGTCGTCGTGCGAGAGCCTGCTCAAGAGGCCGGAGAAGTCCGGGCGTCCGGCGTCATCAAGGGCGACTATTTCGCCGTCCAGCACGCTTCCGGGGCCGACCTGCGCTATTGCGCCCTGAAGCTCCGGGTAGCGGTCGGTGATGTCCCGCCCGAAGCCGTCCTGAAGGCGCAGGCCGCTCGCGTCAACGAAGGCGATGGCGCGGAGTCCGTCCCAGATCAGCTCGAACAGGTGGGCGCTGGAGTCGAACGGTTCACCCCCTGTGACGGCGAGCATGGGCTCGATTGTGCGCGGGACCGGCGAGGGCTGTGGGGACGGGGAAGCTGGTCCGGCGGTGGCGGCGGGTCGTTCGCCCTGCGGCCGCAGCGTAGTCATCCCGGCTGAAGATTACGCCCCTGGGGCAGGCAAAGTCCAGCCGTGGGAGGGCATATTGGGGTGACAATTCGCCGGCATTAGTAACCAAATCTTCACCGCGCCTTAACCTGCTCTTAACCTCGCGGCATAGCACGCGCGGTTATGCTGGCGATGCGCGCTCCTGTGTCTCATTTCGCCGCACCCCCGCGAGCTTGGTGGACCAGAGTGCGCTTTGCTTTGCGCGCCGACGGAAATCCGCAGCGAGATTTGACGCGTAGTAATAGGTGAAGCACATCGTCGTAAGACGCTGCACCCCCCAAGGGCAAGGGCCCGCCGCCAGGCGGGTCCTTCGCTTTGCAGGCGGTTTAGGCACTGGCATCTTCCGGCGGTTCGCGTAATATAGTTTCGTTGAGGGTGTTTATCCTGCCCGCCATCCGGGGGAGAGGGAATTGGCATGAGCAACGAGATGAGTCGCGAAACCCTTACGGTCACCGACAATCGCACGGGTCAATCGTACGAAGTCCCGATCGCTGACGGAGCGGTGCGCGCGCGAGAGTTCCGGCAAATCCGCACGAACGAGGGCGACGCCGGCCTGGTGGTCTACGATCCGGGATTCGCGAACACGGCGTCCTGTCGTAGCGGCATCACGCGTGTCGATGGACGGGCGGGAGTGCTGGAGTACCGAGGGTACCCGATAGAGGAGCTGGCCGAGAAGAGCACCTTCCTGGAGACGGCTTACCTGCTGATCTACGGGGAGCTACCGACGAGCGACCAGAGCCGGAAGTGGCTACATGACATAACCTTCCACACGTATGTCCACGAGAAAGTGAAGAAGTTTGTGGAAGGGTTCCAGTACGACGCCCATCCGATGGGGATGCTCGTAGGCACGGTCGGGGCGCTGTCGACGTTCTATCCCGACGCGAAGCACGTGGGAGATCCGAGGGCGCGGGAGATAGAGACGCAACGGCTCATCGCCAAAATGCCAACGATCGCCGCGTTCACATACAGGCATAATCGAGGATTGCCGTACGTGTATCCAGACAATGACTTGAGTTATCCTGGGAACTTCCTGTCGATGCTCTGGAAGATGTCGGAGCCGAAGTACCAGCCGGACCCGGTGCTGGAACGCGCAATCGAAGTGCTATGGATCCTCCACGCGGACCACGAGCAGAACTGCTCCACGAACGCGATGCGGTCTGTCGGGAGCTCCGAGGTGGACCCCTATTCCGCGACGGCGGCGGCGGCGGCTGCCCTATACGGGCCGTTGCACGGGGGCGCGAACGAGGCAGTGATCAAGATGCTGACGCAGATAGGACACATCAAGCGGGTAGCAGGCTTCGTCGAGTCCGTGAAGCGCGGGGAGGGGTTGCTGTGGGGATTCGGGCACCGCATCTATAAGAGCTACGATCCGCGCGCGAAGATCATTCGGAAGACTGCGGAGGACGTGTTCGGCAGGACCGGCGTGAACCCGCTTCTGGAGATCGCCCTGGAGCTGGAGCGGATCGCGCTGGAGGACGATTATTTTATCGAACGGAAGCTGTACCCGAACGTTGACTTCTACTCAGGGCTCATCTATCAGGCGATGGACCTGCCGGTGGACATGTTCCCGGTGCTGTTCGCGATCCCGCGCACGGCCGGCTGGCTGGCGCAGTGGCGGGAGATGATCGAGGACCCGGAGCAGAAGATCGCGCGGCCGCGCCAGGTGTATGTGGGCGCGGAAAGCCGGAGCTACGTGGCGATATCACAGAGGTAAGCCAAAACGACAGCCGCCCCGCGCGGCTTACGGGGCGGCTGTCACGGCGATGGTTGCCAAGCCGATGAGGCCGATTGAGACGAGCGCTCCGAATGCGACGATCAGTAGTTCACGCTCCATCTCAGTGGGTTTCTGGCTAGAGATACGGCCTCGGCGTGCTGTGGAACGAAGCGAACACTTCGTCGCGCCGGGCCTCGAAGCGGGCCAGTGCCTTGCGCTCTGCCAGGGCGCGCTCGGCTTCGCTCAGCGCGCTCACCTTCGGCGGCGAGTGCGAGCGCCGGCGGACGAACGGCCACGGCCTACCTGTTGCCACGCTTGTAACCCTGATCATCGCAGTACCTCCATAAACTAAACTTGACTACCGCCAGATTACGGGTGTGGGGGCCGGTCGCGCTGTGACCGGCGTCACGAGAGGTATGTGATCCGGGTCACAGATATAGGTCCACGAGTAGAATGGGCGGCGTGATGCACCGCCGTTCGCTCCTGGTAGTCGCTGCCGCCGTGATCAGTCCGATCGTGCTCGTCCTGATTTTCGACGGTGGCGGTGCTGCCGGCGGACGACACGCACGCCGGGGAGGATTGGGTAGTCCGCTCGTTCGTAGCGCAGTATTACGTCGAGGCCAGTGGGTCCGTCGCGGCCACAGAGGAGATTGTCGTTGATTTCGGTGGGCTGGAGCGCCACGGTATCTTCCGGGACATCCCTGTCCGCTACGAGTACGACTCCGGCCGAGACCGTCTGATCACGATCTCGTCCGTGGGCGTGAGCGACGGCGCTCAACCGATGCCCTTCGAGCTGACCTCGTCCGGGGCCAACCTGCGGATCAAGATCGGCGACCCGGACGTGCTGGTCAGCGGCGAGCAACGCTACTTGATTCGTTACTTTGCGCACGGAGGGCTGAACAGTTTCCCCGATCACGATGAGCTGTATTGGAACGTCACCGGTAACGAGTGGCCCGTAGGGATCGAGAACGCGAGCGCCTCGATGTCGTTGGCCTCGCCCGGCATTGAGAATGTGACCTGCTATCAAGGACCCGTGGGTTCTACCACGCCCTGCGATTCGAGTTCTGATGCTCAGTCGGCCGAGTTCTTCACCACGCAAGCGCTCGCTGAAGGGTCAGGTCTGACGATCGTCGTCGGCATCGCCAACGGCGTGGTCAGCGTGCCGCCTCCGGTGCTGGTGGACCGGAGTGATGGCCCGCTGGACGCCGTCGGGTTCCGTGCCGTCCCGCTCGCCTTGGCGGTTACGGGGCTCGTTCTCGCGGCCGGTGCGGTGCTGCGCCTCTGGTGGATAGAGGGCCGGGACCGCTGGTTCGGCGACATGTATCACATCAGTGACAACGCGAAGTCTCGGACGAAGCCGCCCTTAGCGCGGGAGACGATCGTTGTGGAGTACCAACCGCCGGAGATCGGACGGCGGGAGCGCCGTCTGCGCCCGGCGGAGGTCGGTCTGCTGGTGGACGAGGAGGCAGATACGCTGGATGTGAGTGCCACGATCGTGGACCTGGCAGTGCGGAAATATCTGGTCATTAAGGAGCTGCCGAAGGATGGGATACTCGGAATCTTTCGGGGGCAGGACTATCAGCTGGAGATGCTTGGGGAGGCTGCAGGCTCCGTCGATCAACTACTCCCGTACGAACGGCGGCTGATGGATGCCCTGTTCGAAGCTGGAACGACCGCGAAGCTGAGCGAACTGAAGAACAAGTTCCACGAGGACCTGATTCTGGTGAAGCGCGACCTGTACGAGGAAGCCACGAAGGAGCTGAAGCTCTTCGCCCGTAACCCGGATACAGTGCGGACGGTTCATCGCGCCGCGGGCGTGGTAGTAGCTGTTGCCGGCGCAGGGGCAGCCTTCCTGTTCGGAGCCGTACTCAGCGCGGCGATCGTGGCGCTGCCGATCATCATAGGGGGACTCCTGCTGCTTTCGCTGGCGCACTTGATGCCCAGACGGACCGCGCAGGGGCGCGTGATGTACCGGCGGTGCCTTGGCTTTCGCCGGTATATGGTCACCGCGGAGACTGAGCGACAGAAGTTTGCGGAGCAGAAGAACATCTTCGAGCAGTATCTGCCATACGCAATCGTCTACGGGTGCGTGAAGAAGTGGGCGGAAGCGTTCGAGGGGTTGGGTGACGCGGCGGTGTCGCCCGCGTGGTACGTGGGTACGGGCGCGTTTGTGCCGGTGCACTTTGCGGAGAGCGTGCGCGATTTCTCGTCAAGCATATCTTCCGTAATGGCGTCCACACCTGGCGGCTCCGGGGGAAGCGGCTTTGGCGGCGGCGGGTTCTCGGGCGGTGGCGCTGGTGGCGGTGGCGGCGGCAGCTGGTAGACGGCCCCTACGGCTCCATCCGGCGCTCCACGTCGTGCAGGAAGCGCTCCAGCTCAGGCGAAAGGGGCGTGGCATCTTCCTCAGGGGACGTTGCTGCGGCAGCCGAGTCATAGAGGGTTTCCAGCTCGCTGACCCAGGTCTGGAGGCGCGGGTCTTCCTGGATGCTGCGCTCAACCGCGGCGGTCTGGCGATCGATCTGTTCCTGCAGGTCGCTGAGGTCCAGATCCAGGCCGTACAGGCGCGAGAGCAGGCCCAACATGGATTGGAAGCCGCAATAGTCGCGCTCGATCTGCGCGTAGGCCGGGAGCTGGAGGATGAGGCCGGCGGTATCGATGTTGACCAGGGGTGCGCGTGTGCCCAGCAGCGCCAGGATGGTTGTTGGGCCCTCGTAACTGCTCTCGCGGACGCCGATGCTGCGCAGACGCTCCATGATTTCGGGATTGGTGGAGCCGCCGCTGGCGAGGGGCGGCCGCGTGTGCGGGACGGGCGCGTACATGGAGCCGACGAGCGCGTACTCCGTCACGCCGAAGCGGCTCATCACCTCCAGCAGTGAGTCTACGAAGTCTTCCCCGCGGGCGTGCGGTTCCAGCGCATGCATGAAGAGCCAGTCGCGCTCTCCCGCACCGCGGGCGTAACGGATGAACGTATTGGGGATGGTGACGTGCCGCTCACCGCCTTCCCGGTAAAGCATCGGGCGGTAGCGGGTGAAGTCGTAGAAGTCGCCCGGCCGGGCGAGCTGGGCGACGAACTCCGCATTCCATGACTGCTCCAGGAAGGCGAGGGACATTGTGCCGACTGATCCAACGTCCACCCACGGCTGCAGCGCTGTCAAGAGCCGCGGACTGCGCAGCTCCGGCAGCGGCTCGCCGACTTCGAAGGCGCCGATGCGCATCGAGGCCTAAGAAAGCGCCTTCAGGCGCGCCTCGGCGTCGCGGACGCCGGCGAGGAAAGCGCCGCGGGCCATCAGGGAGCGTTCCGTCTCCGCTCGTTGCTGGAAGAGCTCCCGCCAGAGCTCCCAGGCCTCGCGATTATCCGGCTCGCCCTTGCGGACGAAATCGACCAGGTGGCAGGCGATCTGAATGTCGCCGTCATCGCGCGCCTTCCTGGCGCGGGCGAGAATGGGCGCCGAGCCGACGGTGCCGATCAGGGCCGCGAACACCTCTTCCGAGTGCGCCGGGAGCATGTTCGCCGGATTGCCGTCATACCAACCGCCGTAAAGACGCCAGACGTTGCGGGCGATGAACTCCGGATGGTCGTAGATGGGCTGCAGCCAGGGCTTGTCCGTAGCGGGCCAGTCTATCTCCCGGATGATGTCTTCCAGCCACTTCCCTTCGTTCATCTTGGTCACGACTTGGTCGTGAATGGAGCGGAGGAAGTTGGCGGTCGTGAGCAGCGCCTCCTGGATACGCTCCTCTCCGGCCATCGCGGGGCCGTGCCCGGGCAGCAAGTGCAGCGGACGAAGCGCCGCCATCTTTTCGAGCGCGTCTGCCCAATCCTTCGCATAGCGCTGGACCTTATAGGGATTGCCCGCGTTAGGTGTGCACCAGACGAACGTGTCGCCGGGGCAGAGGACGCGGCGGGACGGGTTCCAGACCCAGGTCTCGTCATCGGTCTCTCCGCGGGCGTGGTAAAGCTCGAAGACCTCCTTGCCGGCGGTCACAGTGATCGCGCCGTCGTACGTGGTGTCCGGGTACGTAAAGGGCGCGGTGGAGAAGCCGGCAAAATTTTCGGGCATGTTGAACTGGATTCGGTTGATGTTGTCGTTCTGGCGGCCCATGAGCTTGTAGCGGTCGAAGCGGGGTACCACGTCGCGGTGTGCGATGACACGCGGCTTGGCATCGCCGCGAGAGGCCGCCTCGGCGATGATCGCGCCGGTGCCCGTGCAGTGGTCTATGTGGCCGTGCGTGTAGACGATCGATTCGATGGGGGCCTGCGAGTGGTCCTTGCGCAGGCTGCTCAGCATGTTCGGTGTGAACTGGTTGACGCAGGTGTCGACCATGAAGAGACGGCCATCACAGTCGAAAACGGTGACGTTCGCCATGGTCGGGAAGAAGTAAACGCGGTCCGCGACGATTTCCGAGGCGCCGCGATAGAAGAAGGCGGCATCCTCGGCGGGAATACTGCGCGCGGAGCGAAACTCGATTGGCATCTGCTGTGCGGTGTCCTGAGTCATAGGCGGGCCTCCTTATGGTTCGTGGCGAAAGTATACAACGTACCGTAAGCGTGAACGATGTGTGAAGAAAGCGTGAAGTGGTTGGAGGGCGATAGGTATTGAAATAAGATGTCGATTCGGTTGTTAATGTAAGTGGCGTGCGGTCCCTTCCCACGGGCGGGGGGATGAGCGGCCTGGTCGGAAAAGGGCCGCCGTCTGGTTCCCCGCCCGTTTTCTTTTTCGCTGCCGCGCGTACGCGCTACAATCCCGGAGGGTGGAGTACGAGACAGGGGTTGAACCAGCGCGGCACGGGTTCCTTCGCCGCCACCTTCCGTTGATCCGCACTCTGGCGCAGCTGGGCCTGGCGGGCGCGCTGCTGACGGCGCTCTTGCTGCGGGTGGACGTTGGCGCCGTTCGCGACGAACTGGAGGATGCGACGCTTTGGTGGCTGCCTTTGGCGTTTGTAGCGAACCTTACTTCAGACTTCTTCCGGGCGGTCCGCTGGCAGCAGTTCTTCGCGCCGCTACAGCGCGTGGGCGTAGTTTTCCTCTTCACCGTCGCCATTCTGGGGGTCGCCTGCAACCTGGCGCTGCCGTTTCGCGCTGGAGAGGTCGTACGCGTTCAAGTCCTGCGAAAGCGTACGGGATTGGCGGCGTCGAGCGTCGTAGCCACGATTCTGTCCGAGAAGCTGATGGACATGGTGGCCTTCTCGACCTTCATCGTGCTGGGGGTCGTGCTGTACGAGGAGGCCCACTTCCTGTGGCCGCTGCTTGTTGCCTACGGAGCGGTAATGGTGGCGGGAGTGATTGGCGCGCGCCGGCTGGCCGTCTGGGCGCAAGCGGAGCCTGACGTGCGATCGCAAGCGGAGGGCAGGCTTCGGACGTGGGTTAACGCGCAGGCCAGGGGCCTGGGCCAGGGGCTTGAGTCGTTCCGGAGACCGCGAGCGATGTTTCATGTCGTCTGGGCTTCGCACGCGGCCTGGCTGTGCGAGGCGACGATGTACTATGCCTGCGGAGAGGCGCTAGGGTTCGACCTGCCGTTCGCGGTGTACTTGCTGGTGGTCGTGGCGGCCACGGCCGCGGTGTCTGTTCCCGTCACGCAGGCCGGGCTCGGCGTATTCGAATTGGCGATCACAGCGCTCCTCGTGGCGTTCGGCGTCGATGAGGCCGAGGCAGCAGCATTCGCGATCTTCTCGCACGTGATGCTGGCAATCCCGTACTTCGCGACCGGACCGCTTGCGGCGATCGCGCTGCGGCTGAGCCCGGCGGACATACTATTTCTGCGGGTCGGGAAGGGCTAGGCTTCCGCTACATCCTTTTCGCCACAGCGATGATGAGGTCGGCGCCAAGACCGGCGGCAATATGTTCTGTGTTTAGGACGATGTCGTAGTGTGTTGGCTGCTCTTTCTGGACGCCGTAGAAGCGCTGGAGGTAGGCGGCGCGCTGCTTGTCTGAAGTCGCGACGGCTTTCTTAGCCCAGGCGTCGTCCATTTTGCTTGCCGCGGCTAGACGTGATGCCCGTAGGTCCGGCGGTGCGCTGACGAACACGCGGAGCAGGCCCGGACTGCCGGCGAGGGGGATGCTGGCGCCGTGGGCGACGATGACGACATCCCCCGCGGACGCGACCTCGCGTACCACTTGCTCAATCAGACTCTCGTAGACTGCGCTGGTTTCGACCGGAGGCGGTACGAAAGCGCCCGCCTCGATGGGGGTGTTCCCAAGGTTCTGGAGAATGCGCTCGATCAGTCCAGGAGTGTGCTCGGCGCGCTGGATCGTTTCCGGCGAGACTCCGGCCTTCTCGGCGGCGCGGACGACGATCTCATCGTCCACATACCGGAAGTTCATCGCCTGGGCAACTTCCCGGCCAATCTCCTCGGCGTTGGCGCCCAGCGCTCGCGCTATGCTGATGACTTTGCAGCCCATGTGCGTGCTCCTTTTCGCCTAAGGGGACAAGATGTGCGGATTATACAACGGCGCCTGTTAGAAGACCGCCGGACGGCGTGCGGGCCGTCGTTGGCGGTGCGGATTAGATCCAGTGGTGCTCGCGGTACCAGGCACCGGTCTTGCTCGCCCCCGCCCGGATGTCCACGAGGGGTTCCCAGCCCAGGTCGCGTCGCAGGTCCTGGCTGGAGCAGACCCAGGCGCTCTGCGCCATCTCGCGGACCTTATCTCGGGTCAAGGAGACGGCGCGTCGGGCGAGAAAGCCGAACGCCTCACTGGCCAGCGCTGCGCCTTCGAAAGTAATGCGCGGACAACTGAGCCGAACGGCCCGCCTGCCGACGGATCCCTCGACGGCGGAGAGGAGGTCGCGCCAGGTGTGGACTGCGCCGTCCTCCGGGCAATAGATCTTGCCGCCGACGTCTGCTTCCGAGGTCACGGCGAGGTGGACGGCGTGGACGATATCGGCCACATAGACGATGGAGATTCGGTTCTGTCCACCCATCAGGAGCGGCGCGACACGAAAGCGGGCGAGCTGAAAGAACGGCACGAGCGCGGGATCGCGCGGGCCGTAGATGACAGGCGGCCGGATTATGACGCTGCGAGAAGCGATGCCTGAGGAGCGGATTAGTTCCTCGCCGGCAAGTTTCGTGCGGCCGTAAGCACTGACCGGGCTCGCCGGGGCAGCGACGGGACGCGGTGATCCGTCCGGGCTCGGACCGTGGGCGGCAAGGCTGGAGATGTGGACAAAGCGCCGGAGGTCCGGGTTCGCGGCCTCGATGACGCGGAGCAAGTTTTCGGTCCCCCCGGCGTTGACCGCGGCGAACTCCGCTTCCGTGCGCGCCTTGACGAGGCCTGCCGCGTGCACGACCGCCTCGACGCCTTCCACCGCAGGGGGGAGTGAGGCAGCGTCGGTCACATCGCCCAGCGCGACTTCGTGCTCGAAGTCACGCAGGAATTCGCGGTTGGACGTGCGCCGCAGGAGGACCCGGACGGTGTGTCTCTGGCCTGCCAGGTGCTGGGCGAGGTGCGAGCCAAGGAAGCCGGACGCGCCGGTAACGAGGACCTTCACCGATCCAGCGATTTCTCGTAAATTCGGTACGTCTTGTAGTGCCGCGCGCCCACTTTGCCGATGATGGAGTTGATGAGGTTGTTGTCTTCGAGCGTCCACGAGAACTCAGCCCACTTGTAGCCCTGGCGCACGGCGCCGCGATAGATCTCGTCGCAGAGGAGGTAGGCGAGGCCTGCGTATTTGCGAGACCTGAACTCCTTTCTTATGCCGAGCATCAGCAGGCGCCCGGTCTTAATCCGCTTCACCTTTAGTCTCCAGAGGAGCTTGAGGAAGCCGAACGGGAAAAGGCGCCCATTGAGGTCCTGGATCGCTTCGTTGACGTTGGGCACGGCCAGCGCCACGCCGGCGACCACTCCGTCAATCTCGACGAAGGGCACGATGTTCTTGTCCACGATGAGCCGTAGGTCACTCGACATCTGTTTCGCTTCCTCCTTCGTCGCGGGCACGAATCCCCAGTTCTCGCTCCATGCTTCGTTGTAGAGGTCGAGGATCGTGCGCACCTCCTCCTCGAAGTGGCCAAGGTCGGCGAGCCTGACCTTCACCTCCGGCCTGCTGCGCAGCTCGTTGGCAAACCTGAACGGGGAGCCGCTCGGCACGGTCTGGGACTCCCAGAGCCAGGCGTAGAGATCCTTCGCCTTCTTGTATCCGCATCCTTCCACCAGGCGAAGGTAATAGGGCTGGCTGTAGGGCATCAGGATCACAGGCGGCGAGTCGTAGCCATCGACGACGAACCCCAACTCGCTGTTAACGGAGAAGCTCATCGGGCCGCGGATCCGGTCCATTCCGCGCTCACGCAGCCAGGCCTCGGCGGCGCCAAGCAGCGCGGCCGCGACCACCGGATCGTCTTCGGACTCGAAAAAGCCGAAGAAACCCGTGCGTTCCGCGTGGAAGCGATTGTGCTCGTGGTCGATGTGGGCGGAGATGCGGCCGGCGGGCACGCCGTCACGGCGAGCCAGGAAGAGCTGAACATCGGCGTGGAGGTAGAAGGGATTGTGGTTGGGCGAGAACAGGTGGCGTTGCAGGTTCAGGAGTGGGGGCGTCCAGTGCGGTTTGCCCCGGTACAAGCGCCATGGCAGGCGGATGAAGGTATCGAGGTGCTTACGACTCGAGACCGGGTCCACCGAGATTGCGGCGTCCGGCGCCGCGCTAGGGGATGGAGCCCTGCCTTCGACCGACAGCTCGGAACTTCTCCAGCGCCTGCTCGATTTGTGCGGATGTGTGGGTGGCCATGCAGCTCGTGCGCAACATCGCTTCGCGAACGGGCACCGCGGGATAGACGATGGGGTTGGTGTAGACGCCCTCTTCGATCAACGCCTTCCAGAACATGACGGTGGTGTACTCATCCCCCAGGTTTACGGGGACGATCGGGGTCTGCGATTCTCCGACATTGAAGCCAAGGCTACGGAGACCGCCCCGCCACTGGTCGCCGCGCAGGCGCAATTTTTCCACAATCTCCGGCTCTCGTTCCAGCACATCCAGCGAGGCGAGCGCGGCAGCGGTTGAGGCCGGCGGAAGGGCGGCGCTGAACACCATGGATCGGCCATAGTGCTTCACCCAGTCGAGCACTTTGGCAGGACCGGCAACGAAGCCGCCGATGGAGGCGAGGGACTTGGAGAACGTGCCCATTATGAGGTCCACTTCTTCCTTCAGGCCGAAGTGGCTACTGGTACCGCGGCCGCCGTCTCCTATCACGCCGAGAGCGTGCGCGTCATCCACGAGTAAACGGGCGTGGTACCTGCGGCAGACATCGACTATTTCCGGCAGGCAAGCGATGTCGCCTCCCATGCTGTAGACGCCGTCAACGACAACCAGGCGGGCCTTATCGTCGGGGATGCGTTTGAGGACGGTCTCCAGGTGCGCCGGGTCGTTGTGCTTGAAGCGGATCATCTCGCCTTCCGCGAGCTGGCAGCCGTCATAGATGCTGGCGTGATCGGCCCTGTCGACGACAACGACGGCCTTCTTGTTCACGAGCGCGGAGATGGCGCCGAGGTTGGCGAGATAACCGGTGGTGAAGACGATAGCGGCTTCCTTGCGGACGAATTGAGCGATGCGCCCTTCCAGCTCCTCATGCAGGCGGGTGCTGCCGTTGAGGAGCCGGGACCCGGTCATCGACGTGCCGTACTTGACCAACGCGTTCTTCGCTGCTTCGACGACGTACGGGTGTCGCGTCAGACCCAGGTAGTTGTTGGAGCCCAGCATGAGGACCCGCTTGCCGTAGATCTGACCCTCCGGTCCGTCGTTGCTGTCCAACGGGTGGAAGAACGGGTAGATATCGAGGTCGCGGGCCTGGTCAAGCAGGCTAAAGTCGTAAGCCTTGGAGAAGAGATCTCGCTCGTCCTGGCCCCCATAGCGGTCACGCAGTACCCGCTCGATGGTCACGTCCGGTGGGAGAGGGGGAAGCGCGGCGACGGCTGGGGTATCCGGGGAGCTTTGCGATCTCTGAGTCATAAGGCGCGCCGGTCTTAGTTCACTATAGCAGCAGGGATGTTTAGCATGAAGAGCGAAGCTGCAAGGGGTGGCCAGAAACCTGAATGCCAACAGGGCGAGAGCCGTGATCGGCTCTCGCCCTGTTGGCAGGGGCGGATAGAGAGGGGCGGCTCTCGTTTGGCGAGGGATTTAGGGGCTTATCCGGGGCGGAACATGGTTGAGAAGCGGATGCCGTCCTTCACAAGCGGCTCTGCGGCCTCAACCTCGGCCTTGGTGCGCGCGCCCGCGGGTTGGCGGTTGGCCCCATCTTCGTGGGCCGTTGCCTCAGGTTCAACCGGCTGTTCGGGCTGGTCGGCGGCATCGGTTGCGCCGCTGCCGCCGCTGATGAGGGCCACGACGGGGCGGTGCGTGACCTGCATGTCCATCTCGTCGCCGGTGAAGATGCGGATCCGCTGCTGCTCGAAGCCAGCTTCCAGCAATGTCTCCACGAGGCGGGCGGCCTTGTGCGCGCCCTCTACTACGGTGATCTCGCCATGCTTCGGGTCGTCGAGATCGGAGATAATGACGATAGTCTTACCTGACATCCCCTGCGCCTCCTTCGGTGCTACGGCGTTTCCCCTGCAACGCTTCCACAACGAGTGTCGCAGACCTCTCTCGCCAATTTCTCACCATAACTCTGCCGCCCGGGAGGTGCGACGGAGGCTCGTTGACAGGGACGGGTCGCCTGCCTATGTTTGAGCCATCCGCCCGCCCCGAAATGCACGTAATGATGAACGGAAGCAGCGAACAGGCACTGGAGGCGATTGCCGCCTCGCGATCCGCGGATCCGCTGGCGCCGGTCACGGTGGTCGCCCCGTCACACGCAGCGGGTATCCAGATGCGACGCCGTCTTGTGGAGATGGGGCCGTTCGCGGGCGTGCGCTTCGAGACGTTGGCGCGAGTTGCGGAGTTGCTGGCCGCGGGTCGCCTCGCCGCCAGGGGCATCTCGCCCCTGGCGCGCCCGATCGGCGATTACCTTGCCCAACAGGCTGCTCTGCAGTCGTCCGGGACGCTGGCGCGAGTGGCGGACCTGCCCGGATACGCCCGGGCCCTTCGAGCGGTGTTCCGGAGGTTACGAGGAGGCGGCATCCGGCGGTCCGGCGACGTCCGGGACCGAGTCGATGCGCGCGTGGCCGAGGTGCTGCGTTTGTACGGCCTGTATCGAGAGTTGGGCGCCGAATTCTACGACGATGAAGACCTGTACGACGCGGCCGCTGCCGCGGTCCGTGAAGGCAGTCCGGGCGTGTTGGCCGATTTGGGAGAGATTTACGTGGCGGTGCCCGCGCCTCGTTCCGCCGGCGCGGCGGCTTTACTTGCTGCCTTGAGGGGCTCGGCCCCGGCGTACCACGAAATCGGCGAGGCGACCGGGGAGCCCGAGAACCAGCGATTGATCCTGGCGCCGGACCCGGCAAGCGAGACGCGGGAGGTCGTCCGCGAGGTCCTGGAAGCGCTGGAGGCGGGCGTTGGACTCCACGAGATTGCGGTCTTCCATGGTGCCGATGCAAGTTATCCCCGGCTGCTGAGAGAGGCTTTCGACGCCGCGGAGATTCCGTCCGCCCCGCTCCCCGGCGTTCCGCTCATCGAAACGCCTGCCGGCAAGGCGGTGCTGGGCCTTGTCTTGCTTCCGGAACAGGAGTTCTCGCGGACGGCGACTATGGATCTCATGAACGCAGGGCCGCTGAGGGATTGGCTGCCAGGGAACGATGGCCAGGTGCGTGTGATGGCCGCGTTCTGGGACAGGCTCTCTCGTGACGCGGGGGTTACGAGGACCGCTGAGCGCTGGTCCGGTGGACTCGCCGCGCTGATCGCCGACCGGGAGGCCGCGGAGAAAAGCTCGAGGTCGCTGGGGGATGACGTGCGCGCGGACCGAAACAACGCAGAGCGGCGGGAGGCCGAGCGACTGCAGGGCGTCATCGAGGTCCTGAGCGGCCGGTTGGCGGCGCTCGAAGAGAGGCAGCCGGCGCGGACCTTCATTAGCAAGCTCCGGGCGCTGATCGATGACTACGTCAATCCGGATGCCGGCTCCCTGGAGGATGTGCGTCAGGAGGTGGACCAGCTCGGGACTGTGGGCGCCGTCGGCGGAACCTTCGACCTGGCCACTTTCGCGCAGGCGATCAGGGCGAACCTGCAAGTGCGCCATGTGCGCCCGAACCGCCTGGGGGATGGTGTTGTCGTTGCCGACTATCGCGCGGCCGCCGGACTTGCGTTCAAGCATGTGGTGTTGTCTGGGGTGTACGAGGGTGCGTTCCCGGCAGGACCCATCGCGGACAGCCTGATCGAAGACCGCGCATGGGAGCGGCTGAGGCTGGAGTATCCGTTTGTGGAGGACGCCCGGGCACGCCTGCGAGCAGCGACGGAGGATGCGGGCCGGGCGATTGGCACAGCAGCCGGCGGAACGCTAGTCTGGTCCGCGCCGTTGTATGAGCCCGGAGGGCGCAGGGAATATTACCCAGCACCCATGATGGTGGCTGCGGCGGCACAAAAGGACAGCGATATCGGGACGGCTTCCGCACTTCGGCGCTACGCGGGGGCCGGCGATTGGTTGCGGCGTGGCGCATCTCCGTTCGTTGCCTCGATGAGAGGCGCGGCAGTGGACATGGCGGAGGCGCGACTGCGAGAGGCCGTCCGAACGGTGAGCGCCGGCCGGAGTCTGCAGGCCGATCATCCACGCGGGCAGGCGTTGTCCATGCTCCGGGCCCGGCGCAGCCGGCGCTTCACGGAGTGGGACGGGAACCTGGCGTCGATCGCTGACGATGCGTGGTTTGAGCTCCAGAAGGCCGTCTCTCCGACATCACTGGAGCACTATGGAGCGTGCGGATTCAAGTACTTCTGCCGGTCGCTGCTGCGGCTGAACGTAGTAGAAGAACCGTCCGATCGCGATGTGATGGAGCCGGCGGTGCGTGGTAGCTTGGTGCACCGCGTCCTTCAACGCTTCTTCGAGGACCAAAAGACACGCGGCAGGCCCGCACTCGGTGAAGCCTGGGGCGAAGATGACACCGCGATGCTCATGGACCTGGTTGATGACGAGATGAGCAAGGCCAAACAGAGGGGACAGACAGGCCTTGAGGTGTACGCCCAGCACGATACACGTAGTGTTCGCGCTGACCTGCGCAGGTTCCTGGCCGAGGATACAGCGTTCCGCCGGGAGACGGGCGCGGTTCCGGCTGAGTTTGAGGCTTCTATACCCGAACATGAGATCGGCGGCGTCCGCCTGCGCGGCGTCGTCGATCGGATTGACCGAAGTCCGGATGGGCGCAGCGCCTGGGTCATCGACTACAAGACCGGGAGCACCTGGGACTTCAAGGGGATCTCGGATGAAGACCAGCTGGCGGGGGGCCGCAAGCTGCAACTTCCAGCGTACGTGTCGGCGGCCGGCGATGCGGCGGAGGTCCAGGCGATGTACTGGTTCATCTCGCGCAAGGGTGAGTTCAGGATGATAGCGCACCGGACGACGCCGGAGAGCCGGCAGAGGTTCGAGCGCACTCTCGGCGCGATCGTGGGTGGTGTTCGGGAGGGTTCATTTCCCGCGATCTCCGGTGAGGACGACGAGTTCCACGGGAGGTTTACCAACTGTACCTACTGTGACTTTGACCGCATCTGCTCGCGGCGGCGCGACATTGAGTTTGCGGCGAAGGCGGAAGACCCGGGCATCAAACCGTGGAGCAACGTGGAAAGGACGGCACGGGGGAAGGAGGGCGTTTGAGCGGAGTGGATGTTGATGCCGTGACCCTCGCTCGCATTCGCGAGAACCCCGGCGAAACGCTGTTCATCGAAGCCGGCGCCGGTACCGGTAAGACGCGGGCGCTGGTGGACCGCGTCGTCTCCCTGGTTCTCGCCGGGGAACCGATCGAGCGCGTGGTGGCGATTACGTTCACGGAGAAGGCAGCTGCCGAACTGAAGGACAGGGTCCGTGCGGGGCTTGAGGGCGCGGCGCACGGCGAGGGCCTGCCACGGGCCACGGAGGCGCTTGCGTCACTGGACCGGGCGCAGATATCAACGATCCACGCATTCTCGCAGACGCTCTTGCGGTCGTTCGCCGCGGAGGCCGGCATCGACCCGTCGTTCAGAGTGCTTGATGAAGTAATGGCCGACCGGCGGCTGCAGGAGCGGTGGCGATCGTACCTGGAGTCGCTTGCAGCCGACGAGGACGCTAAGTCGAGAGTCCAGCGGGCGCTGGCGCTCGGTCTCGCGTCGCAGGACATGGAGAGGCTGGCGGCGGAACTGAGCGCGCAGGCCAGCCTGGCGGCGCGGTTGGCAGAGTCGCCGCTACAGGCGCCCGTTCCGACCTGGCCGGACCTCGGCGGGATGGACGACGAGCTGTCAGAGCTCCCGCTGGGCGCCGCCCCGCGTGAAGACCCGCTTCGGCAGCGGGTCGAGGGGTTGCTTTCGCTGCTCCGGGACCTCCGTCAGGCCGATGCTGAGGAGCGGGAGGCGGTCCTCGCGGCGGGCGTGAAACACCTTACAGAGAGATACGGCGTAAGCTCCATCCCGGTGTGGGGCCGAGACACCATCGGGAGTGTTCGAAGTACGGCCGAGAAGATACGGGATAGGCTTGCAGGACATCTTCAAAACGTCCGGGCGGAGGCGCTCGCCGGCCTGCTGCCGCTGGTCGTCCGGTTCGTGCTCGAAGACGTAGAGCGACGGGGCCGGGAAGGGGCGCTGACGTTCGACGATCTCATCCTGCGGGTCAGCGGCCTGCTTCGCGACAATCCCGACGCCGTGCGACAACTACGCGAGCGATACGACGTGTTGCTGGTGGACGAATTTCAGGACACAGACCCGCACCAGGCGGAGATCGCCGTACGCTTCGCTGAGGTTGCGGATGGCGCGGGGCTTGAGGCCGGCAGGCTGTTCCTCGTCGGCGACCCCAAGCAGTCGATTTACCGCTTCCGGCGGGCGGACATGGCGATCTATTCGAACCTGCGACAGCGCGTACTGAAGGACAATGGAGCGGTGTTGCCGCTGGCCGCTAATCGCCGCTCGCGGCGGACGATCCTCGCGTGGGTGAATACGGTGATGGCGAAGCTGATCGGCGAGGGTGGCGACCCGGGCGTTCAACCGCCGTACCAGGAGATACACTGGACGCGCGCCGAGGATCTCGCGGGCCCGGGCGTTGCCTTCACAGGGGGCGAGAGCGAGGGCTTGAGCGCTCAAGACGTGAGATGGCTGGAGGCCGACGCGATCGCGTCTCTTTGCCGCCGCGTGGTGGTTGAGCGATGGGAGGTAAAGGAAGCCGAGGGTTCGGTGTACGCGAGATTTCGGCACATCGCCATTCTTATCCCGACGCGGGTGATCCTCCCCGCGCTTGAGCGCGCGCTCGCAGATGCGGGCGTGCCGTTCCGCGTAGAGAGCGGGAGCCTGGTCTACCGGACGCAGGAGGTCAGGGATCTGATCAACTGCCTCGGGGCGATTGACGACCCGTCAGATGAAGTGGCCGTTGTCGCTGCGCTGCGCAGTCCGGCGTTCGCCTGCTCGGATGTGGATCTCGCGCGGCACCGGGCGGGTGGGGGTAGGTTCGACTACTCGTCCAGAGATCTCGAATCCCGGCAGGGGCCGGTCGCGGCCGGTCTGCGTACGCTCGCGAAGTATCACGGGCAGCGGCGGGACTGGTCCCTCGCGGCGCTCGTCGAGCGCTTCGCCGGCGAGTGCGGTCTTGCCGAGACGGGAGTCCTGGACCAGGGGGACCGAAACGGGTACCGGCGGGTGAGATTCATCGTGGAGCAGGCTCGTACCTTCGAAGCTAGTGGTCCCGAAAGTCTGCGGGCCTTTGTAAGCTGGATGGAAAGACGCTCCGGTGACCAAATCCTGGACAACGAAGGGTCGGCGCTGGACGAAGACGAAGACGCCGTACGGGTGCTGACGGTACATTCCGCGAAGGGTCTCGAGTTTCCGATCGTCTTCGTCGCCGGCCTTGGATCGGCGCCGCTTAACCGGCCGGGCTGCTTTCTGCTGGACCGGACGGGCGACGAAGTGGCAGTTGCCGTGGGTTCTTCCTCCAGGAGCCAGCGCTTTGAGCTGGGCCGCGCCGAGGAGTTGCGGGCCCTTGAGCAGCAACACACCGATGCGGAGTACGCCCGTCTTCTCTATGTCGCGGCGACCAGGGCCAAGGACCACCTCGTCCTGTCGCTGTATCACGCATCCCGGGCGAAGGGCTGTGGCGCGCGGCGGCTGATCGAAGCTGGGGCGCGGGAGCATGCTTCGGAACTAGCGGCGGTCGAAGGCGAGCCCACTAAGGCGCAGCCATTCGCCGGCCTGGTGGTCGATGACGGCGGCGCGATGACGCAGGCGGAGTTCACCGCGGCGAGGGAGGCGCTGGCGGCGGCGGCGAAGCAACGGCACTACACGAGCGCGACGGCGATAACGCGGGCGCAGACGCAGCGTGAGGACGACGAGAAGCCGGAGCGTGAAGATGAGAGCGAGCCGTGGTCACGCGGGCGCGCCGCCACGAACCTGGGGCGAGCGGTGCACGCGGCGATTCAGAGCCTGCCGCTGGACGCGAGGGAGGAGCAGATAGCTGCGTTCTCTCGCGCGCAGGCAGTGGCAGAGGCGATTCCAGACCGCGCCGCTGAGGTCTCGCACCTGGTGCGACGGGCCCTCGCCTCGCGGGCGGCTGGGCGTGCCCGGCAAGCGGCTAGAGCGCTTCGCGAGGTCCCTTTCGCACTGCGGCTGGACGGGACGGTTCTCGAGGGCTTCATCGATCTGCTGATCGACGCGGTGGACGGGTTGGAGATCGTGGACTGGAAGACGGACCAGGTGTCCGAGGCCCAGGCGCAAGAGCGGCTCCGGCGATACGAACTCCAGGCCGGGCTTTACGTGCTGGGCATCGAGTCCGCTACGGGGCGCAAGGTCGATCGTGTGACATACGTGTTTGCCGGGCCCGGGCTGGAGGTCTCGCCCGGGGAACCCAACGAGCTGGCCGCCGCCGCTCGGGCGTGGCTGGAGCCCGCAGCCGCTGAACGGGAGGCGGGCTGATCGACCTTAGAGACTGCCGGTCGTGCTGCCCAGGATATTCAGGATCGCAAGGCCGAGAAGGCCCAAAGCGCCAACCGCCACGACCACAATGAGCGACAGGAGCAGGCCGTACTCAGCCAAAGCTTGGCCGCGCTCAGCCTGAAGGCGGGCCAGAAGATTCATCACGTGTGCGCGGAGTGTAGACGACATGGGGTTCCTCCTTCTATCCGCTGACAGTGTCACACGCCCCTCTCGCCGGACTCTCGCCGCGCGGTGTAGCGCTGAATCCCGGATGGCTGCATAGGTTGGCTCTCGCGATGCGAATGACGTATACCGAGTGCATGCGAGAAAGAGCTTGGCTCCCGGGACAGGACTCGAACCTGTAACCTAGCGGTTAACAGCCGCCCGCTCTACCATTGAGCTACCCGGGAGCGCGTCCACCGTGTGTTGTCGCCCACTCTGGCTGCCGAGCCAGGATTCGAACCTGGACCAAAGGATCCAAAGTCCCGTGTGCTACCGTTACACCACTCGGCACTGTCCCGTCCCCGGCGCCTTCATTTGGTGCCGAAGGCCGGACTCGAACCGGCACGAGAGTTGCCCCTCAGCAGATTTTGAGTCTGCCGCGTCTGCCAATTCCGCCACTTCGGCATCCGGTGACAGCGCCAAGCGTGACACGGAGCGGGTCTGACCCGCTCCAACACCTAATGATAGTCGAATCTCCAGGTGCGTTGCAAAGCGGTGGTCACGAGGCGGGCAGCGGCTCCCAATACCGCCGTCCCTCACCCGTTAGCACGCGGCCGAACGTGAGGCCGGGGAAGTGCGCGGCTGTCACCAGCGCGCCTGTGCTCTCGGCTTCTCTGGCGACGATTTCCTGAGATCGTCTTGCCAGCTTCGGGTCCATGTCGCCCATGCCGGACCATTCGGTCTCTTCGAGCTGCACGGGGCAACTGATCGCGTCGCCGAGAATGAAGGCGCGCTCACTGCCGGACGATAGGACGATGCTGGCGTGTCCCGGTGTGTGGCCGGGTGTGGCGATGACATTGATTCCGGGCGCGATGGCGGCGCCTCCGTCAGCAGGCTCGAAGCGCTCTGAGATCGCCCCGAACATCGCCGCGAAATCGAAATCTGTCCCGGGGACCGTGGACTTGAAATTGCGCCAGAACTTGTCCTCGTCCGACGTCCAGCGATAGGTGGCGTTCGGGAAGGTCGCGCGATAGCCGTTGTCAGACGGGAGGGCCACATTGCCGCAGTGGTCGACGTGAAGGTGTGTGATGAAGACGGTATCGATCTCCTCCGGCTTGACGCCGGCTGCCGCGAGTTCGCCCAGGAGCGCGCCCCCGGTGAATATGTACATCTTGGCGGGGCCCAGTCCGGTATCGATCAGGATGCGCCGGTCGCCGGAGCGGACGAGGAAGCAGGAGAAGGGGAAGACCACGTTTCCCTCATGGTCCAGCCAGCGCTTATGGGGCTCCCATTGCTCTTTTGAGGTGCCTGTGAAATAGACCGTGCCGGGGACCTTGGAGTCGCCGTCCGAGAGGACGAGGACTTCGAGATCGCCGATCTTGAACGTGTTGGGCATGGGGCCTCGCTTTCGCTTGTGAGTGCGTGCGAGTTGGCATGATAACAGAGGACAGTGGCTGGTGCAGACAAGGCCTTGACGAAGCGAACTAATGTTCGTATCTTGGGCCAGGAGGTCGCCTGTTGCGTATCGCTTGTGTCCACATCCCCCGTTTCGCCGTAGAGGCTGAACGTCAGCGCCGGTCAGATATCGCTTCGCGGCTGATTCTTCTCGGCGAAGCGACGGTACTGGACTGTTCGCTGGGCGCAGACGCTTCCGGCGTGAAGTGGGGGATGCGGATGTCCGAAGCGATCGGGTTGTGTCCGCAGGCGCTGGTGCTGCCGCCGGACGTCCCGCACTACGAGCGGCGTTTCGAGGAGATACTGGACTTCCTGGAGGAGGCAAGCCCGGAAGTAGAGCCTGCCTGCCGGCAGGCGGGGGCGCCCGGGCTGGGAATCGCCTGCCTGTCCCTTGATGGCCTGCCGGTGGATGTGGACACGCTCGCCGAAGAGTTGATCGCCGCGCTGCACCAGAGGTTGGAGTTCATGGCCTCGGTGGGCGTCGCGGACGGGAAGTTCGCGGCGCGGACGGCTGCCTGCATTACGAGGCCGGGAGCGACGAAAGTGGTCCCGGCCGGGGATGAGGCCGCGTTTCTTTCGCCGCTGTCGGTCGATCTTTTGCCAGCAGACGAGGCGATGCGCTGGCGGCTTCAGATGCTGGGGCTGGAGACGCTTGGCGACATCGCGCGGCTACCGCTGGGGGCGTTTCAGGCGCAGTTCGGCCCGCAGGGGAAGCGCTGCTGGGAGCTGGCGCAGGGCATGGACTGCGAGCCCCTGCGGCCGCGGATCCGTGAGCGGACGGTAGTGCGCAGGCTACAGATGCCCGCGCCGGCGGTGAGCCTGGACGCGATCCTGATGGGCCTGGAGAGGCTGGTCTTCGCGGCTTACGGAGACCCGGCGCGCGGTGGACGCTGGGTACGGAAGGCGGTAGTGCGGGCGACGCTGGACAGGGGTGGCTCCTGGGACCTGCCGGTGCCCTTCCGGGAGGCGCTGGCGAACCCCGGGGATGCCTGGTTCGCCGTAAAAGCGGCAGTTGTGCGCAGGCCCCCGGAGCGGCCGGTGGAGGAGCTTGAAGTGGAGCTTGTTGGCCTGAGCGGAGAGTCCGGCAAGCAGGCCGGAATGTTTGATGGGAAGGGCAAGCTGTGGAGGCAGGTGGAGGAAGCAGTACGCCAGCTCGGCACGCAACAGGAGCGTCCAGTCGTAGGGAAAGTGGTTCTGCTGGAGCCGTGGTCGCGCATACCTGAGCGGCGTTCCGCGCTGGCTGAGTTCGGAAGTGAAGTTTAAAGTAATGTATATCAGGTCAGGAGTGTCGCTTGGGACGGATGATCCGTAAACAGATATACATCAAGCGCGAGCAAGAAGAGATGTTGAAACGCCGCTCCCGGGAACTGGGAGTAACAGAAGCAGACATTATCCGGCAGGGCTTGGACGAAGTGCTGAGCCGGGGCAGTTCCGACGGTGAGAGACTGAAAGCGTGGCAAAAAGAGCTTGCGTTCATGAAGGAACGCGCGAAGAAGCGCGTCCCTCAGACCGGGCGGGACTGGACTCGCGACGAACTGTATGAAGAACGACTTGGGATGCTCTGATCTGGGCGCGGTTATGAATGCCGCTGCTGTGAGCGCTGCCCGGCTGAAACCGCTGCACTGGCCCCTGCGGGTCAGAGTTGATGCGGACAAAGAAGGTCAACCCGTCGCCGTGCACCTCTTGGAGCGGCGGGTGGTGGTCGAATCCGTGCTCGAAACCTGGCGCATCGACGATGAGTGGTGGCGGGACCGGCCGGTCAGCCGCCTGTATTTCCGGGCGCTCCTTGAGGACGGCCGGGTGGTGGACGTGTATCGCGCACTCGCGAGCGGCCGCTGGTTCAGGCAAGCGTACTAGCCCCGCCAATCAGCCTAACTGTTTCGTATGATGGAAGCCGTGACTCACTTACCGCAAGGCCATGCTCATCGATCTCGACGATACGATCCTCGATGACAGTAGCAGCGTAGACGACTGTTGGTGGGAGGCCTGCACCCGGGGAACGCAGCAGCTCGACGGGACCGATGCCACAACCTTACTCGCTGCGATCGAGACACATCGCGATTGGTTCTGGTCGGACCCCGAGCGGCACCAGGAGGGCCGGCTGGACCTGCGAGCGGCTTCGCGGGGGATCGTTCAAGCAGCGCTCGAGGGACTCGGATACGACCTCCCGGAACTGGCGCGGGAGATCGCGGAGTCCTACCGGGATTTGAGAGAGGAGCGCCTGCGGCCGTTCCCCGGCGCAATCGAAGCGTTACAGGCACTTCGCTCGCGCGGTGTGCGCTTGGGGATGATCACAAACGGCAGCGCAGCCGGCCAGCGGGCAAAGATAGAGCGCTTCGGGTTGGAGCAGTACTTCGATTACGTCCTGGTTGAGGGTGAGTTTGGCCTGGGGAAGCCGCACCGAGAGGTGTATGAGGTCGCGCTGAAGGCGGTGGATGCGGCGCCGGCGCAGGCGTGGTGCGTGGGAGATAACCTGGAGTGGGACGTTGGCGCGCCGCAGCGGCTGGGGATATACGGCGTTTGGGTGGACGCCCGGCTGGAGGGATTGCCGGAGGGTACAGCGGTGCGGCCGGACCGCGTTGTCTGCGCGCTGCGCGAGCTAATTTAGTGTCAGCGGCCGGTTGACGATAAGAACGTACGTTCTATACCTTCTACTTCGGGAGCCATTCAATTCAGTTTCGGTAACGGTTACCTATGAGGCATCAAGCAGCCTACGCTGAACTTCACGCTCACTCCAATTTCTCCTTCCTCGAAGGCGCGTCGCACATCGAGGAGATGGTGCTGCGGGCGAGCGAGCTGGGTTACGAGACGCTGGCGCTTACGGACCACGATGGTCTGCACGGGGCGATGGAGTTCGCTCAGTGCGCGAAAGCGTGGGGGCTGCGTCCGATAACAGGAGCGGAGATCACGCTTGCAAGCGGCTATCACCTGACGCTGCTCTGCGAGACGCCGGGCGGGTACGCCAACCTCTGCCGGCTGCTGACGCACGCGCACCTGGACCACGAGCGCGGGAAGCCGCGTGTGGAGCCGGACTTCCTGGCTGAGCACGCAGAGGGCCTGATCGCGCTCTCTGGATGCCGGAGAGGGCAGGTCGCATCACTAGTCGCGGCCGGGCGGAACCGCGAAGCGGCGGGCGGCCTCCGCCGCTTCGCGCAGTGGTTTCCGGGCAGCTTTTTCGTCGAGCTGCAGAACAACCTGGTCTATGGGGACGTCCGTCGCAACCGGTCGCTGGCGGACTTGGCGGAATCTCTGGGCTTGGGTGTCGTCGCGACCGGCAACGTCCACTATCACGAGCGGGAGCGCCACCGACTCCAGGACGTGCTCGTTGCGATCAAGCACCGGACGACGCTGGAAGCCAGCCACCGGCTGCGCCGAGAGAACTCTGAGTACCACCTGAAGCCTCCCGGCGAGATGGCGGAGTTGTTCCGCGATTATCCAGAAGCGATCGCGAATACGTTGCGCATCGCCGAGCGCTGCACGTTCGACCTGACGCGCGACCTGGACTATCGCTTTCCGGACTGCCCGGTGCCGGAGGGCGAGACGCCGGAGTCCTACCTGCGCAAACTCTGCCGGCAAGAAGCGTCCTACAGATACCCTAACTTTAGCGGCGAAGTGGAGGAGCGCCTCGAACGTGAGCTGGCGCTTGTGGAGAAGCATGGGCTCTCCGGCTTTTTTCTTATCCACCGGGAGATACTGCAACTGGCGGAACAGGTTGCGCGGGAGGTGAAGGGGCGCCCATACCACGGGCCGCCGGGGCGCGGCCGCGGTTCGTCGGTGGGGTCAATCATCTGCTATCTGATCGGCCTCTCGCACATCGACCCGATTGCCAACAACCTCTTCCTTGGGCGCTTCCTGAACGACGAGATGGCCTCCGTGCCCGACATCGATCTGGACTTCCCGCGCGACGTCCGCGAGAAGCTGATGCTCCGCGTCTACGAGCACTTCGGGCGCGACAATGTGGGGCTGACGGCGATGTTCCCCACGTACCGGATGCGCAGCGCGGTGCGGGAGGTGGGGAAGGCGCTGGGACTGCCCCCGGCGGAGCTCGACCGGCTGGCGAAAGCGAGCGACGGAGGCTCCGCGAAGCACATCCGTGAAGAGATGGGGCGCCTGGACCACTACCGCGATCGGGTGAACGCGCCCCTCTGGCGCCACCTGGTGGAGTTGTCGGAGCAGATCGCCCGCTTCCCGCGCCACGTCAGCCAGCATGTGGGCGGGATAGTCATCTCGTCGCGGCCACTGATTGAGATGGTGCCGCTGGAGCAGTCCGCAATGGAGGGGCGAGTGCTGATCCAGTGGGACAAAGACTCCGTGGACGACGCGCGTATGATCAAGATCGATTTCCTCGCGCTGGGGATGCTCTCCGCGGTGGATGAGACGCTGGAGCTGATCGAGGAGCAGCGGGGGAAGCGCATCGACCTTTCGCGCATCGACTTCAACGATGAGCGCGTGTACGACAGCATCTGCGCGGCGGATACGATGGGCGTCTTCCAGATAGAGTCGCGGGCGCAGATGCAGACGCTGCCGCGGGTGCGGCCGCGATCGCTGGAGGACCTGACGGTGCAGGTGGCGATCATCCGCCCCGGGCCAATCGTTGGCGGGTCCGTGAACCCGTACATCAACCGTCGCATGGGGAAGGAGCCCGTAGTCTTCGACCACCCATCTCTGGAGCCCGTGCTGGGCGAGACGCTGGGGGTAATTCTCTACCAGGAGCAGGTTCTTCAGGTCGCCATGGCTCTCGCCGGGTTTACGGCCGGGCAGGCGGAGAGCCTGCGGCGGGCGATGAGCCGGAAACGCTCGAAGGAGGCGATCGCGCAGCTGAAAGAGCAGTTCGTGCAGGGAGCTCTGGCCGCTGGCGTCTCGCAGCACGCGGCGGAGGCGGTGTTCCAGAAGATCGCGGGGTTCGCGGAGTTTGGCTTTCCCAAGGCGCACGCCGCCGCCTTCGGCCTGCTGGCGTATCAGACGGCGTGGCTGCGCACGTACTATCCGGCGGAGTCTCTCTGCGCGCTCTTCAACGCGCAGCCGATGGGCT
The DNA here is from genome assembly GCA_964558415.1 of uncultured Dehalococcoidia bacterium. Classification (GTDB taxonomy): domain Bacteria; phylum Chloroflexota; class Dehalococcoidia; order SM23-28-2; family RBG-16-64-32; genus CAZLDI01. Next base: position 48,279 of record CAZLDI010000008.1, read on the forward strand.
TCTACGCGCCGCACGTGCTGGTGAACGACGGCAAGCGCCACGGCGTGGAGGTGCTGCCGCCGGACATCAACAAGAGCGACGCCAACTGCACGATTGAAGACATATCGCCCCGCCTTTTTGTAGGGGCGACTCTTGGTGGGGTGGTGGAGGATGGGCGTGGCGAGTCGCCCTGGGGTGGTGTGGGGTCAGGCGCTGTGCGCATTGGACTGCGTTACGTGAAGGGGCTGAGCGAGACAGTCGCGCGGGAGTTTCAGGCCGCGCGTGGGGAGAACGGGTTCCACTCGCTGTTCGAGTTCCTGGAGCGGACGCGCCTCAGGCGGGAAGTGATCGAGAACCTGATCGCCTGCGGGGCGTTCGACGGCTTCGGGTTGGAGCGTCGCGAGCTACTGTGGCAGTTGGGGCTTCTCTACCGCGCCGAAGGGAGAAACGCGGTACAGCGCCAGCTTGCTATGCCGCTACTCACTGAGCAAGACATGATCGCCCTGGCGCCGATGTCGCCGTGGGAGCGCATGGTCGCGGATTACTCGGTCCTGGGCCTCACCGCAAACGCGCACCCGATGGCGTTTTTGCGCCCGGGGCTGAACGAAGGCGTGGCGACCAGTGGCATGGTGGCGTCGATGCCTGACGGCGCGCAGCTTGAGGTTGCAGGATTGGTGGTCTGCCGTCAGCAACCGGGGACGGCCAAGGGGTTCACCTTCCTGGTGCTGGAGGACGAATTCGGTCTGGTGAACGTCATCGTGAAGCCGGACCTGTATGAGAGACAGAGAGCGATCGTGCGCGCAGAGCCGTTCGTCGTGGTGAAGGGAGAGCTACAGCGCCGAGACGGGATCACGAACCTGATAGCTGGATGGTTCACACCGATGCGAGTGAGTGGCGAGCTGTCGCCGGCGTCCCATAACTTCGGGCACGGCGGCCACGGCGGGCGGCGTTGAGTGTCAGGCTGACCCCGCCGACCGCCAACAGCCTGACGGGAACGCCACCATTGCGTTATCCTTTGCCTCCAGACGAACGATTAAGGAGGATACCGCCATGACTTCGCAATGGGATTCAGTCAGCGTAAAAGAAGGCTCAATGCGCTGCTACGTGAGCGCGCCTGCCGTGGCAGGCCCGGTTCCGGCTGTGGTCGTGATCCAGCACGCCGGCGGGGTTGACGACTTCGTGCGGGGGATGTGCGACCGATTCGCCGCCGAAGGCTACCTGGCCGCCGCGCCGGACCTCTACCACCGCGAAGACCCCAATTCCAGCGACGACGCCATGATGCGCATGAGCCGTCTGCGAGACGCGAACATCGTGCCGGACGTGAACGCCGCCGTAGAGCATGTAAAGGGGCTATCCGAAGCCCGGGCAGACCGCATTGGTATTACCGGCTACTGCATGGGCGGCCGCGTGACCTACCTGATGGCCGCTCGCAATCCGGACCTGAAAGCGGCGGTCGTCTGCTGGGGCGGCAACATCATGGTTCCGTGGGGCGAGGGCCCGGCGCCCTTCGATCTCACCGAGAGCATCGGCTGCCCGGTGTTCGGGCTCTTCGGCGAGGACGACCCGAACCCCAACCCGGTCGACGTGGCGAAGATCGATGCCGAGATGACGCGCCTGGGCAAGGCGCACCAGTTCCATTCCTACGCCGGCGCCGGGCACGCGTTCATGAATGCGGGTCGCCCCAGCTATCGTGAGCAGGCCACGACCGACGCTTGGGAGAAGACCCTGGGCTGGTTCGACCGCTACCTGAGGGCATGACGGAAGACGCCCCGACCCTAAAATGCGTGATCGCCTGGTCCGAGCGCCGGAATTTGTGCGACCTCGTCGGTGCGGTCTTGTCCGCGAGGGTCGGACTAGAGCAGGTTCGGCGCGCTGGAGACGACTCGTTCCTGGCGTACACAATCGCGTCTCCTGCCGAGCTCAGGAACTGGGTGGCCGAAGCGCTTGAGGCAGGCGAGTCGGTGCTGGTGGTTGATTTCGAGAAATGGTCAGGAAGCGGGCCGGGTGTGGACGCCGAGTGGCTACTACGGCGCGGCCATTAAAGTGCCGGAGCTTAGTCGCCGCGCCTGGCGCGAACCGCGCTCCTCAACGCGCCTGGGCTCGTGAGACCGCCAGTTCCACGGCTCGCCTGACGTATTCCTTCGTCAGGTGTAGCCGGTATTCGGCCGAGGCGTGAAGGTCACTGACGGCATCCACGCCTTCCGCAGCCTTTTCGGCCGCCGCAGCGATAGTCTCGCCACCCAGCGGTTTGCCGGTGAGCATTGCCTCGACCTCCGTGGCCCGCGACGGCTTGTACGCGACTCCAGTGAGACCGATGCGCGCTTGCCGGCAAGTCCCGTCGTCCGCGAGGGTGACGGCGGCGGCCACCCCCACTATGGCGTAGTGGGAGGCTTTGTTGGGCACCTTCAAGTAGGCGCCTCCCGAACGCGCCGGAGGCAGTGGGAACCGTATCTCCGTCAGTATTTCGTCGGCGCCGAGCGCCGTCGTAAGCATCGCTACGAAGAAATCGTCGGCTTCGACGGTCCGCTGGCCCCCGGGGCCACTCGTGCGCATTTGAGCCGCCAGGGCTAAGGCAGCGGCCGGCAGGTCAGCCGCAGGATCAGCGTGCGCGAGACTGCCGCCGATGGTACCTCGATTGCGGACCTGCACGTCAGCGACGGCGGCCGCCGTTTCCGGCAGGAGGGGCAGCTTTGCCGCGAGCAGGTCCGACGTCTCCAACATATGATGGGTGGTCAGAGCGCCGATGGCGATGGCGCCGTCATCCTCCCGGATGTAGGACAGGCCCGGCAGGCGCCCGATGTCAATGATGTAGCGGGGCTGAGCCAGGCGGAGCTTCATGATGGGGATCAGGCTCTGTCCCCCGGCTAGTAACTTCGCCTCATCGCCATGCTGACGCAGTAAGGCGAGCGCTTCTTCCGTACTGGTGGGCGCGAAGTACTCGAAGTCGGCAGAGATCATCGCGCCACCTCCCGCTGCCCCGCTTGCAGCAATCGCCAGATCTTCTCGGCTTTCAGGGGCATGTCTACGTGCCGTACTCCGAAGGGTGCTAAGGCATCGACCGCGGCGTTGACCACTGCGCCCGCCGCTGCGATGGTCCCGGCCTCCCCCACACCCTTGGCGCCCAACTCGTTTACGGGCGTGGGCGTCTCGGTGCGGTCCGTCTCATACCTCGGGAGCATGTTCGCGGTAGGGATGGCATAGTCCATGAGGCTGCCGCTGAGAAGCTGACCCGAATCGTCGTACACCGCCTCCTCATAAAGGGCCTGGCCGATGCCCTGAGCGATGCCGCCGTGGATCTGACCGTCCACCAGAAGGGGGTTTATTACGGTGCCGCAGTCGTCCACAGCCACATAGCGCAGCAACTTCGGCTCCCCGGTCTGCGCTTCGATCTCTATCACGGCGATGTGCGTTCCGAACGGGAAAGTGGAGTTAGATGGCCCGAAGAAGCTTGTGGCCTCCAGCCCGGCCTCCGTGTTCGGGGGCAGGTTCGCGCCCGCGTAGGCCGCCGCAGCGATCTCAGGCAAGGTCAATGCTGACTCCGGGTGGCCACGGATGTACATCCTGCCCTCGGCGTAAACGACGTCGTCGGGCAACGCCTCCAGCATGTGGCCTGCCAATCGCGTGGCCTTCTCCCGGATCTTGGCGGTGCACATCATTATTGCAGGGCCTCCGACGGCAGTGGCGCGGCTGCCGAAGGTGCCTACGCCTGTCGCCACCACAGCGGTATCGCCGTGAAGCACGACGACATCATCGATAGGCACCCCCAGCTCATCGGCGGCGAGCTGCGCGAAAGTTGTCTCCTGTCCCTGGCCGTGGGGCGACGCGCCGGTCAGCACGGTCACCTTCCCTGAGCCTTCCACCCGCACGGTGGCGCTTTCCCACGGGCCGAGGCCGCAGATCTCCACGTAGGTGGAAAATCCTATCCCCAGGTACCTGCCCTCTTGCCGCAGGCGCGCCTGCTCCTCTCGCAGTTGCCGGTAGTCCAGCAGCTCGAGGGCGCGGTTCAATGCCAGCTCGTAGTCACCGCTGTCGTAGATCGCGCCTGAAAGCGTGGTATAGGGGAACGCGGCCGGCTGGATAAAGTTGCGCCGGCGTACGTCCACAGGATCCAGGCCGAGCTCAGCGGCGAGTACATCGACGATCCGTTCCACATAATACGCGGCCTCGGGTCGGCCCGCCCCTCGGTATGCATCTACCGGGGTCTTGTTGGTCAGCACGCCCAACACTTCGCACTTCAGGTTCGGAATGTCGTAGCAGCCGGTGGCCATCAAGCCGGTCAGAGTCGGGACGAGCGGTGTAAACAACTGGTGGTAGGCGCCCAGATCGGCAATGATGCGCATGCGCAGGCCGGTGATTGCGCCGCTTCGTTTCGCTGCGGCCTCGACGTAAGCGACCTGGTCGCGACCGTGTGTGGTTGCCAGGAAGTTCTCGGAGCGGTCCTCTATCCACTTGACGGGCTTGCCCACCGTCATCGCGGCGACGGCGGCGATGATCTCCTCGGCGTAGACGTTGAGTTTGCAGCCGAAGCCTCCGCCCACCTCCGGGGCGATGACGCGGACCTTATTTTCTGCCAGATTCATCAGCGCGGCCACCTGGCTGCGCAGGGTGTGGGGGATCTGGGTGGATGACCAGAGCGTCAGGCTGCCGGCGCCACGGTCGTATTGGGCCACCACCCCCCGGGTCTCCATGGGCATAGGGATCAGCCGCTGGTTGGTCATCCTCTGCTTGACCACGACCTCCGCCTCGCGGAAGGCCTCTTCGATATCGCCTCCACCCGCCTCCCAGTGATACGCGAGGTTCGTCCCGAGACCTTCGTGGACGAGGGTCGAGCCGTCCTCTATAGCCTTTTCCGGGTTGCTGACCGCCGGCAGTGGATCGTACTCCACCTCAATCAGATCAAGGGCGTCGCGGGCCACGTAGCGGTCGCTGGCGACGACGGCTGCGACTGCTTGACCCACGTGGTGCACCTTGTCTATGGCCAGCGAGAAATGCTCGGGAACCTTCAGGTCTTCCACCCCGCCGAACGTCGGAAGGGGCGCGCTCAGCCGACGTACGTCCTCTCCGGTGAGGACGGCGAGGACTCCGGGTGCCTGCCGGGCTTTGCTGACGTCGATCTTACGGATGCGGGCGTGGGCGTGGAAGCTGCGGAGGATCGCGAGGTGCTGCATATCGTAGAGCCTGATGTCGTCGGCATACGTTGCTGCTCCGGTGATCAGGCGCGGGTCCTCGCGGCGCTTGATCCGCGCCCCGACCATTCGCGATATCGCCATGGCTGACCTCCTCTACCCTCTTGCAGTGCGGGCGGCATGGACGACCGCGTTCACGATGTGCTGGTACCCCGTGCAGCGGCAGAGATTGCCATCGATGCCCCTCCTGATCTGCTCTTCAGAGGGGTCAGGGTTGTCGTTCAGGAGCTGGCACGCCGCCATGATCATGCCGGGCGTACAGAAGCCACACTGCAGACCATGCTCCTCCCAGAACCCCTCCTGCAGCGGATGGAGTTGTCCGTCCCTGGCCAGTCCCTCGATGGTCATGATGTCCCCGCCGCTCGCCTGAACGGCGAACATCGTGCACGACTTAACCGCCGCGCCGTTGAACATTACCGTGCAGGCCCCGCACTGGCTCGTGTCGCAACCTATGTGCGTGCCCGTGAGGCCGGCGACTTCCCGAAGGTAATGGACCAGCAAGAGCCTGGGCTCGACTTCATGCTCGTGCTTCGTGCCGTTGATCGTCAACGCGATGGGGTGCTTCATCGTTGGCTCCCTTTGATCTTGCTGGTAGACGGATCGCCTCAAGGCGACCGCAAGGCGTCTCTAAGTCAGCAGGATAAGGCTGGCATGGGTCTCAAGCAGATTAATGGAACCCATCATACTCCGCGTCGCGGGGTTGTCAAAGCGGCAGCAGGCGTTCGCTCGGACGATTGGTCCTCGAGCGCACGAAGCAACGGTCGAGGAGAGAAGAAACTGGAGCGGAAGACGGGATTCGAACCCGCGACCCCCTCCTTGGCAAGGAGGTGCTCTACCACTGAGCCACTTCCGCCCCTGACCCCAACATTATACCCGCAGCCGGAGACGAGGCAAGCAGCAGTGACACCGCGCCCGACGTTTCTACACAGGCCTCCGACGCACAGCTTGACAGCCGGCGGAACCCGCGATTAGTGTCGCTGGTAGTGTTTGGTAGGAGGTAGCGGATGCCGAAGTTTGCGCCGTCGATCGAGATCGACGCACCGAAAGAACACGTCTTCGCCCTGGCGGCTGACGTAACGAAGCAGCCGGACTGGGCGATCTTCATCAAGGAAGTCGCGATCAAGTCCGGCGACGGCAAGAGCGCCGGCACGACGGATGAGACGGTGATCAAGATAGGTCCCCAGAAGCACAGGCTAGAGGGGACGTGGACGGAGTACACGCCCGGCGAGGTTCTGGGGCACAACTACACCGGATACCTGAAGCTGCGCGACCGTCTGACCTTCACTCCATCCGGTAACGGGACGCGCGTCCAGTGGAGCGTGGACTACACGCCGCCGTTCGGGATGCTCGGGAAGATCATGGCAGCGTTCATGATGGCGCGTGTCTTCCAGAACGACGTCGAGGCCTCCCTCGACAACCTGAAGGCAGCGCTGGAGAGCTAACCGCGCGGCAGGCCGAGACCGCGCAGTGCGATGATCTCCCGCTGGATCTCGGACGTGCCGGCGCCGATCGTGTCCTGAGCCGACGAGAGGTAGCCGTGAGGGATCGCGCCCTGCCACGGCGCGCCCTGCCCGCCGTCCATCAGCCAGCCGTAGGGCCCGAGAATCGTCTCGCCCGCGACATACAACCGTTGAGCGAGCTCGGTGTTAAAGAGCTTGCACATCGCTGCCTGCGCCCGATAGTCGGCGCCCTCGCCGTGCATCTGGATAGCACGCTGCAGCAGCAGTCCGGCGACCTCGAAGTCCGCGCGTAGCTGCGCTAGCTCCTGGCGGGCAGTCGCGCCGTTTCGCGCAGCCCGGCGAAGTAGCGCCTGGAGTGCGCGCCTGTGCACGAACGGGCGGTAGATCGTGATACGCTCCACCCCCAGAGCTGACGTCAGTACAGCCCAGCCCTCGTTCTCCGCCCCGACCCGCTGGTGCGGCGGCACACGCACGTTCTCGAATACAGTTTCGTTGAACCACGTATCGTCCAGGAGGTTGACAAGAGGGCGCACCTCAACGCCGGGGCTGTCCATCGGAACGATGAAGACCGAGATCCCCGCGTGCTTCGTATTGTCGCCGCCCGTCCGCACCGCCAGCCAGCAGTATTCGCTGGACTCCGCGCCGCTTGTGAAGACCTTGCGCCCGTTCACGACATAGTCGTCGCCATCGCGTACGGCCCGCGTCTGCAACGAGGCGAGGTCGGAGCCCGATTCCGGTTCGCTGTAGCCCAGGCAGAAGGTGATCTCGCCGCGCGCGAGGCGGGGCAGGTACTCGGACTTCTGTGCCTCGCTCCCCGCCGCGAGGAGAAGGGGAGCCACGATGATCCGCGCGATCGCGTCGCTCGCCGGTCCACCGTGCAGCGCGATCTCCTCCTCCACGATAAATTGCTCGCTGACCGGGCGGCTGCCGCCGCCGTACTCAACCGGCCAGCTGATGCCCAGCCAGCCTTTCGCGCCGATCTTCAGCTCGAACTCTCGTGCCGGCATGTAACCGGGGGGCATCGGCGCCGGGTCCGCGTCGTGAGTGCCGAGCTCACCCGTGAGGTAATCGCAGACCTCCCGCCGCAACGTCTCTTCGTGAGGCTTCAAGCGGAAGTCCATGGCGCCATGATTATACGTTCAACCAAACAGGACGCGCAGTTCGGGAGAACGGGTGCTACAATTGGTTCGGTGGGAGGGCCGCCGGCGGAACGAATAGTGTAAAGGCGGTTCGTGGACGATCTCGACCTAGTAGTCATTGGCGGTGGGACGGGCGGCTACACAGCCGCCATTCACGCTACCCAATTGGGTCTCACCGCGGCGATCATAGAGCGCGACAAGATCGGCGGCACTTGCCTCCATCACGGTTGCATCCCAACCAAAGCCTGGCTGGAGAGCGCGGATTTGCTGGCGCGTGTCCGCAACGCCGGCGTATTCGGCGTCAACGTCGAGGGCGTGTCCCTTGACTTCTCCACCGTCGTCTCAAGGCAGCAGAAGGTCGTCGAGACGCTGCACAAGAGCCTGCGCTCGGTCATCCAGAAGCACAAGATCGAGATGATTGAGGGAGAGGCTCGCCTCCTCTCTCCGACTCAAGTCGCGGTCGGCGACCGGACGTTAACGGCGAGGAACGTCGTTGTCGCCACGGGTTCGCGACCGAAGGACATACCCGGCCTGGCGGTGGACGGCGAGAGGATTCTGACGAGCGATCATGTGCTGCGGATGGATAAGCCGCCGCGTTCCATCGTGATCGTCGGCGCCGGCGCGGTGGGCTGCGAATTCGCGTCGTTCTTCATCGATATCGGGACCAAGGTGACGCTCATCGAGATGATGCCGTTGATCGTACCTCTTGAAGATGCAGATGTTGGTCGCGCACTCGGGAAGATACTGGTGGCCCGGGGCGTCAACGTTATGACATCCGCGCGCGTCTTACCGGACAGGACACGCAGCTATGACGGTAAGGTGGAGTTGATCGTGGAGCACGAAGGCGCCGAAAAGCAGGTGGCCAGCGAAGTGGCCCTGGTGGCGGTTGGCCGCGAAGCGACGACCGAAGCCCTGGGGCTGGACACGACGAAAGCCGTGCTGGAGCGCGGTTGGATCAAGGTGGATGACGCGTATCGCACCGACGACCCGAACGTATATGCCGTCGGCGACGCGATCGGCGGGCTTCTGCTGGCGCACGTCGCGGGTGCCGAAGGGTTCATCGCCGCGGAAGTGATCGCAGGCAAGGACGCCGAGAAGCTCGACTATAACCGCGTGCCGCGGGTGACGTATAGCCACCCACAGGTCGCCTCGGTCGGGCTGTCGGAGCAGCAGGCGAAGGACGCTGGGCACAACGTCAAGACGCAGCGCTTCTCCTTCCGCAATAACGCCATGGCGCTCATCAGGGACGAGCCTGATGGTTTCGCGAAGGTGGTGTACGACGCCGACTCGCGGGATCTTCTCGGCGCGCACATCGTCGGGGCACAGGCGGGGGAGTTGATCGCAGAGGCGGCGCTCGCGCGCTTCCTTCAGGCGTCTGCCTGGGAGGTGGGTGCCAGCATCCACGCTCACCCGACCCTGAGCGAGGCGCTGGGAGAGGCGGCGCAGCTGTCTGCGGGGATAAGCATTTACTGGTGAGCGGGAGGCGAGCGGAAGTGGTGTCGGTCAAGGAGGTTTCCGGCGCGGCCGGATTGAGCCACGAGCAACTGATAGAGGTCTACTACAAGATGCTGCTGGCGCGAACGGTGGCGCAGAGAGAGCGCATGCTCAATCGCATGGGCAAGGGACCGTTCGCCGTAACCGGCGAAGGGCATGAAGCGGCGCAGGTGGGCACGGCCTTCGCGCTGAAACCGGGTCACGATTGGGCCGTGCCCTACTACCGCGACCTCGGCGTCGCCCTCACGATCGGTCAGACGCCGCGCGACCTGCTCCTGGCCCAACTGTCACGGGCGGAGGACATCAGCAGTGGCGGGCGCAATATGCCCTCGCACTTCAGCGACCCCGCTCTGCGCATCCTTTCGGGCTCGGCGCCGGTAGCCACGCACTTGCCGCACGCGGTGGGGATAGCGCTCGCTTCGAAGCTCCACGGAACCGACGAGGTGACCGCCGTTTACTTCGGCGATGGAGCGACGAGCACAGGCGACTGTCATGAGGCGATGAACTTCGCCGGCGTGCACAAGCTACCTGTAATCTTCGTCTGCGAGCACAACCAGTACGCGATCTCCGTGCGCTGGACCAAACAGGCGGGCGTCGAGAACGTCGCGGTCCGCGCGAAGGGCTACGGCTTCCCGGGGGTCACGGTGGACGGGAACGACGTGCTAGCCGTCTATGCCGCGGCGAAAGAGGCCGTTGGGCGGGCGCGGCGCGGTGAGGGCGCGACCTTTATTGAGGCAAAGACCTACCGTCTCGTGCCGCACACCAGCGACGACGACGACCGCCGATACCGGTCCGCGCAAGAGGTAGAGGAATGGAAGAAGAAGGACCCGATCACCCGCTTTGGGTCCTGGTTGGAGCGTAACGGTGTGCTCGACCGCGGCGGTCTGGAGGCGATGCAGGAGCGTGTCGCCCGTGAAGTGGATGAGGCAACTGAATACGCTGAGAGGGCGCCCACGCCGGCGCCCGAGTCCGCGCTCGAGCGGGTCATGATCGATTCGAACGGCAAGTTGCGGGAGAAGGGCTAGGAAATATGCCTGCAGTGAAAACGGCGCCCGACATGCTTGGACTGAGCGAGGAGCAGCTCCGGGAGATCTACCGCAAGATGCTGCTCTCACGCTCGCTGAGTGTGCGCCAGCGGCTGCTTCAGCGGATGGGCAAGGGGTCCATCACCTACAGCGGCGAGGGGCACGAAGCCGCCCAGGTGGGGACGGCGTACGCGCTGACGCCCGGCAAGGACTGGCTCTACACCTACTACCGGGACGTCGGCGTCGCGGTCGCCATTGGCATGACGGCGCGGGACATCCTGACCAGCTTTTTCGCCACCCGCGACGACGTGAGCAGCGGCGGCCGCAACATGCCATCGCACTACAGCCACGCCGGTCTGCGCATCGTTTCGCAGGGAGCGCCGGTCAACACGCAGTCCCCGCAGGCCGCGGGTACCGCCCTCGCCTCGAAGTTGCGCGGCCTCGACGAAGTAACCGCGGTCTACTTCGGCGACGGGGCGACCAGCCCCGGGGACTGTCACGAGGCGATGAACTTCGCAGGGGTGCACAGGCTACCGGTAATCTTCGTGTGCGAGTTCAACGGATACGCGATATCAGTGAAATGGCGCAAGCAAGCTGCCGTGGAGAACGTGGCGGTGCGGGCCCAGGGATATGGCTTCCCCGGGGTCACCGTAGACGGCAACGATGTGCTCGCCGTCTACGCAGCCATGCGCGAGGCCGTGACCCGCGCGCGAAAGGGCGACGGCGCGACGTTCATTGAGGCGAAGACCTACCGGCTCGTGCCACATTCCAGTGACGACGACGACAAACGCTACCGGAGCAAGGACGAAGTGGAAGGATGGCAGCAGCGTGACCCCGTGTCAACGTTCGCGGTACAGCTGAAGGGCGCCGGCGTGCTGAGCGATGCCCAGGCAGAAGAGCTGGTTGCCGCGGTGAACCAGGAGGTAGATGAGGCGACAGACTTCGCGGAGAACGCGCCGAAACCCGTGGCTGAGACGGCGGTTAGCCGAGTGTTCGTTGAGGAGAACCACAATGACTGAGAAAACGATGATCGAAGCCGTGCGTGACGCGATGTTCGAGGAGATGCAGCGTGACGAGCGCGTCATCGTGTTGGGCGAGGATGTAGGCGAGGGCGGCGTATTTCGCGCGACCGACGGGCTCGCCAAGGAGTTCGGCCCTGAGCGCTGCATGGATACGCCGCTTGCAGAGGCCTGCATCGTTGGCGCGGCGATCGGATTGTCTGTCAACGGGATCATCCCGATCGCCGAGATTCAGTTCGCAGACTTCAGCCACCCCGCGTTCGACCAGATAGTAAGCGAAGCCGCGCGGCTGTACTACCGCTCCAACGGCACCTGGAGCTGCCCCATCACGGTGCGGATGCCCTACGGCGCCGGCGTGCACGGCGGCCCGTACCACTCCCAGAGCGTCGAGGCGTTCTACGCCCACGTTCCGGGGCTCAAGGTCGTCTGCGTGGCGACTCCCTACGATGCCAAGGGTCTGCTCAAGGCTGCCGTCCGAGACCCTAACCCGGTCGTGTTCCTCGAGCACAAGAAGGCGTACCGGCTCTACCGGCAAGAGGTGCCGGACGATGATTTCGTCCTCCCGATCGGCGTCGCGGACGTCAAGCGCGGGGGGTCGGATATCACCCTGGTCACCTATGGGATGATGGTTCACCACTCGCTCAAGGCCGCTGAGTCCGTGCAGGCGGAGGAGGGAGTGAGCGTGGAGGTGATTGACCTCCGCACGGTCTCCCCGTGGGACCGCGAGTGTGTGCTGAAGTCAGTGAAGAAGACCGGCAAGGCCCTCATCGTATACGAGGACAACCTCACCGGCGGCTTCGGGGCGGAAGTCGCCGCGACGATTGCGGAGCACGCCTTCGATTCGCTGGACGGGCCCGTGATGCGCGTCGCCTCCCCGGACGTGCCGATAGCGCCGTATTCCGGGATACTGGAAGAGTACATCCTGCCGAACCCGGAGAAGATCGCCCAAGCGATTCGCAAACTCGCTGCGTACTAGCCCAGAGGGAGGGGCCGATGGCGTTTACCCTGACGATGCCGGAGGTGGGGGAGACGGTCACGGAGGGGACGATAGAACGCTGGCTCAAGCAGCCGGGTGAGCGTGTCGAAAAGTACGAGCCGATAGTCGAGATCAACACAGACAAGGTGAACGTTGAGTTGCCTTGCCCGGTTTCCGGCACTCTGAAAGAGATCCTGGCGCCGGAGGGCGAGACGGTGCCCGTGGGCGGAGCGCTCGCCATCATCGACGAAGTAGCCGGTGAGACGCCCGCCGACGTTGCACCTCCGGCGCCACCGAAGGCAGCGGAGCCTGTGGGCGCAAAGAGCGCCGCGGTGGTCGCCTCACCCGCTGCGCCCAACGGCGCGAGCGACCGAAGACGCGCTACTCCCCGCGTGAAGAAGCTGGCCGAGGAGCTGGGCGTAGACCTCGCCGCAGTTACCGGCAGCGGACCGGGTGGGCGCATTGTCGAGGAGGACGTACGCGGCGCTGTGGGTGGGGCCCCGAAGGTAGCGACGGTTGCGCCTCCGTCCGCCGCCGCGCGAACAGCGGCTCCGGGTGTGGCGGAAGAAACCGTGCCGGTGACTGCGATAAGGCGCACCATCGCACAGCGCATGTCCGCGTCCGCCTTCAGCGCCCCGCATGCCTGGCTGGCGATGGACGCGGACGTGACCGGCCTTGTCCGGCTGCGCACCGCGGTCAGGGAGTCCTTCCGGCAGAGGAACGGCATTGATCTCACCTACTTGCCGTTCATGGCGCATGCTGTTTCGCAGGCGCTGGCAGAGCACCCGTATCTGAACGCGTCCTGGGCGGAGGACAAGATTATCCTCAAGAAGCGCGTTAACCTGGGCATCGCGGTTGCAACGGACAGGGGATTGCTGGTCCCCGTCGTCCCGGATGCCGACCGGCTGAGCGTCACCGGCCTCGCGCAGGCGATGAACGACCTCGGCGAGCGGGCACGCGCGAACGAACTTCAGTTGAGCGACGTTCAGCACGGGACGTTCACCCTGGACAACACGGGTGCGTTCGGTGCGGCGCTCACGATGCCCATCATCAACCTCGGCCAGGCGGCGATCATCACCCTCGAAGCGATCACAAAGCGGCCAGTTGTGGTGGACGGAGACGCGATCGCGGTCCGCTCCGTCGTCGCCCTCTGTCTCTCGTTCGACCACCGGGTCGTCGATGGCCATCTGGCCGGGGCGTTCCTGCAAGACGTGCGCTCCCGGATGCAGGCGTTCGGCCCGGACAGCGGCATCGAATGATCTCGTCCCCCCTTTCGCTCGAAGTGAGCTGGCTGGGGAGTATCGACTACCTCGACGCCTGGGACCTCCAGAAACGCCTCGCGATCGAGCGCGCATCCGGCCGGATCCCGGACACGCTTCTGCTACTTGAGCACCCGCCGGTCTACACGACAGGCCGCCGCGGCGCCGGGCAGCACCTCAAGCTCCCGGCCGAGGCTCTGGGCGCGCCGCTCATCGAATCAGATCGCGGAGGCGACATAACGTTCCATGGCCCCGGTCAACTGGTGGCCTACGGGATCGTAGATCTGCGATGCGCCGGACTGGGGATCTCTGACTACGTCTGCGCACTGGAAGAGGCGCTCATCTTGACGCTTCGTGATTACTCGATTGAGGCGGAGAGGATACCGAGGCTCACCGGCGTCTGGGTCAACGGCGAAAAGATCGCCGCTATCGGAGTGCGTGTCAGCCGCCCTGGCGGTGCGTCCGGCGCCTGGGTGACGACGCATGGCGCCGCGCTCAACGTTGACGTTGACCTGGGGTGGTTCGAGCGCATCGTGCCCTGCGGCATCCCTGACCGCGGCGTGACCTCCATGGAGCGGCTCGTGGGCGCCGCGCCCGTCGTGCGAGAGGTCGGCGAGCGATTTACCGCGGAGTTCGCCGTTACCCTGGGGCGCCGGACGTCTCTCTCAGCCGCCTAGTCGTCGTCAGCCTTTTCCCGACTGGGGCCCCGCACTTATGTGACAGCCGTCACATATGCTCCTGTCCTGGTTCGCCATATAATTGGGTGCGTATGTCCGGAGGGAGAGATCATGGCTATAGCGAAACAGACGATGACTGAACAGCCCAAGGCGGCGAATGCGCCGGAGCGGATAGCGATCATCGCGGCGACGGGAGTCGTCAAGACGTACGATACCGGCAGGCTGCGGGTTGAGGCCTTGCGAGGCGTTGACCTGACGATCTACCGCGGCGAGATGGTGGCGATTATGGGCCCGTCTGGCTGTGGGAAGACTACGCTGCTGAACTGCCTCTCCGGCCTCGATGTGGTGGATAGCGGGCAGATCATGATCGAGGGCGTTAACCTGGCGACGATGTCTGATAACGCCAAGACGGAGCACCGCGCGCGGCGGATGGGATTCGTATTTCAGTTCTACAACCTCCTTCCCGTGCTGACTGCGGTCGAGAACGTCGAACTGCCGCTGCTCGTGTCCGGCGTGAAGGCGCACGAAGCCCGGAGAAAAGCAATGGCGGCGCTCGACACCGTCCACCTGACTGAATGGGCGCAGCACAAGCCCGCCGAACTTTCCGGAGGCCAGCGCCAGCGAGTGACGATCGCCCGGGCGCTGGTGAACGAACCGGCGATCGTTTGGGGGGACGAGCCGACGGGAGACTTGGACAGCGCCAACGCCACAGAGATCATGGACCTTCTCAGTGAGCTGAACCGCGCGCACAGCCAGACATTTGTGCTTGTAACGCACGACCACGGCGTGGCGCAGCGCACGGCGCGCATCATCCGCATGCAGGACGGCCGCATCACCAGCGATCAGCGCATCATTAACCGCGAGGCCGGCATCTGGGGCGAATCCGTGGACGGCGCGGCCGCCGTCAAGGAGTAGGTGATGAACGAAATGTTCGGCCTCTCCATGAATACAGTCATGATCGTCCTGCTGGTGCTTCTCGGTGTCACCGTAAGCACTGTGGCCCTGGTGTTCGTCCGTAACCGCATCATCTTCTTCATGGGGTTGCGAAATATCCCGCGCCGCATGGCCCAGACGGTGCTCATCATCATCGGTTTGATGCTCAGCACGGTCATTATTACCGCCGCCTTCACGACTGGTGACACCGTCGACTATAGCGTCACAAAGCAAGCGTACGATCTCTTCGGCCATGCCGACATCGTCCTGGACGGCGAGGTCGGCGGCGCGTCTCCGGGCGGTGATGACAACTCGAACATATCCGGCGAGGAGTACCAGAAGTTCCTCACGGAGGCAGACCGCGCGGACCTTGATGGAGTGGATGGTTACACCGGTATCCTCGTCGAGTTCGTGCCGGCGATCAACCGCGACACCCAGCTCAGCGAGCCTGACGTCGGGTTCACAGGTGTTGACGCGACGCGCGTCGACGCCTTCCCCGACTTCATCGACGCTGATTCCGGCGAAATGCTGGACCTGGCACACCTCGGCGAAGGCGAAATATTCGTCAACGAGAGCGCGGCAGACGAGCTCGATGCGAGGGCCGGTCACGTGATCGATATTTACGTCCAGGGTGAAGCCCATCCGGCCACCGTGCGGGCCGTCGTCGAAGACAGGGGCATCACCGGTGCGCTGGATAGCTCGAGCCCGGAGGGCATCGTCACGAGTCTGGATACTGCTCACCAACTGTTCGGGCATGACGAAGTCACCTTCATCATCGTGTCAGCCGACGGCGAAGTCCGGGACACCCTTTCCGTGATCCCCGGCATTGAGGCCGAATTGAACGACCTGATCGCTGAGAACCACCTAAGCATGGAGGTGAGCGACACGAAGATCGATGTCGTGGACGAAGCCGAAGAGATCGGCAACTTCATGACGACGTTCTTCCTCCTCCTCGGAATGTTCAGCATTGGCGCTGGCATCCTGCTGATCGTGATGATCTTCGTCATGCTAGCGGCAGAACGGAAGTCGGAGATGGGGATGGCTCGGGCCGTTGGCGCGAAGCGGCTTCACCTGATCGAGATGTTTGTGGCGGAGGGCACGGCCTACAATCTGATGGCGGCTGTCGTTGGTGTGACGCTAGGGGTGCTTGTGGCCTTCGCCCTCGCCACGGCCGCCGGCTCACTCTTCGCCTCGTTCGGGCTTGTCTTCTCGCCGCACGTCACCCTCCGCACTGTACTCATTTCATACAGCCTGGGTGTCGTGCTCACATTCCTCACGGTCACCTTCTCCTCCTGGCGTATCTCTAACCTGAACATCGTCCGCGCCATCCGCGACATCCCGGAACCCACCAACAAGCGGATGGGCTGGCGCGGCCTCACGCTTTGGCTCCTGGCGCTGGTATTCGGGGTGCTGATGATCTGGATCGGCGTTAGTGCCGACCAGGCTTTTCCCTTCGCCCTTGGCTTCAGCCTCTTGTTCTGCGGGGTCGCTGTGCTTCTCACGCACTTCGGCATGCCCGCCCGCCCGGCCTACACGGCGATGGGCATCCTTCTACTCGTTTTCTGGGGTCTCGCAGCGGGCGATCGCCTGGAACCCATTTTCGGCACGCTCGAGGGCGACGTCGAGATGTTCTTCCTCAGCGGCTTTGCGATGGTGACAGCCTCGACCTTTGTGCTGATCTACAACGCGGACGTCTTCCTTGCCGCCGTCTCGCGCGTCGGCGGCGCGTTCGGCTCCCTTCTGCCCGCGCTGCGGACGGCGGTCGCCTACCCCCTGGACAACCGCTTTCGCACGGGCATGACGCTGGCGATGATCTCCATCGTCGTCTTCGCGCTAACGATGATGTCCACGATGAACCTCAACTATGACAAGCTCTTCCTCAACGATGATTCTCGCGGCGGCTGGGACGTGCAGGTGGTCGAGAACCCCAACAACCCGCTGCCGAGCGTCGGCGAGGCGCTTCGGGAGGCCGGTTCTCCAGCCGCGAACGGGATCCGCGCTGAGGGCGCCGTCCTGATCGCCGGCTTCGATAGCGCCACCGAGGTCTACCAGAGTGATCCTCAGGACCCGTTCGCGGCCATCGAATCCGACGAATCCGTGGTTGTCAGGCACACCTGGGACGAATACCCGGTACGCGGGCTCACCGATGGCTTCATCGAGAACGGCAGTGTGCCGCTGGAGAAGATCGCCTTCGGCTACGAAGACGCCGCCGCCGTGTGGCGCGCCCTCCGGACAGAACCCGACGTCGCGATCATCGACGGCTTCCCCGTCCAGAGCGGCTTCGGACCGAGCGAGTTCACCCTCGATGGCATTCCTGTGGCCGACGACACCTACGAGGCGCCGAAGGTTGTCGTGCGTGATGCGACCTCCGGCGTTAGTCGCGAGGTCCGTATCATCGCTGTGATCGCCTTCGGCGCCAGCAGCAACTTCCTCGGCATCCACATGGGTGAGAAGGCCTTCCGCGCCGTCTTCGGCGAGCCGGAGCTTGCCATCGACTTTGTCGCGCTGACGGACCCCGGCAACGCCCGGGAGGCGGCCAAGGAGATCGAGTCAGCCCTTCTGACAGCCGGCGTGCAGGCGGACTCCCTGGAGGAGATCGCCGAGGAGGGGGTTGCGCTGCAGCGCAACTTCCTCTACCTGATGCAGGCGTTCATGGGCCTCGGCCTGCTCGTCGGCATCGCCGCTGTCGGCGTGATCGCCTTCCGCACAGTCGTCGAGCGGCGTCAGCAGATCGGCATGCTGCGGGCGATCGGTTACAAGCGGAGCACGGTTGCCCTCAGCTTCCTGCTGGAGTCCTCGTTCGTGACCCTGCTCGGGGTCTCCTCCGGCGTCGGCCTCGGCTTATGGCTCGCCTATTTCCTCGTCTCCGGCGACGACTTTCCGGCGGAAGGCCAGGGCTTCTTCATCCCCTGGGCGCAGATCATCGCAATCGGCGTCTTCACCGTGCTGGCGTCCACGCTGATGACCTGGATCCCGGCCCGTCAGGCCTCCAGCGTCCCCACCGCCGAAGCCCTCCGCTACGAGTAGACGCGTAGCGTGGAACACGAAGCGGCGCCTCGGCTCCTGGCTCCTGACTAGGGGATCGCCCCGCCCTCCTTGAGCACCACGATCCGCTCCCAGTCGTAGCCCAGCTCCAGCAGTACCTCCTCCGTGTGCTGGCCCAGCTCCGGATGGATGCCACGCGGCGCCCACCTGGTCTCCGAGAAATCGGCGGGGGTCGCGACCTGGCGCACCGGGCCGTCCGGCCCCGGCACGTCGACGAAGGCGCCCGCCGCCTGCACCACCGGGTCCTGGATCACCTCGTGCACCTGGTTCACCGGCGCCCACCAAACGTTGTTCGCGTCGAACGCCGCCGTCCACTCCGCGAACGGCCTCCCCGCGAAGACCGCGTCCAGTTCGTTGACCAGCGCCTCGGCGTTGCCGCGCCTGGTCTCGATATCGGCGAAGCGCTCGTCCGTCAGCAGGTCCTCCCTGGCGATGGCGCGGCAGAGGTCGCCCCAGTGCCGGTCGGCCTGGAGGAGCAGCAACCAGAACCAGCGGCCGTCACCGGACTTGTAGCAGTTGATGATCGGGTTGACGGCGTGGTAGCGGTCGTACGGCATCACCGGCATGCCCAGGCGCAGCGAAAGCATCAGGTCCCAGCCGCCCATGTAGACGCCGGTGCGCACCAGCGGCACAGAGACCCGCTGCCCCCGGCCCGTCTGCTCGCGCGAGTAGAGCGCCGCGCAGAGGGCGCCGGCCAGCGCCATGCCCGTCATGTGGTCGCCCATCCCGCCGCGCTGCTGCGTGATCGGCTGCCCCGGCGCCGTGAGCGCCGCGCCGACCCCAGCCTGCGACCAGAACGCCCCGACGTCGTACGCCGCCGTGTCCCGCGCGCCGCTGTCCGGCCCGTAGCCGGTGACCTGCCCGTAGACCAGACGCGGGAAGCGCTCGTGCAGGTCGCTGTATGAGAGGCCGAACTCGTCCAGCACCCGCGGCCGCATGTTCGTGATGAAGACGTCAGCATCGGCGATGAGCTGGTAGGCGATCTCGCGCGCCTCCGCCGTCTCCAGATTGAGCGCGATGCCGCGCTTGCCCCGGTTGTCCAGCTCGAACGGCGGGTTCAGCGGCGCCGAAGTCCCCGTCAGCGAGGCGAACAGGCCGCGGAACGGGTCCCCGTTCGGCGGCTCGATCTTGATCACGTCCGCCCCCCAGTCGCAGAGCATGCCTGCGGCGCACGGCCCCGCGACCCAGAGACCGAGTTCGACGACTTTGGCGCCTGTTAGTGGACCGGGCATCAGCCGCTTCCCTCCCCGCCGCCCCGACGCATCCTCGCTATGTACAGCCCACCAGCCCCAAGCAGCATCAGGCCCATTGCGACGGAGGCGGGATGAGCGAGAGACGCCTGGTCTACAGGGGCGTCAACCAGACGGACGTAACCACCTACGGGGTTCGGCCCCGGACCCATGGCGATAGACTCCGACCACTCGACAATGATGCGCGAAAACTGCACGTAGCTGCCCCCGATACTCACTTGAGACTGCCCTTGTAGGGTGTACTCGTGCTCTCCAACTGGAAATGTTAACGGGCCAGACCGAAGTCGACGTCGATCAGGGCCGTTAGGCGCACCCGTCGCGCACAGCGTGCTTCCCTGGATGTCACTATGCGTAGTCAGGTTGAACAAGCGAACGCAGGTAGTTTGGTCTGCTCCCAGGTCAATGATGACCTCCAAGCGAAGGGCCGAGGATGAGGGATAATCGGCAGCGTCAAACGCTATCCACGGCGTCAACGTTGGGGGTACGTAGTTGAAAGTCGGGTCATTCGCGGCCCCAGCAGCGCCCAGCGCGATCTGGTCCTCGCGCTGTTGAGTTGACACCGCATAGATCATTTGGCCTGGGTCATCGAGCCAAAGACCCGCCAGCAGAGCCACCCCCGCCACTGCTCCGAACAATCCCGCGAATGTGAGCCATCGCATGACAGCACCCCCTATCGAAAAAGTGACTCGATTATAGCTCCCACGTTGTTGTGCCTCGACGTTGGTTAGAGCTAGGACGCGCGGACCCGCGCAACCTCGGGTTCGATCAGTTGGAACAGCCCATCCTCCAACTGCTCGATTAGTTTATCCGTGATGAGCGAGTCATCGTCGCGATGAAACAGACGGTGGCGCGCTCGATTGGCCCTTTTGAATAGAGTCTCTAGGGAGTCAACTCGGGCTCGGGATAAAACTGGGTGACCGCCAGTACCACTTCGGAGGTGAGCGAGGTAGGCGAGGATCCTCGTTAGATCCTGCGCGCTTTCTGGCTGCCCGAATCGGACCAGCGCAATGAGGGCAAACCAAAGGTGCGCGAACGCATCGACACGGACCGGAGAGGCGCGAGCCAGTTGCATCCATTCGAGGGCGCGGGTTACATGGTGCGGTACGGCAAGAATTTTCATTGCCGTCAAGTCGAGACCGATCTCGCTCAGTTGCGATGCCTGTTTCGGCTCGCGGGCCTCGATATGAAGTCCAACCGCGCCCAAACCAGTCTTGCCTTTCTGAAGTGTTACGACGCCTTCCCAGATGGTGTCGGACAGCATGATCGGGGGGTAATGGTGGCGCAACATCGCGAGCAACGCGCGGACGGCCGGCCGGCCAGTATCACGGGCTCGATTCGGCGTTTGCTCCTTGACCAGCACCACCGCGAAGGCGCAGTACCGGGCGACACCGCGCCATGACAGACGTCCCGTGGGTGTGTCGTTTGTGGGCAACTTCACGTCCCCCGGGACGCAGAGCCGCAATTCCCAGTCGAAGCCTGGCACTTGCACACTTTCCGACCAAGCTTTGTCAACCACGCCGACTAGCATTCCCCAGTGAATCGGCGTTGGGAGACCAGGGTACTTGTCGTCGAGGTCAGAATCCAGAAGGTCGAGATGGAACGGCAGTTCTCGCAGGGTCAATCTGTTCCCGATCGGTGGCGTCATGGCGCTACTGGCTCGGAAATGTTGTCACCCGGTACCCTGAAGCATCCTATTGTGTGTCCGGCGAACGAGCGCTCCCGCGTCGCCTTCACGATCTAACCAGCCCGTCGTGGCGATCCACAGGAGTGTGTATCACGCCACGTTACGACGTGGTGAACGAGACGCGTACAATTGTGTCATCAATGGCCTGGGCAGGATAGGGAGGGGCCACGAATGCCTTGTGAAGAATTGAGGACAATCGAAAGACAGGCCCGTGCGCGATGGTCAGAGGCAGCTCAAGACTATGACAGTCTTGCCGCACCCCTGCAAGGAACGACCGTCGTGATGACAGAGAATGAAGTGCAAGCTATCCAGGACGCCGCGGATCGGGCAACCGCGACTCACAACGCCTGGATCGAAGCTCTCAAGCCGTGGATCGCGTGCATGAGGCAGATTCTCGCAGCTAATCCGTAGGGCGGTCCGCAGCGCCCGACCAGCAGGCTCAATCCCGCGCTGCCCCTCGGCGCGGATGAATCATCGCGGGGATCAGACGCTCACCGTCAATTTGCTCTCAAGGAAGGCGGCGAGGCCCCGCGCCATGTCTTGCGGGTTCTGGACTTGCAGCAGGTGGTCTGCCCTGGGGAGGACGAAAGGCTTCGCCTGAGGGAACCATTTCAGCAGGAGATGGTGCCCTTCGCTGAAACCGACCCAACCGGCGTCGCTATCTGATCCGAGGACCGCGAGGACCGGTTGTCCGATGCCTGTGGCATCTTCCTGGGTGAACGTCCACTCCTGGAGCGCCGGCAACTCTACGTCGAAAAAGGTATCCGCATCCGCCACGGCTAGCTCGAACGCTCCCGGCAGCACGCTATCCAGCATAGCTCGATAGGCCGGACCGCTGACAGCCGCCAGGAAGGCATCGACCGCCGCGGTCTTGTCCCCCCGCTCGTACGTCTCAATGACCGACTCCAGCTGTTCGAAGATGATCGGCCTGCTCGGCACGTCAAGCAACGCCGGCTCTAGCAAAGAGAGGGAACGGACTATTTCAGGAGCGTCTAAGGCAAGCTGGAGAGCGATAGCGCCTCCGTAGGAATGTCCGACCAGGTGCGCTCGCTGGACGCCGAGCTTCCGCAGAAGACCCAGGCAGTCGGCAGCCTGACCCGAAATGCTCAGCGGACCGGCATGCCGGCTGCTGCCCGCGAATCCGCGCCGGTGATAGCGGATCAGACTGAAGTGGTCCTTGAGGGCCGGTTCTGTCATCAGAGGCGCGAAGGCGTCTGCTAATACGGACCCATGTATGAACACGACTGGGTCTCCTGAGCCCACCACCTCGTACTCCAACGTTACTCCGTCGATGTCTGCACGTTCCATTGTTGAACCTCCTTCCGTCGTCCTGTCGGCTATGTGGGGGGATTATACATCGCCGGGGGAACTGAGTAGTGACTGCTGGGATTGATGGTTAGCCCAGCACCATCGTGAGGTTTCGTATCTAGATATCTGGTGCCGGGGGGCAGATTTGAACTGCCGACACCGCGGTTTTCAGCCGCGTGCTCTACCCCTGAGCTACCCCGGCACCAAGCTTCAATGATAGCAAACGGCGGGAACAGCGAACCATAGACACTGCTGAGCGTGGCCTGTTGATACAATGCCTCCCGAACGCGAGACCAGCTCGCGAGGAGGCGCGCATGAAGGTCGGGACGATCCGCGAGACGAAGAACGAGGAGTACCGCGTGGGCCTGACGCCCGGCGGCGTGCAGGCGCTGGCGCAGGCGGGGCACGAGGTGCTCGTCGAGCGCGCAGCGGGGGACGGGGCCGGCTTCGACGACGAGCAATACGCGCGGGCAGGCGCTACGCTGTGCAAGACGGCGCAGGAAGTGGCCGCGGGCGTGGACCTGCTGGTCAAAGTGAAGGAGCCGCTGGAGCCGGAGTTCTCGCTGCTGCGGCCGGGGTTGCTCCTGTTCGCCTACCTGCACCTCGCGCCCGACCCCGCCCAGACGCGCGCCCTCCTCGATTCGCGTACGAACTCCATCGCCTACGAGCTGGTGCGACGGCCTGACGGCTCGCTGCCCTTACTCATCCCGATGAGCCAGGTCGCCGGCCGCATGGCAGCGGAGGTCGCCGCGCAGTTCCTGAAGAAGCCGGGACCGGGCCGCGGCAAGCTGCTGGGAGGCATCGCGGGCGTTTCACCCGCGCGCGCCGTCGTTATCGGCAGCGGCAACGTGGGTACCGCCGCGTCTCGCGTGCTACTGGCGCTCGGTGCGCGGGTCACCGTGACCTCGACCGACCTTCAGCGGCTCGCGGCGCTGGAGGCGCAGTTCAGGGAGCGCATCGCCACTCGCGTGACGAGCCCGCTGATGCTCGAGGAGGAGCTGCGCGGCGCGGACATCCTGATCGGCGCCGTGCTGGTCCCCGGCGGGATCGCCCCTAAGCTGGTGACGCGCGAGATGGTCCGCTCGATGGGCCCGGGCGCCGTCGTCGTCGACGTTTGCATCGACCAGGGCGGTGTTTGTGAGACGTCTCGCCCGACCACGCACAGCGCGCCGACGTATCTGGAGGAAGGCGTCATCCACTACTGCGTACCCAACATGCCTGGCGCTGTGCCGCGCACGTCGACGGAGGCGCTCATGTCGGCTACCCTGCCGTACGTGCTGAAACTGGCGGACCGTGGACTGGAGGCACTGGGCGAGGACGCCGCGCTGGCGGCGGGCGCGAGCACGATCAACGGAAAGCTGACGTCGCAGATGGTCGCGAAGGCTCAAGGACTGACTTTCGCAAGCCTGGAGGACGCCCTGTCGAGCGTCTGAACGGCGGTCGCTTGTGCTACAATTCACGAGACCGTGGCGACGATTCTCATCTCCTCTCTCGCCCCGCTGGCGGGGAAGACCACCATCGTGGCCGGGCTCGTCGCGAAGCTGCGCGCGCAGGGCCTCAGCGTGCAGGGCAGCCGCCAGGGAGACGACGCCAATGCCGCTGCCGACGCCCGTTTGTTCGCATCCCTCGCGCCGGAGGCTGATGCTGCTGACGTAACGCTCATCGAGGCCCCCGCTGCAGACACTGCCACTCCCACCGCCGGCGCGAGCGTTCTCGCGGTGGTGGACGCCGTCGCGAGCGCGGAGGATGTCGCCTCCAGGCTCACAGCGTTCGGCGACGCGTCCGTGGGCGTGATTTTGAACTGCACTCCCCGCAAGAGGATCGACGTCCTGCGATCGAGCTTCGAGGCGGCGGGTGTCAACGTGCTCGCGGTCGTGCCGGAAGACCGCGTGCTCGCCGCGCCGCTGCTTCGCGATGTAGCCGCGGTGCTGCAGGCACAGGTCAGCTTCCTGAGCAACGGGCGGTCGATACTGGTCGAACAGCCGGTGATCGCGACGATCAGCGCCGATCCCGGGCAGGGTTACTTCTCGCGCTACGGCGCCACCGTCGTGGTCGTGCGCAGCGACAAGCCGGACCTCCAGCTTGCCGCGCTGAATGCGGAAGCGGCGTGTCTCATCGTCACCGGGGAGTTGCCGCTGCTGTCGTATGTGCTGGACCGGGCGGAAGAGGACGAGATTCCCCTGGTCCGCACGAAGCTATCGACGATCGAGACGATCCAGGTGATCGAAGCGCTGTTCGCTACCGGTCCATTCGCGGGGGGCGAGGAGAAACTCAACCGGATCGCGGAGCTTCTGGGCGAGCTAGATATGAGTCGCCTGCTGCCCGGTCAAGGTTGAGTCAGGGCTTCGACGGGATCGCCGTCTTCGCCGGTCGACGGCGCGGAACGACTCGCAGTCGTCGTCCCCGAAGATGGCACGGTTTGCGGGGTCGCCCCGCGGCGCGGAGTGGTGCAATACGGGCAGGCCACCCAGTTGAAGCTCAGCAGTTGATCGCACTTCGCGCAACTGTCTTTGAGCTGCGTCTGGCAGTAAGGGCACAGCTTCCAGCCCCGCTCCACAAAGCGCCGGCATGACGGGCACACGCCTTCGTCGCCGATCTCGCGGAGCAGCGCCTCCTCCTCCAACGAGCGCGCGTACGCCTCCTCCAGCGTCTCTCGCGGACGCATCATCAGGTAGAGCCCCAGGCCCGGGATGTTGAAGCCGGGGAAGAACATCAGAGTGACGAAGACCGCAAGCACTTGCAGCCCCAGGTCGCGTGTGCGCTCGCGGATGTCGCGGTAAACCCAGACGATGATACTGAGCCAGAGGAGGAGGAGCCAGACGCCGCCGACCAGACCGCCGAGGATCGCGTACTCCATTAATCGCCGCCTTCTGCTCTCTCGAGTAGGGTTTTGAGCATTATAACTTACAACTTTTCCTTCTTGCTATAACGCACCAGCGGCGGATAGGCTTCTCTGATTGATGGCACGAAAGCGAGACAAGGGGCGGATTGACCCGCCGGAGCGAGCGACCGTCACTTTCACAGAAATGGCGTTCGAAGGCGGCGCGATGGCCAGCGACGGCTCGCGCGTTATCTTCGCCGACTACGGCATCCCCGGCGAGAAGGCGGTGGTGGACCTCGACCGCGAAAGAGCCGGCGTCCTGCTCGGCCGTGTGGTGGAGGTGATCGTCCCTTCGCCGGACCGAGTTGAAGCCCCGTGTGAATACTACGGTCGCTGCGGCGGTTGCCAGTGGCAGCACATAGCCTATCCGAAACAGCTTGAGCTGAAGGCCCACATCGTCCGCGAGCAGTTGCGCCGGATCGGCGGATTCAGCGACCCGCCGGTCTCGGCGACGCTCGGCGCTGACGATCCCTGGGGCTACAGGAACCACATCCGCTTCACCGCCAAGCGCCGGGGCGAAATCGGCTACGTGGAGCGCGGCAGCCACCGCTTCCTGCGCATCGACCGCTGCCTCATCGCCCACCCATCTGTCAACGAGGCGTTGCCCAAGCTGCAGGGGAAATGCGGAGGCCTTCACCAGGTCGCCTTCCGGATAGGGGAGAACTCCGGCGAGATGCTGGTGCACCCGGAGCTCGGTGAGATCGAGCCTTCAATATCCTCGGGTCAACGCTACTACCACGAAGTGCTCTCGGGACACCGCTTCCGCATCTCCGGGGCGTCGTTTTTCCAGACCAATACCCGCCAGGCTGAGCGACTGGTGGAGCTTGTACGAGAACGCCTGGCGCTGCGCGGAGACGAAGTGCTCCTCGATGCCTACGCCGGCGTGGGGACGTTCGCTGTACTTCTCGCGGCGCAAGTGGCGAAGGTCATCGCGATAGAAGAATCGGCGGCGGCCGTTGATGATGCGCTCGTGAACATCGAAGGGATCCCGAACGTGCAGTTCTACAAAGGGAAGGTGGAGGAGATGCTGGCGAAGGTTGGGAGCGGGGCTGACGCCATCATTCTCGATCCGCCCCGTCAGGGTTGCCAGCCGCAGGTGGTCCAGGCGGTGATCGCCCAGCGCCCAAGGCAGATCGCCTACGTGTCCTGCGACCCGTCCACGCTCTCCCGCGACCTGCGCCTGCTCGCCGATGGCGGCTACGTGCTCGATGACGTAACCCCGGTCGACATGTTCCCGCAGACGTACCATATCGAGTGCGTAGCGAGCCTCCGACTAGCGTGATCCCGCTCGTCCTCGCGTCGGCGTCGCCGCGACGGCGGGAGCTCCTCGCGCGCCTTGGGATCCTCTTCGAGGTACGGCCATCCGATCTGCACGAAGAGACGCCCGCAAACTTCGGGCCGGAGCTCGCCGCCCGCCGGCTAGCCCGGCTCAAAGCCGAATCGGCGCGGTTGCTGGATACGCAGTCGGCGATCATCGCCGCGGACACAGTCGTTGCGCTCGACGGCGAGCTGTTGGGTAAGCCCCGCGACGAGCATCAGGCGCGGGAGATGCTCTTGCGGCTTCGCGGACGGGAGCACCTCGTCGTCTCGGCGGTGGCCGTGATGCGAGCCCGTGGCCGGGCTGCCCTGCTGCGGCATCCGGTGACTCGCGTCCTGATGCGAGCGTACAGCGATGCCGAGATTGCCGCCTCGATAACGCGCGGCGACCCGTTCGAAAAGGCCGGCGCGTACGCCATCCAGGACGCTGCGTTCAAGCCCGTCGAACGCTACGATGGGTGCTACTGCAACGTTGTCGGCCTGTCGCTTTGGGCGGCACTGGAAGTCCTGCGCCGCGCGGACATCGACGTTGGGCACGTCACGGTCTCGGACCTGTTGCCGCAGTGCGCGTCATGCCCCCTGCGCCCGCCCGATATGTAGGTCGGGGCCTTCAGACCAGACCGCTCTTTCTCCTGTTGATATAATCTCGCCATACCCACTCACCAGACGAACGGAGCCGAGATGTCCCTGGAGCTTGTCCCCGCGAAGAATGAGCACGTAAGCGAACTTGGGAGGATAGCGTACGAGGCGTTCAAAGATATCTCGGATAGACACCACTTTCCATCTGACTTCGCGAGCGCGGCGTTCGGGCGGATGCTGCTGGGAATGCTGGTCCAGAGTGAGAACTACTTCGGCGTCGCGGCGCTCTGGTCCGGCCAGCCCGCCGGTTCGAACTTCCTGCTCACTTCCGATGCGGTCGGGGGACTTGGACCTATAACGGTGGAGGTTTCGCTTCAGGGGCAGGGCGTTGGACGGGCTCTGATGCAGAACGTAGTTGATCATGCTCGTGAGAGCGGGATCGAGATGGTCCGCCTGCTCCAGGACTCGTTCAACATGACGTCGCTCGCACTCTACGCGTCTCTCGGCTTCGACACAAAGGCGCCCGTCGCGTTGATGATCCCCGAGCCCGCGCTTGTGCCTGATGAGACGGTGCGGCCGCTCGTGGAAGCCGATCTCGACGCGGTTGAGGAGATCTCGCAACGCGTCTACAAGGTGAGCCGGCGCAACGAAGTGGCGGGGTTCGTGCAGGGCGGACCGTTCCGCCCGTTCGTGCGCGAGCGTTCCGGCGGCATTACGGGATACATTATTCTCGGCATGGGAGGACACGGCGTTGCTGAAACAGAGGACGACATGGTGGCGCTCGTCGCGCAGGCGGCAAGGCAGATTCCCGCGGACTTCCACCGCGTGCTTTGCCCGCTCACGGAAGGTGTCCTCTACCGCAAACTGCTGGCCGCCGGCTGCCGCAACGTCAAAGTGTTGAACCTGATGGCACTCGGCCCGTATGAAGAACCGGATGGGATCTGGCTGCCATCGATACTGTACTGATCGCGCCCTCAATCCGGTAGACTCTAAGTGTGACCGCCCCTGCTCAGAGTCCCATTCTCGACGCCCTGAACCCGCGCCAGCGGGACGCCGTCGAACACACGAAGGGGCCGCTGCTCATCCTCGCCGGCCCTGGGTCCGGCAAGACGCGCGTCATCGCCCATCGCATCGCCTATTTGGTCCACGAGCAAGACGTCCGCCCGAGACGAATCCTGGCAGTCACGTTCACTAACAAGGCCGCCCGCGAGATGCGCGATCGCGTCTTCGGACTGGTGGGGGAGGAGATCGGGCGTGACATAACGCTAGGCACGTTCCACGCCATCTGCTCGCGCATCCTGCGCATTGACGGTGAAGCGATCGGTGTGCCGCGCACGTTCACTATCTACGATGATGCGGACCAGATAGCGGCGGTGAAGCGGGCGCTCGAGGATATGGGCATTGATCCGAAGCGCGTGGCGCCGCGCGCCGTGCTATCCGCCATCTCGCGGGCCAAGAGCGAGCTGCAGGGGCCGCGTCAATTCGCCGCGCTGGTCGCGGACTACTTCCAGGAGGTGACCTCCCGCATCTACCTGCGCTACCAGGACCTGCTGGAGCAGAACGGTGCGCTGGACTTCGATGACATTCTGGGCAAGACCGTCGAACTCTACCAGGAGCGCCAGGATATCCTCGAGAAGCACGCCGGGCGCTACCTGTACGTCCACATCGACGAGTTCCAGGACACTAACATTTGTCAGTACGCGCTCGCGAAGCAGTGGGCGTCACATCACCGGAACATCTGCGTGGTGGGCGACCCGGATCAGTCGATCTACACTTGGCGTAGCGCGGACATCCGTAACATCCTCAACTTCGAGAACGATTTCCCTGACGGGCGGGTCGTGATCCTTGATCAGAACTACCGCTCGACTCAGACGATCCTCGACTCTGCCCACTCTGTCATTGCCTTGAACAAGCAGCGCAAGGAGAAAAACCTCTGGACGGAAAACGGCGCCGGCACTCCGATCGTCGTCCACGAGGCCTACGATCAGGAGGACGAGGCAGCGTACGTCGTCGAGGAGATCCGCAGGCTGGCCCGCGAGGAGAACTGCAAGCATTCCGACATCGCCGTGATGTACCGCACCAACGCGCAATCGCGGCCGCTGGAGGAGGCGTTGATCAGACGCGGCATTCCCTACCGCCTCGTCGGCGGCACCCGCTTCTACGAACGGCGCGAGGTGAAGGACCTCCTGGCCTACCTGCGCCTGGTGCAGAACCCGTTCGACTCCGTGGCGATGATGCGCGTCATCAACGTCCCCGCCCGTGGCATCGGCGACCGCACCCTCTCCGAGCTGACGCGCATCGCGCGCGAGCGGACAATCCCTCCTTACTCTGTGCTCCAGATGGTTGCTGAAAGCGAGCGTGACTCGCCTGAAGGGCCAACCGGCGACCAACCGTTCCAGAAGCGCACAGTCGGCGCCCTGATGCGCTTCCTGGGCCTGGTCAACGAACTGATCGCCGCGTCCTCTTCCGGCACTTTGCGAGAACTGCTGGACACCATCATCGCGAACACGGGGTACAAGGCCTACCTCCTCGATGATCCGGACGGTGAAGAGCGGTGGGAGAACGTAGAACAGCTGCGGGCCGTCGCGGCTCAATACGATGAGATCAAGACGGAGCACGCTCTTGCCTCACTCCTGGAGGACGCAGCGCTGATCATGGACGTGGACGAATACGATGAAAAAGTGGACTCGGTGACGCTGATCACCCTGCATGCCGCGAAAGGCCTGGAGTTCCCCTGCGTGTTCATCACTGGGATGGAGGAGGGCGTCCTCCCCCACATGCGCTCCCTGGAAAGCGGCGACCCAGCGCAACTGGAGGAGGAGCGGCGGCTCACCTATGTCGGCATGACGCGCGCGAAGCAGCGCCTGTACCTCGTGCGCGCCTTCCGCCGTGCGTTCGGCGGTCACCACCCGCCTTCTCGCTTCCTGGCGGATATCCCGCATTCTCTTGTGGCCAAGAGCCGGCGAGAGGTGCAGACCCAGATGCTGCCTGCGCGCTACCGGCACGCGGTCACGCCGGCGAGCGCGGTCGGAGCCACCGGACCGATTGGCGGAGACCGTGACGGCGAGCAGCGCGTCGTACTGGAGACGCTCTCCGCGGGCGATCACGTCCGGCACGAAAAATTCGGGGAGGGGATAGTCGTCTCGTGCGAGCCGTCAGGAATGGACTATCAGGTGGTCGTCGCCTTCAAGGGCGAGGCCGGCATCAAGAAGCTGCTGCTGTCGTTCGCTCCACTGGAGCGGGTCGATCGGTAGCGGCGACCCTCGCGGTCGCCCTTACGGCTATCCGTCGCCACCCTTCCGCGCGATGAACTTAAACGTTGGGTACTGCGGGTTCGCCACAACCTGAACGTCAGCGAACCCCGCCGCTTTCAGACGCGTCGCGAACCCGTCCGGGTCGACGGCCACGCAGGTGTCGAAGACGTGAAATAAGCGCCAGCGCAACGTCGGAGTGCTATCGGAGCCGGTGAAGACGCCGCCCGGCTTTAGGACGCGGCACGTCTCGGCCAGCAGCTTGTCCTGCAGGTCGCCAGAAGGCACGTGGTGCATCATCGTGAAGCAGACGGCGGTATCGAAAGAGTGGTCCGGGAAGGACATCGCCGTCGCGTCGCCCTCAACGACGTCGACGTTCGTGCCAACCAGATGCGCCTTCAGAGAGCTCGCCAGCGCAGAGTCGATCTCAACGCACGTGAGATGCGGGACGCGTTCGCGCAACCAGTCCGTGGTCACCCCGGGGCCCGGTCCGATCTCCAGCACGCGCTCGCCGAGCTCCATCTCACCCAGCACCCACGGCAGCATCCCGTGATGGACGCCGCGACGCCACCCGTCCGACTTGCAGTACCAGCGGTGGATCAGGTTCACGGCTGGCGCCGGATCATGATTGACGGCCGATCACGAGCGGTGGCTTAAGGTGCCGCCTGGCAGGCGGGTCCGCCGAACGCTCGTACGCCGCCAAACATGGCAGGCGCCGTGGTGACGAGCGCTGCCATGTCCTGAATGTTGATGTGGGTACCGAAAGTTGATCCCGGTACGAGGTCCCACCGTTCGTCGCCGGGCTGCGTTCCCAGGTTGGTTCCGAGGTGGCGTACCGGCGCGATAAAGCTCGCAAGGTCCTGGACGTTGACTTTGTTCGCGCTCAGTCCGCTTGAGACGATGTCCGCGGGCCATCCATCTCCGCCGCACGACTTTTGCGCGATTGTGCCCACGTGTGCTTCGGCATCGTCGTCAAAGCCGTCATTGTCGTCGTCACCGTCCTCGTGGTTGAGGCTGTGGTCCCCGTCCACGTCAAGGACCAGACAGCCGGCGTCGCGGAAGTCCACTTTGGCGTCCAGATCGTTGTCGGCGTCGTCGGTGCAGGTCTCCGGGAACACGATGTTCTCCGGTGTACTCGCGGCGACAAGCGGATTCGAGCCCAGGTAGAACTCGAGCGCGTTGGCGAATCCGTCGCCATCAACGTCGAGCGCGGGCTGACAACCGTCATCGGCCGAGTCGATGGCGTCATCGATGTCGTTATCCAGGGTGTCCTGGCACGTGCCCGGCAACAGGTAATGCTCCGGCGTGCTATCTGTGTTGTCCGGGTCCGATCCCAGCCTCGACTCCAGCGGGTCGATGAAACCGTCCAGATCGGAGTCGGCAAACGGGAAGCAACCCGGGTCCTGAGTGTCGGTGAAGCCGTCCAGGTCGTTGTCGTCTGAGTCGAAGCAAGTGGGTGTCAGGACGAAGTGTTCGGGTGTGCTCGCGGCATCGTTGGGATCGGAGCCGAAGTGCTCCTCTGCGGCGTTCGGGAACCTGTCGCCGTCGAAGTCGGCGTAGGGATGACAACCCGTGTCTGCATCATCTGTGGCCGCGTCCCCGTCATTGTCGAGGCCATCGCTGCAGGTACCGTCCACGACAAAGCTCTCCGGCGTGCTCGCCGCGTCCAACGGGTCCGAGCCCAGCTTCCGTTCGATGATATCCGGAAAAACGTCGGCGTCGTCATTCGGATCGCACAAGTCGCCGTGGCTATCGTCGTCGTTGTCGGCCTGTCCGGGATTGGGGACCTGAGGGCAGTTATCCGCTGTGTCGGGTATCGTGTCCTGATCTGCGTCAAGCTCAGGGCAGCCATCGCGGTCTCTGATGCCGTCGTGGTCTTCGGCGAGGTTGTCGCAGTAGTCCAGCAGGTCAGGGATACCGTCGCCGTCCGCATCAGCCAACTGTCCAGAGCAAGATGTGGGGTCAACGCGCACGATGGGGCCGTCGGCAGTTGGGTACAGCGGAATGAAGATTGCTGCGAAGAGGTGTGGACCGGGGACCAGGCAAACACGCAGCGCGTAGAAATCGCCATCGCCCGGGTCGATCGCCAGTCCCTGGATCGTGGTCTGAACGAAGAAGGGGGAGCATAGACGGATCTCCGGCCCGCCCAACTGCATCGACCCATCGGTGTTCCTGGCGGACGGGTCGCCGACGAGGTATGCGTTGATGTAGGAGCCGCCCGGCGTCCTGATCACGAGAATGTTGATCGGTACGTAGTACTCGAGAGAACCGACCTCGATGTCGTAAACACCTACATAGCGCGCCCACAAAGCCGGATTGGGAATGTGCGACGCGATCTTGATCAGTTCGTCGTTGAGCTGGCGTGGCCAGTGCAGGTTGGAAGCGAGGTCCGATGGCGCCCCTGTTGAGGTGCGCGGGTCGACCGTCGCGTCAACGAGGATAGTGCCGCTGGTGTAAGGGATACTGTTCGTGTCACATGGGCCGATACTTGAGACCGCAATCGTTGTAGCGAATCCCGTCGTACCGACGCGGGTTCCATTGGGCACAAAACCGTCCGGCGCGACGAAGAACGCGCCGGGGGTGACGCTGGCTATCGGCAGGACCGGTTGGTTGGGAAGAATCCCGATTGTCGTCCGGATCTTGCAGGGAAGACCCACGGGACAGTCGTCATCCGCGGGCGCGATGGTAGGATCGGCCGGGCTTGTTTCATCGATCGTGGCGTCGAAATAAGGTCCCGGCGGAGGCGGATCGGCGCTCGCCGTCGCGTCGCTCTGAAGGAACGACGTGAGAGACAGCAGGATTGCGGCAACGAACAGATAGACAGCCCGCTTCATTCGGTCCTCCCGGTTTAAGGTCCTACTTGCGCGTAAGTGTAATGAACGGTTTCGGCTTCGTCAATCGAAACCGGAGCCTCGGCAATCGGTCAGTCTGACGGCTACCCGCGATTCCTCTCGCTTGCCCGCTGTCTGCGCTTCGCCTAGCCTAAGATGCGATCGAGGAGGCACCATCTCTTGAGCGACTGGGACGAACTGCTGGACTGGTTGACGCACGGCGGTAAAGACGCCGCTTTCGTCATCGCGGTACTGGTCTCCGCCTACGTCGCCTTCCGAATCGTCTTCCCTAGAGTCGCGCGGGCGGCCATTCTGCGCGGCGCGCATCCCGCAGATGACGAAGCGGAAAGGCGCGCCACCACGATAATCGGCGTCGTTCAGCGTAGCGCCTGGACTCTGATCCTGCTCGTGGCCGCCGTGACGGTGCTCGCTGAGGCCGGTATCGAAATCACCGCCATCGTGACAGGGCTGGGCATTACCGGTCTTGCAGTCGCCCTGGGGGCACAGCCCCTTGTGCGCGACGTCATCAACGGCGTCTTCCTGCTCGCGGAGGACCAGTACCGCGGCGGCGACGTCGTCGGCATGGCCGGTGTCAAAGGCACTGTCGAGGCCGTGACGTTGAGACGTACGATCATCCGCGACGAAGACGGCGTCGTTCACTCTGTCCCCAACGGGGTCATCGACGTCGTCTCCAACTACACTCGGGACTACGCGCGCGTAAACGTACGCGTCGACGTGGCATACGGCGAGGCGATCTCGCGGGTGACCGCGATCGTTGAGCGTGTGGGCGCAGAGCTGGCCCAGGACTCGCGGTACAGCCATCTGATAACGGATGGAACCATCGCGTCCCGAGTAGAGGCGATCAGCGGCGGCGGCGTCGCCATGATGGTCAGCATCAGGAGCCGTCCCGCCGCGCGCTGGGAGGTGGCCTCGGAGCTTCGGCGGCGCTTGGTCGAAGCGTTCCTCGCTGAAGGAGTGCAGATAGCGAACGGGCCCGGAACCACGGGTGCAGACGGTCCGCCCGCTAGATCCAGCGGCGGTATCTGAAGTACGCCAGCAGCGCCACGGCGACCGCGATCATGAACCCGACGACGGCGGCGAATCCCCACGTCTCCTCGAAGCCTGGGAACTGGTTGTCGGCAAAGTTCATGCCGTAGATGCCGGAGATCAGGGTCAGCGGAAGAAAGATCGTTGCGCCCGCAGTCAGCACCTTCATCACCTCGTTTAACCGGTTGGAGACCACCGAGAGATAGGTGTTGAGCGCGCCGTCCGCAAGGTCGCGCACCGCCTCGACAAGGTACTCGATGCGCACGAGGTGGTCGAAGACGTCGCGGTAGTAGACCGACGTCTCCGTGGAGATGAGCTTCGGGAACTCGCCCCGGGACAGGCGGTTCATAATGTCGCGCTGCGGCGTTGTGGCCCGGCGCAGGCGCAGGGCGTTGCGCTTCACGAGGAGTATGTGCTGGAGGTGTCGGGTGCTTGCCTTCCGCAGCACGGCTTCCTCCAGGCTGTCCAGCGTGTCATCGACGGCATCCACGATGGGCAGATATTCGTCCACGAGGGCATCGAGCAGGCTATGGAGCAGCCAGTCGGCGCCGCGGTGGGCGTGCATGCCGTTTCGCTCGAGGCGCTCGCGGAACTGCGCGATGGCAGGCACCGGCTCGCGGTGGCAGGAGACGACGTAGTTGGGGCCCAGGTAGAAGTCTACTTCGATGATCTCCAGCTCGCGGTCTGGTTGGTACTCCGACAGGGCCTGGACGACGATAAACAGGTACTCGCCGTAGTCGTCGATCTTGGCGGGATCGACCGCCTGCGATATGCAGTCTTCGATCGTCAGCGGGTGAAAGCCGAATATCTCGCTCAGGGCAGCCGCATCGGCCTCAGAGCGAGTTGTGAGGTCCAGCCAGAGTAGTCCGTCCTTGTCGGCGACAGCGGCGCGAACAGCGGCGGCGTCAGATATGGGAAGAAATTCGCCGCCGGACGCGCGGTAGAAGGCCTGAAGAGCTGAGGTTTGCGTCATCGGTCTTGCTCCAGGCGAAGCGTCGGGACTTGCTCGGACAACCAGCACTCGGGCGTCGCGGCGATAGCGAGATCCTCTGCGTTTTGGGGGCCGGGCCATGTAACACTATTCACGAAATACGCATCTATAATACTGGACAGGACTGAACTCCGTAAACTGACTGAGAAAACGCGAAATCCCTTTACCAGTTAGTTAACTTCCCGGCCGGGCCCGGCGTTCTAACCTGCAAAGCAAGACTATTCGAGGGGCGACCTCCTTCTGGTCTCGCTCACATGAGCGAGAAATAACGAGAGGCAGTCTGGGGCGGGCTGCCTCTCGTGCTTTCTGTTGACCTTTGCAATCCGTCCTGAGTACCGTGTCGTACCAGTAGCTAGCCTACAGACAAGGGGTACTGTGTGCGACAGGTAACATCAGGTCTTTCCACCGCACTCCTGGCGAGTGCGCTGTTCTTCGGCGAGGGCGTGTCGGCGGCTGATACTACTATCGATGCTTCGAATCTGTACTTCTGCTCGCCGTCGTTTCAGGGTGCCGTCTGCGAGACGACGATTGACGCCGGCGATACAGTGACGTGGCAGATGGTCCTCGGGAGTCACACGGTGACGGAGTGCAACGACGCGTTCACGGTTTGTCCCCCGGCCGGGGGCTTCGACTCGGGCTTCCTCAGTGGTGGGGCCACGTTTGCGCACCAGTTCAACAGCACCGACAACTTCGAGTACTGGTGCGCGCTTCATCCCAGCCTGATGAGGGGCAGGATCATCGTCCAGCAACTGGCGCCCACGCCCACTCCTACGCCCGCCCCGACAGCCACCTCGGCTCCGCCCTCGGGAACGGTGACACCCAGCGCTACTGCGACGCCCGCTCCGCTCCCCGCCGCCGCCCCCAGTACGGGAGAGCCGTCTGAGACCGACTCCGTTCCATTGGCGATAGCGGCTCTTGCGGCAGGTACCGCTATGATCTGGGCCGGCCTGACGCTGCTGAGCCTTAGCCGCCGGCGAGTCTGACGCTAAGCGGCTCTGCTGCTATGCGCCAAGCAGCTCGCGGAGTTCGCGGATC
Organism: uncultured Dehalococcoidia bacterium; assembly: GCA_964558415.1. Taxonomy (GTDB): domain Bacteria; phylum Chloroflexota; class Dehalococcoidia; order SM23-28-2; family RBG-16-64-32; genus CAZLDI01. The sequence continues at coordinate 84,645 of CAZLDI010000008.1, forward strand.
GTCTCCTGGCGCCAGCTAGCCCAGATTGGTCCCTGCTGAAACTCCGCGTAAAGCGCTCGCGCTTCGTCACGGGGCTTGTCCTGGAACGACTTCACCATGTCGGCGACCTGGGCGTTCGCCCCGGCCGGCCGCTCGATCCAGTGCGCGATGTAGCGGTGATCGCGTGTGTAAAACACAAACGTTGGGATGGACTGCGCCTCTCCTCCGTTCAGGAACTCGCCCATGATGTCGAGATTGTCGTCTCGCGGGAACACTCGCAGGTCCATTCCCGCCGCTTCGGCGATCCGCGCCAGCACCGGCAGTCCGCGAAAGACGTCAGGGCACCAGTCTTCTCCCAGGGCAAGGACTCTGGCCGGACCGTCCTCCCTCTGGACTGCGGCGCGCAAGGCCTGGGTGTCTTCGTCAGTCAAGACCGTCTCGGTGTAGTTGTAATCGAACTTCTCGCGATTACGCTGAATGCGCTCGATGTACTGCGGGTACGTGATGCCGGAGTCGAACCGTTCCGGCGTTACGACGCTCTCCTTCTGCTGTGTCATGACAACCTCCTGACGACTGGCTCGGCGGGATGAGGATAGCATAGGGGGGTTAAGGCTACAACGTCTTTGCCCTGCTCCACAGCTCCAGCTTCTCCGCCGGCGGCGTCTCAGCAAGGTTAATCCCGCGCTCCTCAACGAGGGCCTCGAGCCGGCGGAAGTTGGCCGCGAATCCGCGACAGGTGTCTCGGAGAGTGTCCTCGGCATCCACATCGAGCCAGCGGGCGAGATTGGCCAGCGCGAACAAAGAATCACCAAGCTCCTCACGCTGCTCGGCCGTTGTCCTTGCCGCGCGCAGCTCGCCGAGTTCCTCTTCCAGCGCCTCCCATACCTCGCTCACCTCCTCAAAGGCGAACCCGGCTTTGTGGGCGCGACGCTGGGTCGCCTGGGCGGCAGCGAGCGCCGGGAGGGTAGCCGGGATCCCCTCTAGGGTCGAGCGCCCCTCGCGCTCGCCGCGTTTCAGCTTGTCCCACTGGTCCGCCACCGCCTCGGGCGTTTCAGCCACGGCTCCGGCAAAGACGTGCGGGTGCCGCCGCACCAGCTTGTCCCCGATCCCCTGCACTACGTCAGTCAGAGTGAAATCGCCGGCCTCTTCCGCGATCTGCACTTGAAGGAGCACCTCCAGAAGTAGATCGCCCAGTTCCTCGCAGAGCGCGGGCGCGTTGCCCTCGTCAAGTGCCTCCAGCGTTTCCGCGGTCTCCTCCAGCAGGTAAGGCCGGAGCGAGGAGTGCGTTTGAACGCGGTCCCACGGGCAGCCGGCCGGGCCGCGCAATGCCGCCACAAGCCGTCGCAGGCCCGCGAAGGTCCTCACCGGTCCGGGGTTTCGTGCCATTGCCGAGCCTCCTCTTCCTCTTCGCAAGCCATCATAAACGGTCGTTCATGTCGTTGACAGAGTCGCCCGACCGTACCTACGATGGTTGTGACGGAAGACGCGCGAAGTCGCAGAAAGGGGGGGCCATACTGGGCCTCTTTCGTGCTCTATCAATAGGGCTCTTTATCGCGGCGCTGCCGGTCGCGCTGGTGACGGCCAATATCCGGGTGGCGATCTCCGAGCAACGGGTCTACGACTACTCTGTTCGCACCTACTCCGCCGCCGAGCACGCGGGCATCCCGGCATCTGAGCTGATTCGAGCAAACGGCGAGATCAAGCGTTACCTCACGGGCGAGACCCCCGGTCCACTGGCGCCGTCGGTGACTGACGATCGAGGAAAGACAGTCCCGCTGTTCAGTACACGCGAGATCGCGCACATGGCGGACGTGAAGGATCTGGCGCACGCCGCCTTCTCCGTGCAATCCGTCGCGTTAGCGATCACCGTGCTGATGGCCGTGGTCCTCCTGGTGCTCTGGCCGCCGCGCGCGCTCGCCGCTGCCGCCCTCTACGGGTCGCTTCTGACCGCCGGGGTAATCGCCCTCGCCGCGATCGTAGCGCTCTCTGGATTCGATTCCGCCTGGACGGAGTTTCACATTTTGGCCTTCAGCAACGACCTTTGGAGGCTGGACCCGAACACAGACCACCTGATCCAGATGTTCCCTGAGGAGTTCTGGTGGGACATCACCATGCTGATCGGTAGCTTTACGCTACTTGAGGCGCTCGTGATCTCGGGGCTTTCCGCTGGGTATCTGATAATGACGCGTGCGCAACCCGAGCTGGTCGATCGCGCGGAGCGGCCACGCGCCCAGGAAGAGCGCACCAGATCGCGACTGGAGTCACCGAGACCGCGTCACTTCCTGCGCTAGGCGGGAGTCAGCTTAATTTGCGCCGCAACTGCAGCCGGTGCAGCCGCCGCCGCAGCCCCCTCCACCGACTGGCCCCGCCTCGTTCAGCGAGTCACTGGATAGCGCGGCAAACGTCGAGAGCACTCGCTGCCCGCCCGCGTGGCCGTCGGGGCAGGTGGCCGCGTCGTGCATGCGGCTCAGGGGCCGCAGTTCTTCAAAGCGGATCGCGCAGTTGTCGCAGACGTATTCGTAAACCGGCATGTTGTATCACCTATACTTATGATGCTAGGATGCGTGTCTCCGTTAGTCAATCGCCCATGATTTCCCATTGTTCGAAGCCCGCAGTCCCCATGCACGCATTCTCGGTTCAAGAGCTGGCCGGGAAGGTTTGCAAGGAACTCATCTGTTGACAGACCTGCGACTTCGCGAAGCGCGCGCCGACGAGTGCGAGGCGATCCTCGCACTCTGGAAAGATGCGGGCTCCGGCCCTTCAGTCACTGACACTCCGGAGCACCTCCGCATGCTGACTGAGCGGTCGCGGGACCTCTTTCTCGTCGCCGAAGCGGAGGGCAGGCTTGCCGGCTCCGTGCTCGGCGGCTGGGACAATTGGCGCGGCCACATCTACCGCCTTGCCGTGCACCCGGACTTCCGCCGCCGCGGACTGGCGCGCAAGCTCACGGCCGAAATCGAGCGCAGGCTTCGAGCGAGGGGCGCAGTTCGTATCTACGCTCTCGCGGCTACGAAACAGGAGATGGGCGTCGCGTTCTGGGAGTCCCTGCCTTACGAGAAGTCGAAGGATATTCCGTACGTGCGGACGTTCCCCGGCGGCGACCGCTGATCCGCCGCTACTCCAGGTAGTCCTTCAGCTTCTTGCTGCGGCTGGGGTGGCGCAGCTTGCGCAGCGCCTTCGCCTCTATCTGGCGGATGCGCTCTCGCGTCACGTTGAACTCGCGGCCCACCTCTTCCAGCGTGCGGCTGCGCCCGTCCTCGAGGCCAAAGCGAAGGATCAGCACCTTCTGCTCGCGGGGTGTGAGCGAGGCGACGACGTCCTGGACCTGCTCCTTCAGGAGCTGGTGCGAAGCCGCCTCCGCGGGCGCCAGCGTTCCCTGGTCCTCGATGAAATCGCCAAGGTGGGAGTCTTCCTCCTCGCCAATCGGTGTCTCCAACGACACCGGCTCTTGCGACACCTTGATGATCTCGCGCACCTTTTCCGGCTGGATCTCCATCCCCTTGCCGATCTCTTCGCTGGACGGCTCGCGCCCGTATTCCTGGACCAGGCGGCGGCTGATGCGGACGAGTTTGTTGATCGTCTCCACCATGTGAACAGGGATGCGGATGGTGCGTGCCTGGTCCGCGATGGCGCGGGTGATCGCCTGGCGGATCCACCACGTCGCGTACGTGCTGAACTTGAACCCCTTGCGGTAGTCGAACTTCTCTACCGCGCGGATCAGGCCGATATTTCCCTCCTGGATGAGGTCCAGCAGCGACATCCCTCTCCCGATGTACTTCTTGGCGACGCTGACCACCAGCCGCAGGTTCGCCTCCGTGAGGCGTTTCTGCGCGTTGAACCCACTGTCTTTGATGCTCTGGAAGTACTCGCGACAGCGCTCCTCTCGCGGAAGCAGCTTATCCGCCAGATCATCGGGCGGTGACGGTAGCTTGCCGTTGACGCCCATGGCCTGCAGGCTCCAGGTCAGCATCTCCGGCGTAAGGAGATGCGTGACTATGGAGATGCGGATGGGTAGTCGCTCAGCTTCGCTGTCCTCAATCTTGAGGGCGGCGGCCAGGCGCGTCGCTACCTCAACGTCCATCTCGCCGTCGACGACACGCCGCAGCCCGTCCGCAACGATGAGCTCGGGCAACGCGAGGCCACGCAGGCCAAGCTCCTTGGCCAGCGCCTCCAGCGGCCGCTGGATTTCATATAGGTCACGAAGAAGTCCCACCAGAAGGTCTACCCCTCGCGCGTTGCGGCCTGTCAGCTGGAACTGCGCCTCCTCTATGCGAGCAATGTAGTCTGAATCTTCCATCGCGCGGGCGAGCCTTTTCTCATCGTCGGCGGTAAGTAGACTGACCTTGCCGATCTCGCGCAGGTACATGCGGACCGGGTCGTCGATACCCTCTTCCAGCTCGATGTCGGCGATTTCGCGCTCGGCGTCCAGTTTGTCCGGCGCTTCTCCCCACTCCTGCATCTCCATGGGACCCCTGGACGGTACGCGCGCTATGGATGCCGGCTCGTCTTCGTCTGCGGCCGCCGCCTGAACCCGAAGCGGGACCTCCGACACGTCGTCGTCGTCCGACGATTCCTCGAACTCCGCGTCGGGGTCGTCAATGACGTCCTCTAGCAGGTCGTCCGCTAGACGGCTGCGGCCCTGCCTGTGTTGAAGCAAGACCTGGTCCTCGTCGTAGTGATTAACCATTAACCCCTGTCTCGACGGCTGCTGCGCCGTCGCTCCTCTCTGTTTCGTGCAACTTCAGTCCTATCTGCATATCCTGCGTGTACGCGCTGACCAGCTCCGCCAGCCTTTCGTCGTCGATTGCGCCCTCAGAGGTAGCCTCGATCATCGCCTTCGGCCCGAACTCCACTTCCTGCGCGGAGACGAGCGCCTCTGCGGCCCGTTTCTCCGACTGAATCTGGCTTCGTCGTAACTTGGCAAGGCAATCATCCAACGCCTGCCTTGCATCGCGGGAGTCGAACGGAGGTAGGGGTCGCTGAGATAGACGTTGCAGCAGCGGCCATAGTTCCTGAGGAACGGCCTGCCTGACTACCTCCGACTCCTCCCATCGGCTCCAATCGACATCCACCCGCATGCAGATATCCAGTAACTGTCTCAACCCGCCGTCCAATACCAGGTTGATCGGTGTCTCCGTTAGGCTGCCGCGCAATTCCGGGTAGGTCATCAGCAGCGTAACGAGAAACTCTTCTCGCGGGTCTACCGGTCTGGCGGCGACTGCTGAAGGAGGCTCGGGCCTGAGTGTCGTTCGGCGGGCGCTGAGGCCCCTCATCATTAAACTCAATTCGGCCTCTCGAGTTCGGGTAAGCATGGACAACCGTTGCAAATAATTGGCCCGCACCACCGGGTTGGTGACGACCGTCAGTAGCGGCAGGAACTGCTGGGCGAGCGCAGCTCGCCCAGCCGGCGTATTGAGTTCGCTTCCCTGGGAAATGACGTTCAGCCGATGGTCCAGCACGGGCACGGCAGACTCGATGACCTCACGCCATGAGTTCGGATCGGCACGGATTACGTCGTCCGGGTCGCGGCCGCTGGGCAGGACCGCGACGTAGAGGTTGACTGCCGCCGTCTCCTGGTAGGAGACGAGGCCCCGCCAGCCCACTACGGGCGTCACGTCCGCACCGCGGAGCGTCTCCCGGACGACTTCGTGTCCGCGTACGGCCGCTTCGCCGCCGGCGGCGTCCGCGTCCAGCGCGAGAACGATATCTCGGGCCGCCCGCCGGACCAGGCGGACCTGGCGCTCCGTAAGGGCCGTGCCCATGGAGGCGACGACGTTGTCAAAGCCGTGCTGATGGGCGGAGATGGCGTCCATGTAGCCCTCCACCAGCACTGCACGGCCCTCTCGCCGGATGCCCGCCTGGGCGCGGTCCAGCGCATAGAGGAGTCCGCCCTTATCGAAGAGACTTGTCTGGTTGGTATTGATGTACTTCGGTAGGCTGTCGTCCAGAGCGCGCCCGCCGAATCCGACGACCCGGCCCTTGGCGTCCCGGATGGGGAACATAAGGCGCCCCCGGAACCGGTCGTGCGCGCCGGTTTCGCCCTCGACGATCAGACCGGCCTCCAGAAGCTCCTTGTCCGTGAAGCCCCGCTCCTTCAGATGGTTCCGCGCTGCTTCCCGACCGCCAGGACTGTACCCAAGCAGGAACGACTCCGCTGTCGCAGAATCTATGCCTCTATGCTCGATGTACTCGCGTGCTGTCCGAGCGGTTGCGTCGTTCAACAGCACGCTGTGGTACCAGGCGGCGGCGGCTTCGTTAGCGGAGATCAGCCGCGAGCGATGCTGGTCCTCGCGGTCGGAGGCTCTCCTGTCGGGCAGCTTGACGCCGGCGCGATCGGCCAGCAGCTTGAGCGCGTCCGTGAACTCGATCCCTTCTCGCTTCATCACGAACGTGATCACGTCACCGCCGGTGCCGCACGCCCCGAAGCAGTGCCACGTCTGGCGGTCCGGCGTGACGATGAAAGACGGCGTCTTTTCCGTGTGAAACGGGCAGACGGCCTTGTACGTCCGGCCGGCACGCTGAAGCTGGACGTACCCGCCGATTACGTCCACGATGTCCAGTCTTGCCTTGATCTCTTCGATTTCGTTCATAACGGCGCTAAGACGGCCTCCGACGCGATTGATGCGTGAGCAGACAGGGGCGAACCAGGAGAACGTGCCACCGACGCAAAAATTCCGGGCATTCCGGCGTCTCCTATTATAGAAAACAACAAGCGTGCGGAAAAGTTTCGGGCGTCCTAAGCTCCGCCAAGAGCGACTTCCGCACCAATACCACCCGCAGCCGCCAGCGCGAAGCCATCCGTCATTCCGGACACATAGTCCGCTACCCTTCGCCAGGCTGGGTCAGAGGCGATTGTGAAGTCGCTCTCTATCTCATCTGGATGCGCGAGATAGTACTGGTACAGCGCCCGAACAACTTGCTTGGCTTGCTCGGCCTCTTCTCGCCTGCCCTCCCATAGGTACACGCGCTGAAACATGAACTCGCGCAGCGCGTTGGCGGCTGCTGATATACGCTCGCTCATGCCGATGCGGATCTGTGACGTCTTGAGGTGCTGCGCGCCTTCTCCCGTCGCGGCCCAGGAGTTCTCTATGATGTCGCAGACCAGGGTGTTGATCCGTTCGGAATGACGGTGCCCCAGCGTCTCCAGGACCTCCGCGGGAAGCTCGTCATCCGATATCACGCTCGCCCTCAGTGCGTCCAGAATGTCGTGATTGATGTACGCCACCGCGTCGGACACTTTCACGATCTGGCCCTCGAGAGTCGCGGGCGTGCCCCACCCTTCCGCGAAGATATCCTCGCGCGCTTTGGAGCTGTTCACGATCCCGTCTCGCGTCTCCCACGTCAGGTTCAGGCGTTCCAGCTTCTCCACCACCCGCAGGCTCTGCTCGGCGTGACGGAAGCCTTGGGGCATTACGTCCGCCAGGGCCTGCTCGCCCGCGTGACCGAAGGGCGGATGACCGATATCGTGAGCGAGGGCGGTGGCCTCCGCGAGATCTTCGTTCAGATTGAGGCCGCGGGCTATCGTCCGCGCGATCTGCGCCACCTCCAGCGTATGCGTCAGGCGAGTCACGAAATGATCGCCCACCGGTGCTATGAAGACCTGCGTCTTGTGCTTGAGGCGGCGGAACGCCTTGCAGTGCAGGATGCGGTCGCGGTCCCGCTGGAAACCGGTGCGCACCGGTGATGGGTCTTCCGCCGTCTCGCGCCCACGGCTTTCAAAGCTCCTGGCCGCGTGAGGCGAAAGTAGCTGCTCCCGATCTTCCAGGCGGCGGCGCACTGCAGAAATGTCCATCGCCGTCATTTTAATGCTGGTCACGCTCGGCCGGAAGACGCGGGTGTCCCTGAAGCAGGCCGGAGACCGCTACGGAACGGTGGTTACGGGGCGCGACTGCACCAGGTAGAACTGACCGCCCTCCTCCGCCCATTCGATGTCCTGCGGGCACCCGTAATGAGCCTCAGCGCGCATAGCCAGCTCCACCACCGCGCGAAGCTCCTCCGGAGACAGCTTGCGGGCGCGTGCGCGGGCTGCCGGTACTGGCAGCCAGACGTTGTTGTCTTCCCCTGTAACGCCGCTGGCGTTCATCTTTAGCTCGCGCTCCTGCGTCTCGATGGATGTCTCCTCTTCGCTGAAGGACGGTTTGTCAACGACATAGCAATCCGGCGTCACCTGCCCGGAGACCACCGCCTCGCCCAGCCCCCAGGCAGCCTCCACAATCGCCTTGTCGGTATCGCCTGTTATCGGATGGACGGTGAATGCGACGCCGGCGCGGTCTGACTGCACCATCTCTTGGACAACGACCGCCATGGATACGTCCAGGTGAGCGTAGCCGCGGCGCCGGCGGTAGTCTATCGCCTGCGGCTCGAACAGCGAGGCCCAGCACGCTTTCACGCTGTGAACTACGTTTTGCTCACCGCGAACGTTGAGAAACGTGCTCTGTTGTCCCGCGAAAGAGGCGTCCGCGAGGTCCTCCGCCGTGCACGAACTGCGGACGGCGACAGGACCGCCGCCGAGTTCGCGGTACGCGGAGCGCACAGGGGCGGCAATCTCCGCGCTGACCTCGGATGTCTCGAAGAGTCGTTTGATGTCCTCAGCGACCTTCTGAATCCAGGCGAGGTCAGAATACTCGTTGGAGAGCAGCGCCTCGATCCCCGTTTGCAGGCCGGCCTCCAGAAATGCGCGATAGGCGTCGCACAGCACAACGAAGCCCGGGGGCACGGTGAATCCGGCCCGCGTCAGCTCCCCGAGGTAGGCGCCCTTCCCCCCGGCCACGGCCACATCCCCGGAGCTAAGCTCCGAAAACCAGGCGACGACTTTCACTCCGCTATTCTACAGTAACCGTCTTCGCAAGGTTGCGGGGCTGGTCCACGTCGCATCCACGCCGCAGCGCGATGTGGTAAGCGAGGAGCTGCAAAGGGATTGACGTTACGACGGGCGCGAGCAGGTCCGAGACGTGGGGAACGTAAATGACGTGGTCGGCGCTCTCCGCCAGTTCGTCGTCACCTTGGCTGCCCACGGCGATGACAGTACCTTCTCTCGCCTTGACCTGCTCGATGTTACTCATCATCTTCTCGCGCAGACCGTCCCGCGGTGCCAGGACCACAACCGGCATCTCCCGGTCGATCAGGGCGATGGGGCCGTGCTTCATCTCCCCGGCTGGATAGCCTTCCGCGTGGATATAGCTGATCTCCTTCAGCTTCAATGCGCCTTCCATCGCCACGGCGTGCTGTAATCCCCGGCCCAGGAAGAGAAAGTTCTGGTGCCGGAAAAAGCGCTGGGCCAGGCGCTCCTCCGTGGACTCGCGTTCCAGCACCTCCCCCACCGCGTTGGGGAGGCGCGCGAGTGGCTCGAGCAAGCCCGCCATTTGCTCTCGGTTGACGGCCCCGCGTTCCTGGCCGGCATAGCAGGCCAGAAGGTAGAGCGCGGTGATTGCGGCGGTGTACGTCTTCGTGCTGCAGACTCCGATCTCCAGCCCGCAGCGTGTGTACACCGCGCCGTCCGCGAGCCTTGGCGCCTGGCTCCCGGCGACGTTAGAGATCGCGATCTGCGGACAGCCCTTCTCGCGCGCCGCTTCCATCGCCGCCAGCGTGTCCACGGTCTCCCCGGACTGCGTCACTGCCACGATTAGAGTCTCCGGGCCGATGATCGGCGAGCGGTAGCGCAGCTCGGACGCGTTCTCTACCTCCGCCGGGATACCGGCGATCCTCTCGAAGTAGTGCCGCCCGATCATCGCGGCGTGATAGCTGGTGCCCATGCCGACGAGGATAACCCGCGACACCTTGCGCCATTGAGCGGCAGTGAGGCCGATATCCTCCAGGGCCACGCTTCCCTCCAGGAAGAGCGCGCGACCGCGCAGAGTGTCCAGAATCGCCTCCGGTTGCTCGAAGATCTCCTTCTGCATGAAGTGCTTATAGTTGCCCTTGGCGGCCGAGATCGGGTCGTACGGGACGGTCTGCGGCTTGCGTTCTATCGCGCGCCCGTCGACGCTGTAGCTGACGCGCGCCTTCGTGACACGCGCTATCTCCCCCGGCTCAAGGAAGACCACGCGGCTGGTGTGGGGCAGAAGCGCTGGCAGATCGCTGGCGAGGAAGCTCTCTCCGTTTCCATAACCGATCACCACGCCCCCGGCATTGCCCACGCGGGCGGCGGCTATGACCCCCGGCTCACTCGTGGTCATCGCGAGGATTGCGTGAGCGCCGGAGATCTCCCTGATGCACTCAGTCAGAGCGTCCACCAGGCCGGCGCCATCGCGGACGCGCTCTTCGATCATGTGCGGGAGGACTTCTGTGTCGGTCTCGGAGGCGAAACGATGCCCGCGGGCGCTGAGTGCGCGGCGCAGCTCCTGGTAGTTCTCCACGATGCCGTTATGGATCACGATCACTCCGCCCGTGCAGTCAGTGTGTGGGTGCGCGTTGCTGTCGGTCGGCCTGCCATGCGTTGCCCAGCGCGTATGACCGACGCCCTGCCGCCCTGCCGGCACCTTTCCCGACAGGTTGGAGAGCAGCGCCTTTAGCTTGCCGGCGCTCTTGTGGATCGCCAGGCCGCCGTTTTGCTCCAGGACCGCGATGCCGACGCTATCGTATCCGCGATATTCGAGGCTCGCCAGCCCGTCGAGAAGGATGGGCGCCGCCTCCCGGTCGCCCACGTACCCTACTATTCCGCACATGAAATGCTCCCTGAATTCAGGTCAAGGGTTCGAATAGAAGAACGCCGGGACGGTGGATCGGGTTGCGGGCACAGCGCCCGGGTCAACGAGTTTGCGCGCCGGCGATCTCCGTAATCCGCTCCACCACCGCCTCAACCGCCGAGTCCGGCGTGGACGCGCCCGCGGTCACGCCGACACGAGACACTTCCGCCAGCCATTCCGGGGCGATGTCATGCTCGCTCTCTATGTGGTAGGCGGTGGCGCCTTCATCCTGGCAGACCTCCAGCAGGTGCTTCGTGTTAGCGCTGCTCCTGCCGCCGACGACCAGCATCAGGTCCACCTCAGAGGCCAGCTCGCGAGCGGCAGCCTGCTGGTTGGACGTCACATTGCAGAGTGTGTTGACGAGCCGCAGCTCGCTGATCTGATCGATCCGTTCATGCATGAGCTGCGACACGAATTCGGCGAACCGCTGGGGATTCTGCGTCGTCTGCGAGATCACCGCCACGCGTGAGGGCAGCTCTTCCGGCAGGGTCTCGCCATCGCGGATGGCCATGCCCTTCTCTCCCGCCCACCCCAGCACGCCCTTCACCTCGCGGTGCTCGGGATCCCCGAAGACCAGGACGGTGAATCCGGAATCAGCCATCTTGCGCGCCCAGCGCTGAGAGCGCGTGACGATTGGACACGTGCCGTCGATGATCTGAGCGCCCGTGGCCTTCACCTGGTCCATCACCTGGGGCCCTACGCCGTGCGCCGTAATCGCCACGGGACGTTCGTCCGTCTCCGGGATCACGTTGGTCCGGACGCCCTTGCCTTCAAGCTCCTTGACGACCTGCGGGTTATGAACGATCGGGCCCACGCTGATGATCTCGCCGTACTCTTCCGCCGCCTGCTCCATGATATCGATCGCTCGGCGAACGCCCCAGCAGAACCCCATGTCTTTCGCTAGCAGTATCTCCACGTCTACCGATCTCCTTGCGCGGCGGTGACCTGAGCCGCCTCCTCCGTGCCTGCGTACTCGCCCCGGTATTTCTCCGGTAGCAGGGCCGCGATCCTCATCATTATCTCACGGGTGCCGCCTGCCACGTCTTCCTTGTTGATCTTCGACGCCCGGGGCAGGTGAAAGGGGCTGCCTATCCGTACATGGACTGTGGTACGGCGAAAGAAGTCCCGTGGCAGCTTGACGTTCTCCGTGCCCCAAATCGCGAGGGGCACAACTGGAGCACCCGTGCGCAGGGCAATTAGAGCCGACCCGGGCTCGCCGCGTCCCAGACGCCCGCCACTGCGTGTCCCCTCTGGAAACATTCCGAGGATGTGGCCGCGCCTCAGCGTGTGTTGGGCGCGGCGCAGGGCGCGCAGGTCCGCCTCAAACCGGCGGACCGGGATGAAGCCCCCCAGGTAGTACAGCTGCCCTACCAGCGGCGCGTCGAACAACTCCTGCTTGGCCATCCAGACGACGCGGCGGGGCATGATTCCGGTCAGGATCGGCGGATCGCCGACGCTGAAGTGGTTGGAAGTCAGGATCGCTGCGCCATGAGACGGCAGGTTCTCCAGACCAATTACGTCCCGTCGCGTGACGAGGAGCAGGATCGGGCGTATCCAGGACCGCACGTTGAGCCAGTAAAACAGGGTGTGGAGAAAGTCTTTCACTGTGGCAGCCCGACCAGCTTGAGCACCGCCCTCAGCACTTCTTCCTGCGACAAGCCGTCTGTGTCGATTATCACGGCATCATGCGCCGGCGTAAGGGGAGAGACCGAGCGTTGCCTGTCTATCTGGTCACGGCGCTGAAGGTCGCTGGCGACAAGCCGTCTTGTCACTGCGCGTCCCGACGCCGCGAACTCACGATGTCTGCGCCGCGCCCTCTCTTCGGGCGACGCGTCGAGATAGATCTTGAGGTCCGCCTGCGGCAGGACGACCGTACCGATGTCTCGACCTGCCATCACCATCGCCTGCACCCCGGCGATCTCCTGCTGCCGCTGGACCAGCGCCTCTCGAACTCCGGGCACCCTGGAGACCAGGGAGACAGCGTCCTCAACCTCGGGCCCGCGTAGCTCGGCGCTGACGTCTATGCCATCTATTAGCACCGAGCAATCGCCCCGAGAAGCCGCAGATGGAAGGGCGACGTCCAGACGGGTTGTCCCGGCAAGCCTGCTGATCGCATCCGCGTCATCAATCGGAACACCGGAACGCAGAGCCGCCAGGGTGATCGCCCGGTACATAATACCGGTATCGAGGAAGGGGTATCCGAGTCGAGCTGCCAGTTCGCGTCCGATCGTGCTTTTGCCCGACGCGGCCGAGCCGTCTACGGCGATGACGCGCGGGATGGAGCGAATAACAGGTGTGGTATTGTGTCCGGCTCTGCGCGCCGCCGCCTTTTGACTCATCGGTTCAAGTATAGGGTCAGGCCACCCCTCTTTCAAAACGGCAGCCCTAGGTTGTAGAATCACCCTCACCGAATCGCTCCCGATAAATCACCCCGTGTTCAGAATACTCGTCCCGATTCTTGGGCTTTTCGCCGCCCTCTGGCTGCTGCAGCCGCGGCACGATGCCGGCGCGGCAGAGCTTCTCGTCAACGGCGGCTTTGAGGAAGGTGCTGGCGGTTGGAGCTGGCTTAGCGGGGATGTCCTAGCGGTGGCTTCCCCGGTTCGCGGTGGCGCATGGTCGGGCCGGTTTCAAAGTGCCAGTGGCCAGCCGTCCGTGCAAGACGTGCGCCAGACGGTCCCCGTCCAGCCGAACGGGAGCTACGAGTTCAGCGGATGGGTTCTCCTCAACGACCCGGCGGTGCAGCAGGTGTCGCTACGCGTGACGTGGTTGCGAGAATCCGGCGACAGTACCGGCGAGAACAGTTCGTCATATTCGCTCACAACCCTTGATGTCGCCTTCCAGTCGCTGACGACGGGTCAAATGTCTGTACCCCCGGCCGCCGTCGCCGCACAGGTGAAGGTGCGCGTGCAGACCGCCGGCTCGTTCCTGATTTACCTGGACGACTTCTCGCTCACCGGCCCTCCGCCGCAGGCCACGCCAACGCCGTCCCCGCCAGCGTCGTCTCCGACCCCCGCGCCGGTTGCCACCCCTACCTCGACTGCAACGCCTGTGCCGCCCGCAACCTCTACCCCCGTACCCTCATCCGAAGCGGAGCCAGCGGTCTTCCCGGCACTCGTCAACGGCGGTTTCGAGCAACTACGCGCGGACGGAACGCCTTACGGTTGGCGTAAGCAGGGCGGCGAGATGGGCGTGACGGCGGTGGCGAAGGTGGACGGAACGCGGGCGCTCTCGTTGGCCTCCACCACGATCGCCACCAAGTGGGTCTATCAGGCCGTAACGGTGCATGGCGGCGCCCACTACGAAGCGTCCGCCTACGGTAGCGCGATCACCGGAGTTGATGCCATCTTCGTCAGGCTATCGTGGTATGCGAGCGATGATGGAGGCGGCCAGGCGATTGACCAGGCCGATTCTGCTGAACTGACGGCCGGCACGGGGTTCCAGCACATCAGCACCGGACCGGTGCAGGCGCCGCCCGACGCCCGCACCGCCCGAATCCGGCTGATGCTGCGGCCGTCCTCCGCCTCGCCGGCAATCGCTTACTTCGACGCTGCATCCTTCGCCCCGTCCACTGTGCCATTGGGCGCTCCCTACGAGGCGGCGGGAGACGCGCAGTCAGGGCGACCGCCCCTGGAGCCGGGCTTCAGCGCGGGCGGTGGTGTGCCTCCGGCAGATGCTGCGGTTGCTGGCGCCGTCGCGACGCCGGCTCGCCTGGCGAACGTCCGGCGTGACGGTCCCGAGCCTCCAATCGCATCGATCGAGGGCGGCGGGCGTGCGGACTGGGCGATTGCACTGGCGATCGGCTCACCTCTGGTGGCGCTGGCCTCACTCGGCGCGCTTGAAGTGTGGGGACGCAGGCGCCTGGCACGGGCGCACCTAGAGTTGCCCTCAGACGGGCGCGAAGACGAGTCAGCCTTCTCTAGCTGACCGCCAGCTCGAAGACGTACTCCAGCCCGTCTTCCTCGTCCATCTGCTCACCGATCAGAGAGAAGCCAAGCTTCGCGGCCATGGCGAGCGATGCTGCGTTCTTCGGCGAGATGGACACGAAGAAGCGCTCGACACCGTGCTCACGGTGCGCCCAGTCCATCATGCCAAGCACCGCCTCCACGGCGTATCCGGAGCGCCGGTGCGAGGGAAAGACAGCGTACCCGAGCTCAGCGCGCCCGATGACTTCCGGAGGCCCGTGGAAGCCGATGTGGCCGATCATCTCTCGCGAGGGCGGGAGGACCATTGCCCGGACAAGCCATTCCTGCGCGGCGGGCGCCGCTCGCATCTGCTCCAGGCGCATGCGCAGGAACCGGATGTCAGGCTCGTCCGGCCACGCATCCGCTAGGCTGATCTGCCCTGCCTCCTCGGCTTCTGCGCAGCGGCCTTCAAGGAGGGCGTCGATGAAGGTGGGCGAGAGGGACACGAGCTGCAGGCGCTTGGTGTTGATGGGTGGAACGCTCACGTCCGCAAGTGTACGCCGGGAGTCGCCATCGACGGGCTGGCCTCACCATCGTCGGAGTCTACGGTGTCGGCGTCGGTTCCGGTTCGATCGTGAAGGCGAGCTCACCCTCCACGTCGGCGCCGCCGGCGCCATACTTGCCGCGAAGCACGAGAGCGTACGTTCCCTCGGCGTCCTCAGGGACCTCAAAGCGCACGGCGAGGCCGGCGATGGTCGTGCCCTCCCTGCCCTGGAGCAGTTCGTTAACTCCGCTGACACCGTCTGACCGGACCGCGACGGTTGTGCCGTTGGGCAGCTCCAGGATTACGTTCTCGCTCTGCAGCACGCCCTGACCAATCTGGATGCCGGCCTGCGGAGTCGCCGAGAAGAAGATCGTCAGGGCCAGCGAGCCATCCTCCACTTGGCTGTGCCGGTCCGGCAGGTCCGCGCGCAGCACGGCGCGCTCGGCGGTTATCGTCACCGCCCCCGCGACGGCGGAGCCGATAACTGCGATCTCCCGCGGCGCGAGGTCGACGAGGTCGTCGCCTTCCTCTCCGATCGGGACGATCGCCTGGTTATTGTCCGGGTTGCCGACGATCAAGGTCGCGTCACCAAGAGAGAACTCGTCGTCGACGCGGAAGTTGAACGAGCCCTGCCCCTTGCGTTCGCCGGGTACCAGCGGGAGCTCGTGCCCAGCGAAGGTTTCGTCGGTGTAGTCGTTGCTGGCCGAAGTGAGGATCAGCTGGGAGTCGAAGATCGCCTCGTCGCGACCGGTGTTCTCGAACGTGGCGACGAGCGACACCTCGGCAGAGCCGAAGTCGCCGGGCGTCAGCGTTGCCTCCGTGATCGTGACCTTCCAGCCGGCGTGCCAGAACGTCTGGTCGACCTCGATCGACTCTTCTTCCGCAGCGGACTGCGTGGGAGTGGCTGCTTCCGATTGTTCAGGGGTCGGCGTCGTCTCCTCTTCGTCGCTTCCGCCGCCGCAGGCGGCAAGCGTTGCCAGAAGCAGTGAAACAACGAGCAGGGATCCGGCCTTGCGCATGGCGATGTCCTTTCAATCGACGGGGCGGGATTCGGTTTGGAGTCTACGCTGGATGCGGGGCGGTTACAAGCGTCATTGTGCCGGCGAGGCTCCTCCGCGCCCCTGCGCTTCCCCCGGGCGCAGCCGTCCGCACTGGCCCCGATTACGCCGGGCCGTGGAAGTACAATAGCGAGCCATGAGCGCCGTCGCGCTGCTTCTCGTCCTCTTCTCCGCAGTCTGCCACGCCAGCTGGAACTTCCTGCTGAAACGGAGCGAGCATAAGGTCGCGTTCCTCGGATCCGCGGGAGCGGTAGGCGCGCTGATACTTCTCGGCCCGGCGGTGGCGGTCGCCGTCCTGAACGGCATCGGCTGGCGGGGGCTCGCCTTGGGCGGCGTCACGGCGTGCCTGCACGGTGTCTACGGGCTCTCGCTGGCTCGGGGCTATCGGTTGGGCGACCTCTCGTCCGTGTACCCCGTATCGCGGGGCGTTGGTCTGGCGCTGATCCCCGTCGGGGCGGCCTTGCTGCTGGACGAGGGCATCTCTGGCGTCGCGATTGCGGGGATAGCCATGATCGCGGCCGGCGTGTACTCGCTCCATATAGAACCTCACGCCGTCCGCGACCTGGCGGCCCCTCTGCGCGCCCTGAGCGGGCCGGCCGGGCGCACCGCGCTGCTCACCGGCGGCCTGATCGCGATCTACTCACTCTGGGACAAGAACGCACTGGACGAACTTTCGCCCGTGACCCTGAACCAGTTTGCGATGATGGGCCACGCCCTGATCACCACCAGCGTCGCTCTGCGCAGCGACCCCGAGCACGTTCGCAGGGAGTGGCGCTCGCGCTGGCTGAGCATCCTGGTGGCAGGCGCCTTAATCCAGGGCTCATACCTCCTGATCCTCGCTGCTCTCGAGACGAGTCGTGTCAGCTATATCGCGCCTTCGCGGGAGGTGGGGATCGTCTTCGGCGCTGCGCTCGGCGTCTTCTTCCTGGGGGAGGGGTTCGGCCTCTGGCGCGTCTGGGCGTCGGGGTTGATTGTGCTGGGGGTCATCGTGCTGGCGCTGGCGCCCTGACGCCCCAGCCGCAGCGGGCTCCGGCATAGCCTCAGGCTGGGTCGGCGTGGTGAGCTCGTTCAGAAACATGTGGGACAGTAGCCCGAGAAGAGCTGGCTCCGGCGGTAGAACAGGCGGTGTCGGCCGCCGCGCGGGGCGTCTAGGGGTTAGCGGCCGGCGTGGGGTTACTCACGCTGGCGTCCGCTATGAAGAGCGGCTCCCCGTACCTGTCGACGCCGAAGGCCGCGATGACGCTCTGCGTGTCTGCCGCCGTGATGAACGCCGCGAACTCGCGCGCCCCCTCCGCGTTTACGTCGGAGTGCTTCTCGGGACTGACTACCATGACATGGTAGTTGTTGAACAGGGCCGCGTCGCCCTCGAAGGCCAGCTCCAGGTCGTAGTTCGCGCGCTGGGCCAGGAAGGTGCCTCTATCGCTCAGCGTGTAGCCTTGCTTCTCGCTCGCGATGCCGAGCGTCGCGCCCATGCCCTGGCCCGTCTCCTGGTATTGCGCGCCGCCCGGCTCGATCCCCGCCTTCTCCCAGAGCGACAGCTCCTTCGTGTGGGTCCCCGAATCATCGCCACGGCTGAGAAAAAGCGCACCGCTGGCGTTGATACGGGCGAAGGCATCCGCCGCGGACTCCGCGTTCGCTACGTCTGCGGGGTCGTCCGCCGGTCCCACGATGACGAAGTCGTTGTGCATCACCGCGACGCGCGACTCGCCGTTCCCGCCGGCCATGAACTCCTCTTCTGCCTTTGGGGAGTGGCTCAGGATCACATCGGCCTCGCCTTCCTCGCCCAGCCGTATCGCCTGCCCGGAGCCGACGGCGATCACCTTCACCTCGTAACCGTACTCGTCCTCGAACAGCGGCACGAGTACGTCCAGCAGACCGCTGTCCTGGGTGCTCGTCGTCGTCGCCAGGATGACCTCATCGCTGCTCCCGCAGGCCCCTATCAGGATGGACCCGAAGAGAACCGGTATCGCGCCAAGAGCCGCGAACCGTCCGGCCGTTCGTCGCATAACGGCGGTGCGGGGAAGTGTTGCGTCGCTCATGCTGATCCTCCTACGTCAGTTCCGGGAACTCTACCGCGAAGCGCTCCGAGACGGTGCGCTCGATGCCAGTGGTGACGCGGCGAAATCGCTCAACTACGTCGCGGCCCTGCGGCGTTAACTTCGTGTGGCCGCCGCCCGCGCCACCGCTGTGGGTCTCGACCAGGCGCACGCCCAGCTCCTGTTCCGCACCCCGCAGCTTGTACCAGGCGGTGCGGTACGGCACGTTCAGGCGCCCCGCCGCGGAGGCCAGCGACCCGCTATCTTCGATCGCCTCCAGCAGCGCGACTCGCCAGGTGGAGAGGGCGACGTTGCCGCGCCGCTCCAGCCAGATCTTGGCCCGCGGCTGGACAGCATCGCGGTGGCGGGTACCTGGGTTCATAGCGTTATGCGAACGCTAGCATGACGCAAAGGGATGGTCAACAAGCTCTCTCAGTCACGACTCCGCACCCTCGATGTACTCGCGGTGCCCCTCGATATGCGGGTAGCCGTCCGCGTGCGCGATCTCTCTGAGGACGGCGTCCCAACGCTCCCGAGGTACAGCCTGAATTGCTGCGAAACGCCGCTCAAACGCTTGCTGCGCGCGGTCCCTCGCCTCCGCCAGTGTCAGGCGGGCGTCCGCGGCCTGCCAGCGGACGTTGATCTCGTCGTCTGGGCCTTCCGGCCGAGGCAGGTCGCGGCCCACGAGACGTGCCTCCAGATCGTCGGTCGAATGGTTGATCCAGCGCGTGAAGTGGTTGTACACGTCCTTCGCCTCCCATGCCGGCGACTCGGGGTCATGCACCGCGCCGGAGGGCTGCGCGTCCAGAGCCGCGCATAGTGCGCCCCATTCCGCCCGGTCGCGGGCGAGCATGGCAGCGAGGGCCTCCGGTTCCACGAGGCGATTATAGCCCTGTCACGGGACCGCGCCGCGCTACCTCAACGAAAACAGGGGCCTCGAAAGGCCCCTGTTTCCTGATCGCGACTATTGACTAGTAGCGGTTGCTGCTGCGCGCCGGCTGCTTGCTGAAGCAGTCGCTGCAGTAGACCGGCCGGTCGCCGCGCGGCATGAACGGCACTTGCGTCTCTTTGCCGCACTGTGCGCACGTCGCCGGGTGCATCTCACGACTCGAGCCGTAGCTGCCGCCGCCACCGCCGCCGCCTGCGCGCCGGTTGGCGCGACAGTCCGGGCAGCGCTTGGGCTCGTTGGAATAGCCCTTCTCGGCGTGGTACTGCTGGTCGTCCGCGGTGAACGTGAACGACTGGTTGCACTCCTGGCAGGTCAGTGTCCTGTCCTGGTAGCTCATGATGGCCTCCTTTCCTGAAGACTGGCAAAGGTCCGACCATCTGAGCGGGAAGCCCGGTGCGGGTGCCCGTGCGAGGGAAGAAACTGTTACCGGCGTTTATTCTACCACACCACGCCGGCGTCCGTGCGATCCTGCGTCATTAGCCGACGGGTCAACTGTGGTACAGTAGAACCAGTGGCGAATGTTTAGGCCCCCGCAGGCTTTAGCCTAGCGACCGCGGCTCGTGGTGACCAAACCGAACCACCTCCGTGTAGAGAGGGTCACGCATGGGCTATCAGGCCAGAAATCTCAACTGTCGCAAATTGTCGGCAGTCTTTACCGTTCAGCAGTGAAGAACTGGGGCTGTGTGCTGAACCGGGCTATGACTTAGAGGCGCTAGAAGGAGCTTAGATGGAAACGTTGCCGTACACCATGAGCAGATGGACTACAGATGACCTGATCGGTGAGGTCGTGAGGCGCACCGCAACCGACGGACTGGCGCTCCGCTCCGTCGAAGGAGCAATCATACGCGCGCGGCTGGCCACAAGCGATCGTAGACTCGTAGAGTCCCAGGCGCCGCTTGAACTCGAATCGAAGTCAGACCCGGGAGTCGTGCGGGGAACGATCGAGATGCGCCTCGCAGAGGACGGCGCGGCAGTCGGGTTGATGGTGAGCGGCGGTCATGAGGTGGACGCAGCCACATCGGGCGCGCACGCTCATGATCACACCCATCGCAGGCAGTCTTCGACGAAGTTCGCCGCGCACCTCCATCACCACCTTCATCCCGGCGAAGTGGGAGCCGACGCGCAGTTGAACGGCCACACCCACGCCCGCCCCCGCGCAAGCCTACCGTGGGAGCGCCCTGATTCGGGCTAAGTAGCCTCTAACGCCGACACCGCCTGCCGCCCGGAGACCTGGGGCAGGCGCGCCACTAAACCGCGACCTCAGCCTCGATTTCAACTTCTCGCGTCTCGATCGTCAGGGGAAGCCCCTCCTCGGCGCGGTCTTGCAGGCATAGCTCGATCTCGCGGGCGATGATTTCCGGCGACTCCTCCGGCGGCGGCATCTGTTCCTCGTGGCGGACTTCCAGGCAAAGCAGGATCGCCTCGCGGATGTTGTCGAGCGCTTCCTCCAGCGAATCGCCCTGGGAGACGCAGCCGGGCACGGCGGGGCAGATTACGGAGTAGCCGCCCTCGGCCTCAGGCCCGAGTATGACCGTGAACTTCATGGCGTGGCCCCATAATATCACGCACGTGACGCCGACCCGCTTACCCTGAGCCGCTCCGTCGCGCAGCGAAGGAGCGAGTCGAAGGGCTACCCGCCCCCGCCCAGCTTGCGCGCCTGCGCCGCCCGCGCCGCCACGCTCTCCGCCGTCATCCACACCGCGACGCCGCTCGCCGCCTCTTCCGCCGTCTCCGCCTCGATGCGCGCCACCGCCTCGCCGACGAGCGCCAGCTTCGTGTGCGCATACGCCTCGCGGGGGTAAGCGCCCAGGCGAGCGGCGCGTTCCATCACCGCCGCCTCGAAGCCGTCCGCGGGCAGCGCCTCCGCCACGCCCAGCCGCGCAGCCTTGCTGACAGGGTAGAGCGCGGCCCCCAGCAGCACCTCGTTCGCCTGCTCGTGGCTCAGCCGCAGGCGGACGATCTCGAAGGCCGCGCGCGGGAACGACGCCCCGATCGCGACCTCGTTCAGCCCGATGCGCAGCTCCTTCGACTCGCTCGCCCCGCCTCCCGCGGCGAGCGGCTCAGGATGAGCGGGAGCC
This sequence comes from uncultured Dehalococcoidia bacterium, assembly GCA_964558415.1. Lineage (GTDB taxonomy): Bacteria > Chloroflexota > Dehalococcoidia > SM23-28-2 > RBG-16-64-32 > CAZLDI01. The sequence goes on from CAZLDI010000008.1 coordinate 105,876, forward strand.
CTCGCGAAGCGGAAGTCGCAGGCGAGGGCGATGATCAGCCCCCCGGCGATGGCGTGCCCGCCGATCATCGCGACCGTGGGCTTCGGGAAGCCGAGCAGCTTGAGCATCGCAGCACGCAGGGCTGAGAAGGGGTCCGCCCCTCCGGCCGCGGCCTGGAAGTCGATGCCGCCGCGCAGGTCCAGCCCGCCGCTGAAGAAGCGCCCCGCCCCTGTGAGCACGACCGCCCGCACGCCGTCATCCTCCCGCGCGCCGTCCAGCGCCCCCGCCAGGTCGCCGAGCAGCTCGCCGTTGATGGCGTTAGCCGGCGGCCGGTCAAGCGTGAGGAGCCGGACGCCGTGCGGGTGGTCTGAGGGGTGGATGGTGGTCATGGGTGGGAGTTTATCGCAACGAGCCTTACATTCCACTGTCCCACCGCTCACAGCCGGCCTTGCGATGAATGGATGATATCGTATATGATAGCGCCATGGACATCAAGCGGCGTATTGCTCGGTTGAGGGCGAGAGCCGCCAACGTCCACGCAAGGGAGTTACATGTGCTCGCTGAGGCAGCCGGCTGGATCGCCAGAACTGGAGGGAGGCACATCACCTATTCGAAGGCCGGGCATATGCCATTGCCGATACCAACCCACGCGGGGACGCTTAAAGCGGGGACGGTTCGGAAAATTTTGGACCAAATAGCGGAAGACTACGAATGAGTCGGACGAAAGAAAGGGGAGAACATGGAGCAGTCAGCGGATGAACTGATGAAGCGACCTTATGCTAGGGTGCTGGTACCCGACGAGACCGGCGGGTATGTCGCCGAAGTCTTGGAGTTGTCCGGTTGTGTCTCTGAAGGTGACACCCCTGACGAAGCGATCGACAACCTCGACGACGCAATGCTGGGATGGCTGAAGGTTGCTATCGAGGATGGTACCCACATTCCGGAGCCGCTGGAGTCCGCCAACTACAACGGTCGCATCCTCCTCCGCGTCCCGCGCTGGGTGCACAGGCAGTGCGTTCGACTCGCAGAGGTGGATGGGGTGAGCCTGAACCAGTGGATCCTGGAAGCCATTGGTGAGCGCGTTGGCGCCCAGGGGTTCCTCGCTCGGCTTACAGAAAGAGTCCGACATTCGGGGGTCCTGGCAATTGAGGAGGAATGGCAGATGACTCGCGTCCAACGTGTCCGCTACCTGCATATCAGCGAATCGGAAGGGTCAGAGGGTGCAACGAACGCGATGCTGCAGCCACCTGGGTCGGACTACAGCAAGGTCACATCCCAAGTAGCGGAGAAGAAGGAGTCCTACAATGCCTGAAGTAACCCAAGTAGAATACAAGCTCAAGGATCTTGCGGCACTCATGGTGCGTGATCAAGGGATCACAGAAGGCCACTGGATGGTGTTGGTTCGTTTTGCTCATACGGCAGCAACGATTGAAACTCCTGATGACGGCGTGGCGCCAGCAAGCATTAGCAGAGTGGTCGCAATAGGAATCGCCCGCGTTGACGCGCCGAATTCGCTCAGTACTGATGCCGCTAAGATGGGCTAGGAATCAGCCGTGATGCTGCGGCGCCTATGTGGCGCAACACTTACGGCAGGTGTCGTCTTGATAGCCTGTACCGGGACGGGGCAGCGCGTTGTGGAGCGGTTCGAATTCCAGGGGGCCAGCATGGCGCCAACGATCGAACATGGAACGCCCATCGAAGTGTTGGACTACGGGCAGGAACAGCCACAGCGAAATGACGTCATCGCCTTTCTTGCGCCCACAAGTGTTAGTCGAATTTTCGTGAAGAGGATCATCGGGCTGCCGGGGGACACCATCGAAATAGACGAGGTGACGGGAAGGGTCAGCGTCAGCGGCATCGTTCTAGCCGAACCTTATCTTGCTTCGGAAGGAAAGACGGCCTGCGGTGAAGTGTGTGCGTGGACGATACCGGCACCTGAAAGGGTAATCTCGCTTAGCTACTCTCAAGAAAGGACACCGAGGGCGATCTTATTGGAATCGGAACTCGAAATGCGCGCCTGCGCTGAATCTGGGTGCTACTTTGTGATGGGCGACAACAGGCAGAATAGCAGTGACTCACGTCAAGGATGGTTGGTACCTGCCGAGAACATTATCGGCTGGGTGGACGTGGGCGAATAGCGCACACGCCGAACCGAAGCACCTCTCCGGGGCTAATTCTCGCCCGCCATGCCCCCTACTCCCACTCGATCGTCCCCGGTGGCTTCGACGTGATGTCGTACACCACGCGGTTCACCCCCGGCACCTTGTTCGCGATCCGCTTCGCGATCCGCGCGCCCTCAGCGGTTTCGCGCCTTCTGTCGTGATCGCTCGGCCGGTACCGACGCGCCTTCCGTGAGCCGCGCCCGCGCATCCAGGATCGTCAGCCCGACAATCCTTCCGTGGCTCGTTCGGACAATGAAATCGTCATCCGTCACGTCCGAATCGTCCGCGGCTTGAGGCTCACCGAGAGAGATGTACAGGACATCGCCCTCGGGGTCGTAATCTAGCCTGACGTTCTGAACAGTCATCACAGGAGCTTCAGGTACTCCTCGCGACTGATTCGGGCTTGGGCGAGCAACTTCGAGACGATTCCGCGCCCGAGCTCCCGGTGTCGCGGCACCGATAGTCGGCGTCGAGATGGGTGCAGCAGTATCATGTGACTTCCCGTCATGTGGTCCAATTCGTAGCCCGCCTTGCGCATCGCGCGTACGAATTCGTCTCCCGAGATCATCGGGAGACGGCTCAAGCGACCTTAACCTCTACGGACGCTACCTCGGCGCTGGGCAGCGGCTCGCCGTGCTTGCGCAGACTGGCGAGGTAGCCCTCGATCGCATCCTTGATGTTTGCCAGCGCCTCTTCGCGAGTCTTTCCCTGGCTCAAACAACCGGGCAACGACGGGCACTCTGCGACGATGTAGCCGTCTTCGTCCGGTTCCAGGGTGACGAGGAACTGCATCTTACTCCCACTCGATCGTGCCGGGCGGCTTGCTAGTTATATCGTATACCACCCGATTCACACCCGGCACCTCGTTCGCGATCCGGTTCGCGATGCGCGCCAGCAGGTCGTACGGCAGCCGCGCCCAGTCCGCCGTCATCGCGTCCTCGGCGGTCACGGCGCGCACCGCGACGACGTGCCCGTACGTGCGGTAGTCGCCCGCCACGCCCACGGAGCGCGTGTCCGTCAGCACCGCGAACGCCTGCCAGAGGTCGCGGTACATCGCCGCCCGCTTCACCTCCTCCATCACGATCCAGTCGCAGGCCCGCAGCGTGTCCAGCTTCTCGCGCGTCACCTCGCCGATGATCCGGATGGCGAGGCCCGGGCCGGGGAACGGCTGGCGGAAGACGATCTCCTCCGGCAGGCCCAGCGCCAGCCCCACCTGTCGCACCTCGTCCTTGAACAGGTAGCGCAGCGGCTCCACCAGCTCGAACGTCATCTCCTTCGGCAGCCCGCCCACGTTGTGGTGCGTCTTGATCTTCGCGGCGGCCGTCAGCGTCGCCCCCGTCGCGGTCTTGTGCGTGACGGCGCTCTCGATCACGTCCGGGTAGGTCGTGCCCTGCGCGATGAAATCGACCTGCCCGAGCCGGTCCGCCTCCGCCTCGAAGACGCGGATGAACGTCTCGCCGACGATCTTGCGCTTCTCCTCCGGCTCAATGACACCGGCGAGCCGGTCCAGGAAGCGGTCTATCGCGTCAACATGCACGAGCGGTACCTTCAGATTGCGCTTGAACGTCTCGACAACCCGCTCCGGCTCCTCACGGCGCAGCAACCCGTTGTCGACGAAGATGCAGACGAGCTGGTCGCCGATCGCCCGGTGCACGAGCGCCGCCGTGACCGCGGAGTCGACGCCGCCGGAGAGCGCGCAGATCACGCGGCCATCGCCTATCTGTTCCCGCACGCGCAGGATGGAGTCTGTGATGAAGTTGCCGGCGTTCCAGTCGCCGCGGCACCCGCAGACGTTCTTCAAGAAGTTGTCGATGATCTGCTTGCCGTGCTGCGTGTGCACCACCTCCGGGTGGAACTGCAGCCCGATCAGCCCCCGGTCGTTCGCCATCACGGCGTAGGGCGACGAATCCGAGTGCGCGAGGGCATGGAAACCCGGTGGCATCTGCGTGATCCGGTCCCCGTGCGACATCCAGACCGGGATGGAGGCCGGAAGACCTTCGAACAGCGACGCCGATCGTAGGGGTGCCTCATGACGTGCCCCCGGGGGTGAGGGCTCCCCGCCGTGGTGGATCACTGCGTGCCCGTACTCGCGGTGCGACGACGGGTCGACGCGCCCGCCCAGCTGGTGCGCCAGGAGCTGCATCCCGTAGCAGATCGCCAGCACCGGCAGGCCGGACTCGAAGACGTAGGTCGGGGCCTGCGGCGCGCCCTCGTCGTAGACCGATGCCGGGCCGCCGGAGAGGATGAAACCGCGCGGGTTCAGGCGCTGCACCTGCTCCCACGGCGCGTCGTGCGGGACCAGCTCGCAGTAGACGTTGCACTCGCGCACGCGTCGCGCAATCAACATGCTATACTGCGAGCCGAAATCGAGGATGACGATCGTTTCAGGGGGCGCGGGTGCAGTCGTTTCGCCGCGGACGGGCTCCTCGGAGCCGCGGGCGATCTCCAGGTATCCGGACACCTCCAGGTCGCCCGAAGGATGGGGGCGCAGAGCTTCGCGGGGCTCCATTGCTTAATACTACTGCGCAACCGATAGCCGGTCAACGAAAATGGTTCAGTCTGCTTAGCGGTATGCGGCGCCATCCGGGGCAGCCGGGGGCGGAGCGTCGTCATTCTGAGCGGCGAAAATATCCTTCGCGGCACAACTCCCCTTCGCGAAGGAATCTGGGGCGCGGGGAGCGGTGGGTCAGGCCGTTCGCAGCCTGCACGCGAAGCGCGCAGCAGAGTGGTGTCATTCTGAGCGGCGAAAATATCCTTCGCGGCACAACTCCCCTTCGCGAAGGAATCTGGGGCGCGGGGAGCGGTGGGTCAGGTCGCTGGCAGCAGGTGCGCCCGGCGCGCGGCAAAGCGGTGTCATTCTGAGCGGCGACAATATCCTTCGAGGCACAACCCCCCTTCGCGAAGGAATCTCGAGGGCGCGGGGTGGTGGGTCAGGTCGCTCGCAATCTATGCGCCGGACGCTCGGCACATGCCGCGCATAGTCCACGAGGACGCCCCCGGCGTCGTCGCCGAGGCAGTCGAGGTGCTGCTGGCCGGTGAGGTCCTCTGTTTCCCCACGGACACCGTCTACGGCCTTGGCGTAATCGCGACCAACGACGCTGCCGTGCGCAAGCTGACCCTGGCGAAGGGCCGCGCCCCGGACAAGCCACTCCCGCTCCTGATCTCCGATATGGGCGACGCGCTGTTATACGCCGATGTGAGCCCGCTGGGGCGGTCGCTGATGGGCCGCTTCTGGCCCGGGCCGCTGACCATCGTCATGCAAAAGAAGCCGCAGTACCGGAGCGCAGCGCTCGCCGGAAGCGATAAGATTGGGCTGCGCGTACCGGATCACGAGCTGGTGCGCGAACTGATCCGCCGCGTGCGCGAACCGATCACCGGCACCAGCGCCAACCGCAGCGGCGGCAGGTCGCCGGCGTCGGCCCAGGAGGCGGCCTTCGCACTGGGCGAACTGGTGTCGCTGGTAATCGACGGCGGCCGCCTGCGCGGCGGTCAGGAGTCGACTGTAGTCGACATAACGGATGGCGTGAAGATAGTGCGCGAGGGCGCAGTGAGCAGGGAAGAGCTGCAACAGGCAGTAGGGAAAGAGATAACGTAGGGGCGGGTCTTGGCGGGAGGAGGTGGGGCCGTGGGGAGACCCGCCCAATGCCCCGAATCGGCGAACAAGGTCGCAGGGAAAGAGATAACGTAGGGGCGGGTCTTGGAGGGGAGGAGGCGGGGCCGAGGGGCGACCCGCCCAATGCCCCGAATCGGCGAACAAGGTCGTAAGGAAACGGATAACGTAGGGGCGGGTCTTGGAGGGGAGGAGGCGGGGCCGCGGGGCGACGCGCCCAATGCCCCGAATCGGCGAACAAGGTTGTAAGGGAAAGAGATAGCGTAGTTGGGCGGGTCTTGGGGTGTGGAGGCGGGGCCGGCGGGGAGACCCGCCCAACGCCCCGAATCGGCGAATAGCGTAACGAAGGAGGGACAACCCATGAGCACAGGACGGACCGTGAAACGGGCGGCGACCGGAGTCGCGCTGCTGGCCGGCGCAGCGGCGCTGGCCGCGGCCTACATGGTGCGGCGGCCGGTGCCCCGCCAGCGGGGGCGCGCCACTCTGCGCGGTCTGCGCGATACAGTGGAGATTATCCGAGACCGGTGGGGCGTGCCGCATATCTACGCCGGCAACACCCACGACGCGATGTTCGCGACAGGCTACGCGCAGGCGCAGGACCGTCTCTGGCAGATGGACTTCAACCGGCGGCTCGCGTCAGGGCAGCTCGCGGAGGTGCTCGGGCAGCCGGCGCTTGAGATTGATCGGCTGATCCGGCGCATCGGCTTCCGGCGGGCCGCGGCGCGGGACGTGGAGGACGCCACCGTGGAGGAGCGCGAGGCGTTGGAGGCGTTCGCAGCGGGCGTCAACGCGTACATCGCGCGTGGCAAGTCGCCGCTGGAGTTCACGATCCTGCGTTCGAAGCCGCGCAAGTGGGAGCCGGAAGACTCCCTGGCGTTCGGGCGCTTCATGTGCTGGTCGCTGGCGGGCAACTGGGACGCCGAAATCGTGCGCTCATGGACGGTCGAACGCTTCGGCGCGGCGCTGATGGCTGAGCTCGACCCCCGCTACCCGGGCGGCCACCCGCTGATCGTGCCGCCGGGCGCGGAGGCGAAAGGCGTTAACCCCGACGTCGCCGATGACCTGCACGCCGCGGAAGAGGTGTTCGCGCTGGCGGGCGGCGGCATGAGCAATAACTGGGCCGTCGACGGCTCGAAGTCCGTGACCGGCAAACCGCTCCTCGCAAGCGACCCGCACCTGCCGCTCTCGATGCCCTCCATCTGGTGGGAGGTGCACATCGACTCCCCTGACCTGAAGGCAGCCGGAGCGGGGGTGCCCGGCCTGCCCGGCGTCAGCATGGGCCACAACGAACGCATCGCCTGGGGCATGACGGCCTCAATGGTGGACGGCGACGACCTCTTCGTCGAGCAGGTCGATCCGGCGGACCCCGCGCGCTATCGAGACGGCGACCGATGGGTCGAGGGCGAGCTGATCCGCGAGGAGATTAAGGTGCGCGGGCGCGCGACGCCCGTTGTCGAGGAGGTGCTCGTCACGCGTCACGGCCCGGTGATCAGCCCCGTGATCCGCGCGGAGACGCGCACGATGGCGCTGAAGACGATCGCCCTCGAGCCGATGCACCAGACACAGGGACAGCTCGACCTGATGCGCGCCGGCGACTGGGACAGCTTCCGCGATGCCTTGCGGGGCTGGCCGGTGCCGCTCAACTTCGCCTACGCGGACGTCGACGGCAACATCGGCTACCAGCTCGCCGGCTTCATGCCGGTACGCAAGAAGGGACACGGGACTGTACCGTCGCCCGGCTGGACGGGTGAGCACGACTGGGAGGGGCTGGTCCCGCTGGACGAGCTGCCCAACGCCTACAACCCGTCGACCCACTGGGTCGCCAGTGCCAACAACAAGATCGTCGACGATGACTTCCCGCACTTCCTCGGCGCGCACTTCGCGGACGGCTTCCGCCAGCAACGCATCATCGCGATGCTTGAGGAGAAGGAGAAGCACTCCGTCGAAGACTTCAAGCTCATGCACGTCGACCAGCTCTCGCTCGCCGCGAAAGAGCTGGTGCCGCAGATGCTGGCGCTTACGCCGAAGGACGATTGGAGTCGGCGGGGGCTGACGTTCCTGAAGGCCTGGGACTACACGCTGGCCCCGGACAGTGTCGCCGCCTGCGTTTACGAGACGTTCTACGTGCATCTTGTGCGGCGCACGCTGGAAGAGAAGCTGGGCTCGTGGTCGGACTTCTTCATGGGTAAGGGCATCCATCCAACGCGCAACAACGGCATGTTCTTCAACGTCGCGCACGGCTGGCTGCTCGAAAAGATGCGCGAGCGCCCGGCCTGGTTCGAAGGGAAGACGTGGCATGAGGCGATGGAGGAGTCGCTGGAGTCCGCGGTCACCGAACTGCGGAAGCTGCTCGGCGACGAGGTCTCCCGCTGGCAGTGGGGCCGCCTGCACAAGCAGCGCTTCAAGCACCCGCTGGGCGAGGTGCGCGGGCTTGACCGCGTGTTCAACCGCGGTCCCGTGCCCGTGGGTGGTGACTCGAACACCGTCTGGCAGGCGTCCTACGCGCCGTACCACGGCTACGAGCTGAACAGCTTCACGGCGAGCTGGCGCCAGATCATCGACCTCGACGACTTCAACCGCAGCCAGGCGGTCCTCCCGTCCGGCCAGTCCGGCCACCCGGGCAGTCGCCACTACAGCGATATGATCCCGCTGTGGTCGAGCGGAGAGTATCACCCGATGCCCTGGGACCGCGAAGAAGTGGAAAAACACGCGCGAGGACGGCTGGAGCTGTCGCCGAACTAGGAGAGCGAAAGCAAGAATGAAGCCCCAGACCAAGTACGCGCGCTCCGGGGAGGTGAACGTCGCCTACCAGGTGCTCGGCGACGGGCCAATCGATCTCGTCTGCGCCCCTGCCCTCATCAGCCACGTCGAGCACATGTGGGATCGCCCGGCTGTCGCCCGGTTCTACGAGCGGCTCGCGTCGTTCAGCCGCCTCATCGTTTTCGACAAGCGCGGTACCGGCGCCTCCGATCCAGTCTCGGCGATCCCGACGCTGGAAGACCGGATGGATGACATCCGAGCGGTGATGGACGCGGCCCGCTCGGAGCAGGCAGCGCTCTTCGGCTTGTCCGACGGCGCCAGTATGGCCACCCTCTTCGCGGCAACATATCCGGGCCGGACACGCGCGCTCGTCACCTACGCACCCCTCTTGAGAATGATGTGGGCGCCTGACTGGACGTTTGGGATTACGTCGGACTTCTACGCGGCCTTCCAAGCCTCTGTTTTCGAGCATTGGGGCGAGGAGGGTGCGGGCATGAGCCTCATAACCATCGAACCGGAATTGGCCGCAGACCCAGTGTTCCCGGAATGGTGGGCCCGCTACCAGCGTCTGTCCGCTAGCCCGGGGATGATGAAGGCGCTGCTTGAGATGAACAGCCAGATCGATGTCCGCCACGTCCTACCCGCGATCTCCGCTCCGACCCTGATTCTGCATCGCAAGAACGATATGGTCGTGAACATCGAGCAGGGCCGCTACATGGCACGCGCGGTTACGGGTGCCAGATACGTTGAACTCCCCGGTGGATCACACTGGCCGTTCATGGTTGTGGCCGAGGACGTGCTTCACGAGATCGAGGAGTTCCTCACCGGCACACGGAGCGAACCCGACCCGGACCGCGTGCTGGCGACTGTCATGTTCACGGACATCGTGAGCTCGACGGAGCGGGCGGCTGAGGTGGGCGACGCGAAGTGGCGCGGATTGCTCGAGAGGCACAACGATATTGTGCGACTTGAGTTAGATCGCTGGCGCGGACGTGAGGTGAAAAACACCGGCGATGGCGTGCTCGCTACGTTCGACGGCCCGGGACGGGCGATCCGCTGCGCCGCTGCGCTAAGCGAAGCGCTGAGGCCCGCGGGCCTCGAGATCAGGGCGGGGCTCCACACGGGCGAGTGCGAGCTAATGGGCGAAGACATCGGCGGCATTTCGGTCCATATCGCGTCACGCGTGGCCTCCCTGGCCGGAGCCGGTGAGGTGTTGGTGTCGCGCACAGTCAAAGACCTGGTGGCGGGGTCAGGCATCACGTTCGAGGAGCGCGGTCGGCACGCCTTGAAGGGTGTACCGGATGAGTGGGACCTGTTCGCTGCGAGTCCCTAGTTTGAAGATTTCGCAGACGAAAGGGGCGGCCGCGCAGTTGAGCAGTTACGGCATTTGACATGACTCCACAAACTAAGTACACAAAAAGCGGAGACGTAAACATTGCCTACCAGGTGGTTGGGGAGGGACCTCTCGACCTCGTGGTTGTTCCGTCCTATGCTTCTCATCTGGAATTGCAGTGGGAAGAGCCGGCCTACGCCAGATTCCTTCAACGACTTGCCTCCTTCAGCCGCCTCATCCTGTTCGATAAGCGAGGGACGGGGCTCTCCGACCGCGTTGCTGATGCTGATCTCCCGACCCTTGAGGAGCGCATGGACGACATGCGGGCCGTTGTGGATGCGGTGGGCTCGGATCGGGCCGCTCTCTTTGGCGTCTCCGAGGGCGGACCCATGTCCGCCCTGTTCGCGGCCACATATCCGCAGAGGACCTCGGCACTCATTCTCTACGGGTCCTTCGCACGAATGCCGATTGTAGATGTCACGACTCCGGCCCAAAGACAGGCGATCATTCAGGCGAGAGAAGATACCTGGGGCGGACCGGAAAGGGTGGCCCATTTCGCCCCGAGTATGATCAACGACGAGGCCTTCAAGCAGCGTTTTGCTCGATTTGAGCGCATGGCCGCAAGCCCGAGAGCGGCTGCCCTGCTGACCAAAATGAACTTCGAGATCGACATTAGCCACGTCCTGCCGACCATACGCGTCCCCACACTCGTCCTGCACCGATCTGATGAACTCGTTGCCCTGGTGGCCTGCGGTCGCTATCTCGCTGAGCACATTCCCGGAGCCAGATATATCGAGCTTCCCGGGAAGGACCACCTACCCTGGGTCGGCGACCAGGACGCGATCCTCGACGAAGTCGAGGAGTATCTCACCGGCGTGCGTCCCGGGCCGGAGCCAGACCGCGTCCTGGCGACTGTTATGTTTACGGACATCGTCAGTTCGACGGAGCGGGCCGCCGAGGTGGGTGATGCGAGCTGGCGGGGCCTGCTCGAGACGCACAACAATATCGTGCGGATTGAGTTGGAACGGTGGCGCGGCCGTGAGGTGAAGAACACCGGCGACGGCGTCCTCGCAACGTTCGACGGCCCTGGCCGGGCGATCCGCTGTGCCGCTGCGCTAATGGAAGCGCTGAGGCCGGCGGGCCTCGAGATCAGAGCAGGGCTGCACACCGGAGAGTGCGAGCTGATGGGCGGAGACATTGGCGGCATCGCGGTGCATATTGCGGCCCGAGTGGCGGCGCTGGCCGGAGCCGGAGAAGTACTGGTCTCCAGCACCGTGAAGGATCTTGTGGCTGGATCTGGAATCTCCTTCGAGGAGCGCGGGCGCAGGGCTCTCAAGGGTGTGCCCGGGGAGTGGGAACTGTTCGCGGCAAGGCCCTAGCGGGTGTAACGTGAAGAAGAAGACCATTCGCGATATCGACATCGCTGGCAAGCGCGTCCTCCTGCGCGTCGACTACAACATACCGCTGGACGCCGGTCACCCGGACGGGCGGGGGTCTCCCCGCATCCTCGATGACTCGCGCATCCGGGCGACGCTGCCGACGATCGAGTATCTCCGCGAACGCGGCGCGAAGGTGGTCCTGATGTCGCACCTTGGGCGGCCTAAAGGACGGGACGAGCAGCTGAGCCTGAATCCCGTCGCCGCCCGGCTCGCCGAACTGCTCGGCGTGCCTGTCAGGACGACGGACTGCTGCACCGGCGCCGAGGTGCAGCGCGCCGCCCAATCCCTCGGTCCGGGCGAGGTGCTGCTGCTGGAGAACCTGCGCTTCCACGCGGAGGAGGAGGCGAACGACCCGGAATACGCGAAGGCGCTCGCCAGCCTGGCGGAGGTGTTCGTGAACGACGCCTTCGGGACGGCGCACCGGGCGCACGCCTCCACGGCGGGGGTCGCGCGCTATCTCCCGGCTGTAGCGGGGCTCCTGATGGAGAAGGAGATCGAGTACCTCGGGCGCTGCGTAGAGGGTGCCGAGCGCCCGTACGCGGCGATCATCGGCGGGGCTAAGATCAGCACTAAAATGGCCGTGCTGGAGAGCCTGCTCGCGAAGGTCGACAAACTGCTCCTCGGCGGTGGTATGGCGAACACCTTCCTGAAGGCGGAGGGGTTCAACGTGGGGGAGTCGCTCGTCGAGGACGACTACCTGGAGCAGGCCCGGCGGGTGATGGCGGCGGCCGAAGACAAGCGCGTGAGACTGCTGCTACCCGCCGACGTAATCGTCGCCGAGCGCTTCGCGGCGGACTCCCCGGCGAAGCGCGTCTCCGTCCGCGACGTCCCTGACGGCTGGCGCATCATGGACGTCGGCGAGACTACGATCGATGTCTACGCGAAGGCTTTGGAGGGCTGCCGGACAGTCGTCTGGAACGGCCCGATGGGCGTGATCGAGATGGCCCCGTTCGCGCACGGCTCACACCGTCTGGCCGCCGTGATCGCCAACCTGACAGACGCCACAACCATCATCGGCGGCGGCGAGACAGCAGCCGTGGTCGAGCAGATCGGGCTGCATAACAGGTTCTCGCACGTTAGCACCGGCGGCGGCGCCTCGCTCGAGTTCCTGGAGGGGAAGGAGCTGCCAGGGATGGTGGCTTTGCTGGATGCTGAATGAGGATGGTCCGCCCGCATTCGAGCGGATGCGGGGTGAGTTCGGCGTGGCGCATTTCGTTTGACAGACTGCGCTTACGGGCGGATACTTTCGGCGCGGGTGAGGTCGATTTGGATGCGAAGACGATTCGTTGGATTATTCCTGCTCTGTGGTGTCTCGCTCATCCTCGCCGCCTGCGATCCCGGTAGCAAGGAGGTTTCAAGATCGGATGAGTTGCGAGGCCTGTCGGCCGAAGAGATATTGGACCTGGTCGACGACGACGCCGCGACGGTGCAGAGCATACAGGAGCGGCGCACCGATACGTCCACGCAGGTGATTGACCCGTTCGGCGGCAACCTCGACGACAGCGATGAGACGCATTACCTCACAATACGCGTCGGCGATGACTATTACGAAAAGAATCTCTCGCCGAATTCTGGATGCGACGACGAGCCGGCCTGCCTGCCTGGCCCCTTCGACGAGACACTCTCTTATCGCGGCAAGCGTTACGTCATTTCCGAAAATGGCGGCTGGGTTGATGAGGATAGCTTCTATTCCGGTACCAGATTGACCTGGATAGTTTCCGACGACGACGAGGGAAGTTGCTCCGCATCTGAGGCAAGCTCGGAAGCGTACGACCGCTATGCAAGTGCGAGTGCGTTGTACTCGATCCCACTGTTCGAGATCGACGCTATCGAGCGACTGGATGACGTCACCGAAGGAATTACCCCGCTCTGGCGGCTGCGGGTCGAGACCACCTTATCCCTGGGCGCGCTTGGGCGATGCGTACGAAGCGTGTGGCCTACCAATACCCGAGCCACCCTCTGCATTCTTCGAGAAGCTGTATCCCGATCGGATCAGGACCACCACGTTGCTCTGGATTGACCCTGAGACTCATTATGCAGTGCGGACGATATCTGACGCCGAATGGTACAACCGCGGGGGAGAACTGACCAGAGCAAGTAGCACCGAATCGACCTATTCGGACTTCAACCTGGTGGTGTTGCCCGGCCCTCTGCCGGAATAGCGTTGTACTGCAAGATGAAGCGCCCAACACCCTAAAGCACCGCTACAACCCCCGCATCCTCCGTGACCCCAACCCCAGCAGCGCCGCGCACACGAACCCCGCGAGCGCGAAGGCGAAGACCGACGCCTGCACTCCGAATGCGTCCGCCGACGCCCCCATGCCGAGGTTGCCGAACGGCGTGAACCCTCCCGCCATACTGTAGAGCGAGAGCACGCGCCCGCGGTATTCGCCCGCGACGTTTAGCTGCAGCAGCGTCTGGTTCAGCGTCACCATCATCGACCAGCCGACGCCCGCTACGACCAGGATGCCGAATGACAGCACGAACACCGTCGAAAGCGCGAACAGCGCCACCATCGCCATGTAGAGCAGTGAGGCGATACCCATCGCGCGCCCCTTGTGCCGCGAATGCGTCATATTGGCGACGATCAACCCGCCCGGTATCGAGCCGAAGCCCACGCCGGTCAGGAGTACGCCGAAGCCGAACGAGCCGACGTCCAGGACGTCCTCCGCGAAGATCGGCATCATCGAGACGTAGGGGTAGATCAGCAGACTCGGCACCGCGTTCAGGAGGACGAGCCGCAGGACCGTGGGGTCCCCCCGCACGTAGGACACGCCGTCACGAATCCCTTGCCAGACGGGGGTGCGCAAGGACTCTGTGTGGGCGACAGGCTTCAACGTCATCGTCGCGACCGTCGCCAGCGCGAAGAACACAGCCTGCGCGTAGTAGGACGAAGCTACGCCCGTCACGCCGATCAGCAGCCCGCCGACCGACGGCGCGACGATCCGCGAGAGGTTCGAGACGACAGCGTTGAGAGCGATCGCGTTCGTCAGGTTCTCGCTGCCCACGACGTCGTAGACGAGCACCTGGCGCGCCGGCACGTTGATGGCGTTCGAGACGCCCGCGATGCAGACGAGCCCGTAAAGGTGCCACATGCGGACGGCGTCCGTCGAGACGAGGACAGCGATTAACAAAGCGACGAGGCCGGGCACGACCTGCGTGATTGCTGCGAGCTGCCGCCGGTCGAGGCGATCGGCCATGACGCCCGCGATGGGCGAAAAGAGGAGCTGAGTGATGCCGCGGATGAAGCCGATGAGTCCGAGTTGCAGCGGCGAGTCCGTGAGCTGGAGGACAAGCCAGCCGCGCGCCACTTCCTCCATCCACCCCGCGATCTGCGAGAGCGCGGTGCCGGTGAGGAGGGACGGGAACTGCGGTATCGAGAGCGAGGCGAAGGTATCGCTGCGCGCGATGCGGGACGTGACAGCGGGCCGGTCGGGGGAGTGCATGTCGCCTATGATATGGGCCCACGGCAGCGTGGCTGTAGGGGACTCGGCCTAGCCGCAGTGCGACCGACGAGTACCTGAGGGCGAGCGAGAAGCGGCGGGGCTGGCGGGCCTCATTCAAGGGTGATGAACCTCGCGCAGCGAGTTTTCTTAGTCGATGAGCGAGGCAATTATGGTCAGAAGGCCGCCGACGATCACGAACCCGCCCGCCACAAGCATCAGCGTTAGCCCAGACAGATGGTCCTCGAGTTTTGCTAATCGTCGGCTGACGTCGAGGAAATCTCGCTCTTCTGAACTGGTCCTTCGAGCGCGCTGATTCACAATTCAATGTTGAAGGGCGTGGACAACTTCGGCAATGGGCTTATACACAAGATTATTCGACATCTCATCCACAAACCTCACCCACAAACCTTTTGGAACGCCTGTTCATTAGTTTTCCACTAGGACTGATCGTGAGGCATAATCATCCGCAATGGAGCTTGAACTGGCGCGGGAGCTTGCCCAGGAGAACGACAGCAAGATCGTCCTCTTCGTGATGGATGGGCTCGGCGGGCTGCCGCACCCGGAGACCGGGCGCACGGAGCTGGAGAGCGCGTACACTCCTCACCTGGACCAGATCGCGAAGAAGGGCGCCTGCGGGTTCACCGTCCCGGTCGCGCCCGGCGTCACGCCCGGCAGCGGGCCCGGGCACCTCGCGCTCTTCGGCTACGACCCACTCCGTTTCAACATCGGGCGGGGCGTGCTGGAGGCGGTGGGCATAGACTTTGACCTCCAGCCCTCAGACGTGGCGGCGCGGGGCAACTTCTGCACCGTCGATGACGCCGGGAAGATCACAGACCGCCGCGCAGGGCGGATCAGCAGCGAGCGCTGCGCCGAGCTCGTCGAAGGGCTGCGGGAGTTATCGGTGGATGGTGCGGCGCTGTATCTGGAGCCGGTAAGGGAGCACCGCTTCGTCCTTGTGCTGCGCCCGGACCCGCGCAACCCGGGCAAGAGCCTTTCGGATGAGATCGCGGACACCGACCCGCAGGCGGAGGGGGTGGAGCCACTTCGCCCGCGTGCCACTTCCCCGGTCGGAGAAAGTACGACCCTGGTCGTGAGCCGCTTCGTCCAGAAGGCACAGCAGTACCTTGCAGACAAGGCGCCGGCGAACATGCTGCTGCTGCGCGGGTTCGCGAAGAGCCCCGACTGGCCGCAGTTCGGTGAGGTGTTCAAGCTGCGCGCGGCGTCGGTCGCGCACTACCCGATGTACCGCGGGCTCGCGAAGCTTGTTGGAATGAAGGCTCTACCTGTCGGACCAGCGATCGAGGATAGCATCGCAACGCTCCGGGAGTACTGGCAGGCTTATGACTTCTTCTTCGTGCACTACAAGTACACCGATACGGCCGGCGAGGACGGCGACTTTGAGCGCAAGTCCGCCAAGCTGACGGAAGTCGACGACGCCATCAACGCGCTCGTGGAGTTGGATCCGGACGTGCTGATGATCGCGGGCGATCACTCGACGCCGGCCATCATGGCGTCGCACTCCTGGCACCCGGTCCCGTTTATGCTGCGCTCGAAAAACGTCCGCGCGGACGAGTGCGACATGTTCGGAGAGACGGCGCTGCAGCGCGGCTCGCTCGGCACCTTCCCGGCGAAGGAGGTGCTTCCGCTGGCGATGGCGTACGCCGGGCGCTTCCGGAAGTACGGCGCGTAACAGCGGGACGAAGGAAGTAGTTGGTGAGAACTCCCATCATCGCAGGCAACTGGAAGTGCAACATGCGGCTGGACAGCGCGTTCCAGCTCGCAACGGAACTTGCGCGTGGGCCCGATAGGGTGGATGGCGTGGAGAAGGTGCTGTGCCCGCCGTTCATCTACCTCGCCACCGCGAAGGCTGCGCTCGCCGCGTCCTCCGTACGGTTGGGCGCCCAGGACGTGCACTGGGAGGACGACACCGCCGCAACCGGGGAGATCGGCCCCCAGCAGCTCAAGGAGCTGGTCGACTACGTGATCATCGGGCACTCCGAGCGCCGCCACCAGTTCGGCGAGACCGACGAAATTGTGAACCGCAAGGTGAGGGCGTCGCTCGCCGTGGGATTAAGGCCGATCATGTGCGTCGGTGAGCTGCTGGAGGAACGAGAGGCGGGTCGCATGGTGGTCGTGGTGGTTGGCCAGACACGCAGAGGGCTGGATGGCATCGAACTGCCCGACGAATTCGTGATCGCCTACGAGCCCGTCTGGGCGATCGGCACCGGGAAGGCGGCGACGGCGGCTGATGCCGAAGAGGCGATCGGCTTGATCCGCCACGAGGTGGGCAATATGTTCGGGGCTACGAAGGCCGAGACCGTTCGTATTCAGTACGGCGGCAGCGTGACGCCGGACAACATCGCAGCGTTGATGTCCCGGGACGGGATCGACGGCGCGCTGGTGGGCGGCGCCAGCCTGAAGGCGGAGAGCTTCGCCGCAATCGTCAAGTTGGCAGCCAGCTCGACGTAGTAGCGGCCGGCGGGAGGGAGTCTCGCCGAGGTCGGTGCTATCCTGATCTCGTGAGCGTACGTAAGTTAGTCGCGATTATCGGCCCCACCGCGAGCGGTAAGACCTCGCTGGCGGTCGACCTTGCGCGTCGCATCGGCGCCGAAGTGATCGGCGCCGACTCCCGCCAGGTGTACCGCGGCATGGACATCGGCACCGCGAAGCCGTCAGCGGCGGAGCAGACGGCGGCGAGACACCACCTGATTGATGTCGTTGACCCCGACGAGCCGTTCAGCCTCGGAGAGTGGCTGGAGCTGACGAACGGCGCGCTGGAAGACATCTGGTCGCGCGGCAAGCAGCCCCTGCTCGTCGGCGGGACGGGGCAGTACGCGTGGGCGTTGCTGGAAGGGTGGCGGGTGCCGTCTGTGCCGGCGCAGAACGGACTGCGCGCGGAGATGGAGGCCCGCGGTGCAGAATCCCTGATCGCGGAGCTGCGCCATGTTGACCCGGAGGCTGAGGCCTACATCGACCCTCGGAACGTGCGCCGGATCGTGCGCGCGCTGGAGGTCTATCACGCCACCGGGAAGCCGCTCACTCACTGGCGGACGAAGGACCCACCCCATTTTGATTCGTTGAATATCGGATTGAGCGTGCCACGTGCGGAACTGCACCAGCGCATCGACGAGCGAGTAGAACGTATGGTTGAGCGAGGCTTCGTCGCTGAGGTCGAATCGCTCCTGAAACGCGGCTACTCTGCGGATCTACCATCGATGTCCGCTGTCGGGTACCGTGAGATCTGCGCGCACCTGGCGGGCGAGATGACCCTGGCTATGGCGGTTGAGCGGACGAAGGCCGGGACGCATCGCCTGGCGCGCCACCAGCACGCGTGGTTCAAGCCAAGCGATGAACGAATCCAGTGGCTGGACACCGACGCAAGTGGGTTCGAGCAAGCGAAGGCGCTCGTAGTAGACTTTGTGAGCGCCGGGCGTCCTCTGAAGTAACGCCCGCAACCCAGGAGGCGAAACTGAGCACAGAAGCCGAGACCTACAGCCACTACATCCGCAAGCGGATCGACAGCATCCGCGAGGTGCTCAGCGGGCTGACGACCGAGCAATTGAACAGCGTGCCCGGCATTGACGGCGCGAACAGCGCTTACGTCATCGCCGCTCACGTCTTCGGAAACGCCCGCGCCTGGGTGCTGGGGGTCGCCTGCGGACAAGACGTGACGCGCGACCGGCCGGCGGAGTTCGCGTCGAGCGGCTCGTACGAAGAATTGAGCACAGCCGCTCGGAGGGTCTCTGCTGAGGTCGAAGGAGCGCTGAAGGCACTGTCGCCTTCGGCCCTGGACCGCCGCCTGGTGCCTCCGCAGAAGCTCTGGGGCGCGGGCGAGCCGTACGAGATCTCGGTCCGGCAGGCGCTCGCGGACGTGCTCGAACATGCTTCGATTCATCTAGGACACGTGCAAATGACGCGTGACATCGTATTGCGCGAGTCGCGCCCATGAAGTTCGCGAAGATGCAGGGTACGGGAAATGACTTCTTCATCGTGGAGTCGCAAGGCGAGGAGCGCGACTGGGGCGCCTTGGCCGTGGCGATGTGCGAGCGGCATTTCGGCGCCGGCGCAGACGGACTGATGCTGTTGCTGCCGTCGCAGCGCGCCGACGTGAGGATGCGGCTCTTCAACGCCGACGGCTCGGAGGCGGAGGTAAGCGGCAACGGCGTCCGCTGCCTCGTGAAGTACGCCGTCGAGCGTGGCCTCGCTCAGCCAACTGACGGGCGCGTGACTATCGAGGCCGTGCACGCCTTGCTTGACGCCGAAGTGCAGTCAGAAGGCGCGCAAGTCGCGAGCGTGCGTCTTTCTATGGGCCCGCCGCGGTTCGCGCCCGAGGAGGTGCCCGTGCTGGTTCCGGTGGGTGCGCAAGGCCCGATACTCGACTACCCGATCGATGTCGAGGGACGGCGACTGTTCGTAAATTGCCTGTCCATGGGCAACCCCCATGCGGTGCTAATTGACTCGGACCCGGTGGAGCGGTTCCCTCTGGAGGCACTCGGCCCACTTGTTGAACACCATTCACTTTTTCCCGAGCGCGTCAACTTCGGCGTCGCATGGGTCACTGGCCGGGACAGCATGGACGTCCGCGTCTGGGAACGCGGCGCCGGCGAGACCCTCGCCTGCGGCAGCGGCTGCTGCGCCGCGATGGTGACCGCGCGTCTGAAGGGGCTCGTGGGTGATCGAGTCGAGATCCAGCAGCCCGGGGGAAGGCTGACGGTGGAGTGGGACGGCAGCGGCGACGTGTATCTATCCGGTGGCGCGGAATTCGTTTATGAGGGCGAGTGGCCCGAGGGGGGTTAGACGATGGCCGGATTGGCGAATTGCTCGCGTACTTGCGAGCAAAGCTCGTTGACCGGGGTATCCAGTACGCCGAAGCGCCGTCGCCAATAGCCGGCGGCCGCGACAGATCGATCTTCGCCTTCCAGCTCTCGGGTGCGAGCGACAAATGGTCCGCCCCGCTGGTCCTGCGGGTGTACGAGAACGACCCGAATCCCGGCACAGCGCGGCGCGAGCAGGCTGTGCATCGGGCGCTGAACGGCCTGGGCTTCCCGGTGCCGGAGATCCTTCTCGCCTGCACCGACAGCCATCCGCTCGGCTCTCCGTTCGTAGTCATGGAGCGGCTGCGTGGCCGGCGGATCATCGACGACCGTGGGGCGTTTGGCCTGGGCCGCGTATTGGCTGACCTGCACCTCCGCCTGCATGCGCTGGATCCGCAGCCGCTGGTGAAAGCGCTGGAAGCGGAGGGCCTGCCCGTGTTCGGCGTGCTCGCTGAGCTCCAGGAGCGTGTTGCGCGAAGTTCGTTCGCCGGCCTCGCGCCCGGGCTTCAATGGCTCGAAGCGAACAGGCCGGCAGGTGGCGGTGAACAGGTAATCTGTCATGGCGACTTTCACCCCGAGAACATCCTGTCCGAAGCCGGTGAGTTGACCGGAGTGCTGGATTGGGAGCTCGCGGTCGTGGCGGAGCCGGCTTTTGACGTTGGCAACACGCTCGTGCTGCTCGGACGAGCGGAGCCGGATGTCCGGCGCGGTTTCGGTTGGCTCGCGCGGCTGGCACAGCGCGTGCTGGCCAGCCGTTACTACTCGGTGTATCGGGCGGCAAGGCCCCTTGATGCGCAGGCAGTGCGGTACTACGAAGCGTATCGCTGCTTCAGATCATTTCTGGGCACCGTGGAGGGGCGATGGGCCGAAGGCCCGGGACCCGCGCCGTGGTCTGCGCGTCGCTTGGCCGCGGCGTTCCGCAAGCTGACTGCAGTGGCGATAGAGGTGAAATAGGCGAGGCTACAGGTTGGCCACTATGCCAGGACCGACCGGCTGACCGCCGCCACGTTCGGGCATCCTGTCAGTGCCATCGCCAGCGCCAGTTCCTCGCGAAGCGTGCCGAGTACCCGCGAGACCCCCTTCTCTCCGGCAACAGCCAGCCCCCAGATGTACGGCCGGCCGATGAGCACTGCCTTCGCCCCCAGCGCAAGCGCCGTGAGCACGTCCGCGCCGCGCCTGATCCCGCCGTCCATCAGCACCTCCGCTCGCCCCTGCACGGCCCCAACGATGCCGGGGAGCACGTCGATCGTGGCGGGCGCGCGGTCAAGCTGGCGCCCCCCGTGGTTGGAGACGACGATGCCGGCGGCTCCGTGCTGTACGGCAAGGAGCGCGTCGTCTACCGACATGATGCCCTTGATGAGCAGGGGAAGCCGCGTCAGCGAGCGCAGCCACTCCACGTCCTTCCAGGCCATGGCGGGATTGATCAGCCGCGCGGCCGACGCCGCCAGGGCGGAGCCATAGTCACCCATGGCGACCTCGTCCAGCGTTACCCCGCGTGCGAGGTTCGCATACGTCACCTCAGGTGGGAACGCCAGGCGGTTGCGCAGGTCCTTCTCACGCTTTCCCAGGTAGGGGGCGTCTACGGTGAGGCAAAGCGCCGAATACCCGCGAGCCTCCGCCCGCCCAACGAGCTCCGCCGTCACGCCGCGGTCAGGAGTGACATAAAGCTGGAACCACTTTGGCCCGTCCGCAGCGCCTGCGACCTCCTCGATGCTACAGCTCGACATCGTGCTCAGCACCATGATCGTCCCGGCAGCAGCCGCCGCGCGCGCCGTCGCCTGCTCGCCCCCGGGGTGCGCCGCCTGCTGCAGCGCCACCGGCGCCAGAAGCACAGGGAACGAGACCGTCTGGCCCAGCACCGATGTGGACGTGTCAATGGCGGACACGTCGATCAGCGCGCGCGGCAGGAGCTCGAAACGGTCGAACGCCTCGCGGTTGCGCCGCAGCGTGATCTCGTCGCCCGCCCCTCCGGCGATGAAGTCGAATATCTGCTGCGGCAGCTTCCGCCGCGCGGCTTCTTCGTAGTCGAGGAGATTGACCAGTGGCGGGCTTGGCACGGGCGCATCGTAGCACCTCCCCGCTTATCGAGTGAAGCGCTGCCGCTGGCGTAGAATAAGGCGCGTCATGGAACCGCGCATTCAGTACGCGAAGACCAGCGACGGCGTGAGCATCGCCTACGCCACTGCGGGAGAGGGCACGCCGTTGATCCTCGCGCCCTCTCCGCCGCTGTGCCACGTCCAACTCCAATGGCAGATGTTCGGGTACCTGATGGAACCGGTGGCACGAACATTTCGCCTCACGTGGTACGACTCTCGGGGATCGGGCCTGTCGGACCGAAGAGCGATCGACTTTTCTATGGCCGCGATG
Organism: uncultured Dehalococcoidia bacterium; assembly: GCA_964558415.1. Classification (GTDB taxonomy): domain Bacteria; phylum Chloroflexota; class Dehalococcoidia; order SM23-28-2; family RBG-16-64-32; genus CAZLDI01. Next base: position 127,786 of record CAZLDI010000008.1, read on the forward strand.
GTCAGGGACCTAGAGGCAGTGGCTGACCGCGCATCTCCCGCGGAGTTCACCCTGCTGGCTTTGTATGATGCCGTTCCTATTGCAGTCGCTTACGCAGCGGCGAATCCGGGTCGGTTGTCTCATTTGATCCTCATCGACGGGTGGGCCAATTTCATTGAAGACTACGATAAGGCCGCGATTCATGCGGACGAGGCGCTTCGTGATGGCGATTGGACCCTTTACACGGAAACGCTCGCGAAGGTACTGATCGGGTTCGATGACCCCGCATTCGCCGCGAAGTTTGCTGAGTTTATCCGGACCTGTGTTGACCCTGACGCCTGCCGTGAGGCCTTCTCTGTGCACGGCAACGAGGGATATGACGTTACCAGGTTGCTCAGTGAGGTGAGGACACCAACCCTCGTTGCGCACAACCAGAACAATGGGTGGGTGTCCGTCCGAGCCGGGCAGCGGTTGGCCGCTGGCATACCAGACGCGCAGTTCGTGGTCTTGAACGACATGACTTACCAGAGTCTGCCGGGACTGATAGCGGAAGTAACCGGTCAGGACTCGTCCCTGGCGCAGTCGTCCTCTCGTTCCAACAGCACCACCGCCGCTCCCTCCGGCACCGCCGTCATCCTCTTCGCCGACATCACGGATTCCACCGCCCTCACCGAGCGCCTCGGGGACTCCGCATTCCGCGATAAGGCCCGCGACCTCGACGCCGCCCTCCGTACTATCATCCGAACGAACGCCGGCACCCCCATCGAAGGCAAGCTCCTCGGCGACGGCGTCCTCGCCGTCTTCACCAGCGCCCGCCAGGCGATAGAGGCTGCGCTGGCGTGCGGGAAGGCGGGCAGCGACGCGGGGCTGCCCCTACACCTCGGCCTCCACGCCGGCGACGTCATCCGCGAGGACAACAACGTCTACGGCGGCGCCGTCAACATCGCCGCGCGCATCAGCGGCCTCTCCGCGCCGGGCGAGGTGCTGGTCTCGGACACCGTGCGCGGCCTCGCCCGCACCAGCGCCGGCGTCACGTTCGAGGACCGCGGCGAGCAGTCGCTCAAGGGCGTCGGCGAGCCCGTGCGCGTGTGGGCCGTCTCCCCCTCTCCATCGCATGGAGAAGGGGCCGGGGGGTGAGGTAATGGAACCGCGCATCCAGTACGCAAAAACAAGCGATGGCGTGAACATCGCCTACTGCACTATGGGCGAAGGGCAACCGCTGGTCTACACATCCAACGTGTGGGGTGACATTCACTGGTACCTCCACAACGAACCTACGCGCCGGGAGGTAGATCGCCTCATCGCCTCGGGTTGGCGAGTCGTGCGGTATGACAGTCGTGGCATGGGCGCCTCTGACCGGGATGTGAGCGACTTTTCGCTGGCGGCCAGGGTGGCGGACCTCGAGACTGTCGTTGCCAGCGCCGAAGTTGACCGCTTCGTGCTATGCGGGTACGGGCAGGGTGGACCGGTCGCGATCAAGTACGCGGTCCATTGCCCGGAGCGCGTGTCTCATCTCGTCCTCGTGAACTCCTTTGCCCTGGGATCCGCCCACTATCAAAGGAATCCGGTCATGCAGGCGCTGGTCGCAATGCGTGCGATGGCAGATGAGCAGTGGGAATTCGTCACCATGAACATCGCCACGGCCTCGCTCGGTTTTGCGGACACCGAGCTTGCTAGGAAGACGGCAGAGCTGTTTCGCAGCTCCACATCAGCAAAGACGTTCTTTTCCTTCGTAGATGCAGCAGAGAAGGTAGATGTGCTTAACCTCCTCCCTAAAGTGACGGTGCCGACGCTCGTCGTGCTCGACAAGTCCGGTTTCGTTACAGAGGATCTGTCGCGAGTGCTGGCTTCCAGTATTCCCAACGCCCGCTTTGTAGGCACCAACGACTACTCGCAAGAGCTGCACTCGTTCGTCCGCGGCGAGCCGCTGGCAGTGGTGGGGACGGGGCGCGCACTCCCCGGCATGACTGCTATCCTCTTCGCCGACATCGTCGACTCCACCGCCCTCACCGAGCGCCTCGGCGACGCCGCCTTCCGCGCGAAGGCGCGCGAGCTCGACACCGCCCTCCGCAGCATCATCCGCGAGAACGCCGGCACCCCCATCGAAGGCAAGCTCCTCGGCGACGGCGTCCTCGCCGTCTTCACCAGCGCCCGCCAGGCGATAGAGGCTGCACTGGCGTGCGGGAAGGCGGGCGATGAGGGCGGGTTACCCCTGCACCTCGGCCTCCACGCCGGCGACGTCATCCGCGAGTCGGACCCGGACGGGCGCGCCAACGTCTACGGCGGCGCCGTCAACATCGCCTCGCGCATCAGCGGCCTCTCGGCACCGGGTGAGGTACTGGTCTCGGACACCGTGCGCGGCCTTGCCCGCACCAGCGCCGGCGTCACCTTCGAAGACCGCGGCGAGCAGGCGCTCAAGGGCGTCGGCGACGCCGTGCGCGTGTGGGCCGTCTCCCCCTCTCCATCGCATGGAGAGGGGGCCGGGGGGTGAGGTGATGGAACCGCGCATCCAGTACGCCAAGACGAGCGATGGGGTGGATATCGCCTTCGCCACTGCGGGCGATGGCCCTCCCCTGCTGCTGATGCAGCCTCCTCCGCAAAGCCACGTGCAGGCGGCTTGGGAAATGTTCCCGCAATTTCACGCGCTCGCAGAGCGCTTCCATGTGGTGTGGTACGACAGCCGCGGCAGCGGTCTCTCTGATCGTGACGCCATCGATTTTTCGATGGACGCGATGTTGCGCGACCTCGAGGCGGTGGTTGATGGCGCGGGGCTGCAGCGCTTCGCGATGGCCGGCATCCTAGACGCGGCTCCGATCGCCGTAGCCTACGCTGCGACCCGTCGGGAGCAGATTTCCTCCCTGGTCATTGCCGATGGCTGGGTGAAGTTTTCGGACTGGAGGAATCAGAGCCCTGTCAACGTAGCCGAAGAGGCCCTGCGCAGCGGCGATTGGACGCTGTATACGGAAACCCTCACGCGGGTGTTGTTTGGAATCGAAAACCAGGAATTTGCCGCCAGATATGCCGCCTACATCAGGGAATGTGTCGAACCGCTGGCTTATCGTTCATCGCAAGCGTGTATGGAGACCTGGGACGTCTCCGCCCTTCTGCCGCAGATAACCACCCGCACGCTCGTCGTCTCCAACCGCAACAATCGCTTCCTTTCCCCGCAAGTTGGGCAGCGCATGGCCGCGCGGATCCCGAACGCACGATTCCAGCTGATAGACGATAGGTATCTCCTGGAACTGCCGGGGATCATAACCGGGTTCCTGGGCGAAGGCCGAGAAGTAGAAATTGCAAGTGACCTCCCGTCCGGCACCGCCATCATCCTCTTCGCCGACATCACGGATTCCACCGCCCTCACCGAGCGCC